>CAVSPL010000026.1:0-147943 GCA_963729765.1 uncultured beta proteobacterium | reverse complement strand
TGCGCCAGGTCGCGCACCGCGCCGCGGTCGGCCGAGGTCGTCAGCGCCGCGTAGGCTTGCAGCGCCTGCGAGACGTAACGCTCGCGGCCCAGCGGCTGCCAGGCGTCGCGCGCCGCGCGCTTCCATCGCCGCGCGGCGGTGCGCCAGGTCTTCGACGCTCACGCGCAGGTTGATCGTGCGCGCCGGGATGTCGATGTCGATCATGTCGCCCTCTTCCACCAGGCCGATGGCGCCGCCTTCGGCCGCTTCCGGCGAGGCGTGGCCGATCACGAGGCCGGAGGAGCCGCCGGAGAAGCGCCCGTCGGTGAACAGCGCGCAGGCCTTGCCGAGTCCCTTCGACTTGATGTACGAGGTCGGGTACAGCATCTCCTGCATGCCCGGCCCGCCTTTCGGGCCTTCGTAGCGGATGATGACGACGTCGCCCGCCTGCACGGTGTCGCCGAGGATCGCTTCGACCGCCGCGTCCTGGCTTTCGAACACGCGCGCCTTGCCGGAGAACTTCAGGATGCTGTCGTCGACGCCGGCCGTCTTGACGATGCAGCCCTTCTCGGCGATGTTCCCGTACAGGACCGCGAGGCCGCCATCCTGCGAATAGGCGTGCTCGCGGTCGCGGATGCAGCCGGTGCTGCGATCGAGGTCGTTGCTGCGCGTAGCGCTCGGACTGCGAGAACGCCACCTGGGTCGGCACGCCGCCCGGCGCCGCGCGGAACAGCTGGTGCACCGCCCGGTCGTCGCTGACGCGGATGTCGTATTTGTCGATCGCCGCGCCCATGCGTCGGGCTGTGCACGGTCGGCAGCGAGGTGTCGAGCAGGCCGGCGCGCGCCAGCTCGCCCAGGATCGCGAAGATGCCGCCGGCGCGGTGCACGTCTTCGATGTGGTACTTGTCGGTCATCGGCGCCACCTTGCACAGGCAGGGCACCTTGCGCGAAATGCGGTCGATGTCGGCCATCGTGAATTCCACCTCCGCTTCGTGGGCGGCGGCCAGCAGGTGCAGCACCGTGTTGGTCGAGCCGCCCATCGAGACGTCCAGCACCATCGCGTTTTCGAACGCGGCCTTGGTGGCGATGTTGCGCGGCAGGACCGAGTAATCGTCCTGCTCGTAGTGGCGCTTGGCCAGTTCGACGATCAGGCGGCCGGCGCCCAGGAACAGCTCCTTGCGGTCCGAGTGCGTCGCCAGCACCGTGCCGTTGCCCGGCAAGCGCCAGGCCCAGCGCCTCGGTCAGGCAGTTCATCGAATTGGCCGTGAACATGCCGGAGCAGGAGCCGCAGGTCGGACAGGCGGAGCGCTCGATTTCGGCCACGTCGGCATCCGACACGCTGCTGTCGCCGGCCTTGATCATGGCGTCGATCAGGTCGAGCTTGATGATCTTCTTGTCGCCGTTGACGACCTTGACCACCTTGCCCGCCTCCATCGGCCCGCCCGAAACGAACACCACCGGAATATTGAGGCGCATGGCCGCCATCAGCATGCCGGGCGTGATCTTGTCGCAGTTCGAGATGCAGACCATCGCATCGGCGCAGTGGGCGTTGACCATGTATTCGACCGAGTCGGCGATCAGGTCGCGCGACGGCAGCGAATACAGCATGCCGCCGTGGCCCATGGCGATGCCGTCGTCGACGGCGATGGTGTTGAATTCCTTGGCGACGCCGCCGGCCGCCTCGATCTCGCGCGCCACCAGCTGGCCCAGGTCCTTCAGGTGCACGTGGCCCGGCACGAACTGGGTGAACGAATTGACGACGGCGACGATCGGCTTGTCGAAGTCGCCGTCCTTCATGCCGGTGGCGCGCCACAGGGCGCGGGCGCCTGCCATGTTGCGGCCTTGGGTGGTGGTGCGGGAGCGGTAGACGGGCATGGTGATCCTCGGAGCGGCGGATAGATGAAGACACAACAATGCCGGGGCCGCGGTGATTTGTCCAATACATGATTTTCGGCGCTGTGATTCGTATTACATATCACAGGAATGTACGGGCGAAAAAAAAGCTCCCGGTGGGGAGCTTCTTTCCTACATCTGGCGGAGAGGGTGGGATTCGAACCCACGGTACGATTTAACGTACGCCTGATTTCGAGTCAGGTACATTCGACCACTCTGCCACCTCTCCTGAATCGGTGTTGCGGTCGCTGCAAGGCTGGCATTATAGCGACCGGTCTCTGGTTGCGCAAGGGAATGGTGGGAGGCCACCCCAATGGACGAAAAAAAAGCTCCCGGTGGGGAGCCTTTTTTCTACTTCTGGCGGAGAGGGTGGGATTCGAACCCACGGTACGATTTAACGTACGCCTGATTTCGAGTCAGGTACATTCGACCACTCTGCCACCTCTCCTAAATCGGTGTCACGGTCGCTGCAAGAGACCAGCATTATAGCCAGCCTCCGCCGAAAACGGAAGAGCTATTTCAGGCTGCCGGCGCCAGGCGCTCCAGCCCGCCCATGTACGCGCGCAGCACTTCCGGAATCACGACGCTGCCGTCGGCCTGCTGGTAGTTCTCCAGCACCGCCACCAGCGTGCGGCCCACGGCCAGGCCCGAGCCGTTCAGCGTGTGCAGCAGCTCCGGCTTGTTCTGCGCGTTGCGGAAACGCGCGCCCATGCGGCGGGCCTGGAAGGCTTCGCAGTTCGACAGCGAGGAAATCTCGCGGTAGGTGTTCTGCGCCGGCAGCCAGACTTCCAGGTCATAGGTCTTGGCCGCGCCGAAGCCCATGTCGCCGGTGCACAGCAGCATCACGCGGTAAGGCAGGCCCAGGCTCTGCAGGATGAATTCGGCATGGCCGACCATCTCTTCCAGCGCCGCGTAGCGACTGTTCCGGGTGGGCGATCTGCACCATCTCGACCTTGTCGAACTGGTGCTGGCGGATCATGCCGCGCGTGTCGCGGCCGTAGCTGCCGGCTTCCGAACGGAAGCAAGGCGTGTGCGCCGTCATCTTGATCGGCAGCGCGTCGAGCGCCACGATCTCGTCGCGCACGACGTTGGTCAGCGTGCACTTCCGAGGTCGGGATCAGGTAGAAGGTCTCGCCCTCGCCTTCCGCGCCGCCCTTCTTCACCGAGAACAGGTCTTCCTCGAACTTCGGCAGCTGGCCGGTGCCGCGCAGCGAATCGGCGTTCACCATGTAGGGCGTGTAGCACTCGGTGTAGCCGTGCTTGTCGGTGTGCGTGTCGAGCATGTACTGGGCCAGCGCGCGGTGCAGGCGGGCGATGCCGCCCTTCATGACCGAGAAGCGCGAGCCGGTGATCTTGGTGGCGGTCTCGAAGTCCAGGCCCAGCTTTTCGCCGAGGTCGACGTGGTCCTTCACCTCGAAGTCGAAGGCTGGCGGCGTGCCGATCTTGCGCACTTCGACGTTGCCGGTTTCATCGACGCCGCCGGGACCGATTCGTGCGGCAGGTTCGGGATCGACTCCATGAACTCGGCCATCTTGCGCTGCACCTCGGCCAGTGCCGCTTCGTTGGCTTTCAGCTCGTCGCCCAGGCCCGCCACTTCCGCCATCACGCCGGAGACGTCCTCGCCCTTGCCCTTCAACATGCCGATCTGCTTCGACAGCGAATTGCGCTTGCCCTGCAGTTCTTCGGTACGGGTCTGGATCGCCTTGCGCTCGGCTTCGAGCGCGTTGAAGCCAGCCACGTCGAGCTGGAACTTGCGCGCGGCCAGGCGGGCGGCGACGTTGTCGATGTCTTTGCGGAGGAGTTGGATGTCTATCATTGTCGAGGTCAGGCCAGCGAGTATGTCGAAAACGCAATTGTACCAAGTGGGCAGCCGTTCTTGATGCCGAGATTTAGCGCCGCCAGCATCTTCGTCGAGTTGGCGCAGGATAGGCCAGCTTCTCCGCCACCTTCGCCTCCACCCCGCGCGGCACCGGCTGGTACCAGCGCGGCTCGGGCATGCCGTCGGGCAGATAGGTTTCGCCGGCCGCATACGCATTCGGCTCGTCGTGGGCGTAGCGGTATTCGTGGCCGTAGCCCAGCTCTTTCATGAGCTTGGTCGGCGCATTGCGCAGGTGCACCGGCACCTCGCGCGACTTGTCCTTGCGAACAAAGGCCATGGCCGCGTTGAAGGCGTTGTAGCCGGCATTGCTCTTGGCCGCGATCGCGAGGTAGACGACGGCCTGCCCCAGCGCCAGCTCGCCCTCGGGGGAGCCGAGGCGCTCGTAGGTGGTGGCGGCGTCGTTGGCGATCTGCAGCGCGCGCGGGTCGGCCAGGCCGATGTCTTCCCAGGCCATGCGCACGATGCGGCGCGACAGGTATTTGGCGTCGGCGCCGCCATCGAGCATGCGGCACAGCCAGTACAGGGCCGCGTCCGGATGCGAGCCGCGCACCGACTTGTGCAGGGCCGAGATCTGGTCGTAGAAATTGTCGCCGCCCTTGTCGAAGCGGCGCGAATTCAGGGTCAGCGCGTTGTCGACGAATTCGCCCGTGATCGTGGTGATGCCGGTGGTTTCGGCCGAGGTCTTGGTCTGCTCGAGCAGGTTCAGGAAGCGGCGCGCGTCGCCGTCGGCGTAGCCGATCAGGGTGGCGATGGCGATCTCGTCGAATTTCAAGTGCGCCAGCACGCGCTCCTGCGCGCGCTTGAGCAGCAGGCGCATCTCGTCGTCGGTGAGCGCCTTGAGCACATACACCTGCGAACGCGACAGCAGTGCCGAATTGACTTCGAACGAGGGATTTTCGGTGGTGGCGCCGATCAGCGTCACCAGGCCCGACTCGACGAAGGGCAGCAAGGCGTCCTGCTGCGATTTGTTGAAGCGGTGGATCTCGTCGATGAAGAGGATCGTGTGCTTGCCGCGCGCCAGGTACTGCTCGGCCTGCTCGACCGAGGCGCGGATATCCTTCACGCCCGACAGCACGGCCGACAAGCGCGATGAATTCGCAATCGAAGGCGTAGGCGGTCAGGCGCGCCAGCGTGGTCTTGCCGACGCCGGGCGGGCCCCACAGGATCATCGAATGCGGCTTGCCGGATTTGAAAACCAGGTTCAGCGGCTTGCCGGGACCGAGCAGGTGGCTCTGGCCGATGACTTCGTCGATGGTGCGCGGGCGCAGGGCTTCGGCCAGCGGCGCGGCGGGTTCGTTGCGGAACAGGTCATCCACGGCGGCCTCCGGCGTGCGCGTGGAATGGAAAATGGCAGGAATTGTGCATGCGGCTAGTGTAGCCGATGCGTCCCTGCCCCGCGCGCGTTGCCTAAACCGTTTTCGGAATCAGGCGGCCGTCGAGATTGCCTGGAGCCGGGCCGGCCTTGCCTCGCGCCGGCGTAAAGCGGCAGGACTCCAGCTAGGCCGCGCCTGCCTGCTGGTCGGCCGGCGGCGTATCGCTTTCGAACTTGATGCGGAAGGGCTTGCCGGCCGGGTCGACCAGGAAACGGACCAGCACGCCTTCGCTGCCCGTCACGTCACCCGACAAGCGCGCGGAACGCGCATGAAACGGTCGGACGCCGTGGCAGCTGCCGGCAACCAGCGCCGGCTGGCGTACCCGCTCCCCCGAGCGGCTCCAGCGCCCACTTATAAGCCATCTTGATGTCGCGGCGCCGGACCTGCGGGTCGCCGGCCGGATCGAATCGGCACGTTTTCAAGCGCGCGCACCGCCATAGCGTCGAGCAGCGCTTCCAGCCACTGCTGCGGTGCAGCCGTACATTGACCCGGGCGTCCGTCGTCGTCGAGATCGAGACGGCAGGGTGCTCGACGACCAGGTCTCCCCGCGCAGTTCGATAACTGCGCGCGCCTTCGATCGGCGCAGACCGGCGTCGTCGCAGGCGGGTGGCGCAGCGGATCGCGCAATGGCCGTCATTCTGGCGCCAGGGCAGTGATTGGCCAGCGCCGGACAACGGCCAGCGCGGCAGCATGAAGCTCAGCAATTGTTTGGTCACAGCCCGACCTTCGTTGCAGCGATTACTGTCGCTGCACCGGCCTACGCCGCGCACAACAATTGTATTATTATCTTAAAACAATTGTTTACTGCTTATTGACCTCGGCGCCTTTCGGCATCTCGAACTTGAACTGCTGCGCGCCGAGCGACGGATTGCGCTGGAAGCTGGTGAACTTCAGCACCGAGGTCTGGCCGAAGGTGTCCTTCAGCTCCATCGCTTCCGGCGTGCCGTTCTTCAGGCCGATGCTGATCTGCTCGAAGGTGGTGTCCTTCGATTTCGGCACGGCATTCAGCCACTCGAGGCCGTCGCGGGTGCCCGCTTCGGACAGGGTGAAGTTCTTTTCCAGGTCGTTGCTGCCGAACAGGATCGCGGCCGGCGAGGAGCCGAGGGCGTTGCCCAGTTTGCGCACGGTGACCTGGTTCAGGTCCTTGTCGTAGATGTAGAGCTGGTCGCCGTCGGCCTGCAGCAGCTGGTCGTAGGGCTTCTGGTAGTTCCAGATGAACTTGCCGGGACGGGCGAAGACGAAGCTGCCGCTCGAGATCGGGCGAGATCTTGCCGGTCTGGGATTTGCGCTGCTGTTGCTGGGTGAATTCGCCTTTGGCGGATTTGGTGGTGGCGACGAACGACTTGAACTGGTCGAGGGCGGTCGCGTGGGCGGTGCCCGACAGGGCCAGGGTGGCGATCAGTGCGGCGATGGTGGTTTTCATGTTGTTTGGCATCGTGGTCCTTTGAGTGTGCAGCGTGCAGGATACGAACGCGTGGAGCCAGGACCCCACCCTACGTTACGCGGCGGTTCCCGTCGGTGCGGGAACCAACAGGGACCCTTACTCTGCCTGGGTGGCGGGCACGAGGATGTCGCGGTTGCCGTTGCTTTGCATCGGCGAGACGACGCCGCTGTTTTCCATCTGCTCGAGCAAGCGGGCGGCGCGGTTGTAGCCGATGCGCAGGTGGCGCTGGACCAGGGAGATCGAGGCGCGGCGGTTTTTCAGCACCACGGCCACGGCCTGGTCGTACATGGCGTCGGACTCGCCGCCGCCTTCGCCGGCAGTCGCGCCGTCGCCGCCTGTCGCACCCTCTTCCAGCGTGCCGCCTTCCAGGATGCCTTCAATGTAATTCGGCGCGCCCTGCGACTGAAGATGTTTTACAACTCGATGCACTTCTTCGTCCGAGACGAAGGCGCCGTGCACGCGCACCGGCAGGCCGGTACCCGGCGGCATGTAGAGCATGTCGCCCATGCCGAGCAGCGCTTCGGCGCCCATCTGGTCGAGAATCGTGCGCGAGTCGATTTTCGACGATACCTGGAACGCGATCCGGGTCGGGATGTTGGCCTTGATCAGGCCCGTGATCACGTCGACCGACGGCCGCTGGGTCGCCAGGATCAGGTGAATGCCGGCGGCGCGCGCCTTCTGGGCGATACGGGCGATCAGCTCCTCGACCTTCTTACCGACCACCATCATCAGGTCGGCCAATTCGTCGATGATGATGACGATCGTCGGCAGCTTTTCCAGCGGCTCCGGATTGTCCGGCATGATCGAGAACGGATTCGGGATGTGCTCTTCGCGCTTGTCCGCCTCCATGATCTTGGTGTTGTAGCCGGCCAGGTTACGCACGCCGAGTTTCGACATCAGCTTGTAGCGGCGCTCCATCTCGTTCACCGCCCAGTTCAGCGCGTGGCCGGCCTGGCGCATGTCGGTCACGACGGGCGCCAGCAGGTGCGGGATGCCTTCGTAGACCGACATCTCCAGCATCTTCGGGTCGATCAGGATCAGGCGCACGTCGGCCGGATCGGATTTATACAGCAGCGACAAAATCGTGGCGTTGATGCCGACCGATTTACCCGAGCCGGTGGTACCGGCCACCAGCAGGTGCGGCATCTTGGCGAGATCGGCCACCACCGGCTTGCCGGCGATGTCCTTGCCCAGCGCAACCGTCAAACTCGAGGCGCTGTCGTTGTAGACTTTCGAGCCGACGATTTCCGTCAGGCGCACGATCTGGCGCTTCGGGTTCGGCAGTTCGAGCGCCATGTAGTTCTTGCCGGGGATGGTTTCCACGACGCGGATCGAGGTCAGCGACAGCGAACGCGCCAGGTCGCGCGCCAGGTTGACGATCTGGCTGCCCTTGACGCCGGTGGCCGGTTCGATTTCGTAGCGCGTGACGACCGGGCCCGGGAAGGCGGCCACCACCTTGGCGTCGACGCCGAAGTCCGACAGCTTCTTCTCGATCAGGCGGCTGGTGAATTCGAGCGTTTCGATGCTGACGGTTTCCTGCACCGGCGGCGGTTCGTCCAGCAGCGACAGCGGCGGCAGCGGCGAGTCGCCCGGCAGGTCGCGGAAGAGCGGCGTCTGCTGCTCCTTGACGGCGCGCTCGCCTTTCGGCACCGACATCATCTGCGGCTCGATCTTGATCGGCGCCGAGTCGGCTGACACTGCGCCCGGCATGGTCTGGGCGCATGACGGCCGATCGGCCCGGAAGGCACAGGCGCAGCCAGCGACGGCGCGGCCTTGCGCGGCGCGGCGCACCGGCGCATCGTCGTCGTCGTCGTCGAACTGCGGCTCGGCGCGGCCCGGCGCGGCCGGCTTCTCGCTATGGCGCGCGCGTTCGGTCACCACGACTTCGTCGCGCTTGACGGCCGCGACTTCGCCCTGGCGCCGGTCTTCGCGGTCTTCGACGCGCATGCGGAACCAGTCCATGGTCGTGTCGAAGAGCTGCGCCGATGCGCTCGGCCACGGCCAGCCAGGACACGTGGAAGAACAGCGAGAAACCGAGGCCGAACAGCAGCAGGAGCAGCAAGGTGGCGCCGGTGAAGCCGAAGGCCACCTGCGAGGAATGTCCGAGCAGCTGGCCCAGCACGCCGCCGGGAGCGCGCGGCAGTTCGACGTCCCAGGACCACATGCGCAGGTATTCGAGGCCGACGCTGCCGGCGAACATCAGGCCGAAGCCGATCCAGCGCACGATGAATTCGTCCTGGTGCTCCGGCTCGGCGGGCGTCGGCAGCTTGTCGGTCAGGCGCTGCCAGCCGCGCCAGACGGCGCGCAGGAACAAGGCGCCCCACCACCAGGCGGAGAAACCGAAAATGAACAACAACAAATCCGCCAGCCAGGCGCCGGCCTTGCCGCCCAGGTTGGAAATCTTGACGACGGTATTCGCGTGCGACCAGCCCGGATCGGCTTTGTTGTAACTCAACAAAATCAACACGAAATACACGAAAGCGACGGCCATGGCGATCCAGCGCGCCTCCAGCAGGAGGCGGGCGAGACGGCGCGGCATCGGCGATCGCGGGGACGGATGACGGGGTGGGGTGACGGGTTGTGCGGGACTCTTCTTGCTCATGCTGCTAAGTGCTGATGTGTTCGCCTTTGCGGAATCCAGCCATTCTAAGGCATATATTGCCGGACGGCCCGTCATTCATGCTCGTGCGCATCATCGTCTATAATCTAGCCTGCGCTGGGCGCCTTGATTTATGTCTAAGCCGTCCCCAGTTTCCCACTTCTGACTCTCATTACCTCGCACCCCATGACCACTACGAAACACGCCAAAGTCCTGATCCTCGGTTCCGGTCCTGCCGGCTACAGCGCCGCCGTCTACGCCGCGCGCGCCAATTTGAGCCCGATGCTGGTGACCGGCGTCGAACAGGGCGGCCAGCTGATGACGACGACCGATGTCGAGAACTGGCCGGGCGACCCGCTGGGCGTGCAAGGTCCGGAACTGATGGCGCGCCTGCTGCAGCACGCCGAGCGTTTCAATACCGAGATCGTGTTCGACCACATCCACACGACCTACTTGAACGAAAAGCCGATCCGCCTGGTCGGCGACTCGCACGAATTCACCTGCGACGCCCTGATCATCGCCACCGGCGCCTCGGCCCAGTACCTGGGCCTGGAATCGGAAACGGCCTTCATGGGCCGCGGCGTCTCGGCCTGCGCCACCTGCGACGGCTTCTTCTACCGTAACCAGGAAGTGGCGGTCATCGGCGGCGGCAATACCGCGGTCGAGGAAGCCCTGTACCTGGCCGGCATCGCCTCGAAAGTCACCCTGATCCACCGCCGCGACAAGTTCCGCGCCGAGCCGATCCTGGTCGACCGCCTGATGAACAAGGTCAAGGAAGGCAAGATCGTGCTCGAGCTGAACCACACGCTCGACGAAGTCGTGGGCGACCAGAGCGGCGTCACCGGCCTGAAACTGCGCGCGACCGCCGACGGCGCCCAGAAAGACCTGACCGTGCACGGCCTGTTCGTGGCGATCGGCCACAAGCCGAACACGATGATCTTCGACGGCCAGCTCGACATGCACAACGGCTATATCAAGACCAAGAGCGGCACCGAGGGCATGGCCACCGCCACCAGCGTGCCGGGCGTGTTCGCGGCCGGCGACGTGCAGGACCATATCTACCGCCAGGCGATCACCAGCTCGGGCACCGGCTGCATGGCCGCGCTCGACGCCCAGCGCTACCTGGAAGCGCTCGAAGACGCGTAATCTTCTTGCAATAGGACGTATGGCAGGCATGAAAGACTTCGGCGACCTGAAATCCTTGCGCGACCAGCTCAAGGAAGACGACGCCTGCGCGCCATCGCGCAAGCCGAGCGCGAAAAGCGCGAGCGCCTCGCGCGCGAACGCGCGGTCGAGTTCCGCGGCGCCATGGATGGCGTCAAGAAGATGCCGGAGTCGGACCGCTACGTCTATCGCCCGGTGCAGGAAGCCATGCTGCGCGAGCACCCGGCCCGGCGCGTCCTCTCGCAGGAAGAAGACGACGCCCTGGTGCTGCAGCAGTCGCTCTCCGACGGCTTCGACGTCGAAGGCCTGCTCGATGACGATCCGACGCTCAGCTACGCCAAGGACGGCGTCGGCCCCGACGTCGTCAAGAAGCTGCGCAAGCGCCACTGGCCGCGTCCAGGACGAACTCGACCTGCACGGCATGACGCGCGACACGGCGCGCGGCGAGGTCGGCGATTTTGTCCGGCGCTGCGTGCGCCGCGGCGTGCGCTGCGTGCGCATCATCCACGGCGTCGGCTACGGCTCCCCGAACGGCGAGCCGGTGCTGCGCGCGGTCGTGCACAGCTGGCTGGTGCAGCTCGACGACGTGGTCGCCTTCTGCGTGGCCAGCCGCGACCGACGGCGGCAATGGCGCGCTGATCGTGCTGTTGCGGCCTGCGCTCGACCTCTGAGCTCATCCATACAACATCCGCATCACTACCACTGTCGCAGCGCCATGCTGGCAAAACGACAGCATGGCCGCAGGCATTGTAAAATCGCGCAACCGCCACCCGCGCCAGCGCCCACTATAAGGGAAGCACATTGAAGTCCAGCCCCGTCGTTCCCATGTCCCCTGCGCCCCTGGTCGACCTGCAATCCTGCGCGGACGAGCCGATCCATATTCCCGGCTTCATCCAGCCGCACGGCTTCATGGTGTTTTTCGACACCGACGGGCATGCTCGAGGGCTGGAGTGCGAACATCCCTGCCGAACTGGCGAGCCTTGCAGGCCGGCCTGCACTTCGACCGCCTGCCCCTGCCCGCCCTGGCCGCCGAGCTGATCGAGGAATGCGTGAGCTGCCAGGTCGACGGCGAATGCGCCCCTGCCTTTTCCGCGGTCGAACTGGGCAAGCGCCAGTACGACTGCATCGTCCATGCCACGCGCGGGCGCATCATCGCCGAATTCGAATCGCGCGCCGAAGCCGCCGACGCGGTCGCCCTGTTCGCGGTCAAGGCGCACAGCTCGATCGAGCGCGTGCGGCGCCAGAAGAACGTCGATGCCCTGCTCGAGACGGCGGTGCGCCAGGTGCGCGAATTCACCGGCTTCGACCGCGTGATGGCCTACCGCTTCCGCGAAGACGACAGCGGCGACGTCGTGGCCGAGGCGCGGCGCGAGGACCTGGTGCCGTATGTCGGCCAGCGCTACCCGGCCGGCGACATCCCGGCCCAGGCGCGCCGCATGTACGTGCTGACCACCCTGCGCATGATCGCCGACGTCGGCTACCAGCCGGTGCCGATGCTGGGCGCGCCCGGACGCGGCGCCGCTCGACATGAGCTACAGCGTGCTGCGCAGCGTCTCGCCGATCCACGTCGAATACCTGCAGAACATGGGCGTGTGCGCCTCGATGAGCGTCTCGATCGTGATCAACGGGCGCCTCTGGGGCCTGCTGGCCTGCCATCACATGGCGCCGAAACAGGTGCCCTACACGATCCGCATGTCGGCCGACGTGCTGGCCCAGGTCATGGCCTCGACCATCCAGAGCATCGAGGCCCAGCGCGACGCCGCCCAGGTCGAGCAGGCCGCGCGCGTGCGCACCAGCCTGGTCGAGTCGCTGCTGATCGACGAGGAACCGCTCGACGCCCTGGCGCACCACGCCGAGGCCTTGCAGGAGGCCACCGGCTCGCATGCGATGGTCAGCGTCCACAACGGCAAGATCCTGAGCGCCGGCACCATCGAACGCGCCGGTGGCCGAATCGATCGTGCGCGCCGCTGCCGCGCGACGCCAGCGACCTGCTGGTGCGCGACAAGCTCGGCGACTGGCCGCAGGACGCTGCAGCCGCTGCTGGGCAAATGGGTCGGCATGCTGGCCCTGCCCTTCGATCCTCCCGGCGGCGGCTGGTGCCTGCTGCTGCGCACCGAACAGATCGAGCAGGTGGCCTGGGCCGGGCGCCCCGACAAGACCGTCACCCATGGCCCGCTCGGCGCGCGCCTGACCCCGCGCGGCTCCTTCGACGCCTGGCACGAAACCGTGCTCGGACGCGCCCAGCCGTGGGAAGCCGACGGTGCAGTCGAACGCGCGCCTGATGCTGTCGGAACTGCTGCGCGCCTCGAACGCGCGCCGCGCCCAGACCGAATCCACGCGCGCCCAGCTGCTGGCGATGCTGGGCCACGACCTGCGCGACCCGCTGCACTCGATCAACATGGCCGGCACCCTGCTCGAGCGCGGCAACGGCGGCGGCAACCAGCCGACGCTGGGCAAGCGCATCCAGTCGTCGTCGAACCGCATGCAGCGCCTGATCGGGCAAGTGCTCGACATGAGCCGCATCGACGGCGGCATGGGCCTGGGCGTGCTGCTCGAACCGCTCGACCTGGCGGCGCTGATCGACGACATGGTCGACGAGATGCGCCTGGCCTACCCGACCATCACCTATGAATACACGAATCCCGGGCCGACGCTGGTGCGCGCCGACGCCGGCCGCATGTCGCAGGTGCTGTCGAATTTGCTGAGCAACGCGCGCCACCATGGCCATGTCGGCCATCCGATCCGCGTCAGCCTGCACGCGGACGCCGGCTGGGCCACGCTCGACGTGGCCAACAACGGCACGCCGATCGCGGAAGAACTGGCCTCGACCCTGTTCAATCCCTTCAAGCGCACCTCGCTGCACAACCCGCAGAACCGCACCGGCATGGGCCTGGGGCTGTACATCGTCGCCAGCATCGTGCGCGAGCACGCGGGCGAAATCAGCTACCGCCATGAAGGCGGCCAGGTCGTCTTCAGCGTGCGCCTGCCGCTGGCCGAGACCGAGCGCGCCGGCGCCACGTAAGTCGTCGACCACCTGGGCTCAGCGGCATGTTAGGCTAGCAACATGCCAACTGAATAGTCCGCTGCATGACCCTCATCAAGTTCATCGAAATCATGGCGATCCTGGTCGGCGCCTTTTCCGGCTTCATCGAGGCGCGCCGCAAGCGCATGGACCTGGTCGGCGTCTTCACGGTCGCCTTCATCGCGGCCTTTGGCGGCGGCACCCTGCGCGACATCCTGCTCGACCGCCGTCCGCTGTTCTGGGTCACGCACCAGGAATACGCCATCGCCATCTTCGTGCTGGCCCTGGTCGCCTCGCCGCTGATCCGCACGCTGCGCCACATCGTGTCCGAACGCCTGATCGTGGTCGCCGACGCCATCGGCCTGGGCCTGTTCTCGATCGCGGGCGTCTCGGCGGCGCTGGACGCCAACATGCCGCTCTTCATCGCCTCGATGATGGGCGTGATCACCGGGATTTTCGGCGGCGTGCTGCGCGATATCGTCTGCAACGAAGTGCCGATGGTGTTCCGCGACGGGAAACCGTATGCGCTGTGCGCCTTCCTCGGCAACTGGATGTTCCTGCTGCTCCTGCTCTACACGAACGTCTCGCACGATTTCGCGCTGTGGACCAGCGCGCTGTCGATCAGCGTGATGCGGCTGGTGTACCTGGAAGTTCGATATCCAGATGGGACGCTGAGCGCCTGACTAACGCCACTCATGGCGGCGTTCTCTTGCTTCGAGGTCGCCTTGCCCGGAGGGCGTCCCGAGGCGTTCAGAAGCTGTTCCGATTTACACCGCGTCCGGCCCGGTCTCGCCGGTACGGATGCGGATCACCTGCTGCACGTCCTGCACGAAAATCTTGCCGTCGCCGATCTTGCCGGTGCGCGCGGCCTTGATGATGGCGTCGACCACCTGGTCGACCACGCCGTCGTCCACCACCACTTCGATCTTCACCTTCGGCAGGAAATCCACCACGTATTCGGCGCCGCGATACAGCTCGGTATGGCCCTTCTGGCGGCCGAAGCCTTTGACTTCGGTGACGGTGAGGCCGGTGACGTTGACGTCGGCCAGGGCTTCGCGGACTTCGTCGAGTTTGAAGGGTTTGATCACGCAGGTAATCTGTTTCATGGCTGCTCCTGTCTTCTAATAATAAGGTGATCTTAATCCGGGAATGTTGGCCAGGTCGTCGAGCCAGACGGTCGCTTCCGAATCGCTCGGGGCGCGCCAGTCGCCGCGCGGCGAGAGCGAGCCGCCGTTGCCGACCTTCGGCCCGTTCGGCACGCAGCTGCGCTTGAACTGGCTGGTCTTGAAGAAGCGGAACAGGAAGATCGACAGGTTGCGCTTGATCGCGGCCAGGTCGTATTCGTTGCGCGACCCATGTTCGTCCGGCCAGCGGCCCTCCTCCTTCGAACGCCAGGCCGACCAGGACAGGAACGCGACCTTCGACGGCGTGAAGCCGTAGCGCAGGATGTAGTACAGATTGAAGTCCTGCAGCTCGTAGGGGCCGATCACGCTTTCCGTGATTTGCGCGGGCTTGTCGTCGCCCGCGCTTGCCGGGCACCAGCTCGGGGCTGATCTCGGTGTCCAGGACGTTCAGCAGCACCTCGGCGCCGCCCTTCGACCACCGCGCCGGTTTCGGCCACCCAGCGCACCAGGTGGTGATCAGGGTCTTGGGCACGCTGGCGTTCACGTTGTAGTGCGACATATGGTCGCCCACGCCGTAGGTGCACCAGCCCAGCGCCAGCTCGGACAGGTCGCCGGTGCCGATCACGATCGCGCCCAGGTGGTTCGCGAGCCGGAACAGGTGGTTCGTGCGCTCGCCCGCCTGCACGTTCTCGAAGGTGACGTCGTACTGCTCGCTTGCCTTCGGCGTAGGGGTGGCCGAGGTCCTTGAGCATCTGCAGGCAGCTCGGGCGGATGTCGATTTCCTGGGCGCGGCAGCCGACCACTTCCATCAGCGCGTGCGCCTGCTGCAGCGTGCGCTCGCTGGTGGCGAAGCCCGGCATGGTGTAGGCCAGGATGTTCGTGCGCGGCAGGTTCAGGCGGTCCATGGCGGCGGCGCAGACCAGCAGCGCGTGCGTCGAATCGAGGCCGCCGGAGACGCCGATCACGACCTTCTGGATGCCGCTCGAGGACAGGCGCTGGATCAGGGCCTGCACCTGGATGTTGTAGACCTCGGTGCAGCGCTCGTCGCGCAGCGCGCGGTCGGCCGGCACGTAAGGGAAGCGCTCGATCTCGCGCGTCCAGCGGCAGCGTCGCTCTCGAAGCGGCAGCGCCAGCTTCACGCGCTGGATGCGGAAGGCGGCCACTTCCTGCGCATGGCGGCGCGCCGACTGGGCGAAGGTGGTCGCGCGCATGCGTTCCTGCGACAGGCGCTCGAGGTCGACGTCGGCGAAGATGATGTGCGACTCGTCGAGGAAAGCGCGCCGACTCGGCCAGCAGCTCGCCCTTTTCGTAGATGATCGCCTGGCCGTCCCAGGCCATGTCGGTGGTCGATTCGCCGCGCCCGGCCGAGGTGTACAGGTAGGCGGCCATGCAGCGCGCCGACTGCTGGCTGACCAGCTGGTGGCGGTAGGTGCTCTTGCCCGACCAGCGACGTTCGAGGCCGACAGGTTCACCAGCACCGTCGCGCCGGCCATGCGCGGCGAACGAGGACGGCGGCACCGGCACCCAGACGTCTTCGCAGATCTCGACGTGGAAGCGCAGCAGCGGCAGGTTCTCGACCTCGAACACCTGGTTCGCGCCGAACGGCACCTGCTCGCCGAACAGTTCGATCGCATCGACGGCGGCGCATTCGGCGGCCGAGAACTGGCGCGATTCGTAGAACTCGCCATAGTTCGGCAGGTAGCTCTTCGGCACCAGGCCCAGCACGCGCCCGCCGGCCACCACGGCCGCACAATTGAACAGCTGGTGATTGACCCGCAGCGGCAGGCCCACTACCATCGCCAGCGGCAGGCTGTTCGATGCCTCGACGATGGCTTGCAAGCCGTCCACGCAGGCGTCGAGCAAGGCCTTCTGGTGGAACAGGTCGTCGCAGCTGTAGGCGGACAGGCCCAGTTCCGGGAAGGCGACCAGCGCCGCGCCCTGCGCTCGCGGCCTGGCGCGCCAGCGACAAGGTCTGCTCGACGTTGTAGGCCGGGTCGGCGATGCGGCAACGCGGGATCGCGACGGCCACGCGCGCGAAGCCGTGGGAATACAGATTGTAGAATCGGTTGTTCATTTGGTCTGCGTGCCCTGAATCGAGGTATAATGGAGCAATTTTGAATTATCGCACGCATATCGTTTCATCCTTGTCCGAGATCGGGCAAGTCGCCTGGGATGGCTTGCTGGCGCAGCAGGAGGAAGCGAACCCGTTTCTTTCCTACGCCTTCCTGCACGCGCTGCACGAATCCGGCAGCGCTTCGCCCGAGAGCGGCTGGCAGCCGCAATACATCGCGCTCTACGATGGCGACACTGCTGGCCGCCGCCCTGCCGCTCTACGTCAAGGGCCACTCCTACGGCGAATACGTGTTCGACTGGGCCTGGGCCGACGCCTACCAGCGCCATGGCCTCGACTACTACCCGAAGCTGCTGTCGGCGGTGCCGTTCACGCCGGTGGCCGGCCCGCGCCTGCTGGCGGTCGATGCCGCCGCGCGCGCGGCGCTGATCGCCGTACTGATGGCCACCCAGCGCGCGACCGAAGTCTCGTCCACCCACATCCTGTTCCCGCCCGAGGACGCATGCGCGCCAGTTGCAGGAGGCCGGCTTCATGCTGCGCAGCGGCGTGCAGTTCCACTGGCTGAATCCGGGTTATGCCAGCTTCGACGAGTTCCTCGCCACGCTCGAGCAAAAGAAGCGCAAGAACATCCGCGCCGAGCGGCGCAAGGTGGCTCGATGCCGGCGTGACGCTGCGCCGCGTGCGCGGCGCCGACGCCACGGACGCCGACTGGAAGCTGTTCAACCGCTGCTACCGCCACACCTATGCCGCGCACCATTCGACGCCCTACCTGAACCTGGATTTCTTCCGCCGCATCGGCAGCGACCATGCCGGACAATATCCTGCTCGTGATCGCCGAACGCGAGGGCCGCGCGATCGCCGCTTCGCTCGTGATCCACAGCGCCGACACGCTGTACGGCCGCTACTGGGGCGAGCTGGAACACGTGCCCTGCCTGCATTTCGAGGCCGCCTATTACCAGCCGCTCGAATTCTGCATCGAGCAAGGCATCAAGACCTTCGAAGGCGGCGCCCAGGGCGAGCACAAGATGGCGCGCGGCTTCCTGCCGACCAAGACCTTCTCGGCGCACTGGCTGGCGCATCCCTCGTTTGCCGATGCGATCGAGCGCTTCCTGGAGCGCGAAGCGGGCGGGATCGATGACTACATGAGTGAGCTGAACGAGCGCAATCCGTTCAAGGGATAATCTGATGACGGTGGTGCATCGTAGGGTGGGCACTCGTGCCCACGCGGTGCGTACGTTGCGTACCACCGATGCTGCCTATGATCGACCGCTGCACCGCGTGGGCTCAAGTGCCCACCCTACAACAGTCGCTAGCGCCGCAGTAATGCCGTCCGCCGGCAGCACGTAGCGGCCATACGGCACACCCCTGATCGGCGCCAGGTCGCGGTCGCGCGTAAATCCAATCGCCGTGTACATCCGCAGCGCCGACGCCATCACGGGACTTCGTGTGCAATCCCACGACCGGCGCACCCGCCGCCTGTGCGCATTCCAGGCAGGCCGCCACCAGCTGCCGCCCGGCGCCCTGCCCGCGCGCCTCGGGCGCCACCACCAGCATCCGGATCACCGACCAGTCCTCGGGAAAGATGGCGCTGCGCGGCCGCCCGGGTCCAACATGGACGACCGCACCCACGATCACGCCGCTCAAGTTCGGCGACGAACAGGTCGCCATCGGCAGCCAGATCGGCCATCCGTCCGATGCCCTCGATAGAAGCTCGGCCAGTCGGCGTACAGCCCTTCGTACTCGGCGAACGCCGCCCGCGCGATCGCATTCACGCGCTCCGCTGTCCGCCGCCGCGAACGGCCTGACCACGCACGTGCTCATACGAACAGCGACGGCTGGCTGTCGGCGTACTCGCGCAGCAGATTCCACACCGCCCTCACCCGCCGCAGCCGATACAAATCGGTCGGCGCGGCCAGCCAGAACGAGCGTTCGGCGAAGAAGCCGGGCAGCACCGGCACCAGCCTGCCATCGTCGGGCACCGCGTACGGCGGCGCCATCATCAGGCCCATGCCGAGCGAGGCCGCTTCGATCTGCGCCGTCATGCCCGAGCAGCACAGGCGCCGGCGCGGCGTGAAGCCGAGTTCGTCGAGATAGCACAGTTCGCGGCTGGCCAGCGTGTCCTGCACGTAGTCGACGAAATAATGCTGGGCCAGGTCCGACTGCTGGCGGATCGGCGGATGCTTGTCCAGGTAGATGGGCGAGGCGTACAGGTAGAAGCGGAACGAGGCCAGGCGCGTGACCATGTAGCGGCCCGTGCGTCGGCGGATCGAGCATGACGCCGAGATCGGCCTCGCGGTTGGCCAGGTTGGCGAAGCGCGGCAGCGCCAACAAGTCGATCGTCAGGTCCGGGTTCGCGTCGAGCAGCCCGACCAGCAGCGGCGCCACCACCTTCACCCCGAACACTTCCGGCACCCCCAGGCGCACCACGCCGTGCGCCGCGACTTCGGCGCCGCCCAGCTGCTCGGCCGCGGCCAGCGCCGCGCCTTCCATCGCTTCCGCATGCGGCAGCAGCGCCAGGCCCATTTCGGTCAGTTCATAGCCTTCGCGGCGAACGGTCGAACAGGGTCGTGCCGAGCTCTTCTTCGAGGCGGTCGATGCGCCGCGCCACCGTCGTGTGCTCGACCTCGAGCCGGCGCGAGGCCCCCGACAAGGTGCCGGCGCGCGCCAGTTCGAGGAAGAAACGCAAGTCCGTCCACTCAGGCAAGGTATTCATCGGCACATTGTTTTATATCAAGAACACCTATTGTGCACCAGTGCACATTCCTCCGGCAATCAATTCCCATATGCACGCTTGAGGGTGCACAAAGGCACGCTGATTGTGCAAGTGCAGCATTCTCTCCTGCATGAAGCGCGCGCCAAGTCGGTGCAGCAGCCTGTGCATTTATGCACAAGGGGTGGGCGTTCCTTATCTTTTCAGCCAGACCGAACCGGTGCACACTGCTCTTCGTGCGATTCCGAGCATGCCGCCATATTAAAAAACTAGGAGACAAGAAATGCGTGTCAGTAATAAGAAGCTTGCGCTACTCAACCGTTCTGCCATTTCCACCGCCGTCCTGCTGGCCATCTATGGCGGCCCGATCGGAATCGCCCACGCCCAGCAAACCGACGCGCCCAGGAAGCGCAAGCCGGCGCCGCTGTTCAGGAATTGCGGCCGACGGCACCGTCAACAAGGTCATCGTCACCGCGCGCCGCCGCGCCGAACTGATCCAGGACGTGCCGGGCGCCGTCACCGCACTCTCGGGCGCCGAACTGGAAAAACAGGCCATCCCCGACATCACCGCCCTCGCCGAAAAAGTCCCGAACACGACGCTCAAAGCCTCGCGCGGCACCAACTACCACGCTGACCGCCTTCATCCGCGGCGTCGGCCAGCAAGACCCGGTCGCCGGCTTCGAGCAAGGCGTCGGCATCTACCTCGACGACGTCTACCTGGCCCGTCCGCAGGGCGCCCTGACCGACATCTACGACGTCGAGCGCATCGAAGTGCTGCGCGGCCCGCAGGGCACGCTGTACGGCCGCAACACCATCGGCGGCGCCGTCAAGTACGTCACCCGCAAGCTGGCCTCGAAGCCGACCTTCGACGTCAAGGCCACCTTCGGCAACTACAGCCAGAAAGACCTGGTCCTCAAGGCCAGCATCCCGGTTTCCGACATGCTGCGCCTGGGCGCGACGGTCGGCACCTTCAACCGCGACGGCTTCGGGCACAACGTCGTCAACGGCCGCGAAAACTACAACAAGGACGTCGCTGGCCGGCCGCTTCAGCGCCGAGCTGACCCCGACGACCGACCTGTTCGTGCGCTTCACCGCCGACAAGACCGTCGACAAGTCCGAGCCAAAACAGGGCTACCGCCTGACCCCGGGCCGGCGCCCGCCAACCTGCGCGCCGCTGGGCGGCTTCTACGACACCCGCGCCAACCTGTACGCGGTCAATGGCCACGAGTCCGAAGTGACCACCGAAGGCCAGTCGCTGCTGCTCGAATACGCGATCGACCCGACCCTGTCGGTGAAATCGATCACCGCCCACCGCAAGTCGCTCTCGTACGCCCCGATCGACTTCGACTCGCTCAACACGGCCGACCTGGGAAGCGCCGTCGATCTACAGCGACAAGCAGACCAGCCAGGAATTCCAGCTGACCTACACCGGCGCGCGCCTGCAGGGCGTGGCCGGCGTGTTCTACATGAAGACCAACGCCTTCAACGAATTCGACGTGCTGTACAACGCAGCCGGCGGCCTGTCGCTGCTGACCCGCGACGATATCGACACCAAGACCTGGGCCGTGTTCGCCGACGCCAGCTACAGCCTGACCGACACCTTCAACATCACCCTCGGCGGCCGCTATACCAACGACCAGCGCGAGGCCGCCATCTTCAAGCGCACCTACCTCGGCCTGGCCGGCTCGCCGACCCTGGGCAATCCGGGCGCCATCCCGCCGCCGCACCGAACACCGACCTCGGCCCGAACGACCTGCACCGCACCGACAAGAAGTTCACGCCGAAGATCGGCTTCGGCTGGAAGCTGGCGCCGGAACACAACGTCTACAGCACCTTCGCCAAGGGCTTCAAGGGCGGCATGTTCGATCCGCGCATGGACCTGGTCGCCACCGGCGGCCCGAACAGCGCGGCCTCGCTGGTCAAGCGCCAGGGCGTCGAGCCGGAAGAAGTCAGCACCATCGAACTGGGCCTGAAGTCGGCGCTGAACGGCGGCCGCATCCAGACCAATGCGGCGGTGTTCTACACCGACTACAAGAACGTGCAGGTGCCGGGCTCGATTCCGACCTTTAACGCCGCCGGCGCCGTGACACGGCTTCGCCGGCAGCCTGACGAATGCCGGCAAGGCCAAGATCAAGGGCCTGGAACTGGAAGCGATCGCCTACGTGACCAACCAGTTGAGCGTCAACGCGATGTACAGCTTCATCGACGCCAACTACAAGGAATGGTTCGTCGCGAACGCGGCCGGCCTGGTCAACATCGCGCCATTCACCGAGTTCCAGAACACGCCGCGCAACGCCGCCAATATCGGCGTGAACTACGACTGGCCGTTCGCCGCTCATGGGCCGCAACGGTTCGCTCAGCCTGGCCAACAGCCTGTCGTACAAGAGCAAGGTGTACCAGACCGAGATCGTCAGCGCGCCAGGCATCCCTGCGCTCGATCCGACCGTGGCCGGGCAACCTGGCGCTGGCCCAGTCGGGCTACACGCTGTGGGATGCGGGCCTGGTCTGGACCAGCGCCGACCGCAAGATCCAGTTCGGCCTGCATGGCCGCAACCTGGCGGACAAGCGCTACAAGGTCGGCCGGCTATAACTTCTCGGGCTTCTTCAACACCGTGACCGCCTTCTACGGCGACCCGCGCACCGTGCGCGCGACGCTGAGCTACAAGTTCTAAACCACCCTGTCGATGGAAAAGAGGCGCCTCGCAAGGCGCCTCTTCTCCAGGCACGCCTGCAGGCAGGCGCTGCCTATCCTCCTCATTGATTACGGGGCCCCATGTCCACCTACAATGAAATCAGCTTTACGAGCGATGATGGCCTGCGCCTGTATGCGCGGGATTATCCCGCCTGCGCGGGACCGGCCCGTTTGCCCGTCATCTGCCTGCACGGCCTGACCCGCAATTCGAGCGACTTCGACGAACTGGCGCCGGCCATCGCGGCCACGGGACGGCGCGTGCTGGCGCCCGACGTGCGCGGCCGCGGCCACTCGGCGCGCGATCCCGAACCCCGACAACTACAACCCGCTCGTCTATGCGAACGACGTGGTCAAGCTGATGCACGACCTGGGCATCGCGCGCGCCATCTTCATCGGCACCTCGATGGGCGGCCTGATCACCATGACGCTGGCCGTGCGCCACCTGGAGCTGATCGCCGGCGCGGTGATCAACGACGTCGGCCCGGTCTTGTCGGTCAAGGGCCTGGCGCGCATCGCCGGCTATGCGGGCCGCTGCAACACGCTGGCCAACTGGGACGACGCCGCGGCCTATGTGAAAGACATCAACGCCTGCGCCTTTCCGGAAGCGCCCGACGAAGAATGGCGCAAATGGGCGCGCCGCGCCTTCATCGAGGACGAATCGGGCAAGCTGGCATTGCGCTACGACCCGCGGATTGCGATAGCATTGCAAACAGGTAAACTGCGCCCGACCTCGCTGGCCGGACGCCTCGCCTTCAAGCGGCTCGCGCACAAGCGCCCGACGCTGCTGGTGCGCGGCGCCTTGTCCGACCTGCTGGAACCGGAACAGGCGGCGTGGATGCGGCGCGCCGCACCCACGATGCAGTACACCGAAGTGCCGAACGTCGGCCATGCGCCGATGCTCACCGAGCCGGAATCGCTGGAAGCCATTCGCCAGTTCCTGGCGTTACTCCCTTGAAACAGCTTCCTTAAAACAGAACACAGGAGACTTCATGAAGCAGCTTGATCAAACCCCTCAGTGCCGCCATCCTGGCCGCCTTCGCCGCCACCGCCGCCCCGACTGCGCTGGCCGCCGGCCCCGACCTGAAGATCGCCCTCATCGCCGGCAAGACCGGCCCGCTCGAAGCCTATGCCAAGGAAACCGAGACCGGCTTCATGCTGGGCCTGGAATACCTCACCGGCGGCAAGATGGAAATCAACGGGCGCAAGCTCAAAGTCATCGTCAAGGACGACCAGAGCAAGCCCGACCTCGGACGCACCCTGCTGGCCGAAGCCTACGGCGACGACAAGGTCGACATCGCGGTCGGCACCTCCTCCTCGGGCTCGGCGATCGCCATGCTGCCGGTGGCGAAAGAATACAAGAAGGTGCTGATCGTCGAGCCGGCCGTGGCCGACGCGATCACCGGCGACAAGTGGAACAAGTACATCTTCCGCACCGCGCGCAGCTCGATGCAGGATGCGCTGGCCGCGGCCACCACCCTGAAGGGCGGCAGCGTCGCCTTCCTGGCCCAGGATTACGCTTTCGGACGCGACGCGCATCAAGGCCGGCAAGGAAGCGCTGGCGGCCACCGGCAGCAAGGCCAAGGTCGTGCACGAGGAATACGCGCCGGCCACCGCCACCGATTTCACCGCGCCGACCCAGCGCCTGTTCGATGCCTTGAAAGACAAGCCGCAGCCGCGCGTGCTGGGCATCGTCTGGGCCGGTCCGAACCCGATGAACAAGATCGCCGACATGAAGCCCGAGCGCTTCGGCATCACGCTGGCGCCGGGCGGGAACATCCTGCCGGTGATGAAGACCTGGAAGAACTACGCCGGCACCGAAGGCACCATCTATTATTACTACGCCTTCCCGAAGAACAAGATGAACGACTGGCTGGTGGCCGAACACACCAAGCGCTTCAAGGCGCCGCCCGACATGTTCACCGCCGGCGGTTTCGCCGCGGCCAGCGCCGTGTTCACCGCCCTGTCGAAGGTCCCGAACGGGAACAGCGAGCAGCTGGTCACGGCGATGGAAGGCATGAAGTTCGACACGCCCGAAGGGCCCGATGAGCTTCCGCAAGGAAGACCACCAGGCGCTGCAGTCGATGTACCACTTCCGCATCAAGAAGGACCAGAAGGACGAATGGGACTTGCTGGAACTGGTGCGCGAAATCCCGGCCGCCGAGCTGCCGCTGCCGATCCGGAACAAGCGCTGAGATGGCCTCAAGCGAACGCACAGCAGCCGTCGCTGTCGACGCGTGACCTGACGATCCGCTTCGGCGGACACGTCGCGGTCAACGCGGTGACGGCCGACTTCTATCCCGGCACGCTGACGGTGATCGTCGGCCCGAACGGGGCCGGCAAGACCACCTATTTCAACCTGGTCTCGGGCCAGCTGCCGGCCACCTCGGGCAGCGTGCTGTTGAAAGGCGTCGACGTCACCCGCGCGGGCGCCGCGAAACGCACGCGCCTGGGCATCGGCCGCGCGTTCCAGCTGACGAATCTGTTCCCCAACCTGACGGTGATGGAAAACGTGCGCCTGGCGGTGCAAAGCCGCGCCGGGCTCGGGATGAACATGTTCTCGGTCTGGTTCGGCCACAAGGAATTGATCGAGCGCGCCGGCCATTACCTGGAGCGCGTCGCCATGGCGGGCAAGCGCGACGCCTACGTCGGCTCGCTCTCGCACGGCGACCAGCGCAAGCTGGAAGTGGCGATCCTGCTGGCGCTGGAACCCGACATCCTGATGTTCGACGAGCCGACCGCCGGCATGAGCGTGGACGAGGTGCCGGTCGTGCTCGACCTGATCCACGCCGTGAAGCGCGACGCCAACAAGACCGTGCTGCTGGTCGAGCACAAGATGGACGTGGTGCGCCAGCTGGCCGACCGCATCATCGTGCTGCACAACGGCACCCTGGTGGCCGACGGCGAGCCCGCCGAAGTCATGCAATCGAAGATCGTCCAGGAAGCCTATCTTGGAACACCGGAACCCGAACATGCCTGAACCCTTATTGACCCTGTCCGGCGTGCACACCCACATCGGCCAGTACCACATCCTGCAAGGGGTGGACCTGGTGGTGCCGCGCGGCGGCCTGTCGGTGCTGCTGGGCCGTAACGGCGCCGGCAAGACCACGACCCTGCGCACCATCATGGGCCTGTGGCAGGCCAGCGCCGGCAGCATCGTCTTCGACGGCCGCGACATCACCAAACTGGCCACGCCCGACATCGCCCGGCTCGGGATCGCCTACGTCCCGGAAAGCATGGCCGTGTTCTCGAGCCTGACGGTGCGCGAAAACCTGCACCTGGCGGCGCGCAACGGGCCGATGGACCAGGCGCGGGTGGACTGGATCTTCGGCTTCTTCCCGGCCCTGAAAAAATTCTGGAACTACCCGGCGGGGAATCTCTCGGGCGGCCAGAAGCAGATGGTGGCGATCGCGCGCGCCATCGTCGAGCCGCGCAAACTGCTGCTGGTCGACGAGCCGACCAAGGGCCTGGCCCCGGCCATCGTGCAAAGCCTGATCGCGGCCTTCCGCGAACTGAAGGACACCGAGACCACCATCCTGCTGGTCGAACAGAATTTCAATTTCGTGCGCTCGCTGGGCGACAGCGTCAGCGTGATGGACGACGGCCGCGTGGCCCACGCCGGCAGCATGGCGGCACTGGCGAACGACGACGCGCTGCAGCAGCGCCTGCTCGGCCTGTCGCTCGCCTCCCACCAATAGGATTCAACGATGAGTGCAACCCTTCCTCTGGCGCCGCCGATGCGCCGCTGCCCAGCGCGCCGCGCGACATCGCGCCGCTGCTGCTGGTGCCCGTGCTGGCCTTGCTCATGCTGCCCCTGGTCGGCAGCTTCCCGACCTGGGTCACCCTGACCGTCGCCGGCCTCGCCATGGGCATGATGATCTTCATCATGGCGAGCGGCCTGACCTTAGTTTTCGGCCTGATGGACGTGCTGAACTTCGGCCATGGCGCCTTCGTGTCGGTCGGCGCCTTTGCCGCGACGCTGGTGCTGCTGCCGATGCGCGGCTGGCTGGAAGCCGATTCGCTGCTGCTCAACCTGGGCGTGCTGGGCCTGGCGGTCACGCTCGCCATGGTGGTCACGGCGCTGCTCGGCTGGGCCTTCGAGCGCATCATCATCATGCCGGTGTACGGCCAGCATTTGAAGCAGATCCTGATCACGATGGGCGGCATGATCGTGGCCGAGCAGCTGATCAACGTGATCTGGGGCGCCGAGACCATCCCGCTGCCGCTGCCGACATCGCTGCGCGGCGCGATCTTCCTGGGCGACGCGGCCATCGAAAAATACCGCCTGCTGGCGGTGGTGGTCGGCCTGGTGGTGTTCGCGGTGCTGTTCCTGACCCTGAACCGCACCAAGATCGGCCTCCTGATCCGCGCCGGCGTCGAAAACCGCGACATGGTCGAAAGCCTGGGCTACCGCATCCGGCGCCTGTTCGTGGCCGTGTTCGCGGCCGGTTCCGCGCTGGCCGGCCTGGGCGGCGTGATGTGGGGCCTGTACAAGGAAACCCTGTCGGCCGCGATGGGCGGCGAAACCATCGTCATGATCTTCATCGTCATCATCATCGGCGGCCTGGGCTCGGTCGGCGGCTGCTTCATCGGCTCGCTGCTGATGGCGCTGGTGGCCAACTACGCGGGCTTCCTCGCGCCGAAATTCGCGCTGGTCTCGAACATCGTCCTGATGATCGCGGTGCTGATGTGGCGTCCGGCCGGCCTGTATTCGAAATCGCGAGGCTGAACCCAATGAACCGACTTCTCTCCGGCGACCTGCCGCGCAGCCGCATCCTGACCATCGTCCTGCTGCTGATCTTCCTCGGCCTGGCGCTGGCGCCCTTCCTCACCAGCGGCGCGCGTCCGCTCAACATGGCGGCCACGATCTGCGTCTACATCGTGCTGGTGGCGTCCTACGACCTGCTGCTCGGCTACACCGGCATCGTCTCGTTCGCGCACACGATGTTCTACGGGATCGGCGCCTACGGCATCGGCCTGGGCCTGTCCGCCGTCGACGAGCCGACCTGGAGCGCCGCGCTCATCGGCCTCGGCCTGGCGCTGCTGCTGGCGCTGGCGCTGGCCTTCGTCGTCGGCCTGTTCGCGCTGCGCGTGCGCGCCATCTTCTACGCGATGATCACGCTGGCCGTGGCCTCCTCGTTCGCGGTGCTGGCCTCGCAGCTGTCGGACTTCACCGGCGGCGAAGACGGCAAGACCTTCAGCGTGCCGGAGGTGCTGTCGCCCGGCTTCACCCTGATCGAGAACGAGGTCTTCGGCCGTTCGATCGACGGCAAGCTGCTCACCTATTACCTGGTGTTCTTCGGCTGCCTGCTGCTCTTCCTGTTCCTGCTGCGCCTGGTGAATTCGCCTTTCGGGCGGGTGCTGCAGGCGATCCGCGAGAACGAGTTCCGCGCCGAGGCGCTGGGTTACCGCACCGTCGTCTACCGCATCTGGGCCAACTGCCTGGCGGCCCTGGTGGCGGCGCTGGCCGGCGCGCTGATGGCGCTGTGGCTGCGCTATGTCGGCCCCAAGACCTCGCTCGGCTTCGAGGTGATGACCGACATCCTGCTGATCGTCGTGATCGGCGGCATGGGCACGATGTATGGCGCGGTGGTCGGCGCCGCGCTCTTCATCCTGGCGCAGAACTACCTGAAGGAACTGATGGGGCACGCGTCGAGCGCGATGGAAGGCGTGCCCTTCCTGGCCGCCGCCCTGCACCCGGACCGCTGGATGCTGTGGCTGGGCGTGCTGTTCGTGCTGTCGATCTACTTCTTCCCGATCGGGATCGTCGGCAAGCTGCGCCTGCGCGGCCATCTCGCCCGCCGCTGATCCCCTCCCGCGCGGACGGCGTCCTGCCGTCCGCCGTTCCCCTATCTTCCTGCACCGCTGGTGCAGGAACGACGCTACGCCACGCATCCTTCCCGCCCGCCGGGTTGCTACGCACATTGAATGAAGATCAAGGTTCGTGCGTTGTTCAACTCCTATGATGAACTGAACCTTGGCCTCGCCGCTTGCGCGGGCGCCACGGATCTCCTGAACTAATCGGACCGGCCGACGGTCCGAGTGGTACGCATTGCTGGCCCTCGGCCGCGACGCACGCTGCTTCGTGCGCCACAGGCCGTCGATCCGAAGCCTGACCGGAGATCCACCATGTCACATCAGAAAGTACCTCCTCGCCCTGCCCTGCGCCGCGCTCTGCGCCGCGCTGTCCTTCCCAGCCGCCGCCCAGCAGCCGGACACGGCGCAGTCGGGCATGGTCGTCGTCCGCGACCCGCAGACCGGCGAGTTGCGCGCCCCCACCGCGGCCGAGAGCCGGGCGCTGGCGCCGCAAGGGCCATCGGCCGGCATCAGCGCCAAGGCGGCGGCGCCGGCCCCGGCCGCCGTCACCCATCCGGGCGGCGCGCGCCAGGTGCGCCTGGGCGAACGCAGCCTCGTCTACTCGGTCGTCACGCGCGGCGCCGACGGCAAGCTGGCCGAACAATGCGTGCAAGGCGAGGCGGCCGCCGACAAAGCCGTCCACGCCCCCGCCTCCGCCCAGCAGAAGGAGCATTCCCATGACTAAGTCTGCGCTTGCCCGCCTTGCCGCCCTCGTCCTCTCCTGCGCCGCCGTCGCCGGCGCCCAGGCTGCCGCGACGATCACCATCGTCAACCAGAACGCGCCCGGCGTCGGCTTCAACGACCCGACGCCCGCCACGCCGGTCGGCGCCAATCCCGGCACCACGCTCGGGCAGCAGCGCCTGATCGCCTTCCAGCACGCGGCCGACATCTGGGGCGCCACCCTCACCAGCAACGTGCCGATCCGCATCGGCGCCTCCTTCGTGCCGCTGTCCTGCACCGCCGACAGCGCCGTGCTCGGTTCGGCCGGCGCCAACGAGATCTGGTCCGACTTCCCCAACGCCCCGCGCGCCGCCACCTGGTATCCGAGCGCGCTGGCCAGCAAGATCGCCGGCGTCGACGTTTCCACGCCGGGCGAGCCGCACATCATCGCGCGCTTCAATTCGCGCCTCGGCCTGTTCCCGGACTGCCTGCCCGGTCCCGGCTTCTACCTCGGCCTCGACAACAAGCACGGCGACGGCCTCGACCTGGTCACCGTGCTGCTGCACGAAATGGCCCACGGCCTCGGCTTCCAGACCTTCACCGACGACGAAACCGGGGCCGAGATCCTCGACCTGCCCTCGATCTGGGACCATTACCTGGTCGACAACCGCAGCGAGCGGGTCTGGGCCGACCTGACGCCCGAACAGCGCGTGGCCTCGGCCATCAGCGTCAACGGCCTGTCCTGGAACGGACCCG
This sequence comes from uncultured beta proteobacterium, assembly GCA_963729765.1. Taxonomy (GTDB): domain Bacteria; phylum Pseudomonadota; class Gammaproteobacteria; order Burkholderiales; family Burkholderiaceae_D; genus Telluria. Next base: position 118,724 of record CAVSPL010000026.1, on the reverse strand, counting down.
CGGTCACCGCCGCCGTGCCGCAAGTGCTCGATCCGCGCTCGCGCCTGACGGTCGTTCGGCAAGGCGGCCGGCAAAGCGTCCGGCCACTACCCGGTCGGCGACGCCTCCTTCGGCCCGCCGCTCGGCAAGAAACCCGTCGTCGGACAGCTGATGCCGGTCATCGACCAGCCCGACCGCAGCGGCCTGGCCTGCGCGCCGCTCAACAGGCTGCAACGCGCGCGCCGTGCGCGGCAACATCGCCCTGGTCTCGCGCGGCACCTGCGCTTTCGCCGACAAGGCGAAGAACGTCCAGGCGGCCGGCGCGATCGGCATGATCGTGGCCGACAACGCGCCGGGCGAGCCGACCGGCATGAGCGGCAGCGACCCGAGCATCCGGATTCCTTCGGTGCGCATCACGCAAGAGGCCGGCAAAACCCTGCGCAGCGTCCTGCCGGCACGCCCGCGCCTGCGTTCGGGCGTGATCGCCAGCCTCGGCGTCGACAAGCGCCACCTGGCCGGCACCGACGAGCGCAGCCGCATCCTGATGTACACGCCCAACCCCAACCAGCCGGGTTCCTCGGTCTCGCACTACACGACCGACGCCAAGCCGAACCAGTTGATGGAGCCGGCGATCAATTCCGACCTGGAGCACGTCGTCACGCCGCCGCGCGACCTGACCTATCCGCTGCTGCGCGATATCGGCTGGTAATCGCTGAACGCGTTCGGCAATAAAAAAGGCCCGGCCACCCCAAGGGGTGCCGGGCCTTCTCATGTGCGCGAGCAAAATTACTTCTGCTCTGCTGCCTTGTAGGCTGCAACGCCGTTGACGATTTCCGCTTTCGCTTCATCCGGGCCGGCCCAGCCTTCGATCTTGACCCACTTGCCTTTTTCGAGGTCCTTGTAGTGCTCGAAGAAGTGCTGGATCTGCTGCAGGCGCAGGTCTTGCAGGTCTTCCGGCTTTTGCCAGTGGCTGTAGATCGGCAGGATCTTGTCGACCGGCACGGCCAGGATCTTGGCATCGCCGCCGGCTTCGTCGGTCATCTTCAGCACGCCGATCGCGCGGCAACGCACGACCACGCCCGGGAACAGCGGGAACGGGGTGATGACCAGCACGTCGCATGGGTCGCCGTCGTCCGACAGGGTTTGCGGCACATAGCCGTAGTTGCACGGATAGTGCATCGCGGTGCCCATGAAGCGGTCGACGAAGATCGCGCCGGTGTCCTTGTCCACTTCGTACTTGATCGGATCGGCGTTCATCGGGATTTCGATGATGACGTTGAAGTCATTCGGCACATCGCGGCCGGCTGGGACGTGGTTCAGGCTCATGGGGCTTTCCTTGGTTGCTGAAGATTCAATAAAGGGGAGCATTATATCGAATAGGCATGGGCTTGTGCGGTGCAGCACCTTGCCGTGCGGATCGATTTAGTGATGGGTTTCGTCGGGTCCGATCGGACTGTTTTCACACAATCGTGGCCAGCGCACTCTGCCGGTAATGATTCGCCGCCGTCCCCTCCTGCCCCAGCGCCTCGTGCATCTGCGCCAGTTTCAGGTGGATGTCGCGCACCATGGCCGATTGCGTCGCGTCCGACAGCGCCTGCTCCAGGTAGCGCTGGGCCTTGCCCCACAGTTTCTGGCGCAGGCACAGCGACCCGAGCGTGAGCGCGAGTTCCGGATCGTTCGGGCGCTCGCGCAGCCAGGCTTCGCAATGCTCGATCTGGGCCAGCAGCGTGGGCGAACCGGCCGGGCCGGCGGCGTCGCGGTAGGCGCGCACGACGCGCTCGTCCCAGCCGGCACGCAAGGCGTCCTCGGCGATCACGCGCGCCTCGTCCTGCAGGCCGCTGGCGTTGAAGGCGGCGGCGGCGCGCGCGGCGATGTAGGGCTTGGTGCGGTCAAGCGCCGGCACGCCGGCCCAGACGCGGCGGAGCGCTTCCGGATCGCGTCCTTCTTCCGACAGCAGCGCCTCGTAGGCCAGTTCGCGCAGGCGCGCCGACAGGGCCGGGTGCAGCGCCTTGCGCTTGTCCAGGATGCGCACCAGGCGCAGCACTTCCGGCCAGTTGCGCGCCTGCTGGTTGGCCTTCATCGACCACTGCAGCGCGTGGATGTGGCGCTGGCCGCTGGCGTTCAGTTCGGCCACGGCCGTCGAGCGCCTCTTCGGGCTGGTGGTCGTCGACCAGCAGTTCGATGACGGTCATCAGGCGCGCCGTTTTCAGGGCGTTGTCGTGGGCGACGCCGGCCAGCCAGGCGTCGCGCCGCGCCGGTTCGCGCATGCGGTGCGCGGCGCGCGCGCCGATCAGGGCGGCCAGGCCCGCGTTCTCGGGCAGTTCGGCGGCGCGCATGGCGGCCTTTTCGGCATGGCCGAAGCGCCCTTCGAACAAGGCTTTCAAGGCGTCGCGCAAGCCCTTGTTGCCTTCGCGCTCGCGCTTGCGCTGGCGGTAGGCGGCGACCCGGGCCGGCATGCGCGAGGTGGCGCTGACCGCGCGCGCCAGGCCGTACAGCGTCAGGAACAGCAGGGCCAGCAGCACCACGAACAGGTTGAGCGACATGTCGATCCGGTGCGGCGGGTAGAACAGCACCACGTTGCCCGGATTGAAACGCGCCGTCACGGCGATGCCGATGGCCGCGGCCATCAGGGCGACTAACCAGATCAGTAGACGCATAGGTTAAGGCTTCTTGTAGTTACGCACGGCGTTCAGGCTGTCGGCCAGCGTCGGCATCTCGATCGCCAGGTTGTTCGCCTGCACCTGGCGCAGCGCCGCCTGGGCCTGCTGCGTGCGTGCGGGCGCGCGTGTCGAAATACTTGCCCAGCGTTTCCTGCGCCGCGTTCAGGTCGCCGCGCGAACGTCGTCTCGTCGCGCGAGAGCAAGGCCAGGCGCGCGTTCAGCAGGCGCAGCTTCAGGTTTTCGCGCACAAAATAATTCTGGTCGGGCGAGAGCATCAGCGCTTCCGGCGTGTCGACGCTGCGCACGCGGATCAGCTGGCGCACGTCGTCCCACATTTCCTCGCTCCAGTTGCGCCAGGTGGCGAGCAGGCGCGCGCCCATGCCCAGCGGCGCAGTCGACGGCGCCGCGGCCGCCTGCGTGCCGCGCTGTTCGCGCAAGGGCGTCGCCGGCAGCAGCGGTTTCTCGCCCGACAGCAGCGGCAGCGTGTCGACCTGGGCGATCACGCTGTCGAGGCGCAAGGCCACGCCCGCCAGGTCGACCGAGGGCGTCGCCTTCAGCTTTTCGAGGTCGGCGGCGATCGCGCGGCGCACGGCGATGAATTGCGGCTTGTCCGAGCGCGCCAGCGAACGGTCGGCGTTCTGCAGCGCGATCAGGGCGCCCTGCACGTTGCCGGCCAGTTGCAGCTGCTGGCTGGCGGTGGACAGCACCTGCTCGACTTCGGACAGCGCCCACTCGTCGCGGCTCTTCGACAGGTCCTGGTAGAGCTGTTCCAGCGCCATCTGCTGGGTCTGGTTTTCCAGCTGGCGGCTCTCGAGCACGCCCACCTTCAGCTGCAGCGCTTTCGACTGCTCGACGACGTCGCGCACCAGCGAGGCGGTTTCGGCATTCGTCTCGTTGCCCTTTTGCAGGCTGCGCGCCATTTCCTGGCGCAGCGTGTTGATGCGGCTGTGGCTCGACCAGGTCTGCGACGGCCAGCAGCACGGCCAGCACCATCACCGCCAGCGGCAGCGGACGCGTCAGCCGTTCGCCCAGGTCGGGACCCGCCCTGCGCTCGGGAGCGCGCGGACGGTAGGATTCGGACGGCTGGGCGGGAGGCGCAGGGTTCGGAGACGGCGGGGGCTGCGTCGGCGGCAGTTCTGGATTGTTCGGCAATTCGTTCATGTTTGAGATTGTATCGCGGCAAGCAAACGCTCGTCGCCCGAGCCGGTAAGCGTCACCCGCGCCAGCCCGAGTGCCTGCGCGGTGGCGGCAATCCGGGCATGCGGCACGATGACGTGCTGCTGTTGCATCTGTTCGACAAGCACTTCGTCCAGCTGGCGCACCAGGTCGAACAGCCCCCGCAGCGCTTCCGAGCTCGTGATTATCCAGTCGTTCGGCCCGTCCAGCAAGGCGCGCAGCCGTGCAGCCAGTTCCGGCGTCAAGCGCCGGCACGCTGCGCCGGTAGGCCGGCACAACCGGACACGTCGGCGCCGGCGGCGCGAAAACCGTCGGCCATCAGCTCGCGCCCGGACTCGCCGCGCACGATCAGCATTTTTTTTCCGGCCAACGCGGCCAGGTCGAGCGAGGCCAGCAGGTTCTCGGAATCGCTGCGCGTCGGGTCGAGCGGGCCGAGGATGGTGGCGTTGCCGGCGTCGAGTCCGTGCCGCGCCAGCGCCGCGCGGCTGCCCTCGCCCAGCACGGCCAGCGCCACCTGGCGCGGCCACTGTTCAACATGGGCGAAGGCGGCGTCGATCGCATTCGGCGACACGAAGGCCACCAGCGCATACCGGCCAGACCCGCCAGCGCCGCCCGCAAGCGCGCCTGGTCGGCCAGCGGCGCGATCTCCAGCAGCGGCAGCAGCACCGGCGTGCGCCCGAGCGCAGCCACGGCCTGCGCCAGGCTCTCGGCCTGGGCGCAGTGGACGGGTGATGACGACCGACGCAGGCATCAGCGCACGCAACCCGGTTCACGCATCGGCTGCCGCATCCAGCCGGCACACGGCCAGGATCGCCTGCGCATCCTGCTGTTCCAGCAGCGCGGACACCTGCTCGCCCAGCAGTTCGGGCTGGCTCGGACGGGCCGCTCACTTCGGCGAACGCGCTGCGCGTGCCGTCGGGCGTGGCCACCATCGCGCGCAGGTGCATGGTCGCGCCGTCGACGGTCGCGTGCGCGGCCAGCGGAATCTGGCAGCTGCCGCCGAAGATTTTCGAGACCTTGCGCTCGGCCAGCACGGCCTGCGACGGTGGCCGTATGGTTCAGCGGCGCGAGGATGGCCTGCAGGTCGACGCCGTCGCGAACGCGCGCCGCTGGCGATCTCGATCGCCATCGCGCCCTGCCCGGCTGCCGGCAGGCTGAGTTCGGGATCGAGCACGGCGCGGATGCGCTGGGGCAGGCCGAGGCGGATCAGGCCGGCGGCGGCGAGGATGATGGCCGCATACTCGCCGCGATCGAGCTTGCCGAGACGGGTATCGAGATTGCCGCGCAGCGGCTTGATGACCAGTTGCGGATAGCGCGCGGCGATCAGGGCCTGGCGGCGCAGGCTGCTGGTGCCGACGACGGCGCCAGGCCGGCAACTCGGCCAGGCTGGCGTAATCGTTCGAGACGAAGGCGTCGCGCGGATCTTCGCGCTCGAGCACGGCCGCCAGCTCAAAGCCTTCCGGCAGGTCCATCGGCACGTCTTTCAGCGAATGCACGGCCAGGTCGGCGCGGCCTTCGGCCATCGCGACTTCGAGTTCCTTCACGAACAGCCCCTTGCCGCCGACTTTCGACAGCGTGCGGTCGAGGATCTGGTCGCCACGCGTCGTCATGCCGAGGATGCTGATTTGGCAATCTGGATATAATGCGGCGAGACGCTCGCGCACGTGCTCGGCCTGCCACATGGCCAGCCGGCTCTCGCGCGAGGCGATGATCAACTTTTGCGGGCAGCGCTGGCTTGCTTTCTGCTCCAACTGCATCATGTATTTGCTTTCAAAACGAATTCTTTCCACTGTCGTTGCGCCGACCAGGCCGATGCCGGTAACGGCTCTTGCATAAGAATCACAAATTTTAGCATGCGGCCCTCCCACAGAACATGGCAGATCGCCATGCCCCATTGTTGTTACCTGACGTGAGAACCGTGGCCGATATGGACAAACCCGTTGCACCCCAACTCGAGACTGGCGCCGACAAGGACGCCCCGCTGAAGGAAGACATCCGCCTGCTTGGCCGCCTGCTGGGCGACGTGCTGCGCGACCAGGAAGGCGACGCCGTGTTCGACGTCGTCGAGAACATCCGCCAGACCGCCGTGCGCTTCCGGCGCGACGCCGATCCGCGTCGCCGGCGAAGAACTGACCACGCTGCTGCACAAGCTCACGCGCAACCAGACCATCTCGGTGGTGCGCGCCTTCTCGTATTTCTCGCACCTGGCGAACATCGCCGAAGACCAGCACCACAACCGCCGCCGCCGCGCCCATGCGCTGGCCGGCTCGCGTCCGCGCGAAGGCAGCGTCGGCCACGCGCTCGGCAAGCTGCGCGGCGCCGGCGTCGAGCAGAACACCATCGAAACCTTCCTGCGCAATGCGCTGATCGCACCGGTGCTGACGGCCCACCCGACCGAAGTGCAGCGCAAGTCCATCCTCGACGCCGAGCACGACATCGCGCGCCTGCTGGCCGAGCGCGACCTGCCGCTCACGCCCAAGGAACAGGTACGCAACCTGCAGCTGCTGCAGGCGCGCATCGCCACGCTGTGGCAGACGCGCATGCTGCGCTATACCAAGCTGACGGTGGCCGACGAGATCGAGAACGCCCTCTCCTACTACCGCATCACCTTCCTGCGCGAGCTGCCGGCGCTGTACGACGACATCGAGGACGAGATCGGCGCGCAGTACCACGGCAACGCGCCGCAACTGGGCGACGCCGCCTATGTGCAGATGGGCAGCTGGATCGGCGGCGACCGCGACGGCAACCCGAACGTCAACGCCGACACCATGCGCCACGCGACGGTGCGCCACGCCACCACCATCCTCGACTTCTACCTCGACGAAGTGCACGCGCTGGGCGCCGAGCTGTCGACCTCGACCCTGATGGTCGACGTCACGCCCGCCATGGCGGCGCTGGCCGAACGCTCGACCGACCAGTCCGAGCACCGCGCCGACGAGCCCTACCGGCGCGCCCTGATCGGCATGTATGCGCGCCTGGCCGCCAGCGCCCGCGAACTGGGCGCCACCAACATCCTGCGCAAGGAAGTCGGCCACGCCGAACCCGTATGCCGACGCCGCCGAATTCGCGGGCGACCTGAACGTGCTGGCCGAGTCCCTGAAACTGAACCACGGCGCCATGCTGATCGTGCCGCGCCTGGCGGGATTGACACGCGCCGCGCACATCTTCGGCTTCCATCTCGCCTCGCTCGACATGCGCCAGACCTCGGACGTGCACGAGCGCGTGCTGGCCGAACTGTTCGAAAAGGCGAAGGTCGAAGCCGATTACGCGGCGCTGTCGGAAGAGGACAAGGTCAAGCTCCTGCTGGCCGAGATCGCCCAGCCGCGCCTGCTGTATTCGCCGTTCGAAGCCTACACCGACGAGACCCAGTCGGAGCTGGCCATCGTGCGCGCCGCGCGCGAGATCCGCCAGCGCTACGGCGCGCGCGCGATCCGCAACTACATCATCTCGCACACCGAGGCCGTGTCCGACCTGCTGGAAGTGCTGCTGCTGCTGAAGGAAGCGGGACTGGTGCGTCCCTGCAGCCGGCGTGTCGGACGTGATGGTGATCCCGCTGTTCGAAACCATCCCCGACCTGCAGCGCGCCGGCGAGATCATGGAAGCCTGGATGGCCTTGGCGGCCGGTGACCCGCATCGTCGCACAACCAGGGCCGCCTGCAGGAAGTCATGCTCGGCTATTCGGACTCGAACAAGGACGGCGGCTTCCTCACCTCGAACTGGGAGCTGTACCAGGCCGAGCTGAAACTGGTCGACGTTTTTGAACGCGCCGGCGTCAAGCTGCGCCTGTTCCATGGCCGCGGCGGCACCGTCGGCCGCGGCGGCGGTCCGAGCTACCAGGCGATCCTGGCGCAGCCGCCGGGCACCGTCAACGGCCAGATCCGCCTGACGGAACAGGGCGAGATCATCGCCTCGAAATTCTCGAACCCCGAGATCGGCCGCCGCAACCTCGAACTGCTGGTCGCCGCCACGCTGGAAGCGAGCCTGATGCCGCATGGCCTCGAAGGCGACAAGGCCGCGCAGCTGGCCCGTTTCGAAGGCGTGATGGCCGAGCTCTCGCAGCGCGCCTACACGGCCTACCGCGACCTGGTCTACGAAACGCCCGGCTTCACCGATTACTTCTTCGCCGCCACGCCGATCGCCGAGATCGCCGAACTGAACCTCGGTTCACGCCCGGCCTCGCGCAAGTCGACGCGCCGCATCGAAGACCTGCGCGCGATTCCCTGGGGCTTTTCGTGGGGCCAGTGCCGCCTGCTGCTGCCGGGCTGGTACGGCTTCGGCTCGGCGGTCGCGGGCTGGCTGGAGGAGGATGCGGGCGACGAGCGCCTGGCCACGCTGCAGGCCATGTTCCGCGAATGGCCCTTCTTCGCCACCCTGCTCTCGAACATGGACATGGTGCTGGCCAAGACCGACCTGGCGATCGCCTCGCGCTATGCCGGCCTGGTGCCGGACGTGGCGCTGCGCGAGCGCATCTTCAAGCGCATCGCCGCCGAACATGGCGAAACGCTGCGCCAGCTGGAAGCCGTCACCGGCACCGGGCGAGCGCCTGGCGGCCAATCCGCTGCTGGCCCGTTCGATCCAGAACCGCTTCGCCTACCTCGACCCGCTGAACCACCTGCAGGTCGAGCTGATCCACCGCCACCGCGCGATGTCGCGCAAGCTCAGCGAAGGCGGCGAAATGGATCCGCGCGTGCACCGCGGGATTCATTTGTCGATCAACGGTGTGGCGGCGGGCCTGCGCAATACGGGGTGATGGAATGCGGGCGGTGTTGGCCGTAAGTAGGCCAACACCGCGTCGTCAAAGCCTGACCGACAGCCCCACCGTAAAACTCGCATACGGCGTGCGGTGATTCAGCCCGCGCGAAAACATGGTATCGACTTGCACGTCGTTCGTCAGGAAGTAGGCCGCCCCGATATCGAGGCTGGCCTGGGTGCCGCCATGGCGGCTGCGCGCGATCTGCGGCAGGGCCAGGCCCGTAAAGCCGTGCAGGCGCTCGCTGAACGCCTTTTCCACCACGGCGCCGAAGATGCCGTAGGTGTAGCGGCCGCTGTCATCCTTGTTTTCAACCGCAAGCCCCGGCATCACGCCCAGCTGCAGCTCGCCCGGCAGGTCCCATTCGCCCACCACCCGCAGCGAAGGCCGCACGCCCTCGCCGCGCACGCGCTTCGACCCCGTCGGCAGGTCGGCGCTCGCCAGCACGGCCACCGAGGGCCGCATGCCTTGTCCATCCTGCACATGCCAGCTGAACCCGATCGCCGTGTCCGCATAGCCGGCCACGGTGCTGCGTTCGCCGCTGGCCCGGTCGCGGCTGTGCTCCACGGTGCGGCCCTCGCTCTCGAGGCGCAGTTCGACGGTGTCGCTCAGGCCGACGCGCAGCAGGGTCGGCGTGGTGTAGGTGCGTCCGCGTTCGTCGGCGCTGCGTTCGCGCTCGACCAGCACACCGGTTTCGAACTGGACCCTGCCCTTGCCGACGACCTCGCTGGTCTCGACCAGGTCGGGCCGGTCGCTCACGAGCGGCTCCTGTTTTTCCTGGGCCAGTGCCGGCGCAGCGGCGCAGGACAACAGGATGGCGAGGCAGATGGGGACAGGACGGGACATGCGGGCTCCGGGGCAAAAGAGGAAGCCGGCGGACCCTCCGCCGGCATGCTGCCAATCTTACAACTGCCTGCCCGCGCCAGGCCCGCCCGATTGGATCGGCTCAGGCCTCGGCCGGCGCTGCCAGCAAGCGGCGGCCGGCCGGACGCGCCGCGCCCTCTTCTTCCAGCTTGAAGACGGCGACCACGCGCGCCAGCGTCGCGGTCTGCTCTTCCAGCGCGCTGGCGGCGGCCGCCGCTTCCTCGACCAGGGCCGCGTTCTGCTGGGTGGCGTCGTCCATCAAGGCGATCGACTGGTTCACCTGGCCGATGCCCTGGCTCTGCTCGGTGCTGGCCGCGTCGATCTCGCGCATCAGGTCGGCGACCCGTCCGACCGCCTGCACGATGCCGGTCATGGTCGCGCCGGCCGCATCGACCAGGCGCGCGCCGGCTTCGACCTTGCTGACCGAGTCGCCGATCAGTTCCTTGATCTCCTTGGCCGCGGCGGCCGAACGCTGCGCCAGGTTGCGCACTTCGCTGGCGACGACCGCGAAACCGCGGCCCTGCTCGCCGGCGCGCGCCGCTTCGACGGCGGCATTCAGCGCCAGGATATTCGTCTGGAAGGCGATGCCGTCGATGACGCCGATGATGTCGGCGATCTTGCGCGAGCTGTCGGAGATCGAGCCCATCGTGGTCACGACCTCGTTCACCACCTGGCCGCCCTTGTGCGCCTGGTCGCTGGCCGAGACCACCAGGGTGTTGGCCTGGCGCGCGTTGTCGGCGTTGTGGCGCACGGCCGAGGTCAGCTCTTCCATGGCGGCGGCCGTCTCTTCCAGGCTCGAGGCCTGGGATTCGGTGCGGCTCGACAGGTTCATGTTGCCGGCCGCGATTTCGCTCGATGCGCCGGCGATCGCATGGCTGCTGCGCCGCACTTCGCTCATCGTGTTGTTCAGCGAGGAGACGAAGCGGTTGAAGGCGTCGGCCAGCAGCCCGACCTCGTCGCCCGACTCGACCGGCATGCGGCGCGTCAGGTCGCCCTTGCCGTCGGCGATTTCGCCCAGCATGGCGGCGGCGCGCGCCACCGGCGCCGCAATCGCGCGGCTGACCAGGAAGATGACGAACATGCCGATGCCGCCGCCGATCAGGCCGGCCACCAGCGCGGCGATCGTCGCCGAACGGGCCAGGTCGCCCAGCACTTCGGATTCCGGCACTTCGGCGATCACGTACATGTCGAGTTCCGGCACGTAGGACGAGGACACGATCATCTTGCCCTGCTGCGCATCGTAGCCGGTATGGGCGAATTGTGCCTTCTTCATCAGGCTGGCGACGACTTGCGGGGTGTAGCCCGGCAGGTCTTTCACGTTGTGCTCGCCGTCGGCGAGTTTCGGATCGCGGTGCAGGATGATGCTGCCGTTCGGACGGGCCAGGTAGACAAAGCCGGACTTGCCGATGGTGTAGGCGCGCACGGCGTCGGCCATGGCTTTCACCGACAGGCCGAGGCCGGCGGCGGCCAGCTTGCCGTCGCCCGCGTCGACGCGGGCGTTAATGAACAACATCATTTCGCCGGTCTTGGCGTCCGGGTCCAGGTTCAGTTCGTGCGAACGGCCGCCGGCCAGGAAGGGAGCGAGCCAGGCATCGCGCGGATTGCCCTTTTCCATGGTGTGGCCGAGGCCGGCCTCGGTGATGAACTGCATCGTGGTGGGCGAGGCCCAGAACACGGTGCCGGCGTGGTAGACGCCCTTCATCTTGGTGGCGTAGGCGCGCCAGGCGTCCATGCCGGTCTCGGGCATGCCGTCGCGTTCCCAGGCCTGGAGGAAGGTGTTGTTCGCCACCGCCAGCGAGGCGCTCACCGGGCCGCCGATCTGGCGCAGGATGTCGTTGCGGATCGCCGCGACCACCGCCGGCAGTTCCTGCTCGACCGCGCGTTCGCGCAGGCCCTTGCCCGTCAGCGCGACGCTGAGGGTGGAGGAAATGACCATGAATAACAGCAGGCACGCGGCCATGCTGAGCATGAGTTTCGTTTTGATCGAAGAACGACGGAGGAAATTGGCGAGCATGGAGGTGGTGAGAATCGGTGAGAATTGAAGGAATATTGCCGTAACGCATGTTCCCGTGACTGTACCGACGCGTCAACTTGTTTACGAAAAAGCGTTTATACAGTTTTAAGTAACTGTTGTGATTCGGTGCGATTGGGATGCAACATAGCCGTTTACCTAACACCGGTCGACCAAAAAAAATGCCGCCCAGTCAGCGACTGGGCGGCATTTCCGTCAAGCCGGTAAGGCTTATTTGTCGTGCAAGAAAGTCTTCAGCTTGTCCGAGCGCGACGGCTGGCGCAGCTTGCTCATGGCCTTCGCTTCGATCTGGCGAATACGCTCGCGCGTCACGTCGAACTGCTTGCCCACTTCTTCCAGCGTGTGGTCGTTCGACATTTCGACGCCGTAGCGCATGCGCAGCACTTTCGCTTCGCGCGGGGTCAGCGAGTCGAGCACTTCCTTGATCACGTTGCGCATCGAGGCATGCAGCGCGGCGTCCAGCGGGGCCAGGGTGGTGTTGTCTTCGATGAAGTCGCCCAGCTGCGAATCGCCGTCCTCGCCCATCGGGGTTTCCATCGAAATCGGCTCTTTCGCGATCTTCATGATCTCGCGAACCTTGTTCTCCGGCATTTCCATCTTCAGGGCCAGGGTCGGCAGGTCCGGCTCGCTGCCGGTTTCCTGCATGATCTGGCGCGAGATGCGGTTCATCTTGTTGATCGTCTCGATCATGTGCACCGGCACGCGGATGGTACGGGCCATGTCGGCGATCGAACGCGTGATCGCCTGGCGGATCCACCAGGTCGCATAGGTCGAGAATTTGTAGCCGCGGCGGTATTCGAACTTGTCGACCGCCTTCAGCAGGCCGATATTGCCTTCCTGGATCAGGTCGAGGAATTGCAGGCCGCGGTTAATATATTTTTTAGCAATGGAGATCACCAGACGCAAATTCGCGACGGTCATTTCGCGCTTCGCGGTGCGGGCGCGCTTCTCGCCGGCCGCCATCTGCTTGTTAATCTTGCGCAGGTCGGCCAGCGGCAGCGCCACGCGCGCCTGCAGGTCGATCATGCGCTGCTGCAGTTCCTTGATGGCCGGCAGGTTACGGTTCAGCACGGCGCTGTACGGATAGGCGCAGTCGACTTCGCGGTTGCCCCATTCCAGGTCGGTCTCGTTACCCGGGAACACCTTGATGAAGTGGGCGCGCGGCATGCCGCAGCGGTTCACGCAGATGTCGAGCACGGCGCGCTCGATGGAACGCACTTCGTCCATCTGGTGGCGCAGCGTGTCGCACAGCTTTTCCACGACTTTCGCGGTGAAGCGGATGCCGAGCAGTTCGTTGGTGATGATTTCCTGCGCCTTGGTGTAGGCGGCCGAACCATAGCCGTTCGACTTGAAGGCATGGCCCATGCGGTCGAACTGCTCTTCGATGAGGGCGAACTTTTCCAGCGCGCCGCGGCGCAGCTGGGCCAGCTGTTCGGTCGAGTAGCCGGCCGCGCCGCCTGCGGCGTCGCCGTCTTCTTCCTCTTCGACTTCTTCCTCTTCCTCGTCGTCCTCGTCGGACGCGGCCGGCTTGGCGGGCGCGGCAACCGGCGCCGGCGCGTTGTCGTTATGGTCGACGAAGCCGTCGACGACTTCGTCGATCTTCATTTCGTCGGCGGCGATCTTGTGCGACAGCGCGATGATTTCCGAAATCGTGGTCGGGCAGGCCGAGATCGCCTGGACCATGTCCTTCAGGCCCTGCTCGATGCGCTTGGCGATTTCGATCTCGCCTTCGCGCGTCAGCAGCGAGACGGCGCCCATTTCACGCATGTACATGCGCACCGGGTCGGTCGTGCGGCCGAAGTCGGAGTCGACGGTCGACAGCGCGGTCGCGGCGGCGGCTTCGACTTCGTCTTCGCTGGTCGGCGTCACGGCGTTGTCCGACAGCAGCATCATTTCCGCTTCCGGCGCGCGCTCGTAGACGGCGATGCCCATGTCGTTGAAGGTCGCGATGATGCCTTCGATCGCTTCCGGATCGATGATGTTTTCCGGCAGGTGGTCGTTGATCTCCGCATGGGTCAGGTAGCCGCGCTCCTTGCCCATGTTGATCAGGTTGCGCAGCTGGGTGCGGCGCTTTTCCAGTTCGACTTCCGAGAAGCCCTGTTCGGTGCCCAGCGTCGGCATGCCCTTGGCCTTGCGCTCGCGCGCCTTCGACACGGCCTTCAGTTCGGCGCGTTCGACGGCGTTCAGCGCCGCGACTTCGTCGTTTTCCGGGGTGAATTCGCTAGGTTTGCGGCCACGGCGGCCCGGCACCTTGACTTGCGGGAGCAGGTAGCCGGTGGTGTCGACCGCGGCCAGGGTGGCGGCGTCGGTGGTCTGGCTGACCGAGCTGCCGGCGGTCTGGATCACGGTCGCTTGCGGCTCGATGCGGCGGGCGACGCGGGTCTTGACGGCTTTCGGGGCGTCGTCGGCGGCCGGGGCTTCCGGCACGGCGACCGGCGCTGCCGTCGTCTGGGCGGGCTCGCCCGCGGCCAGGGCGGCCAGCTTCGAGCCGCGCTTGCGCACGATGACAGGAACCGGCGCCGGCGCGGCGGCTTGCAGCGGCGCGGCTTCCACGGTTTCCATTGCTTCGACCGGTTCGGCCACTCGGCGCGGCGCTGGATCAGCAAGCTGTGCGGCGGCCGGCGCGGCCGCAACCGGCTCCGCCGCCGCAACTGGCGCGTGCGCTTCGTCGGCCGGGGCCTTGATTGCGGCCAGGCGCGAACGGGTCTTGACCACCGTCACCTTGGCCGCCGCTTCCGTTTCGAGGAAGTAGGAGGTCGCGGTTTTAGGCACTGCCAGCTGCGCCGTGGCGCTTTTGGCCGGCGCTTTTTTTGCTGTGAGTGTCAGTGTCTTGGCGGTGTTCTTCATGAAAAACTCTCCTGTCGAGGCGGGTGCGCGCCTGCGAGGTCAAATGGTCACCACGGCGGGAAATCGGCCGCGGTTAAAGGATCGGGATGGCCCTAGTTAGGGGCGGACAAGCCGCAAATCAAGCACGCCTTCACCTGCGGCGGCAGGCGGCGGGGCCGGATGCGCAATAGGCAGGAACGAAAAAGGCAGTGGTCAAAATCGCGGTGTGCATGTCGAAACGAAAAAAAGCCCGTCGGCTGGCTAACGGGCTTGCATCTATCTCTGTTCAGATGTGAAAAGACGGGACAGGCAGCAGTATGCCTCAATGCAAGAATTGGTGATAATTGATATATCGGATAAGAGATATAAGCAAATCACATATTGTTGTTTTTCAATCCATGCCCGACTCTCGAACCTTCTGCGCCGACGCAAGCCGTGCGCAAGGCAAGAGGCGGATCATACACGATTTCCGGCATGCAGGCGCTCGACTGAAGCGCCGTCTTGAGGCATGACGCCCGGTCACCCTCCCAGCCCCCCTCAGCAGAAGTCACACGATTGGCAACGCACTAGTGCGGGCCAGCATGCTATCCTTCGGATTCCTGTTATTACCATGAAGTCAATGAATACCATTAGTTCTGCCGCCGAGTCCGTCGACGCCACCACCCCTTCCCCAGCCGATACCCCGAATACGGAGGCGACGATCCAGCAAAGTGCGCAGGAGAGCAGCGCGCCAGCGAGCCCGGTGGAAACGCCGTCCGAAGCGCCCGCAGCAGCCGCAGCAAGCACGCCGCCCCCGTCGGCACGTGCCCTGCTCAAGCAGCTGCAGCAGCAATTCCCGGCCTTCCGCGATTGCCTGCCGCTGGCGATCGGCATCGACAAGCAACTGCTTGCGCGCATTCCGGGCCTGGACCGCAAGACCATGCGCGCCGCGCTCGGCATCCACACCGGTTCGATGCGCTACCTGCGCGCGATGGAAAAGGCTACCCAGCGCTTCGACCTCGATGGCGTGGCCGGCGCGGAAGTGACCGACACCCACCGCCTGCACGCCAAGGAACAGCTGCAACTGCGCTTCAAGAAGGAAGCCGAGCGCAAGAAGCTCGAAAAGGCCGCCGAAGCCGAAGCCGAAGCAGCGCGCCTGCGCCAGGAAAAGCTGCAGCAGCTCGCATCGAAATTCTCGCGCGGCTAAGCCTTGAATCCAGGCGAGCCGATGAGTTCCGTTCCGGAAGAAGAAGCGCTGCCGCCCTACGCCGGCATCGGGATGCAGGACGTCGTCCTGGTGAAGTCCGATGCCGAAGCGGCCGCCGCGCTGGCGGCCTTGTCGAGCGCGGACGTCGTCGGTTTCGATACCGAATCGAAGCCGACCTTCGCCAAGGGCGAGGAATCGACCGGCCCGCACCTGGTGCAGCTGGCGACCGACAGCACCGCTTACCTGTTCCAGGTCGGGGCCAGTCCCAAGCCCGTGAGCGTCGACGTGCTGCGCGCGGTGCTGGAATCCCCGGCCATCCTGAAAGTGGGCTTTGGCCTGGGCGACGACCTGCGCCGCCTGCGCAGTAAACTCGGCATCGAAACGCAGAACGTGGTCGACCTGTCGACCACCCTGCGCCGCCGCGGCGAACGCAATACGCTGGGCGCGAAGACCGCCGTGGCGCGCTTCTTCGGCCAGAAACTGCAGAAGTCGAAGCGCATCACGACCACCAACTGGGCGCTTGCCGCGCCTGTCGGAACAGCAGATCCGGTATGCGGCCGACGATGCGCACGTCGCTTTGAAAATCTATCGTCACTGGCGCGCCAATCCACCTGCCTGATCGCGCGCGCGCTGGGTTATCATCCTGATATTGATAACCTGGACGCCCAATGCCGCTCTTCGCACCGCTCCGTTTTTCAGCACTGATGCTCTGCGCCCTGCCCGGCTTCGCCGCCGCGCAGCGCCAGCGCCACCGTCCCCGACACGCTCGAACAGCGCATCGCCGCCTGCATCGCCTGCCATGCGCCGAAGGATGGCGCGGGCACCACGGCCGGCGGCGTCTACTTTCCGCGCATCGCCGGCAAACCCGCCGGCTACCTGTACAACCAGCTGGTGAACTTTCGCGACGGGCGGCGCCAGTATCCGCTCATGACCTGGATGGTCACCCACCTGCCCGACCCCTACCTGGTTGAAATTGCCGGGTACTTTTCGAACCAGCATCCGCCCGTGCCTGCGCCGGCCGCGCCGACGGTCGCCGCCAGCGTGCTCGAACGCGGGCAGCGCCTGGTGCGCCAGGGCGATCCGGCCCTGAAGGTACCGGCCTGCATCGCCTGCCATGGGCAGCAGCTCGCGGGCGTGGCGCCGGCCATTCCCGGCCTCCTCAACCTGCCGCGCGATTACGTCAACGCCCAGTTCGGCGCCTGGCGCAACAAGGTGCGCCGCGCCCATGCGCCCGATTGCATGGCGACGATTGCCGAGCGCCTGGGGCCGGGCGACGTCGCCGCGATCTCGGCCTGGCTGGCGGCCCAGCCGACGCCGCCCGATGCGCGGCCGGCCGAGCGCCTCACGGCGCCCCTGCCGATCGCCTGCGGGAGCGTGCCATGAAGCGGCGCATCGCCTTGGACTGCTCCTGCTGCTCGCACTGGCGGCTGCGGCGATCGCACTGGCCTGGCCGCGCGAGGAATTCATCGCCTCGACCTCGAACGCCGACCATGCGGCGACCCCGGCCAACATCGCACGCGGCGCCTACCTGGCGCGCGCCGGCGACTGCATGGCCTGCCACACGGCGCGCGGCGGCGTGCCGTATGCCGGCGGGCGCGCGCTCGACACGCCCTTCGGCCGCCTGGTCGCGCCCAACATCACGCCGGAGCCGACGACCGGCATCGGCAGCTGGACCCCGGACGACTTCTGGCGCGCCCTCCACAACGGCAAGTCGAAGGATGGCCGCCTGCTGTATCCGGCCTTCCCCTACACGAACTACACGAAGGTGACGCGGCCGGACGCCGACGCCCTCTTCGCCTATTTGCGCAGCCTGCCGCCGGTACGCCAGCCGAACACGCCGCACGCGCTCGACTTCCCTTACAACCAGCAGCTCACGCTGGCCGGCTGGCGCCTGCTCTACTTCAAGCCGGGCGTCCAGCAAGCCGACGCCGCCAGGGACGCGCGCTGGAACCGCGGCGCCTACCTGGTCGAGGGCCTCGGCCACTGCGCCGCCTGCCACAGCACGCGCAATCGGCTGGGCGCCACCGACAGCACGCTCGGCGGCGGCCTGATCCCGACCATCGGCTGGTATGCGCCGTCGCTGACCTCCGAAGCGGAAGCGGGTCTCGGCAAATGGAGCGAGGCGCACATCGTGCAGCTGCTGGGCACGGGCGTCGCGCCCGGCGCCAGCGTGACCGGGCCGATGGCCGAAGTGGTGGCGCAAAGCCTGCAGTACCTGAACCAGGACGACCTGGGCGCGATGGCGGCCTACCTGAAGTCGCTGCCGGCCGCGCCCGCCGGCGAGCGCCCTGCCGCGCCGCGTCCATCCGAACCGGAGATGCAGGCGGGCGCGAAGCTGTTCGGCCAGCATTGCGCCAGCCTGCCACGGCGAGCGCGGCGAAGGCAAGGGACCGTATCCGGCCCTGAGCGGCAACCGCGCGCTGACGCTGGCCGAACCGGTGAACGCGATCCGCGTCGTGCTGAACGGCGGCTTCGCGCCCGGCACCGCCGGCAACCCGCGGCCCTACGGCATGCCGCCCTTCGGCCACGCGCTGCAGGATGCCGAGGTGGCCACGCTCGTCACTTACCTGCGCGCGAGCTGGGGCAATGCGGCGGCGCCGGTATCGAGCGCCGACGTGAATCGCTACCGCAGCGTCCCGCTGGACTGAAGGAAGCCGCTCGAGCATGCCGACCCGCGACGATATCGTTTTATTCGCCTCCTATAACGCGGCCATGAATGCGCGGCTGTACGCCGCCGCGGCCACCTTGCCGCAGGACGCCCTGCGCGCCGACCGGGGCGCCTTTTTCGGCTCCATCCTCGGCACCCTGAATCACATCGTCGCCGGCGACACCATCTGGCTGCGCCGCTTCATGGGCCATCCGTCAAGCTTCCCCGCATTGAACGCCATGGCCGACATTCCAGCGCCCAGCGGCCTTGCGCATGTGTACAGCGATGATCTGGATGCGCTGCTGGCGCATCGTGTGCGGCTCGATGCGATCATCGCGGCCCTGGCGGCGGAGGTATCGGCGTGCGACCTGGCGCAGCCGCTCTCGTACAGGAATTCGCGTGGCGACAACCGAAAGCATTTCGGCAGCTTGCTGCTGCATTTCTTTAACCATCAAACCCATCACCGTGGGCAGGCGAGTACGCTGTTGTCGCAAGCGGGCGTCGATATCGGCGTGACTGATCTGCTCGAATGGATACCTGACACCGTTAGCCGGATGGCGAAACGCCTGTCGAACTTCTATCGTGATAGGGTAATGACTTCTCTCACCGCGACCACCAGGCAAACATGCAAGACCTATCCAAATATTCGCTCGCCCAGCTCCGCGCCCTCGAAGTAGAAGTCATCGAGGCGTTAAAAACCCAGCATTTCCTTAGCGTCAGCAAAGCACGCGAGCAAATTCTCCACATTGCCCGCAACGCCGGACTCTCCGTCAAACAGCTTCACGCCATCAAGGCCCCCAGCACGGCAAAGAAAAGCACCGTCAAGGCCAAGTATCGCAACCCTGACGATCCTACCCAGCAGTGGAGCGGTCGCGGGCGCCAGCCGGCATGGATCAAGGCATTGATCGCATCCGGGAAGTCGGTCGACGACGCAAAAGCGTAATCCGATACTGCATGGGTCGATTGCAGACAGCCAAGTCAGCGCTGCAAGCGGCCGACCAGGCGATCCTGTTGTACGCGCTCACATCCGCACACCTGGCTCGAGTCGTTCGCGTCCAGCGAACTTCCCTCTGACTCATGCCCGACAGACACGCGTCCTGCGCGGCCGCGAAGTTATCAAAAAATAAATATTTATCCGCGTCGGCGAGTTGTCTCGTGTTATCTTTAAATTAATTGTCGCGCTATCAATGGACGCTAGCGAGCTTGTCTCCCAGCGTATTCCTTCGCACTGTTCGGTGCGGGCGTCGCCAATTAAAAACAGGATAAAAATAATGAAAAACTATAAGACAGTGGCAATTCTCGCGATGGCCTTGGTATTGAGCGCTTGCGGCTCGACGCAAAGGCTGAGCGACACGGATCGCACCCAATTAAAGACGGTCACGGTCAGCAATTCGGTGCAGAAAGGCCCGCTATTCCTGCTCGCACCAAGCGGTGCGAATTTCCTCATGATGTTCGGCGCTGTTGGCGGACTTGCCGCGTCGGGCACGCTCAAATCCAACGAGGCTACATTCGGTGCATTTCTGGATAAGCACGCCGTATCGGTGGACACCATCGTGCGCGAGGAATTCGAGAAAGTGCTTCGCGAATCGGGCAAGGTCACTATCGCCCAGCCGGGCGCCAACAACGTGCCGGTCATGACCATCGCGGTGCCGCAATATGGGTTTGGCGTACCGCAGATGTTCAGCTCGAAGGTGGTGGCCGTCCTGCAGATCAAATGCGCCTTGACCGACAGCAGCGGCAAAGTGCTGTGGAGCGAAAGCGAGCGCATCTTGCCGTCGATCGCCAGCCCGATGGAAACCACGACATGGGCGCAATTACGCGACGACCCGAAGCAGATCGAAGCGCAGTGGCGCAAGGCTGCGAACTATCTCGCCAAGAAAGTTGTCGCTACGCTGTAACTACCACTGCTGGGGTCAGGTCTGACAAACGGACACGGCCTCAACCATATTTTGGTGATAACGGCAGAGCTCGTGTCCAAATGTCAGACCTGACCCCAGCCGTTTTTGCTTACACCAGGTCGGCGAAGCCGACGCGGTCGGTGGTTGCGGCGCGGGCGTCGTCGATGCCGATCTGGTGGGTCGACAGCAGGCGCTCGAGCGAGGCGTTCATCGTGTGGCAGCCGGGATCGCGCCCGCTGTTCATGTGTTCGCGCAGCGCGCCCAGTTCGCCGTCTTCGATCAGGCGCACCACCGCCGGGCCCGGCGTCAGGCATTCGGTGGCGAGGTGGTAGCGGTTGCCCTCGATCGACGGCAGCAGCGCCTGGCACAGCACGCCGCGCAGGGCGTGCGCCAGGGCTTGCGCCTGGGCGTCGGAGTTGCCGAGCAGGCGCAGCATCTTTTGCAGGCCCATCTCGGTCGAACGCGCATGCAGGGTGGCCAGCACCAGCGGGCCGGATTCGGCCAGCGCCAGCGCTTCCTGGGCGGTCTGGGCGTCGCGGATTTCGCCGATGACGATCACGTCCGGCCGCTCGCGCAGCGCGTCCAGGGCGCCGAGGTAATAGCTTTCGACGTCGCCGTCGATGCCCACTTCGCGCTGGGTGATGATGCATTTGCGCTGGGGGATCAGGGTTTCGACCGGGTCCTCGATGGTGATGATGTGGCCCGAACGGCGCTTGTTGATCTCGTCCAGCATCGACGCGATCGTGGTCGACTTGCCCTGGCAGGTGTCGCCGATGATCAGCACCAGGCCGCTGGTGAGGCGCGCGAATTCCTGGGCGTCGGCGTCCAGGCCGAGTTCGGCGAGCGGCATCGGTTCCTTCGGGAAGCGCCGGATCACGCAGCCGAGGCGCTTCTTGCCCTGGAAGGTAAAACAGTTGGCGCGGATGCGCGCCGTGTGCAGGTCGATCGAGCGGTCGAAAGCGCGGTCGGCGATGCGCTCGGCCCAGTTCGGCTCGATGACTTCGAAGAATTCTTCCAGTTCCTCGCGCGTGATCGGCGAGTCCGTGACCGCCACCAGGCCCTTCGGCTGGCGCAGCATCAGCGGGCTGTTCTGGTGGATGATGATGTCGGAGAACACCAGGCGCGAGTTCAGCAGGTGCAGGATCTGCTCGACCAGGGTGCCGAAGACCGGATGGTCTTCGTTTTCGACATACGACAGCGTGGGGATTTGCGAGGACTGGTGGAATTCCATCGGGTGTGGTTCTCTGGATAATCGAAGTGTCGTTCAGACAATGCCGATCATTATAGAACCATGCCCGTCAGAAATTGCAGCTGCTAGTGAGAAATTCTTTAACGTCCCAATGCAGCAACAATCCGGTCGCCGAACAAGGTCAATGCCACGCCGGCCACGACGACCAGGGCGCCGGCCATGCGGATGCTGCGAGACCTTGCGCACCGCCATCTGCACCAGGCCGAAATTGTCGATCGCCATCGACATGATGAGCTGGCCGGCGATCACCAGCACCACCAGGTTCAACAGGCCGATGCGCGGCGCCAGGAACACGGTGCCGAAGACGAAGGCGGCGCCCAGCATGCCGCCGGTCAGCTTCCAGAGCGGCTGCTGGCCCAGCAAGGCCAGCGACTCGCCGACGCCGCCGCGGGCGAAGGCGGCAATGCCGAGCACCACGGTGCCGACCGAAAACGAGATCAGGGCCGCCACCACCGAGTTCGCATGCAGCGCCCCGGCGAGCTGGCTGTTGACGGCCGCCTGGACCGAAATGAAGATCCGACACAAAAGGCCAGGACAAACAGGGCCGCATTCATAATCAATCCTTAACACGCGTTGCCGCAACAAAAAGGGCGTGATTGTAGTGGAAGTGGGCCGAGCGGCTGCAGGGTTTTGCAGAGCGGTGCCGCCTGCCGCCATGCAGTCTGGTCGCGTTCCTGCGCAGTCTGTCGCAAAAAGGCTGCAATGCAGCCGGCACGGGGCTAGAGTCGCATCATCGACAACCGTGAGGACAACATCATGAACAGCGCTTTTTCCAGCATCGCCCGCCGCACCCTGCTCGCCGCCTGCATCGCCGCCAGCCTGGCCGCCACCTCCCATGTGGCGGCCGCCTCCTGGTCCTGGGGCGGCGAGCAGGTGCAAGGCAGCGGGCGCATCGTCAAGCAGGTGCGCCAGGTCGGCAATTTCAACGGCCTCGCGCTGGGGCTGCCGGGGCATGTCGAACTGCGCATCGGGAACAGCGAAAGCGTGACGATCGAAGCCGACGACAACCTGCTGCCGCTGGTCGAGACCGTGGTCGAGGGCGGCACGCTGAAGATCCGCCCGAACAAGCGCAACCTGAACCTGCAGTCGAAATCGATCCGCATCGTGGTGCAGGCCCGTTCGATCGAGCGCCTGTCGCTGGGCGGCTCGGGCAGCATCGACGCCGATCCGCTGCGCGCGCGCAAGCTCGACGTCGACCTGGGCGGCTCCGGCTCGATCAACCTGCAAGGCGTCGAGAGCGACGTGCTGGCGGTGTCGCGTGGGCGGCAGCGGCGACCTGAAGGCCGCGCAGGGCACGATCGGCAAACTGACCGTTCGATCGGCGGCTCGGGCGACGTCGACCTGGGCCGCGTGCAAACCAACAGCGCCAGCGTGACGATTGCCGGTTCGGGCGAAGCGACGGTCTGGCCGCGCAATGAACTGAGCGCGACGATTGCCGGCTCGGGGGACGTGAATTATTACGGCGATCCGCAGGTGAGCAAGTCGACCGTCGGATCGGGCGGCGTGCGCCGCATGGGCGCGTCGCCGCAGTAAATCAGCAGGGGAGCCGCCGCTCAGTGGTGATGCCCCGCCGCCGGCGCCACATAGGTCAAGGGCTTTACCTGCGCCTCGACCGTCACGCTGCTGCTCTTTTTCGCCCCATCCTGCACCACCAGCGTCAGCGGCACGCGCTCGCCTTCCTTCAGCTGGCGCTTCAGGTCGAACAACATCACGTGATAGCCGCCCGAGGCCAGGTTCACGGCTTTGCCGGCCGGCAGATCGATGGCGTCGACCTGGCGCATGCGCATGGTGTTGTTTTCCATCGCCATCTCATGCAGCTCGGCGCGGCCGGCGACGGGGGTGCTGATGCCGACCAGGCGCGCGGCCTGGCACCGACTGCACCTGCATGAAGGCGCCGGAGGCCTTCTGGTTCGGCACGGTGGCGCGCACCCAGGGATCGAGGACGGTCACTTGCGCCAGCGCGCCGGTGGAGAACAGGCCGGCGGCCAGCAGGGCAAACAGGGGTCGGGTCATGGTCATCGGTTTCTTTCAGTAAGAGGCTCGCGGCGGCCTTGAAGGTCTCGCGTTCGACCAGCACCGTGTCGACGCTGTCGGTCAGCCACAGCTGGCCGTCCTGGATCGTGCACTGCAGCTGCATCGAGCGCTTGGCCAGGCCGGTCAGGGCTTCGCTGGTCTCGGCCGGGATGTTGATCACGGTGAGGTTGCGCGCGCGTTCGAGTTTGTTGGCGAGGCCCTTCCACCAGATGTGGCTGGTCGCGCTGTAGCAGTACACGAACACGTGTTCGGCGCGGCCGCAGGCCTTCAGCAGGCGCTTTTCGTCCGGCTGGCCGACCTCGATCCAGGTGTCGATCGCG
The DNA here is from genome assembly GCA_963729765.1 of uncultured beta proteobacterium. GTDB lineage: Bacteria > Pseudomonadota > Gammaproteobacteria > Burkholderiales > Burkholderiaceae_D > Telluria. Next base: position 95,103 of record CAVSPL010000026.1, on the reverse strand, counting down.
CCCGTCAAATCCTTTTGCCACAGGTCCGGCTCGTCGGTGTCGAACAGGCCTTTGGTGAAGGCCAGCGCTTCGTTCGCGTGCAGGGCGAACGCGAGCAGGCGGATCATCACGCGCTCGTCGGTTTCGGACGGATGGCGGGCGATGGTGAGCCCGTGCTCGGCGTAGTAGTTGCGGTCCATGTCCGCAATCTGGAGGTCCGCCTTGTAGATCGTTGCTTTGAGGGCCATTGCTACTTTACTTGATCCTGTGTTATTTGAAGACGACCGTGCGGTCGCCGTTTTGCAAAATGCGGTGTTCCACGAACCACTTGACCGCGCGCGCCAGCACCACGCATTCGACGTCGCGTCCGATCGCGGTCAGTTCCTCGATCGTCATCGCGTGGTCGACGCGCTCGACGTCCTGCTCGATGATCGGACCTTCGTCGAGCTCGCCCGTCACGAAATGGGCCGTCGCGCCGATCAGCTTGACGCCGCGCGTGTGGGCTTGCGCATACGGGCGCGCGCCCTTGAAGCTCGGCAGGAAGGAGTGGTGAATATTGATCGCCCTGCCCTTCAACGCTTCGCACAGTCCCGGCGACAAAATCTGCATGTAGCGCGCCAGCACCACCAGGTCGACCTGGTGCATGTCGAGCAGCTCGATGATGCGTGCTTCCTGCGCCAGCTTCGCTTGCGCGCCGGCGCCGGCCGCCAGCGGCAAGTGGTGAAACGGGATATTGTAACTTGCCGCGAGCTGGTAGAAGTCCATATGGTTCGAGACGATCGCCGAAATCTCGACCGGCAGCAGGCCGCTCTTGTAGCGGAACAGCAGGTCGTTCAGGCAGTGCCCGATCTTCGAGACCATGATCAGCACGCGCGGCTTGGCCCTGGCGTCGTGCAGCTGGCCGCGCATCGCGTTGGCTTCGCACAGGGCGGCAAAGGCGCCGCGCAGGTCGGCGTCCAGCACCGCACTGTCTTCGAGCGCGAAGTGCACCCGCATGAAGAACAGCTGCGACTCCGGATCGCCGAACTGGGCCGAGTCGATGATGTTGCAGCCGTGCTCGGCGAGGAAACCGGCCACGCGCAGCACGATACCGCGCTGGTCGAGGCAGGACAGGGTCAGGATGTATTCCGGATGCGTCATGGTGGCGGCGAGTGAAATTGAAGGCTCGAGGCATTGTCGCACGGCTGTAAAAAGCGCATGAAAAAACACCCGCCAGAAAAGCGCACGACCGTCCTTTTCTAGGTATAGTTGGCAGTTCAAACAACACCATGGAGATACGCTCATGACGCAAGCCACCAACGACCAATTCCTGCTGGCCGCCCGCCCTGTCGGCATGCCCAAGGACAGCGACTGGCAGCGCGCCACGCCGGCCCTCGCCGCGCTCGCCGAGGGCGAAGTGCGCGTCAAGATCCTCTACATTTCGCTCGACCCGGCCATGCGCGGCTGGATGAACGACGCCCGCTCCTACGTGCGCCCGGTCGCCATCGGCGAAGTGATGCGCGCCGGCGGCGTCGGCGTGGTGACCGAATCGACGTCGCCGAAATTCGCCGTGGGCGACCATGTGATGGGCGTGATGGGCGTGCAGCGCTACTGGACCGGCCCCGCGGACGACAAGGGCGCGATGCTGGCCAAGGTCGACCCGGCCATGGCGCCCCTGCCGACCTGGCTCAACGCGCTCGGCATGCCGGGCATGACGGCCTATTTCGGCCTGACGGAAGTCGGCCAGCCGAAGGCGGGCGAGACCGTCGTGGTGTCGGGCGCGGCCGGCGCGGTCGGCATGACGGTGGGCCAGGTGGCCAAACAGCTGGGCTGCCGCGTGGTCGGCATTGCCGGCGGCGAAGACAAGTGCCGTTTCGTGGTCGAGGAACTCGGCTTCGACGCCTGCATCGACTACAAGGCCGGCCCCGTGCAGGCCGGGCTCAAGCAGCATTGCCCGCAGGGCGTGGACGTGTATTTCGATAACGTCGGCGGCGACATCCTCGACGCCGTGCTCACCCGCATCAACATGAAGGCGCGCATCGTCATCTGCGGCGCGATCTCGCAGTACAACGCGACCGAAGCGGTCAAGGGCCCGGCCAATTACCTGGCGCTGCTGGTCAACCGCGCGCGCATGGAAGGCATGCTTGTCACCGACTATGCCGCCCGCTATCCTGAAGGTGTGGCGACGCTGGCGCGCTGGATGAAGGAAGGCAGTTTCAAGAGCCGCGAACACATTGTCGACGGCTTCGAGAACTTCCCTTCCACGCTGCTGATGCTGTTCAAGGGCGAGAACCTCGGCAAACTGGTGCTGAAGGTCGCCGACGCCTGAGCCTTAACTGAGAAGTGCTTGCGCCGGTCGTGTGCGCACGCACTTTTCTTGAACTTGACGGGTCTTGCGGCGTCTATTGAAGCTTACGCTCACGCCGAGGATCCCCATGCCTGCCTTTCCCCCTTTCTTTCCCGACCTGCGCGCCCACCTCGAGGCGCAGGTCGATTTCCTGAGCCAGGTCGCGCGCCACGCGCTCGACACCGTCGAGCAGCTCAGCGAGCTCAACCTGCGCATCGCGCGCCAGCTGACCGGCAGCGCGCCCCGCACACAAAGCCGCGCCACCCGATCCAATTACATCACGGAGAACCCATGGCATCCACCGGCACCGCCCAGGATGGGCCGCCAGACGCGCTCGCCTTGCTGCGCGCCGACCACGCGCAGTTGCGCCTGCTGTTCGCACGCTGCGAAGACCTGCGCGGCCTCGAAGACGCCGAGGAAACGCTGGCCGAACTGGTCGACGACCTCTGCGACGCCCTCATCGTCCACACGATGATCGAGGAAGAGCTGTTCTATCCGGCGCTGCGCGAGGCGAGCGGCGACGACGAACTGTTCGACGACGCCGAACTCGAACACGCGGGCGCGCGCGAGCTGGTCAGCCAGCTCGAAGTCATGTACCCGGGCGACGAGCATTTCGAGGCGACCCTCGCGGTGCTGGCCGACGAGGTGGCGCACCACATCGCGCAGGAAGAAAGCGAGATGTTCGCGCTGGCGCGCACGGCGGGCGTCGACCTGGCCGCGCTCGGGCAGCGGCTGGCGCTGCGCCAGGCCCAGCTCGAGGAAGACATGAGCGCGCCGCCGGCGGCGGTCGACGCGGCCATGCCGCACGACGGCAGGCGCACGCCGCCGCGCGCGCCGGATTGACTGGCAGTGCGGCGCAACGGTGAAGGAACTAACACAGGCGCTGTGTCTCTAACCGGACGAGCGCGGCAGATGCGTTCACTTCCACTTCACTGCAGGGCAACCAGGAGAACGACATGGCGACAAGCAAGGAGAGCGGCAAGAGCGCGGGCAGCTCCGGCGGCAGCGCGCAAAAGAGCGGTGGTGGCAGCGGCAGCGGTCCAGCCAAACGCGGCTTCGCCGCAATGGACCAGAACCAGCAGCGCGAGATCGCCAGCAAGGGTGGCCAGGCCGCCCACCAGAAAGGCACGGCGCACGAATTCGATTCCGAGGAAGCGCGGCGCGCAGGACAGAAAGGCGGGGAGGCAGTCAGCCGCAACCGTGCGCACATGGCCGACATCGGCCGCAAGGGCGGCGAGAGCCGGCAGTCGGCCAGCCGGGCCGCCGCCGCGGCGCAGCGGCGCCGCCGCCGCGACCAAGGGAGGCAATCGCCAGGGAGGCAAGGAAAGCTGATACCCCCGCCACGCCACCGCCCGGTGGCGTGGCGCCCGCAGCGCACCGTCGCGTTGTGCGCTGCGGGCAGCGCGGGCGCCGCTGCCGCGCTACGCGGCTATGGTATATTCCCGCCCCATGTCCGAACTCCGCTACCTCACCGCCTATCCCGACCAGTTGCGCCAGCAAGCCGCCGCCCTCGTCCAGGAAGGCCGCCTCGGCGCCCTGCTGCGCTCGCGCTATCCGACCCCGCACGGCCTGCGCACCGACCGCGCCCTGTACGACTACGTGCAGGACCTGAAGGATGACTACCTGCGCAATGCCGAGCCGGTGGCGAAGGTCGCCTACGACAGCAAGATCCACGTGGTGCAGCACGCGCTCGGCCTGCACACCGCCATCTCGCGCGTGCAGGGCAGCCGCCTGAAGGCCAAGCACGAGATCCGCATCGCCAGCGTGTTCCGCGACGCCCCGCTGGAATTCTTGCGCATGATCGCCGTGCACGAACTGGCGCACCTGAAGGAAAAGCAGCACGACAAGGCCTTCTACAAGCTGTGCTGCTGGATGGAGCCGCAGTACCACCAGTTCGAGCTCGACCTGCGCTTGTATCTCACGCATATGGAACATAGCGGGGAGCGGCTGTGGGGCGAGGCAAGCGCCCCACACGCTCCGCCGAAATAAATCCATTGCAACTTTCGTTGCCACATCACAACGCTTCAACGGCGTCAAATCGTTTCCACACGTAAATATATCGACTTTCGACGCCCCGGTCGCTACAGTCCGAACCATGAGCGTGCGCCTGCACGCCGCCAGCGACAAACGACGCTGCCCACGCTTGCCGCGGCACGCCCGACCCGAACGAAAGCACTCCATGTTGTTCCCCTCCACTGCCGCCCCCAGCCTGCCCGCCGCCTGCGCAGGCGCCGTCCTGTTTGCCCTCGGCGGCGCGGCCTGCGCCGACACGAACGCGCCGGACTGGACGTTTTCCGGCTTCGGCACCGTCGGCGTCGTCCACAGCGACGAGCGCCAGGCCGATTACGCCTCCTCCAGCATGAAGGCCAGCGGCGCCGGGCGCAGCGCAGCGCTGGAGCCGGCATGTGGACAGCAAACTCGGCGGCCAGCTCGACGTGCACCTCGACGCAGCGCTGGTCGGCCGTGCTGCAGGTGGTGACCGAGCAGCGCCTCGACTACAGCTACCAGCCGCGCGTGGAATGGGCCAACCTCAACTACCAGGTCACGCCCGAACTGGCCGCTGCGCGTCGGACGCATCGCCATGCCGATGTTCATCGCCGCCGAGTATCGCAAGGTCGGCTATGCCTATCCGTGGGTGCGCCCGCCGATCGAAGTGTATGGCGTGCTGCCGCTCGGCAGCAGCGACGGCGTCGACCTCAACTGGCGCTGGAACGGCGAATGCGCTGCGCAGCACCACGCAAGTGCTGGTCGGCCGCACCGACATCCCGCTCTACGACGGCGCGCGCCTGCGCGGGCACGCCATCGCCGGGCTGTCGCACACGGTCGAGCAAGGCGCCTTCAGCGCGCGCGCCTCGCTGGTCACGGCCCGTTTGTCGCTCAGCCTGTTTCCCGAGCTGTTCCAGGCGCTCGACAGCTTCGGCGCCGAAGGCCGCGACATCGCGCGCCGCCTGAAAATCGGCGACAAGCGCGCCTCGGCCCTGAGCGTCGGCCTGAACTACGATCCGGGCCAGTGGTTCGTGACGGGCGAGGCCGGCTGCAGCAAGGTCGACGGCTACCTCGGCAGCACGCGCTCGGCTTACCTCGGCGGCGGCTGGCGGCAGGGCAGCCTGACGCCCTACGCCGGCTATGCCCGGGTCTGGGGCACGCCGGCCGCAGGCCGCACGCACTCGCACTGGACGGCCTGGCGCCGTATCAGGCCGGCCGCGGCGCCAAAGTCAACATGGCGCTCGCCGCGCTGCTGCGCACCGTGCCCTCGCAGTCCACGTTCAGCGCCGGCCTGCGCTGGGACGCCGCCCCCAACCTCGCCTTCAAGCTGCAGCACGAACGCATCACCACGCGCGCCGGCTCGCGCGGCATGTTCATCAATTCGGTGCCCGACTACCAGTCCGGACGCACGGCGCAGGTGAGCAGCGCCGCCCTCGACTTCGTCTTCTGAGGGCCGGCATGACACTGTCACGAAGATCAAGACTGCTGGCCGCCGTCCTCCTCGCCTGCCTGCGCCGCCCTCGCGCAGGCCGGCGACCTGGTGGTGATCGTCTCGGCGCGCAGCCAGGTCGAGGCGCTGCGCCCCGAGCAGGTCGCCGCCATTTTCCTCGCCCAGTCGCCGCGCTTTCCGAACGGCGCCGTCGCCAGCGCGCTCGACCAGCCGGTCGGCTCGGCCCGAGCGCGACCAGTTCTACCTGCGCGTGGCCGGCAAGACGCCCGCCCTGCTGAAGGTCTACTGGTCGAAGATGGTCTTCACCGGCCGCGGCCAGCCGCCGCGCGAACTGGCCGGCAGCGCCGCCGTGCGCCGCGCCGTGGCCGAGGATCCGGCCCTGATCGGCTATATCGAGCGCGAGGCGCTCGACCCGAGCGTGCGCCCGGTCCTGCTGTTGCACTGAAAGGACGCCCATGCCCTCACGCCTCCACCTCCCCGCGCACGCCGGCGCGCCGTTCGCGCCTCGCGATCTGGCTCGGGCGCGGCCTCGACACGCATATTTCGCTGCCGCTGTTCGCGATCCTGCTCGTCGCGGGCCTGTGGATCCTGACCCTGCGCGTGATCGACGCCGACCGCGCGGCCGCCGCCGACGCCGTCCATGCGGCCACGCGCGAGCGCGTCGAGACCTATGAAGCGCAGATGGCGCGCAGCCTGAACGGCATCGACCAGACCCTCAAGGTGCTGAGTACGCGGTCGAACTGAACGGCCAGGCCGGCGCGATTCCCGCGCTGCGCAAACAGGGCCTGCTGCCGCCAGGCCTGGTGTTCGTGGTGGCGATCGCCGACCGCGACGGGCGCATCGTCGCCAGCAACCCGGAGAAGCCGCTCACGACGTCTCCGGCACGTCCTATTTCCTGTACCACCGCAACAACAACCTCGACCTGCCTTTCGTGGGCGCGACGGTGGGCGACAGCGCCAAGCGCGAACCCCACCTGCATTTCACGCGCCGCATCAACGATGCCCGCGGCGCATTCGCGGGCATCGCGATCGTCGAAGCCGACCCTGCCTACTTCACCAGCGCCTACGAACATTCGCGCGACGGCGAGCACGGCATGCTGGGCCTGGCCGGCCTCGACGGCGTGATGCGCACGCTGCGCGTGGGCGACAGCGTGAGCTGGGGCCAGCGCATCGAACTGGGCGCCGCGATGGGCGGCGTCACCCTGCACCGGGGCGCGGACGGCGTGGCGCGCTACACCAGCGTGCAGCGCCTGCACGGCTTCCCGCTGGCGATCGTGGTCGGCCTGGCGCGCGACGAGCAATTCGCCCCCTTCAACGAAAAACGCCGCACCTTCCTGCTGGCCGCCGCCAGCGCCAGCGCGCTGCTGCTGCTGGTGGTGGCCGTGATCTCGGGCTGGGCCTGGCAGCTGGCGCGGGTGCGCCGGCGCGCGCGCCGCGCCCAGGAAACCTATGCCGCCGCCTCCGAGGGCAGCCTGGACGCCTTCTTCGTGCTGCGCTCGGTGTTCGCCGCCGACGGCAGCGTGGCCGACTTCCTGATCGAGACCACCAATTCGCGCGCCGAAGGCATCAGCGGCCTGGCGCGCGCGCAGATGGAAGGCATGCTCCTGTGCGACATGCTGCCGCACTTCCGCGACAACGGCATTTTCGACGATCTCGCCCGCGCCGCCCGCGACGGCAAGCCGCGCGAAGGCGAATGGCAGGCGACGGCGCACGAGGCGCAGGGCCGCTGGCTGCACCGCCAGGTGGTGGCGGTCGAGGATGGCGTCGTCGTCATCGTGCGCGACATCAGCGAGCGCAAGCAGGTCGAGGCGCGCATCTTCCACATGGCGCACCACGACGAACTGACCGGCCTGCCGAACCGCAACCTGATGCACGACCGGATCGAGCAGGCGATCCTGAACGCCGCGCGCGACGGCACCGCCGTCGCGCTGGCCTTCGTCGACCTCGACGGCTTCAAGCTGGTCAACGATGGCCTCGGCCACAAGGCCGGCGACGAGCTGCTGAAGGTGGTCGGCAAGCGCATGGGCGCTTGCCTGCGCCGCAACGACACGCTGGCGCGCTTCGGCGGCGACGAATTCGTGATCCTGCTGCCCGGCCAGGGCCATGACCCCGAGGCGCTCGGGCCGCTGCTCGAAAAAATCCGGGTCGCCGTCACCGAACCGGTCGAGGTCAGCGGCCAGGCGGTGCAGGTCAGCTGCAGCATGGGCGTGGTGATGTACCCGCGCGATGGCGCCGACGCCAGCGCCCTCCTGATGAACGCGGACGCCGCGATGTACCGCGCCAAGGACATGGGCAGCAACAACTTCCAGTTCTATGCGCGCGAGATGAATGCCAGCGTCGAGGAAAAGCTGGTGCTGCTCGACGGCCTGCGCCATGCGGTGCAGGCGACGCTGGACGGCGCGCCCGACAACGGCTTCCGCCTGCTGTACCAGCCGAAGGTCGACCTGCGCACCGGGCGCCTGTTCGGCGTCGAGGCCCTGATCCGCTGGCAGCATCCGGAGCACGGCATGGTGGCGCCGCAGCGCTTCATCGGCCTGGCCGAAGAGAGCGGCCTGATCGTCGAGATCGGCGACTGGGTGGTGCGCGAAGCCTGCCGCCAGGCGCGCGCCTGGGTCGACGCCGGCCTGCCGCCGGTGACGATGTCGGTGAACGTCTCGGCGCGCCAGTTCGAGGAAGCGCGCCTGGTCGAGCGCGTCGCCGCGGCCCTGCGCGACACGCGCCTGATGCCGGAACTGCTGGAACTCGAAGTGACCGAAAGCCTGATCATGCGCGACCTGCACGAGGTCGGTCGCCAAGATGCGCGAGCTGGAAGCGATGGGCGTGTCGCTCTCGATCGACGACTTCGGCACCGGCTACTCGAGCCTGTCGTCATTGAAGACCTTCCCGATCAGCCGCCTCAAGATCGACAAGAGTTTCGTCAGCGAGCTGGCCGACAACCCGGACGACCAGGCGATCGCCATGGCCGTGATCTCGCTCGGCCACAAGCTGAACCTGCGCGTGATCGCCGAGGGCGTCGAGACCGAACAGCAGCGCGATTTCCTGCGCGCGAACGAGTGCGACGAGATGCAGGGTTATCTGTTCAGCCGGCCGGTGGCGGCCGACGAGATCGTCGATATGCTCGAGGCGTATGCGATGGAGTTGGTGGCGCTGAAGCCGATGCGTTACTCTGACGCCGGCGGCGTCGCGCAAACGGCGCACCAAGGCCTCGGCATCGGCATCGACCTGCATCAGACCCGCATGCGCCGTGCCGCACGAAGCCCTCTTCCTGCTGGTGCCGCACGAAGCCCATCAAGCCATCGTAGAAGCCGTCGACATTGAGCAGGCCGATCGGCTTGGCGTGGATGCCGAGCTGGGCCCAGGTCACCATCTCGAACAGTTCTTCCAGCGTGCCGAAGCCGCCCGGCATGGCGATGAAGCCTTCCGACAGCTCGGCCATCATCGCTTTGCGCTCGTGCATGTCCTTCACCACGAACAGCCGCGTCAGGCCGGCGTGGCCGACTTCGCGCTCGACCAGGGCGCGCGGGATGACGCCGGTGGCCTCGCCGCCGAGGCGCAGGACTTCGTCGGCGATCACGCCCATCAGGCCGACCTTGCCGCCGCCATAGACCAGGGCGATGTTGTGCTCGACCAGCACGCGCGCCAGCACGCGGGCGGCGTCGGCGTACAGGGGTTTGGCGCCGTTCGCGGCGCCGCAGTAGACGGCGATCGATTTCATGGTCGGCTTCGCGGCCTTCGTCAGGCAGTTTCTTCAAGTATTCTTCGGACAGCTTTTCGAACAACAGGCTGGTGTCGCCGCGCAGGTAAGGCCCGAGCATCGACAGCACCTGGTAGCAGCCGCGCGCCAGCGCATCGGCGATCGCCTGCTGCTCGCTGTATTTGCGCGGGTTGCGCACGTACTCGTACGACAGCCAGTAGGTCGCCACCACCACCATGTTGGTCGCCATCGCGCCGATCTGCTGGTCGGAGGCTTCCAGCGACTGTTCGCTGCGCAGGTCTTCGCACAGCTGGCGCGCGACCTTGATCTTGTGGGCGAGGATGGCCTTGAAGTGCAGCTCGAGCTTGCGGTTGCGCGACAGCAGGTCGTTCAGGTCGCGGTAGAAGAAGCGGTAGCGCCAGATCAGCTCGAACATCAGGTGCAGGTAGAGCCAGACGTCTTCCATGTTCGAGCGCCGTCCCGCCGGCACCGTCAGGATGCGCTCGATCTCGGCCTCGAACTGGACGAAGATCGAATTGACGATGTCGTCCTTGTTGCGGAAGTGGTAGTACAGATTGCCGGGCGAGATATTCATCTCCTCGGCAATGACGGTCGTCGTGATGTTCGGCTCGCCGAACTCGTTGAACAGCCTGAGCGAGAGCTCGAGGATGCGTTCACGGGTGCGGCGGGGAGCTTTCTGGAGCATGGAGGGCGGTCTGTGTAGTGTCACCTGCTAGCATAACATCGAAGCGCGTACGGAACGGCAGCGTGCGGTCAGCTCGGCGGTCTTGGGCGGCGCTGCGTTTCGTGGCGGGAGCGCGGTTTGCGCCGCGGGCCTTGGGCGCCTTCGCTTCGGCCTTTTGCCGCAGGTGTTCGCCCCGCCAGCTCGGCCACCATCCGTTCGAGCTCCTCGATGCGGTGGTTCAGCGCTTCCATCTCGCTGCGCGCCGGCACGCCGATGGTGGCCAGGGCGCGCGCCACGCGTTCCTCGAACACCTGTTCCAGCTTGCCCCAGGTGCCGGACGCGCGGCGGCTGGAGCGCTCGGCCTTGCGCGCCACGGTATCGGTCGCGTCCTCGACCTGGCGCGCGCGCTTTTGCAGCTCGCTGCCGTCGCGCACCAGGCGGGTGAACTCGCGCCCGCCCTCCTGCTGGGCCTTGGCGAAGGCGCCCAGGCCGGCCTGCCAGATCTGCTGGGCCGAACTGCGCACCGCGCGCGACAGCGCTTCCTCTTCCTGCTCGAGTTCCTTGATATTCTTTGTCATCGCTTCCTCACGCGTATCAGGCATTGACCCGCATTTTAAACGGCGGCGCGGCTGCGCTGCACGGCAAATGCCTCGTGCAGCAGCGCCAGCAAGGCATCGAGGCGCCAGGGCTTGGGCTGGAAGGCGTCCGCGTCGCCGTTCGCCAGCGCCGCCGCGATGGCCGGATCGTCCTGCGCGCCCGACAGCAGGATGCGGTAACTCGCGCCCTGCATGCGCCTTGCCTGCGCCAGCAGCGCGGCGCCGCGTCATGCCGGGCATCAGGTGGTCGCTGACGATCACGCCGACCTTTTCATGCGCCAGCAGCGCCAGCGCCTCGGCGCCGAGGCTGGCGCTCAGCACGCGCCAGCCCTGCCCCGCCACGCTCTCCTGCAGCGACTCCAGCATGAAGGCGTCGTCGTCGACCAGCAGCAGCGTCAGGGGCAGCGCCAGTCTGCCCAATTCCTCCATCACGGTATCGAGCACGCGTCCGTTGCAGCCCAGGGCCACGTGGCCGACGCCGCCGAGCGCGATGTTGCGCGCGCCTTCGCAGCACGCTCGAGGTCTGCGGCGCGACGATGTTGTCGTGGTGGCTGAAGATCGAGGTGATCAGGGCGCGCCGTGCCGCATCCTCGCTCTCGCCGAGGGCGCGCAGCCAGTCGCTGGCCTCCCCTTTCGAGCGCCGCATCTGGGCCGCGTTCGCGCCGGGCCCGAAGTTGGCCAGGCTGGTGCCGTGGTGCGGCGTGCCGAGCGTGACGATGCGCGCCACGCGCGCGCTGCCGTGCGCGCGCATCCAGGCGCGCGCCACCAGGCCGCCCATGCTGTGGGCGACGATGGCCACCTGCGGCGCGCCGGTCGCCGCGCACAGCTCCTCGACCGCGTTCTGCAAGGCCGGCACGTAGTCGTCGATCGCGCCGCCCACCGGTTCCAGGTCGATGCTGGCGTGGCTGATGCTATTGCGGTCCAGGCGCGGCAGGAGGTAGCTCCAGTAGCCGCTGTTGCAGCCGTAGCCGTGCACCAGCAGCACCGGCAGCGCGCGCGATGCCGGGTAGATGCGGCGGCAGGCGGCGCCGCGCGGCATCACCAGGACGTGGTCCAGCATGCTGGTCCTGAATTCCTCGGCGAGCAGGCGCAGGCGGGCGCGCGCACCCAGGCGAAATTCGCTCGGCGTCGGGCTGGCGAAGCAGGCGCTGAGGACAAAATTGTTCATGTTGATGGCGCAGGCGCACCAGCAGCACGCAGCCCAGGCCCAGCGCCAGCGCGGCCCAGGGCGCCATCCGCGCCAGCGCCAGCTTGCCAGCGCGATGCGCGGCAACGCCCGCCAGCTGCACCAGCAGCAGGGCGCGCGTGAGCTGGCGCGCGCTCATGCTCATGGCCGCCACCCGAACGGCGCCGGCTTGCCGGTCAGGTCCTGCGCCAGGCCGCTCGCCAGGCGCGCCACCATGCCGTAGATCGACAGCTGCGGATTGGCGCCGATCGAGGTCGGGAACAACGAACCGTCGTGCACCGACAGGTTGGCAATTCCCGGTAGCGGCCGTCCGGCGCGACCACGCCGCGCTGCGCTCGCCCGCCATCGCGCAGCCGCCCATCACGTGCGCCGAGGCCACGCGCGTCATGTGCAGCTGCTGCGGCAAGGCGGCGATCTCGCGTTTCGCCTCAGCCCAGGAGGTGTAGCGGCGCGCCGTTTCGTGGGCCGGCTGCACCGCGCTGGCGCCGGCCGCGAACTGGACCTCGGCCATCGTCAACAAGGCGCGCCGGGCGCCGTCCCAGACCACATCGTTGAGCGGATAGTCGAGCACCGGCGCCCCATCCTTGAGTGCACGCGCGCCGCCCTGCGATCGGGATGGAAGCCGTCGCGCAGCAGCGCCAGCAAGCCTTGCATGTGCGGGAACTGGCGCATCAATCGGCGTGGCCGTCGCCGAAGCCGTTGAGGGTCGTCGCCAGCAGCACCGGATGCAGCGGCGGCGCTTCCAGCTTGTAGCCGAGCGCGCCATCGATGGGCGCCGGTGTGCAGGAAGTGGTCCGAATACACCGTCTGCGGCGCGCCGGCCCAGGCCTCGACGCGCTGCGGGAAGATGCCGGCCGAGATCAGCGTCGGGTGCAGGAAGGTGCGCTTGCCCAGCAGGCCGTGCGGATCGGGCGCGCCGGAACGCATCAGCAAGGCCGGCGAATTGATGGCGCCGCCGGCCACCACGAAATGCTTGGCGCGCAGGCGCAGCATGCGGCCGGTCGCGGCCACGCCGTCTCGCCCAGCGCGACGCACAGCAGCTCGTCGACGCGTTCGCCGCTGCAGCACGAAGCGCTCGGCACGGGCGCGCGTGACCAGGGTCGCGCCGTGGTCGAGCGCGGACGGGATCGTCGTCACCAGCATCGACTGCTTGGCGTTGGTCGGGCAGCCCATGCCGCAGTAGCCGAGGTTCCAGCAGCCGTTCACGTTGCGGCGGATGAAGCCGGCCGGGATGCCGAGCTGGTCGGGCGCCGCGCTCGAGCAGGTCGTTGTTCTCGTTGGGCGGCGCCTGCCAGTCGCTCACGTGCAGGCGCGCTTCCATCATCGCGAACCAGGGCGCCAGGCTCTCGCTGTCATAGTCGAACAGGCCGAACTGGCTGCGCCAGTGGTCCAGCGTGCGGCGCGGGCGTGCGGAAGCTCGAGGTCCAGTTGACGGTGGTGGAGCCGCCGACGGTGCGGCCCTGCAGGATCTTGACGCCCTTGTCGAGCGTCTGGCGCGCGGCCGACTCCTGGTACAGCGCCGGGTAGGCGTCGGCTTCGCGCATCTTGAAGTCGGTGCGAGGAGCGCAGCGCGCCCTCTTCGACGATGATCACCTTCAGGCCGGCCAGCGCCAGGATCTCGGCCGTCACGCCGCCGCCGGCGCCGCTGCCGATGATGACGACGTCGGCCTCGATCGTGCGGTCGGCGTCGAGCGGGGCGCCGTCGACGACCTTCCAGCCGCGCGCCAGCCCTGCGCCGGATCGGGATCGGGAGATGGCTCATGGGTGCGTTCAAGACAGTTCCTTCATCGGGCCAGGATAGCCGATGGCATTCCAGCTGGCCGGCTCGGCATACCAGGCGCCGAGCGTCAGGTCGTGCAGCGCGCCGTAGGCGGTGCGCAGCAGGGCGAAGCGGTGCAGGCGCCAGTCCTGCAGAAAAGCGCCGACCTGCTGCGGATCGGCGTTCTCCCAGCCGCCGGACACGCCGGTCAGCGAGGCGCCGCGCCGGCGCCAGGGCGAGCAGGCCGAACAAGTCCTGCACTTCCTTCTGCACCGCCAGCGGCAGGTTCGAGACCGCCGCCTGGACGCCCGCGATCGCGGCGCCGATGGCCGTCCTGCGCTCGGCCGCGGCGCAGGCAGCGCCCCGCCGAGCATGGCCGGCACGATCGCGCGCAGCGCGGCACGCGCTTCGCCATCGAGCACGAAGCGCTCGAGGCGCGGCGTGTGCACGGCGCGGTAAATGCCGCCGCCGGCGGCCAGCACCAGCGCCCCGAGGGCGCCGGCCTTCAGGAAGGACCTGCGTGTTGTCTCCATCTTGGCATCCTTGTTGTTGTTCGATAGTGTACGACAGGCTGTTGCCTTCGAAACGGGATCGGACTAGAGGACATCGTCGGAATCACGGCGGTTCTGTCCAGTGTGCAAATAAGCTTTGCAATAAGGGCAATAAATGCAAATTTTGTTTGCATCGCGCGACGCTTGCCTGAACTCTGCTGCCGTCAAGCCTTCTCAGCGGCGCTGCCGGCTTGTACCATAGGCGTATTCAGCCTGACTACGAAAGCACTTATGACCATGTCCACCCTCTCCCGCGCCGCCCTGCTGGCCGCCTTCGCCGCCGCCTGCGCCCTGCCCGTCCAGGCCGCCAGCACCGCCGCTTCTTCCGCGTCCAGCGCGGGCTCGGCCTCGTCGGGCAGCGTCTCCGATTCGATGGGCTCGTCGAGCAACAGCTCGGGCGACGACAAACGCGTGGCCGCCGGCCAGTACCGCGTGATCGACATCGCCGCCGCACCGGGCAAACCAGGCACCACGCGCATGACCCTGCACGCGGCCGCCGCGGGCGCATCGCAAGAGTTCACCCTCGACGTGCCGAACAAGGCCCTCGCGCAGCGCGCCGTCGGCAAGGGCGAACTGGTGCAGGTCAACGCGCGCGAATACGGCTACGAATTCGCCCACGCCGACAGCAAGCAAGCCTTCTTCCTGGCACTGAAGACAACTGGTACCGCGAACTGGGCTCGCACAAAGTCGCGATCTGATGTTTGGACGGCAGAAGGCGCTGCTGGCGGCGCTGGCCTTGTGCGCCGGCGGCAGCGCCTCGGCCGGCATCCCGACCTTCTGCGAACGGACCAAGGAAGTCAGCGCCGCCGACCAGGACCGCGTGCTGCGCTTTGCCGGCGTGGTCAAGCGCGAGCTCGACCCGCCGGGCAGCGCGTGGCGCTGGTGTCGCGCGCCGGGACCGACCTGAGCCGCTTCGGCCTGCTGTACTCGCACGCCGGCATCGCCCTGCGCGACAACCCGGCCAGCCCCTGGGCCGTGCGCCAGTTGTATTACGCCTGCGACGAATCGCGCCCGCGCCTGTTCGACCAGGGCATGGCCGGCTTCGCGCTCGGCGCCGAAACAACCGCCAGCGGCCACATGTCGCTGGTATTCCTGCCGGACGACGACAGCGCGCTGCTCGAAAGAGACCGCGCTCGACAAATCGCTCGCCCTCTCGCTGCTGGCCGGCCAGTACAGCGCGAATGCCTATGCCTTCGCTACCCGCTACCAGAACTGCAATCAGTGGGTCGCCGAACTGCTCGCCAGCGCCTGGGGAGGCTCGACGGCCTTCCGCCCCGCGCGAGCAGGCGCAGGCCTGGCTGCGCACGCAAGGCTACGTGGCCGGTCCGGTCAAGGTGCCGGGGCATGCGATGATGTTCGCCGGCCAGTTCGTGCCGCTGCTGCACATGACCGACCACCCGGTCGAGGACATCCACGCGCTGGCGCTGCAGGTGAGCGTGCCGGAGTCGATCGAGGCCTTCGTGCATGCACGCACGCCGGGCGCGCGGCGGGTGGAGATGTGCCATGACCAGGAGCGCATCGTCGTGCGGCGGGGCTGGGAACCGCTGGGCGCGGCCTGTGTGCCGGCGGCGGTGACGAAGTGATACCGCTGATTAAACCATAAAAAGGGACAAGGATGATGGCTACTGAACGCACGCATGTCTTCGACGCAGCCATCGCGCTGGCGTCTTCCGAGGAAGGCCATTACCGCGGCCACACGCATCCGGCCTACGGCAACATGGTCGGGCCTTTCGGCGGCGTCATCGGCGCGTCCTTGCTGAACGCGATCATGCAGCACCCGCTGCGCCTGGGCGATCCCTTGTCGCTGACCGTGCATTTCGCCGCGCCGATTGCCGACGGCGGCTTTTCGGTGCAGGCCAGGGCCGTGCGCACCAACCGCAGCACCCAGCACTGGTACGTCGAGCTGATCCAGCATGACGAGGTGGCGGCGTTTGCCACGGCCGTCACCGCCCTCAGGCGCGAGACCTGGGAAACGCTCGATGCGGTCTTCCCGTCGGTGCCGCCTGCCGACAGCATCGCGCCGATGCCGGCTATTCCGCGCGCCGCATGGACCGCCGCCTACGAGATGCGTTTCATCGACGGCATTCCCGGCGCCCCCGGCGCAAGCAGCGATTCCTCCGAATCCCGGCTCTGGATCCGCGACCAGCCGGAACGCCCGCTCGACTTCCTCTCGCTGTCGGCCATCTGCGACGCCTTCTTCCCGCGCATCTTCGTGCGCCGGCCGAACTGGGTGGCGATCGGCACCGTCGCGCTGACGACCTATTTCCATGCCGATGCCGCGCAACTGGCCGCGCAAGGCAGCGCGCCCGTGCTGGGACTGGCGCGCGCCCTCAATTTCCGAAAAGGCTTCTTCGACCAGACCGCCGAGGTCTGGAGCGCGTCGGGCGAACTGCTGGCGACGACGCATCAGGTGGTCTACTTCAAGGAGTAGCCCGCGCCGGCAAGCGCGTCCCGTGGCATGCTGTGTCCTCACGCTGCTCAATCGGAGGGGAATGCGCATGGCAAAACGTCCGGGGATTTTTCCCACTTTTTTCCTGTCCGGCTTTGAGTGCTCGAATTTCTTCTGGGGCGATGGCGTGCGGCGCAACCTCGTCGCGGAAACCGGGCACGACCGCCATGCGGCCGAGGATTACCAGACCCTGAACCAGCTCGGCATCGCGGTGGCGCGCGAAGGCATCCAGTGGCCGATGGTGGACCAGGGCGGCAGCTACGATTTCTCCTCGCTCGATCCCTTCATCGCCGCCATGAACGCCGTCGAAAATCCTGCCGATCTGGGATCTCTGCCACTACGGCTATCCGGACGACCTCGATCCGTTTTCCGACGCCTTCGTGGCGCGCTTCGCGGCCTATTGCCGCGCCGCCGCCGCATACGTGATCCCGAAGGTGCGCGGCCCGCATTTCTTCACGCCGATCAACGAGATCACCTTCTTTTCCTACTGCGCCGGCGAATGGGCCTGGGCCGCGCCCTATCGCTGCACCCGCGAAGACCGGGTCCGCCTGCTGCTGGCGCTCAGCCGCGCGGCGATCGCCGGCGTGAAGGCGATCCGCGGAAGTCGACCCGGCGCGCCCGCATGGTGCACATCGACCCGCTGGTGCAGGTGGTCGCGCCGCGCGACCGTCCCGACCAGGTCGAGGCCGCGCGCCGCGAGACCAGCGTCAACACCTTCCTGGCCTGGGACATCATCTGCGGGCGCGAGCATCCCGAATTCGGCGGCTCGCCCGAGATCCTCGATATCGTCGGCGCCAACAATTATTCCTTCGGCCAGATGGAGTACCGCGAGAACGGGCCGCATGCGCCGCTGGCGCCGGGCGACGACCGCATCATGCCGCTGTGCGACATGCTCGACACCGTATGGCAGCGCTACCGGCGGCCGATGATCATCGGCGAAACCAGCGGCATCGGCCATGGCCGCGCCAGCTGGCTCAGGGACGTGATGGGGGAATCGCTGGCGGCCGTGCGGCGCGGCATGGACCTGCAGGGCATCTGCCTGTTCCCGGCCGTCGACATGCCGGACTGGCACAGCGGCGAGTGGGTGCACAACGGGATTTGCGACGTGGTCGAGGCGGACGGCGACCTGCGGCGGGTGCCGAACCCGGAGTACGTGGCCGAATTGCGCCGCTGGCAAACCGAGCTGAACCGGGTTACCCAGCTCGACGAGGACCCGTTCAGCGATCCGGTGGAGCTGCAGGACGTGATCGATGCGGCGCAGCGGCTCGAATGTGCAGCCGGACAAAGATTGGTCCTGACAAAGGTGGGGACAGGCTAACACGCCTTAACCCGCCACACGTCCTCCTCTCGTAATTAAAATCTAATTGTGCCCAAAAGCAAGATTGTGTCCTGTGTGTGGCGCCCTAGGCGCTATAGTCCGGCCGACAAGCACAGCCCTGATGGCGGCTTGCCTGATTTCCGCCGCATCGCATAAACCTGTGCGGGTAGACGCGGAAAGACAGCGATTCTCTGCGAAGGCACCACATGATTCAATTGAAACGATTCACAAAGCAGCTGATCTGTTCAGCCGGCTTGCTGGCGGCAGCGCTGCTGGCCGGCTGCGGCAGCGGCGACCAGGGACGCGATCCGATCCTCGGCGTCCCCGCCGCCACGCTCGCCAGCATTGCGGTCACCCCGGCCACGGCTTCGGTCGCCATCGGCGCCAAACAGCAATTCACGGCCACCGCCTCCTACTCCGACGGTTCGGCGCGCGACATCAGCGCCAACGCGGCCTGGACCTCGGCAACCACCGCGGTCGGCACGGTCGGCGCGACCGGTCTCGCCACCGGCCTGCGCGCCGGCACTACCCTCATCACCGCGGCATTCGAAGGCAAGAACGGCACCGCCACCCTGACCGTGCAGCCTGCGACGGTGCTGTCGCTGGCGCTCACGCCGGCGCTGACCAGCTTCCAGGTCGGCGCAAGCCGCCAGCTGGCCGTCGTCGCGCACCTATTCGGACGGCACCGTCGTCGACGTCACCGCGACCGCAGCCTTCATGTCGGCCACGCCGGCGTCGGTCAGCCGTCGGCAGCGGGCGGCCTGATCCCCGGCGTCGCCTCCGGGCAGCTCGGCACTGAGCGCCAGTTTCGGCGGCAAGACCGCCAATGCGCCAGGCCACGGTCGACGCTCGCCACGGTGGCGAACATCGCCGTGACGCCGGCCAACGCCATCGTCGCCGTCGGCGGCGTCGCAGCAATACATCGCCGTCGCCACCTACTCGGACAACTCGACCGCCATCGTCACCCGCACCGCGGCATGGACCTCGGCGAACCGGCGCCATTGCCACGGTCGCGAACACCGGCGTCGCCACCGGCGTCGCAGCAGGCACCACCACGATCAGCGCCAGCCGTCAACGGCAAATCGGGCAGCGCCAACCTGACGGTGACCGCGCTGGCGACGCCGCCAGCACTCCGCCAGTCGCATGCGGTCAACCTGCGCAGCGCGGCCAACTTCGCTGTCCTGGCCGGCACCGCGCTGACGAATAATTCCGGCGGCACCACCCTGATCGGCGGCAACGTCGGCTCGCCGTCGCAGACCACCGACCCGAAACTGGCGGATGGCTTCATCAACTACAAGTCGGGCGCGATCCTGGCCAATGCACTGGCCGACCTGCAAACCGCAATTACCGATGCCAACAGCCGCAGCTGCGACGTCACCTTCGCCGGCGACATCGACCTCGGCGGCCTGGCCTTGCCGCCCGGCGTGTATTGCTATGCCGGCACGATCAGCGTGACGGGCACCCTGAACCTTAACGGTTCCGGCGTGTACATTTTCCGCACCGCACTGACCCTGAACACGACCGCCAACTCGATCGTGGCACTGGGCAACGGCGCTACGGCCGACAACGTCATCTGGGTGCCGGTCGGTCCGACCACCCTGGGCGCGAACAGCGTCTTCAAGGGCAGGATCCTCGGCCAGTCGGCTGCGATTACCGTGGGCGACAACGCCACGCTGCTGAACGGCCGCGTGCTGTCGGCCGCCGCTGTCACGCTGCAGCAATAACCAGATCACCAAATAAGAATGCCCTCATGAAAACCATCATGAACACCACTCAAGCTGGCCACGCTGTCGCTCGCCTGCGCCGCCATGCTGCCCAACCGGCGCCGGCCGCCGGCCCAGCCGACGGCGACACCTTCATCAATCCGGACTGGGCCAACAGCGCCTGGTACTGCGGGCGGCTCGCTCGGGCCAGTCGCGCGCCGCCATCGACGAACCGCGCATCGGCGCAGCCTGACGGCGAACGGCGCCACCTTGAACAGTTTCGATACCGACGAACGCGAACTCGGCGCTAAATTGTTCTCTCGGTAAGCAACTGAACCACTATTTCGCGATGGAAGCCGGCTACTTTGACCTCGGCAAATTCAGGTCGACGCCACGACCTCGGGCAACGGCAGCTTCCGCGGCGAAGCGCGCTTTCGCGGCGCGCAACCTCGACCTGGTCGGCCAATTGCCGCTGAGCCAGCGCCTGTCCCTGCTGGGCCGCGCCGGCATGCAGTATGCGCAGCACCAGCACCACTTCAGCGGCAACCGGCTGGCGGCGGTGACCAATCCGAATCGCCAGCGAAAGCAAACTCAATGCCAAGTTCGGCCTCGGCCTGGAATACAAACTGAGCGAAGCGCTGGCCCTGCGCGGCGAAGTCGAACGTTATCGACTGAACGACGCCGTCGGCAACCGCGGCGACGTCGACCTGCTCTCGCTCGGCCTGGTCTACAAGTTCGGCCGCCCGGCCGCGCGCGCCTACGCCGCCGGCCGGCCGCCGGTCGATGCCGTGGAACAAGCACCGGGCCGTGGCACCAGCCCCGGCCCCCGCCCCGACAACCGGTGTCGGAAAAAGTCTCGTTCGCCGCGGAAGCCCTGTTCGATTTCGACAAGGCGATCGTCAAGCCGGAAGGCAAAGTGGCGCTCGACGCTCTGCTGGCCAAGCTGCAGGGCATGAATACCGAAGTGATGATCGCCGTCGGCCATACCGATTCGGTCGGTTCCGACGCCTATAACGACAAGCTCTCGCTGCGCCGCGCCGATGCGGTCAAGGCTTACCTGGTGTCCAAAGGCCTGGACCAGGCGCGCCTGTACACCGAAGGAAAAGGCGAATCGCAGCCGCTCGCCGAATACGACAGCGCCGAAGGCCGCGCGAAGAACCGCCGCGTGACCATCGAAGTGGTGGGTACGCGCAGCGTCGCACGCTAAAGCCTCGCTTGACGTAAAAAGCCACTGCATTCACACCGCAGTGGCTTTTTTTATTCCGGGCGCTTCAGGATCTGCGCGCGCGATGCCGCGCAGGATGTTCACTTCTTCCGTCTCCAGCTGCGCCCGCGCAAACAGCCGTTTCAATCGCGGCATCAGCTTCTTCGGGTTGTCCGCATTTAAAAATCCGATCGCACACCAGCGCCTTTCCAGGTGCGCGTACATGCCTTCGATCTGGGTCACGCTGGCGGCGTCGCCGTGAAAGCCGACGCCACGCGTATCCGGCGCGCCGTCGCCGATCGCCGCCATGCCGGCATTCGTAGGCCAGCACCTGCGCCGCCTGCGACAAATTCAGCGACGAGTAAGTCGGGATTGGCCGGAATGTTGATCAGCACATTGCACTTCTCGACGATCTCGTTCGGCAGTCCGACGCGTTCGTTGCCGAGGATGAGCGCGGCATGCACTCGCCCTGCCCCGCGGCATGGCCGGCGAACGCGCGCGGAGTCCAGACCGGCGGCGAGAATTCGCGCAGGCGCGCCGACACGGCGGCGGCGAAATTGCAGCCTTCCAGCGCTTCGCCGATGCTGCCACGACGCGCGCGTTCTGCAAGACGTCGAGCGCGCCGCTGGCAAAGGCGACGGCTTCCGGGTCGTTGACGAAGTCGGCGCAGCGTGGCGACACCAGCACCAGTTCGGTAAAACCCATGGTCTTCATGGCACGCGCGACCGAGCCGATATTGCCGGCGCGGCTGGTTTCGACGAGCACGAAACGCAGGCGATTGAAAAGAGAAGTGTCGGATTTTGGCGGGTTCATTTAAAATAGCGCTATCGCGTGGTGCGAACGAGCAATTGAACTTCCGGCATCAAGCGCCGGGATTTTAACGGGTTCGGCGCCGCTTTGCTCTTTAATTCAATCTCAATAGCTGACGTTCACGGCGCCCCATTGCGCGGTGGGCGTCAGCGTTCTTTCACGGAAAAGCTCCATGCACCCAATGCTCAACACGGCCATCAAGGCCGCCCGCCGCGCCGCCACCGTCATCAACCGTGCGTCCTTCGACATCGACCGGATCGTAATTTCTGAAAAACAACACAACGATTTCGTCACCGACGTCGACCAGGCGGCGGAGCAGGCCATCGTCGAAACGCTGCTGAAAGCTTATCCGGACCACGCCATCCTGGCCGAAGAATGCGGCGCGTCGCGCAACCTGAACGACGACAGCGAATTCGTCTGGATCATCGACCCGATCGACGGCACCACCAATTTCCTGCACGGCTACCCAACTACTGCATCTCGATCGCGCTGCAACACAAGCGGCGTGATCACCCAGGCCGTCATTTATGATCCGGTCCGCAACGACCTGTTCACCGCCACCAAGGGCGCCGGCGCCTACCTGAACGACAAGCGTATCCGCGTCAAGCACCACGACCGCATCGGCAAGGCCCTGATCGCCGTCCGGCCACGGCCCCGATCCGCGCGCGCTGGCCGAATACCTGCGCATGTATGAAGTCGTCGCCTCGCGCTGCCACGGCGTCCGCAGCGAGCGGTTCGGCAGCGCTGGAACTGGCCAACGTGGCCGCCGGCCGCATCGACGGCTTCTTCGAAAAGGGCCTGAAGATCTGGGACATCGCCGCCGGTTCGCTGCTGGTGACGGAAGCGGGCGGCATCTGCGGCGAGTTCAGCGGCGAGTCCGACTACCTGAACAAGGGCGACGTCATCGCCGCCGGCCCGAAGGTTTTCGGCCCGCTGGTCCCGCTGTTGGTCGCCTTTCAATTAGCGTAAAATACGCGCTCTACCTTGCCGCCGTGACGCAGTGCACACGGCGGTATCCCATGCCTTCCAGTATTTCCACTGCGCAACAAAATCACTATAATGCTGCCGGCTTGACGGATGACCGCGTTCCACGCGGCCCGCTGCCCTGCACCTGATATCCGATTCCTGGCGCCGCTTGCGCCGGCGGCGGAATCAAACCTTACCAGAAGAAATCAATGTCATTTTCTTCCCTCGGCTTGTCCGATGCTATCGTTCGTGCCGTCACCGAACAAGGCTACACCGTCCCGACCCCGATCCAGAGCACAGGCCATCCCCGCCGTCCTCGGCGGCGGCGACCTGCTGGCCGGCGCCCAGACCGGCACCGGCAAGACCGCCGGCTTCACCCTGCCGATGCTGCAGCGCCTGTCGACCGACGCCGTCGGCGCCGCCCTGACCAGCAAGACCTCGCCACGCCGCATCCGCGCCCTGGTCCTGACCCCGACCCGCGAACTCGCGGCCCAGGTCGAGGAAAGCGTGCGCCTGTACGGCAAGTACACCAACCTGAACTCGGCCGTGATCTTTGGCGGCGTCGGCATCAACCCGCAGATCAAGCTCCTGAAAACCGGCGTCGACATCCTCGTCGCCACGCCGGGCCGCCTGCTCGACCACGTCGGCCAGCGCACCGTCGACCTGTCGAAAGTCGAAATCCTGATCCTGGACGAAGCCGACCGCATGCTCGACATGGGCTTCATCCACGACATCAAGAAAGTGCTGGCCGTGCTGCCGCCGAAGCGCCAGAACCTGCTGTTCTCGGCCACGTTCTCGGACGAGATCAAGGCCCTGGCCGACAAGCTGCTGAACAACCCGGCCTCGATCGAAGTCGCGCGCCGCAATTCGACGGTGGAAGTGATCGCCCAGACGATCCACCCGGTCGACCGCGACAAGAAGCACCCGATGCTGGCGCACCTGATCAAGGAGAACGACTGGCACCAGGTGCTGGTGTTTACGCGCACCAAGCACGGCGCCAACAAGCTGGTCGAGCAGCTGGGCAAGGACGGCATCGGCGCGATGGCGATCCACGGCAACAAGAGCCAGACCGCGCGCACCAAGGCGCTGGCCGAGTTCAAGGACGGCAGCCTGCAGGTGCTGGTCGCCACCGACATCGCCGCGCGCGGCATCGACATCGACCAGCTGCCGCACGTGGTCAACTACGACCTGCCGAACGTGCCGGAAGACTACGTCCACCGCATCGGCCGTACCGGCCGCGCCGGCGCCACCGGCGAAGCCGTGTCGCTGGTCTGCGTCGACGAGCACCAGATGTTGAAAGACATCGAGAAGCTGATCAAGCAGACCCTGCCGCGCCAAGTGATCCCGGGCTTCGAGCCTGACCTGAACGCCAAGGCCCAGCCGATCCAGCTGCGCAGCGGCGCGCCGGGCCATGGCGGCCGCGGTGGCCGTCCGGGCGGCGGTGGCGGCGGTGGCCGTGGCCAGGGCGCCCCACGCGCCGCGGCGCCTGCCGGCGGCGGCGCACGTCCGGCCGGCGGCGGCGGCGGCCGTCCAGCCTCGGCTGGCGGCGGCAACCGTGGCGGCGATGCCAGCCGTGGTCCGCGCAGCGCGGCGGCGCCACGTACGGGTGGCCGCGGGCGTTAAGCTCTGCGCGATCGCAAGAAGACAGCCCGGTACTTCCGGGCTGTTTTTTTATGTGCATACCGTAGGGTGGGCGGCTCACCCGACCGTATGATACCCGCTGCCGATGCGCCGCCCACGCGTTCAACTGCACGATCAGGCGGCGCGAGTTTCCGAGCCGGTTGAACGCGTGGGCGGCGCCAGGTGCCGGGATCTGCACCCGGGTGGAGCCGCCCACCCTACGTCCCTCCGTTCACGCGCACGATTGGGCACGGCTGCGCGCTTGCGGCGCGGTGCTACGATAGCGGGCTGTCAACATTCGAGACCCGCCATGCCGAAATTCGCCGCCAACCTGAGCACGCTCTTCACCGAGCTCAGCTTTCTCGAGCGCTTCGCCGCGGCGCGCGAAGCGGGCTTCGATGCCGTCGAGTTCCTGTTCCCCTACACCTGCGAACCGGAATGGATCGCCGGCCGCCTGGCCCGCTACCAGCTCGACCTGGCGCTGTTCAACCTGCCGCCGGGCGACTGGGCGGCCGGCGACCGCGGCATGGCCTGCGATCCGCGCCGCATCACGGAATTCCAGGACAGCGTCGAACTGGCCCTCGATTACGCCGACGAACTGGGCGTCAAGCAGCTGCACTGCATGGCCGGCAAGCTGCCGCCGCACGTGCCGGCGCGAACGCGCCCACGCCACCTATGTCGCCAACCTGCGCTTCGCCGCCAAGGCGCTGGAGGAAAAAGGCCTGCGCCTGCTGATCGAGCCGATCAACGACCGCGACATGCCCGGCTATTTCCTCACCGGCTCGCGCCAGGCGGCCTCCATCATCCGCGAATGCGCCGTCGACAACCTGTTCCTGCAGTTCGACATCTATCACATGCAGCGCATGGAAGGCGACCTGGCCAACAGCATCCGCGAACTGCTGCCCCTGATCCGCCATATCCAGCTGGCCGACGTGCCGGGCCGGCATGAACCGGGCACGGGCGAGATCAATTTCCCTTACCTGTTCCGCTTGCTGGACGAGCTCGGCTACGACGGCTGGATCGGCTGCGAATACAACCCGCGCGCCGGCACCGCTCGAAGGCCTTGGCTGGCGCGGCGCTGCCCAGCCCTCCCCGGCGCTGACGGCCCAGAACTAGACAAGCGCGAACGGCTGCGGCACCATTGTTTCCTTACCAATAAGGAGAACATCATGATCCAGGGATTACGCACCGTCATCTATCCGGTCACGCAACTGCTCGAGGCCACCGAGTGGTATCGCCGCGTGCTGGAAAAGGCGCCCTATTTCGAGCAGCCCTTCTATGTCGGCTTCGAGGTCGGCGGTTTCGAACTCGGCCTGATCCCGGATGGCGTGCCCGGCAGCGCCGGCGCCACCGCTTACTGGGGCTGCCAGGATGCGCAGGCGGAACTGGCGCGCCTGGAGGCGCTCGGCGCCACGGTCGAGTCGCCGCTGGCGGACGTGGGCGGCGGCATCAAGGTCGCCACCGTGCGCGATCCCTACGGCAACCTGTTCGGCATTATCGAAAATCCGCACTTCGACCGCGCCAAGGTCGCATAGTCGGCTGAATAATTGATCCAATGCAACGCCGCTCCCTGCGGCGTTTGCCAGAATGGGGACTTTCCGCCCGGCATCTTCGCCGGTTCGAGAGGACCCGATGACATCCTTCCGCCTTGCTCCTGATCGCCTTCCTGTTTGTCCTGAACCTGATGCTGGGCGGCTGCGCGTCGACCGGCCCGGTCAGCCTCGCCGAAGTGCGCGAATTCGCCGACGCCTCGGCCAAGCTGGGCGGCTATGGCGAACTGTCGCGCCGCTACCGCGACACCTACGAACGCGAACAGCCGTATTTGCCCGCGTCGAGCGACAAGCTGGCGCGCGACAACGACGCCAAGCGGCGCGCCGTGTACGAGGACTTCGTCAGCGTGCAAAAGGCGCTGGTGCTCTACATGCAGACGCTGAGCCTGCTGGCCGGCGATGCGCGCTACGACCTCACCGACCGTATCGACGATCTCGGCAACGGCTTGAAGGCGAATGCCGAATCCGGCTTGCAGCAGCGCCATGTCGCCGCCTACACGGGCCTGACCCGCCTGCTGACGCGGGTGATCGCCTCCGGCTACCAGAACCGCAGCGTCGAGACCATGGTGCGCGACGGCGACGCCGACGTCCAGACCCTGCTGGAAGCGATGATCTCGCTCACCCGCCTCTACTACAAGACGAATGAAAATGAGAAGAAGACGATCCTCGGCATTTTCGACGTCGAGTTGCCGCTCACCAAGGGCAGCAACGAACGCATGCTGGTCACCCTGGCCAAGGTGCATTACACCAACAAGGCGAGCGAATACAAGCTGATCGACCGCCGCTACGACCTGGCCTTGCAGGGACTGACCAAGGTGGCGCTGGGGCACCAGAAGCTGCGCGAAAACCTGCACAAGCTGACGCAGGATGACGTCAAGCTGCATGCTCAGCAATTACGGACGCGACCTGCGGGTGATCCGCGACGGCCTCGCAAGCCAATAATCCCGACGGAGGCAGCAATGGCATCAGACAAGGCAAAGGGCGACGCCCTCGATACGGCGATCGATACGGTGGCCGGCGCGTCAGCCGGCGCGGCGGCGCCGGCGCCGCAGGCGAAGCCGGCGCACAGGCGGCCGCGGCGGCGGCCCAGGGCGGCCTGGCCAGCGTGCCGCAGATCGTCGAGCTGGCCGACCAGCTCTCGGCCTGCGCCGACCAGCTGCACGAGCGCATCATGCGCGACATCCGCGCCTATGACGGCGGCATCGTGCCGGCCCACGTGCAGGCCACGGCGCGCGCCCTGCTGGAGGACGAGCTGGTGCTGCGCCAGCGCGCCAACGGCCTGTATGCCGACGCCGCCACCTATGTCGTCAAGTCGCTCGGCAAGTCGCAGCAGGGCGTGGTGGCGCTGACCACGGCGGCAGCCGAAAAGATCCGCAAGATCGCGCTGATCGGCGACGTGACCGGCCTGGTGGCCGGCCTGCTGCAGCTGGCCGGCGCGGCGGCGACCGGCCAGGCGGCCTCCGTCATCACGGCGCTCGACAAGATCTACACCAACGTCAAGGCCATCGAGACGCACCAGCCCGCCAAGCCCGCCTGACCGTCCCGCATCCGCGCGTGCGCCCATGTTCATCGCGGGCGCATCGCGCTACACTGGTCCCACACCAGTTCATGTGGGAGGTCGCAAATGAACGCCTGTTCCCCGCTCCGCCCCTGCGCGCGGATCGCCGCCGCGCGCGCCTAGGAGTCTCCCCATGAACACCCTGGATCAAGGCCAGCTGGCCCAGTTGCGCGCCGCGCTCGAGGCGCAGCTGGCGGCGCTCAGCCGCACCGACGAGCCGGTGACGGACGGCGTCCACGACCTGCCCGTCTCCGAAGTCGAAACCTCGCCCGCCGACAAGGCCACCGTGCGCCTGCTGAACGATCTCGCGCTCGAGGCGGCCGGCCACCACGTGGCGCGCATGCGGCTGCTGCGCCATGCGCTGGCGAAGTTCGAGGATGGCAGCTATGGCTTGTGCGAGGAATGCGGCGGCGACATCGGCTTTTCGCGCCTGCAGGCGCGTCCCGAAGCGCGCCTGTGCATCGGCTGCCAGACGCGCCTCGAAAAAGCGTTAGCGCATGTGCTGGCCGCCGTTGATGGCGATGTCGGCGCCCGTGATGAAGGCGGCGGCGTCGGACGCCAGGTAGGCGACCAGCGAGGCGACTTCGTCCGGTTCGCCCAGGCGGCCCAGCGGGATTTGCGGCAGGATCTTGTTCTGCATGATTTCCTGCGGCACCGACTCGACCATTTTGGTGCGCAGGTAACCCGGCGAGACGGTGTTGACGGTCACGCCGTGGCGCGCCGTTTCCAGCGCCAGCGCCTTGGTGAATCCGTGCATGCCGGCCTTGGCCGCCGCATAGTTGGTCTGGCCAAAGGCGCCGCCATTCGCGTTGACCGAGGAAATGTTGATGATGCGGCCCCAGCGCTGCGCCGTCATCGGACCGACGGCCTGGCGGCACAGGTGGAACACGCTGTCGAGGTTGGTGCGCAGCACGGCATGCCAGTCTTCCAGCGTCATCTTGCGCAGGCTGGCGTCGCGCGTGATGCCGGCATTGTTCACCAGCACATCGATGCGCCCGAGTTCGGCCAGCATGGCCGCCATCATCGCCGCGCAGGCGCGGTCGTCGGTGACGTCGAGGCGCCAGGCGCGGAAGCGGTAGCCGTCGTCGCGCTGGGCGGCGAGCCAGCCCTCCGGGTCCGGGTTCGCAGGCGAATAGGTGAGCGCTACCGTGAAGCCCTGCTGCGCCAGGCGACGGCAAAGCGCCGTGCCGAGTCCACCCATTCCGCCCGTTACCAACGCAACCTTGTTCTTATCCATGTTTTCACCTTGTCATGAACGGCCGGCTGGCCGAAAGCGACAAGTCTAGGAGCCTCGACCGAGGCGCCTTTGATATGGATCAAGAGTTAACAGGCTATGGCGGGCTGGACATTCTCAGTGAATAATTTCCGGTGGCAGCGAGGCGTCGAAGTCCGCCCAGTCGCCGTTCACGATGTTCCCGCGGGCGCGTTCGATCTGGACCGCGCCGAGCCGGCGCAACACGTCCACCGCGCGCGACTCGTCGCCGGCATCGTCGAATGCCACGGCCACCAGCATGCCGGCCTTGCGCTGCTCGACCGGGGCACGGCCGCCCTCCTCGTGCTCGCCGGCTTCCTTCATCTTGGTAAAGCTGAACAGCGAGCCGACGTGGGCGCCGACCAGGCCGCCGACGATCGGGCCTGCCGGTCCGGTCAGCGGAATGGTCGCCGCGCCGATCGCGGCGCCGATTGCGCCGCCGGTGGCGCCGCCCTGCAGCACGCCCTGTCGGCGTTTCCTTGGCGCCGGGCGAGAGCTGGTTGTCGCCGCCGATCGGGGTCATGTCGTGCTGGCCGGCCTGGCTCAGGTAAAAGGTGCTGACGCGCTCCGTGGTAAAGCCGGCCTGGGACAGTGCGCTGCGTCGCGGCATCGGCCTCGTCCTGGGTTTCAAAGTGCCCTGCAATAATGATGGACATCGGTTTCTCCTGCATCGTTATCGTTAGTTACCCGAGCATGCTCCGCGCGGACAAACCCTTCTGTACGCAAACGCACACTGTCTACATGCCATTGCCCGTAGGCCATTCCTCCGATAGTCGGGTTCGGGCGCGGGCGCGCGCCTGCCAGGCACGCGGATCGACCCGGTAATACTTCAGGAATTCCTCGTACAGGGCCGGATGGCGCACGGCAAGCCGGTGCGGCTGTTCGAAAAAGGCTTCGGTGGCCACCGCGAAGAATTCGGCCGGATTGGTGGCGCCGTAATGGTCGAGCACGCCCTCATGCCCGAACCAGGCATCGTGGCGCAGGGCCGCGAAATCGCGCGACAGCACTTCCGACCAGCTGCGGTAACGCTCGCGGCTGCCCAGGTAGGGCGCGCCGTTGGTGCTGCCCGATTCGCTGTCGAGCTGGTGCGCGAATTCGTGCAGCACCACGTTGTGCGCGGCGGTCGGTCATGCCGGCGCGCCGCACATGGTCCCAGGACAGGATCACGCGCCCGTCGCCCCAGGATTCGCCCAGCAAGTCCTGGCGTTCTTCGGTGACCACGCCCGCCGCATCGACCTGGCGCCGCGGCACCAGGAAGGCGCCCGGATAGACCAGCACCGCGTTCAGGGTCGGATACACGGCTTCGCCGCGCGCGCCCATCAAGAGCAGGCAAGCCTGGCCGGCGATCGTCAGGCGCATCTCGTCGGTGATCTCCAGCCCGGCGCAGCCGACGAAGGTCTTCTCGAACAGGAAGCGCCGCACCAGGCGCTCGAGCCGGGCGCGCTGGCCCGCGTCCATGGCCCGGTACTGGTCGACATTGCGCTGCCAGGATCGCGAGCTCGGCCGCTGCCAGGGGCTGGGCCAGCGCGCGCCGCAGGCGCCAGCGCGGCACGCCCCAGGCCAGCAGGCCCGCCGCCGCCAGCAGCGAGACCGTCAACAAGGCTTCCATCAGGCAGCTCCCGCAATGCATCCACGAATATGCCCATGTGATTCATGCGCCGGCCAGGTGCGCGTCCAGTTCGTCGGCCCCGCCGATCAGGCGCCCGCCGATGAAGACCTGCGGCCAGGTCATGCTGGCCGCTGACGGCGCGCAGCACGCTGGTATTGATCTTCTGGTCCTGCGAAATCTCGGTATAGCGCAAGTCGCGTTGCGCCAGCGCCGCCTTGGCGCGCGCGCAGAACGGGCAGCCGGGACGCGAGAACACGACGATCGGCTCCGGCACGCGCGCTTCCGGATTGACGTGGCGCAGCATGGTGTCGGCGTCGGACACGGCGAAGGGATCGCCCTCGGCCTCTTCTTCGATGAACATCTTCTCGATGACGCCATCGCGCACCAGCATCGAGTAACGCCAGGAACGCATGCCGAAGCCGAGGTCGCGCTTGTCGACCAGCATGCCCATGCCGCGCGCAAAGTCGCCATTGCCGTCCGGGACGAAGGTGATGCCGTCCGCTTCCTGGCCCTGCTTCCACTCGTTCATCACGAAGGCGTCGTTGACCGAGAAGCAGACGATATCGTCGACGCCGTTCTGGCGAAACACGGGCGCCAGTTCGTTAAAGCGCGGCAGATGGGTCGAGGAACAGGTGGGCGTGTACGCGCCCGGCAGCGAGAACACGACCACGGTCTTGCCCTTGAACAGATCGTCGGTGGTGAGGTCGCGCCATTGGTTGTCGAGGCGGGTCTTGAACGTGGCTTGCGGTACGGGTCGGCCTTCGAGCGATCGGCAGTTGGCAGCATGGGAACTCCTTTCGGTTGATGAAGCGGCAGGAGCGGCAAATACGGCGCTTCGCCGCAGGTGGGGCCTGTTGCCGGGTTTTCAATGTTGCCGGTCCGCTCGCACGAATGACGTGGCGTAAACGACAAACGCCGCGCAATGCGCGGCGGATGCTTGACGACAGCGATCGTCGGTTACGGAAATGCGCTTCGGGTCTCCACCGCCGCGCCTGTCCGTCAGCAGGCCTTACTTGGCCGAGCTGGCCCGGCGCAGGGCCGAACAGGGCTGCGACCAGCGGATCGCGGGTGACCGGGCTGCGGTTCACGCGGATGGCGTAGTGGGTGTCGTCGGCCAGGATGTGGAAGTGGCGGCCGCTGCCGGCCATGCTCTGCTCGCGCAGGCCTGGACGTTCCTTGCGTGGGGCGACGCCTTCACGCTTTGGCTGGCAGATCGCGGCGAGGAAGGCTTTGACGCGTTCCTGGTCGGGGCAGATCTGGTAGACGGCCTTGCCGAGGTAGGTGGCGGTGCCTTCGATGTAGCGGGCCAGTTCGATCACGCCGGCTTCGCGCAGGTCGCGGATGTACTTGCGTGCGCCGGATGGCGAGAACTTCAGGAACCATGCGATTTCGTCGGCCAGCATTTCGTGGGTCGACAGTTCGTTGATCAGCTTTTGCATGTTCTCGATCCGACGCTGCGTGGCAGAAGTCGACCGCACGCGCTCGATCGGCGCCAGGGAAATGGGCGCGCGTTCGGTTGGCTGTGGCGGGACGCGTTCGATCAGCGCTGAATTGCTGGAAGTGTGCACTGCGCCGATGTCGCCTTGCACCGCGTTATGATGAGTCGTTGCATGCATGTTGATTTACTCCAATTAGAGAGAGACTGCGAGGTCCGGGTCGCTGTGTGTGGTCTGACACTCTGACAACACCTCGGGTTCCGCTTAACTGACTCAAGATTGCCTGCGTCAGCCCGGCCGGTCTGTGCGCCATCCCACATTGGCAAAATTCCTCCAAGCATTTCGATAATTCGTGTTCTTCAGCATGGAAACGTCAGAATCAGATATGTTGCGAATCGGTCAGTTGTCGCAAAATCACAACGGATCACACAATTTTTATTATTAAATTAAATTACGTAAAGAAATTCCTGCTTCTCTGCCTGCCTTCTATATAGAAGCACCGACAGCATTCCGCCGCACGAATGTTGTTAATTTGTCACTCAGCAGTTTGACTAGGTGCGGTAGCGCACCGACCCTCCGGAACCCAGCCTCGTATTCTTCACTCCAACATCACTGTTTCAAGCACGCGATGTCACCCTACCTTTTCAACTAATGGGAGTTTCCTGTGAACAATACGAAGAAGATCGCCCTGGCCGTCGCCATGCTCTGCGCCGCTGGCACCACGCTGGCCCAAGAAATCAACCCGTCCTGGTACGTCCAGGGCGCCGTCGTCGGCATGAAGCCTGATGCGGACTTCGGCACCGTGCGACGACAAGCGACTGGGGCGGTGGCCTGAAGTTCGGCAAGCCAGT
The DNA here is from genome assembly GCA_963729765.1 of uncultured beta proteobacterium. GTDB lineage: Bacteria > Pseudomonadota > Gammaproteobacteria > Burkholderiales > Burkholderiaceae_D > Telluria. Next base: position 62,566 of record CAVSPL010000026.1, on the reverse strand, counting down.
CAATCAGTACTGGGACATCCAGATGGGCGCCACCCATGCGCGCACCGAAGCAAGGCAACAACCACTACCGCCAGACCCTGGTCGGCGTTGACGGCCTGCTGATGCTGTCGCGCAAGCCAATCCGTCCATTCATCCTGGTCGGCGCCGGCGTCGAGCGCGACAAAGTGGAAAACCCACTGCGTCACGTGAGCAAGAACTCCCCATACTGGACCGCCGGCATCGGCCTCCAGGCCAGCTGACCCCGCAGCTGTCGTTCCAGGCCGACATCCGCTCGGTGCACAGCAACCTGCGTCACGACGAACTGTATGGCTTCAACAAGCCAAACAACAAATACCTGACCCTGGCCCTGAACTACGCGTTCAACCCGCCGCCAGTCGCCGCTGCGCCAATGATGGCACCGGCACCGGTCATGGAAGCGCCGGCACCAGCACCGGCACCGATGGCGCCGCCGCCACCGCCGCCAGCACGCTTCGAAAAGATCACCCTGTCGGCGACCAAGACTGTTCGAGTTCGACAAGGCTATCCTGCGTCATGCCAGCAGCCGACGCCTGGACGAAATCGCCGCTGCCCTGCAAGCCGACACCAGCATCACCGACGTCGACATCACCGGCTACACCGACCGCCTGGGTTCGGACAAGTACAACCTGAAGCTGTCGCAGCGCCGCGCCGACGCCGTGCGTGAATACCTGGTCGGCAAGGGCATCGACGGTTCGCGCCTGAAGGCCTACGGCAAGGGCGAAGCCAACCCAGTCGTGAACTGCACCGAGAAGAACCGTGCCGCGCTGATCAAGTGCCTGGAACCGAACCGTCGCGTCGAAGTCGAGCAGATCACGATCGAAAAACGCGTTCAGTAATCGGCTTCATCACCGTGCCGCCCTGCAAAGGGCGGCCTGAGGGGTACTTCGCCCAGTCATTCCGCGTGCTTATCGCAGCGCGGGACTTGGGCCAGGTGCCCCTTTTTCTTTTTCGGAGAATCGATATGGACATGGTCGGATCAAGACAACGACAGTGGTTCCCTTACTCGCGCCAGATCGCCCACATCATGAAGTGCGCGGTGACGGAATGGCTGGCGCACCGCGCCGCCAGCAAGGGTGCGGCGCTGGCCTTCTATACGCTGTTCTCGATGGCGCCGATCCTGGTGCTGGTGATCGCCGTCGCCGGCTTCTTCTACGGCGCGGAGGCGGCGCAGGGCCAGTTGCTCAATGAATTGCGCGGCCTGGTCGGCAAGGAAGGCGCCGACGACCATCCAGGCGATCCTGGCCGGCGCGCAGGACAAGGAAAGCGGCATGATGGCCACCATCATCGCCGACGTGCTGCTGCTGGTCGGCGCCACCAGCGTGTTTGCCGAGCTCAAGGACAGCCTGGACGAGATCTGGCACGTGCCGGCGCCGAAAGACGCCGGCTGGTGGGACACGGTGCGCACCCGCGTGCTGTCCTTCGGCCTGATCCTGGTGCTCGGCTTCCTGCTGCTGGTCTCGCTGGTGGTCAGCGCGGCGACTGGCGGTGGTCGAAAACTATCTCGGCGGCATGTGGAAAGAAGTCGGCCGTGATCATGGGCTGGATTTCGCTCGTGCATCGGCTTCCTGGTGATCGCGACCATGTTCGGCACGATCTACAAGCTGCTGCCGCGCATCAAGCTGTCCTGGCATGACGTGATCATCGGCGCGCTCGGCACCGCGGCCATGTTCACCCTGGGTAAATTCCTGATCGGCCTGTACATCGGCAACAGCGGCGCGGCGAGCAGCTTCGGCGCGGCCGGCTCCCTGATCGCCCTGCTGCTGTGGGTGTATTACTCGGCCCAGATCTTCTTCCTCGGCGCCGAGTTCGCGCGCCAGTATGCGCTGCAGCTGGGGAGCTTGCGGCACAAGCCGGCGGAGGTGACCGGCGCGACACGACGTCAAGCGGATGGCTGAGTCGTCCGCTGGAAGGCAAAACGGCGCGATTCCACATGGATTCGCGCCGTTTATTCTGGTCGGCGTTGCGCGTATCGGACTCTACTCGCCCAGCAACTCCGCCACGAACTTCCATCCCCTCGACCCGCTCGGCCACCGTCTTCAGCATCACGACCACCGGCACGCCCAGCAGCAGGCCCCACATCCCCCACAGCCAGCCCCAGAACAACAGGCTGACGAACACCGCGGCCGGGTTCATCTTGGCGATCTTGCCGGTCATCCAGGTGGTGACGACCATGCCGACCAGGGTGGCGATGGCCAGCGAGGCGCCGGCCACCAGAATGACCATGCGCACGCGATTCGAACTGCATGAAGGCGACCAGGCCGGTGGCCGACGGTGATCAGGAGCGGACCGAAATACGGCATGACGTGCGCCACGCCGGCGAAGATGCGCCCAGGCGCCGGCATTGTTCGAGCCCGATCGCGCGCAGCGCCACCCACATCAGCAGCGCCAGCACGATGTTCGTCACCAGCAGCATGAACATGTAGTTCTGGATCGAGGTATTGATGTCGTCCAGGATGTGGACGGTGACTTTTTTGCGCGTCAGCGAGGGTCCGGTGAGCTTGACCAGCTTGCGCTTGAAGGTGTCGCCCGACAGCAGCAGGAAGAACACGAGGAACAGCACCATCGTGGCCTGGCTGACGAAGGCGGCCAGGCCGACCGAGCCGGCCAGCAGCCAGTCCGTGATGCGGAAGGCCGGCGACGCCGGCTGCGACAGCGTCGGGCGGCGCTGGATCAGGCGCGCGTCCTTGTTCTGCGCCAACGCTGGCGGTCGCCTTTTCGATCTCGGCGGCGGCCTTCTGCATCTGCTGGAAGGTCGAGCCCTGGCCCGTGACGGCGCCGCTGACCAGCCGGGTGACCTTCTGGGTCAGCGTGGGCAGCTCGTCGATGATATTGAAGAATTCGTCCTGCAGGCGGTACAGCGTGGCGCCCAGTCCGCCGATCAGGATGGCGGTGACGAGCGTTGCGCCGATGACGCGCTTGATGCGGATACGCTCGAGCCAGCGCACGACCGGATTGAGGGTATAGGCGATGAAGATGCCGAGCAGGAGCGGCACGAAGAATTTTTGCGCCCATTGGAGCGCGAACACGAAGGCGACTGTCGCCAGGATGCCGAGCGAGAGACCGCGGGCATTGACGTGGATGGGCAGGCGCAGGCCGCCGGCGTGCAGCGTGATCATCGCCCACGCCGGAGGCAAGCTCCGGGTGGGCGATGTCGGCCATCTCGTCGACGATGGACCGGTGCCTCTGTGGGCGGCGGAAGATTCAGGACCGGCAGGCGCCGACCCAGGATTGGCGAGATGCATGTGTGTGCCAAATAAAAGTTGCCGGGCCGCCCCGGCGGCGGGATTATTTCACGCGGATGTCGTTCTTGACCGCGGTAACACCCTTCACGCCGCGCGCGACTTCAACTGCACGCTGAGCATCGCCAGGCTGCGACACGAAGCCCGACAGCTGGACGTCGCCCTTGAAGGTTTCGACGTTGATCTCGGTGGCCTTGACGGTTGGGTCAGCGGCGAAGGCAGCCTTCACCTTGGCGGTGATGACGCTGTCGTCGACGTATTCGCCGGCGCTTTCTTTCTTGTGGGCCCGAAGCGCAGCCTACCATGGTGAAGGCGAGCGCGCCGGTAAAGATGGCGGTGGCGAGACGTTGGGTGATTTTCATGATGATCCCTTTCTTTCGTTGGTCAAAGTCAAACTTACTGCTAGTGGCTCGTGTGAGCGAATTCCGGTACGTTACTTGCCGTACGCGGTTTTTGCGGCGTCGACGCACTGGTCTTTCGCCGCGCCGGCAAACGCGTCGCACTTCTCGAGTGCGACCCGGTATTCCGCCGTCAGTTTGTCTTCACGCGCATTGCTGCGCGCTTCGATCATCTTGCGGTCCGCCGTGGCATCGGCCTGGGCGGCGATCAGCGTCGCCTTGGCCTGCTTGATGCACACGTCGCGGGGATTGCCTGTTACCGCGCCGCAGCGCGCCTTGTCGCGGTCGTAGTTCGCGTCGGCGATGCGCATGCGGGCCTGGGTATAGGCTTTCAGGGTGTTCTTGTAGGCGGCGCCCGCTTCTTCCTCGACCCGCACGCGCTCGGCTTTCGCCTCGGCCACGCAGACATCGCGCGGATTGCCGGTCACGGCGTCGCAGCGGGCACGCGCCGCCTTGTAATTGGCGGCGGCCATGTCGCGCGCCGTGTTGAAGGCGGTCTTGGCGTCCGGTACCGCCGGGTGCACGACCTGGGCGCGGCTCTGGGCGGACCACAGCAGGGCGGCGCCGATAATCAGTAATGCGTGGATGTTCTTCAGCTTGGTTGTCATGTTCTTGTTCTCCGTGTGCTTGACCTTGATGATGTTTTACGCTGATCGCGCCGCGCTCTTCTGTTCGCTGCCGAACACAACATTGCAGAATGTCTAATTCAAGATAATATTAATCTGGCAATTCACGGTGCGTCATCGCACAGACCCCGCTGTTGCGTAGTCACTAATCTTGACTCACACCTTTTGCCAGGAGAACAATATGAAAGCACCACGTACCCTCGTCGCTGCAACCGTCGCTGCCGTCGCCCTCCTCTCGGGCTGCGCCAGCTCGCCGTCGCAGCAACAACGGCGGCTACAACGGCGGCGGCTATAACAACAGCGCCAATCGATGGGCTATGGCACCATCGAGTCGATCCAGGTCACCGCAGGCCGAGAACCGCACCAGCGGCGGCGGCGCGGTCGTGGGCGCGTGGTCGGCGCACTGGCCGGCAACCAGATCGGCAGCGGCAGCGGCCGTACCGCCGCCACCGTGGCCGGCGGCGTCGGCGGCGCCGCTGGTCGGCAACAACATCGAACGCAACCGCAATGCCACGGCGGCCAGGAGATGTACCAGGTCAACGTGCGCATGGATAACGGCGAATACCGCACCGTGGTCCAGGACAGCGTCTACGACCTGCGCGTGGGCAACCGCGTGCGCATGGTCGACGGCCGCGTCTACCGCTACTGATCGTGCGTGGGCGCGCCCCGTGGACGCCTTGCTGCAGTCAGGAGCGGGCCGGCTTTGCCGGCCCTGTTTCACTTCATGCGAGGATTCGACGACATGCAAGACTGCATATCGTAGCTACAGCACGGAGGTCGCCATGCCGCATGTCCTGCTGGCTGCGGCCGGCGCGCTGCGCCGGTACCGCGAGCGCTGCGCGCCTGCAGACCAACAACGACGCCATGGTGGCGCCGGCCGCGGCGAGCAAGCAGGCCCACGAAATCGCCCGGGCGATCCGGTGCGCTGGTACCGCGAAGACGCCACCACCCAGGCAACGCTGGCGTACGCGCCAGAAGGAAATCGGCGCCGCGCTCGAGGAAGCGAAGAATGCCTGCCGCCAGGGTCCGGCGGCGGAGCGCACCGGCTGCCTGAAGGCGGCGCAGGCAACGTGGAAGGAAGAAATGGCCGCGGCGCGTGCCGAGGCGGGCGTGCAGCCGGGAGACGCGGACGCAATAGCGCCAGCTGCGCGGAACCGAGACAGACACGTCTCAGCTCCGCAGCGCGATGCGACAGGCAAAAAAAGACGGCGTCCAATCAATGATTGCGACGCCGCTCAAGCCCCACCATATTCCTTGTCCTGCGGCACTGCGTCCAGGATGGCAGCCGGAGCCGCCATGCCTGCACTGCCTCAGATTTCCTGCTGCGCACGCGGCGCTTCTTCATGTACCAGCCCGCCACGCCCAGCAACACGGCGCCGGCCAGGGCCTGCTTGCCCATGCGGCGCTGGCGCACGAAATTGAATGCGGCCAGCGCGTACGGCATCAGCACCGAGATGCTGGTGCCGGTGGGTTTCAGCAAGGCATCGGCCCGTGCCCGCAATGCCCATGTCGCATGGTCCAATGCAGAATGTAGCATGACTTCGGGCCGCGCGCCGTGCTTTACCTGCGCCTTGGCATAGGCCATGCCGGCGCGATAGAACTCGCCTTCGCGCAGCAGCTCGGCCTTGCGCTTGACCGGGATCGGTGCTGTGCTTGTGGCCAGCCAGTCCGGTCGGCTCGTCCTTGTGATGCTTGTCGTCGTGTTTGTCCATGTTCTCTCCCCTGTAGGTGGCCTGCTTACAGCAGCGCGTCGCGGTCGTTCCGGAGTTCGTTCATCGTTTCGGGGAAGGCGAGCTTGCCCTGCTTGAGCAGCGCCATGCCCTTCATCACCAGCGCGACCGTGATCGACCAGAAACACGAGGAACATGACCAGCAGGATCTTCCAGCCCCAGCTCGTCCCAGGCCAGCATCACGATAGTCGCGGTGCCGTAGGCCAGTGCGAACCACACGGCCAGAACGGCGCCGGCGAAAATCGCCAGCAGTTCGATCACGTGGTTACGCACTTCCGACATCTCGAGCGCCGCCAATTCCACGCGGGACACGACGAGGCCGAACAGGTTCTTCGCCAGGCCGGAGATGCCGCCCATCAGTCCGGGACCATGCACGACGGTTTCGGTCTTTTCCATGGCGTTATCCCCGGCGGCGATTATTTACGACCCAGGAGGATGCCGACCAGCAGGCCAAGGCTCGCGGCGGCAGCGACGGTGCGCCATGGGTTGTCTTTAACGTAGACATCGGCGGTCTCGGCCAGTTCCTTGCTCTTGATGACGGCTTGACCCTGGTACTGGCTGGCCTTGCCCATGGCGCGGTCCAGCAGTTCCATGCCGCGCGAACGCAGCTCGTCGGCCTTGACGCCGGTCAGCGAGGCGGCGGCGGTCAGCAGGGCTTGCGCGTCCTTGACCAGGACCTTGACGTCGGCACTGGCGTTCTGGCATGCTGTCGTCGATCGAGCGGGTGGTGCGGGTGTGGTTCTTGCATGGTGAACTCCTGTTGTTGGTTGTGGGGTTAGTGGAAATGAATCAGGCTCGGGCCGGATCAGGGCACCAGGAAATCGCTGCATGTCGTCGGCGTGCTCTTCTTCGACCGCGAGGATCTCGATCAGCATCTGCTTGGTGGTCGGGTCCTTGTCGCCGATCGCCAGGATCATCTGGCGATAGGACTCGATCGCGACGCGCTCGGCGATCAGGTCGGCGCGCACCATGGCCTGGGTGTCTTCCGAATCGTCGTACTCGGCATGCGAACGGGCAGTCAGCGTGGCCGGGTTGAAGTTCGGCGAACCGTTGAGCTGGACGATGCGTTCGGCGATGCGGTCGGCGTGCTCCTGCTCCTGCTGGGCGTGCTCGAGGAACTCGGCCTTCAGGGCGCCGGTGTTCGGGCCGCTGACGGTGAAGTAGTGGCGCTTGTAGCGCAGCACGCACACCAGTTCGGTGGCGAGCGCGCTGTTGAGCATCGCGATGACGGCTTCGCGGTCGGCCGCATAGCCCTCGGTGACGGCGCCGTCGTCGAGGTTGGCCGCGGCGCGGCGGATCGCCTCGACGTCGAAGCCGTGTCCCAGGGACGAAATGCTTTGTTCCATGATGTTTCCTTGAATGTACTAATCAAGACTGCTTAACGGCGGCCGCGCGTGGCGGGATCGGCGCGTTCGTCGTTCGACAGCACGATCTCGACGCGGCGGTTCAGCTGGCGGTTCGAGGCGGTGTCGTTGGCGGCAACGGGGAAGGCTTCGCCATAGGCTTTCATGGCGATGCGGTCACGCGGCACGCCCATGCTGCCCAGCGCCGATGGCCACTGCATTCGCGCGGCGCTGCGACAATTCCTGGTTGTAGCTCGAGCTGCCGGTACTGTCGGTAAACCCTTCGACCAGCACGGTGCGCTCCGGGTTCTGCGCCATCACGTCGGCCAGCTTGCGCAGGGTCGACATTCCGTTCGGCGTCAGGTTCGCTTCGTTGGTGGCGAACAGCACGTCGCCGATGGTGATGACCATGCCGCGCTCGGTTTGCTTCGCGTTCATGCTCGACCAGCAGGGCTTCGAGCTTGGCGGCGCGCTCGGCCATGGCACGGGTCTGGTCCTGGGCGACGGCGGCCTGCTGCTGGGCGTTCGCGGCCTGCTGCTGGGCCAGCGCGGCGGCGGCCTGGGCGTCGGCGGCCTGGCGCTTGGCGCGCTCGGCTTCGGCGGTGCGCGCTTCCAGCGCGATTTCGGTGCGCTGGCGCGATGCGTCGGCGATGTTCGCCTCGGCAGCCTTGCCGCGCGCGACTTCCTGGGCGGTGGCGATCTTCTGCTTGGCGATATAGGCCAGGCGGTCGATGTCTTCCAGGCTGTCCTTCTTGGCGGCGGCCACGTTGGCGGCATTGAGCGCGTCGCTGGCCTGCTTGAATTCCAGCGGCGCGTAGCTCGGCACCTGCGGATTGTTACTGGCGGCGATGAAATCGGCGCGCGCCTGGTCCAGCTGCGAGGTCGTGGTCGGCGTGCTGCTGCAGGCGGCGAGCAGGATGACGCTGGCGAATACGGCGGGCTTCAGGAAACGTGGTGTCATGGTCTTGTCCCTTATGTTCTTATTGCGATATTGGCGCGGTCGACTTCCTGGCGCAGCACGCGCAGGTCTTCGTTCAGCGCGTTCGAGGCGGCGGTCGCCTTGGCGGAATTCGCCTTGCTCTGCGCCAGCTGTGCGTCGGCCTGGGCCTGCATCGCCAGTTCGCGCGCCAGCTTGTAATCCTTGGCTGCCAGTGCTTCGTTGGCGCGCATCATCTTGGCGCGCGCCGCGGTGATCTCGGCCGGAGCCAGGTCGGCGGCGCCTGCCTGCACGGCGTTGGCGACGGCATTCTGCGACACCGCGACGTCGGCGGTGGCCGGCGCTTTCTGGCTGGCGCAAGCGGTCAAGGCCAGGACGGCGGCAATTGCCGCGGCGCGGCCCAGCTGGTGCATCGAACGATTCATGTCCATGTCTTTCTCCTGAGATGTAAGCAACTTGTTAACGTTATAAGCCTGTTATCGGCTGCGTTCGGTTCGCTGCCGCACATAGATGGCATATCGCGATCGCGCAGGCCGCTGCTCATCCGCCGCACCGTGCGACACCGCACATTGATGACCCTCCCCTTTGCGCTAAGCTTGGCCGCAAGACCGATACTCAATGAAGGATCGTCATGCCCGATACCACCCCCCAGCACGACGCCGGCCAGAAGCACGGCGGCAAGAAGAAGAAAATCCTGTTCGGCCTGCTCGGCCACCCTGATCGCGATTCCGTCATCGCCATCATTTTCATCCTTACCTTCGACTGGAACAAGGCCCGCCCCTGGCTCAATGCCAAGGTCAGCGAAGCGATCGAGCGTCCCTTCGCCATCCGCGGCAACCTCGCGGTGCAATGGGAAGTGCCCGGCCAAGCGCATGGCCAAGAGCGACCGCCACCTGCGCGACTGGCTGCCCTGGCCGCACCTGATCGCCAACGACATCCATGTAGGCAATCCTGCGAGCATGAAGCAGATGGACATGGCGCGCGTGGGCCAGTTCTCGTTCTCGCTCAATCCCTTCGGCCTGCTGCACCACACGATCGGCATTCCGGTGCTGCGCTTCGATGCGCCGTACGTCGAGCTGCAGCGCACCGACAGCACCCATTACAACTGGGCCTATCAAGAAGAAGGACACCGCGTCGAAGTGGGAACTCGACCTCGAGCGCGTGGTGCTGACCGACGGCGTGGTGCGCGTGATCGACGCCGTCACCAAGGCCGACGTCACGGCCCAGGTGCGCACCCTCGACAACGACCGAAGTACGGCATCGGCTTCAAGGTCGACGGGCACCTATAACGGCGCGCCGGTCACCGGCGGCGGCAAGGTCGGCCAGGTGCTGTCGCTGAAGGACGCAGGACACGCCCTACCCGGTCGCAGGCCGACATGCGCAGCGGGCCGAGCCCGGATCGCGGTCGAAGGCACCGTCACCAGCCCGGCCAAGCTGAAGGCGGTCGACCTGCAGCTGCAGCTGGCCGGACGCAGCATGGCGCAGCTGTACAACTTCACCGGCATCACGCTGCCGGAAACGCCGGCCTTCTCGACCTCGGGCCACCTGAAGGGCGAACTCGACCGCGAACACGGCCGCTGGACCTACGACAACTTCAAGGGCAAGGTCGGCTCGAGCGACATCGGCGGCAAGCTCGTGTACGAAGGCGGCAAGCCGCGCGGCAAGCTGTCCGGCAATGTGCGACTCGCACAGCTGCGTGTTCTCCGACCTCGGCGCCCCTGATCGGCGGCGACTCGAACGCCAGCAAGAAGGCGCGCGGCGTCGATGCCGTGCAGCCGGGCGGCAAGGTGCTGCCGGTCGAGGAATTCCGCACCGAACGCTGGAAGGCGATCGACGCCGACGTGCGCTATGCGGCCGACCAGATCATCCGCGACAAGACGCTGCCGATCAACAAGCTCTCGACCCACCTGATCATGAAGGATGGCGTCATCACGCTCGCGCCCGCTCGATTTCGGCGTGGCCGGCGGCACGCTGCGCTCGACCATCCGCCTCGACGGCAGCGGCGCCAAGGGCAACACCATCGCCGCCACGGCCAAGGTCAGCGCGCGCCATATCCAGATCAAGCAGCTGTTCCCGACCATCGAGAAGATGCAGGCCACGGTCGGCCAGATCAACGGCGACGCCCAGCTGTCGGCCACCGGCACCTCGGTCGCGGCCCTGCTCGGCTCGTCGAACGGCGAAGTCAAGGCGCTGGTCAACGAGGGCACGATCAGCAAGATGCTGCTGGAAGAGATGGGCCTGAACGTGGGCAACATCATCGTCACCAAGCTGTTTGGCGACAAGCAGGTGCAACTCAATTGCCTGGCGGCCGACTTCAACGTCAACAAGGGCGTGATGCAGACCCAGGTCTTCGTGGTCGATACCGAGGAAGCGATCATCCGGGTGAACGGCGGCGATCAACCTGGCCAACGAGCAGATGGACCTGACGATCAAGCCCGAAACGAAGGCGCTGCGCCTGTTCACGCTGCGCGCCCCGCTCTACGTGCGCGGCCCGTTCAGCAAGCCCGACGTCTCGGTCGACAAGGGCGTGCTGGCGCTGAAGGCCGGCGGCGCCGCCGTGCTGGCGGCGGTCGCGGCGCCGGTCGCCGCGCTGATCCCGCTGATCAATACCGGTCCGGGCGAAAACAGCGACTGCGGCCGCCTGGTGGCGCTGGCCAAGGAAAGACCGACCGCGCCGCCGCCGGGCCAGCCCAAAAGCCGCTGATGAAGCAGCTGCATGTGTGTGTTGTCGAACAGACTCTACGCTGAGCACGCCGGTTATTCTGGACGTCAACGCTGAAACAGGAAATCGACATACGCATGACGCATACGACATGAAGCATAACTTGCCGGCCCTGGCCTTGCTGGCGGCCCTGACGATCGGGGTCCCGCTCGCTGGCTGCGGCAGCACCGCCAGCCTGCTGGCCTCGAACGCGAAGGTGGACGACTCCACCATCACGACCGGCGTCAAGCAGGCGATCAAGCGGAGCACGGAACTCGCCGGTGCGGACATCGATGTCGCAACCCGCGAAGGCATTGTCCAGTTGAGCGGCTATGTGAGCTCAGCGGAAAACGTGGCGACCGCAGCAGCGGTTGCCCGCACAGTGAAGGGCGTGAAATCGGTCAGGAATGACCTGCGCCTGAAATAAACCCACCCAAGGAGATTCATATGAAAACCATCAAACACCTGGCAGTGAGCGCTACCCTGGCTACCCTGGCACTCGGCCTGACCGGCTGCGCCGGCATGTCGCATCAGGACAAAACCACTGCAGTCGGCGCTGGCGCCGGCGCAGTGATCGGTGGCGCCCTGACCGGCGGCAGCCCAGCAGGCGTGGTCGGCGGCGCAGCTGTCGGCGGCGTTGTCGGCAACCAGGCTGGCAAGACCAACTAAGTTGTAGCCTGTACGACCGAAGCAGACGAAACACCCCGCTTGCGTTAATGCGCAAGCGGGGTGTTTTGTTTTGGATGCGTGGCTTTCTAGGCGCGCTCGGTGGCGCGCAGCATGCATTGGGATAAACGGTCGAAATGCTGCAGCGCCGCCTGGGTCAGCTCGATGCGCTTGCGCCGCGCATCCTCGGTATCGGCCAGCATGATCCAGCCTTTCTGGCGCATCGATTTCAGGCGGTTGTGCACGGTCGCGGGCGCGCCCAGGTCCTGGTTGCCCATGACGTCGCGCACCGACAGGCGCTGCTCGGTCTGCGCCGCGCGCGCCACGAGGGCGAGGATGCGCTCTTCCGAGCGGATCGAGTTCGGGCAGCGAGGGCAGGCCGCGCAAGGCTTCGCTCAATTGCAGGAAGCGCACGTAGATATCGGCCGGGCGGGTCTCTTGGTCATGGGTCCGGTGCAGCTTCACGTTGTCGAGCACTACCGGCTGGTTCGCAAATATTGTACTGTATCGGCCATGACGACAAGCCAGCTGAAACTGCATTCCTCGATGATCGGCGCCACGATCCTGCTCTTCCTGCTGGCACTGGCGATCAACGAATTGCTGTTCACGCGGCTGGAATTCGCACCGGGGATCAACTGGATCTATTTGCCGGCGGGCGTCAGGCTGCTGTGCACGCTGCTGTTTGCCGAAGCGGGCGCGATCGGCCTGCTGCTGGTGTCATGGGGAGTCTGCTTTTTCTACTTCTTCCCGAACGACCCGGTGCGCTCGTTCATGGGCGGCATCCTCGCCAGCGCCAGCCCCTACCTGGTGTACCTGGGCATGCGCAGCTACGCTCGGCCTGCAGGCCGCGCTGACCAACCTCACCCCGGCGCGGCTGCTGCTGTGCGCCCTCGCCTTTTCGCTCGCCAGCCCCCTGCTCCACCATCTCTGGTTCGCCCTGTACGAAGGCAAGACCGGCCTGGTGCACAGCTTCGCGGTGATGGCGACGGGCGACTTCTGCGGCACCGTCACGGTGCTGTATGCGGCAAAATTCCTGCTCGCGCGCATGGCGCCGGCGCGCCGCTGAAGGCTCAGACGAAGGCGCTCGACAAGGCGCCCGCCTGCGCATCCTTGACGATCTCGTAGCAGGTGCAGGACGCCGCCGCCAGCCCTTCGGCATCGAGGATCTCGATATTCCCGCGGCTGTAGATGATCAGGCCCTGCTGCTGCAGCGCGCTGGCCGCCTTGGTCACGCCGACGCGGCGCACGCCGAGCGCATGGGCCAGGAATTCGTGCGTCAGGTGGAATTTATCGGACCGCAGACGGTCGCGCGTGATCAGCAGCGAACGCGCCAGGCGCGCTTCGAGCACGTGGAAACGGCTGCACACGGCGATCTGGATCGCCTGCGCCAGCAAGGTATCGGTGTAGCGGTACAGCACGCGCTGGAGGGCGCCGTTGCGGGCGAACTCGGCGCGGAAGGCGGCGCTGTCCATGCGGCTGGCGCTGCCCGGACGCTGGACCACGGCGCGCACCTGCGCCGTTTCGTGGCCGAGGGCGACGGTGGCGCCCAGCATGCCCTCGCGTCCCGACCAGGCCGACCTCGAGCGTCATGCGGCCGCCGGCCACGCCCAGCAGCGAGACCAGGCAGTCGTGCGGAAAATAAATGTGGCGGATAGGATTGCCCGCCTCGCCCAGCACTTCGCCGGCCTCGACGTGAACCTGGTCGAGCATGGGCAGCACCTGGGCGAGCTCCTGCGGCGGGAGCGCGGCCAGCAGCAAATTGGCGTTATGCTCGGCGACGTCGGGAGGAGCAGCAAAGTTCATCGAACCCTCGCGTAAAATGGCAAGCCCGGCGCGAAGGCCGGGACGAATACGGATACATTTGCAAACAATTTCGATCAGGTTAAATGCTCTGATAGGGTGACGTATGTTCGGTGACGCACGGTACGCCTTGTTGTTCCTAGGGACAATCCTTCCCATCGGCCGGCCTCATGCCTGCCGACGCGGAGTGCACACGCCATCCCGCAACTATCGGAGAACAAGCCATGAATAACATCCCCACTCCACCGGCCAGAAGCCAGCACCACCCCTTACTGCTGCTCGCCGCGCTCGCCGTCGTGCTGTTCTGCCTGATCGGCAGCGCCGCCATCATGGGCTGGATCCCATCCTCGATCGGCGGCAATTCGAGTCGCCAGCTGAGCGAGGCCGATCGCGCCGCGCTGGCGTCGAACCTGCCGCCATCGGGCCAGGCCGTGGCCGCCGCCCCGGCGGCCGGCCTGGCGCAATCTGGCGCCGCAAGGCAGAACTACGCGCCGGCGCCGGCCGCACCCGCGCCGGCCTATCCGGCCCAGCAGCTGGCGCAGGGCTACGGCCCGGCGCCAAGCCAGGGCTATGCACCGGAACGTGACGTCGAACGGGCGCCGGCGCCACGCACGGTCGTCAAGTCGAAGCCGGTACAGGTGGCGGCGGCCGAACCGAAATGGTGCGGCAACTGCGGGAATATCGAATCGGTGCGCGCGATCAAGCAGCGCGCCCAGGGCAGCGGCCTGGGCGCGGCCGGCGGCGCCGTCCTCGGCGGCCTGCTGGGCAACCAGATCGGCGGCGGCACTGGCCGCCAGCTGGCCACGGTGGCCGGTGCGGTCGGCGGCGCGGTCGTCGGCAACCAGGTCGAAGGCAACATGAAGGCCACGACCAGCTACGAAATCCGGGTGCGCCTGGATGACGGCACCCTGCGTACCTTCCACCAGTCGAGCCAGCCGCAATGGCGTAGCGGCGACCGCGTGCGGATCGTCAAGGGCCATCTGCGCAGCGCTGTCGTAACCAGCAAGCTTCCTCCCTGAACAAGGCCGGCCGTCCGCAAGGATCGCCGGCCTTGATATTTTCCTCAGTGCAATGTGAGCCAGCGCACGGAAATACTGCTGAGCTAACGCGAGAATGGCCGAGCGCGCTACACGAAGCGCGTGCGGCGGCAAGCGCCGCGTCTCCAACTTGCGCATAAAGGGGAGTCACCATGAATAGCCTTGCATGGATCGGCATCATCGTCTGGGGACTGGTCCTCACCGCTTTCGGACTCGTCCAGGCCGCGCCCGCCGGCGCAGCAAGCCGGCGCGCTGGCGGCGCACGACGTCATCTTCCTCGTGGGCGGCGGCCTGGTGACCTGCCTGATCGGCATCGCCGGGCTGGCGGGCTTCATGGGCTCGGATTCCGGGCTTGCGAAATGAACAAAAATCTCGCGCATAATGTACGCCAGCGAACGGTCATGCTGAGCTGAGAGCGCGATACTGGTTTCACGGCGCCACCATCGGCGCAAACCCAGTGAGGAGACTCATCATGCTTTACACCATTGCCATTGTTCTGATCGTCCTGTGGCTGCTCGGCCTGGTCACCTCGTACACCGTCGGCGGCTTCATCCACATCCTGCTCGTGGTTGCCGTCATCATGATCCTGGTGCGCCTGATCAGCGGTCGAGGCATATAGCACGCTGCATGCACTACAATACCGGCGCCTTGCGTTGGCGCACTTGCCAGGCATGCCGAAGCACTACCCGAAGTAGGTTTGACCAATCCGTTTCGCGGTCGTGCCCCTTGGGCGCGCCTACGAAACGGATTTCTTTTTTCCAGGAGATCACCATGCACAAGAATCTGACCAAATCCGCCGCTGCCGCCACCATCCTCGCCCTCGGCGTCGCCGGCTGCGCCGACATGAGCGCCACCCAGCGCGGCACCGCCACCGGCGCCGGCGCCGGTGCGGCCCTCGGCGCCCTGATCGGCGGCACCACGGGCGGCGGCGGCGGCGGCCGCGCCGCCAAGGGCGCCGTCTCGGCGGCGCCGCCGGCGCGGTGATCGGCAACATCTGGTCCAAGCGCATGGAGCAGCAGAAGCAGGCCATGGAACAGGCCACCCGCGGCACCGGCGTCGAAGTGACCCAGACCTCGGACAACCGCCTGAAGCTGCAGATCCCGAGCGATGTCTCGTTCGACACCGGCCGCTCCGACATCAAGCCGAACTTCCAGCCGGTGCTGGAACGCTTCGCCACCACCCTGAACGAGAATCCGGCCACCAACGTCGTCATCATCGGCCATACCGACGCCACCGGCACCCCGGGCGTGAACCAGCCGCTGTCGGTCGACCGCGCGGCGCGCACCCGCGACTACCTGGCTGGCCGCGGCGTCAATCCGGCCCGCATCACCATCGAAGGCCGCGGCGAGCGCGAGCCGATCGCCTCGAACAACGACAATGCCGGCCGTGCACGCAACCGCCGCGTCGAGATCTATGTTGCCGAGCCGGGCCGCGGTTAATTCTGCCCGCAAGCCGTGCTGAACGGCTGAGCAGAAAGCCGCCCGGTGCACACCGGGCGGCTTTTTTCATTCCGGCGCTGCATTGTCCGGTTCGATGCCGCGCAAGACCGGCCTCGCCGATCTGGCGGGATAGTGTTGCTTCGCCGAGGCAACATTTCCTCTCGCCATCATGTCCGAACCCGCTACCCTGTCCGAACACGCGCCGGAAGCACCGGCGCTCTGGCGTCCGTCCTGCGTCGCGGCTCTGGAGCCTGTTCTTCACGCCCGTGTTCGGGTCCTGGCTGCTGATGCACAACTGGCGCGTGCTGGGCCAGGCGCATGCGGCCCGCGCGGCGCGGCGCTGGCTGCTCGCGAGCATGCTGGTGCTGGCGCTCGAACTGCTGGCCGCCGCCATCACCGAGCGCGTCAACGGCAACGCGCCGCTGGCGCAACTGATCGGCCTGGCCTGGCTCGGCCTGTGGCTGCTGGCGGCGGCCGCGCCCCAGTGGCAGCTGGTGCGGCGGCGCTTCGGCCGGCGCTATGCGCGGCGCGGCTGGAACGGGGCGCTGGGGCTGGCGGTCGCCTGCGGATTCGCGTGCTGGGCGGCCGGCTTCATGCTGACCAGTTTGCTGCTGGCCTTCACCTGAAATCCCGATCGTCTCTGGCATACTGTCGTGACGCTGCGCCGTCACCCGTACGCTTTCCTGCGTTCCATCTCCCTGCTGTGTACGCTGCCGTACCAATTCGTGGCGGCCCCAAGCGTACACTGTCAGCTACAGGGAAACGGAAATTGTATGCTTGACATTCTTGAACGCATCGACCCGCACAGCGACCGCATCGACCTGCTGGTCGAGCTGGTCGATTGCCTGCGGCCGCGGCGTCGCCAGCGTGGCCATGCGCGCGCGGCCGTGCGCACGCTCACCCAGCTATTGCGGGGCAACCCGGCGCAAGCCTGGGCGCTGCGCAGCTATATCGTCACCCTGCTCGAAAAGCGCCGCCACACCAGCCTGTACAGCGACATCGGCGTCCTGTCGAACGACGGCTTCTTCACCGAACTGAAGCGCCGCATCGCCTGGCGCCTGCTGCCGCCCGCGCTCGACGACCTGTACCTGTCCGACGCGCTCGACCAGGTGCTGTACGCCGAAGAAGACCATCACTGGATCCGCTCGGTGCCGAACGCCGACTGGCTGGCCCTGTTCGACGTCGTCGCCGAAGCGCCGGCCCCCGTGCGATGCCGCGCCCGACCGCGCGCGCCATGTGACGACGATGGGCATGCTGGACGCCATCCGCACCCTGTCCTGCCGCATCTGCGCGCTGGGGCTGGAGCCGCGCCTGGTGCACAGCTACAGCGAAATCGAGGATTTCGATTCGCCCTTCCTGATGCAGAACATCGAGGTCAACCACTATCTCGACGAGTACGGCCGCTACCTCGCAGGCGCGCGCAGCCATCCCGACGATCCGCGCCACCTGCTGGTGATGCTCGACCAGTGCGACGACGTGATCGCCAAGATCCGCCGCAATTCGCTCTCCTTCGGCACCAGCGTCGCGCTGACCTATGTGCTGGTGGCGATCACGCAAAGCATCGAGCGCCTGCGCAAACTCCTGTTCCTGGTCGACAGCAGCGAGGCGGCCGAAGAGCTGCCGCCGGTGCTGCTGGCCACGCCGGAATTCGCCAGCGCGCTGCCGCCCTCGGAGAGCCGCGCACTGGTCGCCACGCCGGCCGCCGAGGGGCCGCCGCGCCCGGTCAGCGCGCGCCGCGCCGCGGCCCTGGAGCTGGCCCAGGAACTGGTCGAAGCGCACAACACCAAGTACCAGGTGCGCGGGCTGTTTCGCGACAATATCCACCTGCTGGCGCGCAACGTCACGGAAAACGCCAGCCGCACCGGCGAGCACTACATTGCCGAGACCGCGCGTCCAGCTGCGCAGCATGTTCAACGCGGCGGCCGGCGCCGGCTTCATCGTCGGCTTCATGGCGATGTTCAAGATTTTGCTGTCCTACCTGCGCGCCGCGCCCCTGGTCGAGGCCTTCCTGTTCAGCATGAATTATTCGCTCGGCTTCATGCTGGTGCACATGCTGCACTGGACGATCGCCACCAAGCAGCCCGCGATGACGGCCCAGCGCATCGCCGCCGGCCTGCACAGCCCGGACGGGCGCAGCATCGATTTCGACAGCATGGCCGAACTCGTGAACAAGGTATTCCGCACCCAGATCGTGGCCGTGATCGGCAATGTGCTGGTCGCCTTCCCGACCGCGCTGGTGATCGCGATCGCCTACCAGCAAATGATGGGCAAGCACCTGGTCACGCCCGAGAAGGCGCATGCACCTGCTGCACGACATCGACGCCTTCCATACGCCGGCCCTGTTCTATGCGGCCATCGCCGGGGTCTGGCTGTTCGTGGCGGGACTGATCTCGGGCTACTACGACAACAAGGCGCTCTACACGCGCATGGGCCAGCGCGTGCGCCAGTTGCGCTGGCTGGGGCGCCTGCTCGGCATCGAGCGCCGCGACCGCGCTGTCGCGCTATGTCGAAAACAACCTGGGCGGCCTGATGGGTAACTTCTTCTTCGGCATCCTGCTCGGCACGACCGGCACCGTCGGCTACCTGCTCGGCCTGCCGCTCGACATCCGCCACGTCACCTTCTCGACCGCGAATTTCGCCACCGCCCTGGTCGGCCTCGATTACCGCATGAGCCTCGAGATGGTGGCCAATGCCGCCGTCGGCGTGGCCCTGATCGGCGCCGTCAACCTGCTGGTCAGCTTCAGCCTGGCGCTGTGGGTGGCGCTGCGCGCCCGCAAGATCCAGTTCAAACGCAGCGTCCTGCTGCTGCGCGCACTCGGCCGGCGTTTCATGTACGCGCCGCTCGACTTCTTCATCGGCCCCCGGGACGTCGAAGTGATCGACATCCCTGTTTTTACAAGAGAAAACAAATGAAAACACTACGCATCCCGGGGTGGTTCGCCGCCCTGCTGCTCGTTGGCACGCTGGCTTCCTGCCGCACCCTGCCCGACATGGACAAGCTGCCCGATACGCCGCAGAAGGCGAATCCGACGGTCGAGAACGCCAAGGGCACGATGCAGAAGGGGCAAGCCTCGCAATTGCTGCAGAAGCGCTGGGCGAATGCGACGGCCGACCTGAAGGGGCTGGCGGTGCTGGAAGAGCAGGCGACCGGCGTGCCGCTGATCGCCGGCAACCGCGTGCAGCTGCTGTTCGACGGCCCGGCGACGATGCGCGAAATGATGGCGGCCGTGAAAGGCGCGACCACCTCGATCAACCTGGAAACCTATATCTTCGACCAGGACCCGATCGGCCTCGAGTTCGCCAACCTGCTGATGGAAAAACAGCGCCAGGGCGTGACCGTCAACATCATCTACGACAGCGTCGGCACCATCGGCACGCCGCAGGAATTTTTCGACCGCATGAAAGCGGCCGGCATCCACATGATCGCCTTCAATCCCGTCAATCCGGCCAAGGCCCGCGGCGACTGGTCGTTCAACAACCGCGACCACCGCAAGCTGATGGTGGTCGACGGCACCGTCGCCTTCACCGGCGGCATCAACATCAGCAGCGACTACGCCAACAGCTCGCTGTTCCGCTCGCGCCGCAAAGCCGAGCAACGTCGACAAGAACAAGGTCGGCTGGCGCGACACCCACGTCAAGATCGAGGGGCCGGCCGTGGCCACGCTGCAATGGTCGTTCGTGAACAACTGGGTCCGCCAGGAAGGCGGCGACCTGCCGCAGCGCGATTACTTCCCGCGCCTGGCGCCCGCCGGCGACAAGTTCGTGCGCGTGCTGGCCACCGACCCGGGCAGCAATTCGGAGATCTACAAATCGCTGATGGTGGCGATCAACGAGGCCAAGAAATCGGTGCACATCACCTCGGCCTATTTCGTGCCCGACCAGCAGGTGGTCGACGCCCTCATCGCCGCGGCCAAGCGCGGGGTCGACGTGAAACTGGTGCTGCCGGGCGTGTCCGACCATGGCCTGGTGATGTACGCCGGCCAGGCCTTCTTCGAACCCTTGCTGGCCGGCGGCGTGAAGATCTTCCAGCTGCAGGTGGCCGTGCTGCACGCCAAGACCGCGGTGATCGACGAAGCCTGGTCGACCATCGGCTCGGCCAACATCGACCGCCGCAGCTTCATCCACAACTATGAGTTGAACGTCGTCGTCATCGACCCGGCCTTCGGGCGCGACATGGAAAGCGCCTTCAACGAAGACTTGCGCGACTCGAAAGAGGTGACGCTCGAGAAATGGCGCGACCGGCCATGGGCGGACCGGGTCAAGGAATGGGCGTCGCGCCTGACCGAATACTGGATTTAAGATCGAAGGCCGGCATTGCCGGCCTTTATTTTTACAGGCCCGCGGCCAGCATGCCTTCCGAGGCCGGCGCCCAGACGTTCCCGCTGCGCAGGAATTTTTCCGTGGCGACGACGCGGAAGGTATTCGTCAGCGCATCCCAGCCGTAACGGTCGATCTCGACCCGCTCGTGCTCGACGCGCAGCAGGTTGAAGGAATTGACTTCTCCCCTGCCCCGCGTCGAGGTCGCCGTGCCCGCCTGCACGACCAGCGCCGCATAGGCGTCGATCCGGTAGCGCGAGGCCGTGCTGGCCGCGTGGCTGACGTGCATGTGCCCGGCCAGCAGCACGTCGACGCCGCATTCGGCAAACACCTCCATCGCCATCTCGGCGCGGTCGACCAGGTCTTTTTCCTCGAAGCTGGTCGGCAGGTCGAACGGGATGGTGGGTGACGACGATGCGCGTGATGTTCGGGGCGAGGCCGGCGAGCTGGCTGCGGATGCCGTCCACCTGCTCCTTGTTCAGGCGCCCGTCCTTGATCGTCAGCGAGCGCGCCGTGTTCACGCCGACCACCGCGATTTCCTCGTCCACGAAGATCGGATCGAGGTCGTCGGTGATGTAGCGCTTGTAGCGGTCGAGCGGCTTCACGAAGCGGCGGAACACGTTGTACAGGGAAATGTCGTGATTGCCCGGCACCACGATCTGCGGACCCGGCAAGGTGTCGAGGAAGGCGCGCGCCTCCTCGAACTGCTCGCTCTTGGCGCGCTGGGTCAGGTCGCCGGAAATGACGACGACGTTCGGCGCGATCGAATGGATCAGGTCGCGCAGCGGTCCCAGCAGGGCCTGGTCGACACGTCCGAAATGCAGGTCGGACAGGTGGATGATTGTTCTCATGAGGATTCCTTATTGATCAGGTATTC
The DNA here is from genome assembly GCA_963729765.1 of uncultured beta proteobacterium. Classification (GTDB taxonomy): domain Bacteria; phylum Pseudomonadota; class Gammaproteobacteria; order Burkholderiales; family Burkholderiaceae_D; genus Telluria. Next base: position 41,438 of record CAVSPL010000026.1, on the reverse strand, counting down.
GCGGTAGCCGGCTGCGTCGGGCACGCGCTGCCTGGCGCCGGCGCAAGGTGGCCACGCTGGTGACGCAGATCGCCAGCCAGGCGCAGCCCTCGAGCATGCCCGCCATCACGTCCGACAGGTAATGCGCGCCCAGGTAGAGGCGCGAGCCGGCCACCAGCAGCACCATCGCACAGGCGGCAAGCGACGATCGCGGCGCGCGCGCCCCAGCTGCGCGCATGGCGCGTGAAATAACAGGCCAGCACGCCGTACAGCAAGGTGGCGGCGACCGTGTGCCCGCTCGGGAAACTGTAGGTGGACAGTAGCAGGATCGGCTCGTCGAAATGCGGCCGCGTGCGCGCGAACACGTGCTTCATCGCCACGTTCAGCAGCATCCCGCCCGGCACCGCGGCCACCAGCGTCAGCATCCAGTGGCGCGCGTCGTGGCGCACCAGCCACCAGCCCGCCAGCGCGGCGAGGCCGAGGACGCCCGGCGTGCTGTGCAGCTGCGTCACGCCCAGCAGGAAGTTGCGCAGCAGCGCGCTGTCGTTGGCATGCAGGTGCAGCCAGTTCGCCAGGCGCAGGTCGAGCGCGGTGATCGGGGCGCCATCGACGACGGCCTCGGCAATCTCGGCGAACCCCGCCATCGCCAGCAGCAGGGCCAGCACGCCCAGCGTCAGGTGCAGGCCGAATTGCTTCCTGGGGCGAAAAGCGCGCGGCCGTAAACCGGTGCAGGCGTGTGGTCAAGGATTCATTCATCAATCGATGTGCGATGGCAAAAAAACTACAGTTGAAAATTATTACTGGGGTTATGTACAGTACCTGTGGATTTATACAGTGGTTGTGCTATCCTGTTTTCACTGACCAACATAATTCAAACAAGGGAAACGTCAATGACCACTCTGAACAACTCTTTCGGCCTGGAATACGCTCCTACACCTTTTCTTATGCGCATCGGACGCCGCGAAATCCTGATCACCCGTGACTTCCGCAAACGCTTCTACCCGATCAACCCGATCATGGAATGCGATACCGGTGTCGAGGCTGGCCACGTCGAAGTGCTGCTCTTCGGCCGCTGGTTGCTGATCCTGTCGAAGGCGCACTAAGCGGTTCTTACCTGGGCAAGGCTGACGCCGGCACAACGCCAGTATCGCCTGCCCAGTGCATGATTGCCAACGCGTCCGCGCCTGGCGCGTCGATTGAAATTCGTATATCGATAGCTGAAATCATTCGTTTTCTTCGCATGAGCGGGACCCTACCCTAGCGGTAACCCTGTTCCAACTCATCCGAAAGAAACGTATGTTCAAGAAATTTGCCCAATCGCTGGTAGTGCTTGCACTGCTGGCCCAGTCCTCCGCCTTCGCGGCCGACGTCTCGCTGCTGAACGTCTCCTACGACCCGACGCGCGAGCTGTACCAGGATTACGACGCGGCCTTCGCCAAGTACTGGAAGACCAAGACCGGCGACAACGTCACGGTGAAGCAGTCGCACGGCGGCTCGGGCAAGCAGGCGCGCGCCGTGATCGATGGCCTCTCGGCCGACGTTGTCACACTGGCACTGGCCTACGACATCGATGCTATCAGTGAACGCGGCCTTATCGCGCACAACTGGCAGGAACGCCTGAAGTACCGCAGCGCGCCGTACACCTCGACCATCGTGTTCCTGGTGCGCAAAGGCAATCCGAAAGGCATCAAGGACTGGGCCGACATCGTCAAGCCGGGCGTGTCCGTGATCACGCCCGAATCCGAAGACCTCGGGCGGCGCACGCTGGAACCACCTGGCGGCCTGGGGCTATGCCCTGCGCCAGCCGGGCGGCAACGAAGCGACGGCGCGCGAGTTCATCAACAAGCTGTACAAGAACGTGCCGGTGCTCGATTCGGGCGCGCGCGGCGCCACCACCACCTTCGTCGAGCGCGGCATCGGCGACGTGCTGCTGGCCTGGGAAAACGAGGCGCTGCTGGCCCTGCGCGAACTGGGCCCGGGCAAGTTCGAGATCGTCGCGCCTTCGGTGAGCATCCTGGCCGAGCCGCCGGTGGCCGTGGTCGACAAGAACGCCGACAAGCGCGGCACCCGCCAAGGTGGCCCAGGCTTACCTGGAATACCTGTACAGCGACGAAGGCCAGGACATCATCGCCAAGAACTACTACCGCCCAGCGGTCGAAAAGTTCTCGAAGAAATATGCCTCGCAGTTCCCGAACATCAAGCTGTTCACGCTCGACCAGGTCGCCGGCAACTGGACCAACGCGCAGAAAACCCACTTCGCCGATGGCGGCGTGTTCGACCAGGTGTATCAGCCGGGCAAAAAATGAGTTGAAACACGCAGCCTGGCGTGAGCCGGGCGTGAAAAAGGCGCGCAAAACTTGCGCGCCTTTCTTTTTGCGTTGCCGCGACCGCCGGCCGCGGCGCGAAGGCTTACTTGCCGTCCTTGCCGATCGGCGGACGGCTGGCCAGGAAGTCGGTGTCTTCTTCGGTCAGCGGCAAGTCGGGAATCGATTCGATACGGTCGGTATCGATGTCGGCGCCATCCTTGACCACCGTATCGCGGCCGGCCGAGGCGCGCTCGCCGGTGCCGCCCATGTCGCTGTCGCCGGAAAAATTGGCGTCGCCGACGTCGGGGCCGGCCGTGTCGCCGGCGTGGCTCGCTTCCATGTCGGAGGTCGTGCCTTCGTCCAGGTGCAGCACCTGGTCGTCATCGAGGTTGGTCGAGAAACCCGGACCGCCGACCACGTCGCTGCCGGTGTCGGAAATGTCGCTCGGCCCGAGTGCGTCGATGCCATGGCCCTTGCCGAGGCTGCGGTCTGGAGATTCCGGGAAGTTGTCCGGATCAAGTGTGCTGCTGCCAGTCATGATGCCTCCGTGAAGATGGTTGTCGGATAGATTACAGATGGTGTCAGGCTACAGGGAATCAAGCGCCTGCGTCGCAGCGCACGCTTGCACTGCGCCGTGGCGCTTCAGAAGGCGTGCCGCATGCCGACATTGATGGCCGAATTGCCGCTGCCGCGCGCGCTGGCATTGCCGACCGTATAGCGCGGCGCCGTTGCGGTTCTGGATGTGCGAATAGGCGGCGTAGAAATCGGTCCGGCGCGACACCGCGTGGCTGGCGCCGAAGGCCATCTGGTTCGCGTCCTGGTTGGCCAGGTCGCGGTCGTCCTTGCGGATATACGATGCCAGCAGGGTCGTGCCCTGGCGCGACCGGCACCGCCATCCCGACCAGCACGTCGCGGCTGCTGCTCGACGGCGTGCGCAGCAAGCCGGCGCCGTAGGGATTGTCGGGATTGAACAGGGGCGAAGCGGCCCAGCCGCGGCTCATGCTGTAGGCGGCGTAGGCCGTGCCCCAGCCCAGGCGCAGGTTGGCGGCCACGATGGAATTGCGGGCGATGGTGTCGTTCATGGTCTTGCTGTTGAGCTGGACACGCACCGCGTTCTGGTTCTGGTGGGCGGCGCGCACCGTCAGCGGGCCGGCTTCGACGCCGACCGTCATGCCCCAGGCGCGTCCGGCCGGCGAGGTATCGACCGTTTCCTTGAATGCATACGAAGCGCCGGCCGAGATGCCGCGCGCCAACGCACCGTAATACTGGATGCTGTTGTCGGTACGGCGTCCGCCGCCGATCAGGTTGCTTGCACTGCCGGCCATGCCGCCCTTGAACGGATCGCCGACGTCGGTCAGCGCCAGGTATTGCAGGTTGTACTGGCGGCCGATCGTGATCGCGCCGAATTCGCCGGCCAGGCCGACGAATGCCTGGCGCCCGAACAGGCGGTCGTTCTGGTCGCTGCGGCCGGTATCGACCCGCACGCCGCTTTCCAGCGAAAAGATGGCGTTGACGTTGCCGACCGGCTCACGGCCCTGGATGCCGATGTAGGATTCCGATGCCAGGCCGCTGCCGACCTGGGTCGCGCAGGCGCCGGCGCAGCCGCTCTGGCCCACGACCCCGGCGTCGATGACGCCATAAGTTGAAACCCCATGCGTGGTCCCGCTCTGCGCGCAGGCAAACGCGGCAGTTCCTCCCAGCACGGCAAATGTGACAAACGACTTAAGCATCGGCGTATCCTCTCTACGCCTCTACAATACCCCTCCCAAACAGCTTCATCTGTCGAATGTCGCACATACCGCTGACCAGATTGGCGCGTCGTTATGTAGGCGAACTCTGACGATTCGCAAATAAAGTCCTAAGCCGCCAACGCAACCGTGTTCTTGCCGCCACGTTTCGCCGCGTACATGGCGCCATCCGCACGGGCGAGCCAGGCGTCCAGATCCTGCGCGGCGCCCGGCAAGTGCAGCGCCACGCCGATGCTGGCGCCGACCGTGACGGCCGCGCGTTTCAGCTGGTAGGGCTTGCCCAGCACCTCCAGCAGCGTGCCGGCCTTCTCATGGGCGTCCTGGGCGTCGGCAAGCCCTTCCAGTACGACCACGAATTCGTCGCCGGCCAGGCGTGCGACCGAGTCGGTCTTGCGCACGGCGTCGAGCAGGCGGGCGCCAAACTGGCGCAGCAGCTCGTCGCCCTCTTCGTGGCCATGGGTATCGTTGACGTTCTTGAACCCGTCCATGTCGAGGAACAGCAAGGCGCAGGGCTTGGACGCGCGCGCCGCACGGTGCATGGCCTCGGGCAAGGTCTGCATCAGGGCGCGCCGGTTCGGCAAGCCCGTCAGTCCATCGTGCAGCAGCAAGGACTGCAACTCGGCGGTGCGCGCGGCCACCGTGGTTTCCAGCTGCTGGTTCATGGTCTCGAGCGCGCTGCGGTGCTCCTCTTCGCTGCGTACCAGTTCGCGCATCGCTTGCGACAGCACCTGCGCCTCGTGGAAACCACTGACGACCGGAATATCGGCCGCCCGCCCGCCGGCACGCGTGGCTTCGATGGCCTGCTCGATCGCACCGCTCAGCGCATCCATCGGCCGCGTCAGGCGGCGTGCCAGCAGCGCCGCGCAGAGGGCGAGAATCGCCGCCATCAGCACGCTCAGGCCAATCATGCGGCGCTCGAGTACGCGCGCCTCGGCCAGCGCCGCGTCTTCCGTGTGACGCACCAGCACCGACCACTGCAGCGTCGCCGGATCGCCGCCGGTGCCGGTGCGGCTGTAACCGGTCAGGTAGACTTTACCGTCCGCCCCCTCCTCGCGCAGCGACGCCGGTAGCGCCCTGTTGCGCCAGGCGCAGGCTGGGGCTGTCGAACTTCTTCTCGACCAGGTTCTCGGGCCCGAGCAAGACCGTGCCGTCGGCGCGCACCACCAGCACCTCGGCGCCGTATTCGCGCAAGGCCGGCGTGAGCAATTGGCGCGCCCTGTTGCGCACCCATTGCCAGCTCATGTGCACCCCGACGACGCCATGCACGGCGCCATCAATGCCCGCCAGCGGCGCCGACATGTCGATGAAGCGCCAAGGCTCGCTCGCCTTCGGCAGCAGTTTATTCGAGCAGCAGGGCCGGATGGTAATCGGTCGCATGCGCGCCCAGCAAGCCGGCCTGGAACCAGGGCCGCGCATCGACCTTCGCGCCTTCGAGCATCGCCGCCGGTGGCCACCCGCACCGTGCCGCCGGCATCGGCCACGCCGATCCAGGCGTAGTCGGCGACGGCGCGCTGGATCGATTCCAGCACCTGGCGCGTCGCCTCCGGCTTCTCGTAGGAGCGCACCTGGGGCAACTCGGAGAGCAGCCTGACCGTCACCATGGCGGTGCCGGTAATGCGGTTGAGCGAATCGCGCATCTGCCAGGACAGCTGCTGCAGACGCAACTGCGCTTCCTTGCGCGCCTGCTGGTGCGCAAAATGGCTGACCAGGGCGAGGTGCAGCAAGACCGTCAGGGTGACGGCGATGCTGACGGTGAGCATGGTCAGGGTGGCGAGACGCAGGGGACGGCGCGTGGTGGCGCGGGCCGGATTGTTCATGCGGGATTTCTCTAAGCTAATCGCGCATGATACCCGTGAAGCAAAATGTCTCCAAATAATTTAGTGCTTTGGAGACTTATTTTGCGGGACAGTGGTGGAGCAGCAACCAGGTCTTAACGCGGGTACGTGAAACCCGTCCGGATATCCATCGGCGCGATGTTTTTGCCATCGCGCACCATCAGCTTCTGGGGCGGCTCTTCGCCGGCCAGTACGCGCCAGATGACGGGCAGTCCTTCGCCTTTGCGCAGCAACTCGTCGCTACGTTCGAATACGTTGGGGCAGCCGGTTTCCTTCAGGAGCGCCTGCACGATCGCGACCCGCCAGAGGTCGACGCCGGCGCCATTGAACTGGCACACCAGATAGCCTTCGGCGCCGCCGTAGCCGTGCACCAGCAGGCCGGGCAAGCCGTCCTTGTCGCCGTCGATCAGCTGGAACAGTTCCTGGGGATCGGCAATGCCCCACTTGACGGCACGGCGCTGCACGGCGGCTTGTACGCGCCGCTTGATCAGGGCGTGGTCGATCGGCTCGTCCTCGCGCAGAGTCCAGACGCGGGCGGCGATCTGGGATTTGGCGTTGTAGGCGGCGCGGGCCAGGAACTGGCGGGATGAGGATTGCACGATGGCGGTGGCGCCCTGCTTGTTGCGCTCGTTCGGCTTGCCGTCGACTTTTTCGATGGCGGAGAGGTAGATCCAGGGGTCGCCGGCGAGGAGGGCTTTTTCTTTGCCTTGTTTGATGGTGATGATGAGCATGTTCGAGCTTTCGGTGTGCAGGCGATGCATGATACAGCACGGGTAGATACCCCTTGGCTGCATTTGGGCCTGAGAGTCAGAGGGAGGAACGCGCGCCCGCGGCGCGCGCGCTGCCCGCTGCGCGGGCAGCAGATGGGCGATTCGGAGAGGGCTGGGCAAGTATGCCCAGCCCTTCGAATCTCACACGGGGAGCGCGCAGGCGCTCCCCTCGCTTCCGACAGGCAACAAAAAACCGCCCGGGGGCGGTTTCTTTGTTTCCTGGCGGAAGCGGTGAGATTCGAACTCACGAACGGGTTCCCCCGTCGGCAGTTTTCAAGACTGCTGCCTTCAACCACTCGGCCACGCTTCCTGAAGTCCGGCATTATACATAAATCACCCTGTTGGCGGCAGGGAATCCGTCCCCCTACTCCACCAGCAGCCAGTTCTCCCGCAACCCCTGCTCGAAGCGCGCCGCCGGCAACGGCGCCGCATACAAATACCCCTGCACCTCGTCGCAGCCCGACTCGCGCAGGAATGCCAGCTGCTCCAGCGTCTCGACCCCCTCCGCAATCACACGGTGCCCCAGCTGGCGGCCGATGCTGATGATGGTGCTGGCGATCGCGCAGTCGCTGGCGTCGAGCGGAATCCCGGTCGTGAACGAACGGTCGATCTTGAGGGTATGGATCGGGAAGCGCTTCAGGTAAGACAGGCTCGAGTAGCCCGTACCAAAATCGTCCAGCGACAGCGCCACGCCCAGCGCGTTGATGCGGTCCATGATGCCGATCACGCGGTCGATGTCGTGCATCAGGGTGCTCTCGGTGATCTCGAGTTCGAGCCAGCAGGCGTCGAGTTCGTAGCGCGCCAGCGTGGCGGCGACGCGGGTCGGCAGCGACTCGGTGAATTCGCGGGCCGAGACGTTGACGGCCAGGCGGAACGGGCGCAAGCCGGCGCGCTGCCAGACGGCCGCCTGGGCGCAGGCCTGTTCCAGCACCCATTCGCCCACCTGCACGATCAGGCCCGTGGTTTCGGCCAGCGGGATGAAGTCGGCGGGCGGCACCAGGCCGCGCTCGGGATGGGCCCAGCGCACCAGGGCTTCGGCGCCGACCAGGCGGCTGCTGCCGATCTCGAACTTCGGCTGGTAGTACAGCAGCAGTTCGCCGTGGCCGAGCGCGTGGCGCAGGCCGGACTCGATGCGCATGCGCTCGTGCATGCCCTGGTTCATGTCGAGGCTGTAGAAGGCGACACTATTGTCCGGATTCGCGTGGTCCTCCTTGGCGCGCGCCATCGCGATGTCGGCGTTGCGCAGCAGCGTGTCGGCTTCCAGGCCGTCCTGCGGGAAGACGCTGATGCCGACGCTGGCGCCCACGCGCAGGTCGTGCCCTTCGATCAGGAAGGGGGCGTCGAGCGCGGCCTGCAGCTTCTGGGCGACCGTGGTGGCCTCGAAGTGCTGGCGGATGTCGAACAGGCCGACGGCGAATTCGTCGCCGGCGAGGTGGGCGACGACGTCTTCCTCGCGCAGCGTGCTTTTGAAGCGCACCGCGACCTGGCGCAGCAGTTCGTCGCCGATGCGCCGGCCCAGGGTGTCGTTCACCAGCTTGAAGCGATTCAGGTCGATGAAGAGCACGCAGCCGGTGGCGACGTTGCGCTGGGCGACCATCAGGGCCTGGTCGACCAGGCGCGCGAACAGGGTGCGGTTCGGCAGGCCGGTCAGTTCGTTGTAATAGGCCAGGTGGTGCAGGCGTTCTTCGGCCAGCTTGCGCTCGGTGATGTCGGTCAGGTAGGCGATCAGGCCGACCGGGCGCTCGTCCAGGTCGCGCAGGGGCGTCAGCGACAGGCTGGCCCAGAAGACCTCGCCCGATTTCTTGCGGCGCCGTACTTCCATCATGCGCCCTCCCCCTTCGGCGAAGGCATCGGGCACGCTTTCGTCCTCGTCGACATACAGGAACAGGATGCTTTTGCCGACCGCTTCGAGCGACGAGTAGCCGAACAGGCGCTCGGCGCTGACGTTCCAGCTGGTGATGTAGCCCATCAGGTCGAGCGTGAGCACCGACTCGTGGATCTGGTCGAGGATCTGCGACTGGTGCGCCAGCTGCGCTTCGATGCCGGCATAGGCGTGGGTGGCGCGCTGGGCCAGCGAATGCACCTGCAGCAGCGTGCCGGTGAGTGCGCCCAGCGCGGCCAGGTTGCGCCGGTCGTCGGCGTCGTAGTCGCCGCGCCCGCCGACTTCGTAACAGCCGTAACAGGCGCCGTCGGCGTGGATCTGCTGCACCAGCATGCCTGCGCCGCCAAGCTGGGGCTGGGGGGCGCCGAGCGCCAGCGGGTCGATCGCGACGAAGCGGCCCATCCGGGCTGGCCAGCAGGGAGCGCGCGATGCGGCCCAGTTCGTCGGCCAGCGCCTCGCCGCGCAAGCGCAGCACGGCCTGGCTCAGCGCGGCGCTGCAGGCGACGAAATCGCAGGTCGGGAGGGCGAGCATGTCAGACATTGCGGCCCACCTGGATGGCCCAGTGATGCGCGTGCAGCTGGCTGTCCCACCAGGCGGCGGGGTCGACGCCGGCATGCGCCATGGCCGCTCGCGTCGGGTCCGCGTTCGGCCAGCAGCAGGCGCTGGCCGAGTACGCCTTCGCGCGCCAGCAGCGCCGCGCTCACGTGCTCGGGCAGGTGCAGGTCGGCGAGGATCTCGGCCATCGGCATGCCGAGCAGGCGGTCGAGCAGGGAAAAGGCGCCGGTCATGAAGGCCAGGTCCTGCGCATCGCGGTCGCCGCCTTCGCGCTTGCACAGGATCTCGAGCTGGCCGGCGCGCAGTGCGGCCAGGGGCAGCAGCAGGTTCGGCAAGCCGTCGGCGCCGGTGCGCGCGTACAGCAGCAGTTGCAGCCAGCGCTGCAGCTGGCGCCGTCCCAGCACGGCGATCGCCTGGGCATAGCCGGTGATCGTGGTGTTGACGGCGAAGGCCGCCGAATTGACCAGCTTCAGCAGGTGGTAGGACAGCGCCGGGTCCTGCTTGAGCAGGAGTTCGAGTTCGCGCGAATCGGCATCGGTGGCCAGCAGGGCCAGCAGGCCCAGGATGCGGCGGCGCGAGGTGCCGTCCTGGGCCTCGCCCGGCTCCGGCGCCAGCGGATAGTCGCCGCTGAACCAGGTGAAGCCGGCGCGCGTGCAGTGCATCCAGGCGCGCCGGCGTGTCGACGTGATGGGCCAGGTGCGGCCCGAACAGCGCCAGCAGGCTGCCCGCGGGCGGCGCCGCGTCGCGGCAGTCGAGCGAGACGGCGCGCACGTCGGCGGGACGCGCGGCGCCGGCCGGCAGCGGCGCCGTCGAGCATCAGGCGGTAACCGCTCGCGTACAGGTTTGACAATCGCTGCGCCGTGCCCTCCTGCGCCAGCGCGGCGGCGGCGAAGGCCAGCACGACGCGGTTCGGCGGCAGCAGGGTGAGCAGGTTGGGCGTGAGCGCGGCCGGGTCGGCCAGCAGCAGCACGCAATCGAGGGGGGCGATCGCCGCCAGCAAATCGGGCGTGCCGAACAGGGCCGGCACCTGCTCGCGACACGCTGCCGCCGTCGCAGGTCCATGCCGAGCGCTACCCACTCGTTGCGGCCATTGGCCACGGGGTGCAGGCGCAGCATCGGGACAGGGTTCAGGTCCAGCAAGGCCATCGGCGTCTTCGGAGTAGTTAGCAGGCCAGTATTAGCTGGGTAATATTAGTCGAGCAGATGATCAAAAGCAATCGAAATGTTTCCCTATGGATACATTTACTACGGGATATTACGTAGCTGAATTGCGCAGTTGACCGAGCCGTTTAGAATCATGCGCTTGCCTTTTTCATACTGGTGCAAGATAGGTGGATTCGACGCTCCAGCGGATGGACGTCGCCGCACCCTTCGACAAAAAAACCAAGGAGCCACCATGAATCGTCTCGGAAACCGACTCGGCTGGGCGGCGCTCTCACTCCTCGGCGCCGGTGCGCTCGCTTACGTTGCCTTGCGCCGTGGCGAGTCCATCAATGCCGTCTGGGTAGTGGCGGCCGCCGTCTGCGTCTACCTGATCGCCTACCGTTTTTACAGCCTCTACATCGCCACCAAGGTGATGGGGCTCGACCCCGCGCGCCAGACCCCCGCCTACAAATACAACGACGGCCTCGACTACGTGCCGACGAATAAATACGTGCTGTTCGGGCACCACTTCGCGGCCATCGCCGGCGCCGGCCCCCTGGTCGGCCCCGTGCTGGCCGCGCAGATGGGCTATTTGCCGGGCATGATGTGGATCCTGGCCGGCGTCGTCTTCGCCGGCGCGGTGCAGGACTTCATCGTCCTGTTCATGTCGATGCGCCGCGACGGCCGCTCGCTGGGCGACCTGATCAAGTCCGAAATGGGCGAGATCCCGGGCATCATCGCCCTGTTCGGCACCTTCATGATCATGGTCATCATCCTGGCGGTGCTGGCGCTGATCGTCGTGAAAGCCCTCACCGGCTCGCCCTGGGGCAGCTTCACCGTGATGGCGACGATCCCGATCGCGCTCTTCATGGGCATCTATTCGCGCTATATCCGCGTCGGCCGCATCGGCGAAATCTCCTTCATCGGCTTCATCCTGCTGATGCTGGCGATCGTCGGCGGCCAGTGGGTCCACGATTCGGCCGTCTTCGGCCCGATGTTCACCTTCACCGGCACCGAACTGACCTGGATGCTGATCGGCTACGGCTTCGTCGCTTCCGTGATTCCCGTGTGGCTGCTGCTCGCCCCGCGCGACTACCTGTCGACTTTCCTCAAGATCGGCACCATCGTCGCGCTCGCCATCGGCATCCTGCTGGTCGCGCCGCACATGCAGATGCCGGCCGTCACCCGCTTCGTCGACGGCTCCGGCCCGGTCTGGTCGGGCAACCTGTTCCCCTTCCTGTTCATCACCATCGCCTGCGGCGCCGTGTCGGGCTTCCACGCGCTGATCTCCTCGGGCACCACGCCGAAGATGATCGAGAACGAATCGCATGCCCGCTTCATCGGCTACGGCGCGATGCTGATGGAATCGTTTGTCGCGATCATGGCGCTGGTGGCCGCATCGACCATCGATCCGGGCATCTATTTCGCGATGAACGCGCCGGCCGCCCTGCTGGGCACGACCGCGGAATCGGCGGCCGCCGCCGTCTCGAACTGGGGCTTCGTCGTCACGCCCGAACTCCTCACGCAAACGGCCAAGGACGTCGGCGAGCACACCATCATCTCGCGCGCCGGCGGCGCCCCGACGCTGGCCGTCGGCATGGCCAACATCCTGGCCAATGTCGTCGGCGGCAAGACGATGATGGCCTTCTGGTACCACTTCGCGATCCTGTTCGAGGCGCTGTTCATCCTGACCGCGGTCGACGCCGGCACCCGTGCGGGCCGCTTCATGCTGCAGGACTTGCTGGGCGCCTTCGTGCCGCACTGAAACGCACCGAGTCGCTGCCGGCCAACCTGCTGGCCACCGGCCTGTGCGTGGCGGCCTGGGGCTATTTCCTGTACCAGGGCGTGGTCGATCCGCTGGGCGGCATCAACACCCTGTGGCCGCTGTTCGGCATCGCCAACCAGATGCTGGCCGGTATCGCCCTGATGCTCGGCACCGTCGTGCTGTTCAAGATGAAGCGCGGCAAGTACGCCTGGGTCACGGTCGTGCCGACCATCTGGCTGCTGATCTGCACCCTGAGCGCCGGCTGGCAAAAGATCTTCCACGAAAACGTGAAGGTCGGCTTCGTCGCCCATGCCCAGAAATTCCAGGCCGCGCTCGACCAGGGCCAGGTGCTGGCGCCGGCCAAGTCGCTCGACCAGATGCGCCGCATCGTCTTCAACGATTATGTCGACGCCACGCTGGCCGGCTTCTTCATGGTCGTCGTCGTCGCGGTGCTGTACTACGGCATCCGCACGGTGATGAATGCGCGCAGCAACAACAGCCCGACGGTGCAGGAGTCGCCCTTCGTCGCCGCCCCAACGCCGCAGGTGCAGTGATGTTCTCCACCCTCGTCCAGGCCGGCCGCTACCTCGGGCAAAGCATGCGCCTGATGGTCGGCCTGCCCGAGTACGACACCTACCTTGCCCACATGGAGCGCGAGCATCCGGACAAGGTCGCGATGACGTACGAGGAGTTTTTCCGCGAGCGCCAGGAAGCGCGCTATGGCTCCGGGCGTAGCGGCGGGTGTTGTTAATCTCCGTCTTTGCAATCGAGTGTAGGGTTCCTCGGCAGTAGCCGGTGGGACTCTACCTACCCCACCCCTCCTGCTTTGCGCGAACGCAAAGCCACCCCCTCCCCTCCCACGTAATATTTTTTCTTGCAGGAATTTGCATTTCTGCAAGGAGGGCCATGCGCGGTCTGAATGGCGCCGGCCCGCGTCGCCATGCTGCTCCTGCACATTGCTTCCATGCCGAACTTCGCGCGTTCCAGCCTGTACCTGAAACTGACGACGATGTCGCTGCTCTCGACCGGCACGGCCTTGCTGTGCGTGTTCGTCGCGTTCGCGGTCGCCTCGGTGCTCAACGGGCGCGAGAACGAAAGCAGGCAGCTGTCCTCGCTGGCCGGCGTGGTGGCCACCAGCAGCGCCGACGCGCTGATCTTCAATGACCGCACGCTCGCGCTCACCCTGCTCGTCTCGCTCGAAGCCAAGCCCGAAATCTCGCGCGCCGCCCTCTACGACCGCAAGGGCAAGCTGTTTGCCAACTATGCCGCGCCGACGCACGCCAGCGAGCCGCCGCCGCCCAGGCTCGACGCCATCGACGCCGCCACGCTCGCCGAAGCCAACCTCGAAGGCGGCAAGTTCGCCTCGCCGCGCCTGCGCCTGTACCAGCCGGTGATGGGCGGCACGGCCCAGGTCGGCGTGCTGGTGATCGAACTCGACCTGCTGCCGATGTGGCGCGACATCCTGCGCAGCGTGGGCGTGCTCGGGGGCGCGATGTGCGCTTCGCTGCTGGTGTCGATGGTGCTGGCGCGGCGCTTCACGCGCGCGATCGCCGACCCGGTGACGAAACTGATCCAGACGGCCCAGAAAGTGTCGAGCAGCCAGAACTACACGCTGCGCGTGGCGCACGCGCGGCGCGACGAACTCGGCACCCTGATCGACAGCTTCAACGACATGCTGTCCCAGATCGAGGGCCGCGGCGCCGCGCTCACCATGCACCGCGACGAACTCGAACGCCAGGTCGGCGTGCGCACCGAGCAGCTGGAACGGGCCAAGAACGCCGCCGAGGCGGCCAGCCGCGCGAAGAGCGCCTTCCTCGCCACCATGAGCCACGAGATCCGCACCCCGATGAACGGCGTGCTCGGCATGACCGAAATGCTGCTCGGGACCAACCTGACCGAGGCCCAGCGCAACTACACGCGCCTGGTCAAGCGCTCGGGCGAACACCTGCTGGTGATCATCAACGACATCCTCGATTTCTCGAAGATCGAGGCCGGCAAGCTCACCATCGAATACATCAACTTCAACCTGTGGGACCTGCTGGAGGACATCCACACGGTCTACACGCCGCAGGCGCAGAACAAGGGCATCGGCCTGGACTTCGACATCGCCAACGACATCCCGGTGGCGATCTGCGGCGACCCGAACCGGCTGCGCCAGATCATGGCCAACTTGCTCGGCAACGCGATCAAGTTCACCGAGCAGGGCCGCATCGTTGCCCGGGTGCGCGTGGCGAGCGAAGACGAGCCAGGATGTGATGCTGCGCTTCGAAGTGATCGATACCGGCATCGGCATTTCGCGCGAGGCGCGCGGGCGCCTGTTCGAAGCGTTTTCGCAGGCCGACGATTCGACCACCCGCAAGTTCGGCGGCACCGGCCTGGGGCTGGCGATCTCCAAGCAGCTGGTCGAACTGATGGGCGGCGCGATCGGCGTCGACAACGCCGCCGGCCACCCGAACAAGCAGGGTTCGGTGTTCTGGTTCACGGTCAGCTTCGACAAGCGCCGCGTCGATCCGGACGCGCCCGGCGGCCAGCAGCACGGCCTGGACGGCATGCGCGTGCTGGTGGTCGACGAAGACGAGACCACCCGCATCGCACTCGAGCGCCACCTGGCCGCCTGGGACCTCGCCTGCGAAGGCGCGGCCAGCGCCCGCGCCGCGCTCGACCGCCTGGGCACCAGGGCGCGCGCCGGCCAGCCTTTCGATGCCGCGATCGTCAACATGGAGCTGACCCAATCGAGCGGCCTGCTGCTGGCCTCGACCATCAAGGCCGACCCGCTCACGCGCCCGACCCGCATCATCCTGCTCAGTCCCGAGCGCGTGGCGGCCGATCCGGTCCAGCGGCGCGAAGCGGGCGTGGCCTACCAGCTGATCGAACCGGCGCGCGCGGCCGACCTGTTCGCCTGCCTCGGCACCCGTCCGCGCGGCGTCACCGCGCCGGCGGCGCAATTCCTGCCGCCGCCGCGCCCGGCCGGCGGCGAAGCGACGGCGCGCGTGCGGCGCGTGCTGCTGGCCGAGGACAACCCGGTCAACGTCGAAGTCGCCAAGGCCATGCTCGAGAGCCTGGGCTTGCAGGCGCAAGTGGCGCACAACGGGCTCGAAGCACTGGAGGCCGTGCGCAGCAAGACGCTTCGAGGCGGTGCTGATGGATTGCCAGATGCCGGTGATGGACGGTTTCGCCGCCACCTCCGAGATCCGGCGCGAGGAGCAGGACGCGGGCCGCCCGCGCACCCTGCCGATCATCGCCATCACCGCCAACGCGCTGCAGGGCGACCGCGAGGCCTGCCTGGCCGCCGGCATGGACGACTACCTCTCGAAGCCCTTCACCCAGGCCCAGCTGGCCGGGCGTGATCGGGCGCTGGATCGCGCTGCCGCTGTCCTCCAGCGTGCACCACGGCGAGGCCGCGCCGACCCTGCCGCCGGAAGTCGCGCGAGGTGATCCAGCGCGACGTCATCAACGCCAGGGCGCTGGAGAATATCCGCGCGCTCAGCCAGCAGGGCGGCGACGCCCTGGTGCGCAAGGTGATCGCAGCCTATGTCGGCGACGTCCCGCAGCACCTGCGCACGCTGCGCCAGGCGGTCGGCGGCGAGGACGCCGATACCCTGCGCCGCGTCGCGCACAGCCTGAAGTCGGCCAGCGCCAACGTCGGGGCCGAGACCCTGGCGCGCCTGTGCAAGGACCTCGAACAAATGGGCCGCAACGCCAGCGTCGATGGCGCGGCCACCCTGCTGACCGACATGGAAGAAGAGTTCCAGGCGGTGCGGCAGTCACTGAACGCCATGCTCGTCTAGCGAAGGAAACACGATGTCAGCCTCTTCTCCCCCAACGCGGTGTCGTGCTGGTCGCCGACGACGATCCGGTGATGCGCCTCCTGATGCTCGAGATGCTGCAGCAGGTCGGGCTCGACGGCATCGAAGCCGAGGACGGACGCCAGGCGTTGGCGCTGGCGCGCGAGCACCGGCCCGACCTGATCCTGATGGACGTCGAGATGCCGCACCTGGACGGCTTCGCCGCCTGCCGCGCGATCCGCCGCGGCGAACGGTCCCGGCGCCTCGGTGCCGATCGTGATGGTCACCGGCGGCGACGACATCGAAGCCGTGACCAGCGCCTACGAAGCCGGCGCCACCGATTTCGTCTCGAAGCCGATCAACTGGCCGATCCTCGGCCACCGCGTGCTGTATGTGCTGCGCGCCAGCGACGCCATCGCGCGCCTGCGCATCGCCGACGCCCAGAACCGCGCCGTGCTGGCCGCCATTCCGGACACGTTCTTCCGCATGAACCGCGACGGCTTCTACCTCGATTACGAGCCGGGCGCGCGGACTTCCCCAGCCGCGAGCGCGACGGCGCCGTGCCGTTCACCAGCGAGCGCTGCGTCGGACGCCACATCACCGAAGTGCTGCCCAGGGAAATCGCCGCGCGCATGATGGAGCAGCTGGGCGAGGTGCTGCGCAGCCAGCAGATCCGCTCGATCGAATACGAATTGCTGCGCTTCGGCGCGACCCAGCATTTCGAGGCGCGCCTGGTGGCGACCGGGCCGTCCGAGGTGCTGGGACTGGTGCGCGACATCAGCGAGCGCAAACGCAGCGAGGAACAGATCCGGCGCCTGGCCTATTGCGACAGCCTGACCGGCATCCCGAACCGCCAGGCCTTCCTCGAAACGCTGGAGCGCGAACTGCAGCGCTCGAAAGTCGGCAACAAGAAGTTCGCCGTGCTGTTCATGGACCTCGACGCCTTCAAGCGCATCAACGACACGCTCGGGCACAACGTCGGCGACCACCTGCTGAAAATCGTCTCCGAGCGCCTGCGCGAGACCATCCGGCCGAGCGACCTGGTGTCGCGCAGCGAAGCGCTGCCCGGCGAAGCCGCAGCCCGGCGGAGACGGCGCTCGACGACGCCCCCTTCCACACCTCCGCCACCAACCTGGCGCGCCTGGGCGGCGACGAGTTCACCATCCTGATTCCCGACCTGGAGCGGGTCGAGCATGCGCTGAACGTGGCGCACCGCGTCAAGGAAGCGATGCGCCGGCCCTTCCTCATCGACGGCAACGAGATCTTCGTCACGGCCAGCATCGGCATCTCGCTGTTCCCGGAAGACGGCGACGACTGCAATTCGCTGCTCAAGTTCGCCGACACGGCCATGTACCACGCCAAGAACTGCGGCAAGAACAACGCCAAGCTGTACAGCTCTTCGCTGACGATGCAGATCATGAGCCATGTGAAGCTCGAAGTCGGCCTGCGCCGGGCCCTGCAGAACGACGAACTCTATTTGCTCTACCAGCCGCAGCTCGACGTGCGCTCGCTGGAGATCGTCGGCGTCGAGGCGCTGGTGCGCTGGCGCCACCCCGAACGCGGCATCATCTCGCCCAACGAATTCATCCCGCTGGCCGAGGAGACGGGCCTGATCGTGCCGATCGGCGAATGGGTGCTGCGCACCGCCTGCAACCAGGCGCGCGCCTGGCAGCGCGCCCTGCACCGCTCGGTACGCATGGCGGTGAACCTGTCGGCCAAGCAGTTCAAGGACGAGAACCTGTCGCAGATCGTGCTCTCCGCGCTCGACGAGACGGGACTCGACCCCAGGCTGCTCGAACTCGAGCTGACCGAAGGCACCCTGATGGACGACGCCCGCGCGACCATGGTCACCCTCGACCAGCTGCGCGGCATCGGCGTCTACCTGTCGATCGACGACTTCGGCACCGGCTACTCGTCGATGAACTATCTAAAACGCTTCGACGTGCGCGCGCTGAAGATCGACCGCAGCTTCATCTGCGGCCTGCCGCAGGACTCGGAAAACGCGGCGATCACGCGCGCCATCATCGCCATGGCCCATGGCCTCAAGATGGCGGTCGTGGCCGAAGGGGTCGAGACCGACGAACAGCTGGTCATGCTGGAACAGTATGGCTGCGACCTGGTGCAGGGCTTCTTCCTCGGCCACCCGTCGAGCGCCGACGCCATCACCGAGATGCTCGGGCCCGTGCGCCTGGTGCTGCCGGCGCCCTGACCTTTCAAGGCGCGGGCGCCAGCGTCAGCGTATGGCGCGCCGGTCCGGGCAGCAGCGGCACCGGCCGGCCGCGCACCCAGTCGGCATGCCCGTGCAGGAAGTACGGCGAGAGCGGATGGCCGCTCTGCCCGCCCGGCATGTTGTAGAGTCCCTCTTCCTCGCGTCCGGGCGACACCGTCATCCGCTCCGACTGGCCGAACTTCGGACCGGCCACGCGCGGCATGTGGGCGTCGCCCGCCAGCTGGTCGGGCGGCACGCCCAGCCAGGGGCGCAAAAACGGCGCCGCCAGCGAAATCGGATGGGCAAACGCCGCCGTGTTGCGCGCGCCCCAGGTAGCCTTCTCGAGCGCCACGCCTTCGCGCTCGAACTCATCGAGCACGCGGTCGATCGCCGCCAGCTGCACCTCGCGCCAGCTGCGCCGGCCGGGCGGCAGCCAGCCGGCGCGGGCTGTTCGTCGAGCAGGCGCGCGAGCAGCGCCGGCCAGCGCGGATTGGCCAGCGCCATCGTCGCTTTCGGGTCGAGCGCCGCCAGTTGCGCGTCGACGCCGGCGAACAGCCAATCGTGCAGCGCCCACATGAAATTGCGCGCGAGCCGGTAGCCGACCGAATCGACATCGGCGCGGCCGTTCCAGCTGGTTTCCAGCAGGCGCCGGAAAGCGGCGCGGCGCGGCTGGTCCTGCAGGCTGGCCTTGTCGAGTACCGCGAGCGCACGTTCGCGCCAGCGCCAGCGATGAACAGCGCGCGGTCGTCCAGCGCCACGGCGAAGGCGGCCGCCGCGTCGGTGCGCGGTCCGAGCATGCGCAGGCGGTCGCGCAACTGGCTGCTGCGCGCGCCGAGATCGAAGCCGCCGTCGCCCAGCAGCGCGCTGCCGGGTCCCAGCAGCGTGCGGCTGTTCGCGGTCGAGAGCTGGCCATCGGGCGGATTGACGCATGCGCGGATATTCGCCAGGCGCCAGCAGGCCGTCCCAGCTCGGCGTCGCGCCGGCCGCTGATCGGAAAGCTGGCGCGCGGCGCCATGCGCGCCGGCGCGCGCCGCGGCAGGCGGCCGGCGACGGTCCAGCCGATATTCCCGGCGGCGTCGCCGGCGACGAAATTCTGGGCCGGGATGCCGTCGAGCGCGGCGATCGACAGCGCCGCATCGAGCGTCGCCGCCTCCTCCAGCCGCAGGTGATGCAGGTTGAGTGCGCCGGGTTCGTGCGCGACCCAGTGGATCGCATAGGTCTTGCCGCCGGCCTCGCGCAAGGGTCCGACGCTGCGTTTCGCGCACGACCAGGCGTTCGGCGGGCAGGCCTTTCACGGCAATCGTCTCCACATGCTGCGCCAGCGGCTCCCAGCCCTGCGGCGTGCGCACCTGTCCTGGCCGCGCGCGGTCGAATCCGACTTCGACCAGGTCCAGGTAGTCGCCATAGCTGTTCGTAAAACCCCAGGCGACTTTCCCGTTGCTGCCGGCGATGACCAGCGGCGGCGCGCCGGGCAGCGTGACGCCCACCAGCCGGCGCTCGCCGCCCTGCCCGTCCGGATAGCGTCAAGGCCAGCCGGTACCAGATGTTCGGCAGCTGCAGGCCCAGGTGCATGTCGTCGGAGACGATCGCCGCGCCCGAGCGTGCTGCGGCTGCCGGCGATGCGCGTAGTTGTTACTGCCGACCATGTCGCCGCGTTCGAGCATGGCCAGCGAGCGCCTTCGCGCGCGGGAGCGCCGCCCCACCATGCGGGCGCGGAGGCCGGGACCGGCGCGTCCTTGAATGCGGCGCACGCCGTCGAGCGGCGCATCCCAGCTTGACGCCTGCGGCAGCAGGAAGGCCAGCTGCGCGTCGTCGCTGTGCGCGCGCAGCCAGCCGCGCGCCAGCTCGCGCGGTTCCTGGTTGCCCTGCAGGTCGATGAACATCGCCCACACCGCCAGCAGCGAATCCTCGGCACGCCAGGGACGCGGCGCGGCGCCGGTCAGCAGGTATTCGAAGGGACGCGCGCCGAGCGCGCCCAGCCCCTGCGTTGACGCCGGCGACATAGCGGTCGATGAAGGCGCGGTCGGCCGGCGGCAGTGCTTGCCAGCGCTTGTGCGGCGCGCGCGCGGAAGCGGTGCAGGCGGCGCGCCCGGTCGAGCGGCAGCGCGCGCGGGCCGAACAGCTCGGCCAGCTCGCCGCCGGCGGTGCGGCGCAACAAGTCCATCTGGAAGAATCGCTCCTGGGCGTGCACGAAACCGGTGGCGTAGGCGAGGTCGAGCCGGCTGCTCGCCGCGAATCAGGGGCACGCCGGCGTCGTCGCGCGCGATGGTGACCGGGGCGGCCAGGATGCGTGGCGGCCTGGCGCCCCTCGACTTGCGCCAGGCTGGCGCGCAGCACCAGCCAGACGCCCAGGGCGGCAAGGAGGATCACTGCGAACAGGCCCAGCGCAAGGCGCCGGGTCCAGGTTGTCAAGCGGCGTGCACCCATCGCTCCCCCCATTTTTTGTTCGCATGATCTTGCCAGAAAAACCACGGCTGCGCGAGCCGGAGTGGTGTGTCCGATTGCACCGGATCGAGCAGTGTTCTGTAACTTGCGCTAAGCTCGAAACCAGGGACACTCTTCGCGAAGGAACTCAACATGCGTACAAGCATCGTACTGGCAGCGGCACTGCTGCTGAGCGCCTGCGCCACGCCGCAAGAACGGGCGGCACGCAAGCAGGCGGAAATGGCGGAGATGATCGTCGTCTACGGCCCGGCCTGCGAACGCCTCGGCTACGCCCAGCAAACCGACCAATGGCGCAGCTGCATCATCAGCCTGAGCACGAAAGATGACGTGCAGCGCTACGGCACCAGCTATGGATACGGGCCGTGGGGCGGACCCTACTGGGGCGGCGGCTACTGGGGACGCGGGCTGGTAATTCGTCGGCGGCAGCGCCAGCAAGCGCCGCGCGCACTCGGCTTTCGTCACCGCCTCGCGCGTGGCCAGCATGCCTTCGACCAGGCCCTGGGCATGCTTGACCAGGCGCGGATGGCGGACGTCCGGCGGATGCAGGCTCAGCCGCATCAAGGGGCCGTTCGCCATGCAGCGCGCGGCCAGGCTGGCCGCGATCGGCGACAGGAGGCGCCCGGTGGGGTTGCGCGCCGTGTAGACGAGCGAGGGCGCGAACACCGAGCGGCCCTGGCGCAGCAAGTGAAAGCGCGTGAAGGTCGTGGTGTAGGAAAACGCGAATTCGGGCAGCACGCGCCAGGACGCCTCGCCCAGCAGCCAGGCCGGCGGCACGAAGCCCGCTACCGGCCAGTCGCGCTGGCGGAACCATTCCAGGCCCAGCGCAATGCGCTCGCGCGCCTCGTCGGCGGACAGCGCCGCGAACTCGCCTTCGCGCTGGGTGTAGACGCCGCGCAGGAAGCGCTCGCGCAAGCCGGTGGAGCGCTGCGCCGTATCGAGATGGGTATAGCCGTGCAAGGCGAGCTCGTCGCCCCGCGCCAGTGCGGCGTCGAGGCCGGCGCGCATGGCGCGCTCATCGACGCCATTGCGCACGTCGCCGGGACGATCGTGGAAGCGCGGCACCACCAGCCAGGTCAGGCGGATGTCGGCGACCGCGCGCATGGCCTGCGCCAGGCGCGCGCATTCCTCCCAGGTGGCCGGGTGCGACGTCGTGGATCGAGACGCACAGCATCGGCGGCTCGCCCATGGCCGGATGGGGTTCAATCGGTGACACAGACACTCCTCGCTCCCGGCTCGTCCTGCCCGCGCGTGCCCAGCACGGCCTGGTAGCGCCGCATCACCTGCGGCAGGATCTCGTTCCAGTCGTAATACTCGGCCGCCTTGCGCCGTGCGTTGGCGCCCATCGCGCCCAGGTCGCGCAGGTAGATTGCCTCGATCGCGGCGGCCAGGCTGTCGACGCAGTTCGGGCGCGCGAGGATGCCCGTGTGCTCGTCGACCAGCTCGGCCACCCCGCCGCCGCGTGGTGGCCACCACCGGCAGGCCGCAGGCCATTGCTTCGAGCACGATCAGGCCGAAGGTTTCGCAGTCGCCGGGATGCACCAGCACGTCGCAGCTGGCCAGCAGGCGCGCCAGGTGGCGCTGGTCGCGCTTGAATGGAACGTAGGTAATTTGCGGATAGCGCGGCAGCGCGATCCCGCCGCCGACCATGACCAGGTGGTAGGGCCGGCCGAGTTTGCGCACGGCTTCGATCAGCAGCGGCAGCTTCTTTTCCTGGGTGAAGCGCCCCGCATACACCAGCAGGCGTGCATCCGGGGGAAGCAGCAGGTGGGCGCGCAGGGTCTCGACCCGGCGCCCTGGGTGAAACACGCTGCTGTCGATGCCGAGCGGCTGGTGCCGTACGTCGGGCACGCCCATCGCGCCGAGCTGCTCGACCATGGCGCGGCTGGGTGCGAGCACGAGGTCGAACTGGCGGTACAGGTGGGACAGGTATTTGCAGGTGACGCCCTCGGCGGTCTGGCCGAAGCGCGGACGCACCAGGCGCGGCAGGTCGGAGTGATAAAAGGCGATCGCCGGCACGCCGAGACGGCGGCGCAGGCGCAAGGCGGCCCAGGCGCTGTGGCCGGCGTCGCCGGCCTCGATCAGGTCGGGCCTGGCCTGGCGCAGCAGGCGCGCGGGTGCGCGCACCGAGGTGGGCATGCGAAAGCCGTTGATGCCCGGCAGCGCGAAGGCCGGCATGCGCACCAGGGCCGGTGCGTCGCCGCCGCTGTCGACATTCGGACTGAGGATGGTGTGCTGGACACGGCTATGCCGCGCCAGCCAGCGCGCCTTGGCGTTCAGGTAGGTGCTCACGCCGTTGCCTTCGGCGGCGTAGAACATCGTGATGTCGACTAGGTGCATGCTCGCAGGTCCGCTTGGTATCGAACCCACGATAGCAGCGGACTTTCGGTGCCGATTGCGCACACGCAAACGGCCAATGAAGCATGATTCTACGCGCTTCTTGTCAGAAGTTTATGCACTGCGCCTGTCGAGCATGGCGCGCGCGATGGTGCCGGCGTCGACATACTCGAGTTCGCCACCGACGGGCACCCCGCGCGCCAGGCGGCTGACCTTCAGCCCGCGCGCCTTCAGCATTTCGCTGATGTAGTGCGCGGTGGCTTCGCCCTCGTTGGTGAAATTGGTGGCCAGCACCACTTCGCCGACGACGCCATCGGCGGCGCGGCCGACCAGCTTATCGAGGTGCAGGTCTTTCGGACCGATGCCGTCCAGCGGCGACAGCCGTCCCATCAGGACGAAATACAGGCCTTTATACGTCAGGGTCTGTTCGATCATGATCTGGTCGGCCGGGGTTTCGACGATGCACAGCAGGCTGCGGTCGCGCGCCTCGTCCGAGCACATCTCGCACACTTCGGTGTCGGCGAAGGTATTGCACATCGCGCAGTGGTGCACCGAGTCGACCGCCTGGTAGAGCGCGCGCGACAGCATGGCCGCCCCTTCGCGGTCGTGCTGCAGCAGGTGGAAGGCCATGCGCTGGGCGGACTTGGGGCCGATGCCCGGCAGCCGGCGCAGCGCCTCGGTCAGGAAGTCGAGGGACTTCGACATCCTAGACCCCGCGCCAGGCGTCGAATGCCTCGGCCGTCATGGTCGGGGTGAATTCGGTGATCTCGTAGCGCGCCAGGTCGGCCAGCGCGAACGGGTCTTCGCTCAGGATGCGCTCCAGCGCGCCGCGGCTGGGCGCGCGCGCGAGGATGATGCCGCCGTCGCGCGGCACCTTGGCGCCGGACATCAGGAAGATGCCGGCCGCGTACTGCGCCGCAAGATAGTCGCGGTGCGCGGCCAGGCGCGCATCGATTTTCGCGAGCGGCGCGGTATAGGTGAGCGAAACGATGAACATCGAAACTGCGATCAGAACGGCATCTTGAAGCCGGGCGGCAGGCCAGGCATGCCGGCGGTCAGGCCGCTCATCTTTTCGGCGGAGGTCGCTTCGGCCTTGCGCACGGCGTCGTTGAAGGCGGCGGCGACCAGGTCTTCCAGCATGTCCTTGTCGTCGGCCAGCAGCGATGGATCGATCTGCACGCGCTTGACGTCGTTCTTGCAGGTCATCGTGACCTTGACCAGGCCGGCGCCCGACTGGCCTTCGACTTCGACCAGGGCCAGCGCGTCCTGCGCCTTCTTCATGTTGTCCTGCATGGCTTGCGCCTGTTTCATCAAGCCTGCGAGCTGGTTCTTCATCATGGTGTGGTTCTCCAATAAATCGGTTAAAGGGGTAAGGTCAGACCGGCGGGCGCACCGAGCCGGGCACGACAAAGGCGCCGAGCGTGCGTTCCATGTCCTGGACAAAGGGATCGCCGGCGACGATGGCCTCGGCCAGGCGCTGGCGCTCTTCCTTCGCGGCCTTTGCCTCGGCGCTGGCCGTGTACCAGACCGGACCGATCTCGGTCTCGACGGTGATGCGCTTGCCCGCAAAAATATCCTGCAGGGCGGCCTGCAATTTTTCGCTGTTGCCGCTGGCGCGCAGGGTATCGACCGGCACGCGCAAACGGAATACGGCTGCGCCGCCATCGGCATGGCAGTCGATCAGTTCGGTCTGCAAGGCCAGCTGCTGCGACACGCCGCGCAGCGGCAAGGTCGCGGCCAGCGCCGGCCAGTTGCCGTCCCAGTCGAGGCCCGGGACCGGCGTGATCACATAGGCGTGCGGCGGCGCGGCCGGGGCGCGCGCGGCAGGCTGGGTGTGCACGGGTGCGGCGACGACCGCCGCTTCGTTGGCGACGGCGGTGTCGTCGGAAAAATCGGTCACCCAGGATGGCGGCTCGTCGTCCGCGGCCGGCTGGTGCGCGTGCCTGGGCCTGCGCACCCGGCTGGTCCCAGGGCGGCGCGGCGCCGGCGGGCTGGCCGACAGCCGACGCCGGCGGCGCCATGCGCGCAGCGGGCAGTCGGCGGCGCTCCGCCCGGACCCACATTGATCGGACGTGCCGACGACGGCGCGGCGGCGGGGGCGGATGCGGGCGCAGCGGGCGGCATCGGCGCCGGGGCGCTTCGGCGGCGAGCGCTGGCCCGAGGCCGCGCGCGCCGCTTCCAGCGCCGCATTGATCGCGGCGCGGGCGGAATTCACGGCCGGCGCGGGACTGGCCGGCGCGGGCGCAGGCGGCGGAAGCGGATGCCGGTGCGGGCGGTGCCGGCGGCGCCGGACGCACCGGCGCGCTGCTCGCCTGGCTTGCCGTGGCGGCCGAGGCGGCGCGCGCCGCCGGCGCTGCGCTGCGTGGCGCGGCGGCGGCCGGCGCGGCGAGCCGTTCGGCGCCGCCCTGCCCCGGACGGAAGGCCAGCATGCGCAGCAAGGTCATCGTGAAGCCGGCGTACTCGTCCGGCGCGAGGCCGATCTCGTTACGGCCGTGCACGGCGATCTGGTAGAACAGCTGCACTTCCTGCGGATCGAAGGCCCCGGCCAGGCGCAGGATGTCGGCCAGCTCGGGCAGATCCTGCGGCACCGCGTTGGGTACCGATTGCGCCAGCGCGATCCGGTGCAGCAAGGTGCCGAGATCCTGCAGCGCGCCGTTGTACGACAGGCTGCGGCTGGCCATCTCGTCGGCCACGGCCAGCAGGTCGGCGCCGTTGGCGCTTGCCAGCGCGTCGAGCAGGCGCACCAGGTAGGATTGGTCGAGCGCACCGAGCATGCCCTGCACCGCTTCCAGCGTGACGGCGCCGGCGGCATACGCGATCGCCTGGTCGGTCAGCGACAGCGCGTCGCGCATCGAGCCGTGCGCGCCCTGGGCCAGCAGGCGCAGCGCCGGCTGTTCGAAGCTCACTTCTTCCTGCCCCAGGATGTTCTCGAGGTGGCCGACGATATGACCCGGCGGCATCTGCTTGAGGTTGAACTGCAGGCAGCGCGACAGCACCGTGACCGGGATCTTTTGCGGGTCGGTGGTGGCGAGGATGAACTTGACGTGCTCGGGCGGCTCCTCGAGCGTTTTCAGCATCGAGTTGAACGCGTGATTGGTCAGCATGTGCACCTCGTCGATCATGTAGACCTTGAAGCGCGCATTGCTCGGTGCGTAGACGGCCTGCTCGAGCAGCTGGGCCATTTCGTCGACGCCGCGGTTGGATGCGGCGTCCATCTCTATATAGTCGACAAAGCGGCCGGCGTCGATCGCGCGGCAGGCTTCGCAGACGCCGCAAGGCGCGGCCGTGATGCCGCCGTTGCCGTCCGGGCCGATGCAGTTGAGCGACTTGGCCAGGATGCGCGAGAGCGTCGTCTTGCCGACACCGCGGGTACCCGTGAACAGGTAGGCATGGTGCAGGCGGCCAGACCCCAACGCGTGGGTGAGCGCGCGCACGACGTGCTCCTGGCCAACCAGCGTGTCGAAGTTCTTGGGGCGGTATTTGCGTGCGAGGACTTGATAGGACATACCGCGATTTTACCGCAGTTGAAGCTCGGCGCGAACTTTCCCGGCTGAGGGAAAGTTCGCGCCGGCGGCTTGACAGGACGGCAAAGCGGCTTGCTTTTTCGCGGATCAGGCGGCCAGCAAGGCCGGGCGCCGGGACGCGCCGTTCACCTCATCGAGATGGAACACCGAAACGACCTCGGCCAGGTGCCGGGCCTCGTCCTTCAGGGCCCCGGCCGCCGCGGCCGCTTCGCGCACCATGTCGGCGCTGTCGCGGGTCTGGTCGTCCATGGCGCCGATCGCCGCGCTGATCGCGGCGATGCCCTGCGCCTGTTCGCGGCTGGCGCTGCTGATCTCGCCGATGATGCTCGAGACCTTGTGCACGCTGTCGACGACCTCCTCCATCGTGCGCCCGGCTTGCTGGGCCAGGGTGCTGCCGGCGCTCACTTCCACACGCGACTGTTCGATCAGGCTCTTGATCTCGCGCGCCGCGCCCGCCGAGCGCTGCGCCAGGTTGCGCACCTCGCTGGCGACGACCGCAAAGCCGCGGCCCTGCTCGCCGGCCCGGGCCGCCTCGACCGCCGCGTTCAGGGCCAGGATATTCGTCTGGAAGGCGATGCCGTCGATGACGGAAATGATGTCGCCGATGCGGCGCGAGGAGGCATCGATCGCCTGCATGCGCTCGACCACTTCACCCACCACCTGCCCGCCGCGCGTGGCGACCGCGGAGGCCGAGCCTGCGAGCGCATCGGCCTGGCGCGCGTGTTCGGCATTCTGGCGCACGGTGTCGGTCAGTTCCGCCATCGATTCGACCGTGGCGCGGATCGATGCCGCCTGGCGCTCGCTGCGCTGGGACAGCTCGGCATTGCCCTGCGAAATTTGATGCGAGGCGGCGCTGGTGTTGTGGACGCTGCGCTGGACGCTGGCGAGCGAACGCTGCAGCAGTTTGATCACTTCCTGCAAGGCGCGGCCGCTGTCGCTGTGCGCCGGCAGCTGGGCGCGCAGGTTAATCGCCCCGTCGTCCGCCTGCAGCGCCGCCACGTTGACGCGCAATTCGGCTGACTGCACCGCCTCGCGATGCAGGATGCGGGCCAGGTAGCACAGGACGATGGTCTCGGCGACGACGTAGCCGGCGTGGACCAGCACGATGCCGATACCGGGCTCGACCAGGCAACGCACGCCGAAGCCCTGCTCCTGCAGGTAATTGAATGAAAGGTGGTGGAATGCCGTGAGGCCGGCTGCAGCGACGATCACCGTCCAGTCGCGGTAGCACAGCAGGAAGGCAAGCGCCACGAAAAGGCCGAAGTGCAGCTCATCGCGTCCGCCGCCCTGATGGATGTGCAAGGCGCACATGACGATCAGCGCGACGGCGGTGGTCATGCGGGTCATCCGCGCGCCGCCCGCTGCCAGCATCAACAGGGTCGGGATCGCGGCGGCGGGAAGACCGACCGCGAGCGCCCAGCCGAGGGTGTCATGCAATCCGGAGAGTGCCAGTGCCACGACGAACATTGCCCACAGAATCATCACCATCAGACGGTCGGCTTTGTGCGAATGCCGCCGTAATGCTTCGTCCACGTGCAAATTGCTCATCGTTTCCCCGATTTATTGGAATTATTGAAAAGGGAACGATTACACCACAAATTATTTCCACCAGGAACTAATAAATGATGAAAACCGGGACACGCTGTCCCGCTATGAAATGTCGACGCGACAAGACACAGCAATGCTGGGACTGAAGGGAAAGAAAAAGAGGGGAGAGTAAAACGAAGGAGGCGAGCCTGATCTGCGGCACTTGCGGTGAACGGCTTTGGCTGCTTCGTTCCCGACCTGACCAGGTAAACCATGCCACAATGCGCAGGGGCCCGCCAGACCGCATTATAACCGACGCCACAGCGCTTGTGGCGTCGTTTTTATTCTAAGCAGAAACGAGACGGCGTCCTTAGATACCCAGCTCCTGCCACAGCGCATCGACCCGCGTCTTGATCTCGGGCGACATCGTGATCGGCGTGCCCCACTCGCGGTTGGTTTCGCCCGGCCATTTATTGGTCGCGTCGATCCCCATCTTGCTGCCCAGACCGCTGATCGGCGAAGCGAAGTCGAGGTAGTCGATCGGCGTGTTATCGACCAGCACCGTGTCGCGCGTCGGATCGACCCGGGTCGTGATCGCCCAGATCACCTCTTTCCAGTCGCGCACGTCGACATCCTCGTCGACCACGACGATGAACTTCGTATACATGAACTGGCGCAGGAAACTCCAGACCCCGAACATGACGCGCTTGGCGTGGCCGGCGTACTGCTTCTTCATCTGCACCACGGCCATGCGGTAGCTGCAGCCTTCCGGCGGCAGGTAGAAATCCGTGATCTCGCTGAACTGCTTTTGCAGCAGCGGAATGAAGACTTCGTTCAGCGCCACGCCCAGCACGGCCGGCTCGTCCGGCGGCTTGCCGGTATAGGTCGAGTGGTAGATCGGGTCGCGCCGCATCGTGATGCGGTCGATCGTGAACACCGGGAAGCTGTCCTGCTCGTTGTAATAGCCGGTATGGTCGCCATACGGCCCTTCCATCGCATGCTCGAAGCCGGATGGGTGGTTCGCATCCGGATAGATATGGCCCTCCAACACGATTTCGGCGGACGCCGGCACGCGCAGCTCGCTGCCGATGGCTTTGGTCAGGATGGTGCGCTGGCCGCGCAGCAGTCCCGCGAACTGGTATTCCGACAGGCTGTCGGGCACCGGCGTGACCGCGCCGAGGATGGTGGCCGGATCGGCGCCCAGGGCGACGGCCACCGGATAAGGCTGGCCCGGATTGGCGATCGCATGCTCGCGGAAGTCGAGCGCGCCGCCGCGGTGCGCCAGCCAGCGCATGATGACCTTGTTCCGGACCCAGCACCTGCTGGCGGTAGATGCCCAGGTTCTGCCGCTTCTTGTTCGGCCCCTTGGTAATGACCAGGCCCCAGGTGATCAGGGGCGCGACGTCGCCCGGCCAGCAGTGCTGGATCGGCAGGCGCGCCAGGTCGACGTCATTGCCTTCCCAGACGATTTCCTGGCAGGAGGCGCCCTTCACTTCCTTCGGCGCCATGTCCCAGACCGCCTTGACGAGCGAACCCAGGCCCATCAGGTCCTTGAAGCCGCGCGGCGGCTCCGGCTCCTTCAGGCGCGCCAGCACGTGGCCGATGCGGCGCAATTCGCTGACGCTGTCCGCGCCCATGCCGAGCGCC
Organism: uncultured beta proteobacterium; assembly: GCA_963729765.1. Taxonomy (GTDB): domain Bacteria; phylum Pseudomonadota; class Gammaproteobacteria; order Burkholderiales; family Burkholderiaceae_D; genus Telluria. Next base: position 11,983 of record CAVSPL010000026.1, on the reverse strand, counting down.
ACCCGCTCGGGCGTGCCGAACAGGTTGGCCAGCACCGGAATCGTGTGCCCGGTCGGTTTTTCGAACAGGAGCGCCGGTCCGGCGGCCCGCAACACCCGATCCGACACCTCGGTCATCTCGAGATAGGGCGATACCGGGACAGTTACACGCTTTAAGTCGCCATTTAGTTGCAGTTGGGACATAAAATCCCGAAGATCTGAATATTTCATCAAGTTTTACTTGTTTGTCCGATTGCTTGCGGTTAATCAAATTGCGCCGCCAAGTGATTGATTTGGCACGGTATTGCTGAGCTCAGGCAGGAAATGTCAGATCTAAAAGTAATAAAGCGCAGTCGTGCTAGTATTGACTTGGTATAAACGACCTCCTACAATCGCACCTACTTGATGAGACGGCCACTTAAAAAGCAGATTGTAGCTGCTCTCATAACTTCACGGGGTCGGGGCCCCAACGACATTTTTAAGGAGTGTTTCCTCCAGGCTTCTGCCTGAACCCCCGACACAGTTGTTGAGCCACTGGACCATCCCCCTCGGGCATCGGCCAGCTGAAGCAAAGCAATGACGGCGTTTCGGTCTTCCACACGTGGGAGCCCTGACGATTTTTCTGATGCACGGCATTGGTAACCGCACAGCGCCCAGAGCGATGTGACGGGATCCTTTTCGCCGCGACAAAGGGGACTTCGATGATCAATCGTATGTTCGGCACGAGCGCAAGGCTCGTCCAATCCATGGCCAGCCAGCCAGTCACGTTTTCACAAGTGAGCAAAACGGTACGTGGTGTATTGACCACGATGCAGCACACCCTGACCGTGTTCGGTCTCTCGGCAGTGGCGGTACTGGCCCTGCTCTACACGAACCCGGATGTAGCCAAGAAAGTGTCCGAATTGCTGTATCACGCAATCGGCCGCACCTGCCGCCGCCGTCATCGCCGCAGCACCTTCGCCTGCGACCCAGCGCGTCGCGGTGGACGACGAAGCCTGAGCAAGCCGAGATCAAACTCCTCGGAAACAGCAAGCAGCAGCAAAACGTCACCTCCTGGCTGGCCAAGCGCTACCGGGTTGCCGGCGACGCGGCCAATATGTTCGTGTCGACGGCCTACACGACGGCGCACGAAGTCAAGCTCGACCCGCTGCTGATCCTGGCGGTGATGGCGATCGAATCGGGCCTGAACCCGTTCGCGGAAAGCCCGATGGGCGCCAAGGGCCTGATGCAGGTCATGGCCAAGTGTCCATCACGACAAGTTCGAGAAAGTGGGCGGCGCCCAGGCGGCGCTCAATCCGGAGGCCAACATCCGTGTCGGCGCGCAGATCCTGAAGGATTACGTGAAGCGCACCGGTTCCGTCGAAGGCGGCCTGAAGACCTATGTCGGCGCTGCCGACATGGAAAGCGATTCCGGCTACGGCGCCAGCGTGCTGGCCGAATGGCAGCGCCTGAAGCAGGTTGCCGGCGGCAAGAAAGTGCCGACCACGACCGTTGCGCCGCCGGCGCAGATGGTCGTCAAGGCAGCGCCTGCCGCACCCGGCAGCGCCGAAGGTCGAGGAAGCGCCTGCCGCCGAGCCGCATGCGGAAGCGCTGGCGACGCTGTAAGCTGCCGCACACAGAACGTTCGCGTCACATGGCCACCGCTTGCGGTGGCTTTTTTTATGCAGTTATCGATTGTCGATACGTTGCACCGCGTGGGCACGAGGTGCGCCCACGCGGTGCGGCATAGCGAACCCGTGCGCCATGAAAAAAGCCACCGCGCTTGCTCAGGCAACGGTGGCTTTTCGCCATCCCTACTATATATAGAGGGAAATCAGCGCCGGGCGTCGGCCCCGACCTCTTCCGGACGCAACTGCTGGGCCAGCTTGTCGAGCACGCCGTTGACGTACTTGTGGCCGTCGATGCCGCCGAAGGACTTGGTCAGCTCGACCGCTTCGTTGATGACGACGCGGTAAGGGATGTCCGGCTGGTTCTTCAGCTCGAAGGCGCCGAGCAGCAGCACGCCGTGTTCGATCGGCGACAGTTCGGCCACCGTGCGGTCGATCAGCGGGGCGATCGATTCGCGCAGCGCGACCGAGGTCGTGATGGCGCCGTTGAGCAGGGTCGAGAAATACTCGCCGTCGGCCTTGTCGAAGCCGTGGGCGGCGCGGATGTTGTTGGCCACCTGCGACGATGGCTCATTGTTCAGCAGCCATTGATACAGGCCCTGGAGCGCGAACTCGCGCGCGCGGTGGCGCGGGGTGCGGTTCTTGCTCGGGTTGGCGTGGGTGGTCTTGTCGGTCATGTTCGTCCTTCTTACTCTTCTTCTTCCTCGGGGTGCAGCTCTTCCAGCGCCAGCAGCAGGTTGGCCATCTCGACCGCAACCTTGGCCGCGTCGGCGCCCTTCTCGGCCATGCGCACTTCGGCCTGCTCGTCGGTCTCGGTGGTCAGGATCGCGTTGGCGATCGGGATGCCGTAGTCGAGGCCGATGCGGGTGATGCCGGCGCCGGACTCGTTCGAGACCAGCTCGAAGTGGTAGGTCTCGCCGCGGATGACGGCGCCAAGCGCGATCAGGGCGTCGAACTGCTGGGTCTCGGCCATCTTTTGCAGGGCCAGCGGCACTTCCAGCGCGCCCGGCACGGTCACGTGCAGGATGTCTTCGTCGGCCACGCCCAGGCGTTTCAGCTCGGCCAGGCAGGACGACAGCAGGCCATGCCCGACGTCGGCATTGAAGCGCGCCTGCACGATCCCGATGCGCAGGTCCTCGCCCGTCATATTGCTTTCATAAGTTCCTACCGTCATGGCTGCCCTCTTCTTTGTGTTCGTATTAATAATAGTGTATGGTACCGCGTCAAGCGGCATGGATTCGCGATGTAGCCGGTGACTTCCAGGTCGAAGCCCGTCATCGACGGCATCTTGCGCGGATTGGCCAGCAGCTTCATCTTGCCCACGCCCAGTTCCTTCAGGATCTGGGCGCCGATGCCGTAGGTGCGCAAGTCCATCGTCGCCGCGCGCCCGGTCGGACGCGCGCCCGGCGCGTCGAGCGACGTGAACTGCGCGAACAGCTGCTCGGCCGTCTCGCCGCAATTGAGCAGGACGACGACGCCCGATTCGCTCTGCTTGATCGCCTCCATGGCCGAGGCCATGGTCCAGGAATGGGTCGTGGCGCGGTGTTCCAGCACGTCGAGGATCGAGACCGGCTGGTGCACGCGCACCAGGGCTTCCACCTCGCGCTTGATGTCGCCATGCACCATCGCCAGGTGGGCCGAGCCGCTCGGCTTGTCGCGGTAGGCGATCAGCTTGAATTCGCCGTGCGCCGTGTTCAGGGTGCGCTCGGCAACGCGCTCGACCAGGCTCTCGTTCTCGCTGCGGTAATGGATCAGGTCGGCGATCGTGCCGATCTTCAGGTTGTGTTCCTTGGCGAACTCGATCAGGTCCGGCAGGCGCGCCATGGTGCCGTCTTCCTTGATGATCTCGCAGATCACCGAGGCCGGCGACAGGCCCGCCATTTCGGTCAGGTCGCAGCCCGCTTCGGTGTGACCGGCGCGCATCAGGACGCCGCCCTTGACCGCGCGCAGCGGGAAGATGTGGCCCGGCTGCACCAGGTCGTCGGGCTTGGCGCCCTTCGCGACGGCCACCTGGATCGTGCGCGCGCGGTCGGCCGCCGAGATGCCGGTGGTCACGCCTTCGGCCGCTTCGATCGAGACCGTGAAATTGGTGCCGAAGGAGGTGCCGTTGCGGCTGGTCATCATCGGCAGCGCCAGGCGGTCGCAGATCTCTTCGGACAGCGTCAGGCAGACCAGGCCGCGCGCGTGGCGGATCATGAAATTGATCGCCTCGGGCGTGACGAAGTCCGCCGCCAGGACCAGGTCGCCCTCGTTTTCGCGGTCTTCTTCGTCGACCAAAATGACCATGCGGCCGGCGCGAAGTTCGGCAACGATTTCCTGGGTGCTGGAGATAGACATGCGGATTTCCTTGAAACGGTGACGCGTCGTGCGTAATCCGCTATTTTAAAGGATTTACCGGCTTCCGACCGAGTCGATGCGAGGAACTCGACAGGACAATTGCAGCACGGCGATTTGTATTCAATTGTCATCTAACGTTGCACAGACGCAACAAATTGAATTTGTCCAAAACGAATTGTTAAATCTATGTTTTAATAAGCAACTTTGTGGTGTGCGCGACATCCACAGGATTATTGTTTGATCACAGTCTGGTTCAACGTGCCGGCATGCTGCCGCCGGCGCCTACATGGAGTTGTCATGCTGGTACCGATATTTGTCCCTGCAGCTCACCGCCGCGGCCCGGGTCGCGCCCTGATGGCCACCATCCTCATCGTCGATGACCGCCCGAGCAACCGCGCCTACCTGATGGCGCTGCTCGGCTTCACCGAACACCGCCTGCTGGAAGCCGAAGACGGCGCCGCCGCCCTGCAGCTGGTGCGCGCCGAGCGGCCCGACCTGATCATCACCGACATCCTGATGCCGACCATGGACGGCTACGAGTTCGTCCAGCGCCTGCGCGCCGACCGCGCCCTGGCCGCCACCCGCGTCATCTTCTATTCCGCCGTGTACGCCGAGCGCGAGACCATCGCCATGGCGCGCAGCTGCGGCGTGCACACGGTGCTCAGCAAACCGTCCGACCCGCAGGACATCATGGCCGCGGTGAATGCCGAACTGGGCCTGTCGAGCGCCGCCGCGCCGCAGGACGCCCCGGCCGCGGCGCGCAGCGCCCCGCAGCGACGACCAGTTCCCGCGCGCCCCCGACGCTGCCCGTCCTCGACAGCCGCCTCGGCGCGCGCCTGGCCGCGCTCGAAGCGATGTGCCTGCACCTGGTCAACGAGCGCCAGGTGGACGGCCTGGTCGACGTCTTCCTGGAAGCCGCGGCAGCGCATCCTCGACGCCGACCAGCTGGCGCTGTGCCTGCTCGAGAACGACGAACGCACGGTGAGCCACCTGAATGCGCGCGGCCTCGACCCCGCCCTGCTGCTGCCGTATGCGACCGGCACCCGCCTGCCGGGCGCCCTGCTGCTGGCGACGCGACACCCATGCGGCTGGGCGAAGGCGATCCGCTGCTGGGCACCCTGCCCCCCGGCCTGCCGCGCTGCGCGCTCCTTCCTCGGCCTGCCGGTGCGCTGCCTGCGCAACCTGTACGGCTGGCTGTACCTGGTGCGCGCCCCGAGCGCCGCGCCCTTCTCGGCCGAGGACGAGCGCTGGGCCTCGGTGCTGGCCGCCCACCTGGCGGTGGCCTACGAGAACCTGAATCTGTACGGCGTGGTCCAGCGCCACGCGGCCCAGCTGCAGCTCGAAGCCACGGCGCGCGCCCAGTCCGACGCCGCGCTGCGCGAGAGCGAGCACCGCCTCGAGCTGTCGCGCCAGGTCTTCGACAGCACCCAGGAAAGCATCATGATGACCGACGCCAGCGCCAACATCGTCGCGGTCAATCCGGCCTTCGAGCAGATCACCGGCTGGCGCGAGGCCGAGGTGATCGGGCTGAACCCGCGCGTGCTGCGCTCGGGCCGCCACGACGCCGCTTCTACAGCGCCATGTGGGATGGCCTCGAGCGCGATGGCCAATGGCGCGGCGAGATCTGGAACCGCCGCAAGAACGGCGAAGTCTACCCGGAGCGCATCAGCATCAGCGCCGTGCGCGACGCCGAAGGCAAGCTGACGGCCTACGTCTCGGTCTCGACCGATCTGTCGGCCCTGAAGGCGGCCCACAACCAGCTCGACTTCCTGTCGAACCACGACGCCCTGACCCTGCTGCCGAACCGCTCGCTGTTCCACGACCGCCTGCAGCAGTCGATCGCGGCGGCGCGGCGCGACGGCAGCCAGCTGGCCCTGCTGCTGGTGAACGTCGACCGCCTCTCGCGCATCAACGACAGCCTCGGGCACGCCGCCGGCGACGCCCTGCTGCGCGAAGTGGCGCGCCGCGCCGGCGCGCTCGCCGGCCCCACCGACACCGTGGCGCGCCTGTCGGGCGACGAATTCGTGCTGCTCACCAGTTGCGAAGACACCGAAGACATCATCCTCAAGGCGCAGCGCCTGATCGAGGCGATCGCCCAGCCGCACTCGGTGGGCGGGCACGACGTGGTCGTCACCGGCAGCATCGGCATCAGCGTCTTCCCGCGCGACGGCAGTGCGCCGGGCGACCTGCTGAAAGCGGCCGACGCGGCCCTGGCGCACCAGAAGGACGCCGGCCGCAATGGCTTCCGCTTCTTCAAGGGCGAGATGAACGACCAGGCGATGCGCTGGCTGGCGCTGGAAACGCGCCTGCGCCGCGCCATCGGCCAGGCCGAACTGGCGCTGCACTTCCAGCCGCAGGTGGCGCGCGTGGACGGCCGCGTGCTCGGCATGGAAGCGCTGCTGCGCTGGCACAGTTCGGAGCTGGGCCGCGTCTCGCCGGCCGACTTCATCCCGCTGGCCGAGGACACCGGCCTGATCCTGCCGATCGGCGACTGGGTGATCCGCCAGGCCTGCCTGCAGAACAAGGCCTGGCAGGATGCGGGCCTGCCCTGCGTGCCGGTGGCGGTGAACGTCTCGGCGCACCAGTTCAAGGCCGGCACCGTGCCCGCCGTGGTGCGCGCGGCCCTGGCCGAATCCGGCCTGGACGCCTGCTGGCTCGAGGTCGAGCTGACCGAAAGCGTGATGATGGGCGACACCACCGCGGCCGAAGCCCAGCTGGCCGAACTGCGCGCGATGGGCGTCTCGCTCTCGCTCGACGATTTCGGCACCGGCTACTCGTCGCTCGGCTACCTGTCGCGCTTCTCGCTCGACAAGCTGAAAATCGACCAGGCGTTCGTGCGCAACATCACGACCGACCCGCGCAGCGCGGCCATTGCCCAGGCCACGATCGCGCTGGCCGAAGGCCTGTCGCTGAAGGTGGTGGCCGAAGGGGTGGAGACGCTGGCGCAGCGCGACTTCCTCGGCAAGATCGGCTGCGAAGTGCTGCAGGGTTACCTCTACAGCATGCCGCTGCCGGCGCGCGAAATGGAAGTGCTGCTGCTGGCGGGGCGCGTCGATCGTTTGAAGTATCTTGGTGCGGGCGGCCGGTACAATGGCCGCTCGACGCCATTCACCGGAAACCCCGATGTTCCTTCAACTTTGTACGCAATGCCTGCCTCGCCGTCGTCCTCCTGACCCAGCCGTTTGTCGCCGGCGCCGCGCCTGAAGCTCGATGCGCCGCTGCCGGTCGGCCCGCAGGTCAAGGTCGGCAAACTCGCCAACGGCCTCACCTACTACATCCAGAAGAACACGCGCCCCGAACGCAAGCTCGAACTGCGCCTGGTGGTGAAAGCCGGCTCGATCCTCGAAGACGAGGACCAGCAAGGCCTGGCCCACTTCGTCGAGCACATGGCCTTCAACGGCTCGACCCACTTCCAGAAGCACGAGCTGGTCGACTACCTGCAATCGATCGGCGTCAAGTTCGGCGCCGACCTGAATGCCTACACCTCGTTCGACGAAACCGTCTACATCCTGCCGATCCCGCTCGACCGTCCGCGAGAACCTCGGCAAGGCCTTCCAGGTGCTGGAAGACTGGGCGCACGGCCTGACCTTCGACGAAGCCGTGATCGACAAGGAGCGCGGCATCGTGCTCGAAGAACTGCGGCTCGGCAAAGGCGCGGGAGACCGCATCGGCAAGCAGATCTACCCGAAGATCTACAACGGCTCGCGCTATGCCGAGCGCCTGCCGATCGGGAAGGAAGAAGTCCTGCGCAACTTCAAGCCCGATACGCTGCGCCGCTTCTACCGCGACTGGTACCGGCCCGACCTGATGGCGGTGGTCGCGGTCGGCGACATCGATCCGAAAGTCATCGAAAAGCTGGTCAAGGCGCACTTCGGCAAGCTGACCAACCCGAAGCCGTCGCGCCCGCGCGCGTACGCCGACATCCCGCGCCGCGAACAGACCGAGGCGGTGGTCGTCACCGACAAGGAAGCCGGCGGCAACAGCATCCTGATCCGCTACCCGGTGCAGCCGGTACGCGAGCCGAACACGGTGCGCGGCTACCGCGAGCAGCTGGTCGAGGGCCTGTTCGGCGGCATGCTGGGCGCGCGCCTGCAGGAGCTGTCGCAGCTGGCCGAGCCGCCTTTCCTGCGCGGCGGCAGCGCCCTGGGCCACCTCACGCCCTTCTATAAATCCTTCAACGCCAGCGCCGCGATCGGCCCCGGCGGCGCAACCAGGGCCATCGAGGCCCTGGTGCGCGAAAACGAACGCGCCCGCCGCTACGGCTTCGGCCAGGCCGAACTCGATCGCGCCAAGAAGAACATGCTGCGCAGTTACGAGCGCATCTACAACGAGCGCGAGAAAACCGATTCCGGCGCCTATGTCGGCGAGTACATGCGCAACTTCCTGCAGCAGGAGCCGATTCCCGGCATCGCCGCCGAATACGGCTACGCCACCGAGATGCTGCCCGGCGATGACGCTCGACGAAATGAACGCCTACACGCGCCGCACGATTCCCGCCAACTCCGGCAAGCTGGTGATTTATTCCGGCATCGACAGCCCGGGTACGCCGCCGCCGCAGGGCGACGCACTGCTGGCGGCGCTCGCCGCGGCCGAGCAGGCCGAGGTGGCGCCGTACGAGGAAAAGGCGCTCGGCACGCAGTTGATGGCGCAGCCCCCGAAAGCCGGCAGCATCGTCGCCGAATCGGAGGACAAGCGGCTCGGCTTGACCCACCTGACGCTGTCGAACGGCGTGAAGGTGATCCTGAAGCCCACCGACTTCCGCAACGACCAGGTGGTGATGAGCGCCGCGCGCTTCGGCGGCCAGAGCCTGTATGGCGACGCCGACATCGTCAACGCGCGCTACGCCAGCGCCATCGTCGCCAGCATGGGAGTGAAGGATTATTCGCCGCTCGACCTGTCGAAGGTCCTGGCCGGCAAGGCGGCGGCGGTGACCATGGGCCTCTCCGGCTACAGCGAAGTGCTGGGCGCCTCCTCGGGAGCGACCGACATCGAGACCATGCTGCAGCTGTTGTGGCTGCGCTTCGACACGGTGCGCCGCGACGACGACCTGTTCAAGTCCTTCATCGGCAAGCAGGTGGAAGCGGCGCGCAACCGCCTGGCCCAGCCGGGCGCGCGCTTCGGCGACACCGTCATCTCCGCGCTCTACAACAACCATCCGCGCGCCCCGCGCCCGCTGCGCCCGGAAGAATTCGGGCAGATCAGCCTCGAGCGCAGCATGGCGATCTACCGCGAACGCTTCTCGAGCGCGAAAGACCTGACCTTCGTCATCGTCGGCAGCTTCGACCCGGTCAAGCTCAAGCCGCTGCTGGCGACCTATCTCGGCAGCCTGCCGACGCCCGAGATCCCGGTCGCCTGGCGCGACGTCGGCCTGCGTCCGGTGAAAGGCGTGGTCAAGCGCGCGGTCTACAGCGGCAGCGAGCCGAAAAGCACGGTCTCGCTGACCTTCACCGGCGAGGCGCCGTTCTCGGAAGCCGAGCAAATGCGCCTGCAGGCGCTGGTCGAAGTGCTCAACATCCGCATCATCGAGGTGCTGCGCGAGCAGCTGTCGCTGATCTACGGCGGCAGCGCCGGCGGCGGGCTCGGCCGCATCCCCTACGGGAACTACACGCTGTCCGTGACCCTGCCGACCGGCCCCGAAAACGTCGACAAGGTGCTGGCCGCGACCTTCGCCGAATTCGAGCGCCTGAAACGCGAAGGCCCGCAAGCGGCCGACCTGGCCAAGGTCAAGCAGAACTGGATCCAGAACCACCGCAAGGCGCTGCGCGAGAACGGCTACTGGCTGGGACGCATCCAGTCGGCGCTGATGGACGGGACCGACCCGGCGGCGCTGCTGACGCACGAAGAGCGCGTCAATGCCCTGAGCGCGGCCGAGGTGCAGGACGCGGCGCGGCGCTACCTGAATACGGAGAATTACGTGCAGGTGGTGCTGTATCCGGAGAAGAAGGTCGAGCCGGCGGTAGCAGACGCCGCCGCGAGGAGCCGGTACGATCACGCTGCGACGCTACTTCAAATACTTCTCGAACCACTCCACCGTCCGCTTGCGCTGGTCGAGCTGATGCTCCGGCTTGCGAATCGCATGCCCCTCCCCGTCGTAGATCACCAGCGCGGTCGGCGTGCCGATCGCGCGCAGGCCGTGCCAGAACTCCATCGACTGCACCGCCGGCGTCTCCACGTCGCGCTCGCCCACGTACATCAGGGTCGGCGTCTTCGCGTTCCTGATCGATTCGATCGGCGAGGCCGCGCGGTAGATCGCCGGGTCCTCGTACATGGGCGGCGCCGAAGAAGGGCACCATCCACTGGTCGATGCCGTTCTGGCCGTAGTAGCTGATCCAGTTGGCGATGCCGGCGCCGGCGACCGCCGCCTTGAAGCGCTGGCTGTGGGTGACGCCCCACATGGTCATGAAGCCGCCGTACGAGTGGCCCATCAGGCCAAGGCGCTCGCCGTCGACCGGCGCTTCGCTTGAATGGCGGCGTCGACCCCGGCCAGGATGTCGCGCCAGTCGCCGCCGCCGAAGTCGCGCCGGTTCGCGCTTCGCGAAGGCCAGGCCCTGGCCGAAGCTGCCGCGCGGGTTCGGCTGGAACACGTAGAAGCCGCGCGCGGTCAGCTCGCGCACCAGCGGGTTGCCGAACTCGCCCGCGGCGACGAAACGCGGCGTCGCCGCCGAAGACGGCCCGCCGTGCACCAGCACCACCATCGGATGCTTGACCCCGGCGCGCGGCGTGCGCGGGCCGATCAGCCAGCCCTGGCTGCGCATGCCCTCGTTGGTCCAGGTGAGGCTGCGGCTCGCCACCTGCGGCGCGAAATCGTCATTGTCGCGCGTGATCGGGGCCAGCTGCGGCAGGCGTCCGGCGACGATGCGCGGCGCCTGTTCGAAGGTTTCGTGGACCGAGACCGCCGAACTGCCGTCGCTGCTGAAGACGATGCGCCCGTCGTTCGAGCCGTTCGCCGTCACCGCCCCGCTCCACAGCGTGCGCGCGGTTTTCGCCGCCGGGTCGATCGCGACCACCGCCATCTCGCTGCCCTGCAGGCTGGACGCCAGCAAGGCGCTGCCCTTCCAGGCCAGGCCGTTGAAGGAGCCGGCATACTCCGGCGTGACGTCGACCGGCTCGCCGCCGGCGAACGGCACCGTGAACACGTCGCCGCCGACCGAGCCGAAGTCGCTCATCAGGCCGCCGACGAAGGCCACGCTGCGGCCATCGGGCGAGACGTGCGGCAGGCTCATTTGCAGCCTCGGCGCGGCGATGATGCGCAGCGCGCCGCTGTGCACGTCGACGTGGCCGAGGCGTGGCGACCCACCAGTTGTTGTCGCCATTGCCCTTGGCGCTGGTGGCGACGAAACCGCGCCCGTCCGGCATCCAGTCGTATTCGTAGACATAGGAATCGGGCGGCGAGACCAGGCGCAGCACGCCCCCGGCCGCCGGCGCCAGGGCGATGCGCTGCGCGTCTTCCTCGACGCCGATCTCGCCGACCTGGCGCGCGCCCGCCTCCACCGCGCCGGTCTGCTTCTTGGCGCCGACGGTGGCCAGCAGGGCGATGCTGGCGCCGTCGGGCGACCAGCGCGCGGTATTCGCCACGCCCTTGACGCGTGGCGGCGGCGAGGACCTTGCCGCCGCGCGCCACCCACAAGGTGGCGGTGCCCGCCTTCTGGTCGGCGCCGATGAAGGCGATCGCCTTGCGGTCGGGCGACCAGCTCGGGAAATCGTAGGAACACACGGCGCAGGGATCGTATTCGGCAAGTGATGCGGCCGCTGGCGGCGTCGCGCACGACGATGCGTCCATGCGCGCGCTTGCCGGGGATGCCCGGGTCGCTCGACTCGATCGCGGCGATCGATTCGCCGCCGCCGCTGATGGCCACCTGCCGGTACTCGCGCATCTGCGCGCCGTGCGCCGCCGTCGCGGCACAGCAGTCGCCAGCGCAACAGCGCAACACGCGATAATCCTGTCACGCTCATCTCTTCTCCTGGTCTCGGCCCGCCGCGCATCGCCAGGGCAAACACGGGCGGGCTCATGTGAATTTGCAGCGCAGTCTACGCCGATTTTCCTGAGTCAGGAGCGCAACA
>CAVSPL010000025.1:0-348454 GCA_963729765.1 uncultured beta proteobacterium | reverse complement strand
CCCGGCGTCACCTCGAACGTCGGCATTTCCGTGCTCGGCATGCTGCTGGTCGAGCAGCTCTACCGCAATACGTCCAGCCGCAGCAGCGCTGGGGGATCAAATTCCTCTGCCTGGGGCTGGGCGGCATTTCGCCTTCGACTTCTACCTGTACAGGGATGCCATGCTGTTCCGCCGCTTGAATGCGGACATCTGGGCTGCGCGCGGGGTAGTCGACGCCCTTGTCGTGCCGCTGCTCGCCGTTGCGATCGCGCGCAACCCGACCTGGTCGTCGACGTGACGGTTTCGCGCCGCGTGGTGTTCCATTCCGCGGCGATGCTGGGCGCGGCGCTATCTGCTGGTGATGGCGCTGGCGGGCTACTACATCCGGTATTTCGGCGGCAGGTGGGGCGCGGTGCTGCAGGTCACGTTCCTGTTCGGCGCCGCGATGCTGCTCGTCGCGATGCTGTTTTCGGGCACCCTGCGCTCGCGCCTGAAGGTGTTCCTCAGCAAGCATTTCTTCAGCTACGCTACGACTATCGGGAAGAGTGGCTGCGCTTTACCCGCACGCTGTCCGAGGGACGAGCCGGGACTGCGCGAGCGCTCCATCCAGGCGATCGCCGAGCTGGTCGACAGCCCGGGCGGGGCGCTGTGGCTCGGCCCGAATCGGGGCGTTTCGAGCCGTTCGCGCACTGGAACTTGCCCGCCGGTGCGGAGTAGCGAGCCCGCCGGCAGCCGTTCTCCCGCTTCCTGGAGAGCCAGCAATGGGTGATCGACCTGGACGAATACGCGCGCGAGCCCGAGCTATACGAGGGCGTGGAGGATGCCCGAAGGCTGCGCGATTCCGCAGGCGTGGCTGGTGGTGCCCCTGATCCTGCATGGGCGCCTGTTCGGTTTTGTGGTGCTGCGCGAGCCGCGCAGCCGATCGTGCTCAACTGGGAAGTGAACGACCTGCTCAAGACCGCCGGCTGCCAGGCTGCGAGCTATCTGGCGCAGCAGGAAGCGGCGATGCGCTGTGGTGGCGCGCCAGTTCGAGTCGTTCAATCGCATGTCCGCCTTTGTCGTGCACGATCTGAAGAACCTCGTGCCAGCTGTCGCTGCTGTCGCAACGCGGAGAAGCACAGCACAATCCGGAGTTCCAGGAAGACATGCTCGAGACGGTGGAGCACTCGGTCGATAAGATGAGCCGGCTCCTGCAAAAGCTGCAGCGGCGGCGACGTCCCGAGCACGCCGCGCCGCTCGCGCTCGACGAGTGTGCAGCAGGCGGTGGCGCTCGAGGCGGCCTACGAGCCGCATGCCGGTGCTGCGAGATCGTGGACGGGGCGTGAGGTCGTGGCCGATGGGAGCGCTCGAGCGCGTGATCGGGCATCTGATCCAGAACGCCATCGAGGCGACGCCGGCAGAAGGGAGGTGCAGGTCGTCCTGCGCGGGCAGGATGGCTCCGCGCTGATCGAGATCGCGGATACGGGCAGGCATGAGCGAGGAGTTCATCCGCGAGCGGCTGTTCAAGCCTTTCGAGTCCACCAAGCGGCCGGCATGGGGATCGGCGTGTTCGAAAGCCGCGAATACATTCGGGAACTGGGCGGCCAGCTAGAGGTGGCAGCAGCCGCCGAAGAAGGGCACCATTTTCCGATTCTGTTGCCGCTGCTTCACAGCAGAACGGCAGCTTGCCGACAGCGCCGCATGACGGGGAGAGGATCGCAGTGACACAGAACAAACGAAACTGCTGATCGTCGAAGACGACCCGGGCTGCAGAAGCAGCTGCGCTGGAGCTTCGACGCCTACGAAGTCGTCGTCGCCGGCGACCGCGAAAGCGCGCTGGCGCAGATGCGGCGCCATGAGCCGGCGGTGGTCACCATGGACCTGGGCTTGCCGCCCGATCCGGACGGCTCGCCGAAGGGCTTGGCGACGCTGGAGCAGATCCTGGCGCTGGCGCCGGATACCAAGGTGATCGTCGTGACCGGCAACCAGGACCGCGCCAACGCGGTCAAGGCGATCGGCGCTGGGCGCCTACGATTTCCACCAGAAGCCGTTCGACCCCGAGGTGCTCGGACCTGATCGTCGAGCGCGCATTTTTCCTGCACGCGCTGCAGCAGGAAAACCGCCGCATGCTGCAGCCGCAGGCCGACTCGCCGACCGCCGGCATCATCAGCCGCGACCCGGCATGCTCAAGCTGTGCCGCAATCTGGAGAAGGTCGCGCCGACCTCGGCCTCGGTCATGCTGCTGGGCGAGAGCGGCACCGGCAAGGAATTGCTGGCGCGCGCGCTGCACCAGTCTCAGTCCGCGCGCCAACCAGCGCTTCGTGGCGATCAACTGCGCCGCGATTCCCGAAAACCTGCTCGAGAGCGAACTGTTCGGCTACGAAAAAGGCGCGTTTACCGGCGCAGCCAAGCAGACCAAGGGCAAGATCGAACTGGCGCACGGCGGCACGTTCTTCCTCGACGAAGTCGGCGACATGCCGCTGCCGCTGCAGGCCAAGCTGCTGCGCTTCCTGCAGGAGCGCGTGCATCGAGCGCGTCGGCGGCCGCGAAGAGATTCCGGTCGATGTCCGCATCGTCTGCGCGACCCACCAGGAGCTCAAGGACTGATCACGCAGGGACGCTTCCGCGAAGACCTGTATTACCGCCTGTCGCGAGATCGTGGTGAAGATCCCGCCGCTGCGCGAGCGGCGGGCGATGCGGCGCTGCTGGCGCATCACTTCAAGAACAAATTCTGCGCCCAGGAGTTGCGCCCGTCGCTGCACTTCAGCCGGAGGCGCTCGGCGCGATCGAGAGCTATCCCTGGCCGGGCAATGTGCGCGAGATGGAAAACTGCGTCAAGCGCGCGGTGATCATGGCCGACGGCGCCGTATCGCCGCCGACGACCTTGGTCTGGCCGGAGGCGACCAGCCGGAAGAGCCGCTGAACCTGCGCCAGGTGCGCGACGAGGCCGAATACAAGGCCATCGTGAAGGCGCTGGCGCGTCGGACGGCAATATCGTCAAGGCCTCCGAGCTGCTCGGCATCAGCCGGCCGACGATGTACGACCTGATCAACCGCCACGGGATCAAGCAGCCCAATTGGTGCGCACGGCGGGTTCCAGGCGCGCTGCGGTTGGCGCCGTGCTGCTGGCGCTGGCCGTGGCAGCGGTGGTAGGCGGCGCCCTGGTGTGGAAAGCTGGGCGTGACGCCGCGCGCGCTGGCGCCCTATATGGAAAAGCGCACCACCGGCCATAACCCGGTCATCGTCGGCACCGGCGCATGGCAGGCGCGCAGCTGATGGGGCTCGACCGGGGCCCGAACCGGCCCTTTGCCGCCGGCCGTGCGCTCGGCGCGCAGCCGGCCGGCGCGCGGCGCCTGCCGGGGGCGTCATGTGCGTGGCCACGCCGGACGCAGGTGCGCGCCGCGATCGCCGGCGCCGAGCCCGGGCGACCACGATCGTGCTGCTGCCCGGCATCTACCGCTTCGGCGGCGCGCCGCCGATCGATCGTCCGGGTCGCGCCGGGCAGCGATCGTCGTGCGCGCGCTGCAACCGGGCAGCGCGCAGCTCGAGTTCGATATGGTCGAAGGCTTTCGCGTCAAGGCGCCGTACTGGACCTTCGAGAACCTGGCCATCCGCGGCGTCTGCGCGCAGCCACGACTATTGCGAACATGCGTTCCACGTGGTGGCGCGGCCAGCATTTCATCGCCCGCAACAACGTCATCACCGACTTCAACGCCCACTTCAAGATCAATGGCAACGAGGGGCGCTTTCCCGACGATGGCCTGATCGAACAGAATACCCTGACCGCAACCGCGGTGCGCGAGACCGCCAATCCGGTCATGCCGATCGACCTGGTCGCCGCCAATGGCTGGACCATCCGCGCAACCTGATCAGCGATTTCCTGAAGGGCGAGGGCGACATGTCAGCTATGGCGCGTTTGCCAAGGGCGGGGGCTCGGCCAACATCTTCGAGCAGAACATCGTGTGGTGCGAGCGCGCCTGCACGGCGCGCCGGGCCAACGGGTGGGCCTGTCGCTGGGCGGCGGCGCCACCGGTGCGCCGTATTGCCGCGACAGCCGATGTATCGTCGAGCAGGAGGGGAGCGCCATCCGCGCCGAACCTGATCGCTTCCTGCTCGGACGACGGCATTTATCTCAACAGCGCAGCGCGCAGCAGCATCGTCGACAACACCCTGCTCGACACGGGCGGCATCAGCGTGCGTTTTGCGAGCAGCAGCGCCGACGTCGAGGGCAATCTGGTCGATGGCGCGATTCGCAGCCGGGAACGATGGCGTTGCTGCGGGCGGGGACAATCGCGACACGCCGATTGCGCTGTTTACCTGGCTACCATCCGGTGCGCAGCCTTTTCGGCAACATGGCGACGTTCGATTCGACACGGCGGCCGGCGCGCCGCGCGGCGTATCCGGCCCGGCGCCGATTTATGCGCGGCGCCGCGTCCCGCGAAGCCGCGCTACGGCGCATTCGAGGATTTCGGCGGCTGCCTGGCGGCCAGGGCCGCCCCCAGTTCCAACCATTCCCCGTGCAGGGCGCGACCTGGTCGCGCCAGTCGCAGCGCGAAAACGTGTGTCCGCCTGGTCGAGCCGGTAGTGGGTAACGCGCGGGGATTGGAGCAGCGGCGTTTCCATTGGCGTGGCTTCGGCCAGGTCGCAGAATTCGCGGCCGGTCAAGTCGGCGCCGCTGACGATCAGAGTACCTGGCCGCCGAACGCGCAGGCCGGCGTGCATCCGGTCGGGCAGGGAGGCCGTGGCGGGCCGCGGCGCCGTTTGCCGGGCTGCGCTGCCGAAGGCGGCCCGTACCAGGCCGAACATCGATGCCAGCGAGCGTCCTATTGAACTTGCCGCGCAGCACCCGGCGCCAGAAGTGCGCTTCCACCAGGCGCTCGCGATAGTAATGTTGCAGGGTGGTGCGGGCCATGCCGTCGGGCGTGCGGATCCAGGGATTGAGCAGCACGAGCCCTTCACGCGCGCATCGCGGGGGGCGTACAACAGATGCCGCCGAGGCCCGTCGCACAGGCCCCACAGCACGACCTCGCGCACCCCGGGCACGGCCGCCGTGAACTGGTCGACCGCGGCCTGGATGTCGTCGTCGACGTTCGAAACCGCGCAATTCCTTCGCTGTCGCCCATGCCGCGGTAGTCGAAGCGCAGCACCGGGTAACCCTGCGCAGCCAGGCGGCGCGCCAGCAGCGTGAACTGGCGGTGGCCGCCGACGCGGTACTGCGGGCCGCCGACGACGATCAGCGACGCCGCGCCTGCTGTCGCCTTGCCGCGGCGCAGGATGCCGTACAGGGCGTGCCGGCGCAGTCGAAATCACCAGGGCGATTCTTCATTCCCATGGGTCTTCCTGAATGGCGGGTGGCGGCCAGCCGTCGGGCGACATCGGTCATCACCCGTCGTGCTCCAGAACGCGGGGCCGAACTAGGTCCGCGTCGGCCGACGCCGCATCGCCAGGCCTTGGCGGCGCGCTCGGCCGGCGCAGCGGCACTGCCCGCGGCACCGACGCTTCCAGCCACAGCGCCGGCGCAAGGCCGGGCGCTGCTTCACGATTCGCGCCGTCGATGGCGCGCCACGGCCGGGGGCAGCTGTAGCCCGCGACCTCGAGCGACTCGCCCGCCTCCAGCTGCGCGCATGGCGCTGGTTCCGCAGATTCGGCGGTCGAGCTGCGCCGCCATGCGCACGCGCAGAAACTGATTCAGGAAGGCCGGCCGTCAGCACCGGCTGCCACAGCACCAGCCGGCGGCCGCCTTGTCGCGGCGCGCAAGTCGGCGGCCAGGATCGCGCCGAGACGAATGCCCAGCAGCGCCACGCTGCCCCAGGCGCTTCCGAGCCAGGCAGCGCCGCGCCAGGTCTGTTCCACAGATCCCAGCGCGCATCACCGTACTCGCCGCCACTGTCGCCGCTGCCGTGCAGGTCGACCTGCAGCGCGCGTAGCCGGCGCCGCGAGTTCGCACGCCTGCAGCGCGGCCATGCGGCGCGCGCGTTCATCTCCTCGTCGAACGGATGCACGTACAGCACGGCGCCGCGGCAGGGGCCTTGAGGGGGGTGAAACAGGCAATAGCGCTGGCCTGCGCCGCTGTCGAGAAAGAAGCTCGGCGCGCGGGCCCGCGAAGGCCGGCGTCATTCGCTCTGCTTTTGCGCGACGAACGCGGCGAGGGTGCCGAGGGTTTCGAAGGTGCTGGCGCTGATGTCGTCGTCGTCGATGGCGATGCCGAAACGTTCTTCCAGGGCGCGATCAGGCTGACCACGGCCATCGAATCGAGCTCCGGCAGGCGCCCAGCAGGGGCGAATCGGCATCAGGTGTTGTCCGGCGTCACCCAGGCTCAGCACATCGATCAGGATGGTCTTTACTTCGTCGAGGTACATGTTCTGCATTTTATTCCAAGAAGGCACGTAGCTGGAGGAGCCTTTTGAGCACTATTGAATTTATACGAGAGCAACAGTGCCAGGCGCATCTTGACCGGGGCGGCCAGGCGGTGAATTTCGCTCGAGCAATTCGTGGCGCGTCAATCAGCAACATGCAGTACCAGGCGGCGGCCAGGTCGGCGCCATCACAAGCAGGCGCGCGAGGGCCGGCCAGGACGAGGGCAATGCCACTGAAAGCGCACGCCCGCGGCGCGGTACCGGGGGCCACCCTGGCGCTTGGCGCCATGGCCTTGCAATACATGGCCCCATGGTAAAGCGAATAGCGCTGCTGCTGTATGGCGATGATCGGCGTGGCGGCGAGGGTCGCCCAGCACAGCGCCCAGGCAAAGCGCCAGGCCGCCGTCGAACAGGGCAACGCCGAAGGCGATCCGGGTGGCGAGGTAGACCAGGACCGGGACCGCACTCAGGTACGGACGGCCAATCGCCATGGCGGTCGGAATGTAATGGAAGGTCATGGCGACCGCGGCGGCGAGCGACAGCGGCAGGATCGCGGGTACGCTCGCCAGCCAGGTCGGGCCATACAGCGCCAGGACGATTTCGTGGCCCAGGAGCGCGGTCAGTGCGAGCGCCGGCCAGCCGACGCCGGTCAACGGCGCGGTCGCCCGGATATGGTCGGCGCCGCGATTCGCCCCGGTGATAAGTCTGGGCCAGATAGGACACTGCGCCATAACTGACGGTCGAGCCGGCAACATAGGTAAAAATGGTCACCGTCGAATTGGCACGGCTCAGTAAGCCGACGTGGCGCGCAGTGCCCAGCTTGCCAAGCACGATATCGGGGACCGCATTGTTCACGGCTGCAATGCAATTCGATAAAGCGAGCCGACGCCGAAATGCGCCACGCTGCGCCAGTGCGTGAAGCCCGGACGCCAGGGCATCGCTTTTGGACGCAATGGAATATACGCCAGCGCACAGGCAATAATATTGATCAAATTGGCGTAGGCAAGGCTCATGCTGCCGAAGCCAAGATTGCCCAGGACCAGGCAGCTGACGCAGAAACTGATTGTGCCAACGGCATGCACAATCGCCTGTTTTCCTGCTTCAAACTCGCGTCCAGCAGCGCGTTGGTAATCGAACCAAACGGAATGATGAGGAAGCCAATGGCAAGCACGCGTATCACCGGGACGATGTCCGGTTCGTTGAACCAGCGGCCGATCCAGCCGCTTCCCAGGAACAAAATCACCGCGATGATCCACGAGGACGTAAACACGACGCCGACGCCGAGCCAATTTTTTCAGGTGTCAGCTCGGCTTCCCGCTGCAAGTAAGAGGTCACGCCGAAGTCACGGAACACGTGTGCCAAATTGACGAACACGACCGTCATCGAATACACGCCGATTTCGCTCGGGCTCAGTATGCGGGCCAACAAAACGCTGACAACGAACTGCAGGAATGCGCTTCCGGACGAGGAAAAGAAGTTGATTACCAGGGAGCGACGTAAATTGGCCATGAAGTTTGGTTTCTACAGATAAGTACAGCAGCACTGCTGGCCATCGATGTCTTAGCGGAGTAGCTTTGCAGAAGGCGTGTCGGGGTGGGCGTCACTGTGGCCTGGACGAACGTGGCACGTGACCGGCTGGCGCCTGCCTGACAAAATTGTTCTTTGAGGCCACAACATTATATGCTTTGGCAATTCCACGTGGGCATTGTGTGCGGCGATTATTCGCTCGAACGTGCGCTGTCGAACATCCGGCGCGCCTGCATGTCGTGGCCGGTACACACAAGGGCGGGTGGCATGGCTGGAACTCAGCCGGAATCTGCTAGACTCTTACTGTCAGTCAATATGGGTGTAGGGCGGAGCGCAAGGTCATGAGGCTCCTGTCTGGCGCCGCGCGTGAACATCAATGATGAAAAAAACAAGATGCCAATAGTATCGATTGTAATTGCAACAAGAAATCGGCCCAGAAACTCGAACGATTATTGAACTGCATCCGGCAGCAGACCTTGACTGATTACGAATGCATCGTCGTCGATGATGCTTCCTCCCGCGATACGCAAGATCATTACAGTTCGATCGGGACAAACTTGATGCGCGCTTTATCTTGCGCCATCGAGAACATCCGGGCGGGCCTTCGCACAGCCGCAATACGGGTATTCTCGCGGCCAAAGGGAAATATGTCGCTTTTTGTGATGATGATGATTATTGGACAAGAACAGATCACCTGCAGGTAGCAATCCGTACGCTGGAAGCAGAAGCGGCGGATTTATTCTTCGCGAATATGCAGACCTCGATTGATGACGTCGTTGCAAATCCTGACTGGTTTTCCGTGTTGGTGGGTTTGACGGATGCGCCCATCGCTGGTGAATCCGATGTCTATCCGATCCAGAAAAATGCCCTGGCTGCCTTCCTGAAACACCGCATCCACCATGCCAATACGCTGGTCGTGAACCGTGATCTTCTACTGAAGATACATTCGTATTGGGAGAAAATCAGTTTCGCGGAAGACCACGACTTGTCGTTCAGGCTGAGTGATGCGGCTGCTCGCGTCTTGTTCCGAAAGACTGTCACGGCAGACCTCGATGTTACTGAACATCCGAGCATTGCGCGCACTTACTCCGAGCAGGATCGTCTGATGTTCAGCATGCTCGCAACGCTTCATGCTGAAGCAATAATAGAAAGCCCTGTATTGCGCAAGGTTGCGCGTGGAAACCGCGCATGGCGTCTGATCGAATTGGCACGCTATTGTGAAAAAAATGGCCGACCAGCGTCGCCTTCGAATTTGCCTGGCAATCGTTATTGCTTTCCCCGTCGCTTACGGCATTGCGTATGGTGCTGTCTTCATTCTGGCGTCGCTAGCGCGACCCAGGCGATATCGGCACGAGCGTACTGCTCTTGATAGATCTTGCTGGCGATCATTTGGATCGCTTGACGGGAAGTCTTTTCATATTTGCTGTTAACAAAACGCATCGAGCCGATAAAGTGCAGAAATGCGGTTGCATCCGTTGCCAGATCGGGCGTCCCGTACTTCGGGAAGGGCAGGGCTGTCGTTCCTGCTGCGTTCGCAACAAGGTAATTTGACGTGACCTGTTCCGTTCCCCAGCGTTTCCAGTCCTCGCCCAGCTTGTCCGTCATGCGACGCGAGAAATCGATCATCGCGTCCTGCATGTCGGCCGAGCGTGGGAATCCCGTAAAACCGGAGCATCCCCGCACGTCGCGCACCTCGCCGGGCAGGCCGACATTGACCATCTCGGCTTCCGCGATGCTTTGGATGTGCGCGCCGGGTTTTGCCAGAGGCAACGCGTTTTCGCGGGTAGTCACCAGCGATTTGAGCTGCGTCGTCGCATTCTCGCCAAGCACAAAACCGTACCCGTACGAATGGCGTCAATGACTTCCGGGATGGGCTGCATGGTCAGCGTGTCGGCGTCGAGCTGGACGACATAGTGATCCCGTACGAAACCGGAAATGGCGAACAGACGCTCCCAGGTACCGCCGCGTGGCATGCTCGGGTGCGTGAATTCGTCCGCGCTGCGCAATTCGATATGGGGTACATGCTGCCTGAGGATGGCGCGGTCCCGATCGTCGATCGAGGGATCGCACACCACGACGATGCGTGCCGGGTTGGCAAAGCAAACGAACGACTTGACGGCCGCCAGGTACGACTCGACGTCCCGTTTTTGTACCATCGACAGGAGCAGGAATGGGAGCTCGCCAGGCACCAGGGGACGGGTGGACAGGATCAGTTGTACCGCTTTCGAATATTGCGAGCGGAAGTAGTCACGCTTCAAGCGCTGGATTACCCTAGTGGCTAAAGACATCAGAACAACAACTCCCATTTTTCGGACATACAATCAGAGGAACCAGGCAATGTGTGCTGCGAAATTCTTGCCGTTACGAACAACATTATATGCTGCAACAACAAGCGCACGCGCGTTCCTGCCCTTCAATTTCTTCGTTGTGTGATAGGCGCCATACTTCAGTACGGTTGCAGTGACTAAAAAGCAGTCGAGCTTCCTGAGGGAAAATCCCAGGAAGCTCGGCCTTGGACTACAGAGTCAGGAACGCGATTAGCGCGGGATGATCGCCCATTGTGGCGCGAGTCGGTAGTTCGGCTTGGCTGAACGAGCCATAAAAGTCGACCAGGCAAGGGCTGCGTTCGGGATTCCTGCTGTCGCCGAGACGGCTAACGCCGGTTGCATGTTCGCAGAGTAGCCCATGTCGGAGTCAGCGTAGCCCACCATCCTGCCCTTGATCCACCACTTGATGCCGGCGGCAACGAACCAATCCGCCTGAGCTTGGCTACCGCAAGCCTGGTCGTTGTACTTCAGACCGGCCGGGTGGCTGATGAGATTGTTGTCATCATCCATGATGTTATTTTCTTTCATATTGCCGGCATACAATTCCGCAAATGATTTGTAGCGCGGCGATGCGGCACTGTCACTGAAGTTGAAATAATACTTTGATGCTTGGATCCAGCAGAAGCCCGGTGCGGTCATGCGGCCAACAGGGAATTTTGCCTTCCACTCCAGGATCGGAGCCGCCTTGGTAAAGCCCAGTTCGCTCAGGTAGCCCATGCTCCAGGTAAAGAAGTCATCCTGCCAAGGTGCATACCCGTCGTTGACGAAAGCACCATCGCCAGTACCATCATAAGCACCCATTGCATTGGCATTCGGCGCCAGGAACGTCGTTTGGTAGTAGCTCAGGTTGTTGTCGAGCATTTTGTTGAAGTATGACTTCATATAATGGTTGTCAGGCGTGATGTACGCCACATGGCCCATCGTCCGCATCGACCATGCTTGACCACGCAGTTGCTGCCAGCGCACCAGGCCTTGTCCGTTACCGGAATAGCCCGGATCGGTACCCAGCGGATTCCAGGCGGCCCAGAATTGCAGCTCTTCCAGATAGTAGTAGTCGCCGGTGACCAGGTAAGGCAGGTAGACCGTCGACGGCTGGTGGGCGGTGTCGGCCTCGTACGGGGTCTGGCACAGCGCACCGTCGTTGTTGGCGCAACGCGGCACCGGCAACGGTCCCTTGTGGGCCAGGTTCATGTGGAAGGTGATGTTCTTGTTCACTTCATTGTCGACACGCACCGGATAGCCGGTGTTTTCGTCGCGGTAGTGGATCGACCAGGTTGCCGATCCATCCGCCGCGGCCATCATGAGATCCTTGGCGCGCTTGTCCTGGGTCAGCAAGTAGGTGACGGACCAGCTTGGCAGGGAACCGATATCGACGCGGCCACCCGTCGACGGCATGTAGGACACCAGCGGACCGATTTTCATCGGACCGGTAATGGCGGCCGTCGTTTGCTTGGCGTAGTCCACCAGGTTGGTCTCGGTCGGAACCACGCTCTGGTCATAGTTCGAGATGGCCTTCGATGCAATCAGGTAGGCGGTGTTGTGCTTGATATGGACCGCAGGCTCGCGCGCGGCGTCCCACCAGGCGAACTGGTGCCAGCGCGCATGGTGGTAATGGGTCAGGGCAGCCTGCGAATAGACGGTACGTCCGCCAACTTCCACGTTCACGTCATACGTGAAATTGCGGGCGCCGGCAGCAAACGTCTTGTTATTTTCGACGCCGGCTTCGACGCGCGCCTGCTTGGCCAGGCCAGGGTAGGAGCGCACCGCGAAGCGGGCAGTCAGGTGCGGGTGGGCGTTGCCGGCGGCATCGCGCAACGGTGCGATAACGATCCATTCGTTGGCGATCGGGCCCGACAGCCATTTGACCGGGGTGGCCGTGCTCAGGGCGTGGCCAACGAGGCGCTGTATTGGACATTGTCGAGCTTGATGCTGATGCTGCCGGTGAGGCCGGCGTCGACCACGCTTTGCGGCGTGACCGTGCTTTGTTCCGTCACGCTGGATTTGGCCAGTTCCAGGGTTTGCACCTGGCCGGCGGCCAGTGCAGGCAGGACGCCGGAGATCACCGCATGGCGCACCGAGCCGTCGGCATGGGTGGCCTTGACGTCCATCTGCAGGCGCAACGCGGTGCCATCCTGCAGCTTGCTGACCAGGCCTTCGGTTGGCTGCAGGGCGCCGACAGCGAACACCTGGCCGAACGTGAACGGGACGTTGGTCTGCGCCGCTGCGGTATTTTGAATCTTGACGTCGGTAATGGCGTTACCAACTGGCAGCGGTGCCGCCGGCGCGCTTGGCGCGGTTGGGGTAAATACGGTTGGAGGCACTGTCGGTACCACTTTGACAGTGGTGATCGGGACAGCGATCTTGACCGCCGCGGTCGCGTCCGCGCTGCCGCCGTCGGCGCTACCGCCGCCGCATGCGGTCAACAGGATCGAGCTCAGGCCGAACGCGAGGGTCATGCCCAGTGGGCGTCGTGGGCTCGCGGAAGCGCGGTAGCCGTCAACATTCAGGGAGTTTAGTGTTTGGACATTCATTTGTAAGTTATTCATGATATTCCGTAGGTAGAGCAGCTATGCCCAAGAACATTTCCTTGGAGAACTGAACTTTACCTCGATCAATAATTAGTGTGTTCTGATATTTTTCAAAATCACGATTAATTCCACACAGAAACAACAATTCCTTTAGATTATGTTCATTAACTTGCAGAACAATTATTCCAAGAGAATAAGCAAGGCCAAAAAAATTGCTATTTACATCATCTTTATGTAAACATCACGGGTAGAAGCCGGGTACTTACACAAAGATGGCAACAGAAGCGCAAAATTTCGCTAGTGCAAAATCATACGCGAGAATTGTAGTTGTTCAACTATCTTTTGTTCAAAACTTGGATAGACAAGGTGGCCGAGAGAGGAGGGAACGTAAGTAAGACGCCGAGTGCCGATGAATGGATCAGTGCTTAATACATGAGTATGATTCTGATCAATATAATAAGAGCCGTGATCTTTTTATTTATTATTGTTAATATTTTGTTTTTGGCTGTAGAGAAACTGGCAAGGGTTTGAATTGCCGAGCGCCAACGTGCTTGCCGGTGTGATAGCATCACTGACAAGCTCAGGTGCATCACGCGCATCTCTTCCACACAACACGTTCGTCAATAAAAGCCAGGTCGTCTGTACATGCCGTTTTCACGCCCCCTCGCTCCGGCTCAACTTGGCCTGGGACATCCACCGATCCTGCTCCTGATCGTCGATGCCGAAGAAGAGTTCCCGTGGGATCAGCCCTTCAGCCGCCATAACGTGGCGACCCGGACGATCGCGGAACAGCCGCGCATCCACGAGCGCGTGTACGACCGGTTCGGGATCGTTCCTACCTATATGGTGGACTGGCCGGTGGCCACCGAGGCGCCATCGGTGGCCACCTTGCGCCGCCTGATGGAAGAGGGACGCTGCGAGATCGGGGCGCAGCTGCATCCCTGGGTCTCGCCGCCCTATCAGGAAGAGGTGTCGGACTTCAATTCGTTCGCCGGCAACCTGCCGCGCCAGCTCGAATACGACAAGCTGCGCATGCTGACCACGGCGATTACCGACTCGTTCGGGCGCGCACCGATCGCGTTCAAGTCGGGCCGTTACGGCCTCGGGCCCGATAGCGGCGAGACCATGGCGGCGCTGGGCTACCAGGTCGACACCAGCGTGGTGCCGTATACCTCGTTCGCGGCCCTGGGAGGCCCCGATTTTTCCACCTTCGACGAGCATCCCTACTGGTTTTCCGCCGGCGGGCGCGAGCTGCTCGAATTGCCGGTCACTGCCGGCTACTGCGGCTGGCTGCGCGCGCTCGGGCCGCCAACTGTATGCGCTGGTCGCAGCAACCCTGGGCCAGAACGGCGAGGCTGGGTGCGATGCTGGCGCGTTCGCGCAGCCTCGAGCGTATTCGCCTGAGTCCGGAAGGCGGCACGCTGAACGACATGCGGCGCCTGACGAACGAACTGATGAAGTCGGGATGCCAGGTGTATTCGCTGACCTACCACAGCCCGTCGCTGGTGCCGGGCCACACGCCCTATGTCAACACCGTGGCCGATCGCGAGAAGCTGATCGGCGCGATCCACGATTACTGCAAGTATTTCAAGGAAGAACTCGGCGGCGTGTTCATGAGCCTGTCCCAGGCCCATGCCGCGATCTCAGCCTGCCAGCGCACGCCAGGCCGCGGCGGCGCTTAAGTGCGCGCAGCCCGCGCGTGCAGGCTGCGCCAGCACGGCCAGCGGTAGCGGTTCAGGTGGTACATGGTGCGCGCCTCTTCCGTCCAGCGCGTATGCCACTCCATGATGCGGCCATAGAATTCGATGCGTTCGAAGCGTCCCTTCGTCGAACAGGAAGCGGCAGGCCTCTTCGCGCATCAGCAGGGCCGGCGACAGCTGCTTGTCGATGCCTTCGTCATACGCCGTTTTGAGCACCACCAGGCAGCCGCCGCCTTCGACGCATAAATCCATCGCCGCCAGCCTGTCGCCGATCCAGTAGCGATACACGCTGCCGGCGCCGCGCCGGCAAAAGGCTTCGAGCATGGCTGCGGTAGAAGCGGCCTTGCGCATTGTCCGCGGCGACGGCGGTGCCGCCGGCCGCCTTCCAGCCGCTGGTTTCCAGGCGCCCATAATCGGCCACGGCAGCGGCCATCTCGTGCGGCGCGCGCAGGATCTCCAGGCGCGTCTCGACGCCCTCGGCACGCAGGCGGTTGCGCTGCTTTTTCAGGTTGCTGCGCAGGTTCTTGCCGCGCCCATTCCAGTAGGTTCGAAGTCGCTCGCCAGCGTGATGCGCGCCGTCTCGATGTAGTCCAGCGTGCGCAGCGCGCCGCCGTCGGCGGGACGCGCCAGCAGCATCGGGTCGCATTGGGTGATGCCGACCGCCAGCGCGATGCCGGGCAGGGCGCGCACCAGGCTGTCCAGGTGCACCGGGCGCCGCCGCGCTGCGCTGCAGCCACAGGCCGACCGGCGCCTGCGCCGGCTGGAAGGTCTCCCACATCCCGAAGCGCGCCGGCGTCACCACCGTCATGGCGTGGGTTATGCCGTCGCTTTCATACCAGGCCAGCTTTTCGGCGCCGCTGCCGAAGGCGTCCAGCAGCGCGCCCACGAACTCGCTCGCCAGCAGCGGCGAAGCGGCGCTGGCCTCATGCAAAGCTTGCCAGCGCGCGGCGTGGCGCCCGAACTCCTGCGCGGGGACGACAGTCCAGCTCATGCCGCCGCCTTCGCGCAGGCATGCCAGGGCATCCCTGACGGCCGCGATCATCCAGCCGCTTTCGGCCTCGCGCAACTCCTGGTGGCAGGGAAAGGCGATCAGCTGGCGCCCGAGGGCCACGCTGTTGGCGCAGACGCTGGCGTCGACGCCCGGCCACAAGCTTGCGCCGAAGCGCACCATCGGCACGCCGGCCGCGTGCAGGCGCGCGAAGACGGCCTCCGGCTGGTCGACCAGCAGCGGGAACACCCAGGGACAGGCGCCATCGGGCAGGCTGTGCGAACAGCGGGCGGCAGCCGGGCAGGCTCGCCGAATGCCGCCTGCAAGGCCAGGTAGTTTGCGCGCCGCAGGGAGACGATGCGCGCGTGCGACACCGCGCGCAGCGTCAGGCGCGAAAACAGCGAGGAACGCTTGTCGGTCCAGCGCGGGTCGAAATTGAAACTGCTGTCCGAGGAGTCCGGCGCCAGGGCGCTGCCGCTTCGCCGCGCGCCGGCGCGCCGCGCGGCGTGCCTTGAGCGCGCCCCACAGCGCGCTTTTCAGGCGCAGCGGCAGCGACAGCAAGGCGCGCAGCGCCGGCAGGCGGCCATAACCGAAGCTGGCCTCGAGCGCCGCCAGCGCCGCCTTGGCTTCGAAGCCGGCTCCGGCCGAGCGCAAGCGCACCGTATTGATCGGATGGCGCGCCGACACCAGGCAGCCGCCTTCGTAGATCGGGAAAAACTTCATGCTGCTGCCGATTGCATAATCTCCGCTGCTGCCGACCGGGGTCTCGCCGAAGCGGCCGAAGAAGCAGTGGGCGCAGTCTTCCAGCAGCGCCAGGCCGTGCCCGTCGCACAAGGCGCGCAGCGGCCGCAAGTCCTGGGGAATACCGAAGAAATGGGTGACCATGACGGCCTTGACCGAGGGGCCGAGTTTGGCGGCGATGTCGTCCAGGTCCGCCGTGGTGTCCGGGTTGATCCGGTAAAACACGACCTGCGCGCCCAGCCAGAGCACCGGCGGGATCATCGAGGGACTGTGATAGGCCGGCACCAGCACGGTATCGCCGGCGCCGACGCCCATCTCGCGCAGCGCCAGGCCGATGGCGATGCGCCCGCTGGTGACCATGTGCGCGGCGCCGGCGTCGAGCAGCGAGGGCAGCGCGGTCGCCGCGGCGCCGCGGCGGAATGAGGCGAGGGACAGGACCGGGACCGGCGGAATCGCGCGGCGCGTGGGCGCCAGGGCGGCTTGGCTATCGTTTGTTGTCGGCATGAACTAGTATAACCTGCAAGTTCGCGCCGCCGCGACGCGCGCGGCGTGTGCATGGCCTTCTTGTCTCCGGTACGAACTGGTAAGATGGCGCTTTGCTCTTCCCATGTAAGGGCGCACGACGCGTTGAGACACAAGGCATTGATGAGCGACCTGATTCACGACTTCATTTTCGATTCCGCCCGCCGCACCCCGGATGCCGAAGCGCTGGTCCACGGCGCCGAGCGCTGCAGCTACGCGGAACTGGCGGCGCTGGTGCGGCAAGTGGCCGCCGTGTTGCTGGAGCAGGGCATCGAACGCGGCGACCGGGTCGCGGTGTACATGGAAAAGCGGATCGAGAACGTGGCGGCGATGTTCGGCGCCGCCGCCGCCGGCTGCGTGTTCGTGCCCGTCAATCCGCTGCTCAAGCCCGAGCAGGTCGCCTACATCCTGGCCGACTGCAACGTGCAAATGGCTGGCGACGACCGGCGAGCGCCTGGCGCTGCTGGCGCCGGCGCTGGAAAACTGCCCCGACCTGCAAGGCGTGTTGCTGGCCACCGAGGGCAAGGCCCTGCCGGAGCAGCTGCGCCGCATCGACTGGGCGCACTGCGCGCCCACAGCGGCAGCACGGCTGCCGCCGCGCACCGCCGCATCGACATCGACATGGCCGCCATCCTGTACACCTCGGGCAGTACCGGGGCGCCGAAAGGCGTCGTGCTGTCGCACCGCAACCTGGTGGCGGGCGCGCGCAGCGTCGCGCAGTATCTCGACGTCGGCCCGGCCGACCGCCTGCTGGCCGTGCTGCCGCTGAGCTTCGACTACGGCCTGAGCCAGCTGAACATCGCCTTCCTGCGCGGCGCCACGGCGGTCCTGATGAATTACCTGTTCCCGAAGGACATCATCGAGGCGGTGGCGCGCGAACGCATCACGGGCCTGGCCGCGGTGCCGCCCCTGTGGACCCTGCTGGCGCGGCTGGCCTGGCCGGCGTCCTGCACGCTGCGTTTCATTACCAATTCCGGCGGCGCGATGCCGCTGCCGACCGTCGACGCGCTGCGCACCTGCCTGCCGCAGGCCGAGATCTTCCTGATGTACGGCCTGACCGAGGCCTTCCGCTCGACCTATCTGCCGCCGGCCGAGCTGGCGCGCCGCCCGGATTCGATCGGGCGCGCCATCCCGAATGCCGAAGTGATGGTGGTGCGGCCCGACGGCAGCGCCGTGCGCGCCGGGCGAGCATGGCGAGCTGGTGCACCGCGGCGCCCTGGTCGCGCTCGGCTACTGGAACGACCCGGCGCGCACCGCCCAGCGCTTCCGGCCGGCGCCCGGCCAGGATCCGGCCTTGCCGCTGACCGAACTGGCCGTCTGGTCGGGCGACACCGTGCGCCAGGACGACGACGGCTACCTGTACTTCGTCGGCCGCAGCGACGACATGATCAAGGTCTCCGGCTACCGCATCAGCCCGACCGAAATCGAAGCGGTGCTGCACGAGACCGGCCTGGTCAGCGAAGCGGCCGCCTTCGGCGTCGAGCACCCGCTGCTCGGCCAGGCGATGGCGGTGGTCGCGGTCGCGGTCGAGGCGCGGCGATACGGCCGCCGGCGTGGCCGCGCTGCTCAAGGAATGCCGGCGCCGCCTGCCGGCCTACATGGTGCCGGCGCATATTTCGCTGCGCAGCGACAACCTGCCGCGCAACCCGAACGGCAAGATCGACCGCAACCTGCTGCGCCAGTCCCTCAACCTGCAATTCGACGACGTCTCCACTTCATGACCGGCACTCATAAACCCCGCCACACGCCTGCCAACCCAGTTCCCGGTGGTCGACGACTGCCTGCAAGTCGGCGGCATCGCCCTGCCGCGCCTGGCGCAGCGGGTCGGCCGCACGCCCTTCTTTGCCTATGACCGCAGCCTGTGCAGCGAGCGCGTCGCGCAGTTGCGGCGCCAGCTGCCGCAGGCGGTCGGGCTGCACTATTCGATCAAGGCCAATCCGATGCCGGCGCTGGTGCAGCACATGGCCGGCCTGGTCGACGGCCTCGACGTGGCCTCGAGCGGCGAACTGAAAGTGGCGCTGGACGCCGGCATGGCGCCCGGCGCGCATCAGTTTTGCCGGTCCCGGCAAGACCGACGCCGAACTGGCGCAGGCGGTCGCCGCCGGCATCTGCATCAATCTCGAATCGGAACGCGAACTGGCGCAGCGTGGCGCGCCTCGGCGACGCTGCTCGGCATCGCGCCGCGCGTGGCGCTGCGCATCAATCCCGCCTTCGAGCTGAAATCGTCCGGCATGAAGATGGGCGGCGGCCCGAAGCTGTTCGGCATCGATGCCGAGGAAGCGCCGCGCCTGCTGCGCGAGGTCGGCGCGCTGGGGCTGGACTTCCAGGGTTTCCAGATCTTCTGCGGTTCGCAAAGCCTGCGCGCCGACGCCATCATCGAGGCCCAGTCGCGCAGCATCGAACTGGCGCTGCAGCTGGCCGACGACGCGCCGCGGCCCGCTGCGCCAGCTGAACATCGGCGGCGGCTTCGGCATTCCGTATTTTCCCGGGCGAGGCCGCGCTCGACGTCACGCCGATCGCCGCGCACCTGGAAGGCTGGCTGCCGCGCGTCGCGGCGGCGCTGCCGCAGGCGCGCGCTGGCGCTCGAACTGGGCCGCTACCTGGTGGGCGAAGCCGGCGTCTACGTGGCGCGCGTGATCGACCGCAAGGTCTCGCGCGGCGAGGTGTTCATCGTGACCGACGGCGGCATGCACCATCATCTGGCGGCCTCGGGCAACCTGGGCCAGATCATCCGCAAGAATTATCCGGTCGCAGTCGGCAACCGCATGGCGCGCCGCCGGCAGCGGCCCGGCCACCGTCACCGGCCCGCTGTGCACCCCGCTCGACGTGTTGGCCGACAAGATGGAACTGGCCCATGCGCAGATCGGCGACCTGATCGTGGTGTTCCAGTCGGGCGCCTACGGCGCCAGCGCCAGCCCGGCGGGCTTCCTGAGCCATCCGGCCGCGCTGGAAGTGCTGGTCTAGCAGGCAGCGGGAGCTAAAGTAAAAGCCTGGAACGGCATGCCGTTCCAGGCCTTTTTTTTACGCTGGCTTGCGGTTTGAGGAAGCGGTGCAGGAAGGGCATGCGCATCGGCGCCGTGTTGTCCGGCTGCGGCGCCAGGATCAGGACCTTTTCCAGCGTCACCAGGATGGCGATGATGTAGTAGATCAGGTCGTAATAGGGCATCGACAGGAAGGCGCCCGCCATCATGAAACCGATCATGCTGACCTGGCACATTTGCGCCAGCTTCGCCGCCCAGGCCAGCTCGGGCTTGTCCGTGCAATAGCGGATCACTGCGCGTGCCGGTGCGCCAGGCACACAGGAACAGCAACAGGTACAGCAGCAGCCCGATATAGCCGTGGTCGCCCAGCACCTGGAAATAAATACTGTGGGCGACGTGGAAGCGCTGCGGCTCCGGCGCGTAGAACAGGAACATGCGCGGCGTGAAGACGCCGAAGCCGCCGCCGAGTCGGCAATGGTCGGCGACGTTGATCGCGAAGCGCCAGGAGTTGATGCGTCCCATCGCGGACTCGTCTTCCTGATAATTGTCGATCGACTCCATGCGGCCGGTCCACTGCTCCGGCATGGCGACGAAGATCACGGGCGCCAGCAGCAAGATCGCCATGCCGGTCTTCACTTTCGCCTTCGACTTCAGCCAGAGGAAGAACAGCATCCCGGCGCCGCCCAGCATGGCGCCGCGCGAGTACGAGCCAATCGCTCGCGATCGCCGTCAGCAAGGCGAGCGCCATGGCAGCACGTTTGAGCCATTTGGTCGTGCGCCAGCGTTACCAGGAACACCAGCAGCGGCACGCACCGTGATCATCGCCAACGCCAGCGTATTGTTATCGGTGATATAGCTGCCGGCTGGTCCCAGCACGCGGCTGGTCCCGCCCGGACAGGACCGGTAAAGATGCCGCCCTTGAAACCCCAGAAGCCGAGCGACAGCGCGACGACCAGGCACCAGCGCCTTCAGATCGCTTGACGGTGCGTACGGTCAGGATCGTGAGCACCACCATCAGCATGGTTTTCATGACACGCTGCCATTCGAGCCAGGCCAGCGTTGGTTCCTGCGCGAACAGGGCGGTGAACGATGTCCACGCAATGAACAGCGAGCAGGCCACGACGGCGCCCGTCATCGGGATTTTTTTCTGTTCCTTGGAAATCAGCAGGCTGATCAGCGTAATGACGCACAGCACCAAGGCGAACGGAAAGTCGTAGGCTGCGCCGTAGCTGAGCCGGTGCGGATTCATCAGGCCGACAACGGCATACGTGAGTGTTCCCACCACGGGCCGCTTCAAGATGAATGGAATTGTGCCGAAAATCAGCAGGAAAGACAATGGCGTCACGCACGGTGCACATCCCTTCAAACAATACCACCACCCGGCGCGCATTCGCATGCCACGTCAGGTTTTGTTCGTCGATCGTCAGCTGCGCGCGTTCGCCGCCACCTTGGCGCGCAGGGCGCCATCTTCGCACAGGCGCTTGACGGCGCCGCGCCAGCCCGTCCGGCGGGCCGGGTCGAACAGCACCGCATTGTGGTCGGCCGCTGAGGATTTCGAGTGATGTTCGGCTGGTCCGGGCCGACGATGGCCTTACCCAGCGCCAGGTACTCGAACAGCTTCAGGGGCGACGCATAGGCTGACCACCGCCGGCTGCAGGGCGATGTCGAAGGCGGCGACATAGCGCGCCACTTCGTCGCGTCCGATGATGCCGGTGAACTGCACCCGGTTCTCGATGCCGAGCGCTCGCGCGCCTGCTTGCTCCAGGCGCTGGCGCGCACCGGGCCGTCGCCCACGACCAGCAGGTGGCGGCGCGACGCCGGCGGGTCCTGGGCGATCATCGCGACTCACCTTGTCCAGGCCATGCCAGTCGCGCACGAAACCGGTGAAGCCGAGCACCAGCGAGTCCGTCCAGGCCCGAGCGCGCGCTTGGCGGCGGCGACGTCGGGCGGCGCTGTCGAAGCGTTCCAGGTTGATGCCGTTCGGGATCACGACGATGCGCGCCGGGTCGACGCCGTACGATGGCGACGATGTCGCCCAGCACCTGCGTCACCGGCAGCACCACGTCGGCATTTTTGCCAGGCATAGGCCTGCGACCAGCGCGCGAGGCGGGTCAGCGCCAGGCCGTCGTACTTGGCGCGCTCTTCCAGCAGCGGCGAATTAATCTCCAGCAGCATCGGCAGCTTGTACTTGCGCGCCAGCCAGATGCCGGCCGGGAGGAACAGGTTGTAGCGTTCGTACAGGCAGTCCGGGCGGTGCTGCTTGACCGCTTTCGCCAGGCGCCGGTAGGCCACCAGCGAATAGGCCAGCTCCATCAGTTCGTAACACGCCTTCGGCATGTGGCGCTTGAGCCAGGCGACCGGGCCGGCGTCCGAGCCGAACGATTCGGTCTCGGCGCTGGGCGGCGCCACGATGATCACTTCATGGCCTTGCGAACGCAGCGCATTGATCATTTCTTCGATGTGGACGTATTGGCCGTCCTTGGAACGGGTACGGTGGTGGTAAAGTATTTTCACGCGGCTTTTCTCGCCATAACGGAGTGGAACAGGTCGATCTGGCCCTGGGTGGTCGGATCCCAGCTGAAGCGCTCGGCGTAACGCCGGGTCGCAGCATGGTCGGGGTAGTTGGCGCGCAGCTTGCCCAAGGCCGTCACCAGGCCCTGCGGCGTGCGCTCGGGCATGAGTTCGCCGGCCTCGGGCGCGGCCACCACTTCCGGCGTGCCCCAGACATTGCTGGCCACCACCGGGGTGCCGCAGGCCATGGCCTCGAGCAGCACGTTGGCCCAGCCTTCGCGGCTCGACGCCAGCACCAGCGCATCGGCGGCATTGTAATAGGTCTTGAGTTCGGTCTGCGGCACCGGACCCGAGCAGGGTGACGCGGTCGGCCACGCCGAGCTCCTGCGCCAGCTGCTTCGAGATTTTTCTTTTCCGGGCCGCTCCCGGCGATCAGCAGGTCGACCTCCGGCAGCGAGCGGCAGGGCCTTGATGATCAGGTCGTGCGCTTTTCCGCGGGTCGAGCAGGCCGACCGAGAGCAGCGTAAAACGCGTCAGGCCGAGCGTGGCGCGCGCCGCGGCGCGGTCCATCGGCTGGAAGCGCTGCAGGTCGACGCCGTTGCGCAGCGGCGTGATTTTATCCGCGGCGACGCCGAGTCGAACCATTTCATCCTTCAGCGCATTGCAGACCGTGACCACGCCCGAAGCGTTCTGGGCCGCCCACAGGATCATCTTGCGCGGCAGGCGGAACTGCGGAATCAGGTTGATGTCGGTCCCGCGCGCCGTGATCACCACCGGCTTATTGAAGTATTTGCCGAGCATGACGGCGGCCACGCCGTCCGGATAAAAATAATGGGCGTCGAGCACGTCGAAATCGTAGCCCTCGTCGATGATGCGGCCGATCACCGGTTTCACCGCCTGCGCCAGCAGCATCGGCGCCATGGTCATGCCGATTTTCGGGACGCTGGCGAAACGCGGATGCACGATGTCGATCCCGTGGCGCTGGTCGCTTTTCGGCACCTTGGCGAAGCGCGAGTAGCTGCCGAAGCGCGGATTGGACGACGGGAACCAGGGAATCGGCGCCACCACGCGCGCCTGCGCCTGGCCGCTGGCGAGCAGGTAACGCAGGCGGGTCTCGACGAAAATCCCGTGGTTCGGCTGTTCCGCGTTCGGGAACAGGGTGCTGAATGTAAGTAGCTTCATTGATTAGGTAACGGTGTTCGTGGGGGCGCTTCAGCTGTTGACGCTGACGCGCAGGAAGGCTTCGAACATCAGCATCGACCACAAGGCCACGCTGTAGTCCTTGAGTCCCGATTCGTGCTGGTCGACCATGTGGCGCAGGTAGCCTTCGTTGAAGATGCCGGTGTCGAGCACCCGCTGGCTGAGCACCGCCTGGCGCACCTGTTCGCGCAGCGGGCCGCGCAGCCAGGCCGCGATCGGCATCGAAAAGCCCTTCTTGGCGCGGTACAGGATGTCGTCCGGCAGGTGCGGCTCGAGCGCCTTCTTGAAGATGTACTTGCCTTCGCTGCCCTTGAGCTTGACCGCGGGCGGCAGGTTGCTCGACCATTCGACGAACTTGTGGTCGAGCAGCGGCACGCGCACTTCCAGCGAATGCGCCATGCTGGCGCGGTCGACCTTGGTCAAAATGTCGCCCGGCAGCCAGGTCTTGAAATCGAGGTACTGGATGGTCGAGAGCGGATCCTCGGTCGGCGAATTGGCGGCGTGCTCCTGCATCACCTCGATCGCGCGGTAGCCCTGCAGCTCGGTGCGGAATTTATCCGTAAACAGCTCGTCGCGCACGCGGTCCGGCATCTTCGCCACGCCGTGGAAATAGCCCTCGACCAGGTCGCGCGCCAGCGCCTCGAAGGTCGTCTTGGCGCGGAACATCTGCGGCGCCCAGTCGGCCTTCGGGTAGAGCTTGCCCAGCGTGCCGAACAGGGGCTTGCGCAGGCCAAGCGGCAGGCGCGCACGCACGCCCTGTTCCGCCATCGCATAGCGGTAGCGGCGGTAGCCGGCGAAATTCTCGTCGCCGCCGTCGCCCGACAAGGCCACCGTGACGTGCTGGCGCGCCAGCTGGCAGACGCGGTAGGTCGGGATGGCCGAGCTGTCGGCAAACGGCTCGTCGTACAAATGGGCCAGGGTGTCGATCAGGCCGTAGTCGTCCTTGTCGACGACTCTGCGCGTGATGGCGGGTCGCGTAGCGCTGCGCCACCTGGTCGGCAAAGGCCGATTCGTCGAAGTCGGGGTCGTCGAAGCCGATCGAGCAGGTGGTCACGGTCTCGGGATTCTGCTGCGCCATCATCGCCACCACGGCGCTCGAATCGACGCCGCCCGAGAGGAAGGCGCCGAGCGGCACGTCGGCCACCATCTGGCTTTGCACCGATTCGCGCAGGCGTTCGATCAGCTCGAGTCTCGATCTCGGCTTCCGGGCGCGGCGGCGGCAGGCTGGAACGGCACGTCCCAGTAGCGCTCCGGCGTCACCGCCGTGCTGCCGACGCGCAGGGTCACGCGGTGGCCCGGCGGCAGTTTATAGGCGTTATTAAAAATCGTCTTCGGCTCCGGCACGTAGCCGTAGGCGAAATAATCCTCGACCGCGCGCGGATTCAGGGCGCGCGACAGTTCGGGGAAGGTCATGATCGATTTCAGTTCCGAGCCGAACACGAAGTAGCCGTTCGGCAGCAGCGAATAAAACATCGGCTTGACGCCGACATGGTCGCGCGCCAGGAACAGGGTTTTTTCGCCGCGGTTCCAGACCGCGAAGGCGAACATGCCGCGCAGGCGCAGCACGCAATCGGCGCCCCAGGCGCGGTAGGCGTGCAGCACGACCTCGGTATCGGACTTGGTGCGGAATGCGTGGCCGAGCGCGATCAGTTCGGTGCGCAGTTCGCGGTAGTTGTAGATCTCGCCGTTGAACACGAGCGTCATCGCGCCATCGGTGCTGCGCAGCGGCTGCTGGCCGGTGGCGATGTCGATCACCGACAGGCGGCGGTGGCCCATGCCCAGCGCAGGCTCGATATGCAGTTCGCCTTCGTCGGGACCACGGTGGTGCTGGCTCTCGTTCATGCGTGTGAGGACCTGCCGGTCGATCTGCCGGTTGCCATGGGTATCAAAAATCCCGACTATTCCGCACATGGTGTAACGCTTTCTTGTATTGGGTTCATCAATGTCAGGCGCGGCCGAGCTTTTCGCGGCACAGCGTATCGTACAGGCCGGTGTAGGCCGACAGCATCGCGGTCATGCTGTAGCGCTGCTCGATGCGTTCGCGCGCCGCCCGGCCGTGGCGTGCCGCCAGCGCCGGGTCCTGCACGTAGCGCGCGATCGCCGCGGCCAGCGCGCGTGCTGTCGGCGACCGTCGACCAGGCTGCCTTGCTCGCCGTCCTGGATCACTTCGGGAATGCCGCCCACGTTCGAGGCCACCACCGGCAGCGCGCAGGCCATC
The DNA here is from genome assembly GCA_963729765.1 of uncultured beta proteobacterium. GTDB lineage: Bacteria > Pseudomonadota > Gammaproteobacteria > Burkholderiales > Burkholderiaceae_D > Telluria. The sequence continues at coordinate 322,898 of CAVSPL010000025.1, read as the reverse complement.
GCCTCGAGCAGCGACACCGGCGTGCCTTCGGCCAGGGAAGGCAGGGCGAACAGGGAAAAACTGTGCATCAGCGCGGCGATGTCGGAGCGCGCGCCCGGCAGCCAGACGACGTCGTCCAAGCCGGCCGCGGCCACCTGCGCCTTGATGGCGGGCAGCAGCGGGCCGTCGCCGATGATCGACAGGCGCAAGCGGTCACGGTGCTCGGGCAGCAGCGCGCGCAGCTCGATAAACGCCTGCACCAGGCCCTTGTGGTGCTTGACGTCCTGCACCCGCGCCACGGTGCCGATCACGAAATCTTCCGCTTTCCAGGGAGAGGCGCTGGTGTCGCCGGCCTGGGCCTGGAAACGCTCGGTGTCGACCCCGTTCTTGATCAGCGCGATCTTGCGCGGCGCGATCGCCACCACCTGGTCGAGCCAGCGCTGCAGGTCGTCCGACACGGGGACGTAACGGTCGATGAAGGGCGCCAGCCGGCGCCGCAAGAAATTGTGCTTCGGGTTTTTGCCTTCCGGGTCGCTGGCGTCGCGTCCGTGCTCGGCGTGGACCCGGATCGGCACGCCGGCGCAGGCGGCCGTGAACGCATACTCCATCGCCGCCAGGTTGTAGGTGTGCAGCAGCGTCGGGCGCAGCCGGCGCAGCAGCTTCCACAATTTGACGTGGGTGCCCAGGCCAAGGCCGGGCGGCTTGTCGAGGGCGAAGACCTCGACGCCGGGCTGGGTGATCTTGCGCACGAAATCGGTGTAGCGGGTAAGGCAGACGACGGCGTGCCGGTATTTATGCGCCGGCATGCGGTTGATGCATTCGACCAGCAGCATTTCGAGGCCGCCGAAGTCGAGCGCATAGGTCAGGTGCACCACCAGCGGGCGCGTGTCGGGCGTTGCCGCCGGCGGCGCCGGGTTCAGGATTGCTGCTTGCATATCGGTACTCTTCAACGCTGGCGGGTGGCCGCCAGCGCCGCCTCGATGGCGCCGCCTTGCTCGGCCAGGAAAGCGTGCAGCGCGGCGCGCGCCTCGTCGGCGTGCTCGGCATACGGCGCCGACAGCATGACGGCGGCGCCGTCGTCGCCGCGGAACAGCAGCTTCGATTCGGCCTGGCGCAGCTTGCCGACGGCATTGCTGGCGGTGTCGTAGTCGCCCACGCGGAACCAGTGCCAGACCAGCATCGATCCTTGCGGTCCGAACAGCCTGGTCTCGCGCACGGCCAGCTGGCGCGTCCGCCGAGGGTTTCGACGCGCATGGTGGAACCGTTCTCGTGCCACGCATCGTCGCTGTCGCGTGAGGCGGTTCACGGAACTGATCAGGGCTTTGGCGTTGTGCTGGTTGCGGTAGTACAGGATGTTCATGCCGACCGCCTGGCCGCTGGCCGAGCGGTAGGCGCCCTGGGTGCTGGCGTCCGGCGTCATGAAGCGCGGCGTCCAGTTCGAGACGGCGGGAATCGCGCTCCAGCTGACGGCGACCGGGGCCAGCACGACCGGCTTGTCGTTGGTGTTGGCGCGCTCGTTGAACAGGGCGAAGGCCGGCCACAGCGCGGCCAGGGCGATCGATGCCAGCACCACCGGCAGGATGCGTCCGGCAGTTGCCGTGCCCAGCTGGGCGCCGGTGGCGGCGTCGCGCAGCGCGGCCGCGGCCGGCGCCGGCGCCGGCGCCTCGTCTTCGCGCCAGTAGCTGCCGATCCAGAACATGATGAACATGACCAGCCCGAAGAAGGCCCAGCCGTAGATGATGTGGTCGACGCCGGTGGCCAGCTGCATGCCGCTGGTATGGCCGATCATCACGATCATGTAGGCGCGCAGCCAGTTGGCCACGATCGGCACCACCACCGACAGCGCGATGAAGGCCAGGCGGCGCTTGTTCGAGCTGTAGGTGAGATAGGCGTACAGGCAGCCGAGCGTGATCGAGGAAATCAGGTAGCGCACGCCGCTGCAGGCTTCCACCACCGACCAGCTGCCGGTCGGCAGCTCGAAGCGGGTGCCGTTGCGCAGCACCGGGATGCCGGTGGCCTGCACGGCCCACACGGTGAAGTCGGCGGTGTGCTGGATCAGCGGGTCGACGAAAATCTCGCCGAAGGGCACCGCGAACAGCAGGAACAGCAGCGGGAAGGCGAGCGAGCCGGCCAGGCGCCGGCCCAGCACCGCCAGCGCGATCAGGGGGAACAGGGCGACGAAGGCGTATTGCATGACCACCTGCACCTCGCCCAGGCGCGCGGCAAACCAGGCGGCGCCGGCGAGCGCGATCAAGCAGCAGCGCCGGCCAGTAAGGCTGCGGCGGCCAGGCCGCGAAATTCGCGCGGCGGCGCCAGATCAGCCACAGGCTGATCGGCAGGATGATGTAGCCGTGGGCGAAGGTTTCGGAGCTGTTCCAGATCGCGACGATCGATTTCGCGGTCGCGAAATACAGCGCGAAGGGCGCCAGCAGGGCCAGCGCGATGAGGAGCCAGGCGCGCACGCCGATGGGAGAGGCGGCGGTGGCGGATGCGCCGGGTGCGGCGATGCCGGGTGGCGGAGTCAGGAACATTCGAGGCGCTCCCCTATGCAGGCAAGGTTGCTGGGCCAGCTGTACTGGCGTTCGACTTTGGCGCGCGCGGCGCGCCCCATGGCATCGGCCTGCCGCGACAGCAGGTTCGATACGGCTTCGACGAAAGCGGCGGCGCCGTCGGCCAGCACCAGTTCGGTGCCCGGCTCGGCGTCGATGCCTTCGAGCGCTTGCGGCGAGACCACGACCGGGGTCGCCATCGCCATCGCTTCGAGCACCTTGTTCTGGATGCCGCGCGCGATGCGCAGCGGCGCCACCGCCACTTTCGCATGCGCGATGTACGGACGCACGTCGGGCACGGTGCCGGTCACGGTCACGCCATCGAGCTTGCCCAGCGCTTCCACCGCGGGCGAAGGACGCGCACCGACGATGTAGAAGCGCAGGCCGGGGAAGGCGGCGCGCAGCTGCGGGAAGACGTCGGCGGCGAACCACTGCACGGCGTCGACGTTCGGCCAGTAATCCATGGCGCCCGTGAACACCAGCACGCGTTCGCCCGGCTGGTACGGACTGACGTGCGCCGGCTCGGGCGAAAAGTAGTCGGTATCGACGCCGTTGTTGAAGAAGCCGATCTTGGCGTCGCTCTCGGGAGCGAGCTTGCGGAACAGGTCCGCTTCGGGCTGCGAGACGAACAGCGAGGCGTCGTAGTCGCGCGCCACTTGCCGTTCGTAGGCGAGCAGCTGGCGCGCCTCGTGCCGGTACAGCCAGCTCATCGGCCAGGATTTCTGGTCGGCGTACTGGCGCCATTTATCCGAGTCGACGTCGCAGAAGTCGACCACGCGCCGCGCCTGCGGGTATTTTTCGGCGTACTGCGCCATCGCCGACGAGAACACCAGCACCCGTTCGATCTTGTGCGCGGCCATCGTGTCGTCGACCCAGCGCTGCAGGCCGGCGTTGCGGTAGTAATCGAGCGAGAGCGAGCGGTTGCGCCGCCAGCGCGCCCAGGCTGCGCACGCGCGCGCGCAGCGGGTGCAGCGCGGCGAAATGGCTCGAGGCGCACTGGGCCTCGACGTGCGGCACGTGCTGCCAGTCGTCCGGATCGTCCACGAACGTCGCCAGGTGCACCCGGTACTGTCCCGCCAGATGCTTGAGCAGGTGCCAGGAGCGGATCTTGTCGCCCTTGTTCGGCGGGTAGGGGATCCGGTGGATCAGTAAAAGCAGGTCTTGCACGTGTTATCCCAGGTTCTTGACGATGTGCGGACCGATGATGTTCGCGAGCGGCAGCGGCAGCTTTTTCCACATCTTGATGAACAGCTGATATTTCGGATTCAACGGATTGTTGTCCGGCAGCTGGCTGGCCGCGTACAGCTTGTATTCGTAGGGCAGCGGCTGCGCCGTGAAGCCCCAGTTCTTTTTGAAGTCGTAGGCGCCGGTGCCGAGCTTGCTGCGGCCGAAATCGAACAGGCGGCAGCCGCGCGCGGCCGCTGCCTGCATCAGGTTCCAGTACATGAAGTCGTTGCCGGCCACTTCGCGCGCCAGCGGCATGCCGCCGCCGTAATACGGCACGACCTCGTCGCGCCAGAAGAAGCTCAGCACCGAGGCGACCAGGCGGCCGTCCTCGGTGAGGATGGTGCGCACTTCGCATTCCTTGCCGAACACCTGCTGCAGCATCGCGAAGTATTTTTTCGGGAAGACCGGCGTGCCGAGGCGGTGCACGCTGCTGGCGTAGGCGGCGAACATGCGCTCGACGTTGTCGTCGACTTCGCCGCGCAGGCCGAGTTTGATGCCCTTGCGGACCATGGCGCGCTGCTTGCGCGGGATCGCGTTCAGGTTGGTTTCGTCGTCGCCCGTGATCTCCTTGCGGAAGGTGACGTAGAGTTCCTTGGTATGCCAGGAGGCGTCGTCCGGGTGCGCGCGCTGCATGCCGCGGTATTCGAGGTGGCCGACGCCGAGCTCGCGCGCCAGCTTGTCGGCGGCGCCGTCGAGCAGGACGCGGGCATTGGCGTCGATCGCGGCCACGCCGCCGTACACGCAGAACGGCATCGCGCCCAGCGAATGGCCGAACAGGCGGCTCTTGATTTCCGACAGCGGCAGCACGCCCTGGATCTGGCCGTCCTGCTCGACATAATAAAACCAGGTCTTGTTGCCGAACGATTGTTCGATGACCTTCTGCCAGCCGGACAGGTGGAAGAAGGTGGCGTCCGGGCAGCTGCGCACGAACGCGTCCCAGCGCGCATAGTCTTGCGGCTGCAGCAGGTGCAGGGTTTGCGGGGCGGAGGCAACAGCCGGCGCGGCGCGGCGCGCCTGGGCCGCTTCGATAATCGAACTCATGGTGTGTTCGGGGCTTACTTGTTTTTTACTTGTTCAGGAAAATGCGGTCCATCCGGTCCCACGCGAAGTCGCGCGTGAGCGCTTCGAGGCGGCGTTCCATGCGGTCGATGTTGACGTAGTGGCGGAAGCGCGACTTGGCGTCGAGGCCGTCCGGGCGCGGCTGGCCCGGGTCGAGTTCCCATGGGTGGAAATAGAACAGGGCCGGTTGGTCGTCGTTGCGGTTGACGCGTTCCATCATCCAGCGCGACAGCGCGTAGGGCAGCAGGCGGAAGTAGCCGCCGCCGCCGGCCGGCAGCTTGCGCCCCATCACCGTCGCGGTCGTGATCGGCACTTCCAGCAGGCCGTCCGGACCGTGCGGGTAGAAGGCGAAACGGGGCGCCTCCGGCATGCCGTAGTGGTCGTGGCTGATCGGATAGATGCTCGAGCTGTAGCGGTAGCCGGCTTCGTGCAGGGCGTCGAGCGCCCACAGGTTGGCCGCGCCGATCGAAAAGCTCGGGGCGCGGTAGCCGATCACGGCCTGGCCGCCGAGGTCCTCCAGCAGCGCCTTGCTGCTGCGGATGTCGTTGTCGAATTCGGCGCGGCTCTGGTCCGAGGCGCGCAGGTGGCCGTAGCCGTGGCTGGCCAGTTCGTGGCCGGCGGCGACGATGCGTTTCACCATCTGCCGGATAGCGCTCGGCGATCCAGCCCAGCGTGAAGAAGGTCGCTTTCACGCCGTTCTTCTCGAACACGGCCAGGATGCGCTCGATGTTCGCTTCGACGCGGCATTCGCGCTCGGGCCAGCTGGCGCGGTCGATGTAGGGCGCGAAGGCCGAGACCTGGAAATAATCCTCGACGTCGCAGGTCATCGCATTGCGGATGCGCTCGCCCGGGGCGCGCTGCGGCCGGGCTGCGGGTGCTTGCATGTTCATTCTTTGTTGTCCACCGGCTGGGTGGCGACGCCCTGGGGCGTGGCCACGATTTTTTTCAGGATCGACAGCACCGAGACGATCGATTTTTCGAGCCGGATCATGCGCTCGTCCATCAGTTCGGCGCTGGCGCGGCGTTCGATCACGGCCAGCTCATGCGACATGGCGCTGTGCCCACCCGCGCCGTCGTCGCGCCGGGCGTGCCCGGCGGCTGGAATTCCTCGCTGATGTCCTTGATGACCTCGCCGATATCGGTCTCGCCGAAGCTGTGCATCTCTTCCAGGTAACCCATCAGGAGCACGCGGTCCATCAGCGTATTCGTCTTGCGCGGAATGCCGCCGGTGTAGGCGAAGATCGCGGCATGCGCTTCGTCCGTGAACGCCGGGTCGTTGTTCCAGCCGACCGTATGCAGGCGGTGCTCGATGTAGGCGCGGGTTTCCTGGGCGTCCATCGGACCGAGGTGGTAGCTGGCGATGACGCGCTGGCGCAGCTGCTGCATGCTGGGGCTGTGCAGCGTGGCGCGGAACTCCGGCTGGCCGAGCAGGAAGGTCTGGAGCAGCGACTTGTCGTCGGTCTGGAAATTCGACAGCATGCGCAGCTCTTCGACCACGCGCGGGCTGAGGTTCTGGGCCTCGTCGATGACCAGCAGGGCGCGCTTGCCCTGGCGGTCGACGTCGCGCAGGAACTGCTCGAGGCGGGTCAGCAGGTCGGTCTTGCTGGCGCCCTCGTAGGGCAGGCCGAAGGCCGACACCACCATCCGCAGCGTGTCTTCCGGATCGAGGTGGGTGTTGACGATGTGGGCGGCGACGATCTGCTCGGACGACAGGTGGTTGAACAGATTGCGCACCAGCGTGGTCTTGCCGGCGCCGACTTCGCCGGTGACGACGATGAAGCCTTCACCCTGCGACAGGCCATACTCGAGGTAAGCCATGGCCCGCTTGTGGCCCTTGCTGCCGAAGAAAAAGTGGGGATCGGGGCGCAGCTGGAAGGGCTTGGCGCTCAATCCATAAAAACTTTCGTACATCGCGTTGTTACCTCGCTTTGAACTTCATGATGAGGGCGGCGGTGATCGCGTTCTCGTGGTAATCGCGGCCGCCGACGACGTCGCTGCTGCCGCGGACGTGGCGCACTTCGACCATGCTGCTCACGGTCTGGGTCAACTGGCGCGTGAAACTCAGGCGCAGCGCCTGGTTGTAGTCGACCGCATCCGAGGTCAGCGAGCTGCTGCGTCCGAACGTCAGGCCGGCCTGGGCCGCCGAGCGCGCGGTGATCTGGTAGTTCATGAGCGCGCCGATGGTGGTCTGGTGGACGTTGTCGTCGGGCCGTGTGCTGCCCGGCACGCCCGGCAAGGTCGGCAAGGCCAGCAATGGCGACGCACCGACCGAGAGCACGGTGCGGCGGCTGTCGTCCGCGGACACGGTCAGCCTGGCGCGCGGGCCGTTGAAGACGACGGCCGCATTGAAGCTCTTCTGGCGCAGGAAGCGGTTGGCGAAATAGGCGGCATTCTCGCCCAGGCCGCGCGCCAGGCCATTGTCCAGGATGTAGGCGGCCACGGCGTCGGCGCGCCGGATCGGGTTGCGGATCTGGGAACGGAACATCTCGTCGACCAGGGCCGTGATATCGGTCGTGTCGGGACGCAGGAACTGGTCGCGCGAATTGACGATGCCGTCGGTGTAGCGGGCGCTCCATACCGAGCGCCGGCTGCGGTGGCTGGCCGACATGTTCCAGGTGTTGCCGAAGAAGTGGCGTCCGCCGGCCAGTTCGAGGCGCGTGCGCGACGATGGCGTCCAGTCGAAACCGGCCGACCAGTTGCTGCCCTGGGTGGGGCCGCCGCCGATGTCCTCGTACTCGTACTTGTCGTAGCCGCCGGTGGCGGTCAGGGCCAGGGTACGCGAGACGCGCAGGCTGAGGTTGGCCAGCGCGTTTTGCGAATCCGAGGTGCCGGCGTTCGCGGCCGTCGATTTTCTGGCGCCGGTAGGACAGGCCCCAGCCGAGCGTATTGAAGATCGAACCGCTGTCGAGGCGCACGTCGACCGCATTGCTGTCGCTGCTGCCGAGCGCACCGACGCCGGCATCGACCGAGTCGACCGTGTAGCGCGCCGTGAAGTCGGCGGTGGGGCCGAAGCGGCGGCGCAGGTAGGGGCTGATGCTCCAGGTGCTCACTTCGCGGCTGTTGGCCAGGGCGTAGGGATTGTCGTTGAGCTGCGGTCCGAAGGCCGACAGGTTGCGCGGCGAGCGGCCGGCGCTGGCGTCGACGAAGAGCAGTTCGTCAATGACGATGGCCTTGGCCGATCCCTGGTATTGGAGCATGTTGTTGCGGGTGCCGGCATCGTCGCGGCTGTAGTAGTAATAGCTCCACTGGGACGAACCGTTCATCGTCAGGCGCGGACCGACATAGCTGACGCCGAGACCGGGATTGATCGCGGTGATCCACTGGCCGTGCGCATCCGCGCGCCGCTCCAGTCCCGGGTTGTCGCTGTAGGTCTCCGACACACTGATTTGCGGCGTGAACCGCCACTGGGCCTGGGCCTGCGGCGCCGCGCACCAGCAGCGCCAGCAGCGCTGCCGGCGCGCGCAAGCGCAGATCAGCCATAGTTGTAGTCATACGTCTCTTCGATACCCGGGAATTGCCGCATCTTGTTGTAGATGAGGTTGACGTTGCTGCAGCCTTCGAGCTGGCGCAGCGCTTCCTTGACCGCATGCTGGGTCGTGGTCTCGGACTCGACCACCATCGCGATTTGCCCCATGTGCGAGGCCAGCACGCGCGATTCGCTCGTCAGCAGCAGCGGCGGCGAATCGAAAATCACGATCCGGTCCGGGTAGCGGTGGGCGATTTCGTGCACCAGCGCAGCCATCGCCGAACTGGCCAGCAGCTCGGTGGCGTGCGGCGTGCTGGTACCGGCGGGCAGGATGCTGAGGGTGTCGACGTTGGTGCGCAGCATGACATCGGACAGGTCGAGCTTGTCGTCGAGCAGCATGTCCATCAGGCCGCGCTGGGCCGGCAAGCCGAGCGTGCGCAGCACCGACGGGCGCGCCACGTCGGCGTCGATCAGCAGGACGGTGTGGTCGAGTTCCATGGCAATGCTCATGGCCAGGTTGATCGCGCAGAAGGTCTTGCCTTCGCCCGGCAGCGAGCTGGTCACCATGATCAGGTTGCCCGGCTTGTCGGCCGGGCCGCGTTCGCTGAAGGCGCGCTGCAGCAGCGGGCGCTTGATGATCCGGAAATCCTCGAGCAGGGTGGTGCGGCCGCTGGCGGCGGTCACCAGGCCGAGCTGGCGCATGCGTACCAGGTCGAGCTCGACCCGGTTCGCGCTCTGTTTCGGCGCTCGGCGGCGACCGGCTCGATGTCGGTGTGGAGGGGGCCGGCGCGGTCGCGGCGACCGGCGGCAGGACCGGGCGGCACCGGGGCGAAGGCCACCGGCGCCGGGGTGCGCACGACCGCGCTTTCCGGCGTCACGCCGGTGGCCGGTGCTGCGGCGCCGCGCGCCTCGTCGATCCGCTTTGCTGCTCTTTCAATAATGCTCACGTGTGCTCCTTGCGTATCGTCGCGTTACAGCGTTGGTCGAACCAGCATGGCGGCCACGCCGGCGCCATACATACCGAACAGCACCAGCACGGCGGCGCCGACGGCATACAGGCGGCGCTTGCGGCGACCTTCTGCTCTTCGGTCCAGTTCATGGTGATCGCGCCGATGACCGGGACGCCGGCCACTTCGCGCAGGGTGGACTGGTTCAGGAAAGTCGGACGGAACTGGCTCATCAGGAAGGCGGCGCCCAGGCCGGCGAGCAAGGCGCCGACGAACACCAGCGAGAACAGGCGCAGGCGGTGCGGGCCGCTCGGCGTGTCGGGCGCGGTCGGCGGATCGATCACGCGGAAGGTCAGCATGTCGGTCGCCGAGGACAGGTCGCCCGACAGCTTGGCCGATTCGCGGCTGGCAACGAGCTTCTGGTAGTTTTCCTTGTTGACTTCGTAATCGCGGTTGAGCTGCGAGAGCTGGGCTTCGATCTCGGGCGCCTGCACGCTCTGGGCCCGCATGCGGCCTCGCGCGCCACGTATTCGTTGACGCGGGCACGCAGCGAGGCGACGCGCGCTTCGGCTTCCGACAGGGCCACGTTCATCTGCTGCAGCATCGGGCTGTAGCCGGCGCCCGGATCGCTGCTGCGTTTCGGCGACTTGGCTTCTTCGCGCTTGCGTTCCTGCAGTTGCGCGAGCAGGCGGCGGCCGGCGACGATGTCCGGGTGCTGCTCGGTGTATTGCATGCGCAGCGCGTCGAGGCTCTTGTTGACCTCGGCGATACGGGCATCGAGTTCCGGATTGGCCACGATCGCGCCGCCCTTGGCGCCGGGACGCACGTCGCCCGAAATCTGGCGGCGCAAGGTATTGCGCGCCTGCTCGGCCTCGGCCAGTTCGAGGCGCGCCTGCATCAGCGCATCGCTGTTGCTGGCCATCTGGCCGCCGAAGTCGCCGCCGCCGGTGCGCGGCAGGACGCCGTTGTGGCGGATCTTGAATTCCTTGAGCGAGTTCTCGGCCGCGGTCAGCTTTTCCTCGTAGGTCTTGATCTGGTCGTCGATGAACTGGACCGCCTTGTCGGAATCCTGTTTCTTGCCGCCGAAGCTGCCTTCGACGAAGATCGTCAGCAGCGACTGCACCACGTCGCGGCCCAGCTTCGGGTTCGGCGCGGTGTAGCTGATCGTATAGATGTCGTCGCGTTCGGTGCCGGCGATCGTGATCTGCTTCATCAGCAGATCGACCATTTCTTCGTGCTCGCGCGGGTCCTTGGCCTTGACGTCGAGGTCGACCATGCGCATGACGCGCTCGACGTTCGGACGGCTGATCAGGGTGCGCCGCATGAACATGACCTGCTGCTCGAGGTTGGGCATGGTCGTCATGCCCGACAGCAGCGGTTTGAGCATGTTCTGGGTGTCGACATAGACCCGGGCCGAGGCCTGGTATTCGTTCGGCATGCGCAATACGACCGCCCAGCCGATGACGGCCACGATCCATGCGATGGCCACAGCGTGCCAGCGGTATTTGCCGATCGCTTTGAAGAAGGAAATGATTAAGGCCGTTAGTTCTGCCATGGGGTCTGTCTCGCCGTTTAAAGACCGCCTCAGACACATGCCGGCGGTTTGTTCTACATCAAAGAGTACGCATCATCGCTTGTACTCTATGCATTTGCAATTGCGTGTTGGAAAATCGTCGCTCTACGTCACAATCGTTCTGGGATTACAACACATATTCCTAGAAGAAACCCCAGATTTCGAGACAAATTCGCAGAAAATGCCGATTTTGTTGCTCAAAAAACACAATTGCATTCATGAACGACAAATTTCCGCTAATTAAACTTGGATCTTGCCGGCGATCCCTTTAAATGGTCGCCTGCACGACGCCGGTCGTGCTACTGTCCCGGAAATGGACGCACATATTGTAATGTCTAAAATGCAAAAGGGGTGCACGGTTGATTCCTATGCGAAATTCCTAAATGTTTACCTGTGGATAGTGAGGTTGATTTGATGCATCGGAAGTTGTCGTATCAGCGCAGGCTGGCCTGCCGGGCCGCATGCGTGTTGCTCGCCCTCGGGGCAGGGCAGGCCGGGCGGCCGACATGAGAAAACGGTCGCCGCCGTGAAGCCGTCGATTGTCGGGATCGGTACCTATCAAAAGACCCGCAGTCCGGCGATCCGCTTCGTCGGCACGGGTTTTGTCACGGGCGACGGCCTGTCCGTGATCACGAATGCCCATGTGGTGCCCGAATTGCTCGACAGCGAAAAGCTCGAGCAGCTGGGCGTGGTCACGGGCGAGGCCGATGCCATCAGTTTCCGGCCGGCCGAGCTGGTGACCCGGGATCGCCAGCACGACCTGGCGCACCTGCGCCTGTCCGGCGCGCCGATGCCGGCACTGCGCCTGGGCGATTCGGCAGCCGCCCAGGAGGGGCAGAACCTGGCCTTCACCGGTTTCCCGCTGGGGATGATCCTGGGCCTGAACCGGGTCACGCACCGCGCCATGCTGTCGGCCATCACGCCGGTGGTCATGCCGTCGCTGAGTTCGCGCGGGCTGGATGCGCGCGCCATCACCCAGCTGCAGCGGGCGCCGTTCCGTATCTTTCAGCTCGACGGCACGGCGTATCCCGGCAATAGCGGCAGTCCGGTGTACGATCCCGACACGGGCGAGGTACTCGGTGTTATTAATATGGTGTTCGTCAAGGGCTTGAAGGAAAGTGCGATCACCAGCCCCAGCGGCATCACCTATGCGGTGCCGGTCAGCTACGTCCAGGAGCTGTTGCGAAAGAAGTGACAGGCGAAGTGATCAGATGGAAAAACTTGCGTGCGCGCCTGTTTCGCAAAGCATATGGTATAGAATACGCCACGCCAATTTGATGGCGAAATACAAACTTTTTTGACGGTGCTGGAAGGGATTTAACGTGAGCGATAAAAACACGAAGCTGCTGCAGCGCGGCGCCTGCGCATTGGCCGCGGCCTGCGCGCTGGCACTGGGCGGATGCGCCACCCGCATGCCGCCGCCGGCCCTGCCGGCGGAAGTCTTGAACCCGGATTACCTGATCGGCCCTGGGGATGGGATCAGCATCAACGTCTGGCGCAATCCGGAAGTCTCGATGTCGGTGCCGGTGCGTCCGGACGGCAAGATCACGACCCCGCTGGTCGAAGACCTGCCCGCTGCCGGCAAGACCTCGACCGAACTGGCGCGCGACATCGAAAAAGCGCTCGCCAAATTCATCCAGCAACCCGTCGTCACCGTCATCGTGACCGGCTTCGTCGGCAACTACAGCGAACAGATCCGCGTCATTGGCCAGGCCGCCAAGCCGCAGGCACTGTCGTATCGGCGTAACATGACCTTGATGGACGTGCTGATCGCCGTCGGCGGCGTGACCGAATTTGCCTCGGGTAACCGGGCCAGCGTCATCCGCACCATCGACGGCCGCCAGCAGAAACTGAATGTGCGCCTCGACGACCTGATCAAGGATGGCGACATCTCGGCCAACATGCCGATGCGCCCGGGCGATGTGCTGGTGATTCCAGAAAGTTTCTTCTGATAAGTTCGAAGTGGCGCGGCCCGCAACGCTGTCGATTTTTCTTACAGCAAAAGCGCATTCCAAGCGGAAATTTTTTTATTTTTCCGCTTGAACTGCGTTAAACTGCTGAATCGAAACGATAAATTTTCAGCCGGGTTTTTCTGGTACAAAATTTGCTTAGTGTAAATTACCGAAATTCTCGCTGTGGGAAGCGGGCGCGAACACTTTTGAAGGATCGGAATAACGTGTCGAACGAAGACCAACATGCACTGCCGCCAAGCACGCCGGACAGCGCGCAGCAGACCCCGCCGGGCTTGAGCCCGCAGGGTGCTGCACGCCGCCGCTTTGGCCGCGCAGGCCTGGGTGCGTCCGGCGTCATCATGACCCTTGCCAGCCAGCCCGGCATGGCCACGACCGTTTGCCGCCCGCCTTCCGGCTTCCTGTCCGGAACCTGGGCCAGCAACCATCCGAAGGCCACCTGGTGCTACGGCGCCAAGCCGGTCGACTGGTGCGCCAACAAGAGCCAAATGGTATGCCTACGGCCAGGACCGATTATACCAAGCAGTTCTACCGCGTCTTCGCTTGCACGGCGAATACCATCGCCCGAAGGACTGTACACCCTGTACCAGATCGTGGTCCGGCGAGTGCGGCAGCAAGGACCGTAACGAGGTCGCCAAGTACATCGTTGCCGCCCTGCTGAATGCGCGTGCCGGTACCACGCCGGTCTTGACCGAAGCAAAAGTCTTCCAGATCTGGAACGAATACACCCAGAAGCTGTCATTACACGCCGAACGCCGGCGCCAAGGCATGGAATGGCACGAGAGATCGTCAATTATCTCAAGAGCACCATGGTTGGCTATACCGGCGTTACTGATCACCGGCACGAAAGACGTCGGTGCAGCACCTGACTTCGGTTTTCCCGTGTGGCGTTTGACCCCTGGCCAGGCGCTGCTGCGCTATGGCTGGGATGGCGAGTATGTGCTGTATAACGACCTCTCCGGCGATACCCATCTGTTGACCGCTGCCGCCTGCACGCTGCTGGAGCGCCTGCAGGCCGCGCCCGCCAGCCATGGCGCGCTGGCGCTGGCCTGCGGCTCGATGCCGACGACGGCCGAATCCCTCCTGCTCGATCTCGAACAGTTGTCGCCTGGTCGAGTACCTGCCATGCTGACGCTGTCCTCGCTGTCTCCACGAGAACTGCGCAAGCGGCTGGCGCAGGGCGGCGTGCGCCTGCAGACCGGCGCCTTCGTCGCCTGCGTGACCAGCCCGATCGGCCACGTCGCCGACGGGCTGGCCCTGTTGTACGGCGACTATCCCTTGCGCGGCGACGACGATTTCGCCGATTTCTACCTGAACCTGGCGCCGGTCGGCGGCCTGCGCCGCTGGCTGCGGCCGCAGGTGCAGTTCGACCACGACGGCCTGCGTCCATTCCAGCCCCTGCCCTTGACCCAGGCGTTCTCGATGTTCGAATGGGCATTGAACTGGTGCGTGTCGGGCCGCGCCCACCGTTACCTGATCATCCATGCGGCCGTGGTGGAAAAGAACGGCCGCGCCGCGATCCTGCCGGCGCCGCCCGGTTCGGGCAAAAGCACCCTGTGCGCCGCCCTGGTCAGCCGCGGCTGGCGCCTGCTCTCCGATGAACTGACCCTGATCCGCCTCGACGACGGGCTGGTCCTGCCTTCGCCGCGCCCGATCAGCCTGAAAAACGGCTCGATCGACCTGATCCGGCAGTATGCCCCCGGCACCGTGTTCAGCCGGCCGGTGGCCGACACCGCCAAGGGCACCATCGCGCACATGCGCGCGCCGGCCGACAGCGTGCGCGCGCGCCGGCGAGACGGCGCGCCCGGCCTGGATCGTCTTTCCCCAGTATGTGGCAGGCGCCGCGCCCAGCTTGCTCCCGGTGGCGCGCACGCGCGCCTTCCTGCGCGTGGCCGAGAACGCTTTTAATTACAGCCTGCTCGGCGCCGACGGTTTCAAGGCCGTCGGCGGCCTGATGGAAACGGCGACGCACCTTCGACTTCAGCTACAGCGCCCTGGACGACGCCATCGCCGTGTTCGCGCAACTGGCGGACGGTGCCGCGTGAAAGCGCTTGCCGCTCCTGGTGCGCGTGCTGCGCGCGCCGGCCACCATGGCCGGCCTGAACCTGCCGGACTGGGACTTGCTGCTGCGCCAGGCGACCGCCGCCAATGTGACCGTCAGCCTGTATTACCTGGCCGAGGAGGGCGGCCTGCTGGCGCAGATTCCGGCGCAGCCGCGCGAACATCTGCTGTGGGCGCGCGCGCTCGGCGAACGGCACCGCCAGGCCGTGTGCTTCGAAGTCGCCAGCATCGGCGCCGCGCTGGCCGAAGCCGGTGTGCCGCTGATCCTGCTCAAGGGAGCGGCCTACCTGATCGCCGGCTTGCCGCCGGGTGCGGGCCGGCTGTTTTCCGATATCGACATCCTGGTGCCGAAGGCGCGCCTGGCCGAGGTCGAAGGCGTGCTGATCCTGCATGGCTGGGCGGCAAGCAAGCTCGACGACTACGACCAGCGCTATTACCGCCAGTGGATGCACGAACTGCCGCCCATGCAGCACATGCACCGCCAGAGCGTGATCGACGTCCACCACGCCATCCTGCCCGAGACGGCGGCCGTGCGGCCCGACCCGGACAAGTTGCGCGCCGCCGCCCGCCCGCTGCCCGGCATGCCGGACGTGCACACGCTGGCGCCGGTGGACATGGTGCTGCACAGCGCCGTGCACCTGTTCTATGACGGCGAGTTCGACAAGGGCTTGCGCGACCTGCTCGACCTGCATCGCCTGTTGCAGCATTTCGGCGCCACGCCCGGTTTCTGGGAAGCGCTTGCCGCGGCGCGCGCACGAACTGGAACTGGCGCGGCCCCTTGTTTTACGCCTTGCGCTACACGCAGTGGCTGTTCGACACCGGCGTGCCGCCGGCGACGCTGGCGGCGATCGCCGGCGCCGCCCCGAACGCCGTCTTGCTGGCCCTGATGGATGCGCTGTTCCAGCGCGCACTGCTGCCGGCCCATGCCAGCTGCAGCGACCGCCTGAGCGCGAGCGCACGGTTTTTGTTGTACATCCGCGGCAACTGGCTGCGCATGCCGCCGCTCATGCTGAGCCGCCATTTATGGCACAAAGCATTTGTTTCGCCAAAGCATGAACTGGCATAAATATCTGTCGGAAATTTTTACACTTCGACTAGTTGAGCTTTAACGTATTGCGCTAAGTCATTGATTTTAAACAGAGTAAGCATGCTGGCACGGTTACTGCTTATACAAGGAGCAGAACCGTCTCATGCGGTTTAAGGCGCATCAGATAACTTACAACGCAATACTCTGGAGAATTACATCATGTTCAAAAAACAAATCGCAATCGCAATCGCTGGCGCCGCTCTTGCACTGGGCATGGCTTCGGCTAGCGCTGCATGTCACCTTCACCGTGACCCCAAGCGGCCTGCCAGGCGAAACCGGCGCGTCGTTCCAGGCCACTTCGATCACCGGCAACTCGTCGGAACTGCTGCACTCGACCGCAACCGGCCACATCGGCCAGGGCTACATCAACTACGGCTACTTCCTCGATACGAACAACCAGCAGCGTCTTCTTCGACAGCGACGCAGGCTATGGCCTGTATGTCCTGTTCACGCTGACCGACATCTTCGGTTCGCCAGAAAACGTCCTGACCTCGCTGACCTTCAGATGTACGCTGACCGTGACCGCGACAACATTTTCGTCGCAGCTGGCACCGCTGCCAACGGCGTCGGTACCGAAGCCAGC
The DNA here is from genome assembly GCA_963729765.1 of uncultured beta proteobacterium. GTDB lineage: Bacteria > Pseudomonadota > Gammaproteobacteria > Burkholderiales > Burkholderiaceae_D > Telluria. The sequence goes on along the minus strand of CAVSPL010000025.1, from coordinate 306,397 downwards.
GTGACCGAAGTCGGCGCAGCGACGACGTCCTGATCGGCTCCGGCTCGCTGGTGCGTGGCGTTGCAGCCTTCAACACCGTCGGCTGGCGCAGCACTGAACGCGAACACCACGTTCGCCCTGACCGACGCCGGCAAGCTGTACTTCACCGCACCGAACCCGTTCTTCAACATGTCGTTCAACGGTTTCAACAACCCAACCGGCGGCGCAGTCATCAATGCTGACGGCACCATCGCCATCAACGCCGGCGGCGTGACCACGCTTCGACGTCCCTGAGCCAACCTCGGTTGCTCTGCTGGGCCTCGGCCTGCTGGGCCTGGGCGCGAGCGCACGTCGTCGTCGCCAGAAGTAATCACTCCATGCGCGCCTCAGGCGCGTATCGATGAAAGAACCCGTCCTCGCGACGGGTTTTTTCGTTTAGGGCGCCATCGCAGGCGGGACCAGCCGTGATAGTCTGTTGGCCATAGTCAACTTATCCAGGATCGCATGACACCCACTTTCATTGCCCAACTGGCGGCCACCGGCGCGCTGGCGCCGACCCCCGACAATGCGCAGGCCTTCCAGATGACCTGGACCGGCCGCCAGCTCGAGGTCGGCTACGCCGAGCGCCACAGCGCCACCAATGTGTTTAATGCGCACAGCCACGCCACCTTGCTCGGCATTGGCGCGCTCGCGTACAACCTGGACGCGGCGCTGGCCGCCAACGGCGTGAGCGGGCAGTGGACCTGGACCGCCGACGTCGCAGCCGTATGGCAGCCTGGCGCTGCTCCAGCATTCCCGCCGCCTTCACGGCGCCGCGCGGGCCGGCCGAGCGCCATACGAACCGCAACCCGTTCAAGCGCGATGCGCTGCCGCGCGCGCTGGTGGCGCGCCTGGGCGCCGAGCGCGAAGGCGATAACCGGATCACGGTGTTCGAGGGAGCGGGCAGGGCGCCGCTGGTGCGGATGGTCCGATTGGCCTCGGAAGCGCGCTTTTGCAACGAAGCGCTGCACCACTGGCTGTTCGGCAGCTTGCGCCATACGCCGGCCGCAGGTCGCCGCCGGCGATGGCCTCGACATGAACAGCCTGGGCCTGCCGCCGGGTGGGCGCGCGCTGATGAACTTCATTTCGGACTGGCCGCGCATGCGCGCGCTGAACCGGATCGGCGCCTATAAACTGCTGGCGCGCTCGGAAGTGGGCCTGCTGTCGGCGCCGCGCCGGCCCTGCTGTGCCTGAGCGGCGCGGGCGATGCGCGCGGCGTGATCGACGCCGGCGCGCCTGCTGGCGCGGGTCTGGACCGCGTGTAACCTGGAAGGCATCGCCGTGCATCCGTATTATGTGGTGACGGACCAGCTGCAGCGCCTGCACAACGGCACCCTGGCGCAGGGTTTCGAGGGGCAAATCGGCGCCATCGAGCGCGACCTGACGCAGCTGCTGGCGCTGGCGCCGGGCCAGACCCTGCACATGATCCTGCGCCTGGGCTACCCGAAGAAGGCGGCGGTGCGCTCGCGCCGCCTGCCGCTGGCGGCCGTGTTCACGGACCGCAGCACGGCCTGAGGCGCCTAGGCGGCGGCCTTGGCGAACTGGCGCTTGCCGATGGCGATCGCCAGGCGCTGGATCGGGTGGCGGTTGCCGCCCGGACGCCAGGTGTGCGCCAGCTTGTTGCGGTAGGCGTCGAACTGCATGCCGCGCGGCGCGGCCATGCACGTCGCCGCGCCCGAGCAGGATCTTGAGCGCTTCGGTGGCGACGATGCCGGCGCACAGCTGGCAGGCCATGAAGGTCGACGGGCCGCGCCGTTCGTGGAAATTGACCGCGGACGGCACCACCAGGTAGGGCCGGTGCAGCCCGGCCGGCGCCAGCCCGACCACGAAGCGGATCGCCTTGTCGTTCCTCGGGCAGGTCACCCCACTGGAAGTATTCTTCGAACGTCATCTTGCCCGGCATGAAGTTGAGCAGGGCGGCGCCCATGCCCAGCGGCGCCGCGGTGGTCGCGGGAATGCCGAGCTCGGCGCACAGGGCGAAGGTTTGCTGGCGGATATCGAAGGCAAAGAAATCGAGCGCGTCGACGTACAGGTCGACGCCGTCCAGGAACTCCGGCAGATTGTCCTCGTTGATGCCGTCCGGAAAAATCTTGATGTCGATTTCGGGATTGATGTCGCGCGCCATGCGCGCCAGTGACTTCGGCCTTCGGCTCGCCCATCGGTCGACATCATGGCGCCGACCTGGCGATTGAAATTGGCGATGTCGAAGGTGTCGAAATCGGCGATGTGGAAGGAGCTGACGCCGAGCCGCGCCAGCGTCAGCAGATGCACGCCGCCGACGCCGCCGCCGCCGGCGATGGCGACGCGCTTGCCGCGCAGGATGCGTCTGTTCATCCGGGGTGACCCAGCCAATATTGCGGGAAAACGCCTGCTCGTAGCGGAATGAATCGGTCATCGGGAAGTCGGTGGAGTGAAGAGAACAGCAGTGGCGAGCCGGGCGCCGCCGTCACGCGCATTACGCGATCTGCTGTTCGTCGATGCGCAGCAGGCGGTTGATGATGCCCTGCTCTTCGCGTGGAGAGAAGAAATACGGGTAGAACGAGCGTTCGGTGAGCGCCGTGCTGAAGGTGCCGCCATGCTTCTGGATTTGTTCGGTGACGTATTCCAGGTTGACGCGCAGCAGGTAGGCCGGCGCGTTCACGCGCGGATTGGTCTTCAGCTCGCCCTCGCGCACGAATCCCAGCATGTGCTCGTAGAAGCGGCGGTGGCGCGGATTGACCTCGATGACGATATCGGTGCAATGGTGGATGTCGCGCGCGTAGATCACGGCCAGGTGGAACAGGTTGGCCAGCGAGGTTTTCGAGCGCACCGTCGGATCGAACGCCAGCTTGGTGAATTCGCACAGGCGTGGCGCCGCCGGCGCGGTGCTTGTCCAGTTCGTCCTTGAAAATTTGGTCGGCCATCAGGCCGACCGGCGAATCGATGCCGAGCGTAAGGGTGCCGACCACCTCGCCCTTGTCGGTCGCGGTCAGCGTGATGCGATTCGGGATCGTCAGATAAACTGGTGGGTTCCTGCATAGCCGCGCCAGGCATACATCTTGTTGATCAGCATGCTGGCCGAGTTACGCCCTTTCGCAGTATCGGTAAGCCGGATTCCATATGAATCTTGGTTCACGATAACTTCCTCTAGTTCAGAGTGCGCTATATTATCCGGTTCGCTTAAAACATGAGCGTTCGATACGGGCTCTTCGGTAGCGTCTTCCGGATCATTCAGTGCTTCTGTGGTGCTCATCGCAGGAATCCCTCGTATCAGAGTCCGCGTCCTGGTTTTTATGGCGGACCCTGCGGTTTTGGACGTCACGCGCGCTTTTCGACTGACTGGAAAAAGCGCCCGTTTCCCGATTTTATAGTTACTTCATATTAACCACTTATAGCAGCTTCAGCAACGCTCTCGCTTCCTCGAGTTGCGCAAAAGACTTATTTTTTGCAAGTAACGTATCAAGTTCCTTGCGCGCACCCGTCTTGTCGCCCGCCTTGTTCAGGCCGACGGCCAGGTGATAGCGGATTTCGGCTGCGTCCGGCGCCTTGGCCACCGCTTTCTGGAGCAGCGGCACGCCGCGTGCGGTATTGCCCTGTTCCACCAGCATCCAGCCCAGCGTATCCATCACGGCCGGATTGTCGGCGGCGCTTTTGAGCGCCTGTTCGGCAGTCGCCAGTGCGCGTGGATCCTTTTCCTGCTGATAGGCCCAGGCCAGGTTGTTCAGGGCGCTCGGATTGCCTGGATTTTGTTTGACGATGCCTTCAAGCAGGGCGATCGCAGGCTTGTACTGCTTGTTCGCCAGATGCGTTTCGGCGATGTACATCGCGACCAGGCCGTCGTTCGGATGGCGTTTCTGCCAGTCGGCCAGCAGCGGCATGACATCCTTCTCGCGGCCGGCCTGTTTCATCGCCTGCGCCAGCTTGATCAGCACCGGGCCGCTGTCGGCCAGCTGCGCCGCGCGCTGGAAGGACAGGCACCGCCTGCGCGAATTTCTTCTGGCTCGCCAGGATGTCGCCTTCGAACAGGTAGCCGACGGCCGATTTCGGACTGCTCTTTCTGCAGCTCGCGTGCGATCGCCAGCGCCTCGTCGACCTTGCCCTGGCGGATCGCCATCTGGATCTGGGCGGCGCGCGCCGGTACGAAGCCCGGCTGCAGCTCGGCCGCGCGCTTGAGGCTGTCGGCGGCGCCGCGCTCGTTCTTCATCTGCTCGTGAACGGCGGCCAGGCGCATCTGCGCCTGCGGCGACTTCGGCGTCACGTTGACGAGTTTGCTGTAAGTCTCGAGGGCGCCCGTATTGTCGCCTGTGGCCATCTGCGACTGCCCCAGCATGTCGAGCAGTTCGGGATTGGTGGCGTGCGCGGTCTGGTATTTGCGTGCCAGCGTCAGCGACTTCTGCGGCTGCTTGGTGCGCAGGTAATGCGCAGCCCAGGCGCAGTGCCGGCGCGATCGCGTCCGGACTGGCCGCATTGCGCCTTCTCGAGCCAGCTCGTGGCCTCGTCGGGACGCTTCTGCGCGATCGCCAGCTCGGCCAGTGCCGTCATGGCGCCCAGGTTCTTGGGTCCTTGGCCAGCACCGCCTCCAAGCGTTGCTTGGCGGCCTCGGGTTTCCCGTCCTGCACGTCGAGCTGGGCCAGGTTACCCACTGCCGGCAGGAAGGTCGGCTGCAGCGACACCGCCTTGTCGAAGGCGGCGCGGGCATTCGCGCGGTTGCCCTGGGCCAGATAAATGCCGCCTTTCAGGTTCTGCACGTCGGCGCTGCCGGGCTGCTGCTGCTCGAGGGCTTGCGCCGCCGCCAGTGCCTTGTCATAGTGTTTCAGGCGCAGTTGAACCTGCGCCAGGGCGGTGCCGGCCTGGGCCGATTTCGGATCGAGCGCCACCGCTTTTTCCAGATCGCTCACGCCTTGTTCCTGCTGGCCGGCGCTGATGCGCGACAGTCCCAGCGAGGTGTACAGGGCAGACGTTTTCGGCGCCAGCGCGATCGCCTTTTCGAAGTAGACGATGGCCTGGTCGAACTTGCGTGCCTGCATGTACGATTCGCCCGCCACCGCCAGCAGATGCGCGTCCTGGGTCGGCGCTTTCAGCAGCGGCTCCAGCGTCGCCACCGCGTCGTTCGGATTGGCGCCTTTCAGCTGGGTCTGGGCCAGCAGCTTGCGCGCATACAGGTTGTTCGGATCGGCTCGACAGATATTTGCGCAGGTGCACTTCGGCCTGCTGGAGCGAACCAAGCTCGAGCTCGACCGCGCCGGCCAGCAGGATGCTCGGCATGTGTTCCGGCGCGCTGCGCAGGACTTTTTGCAGCGAATCGCGCGCGGCGGCGTTCTTGCCCTGGGTGAAGTCGAGCAGGGCCTGGGAATACACCGCCAGCAGGTTGCCGGGGCTGGTCTTGTTGGCGGCGTCGATGTCGGCCTTGGCGGCGTCGTACTTGCCCTGGCCGATTTCGATATACGCCTTTTCGATATGGGCGGTGCGGGTGCTCGGGCTTGAGCGCCAGCACCTTGTCGAGGGCGGCCAGCGCTTCGTCGCGCTTGCCCTGGGATTGCAGCATGGCCGCCTGGAACATCCACACTTCCGGATCCTTGGGTGCGCGCGTCATGGCGTCGGCGATGTAGCGCCCGGCGCCTTCGCGTGTCCTTGGCCACCATGGCTTGCCGCGCCAGGCCGACCAGGGCTTCACCCGAGTTCGGGTTCAGCGCGAGCGCCTGCTCATAGCTGGCCTTGGCCTGGGCGGCATCGCCCGTGGCCATGAAGGCGTCGCCGCGCAGCGCCAGCAGCGGCGCCGAGTTCTTTGCCTTCTCCGGCGTGATCTGGTCGAGCAGTTCCTTGAACTTGCCTTGCGCCTGCAGCGTGCGCGCCAGCAGCGGCATGGTGCGCTCGGCGCTGATGCCCAGGCTGGCGGCCTTGCGGATTTCCTTGTCGGCGGACGGGATGTCGCCCAGCTCGAGCTGCAAGGCGCCCAGCGCGATGCGCGCTTCGCCGTCTTCGGGGCTCTGCGCCACGGCATTTTTCAACTGGATCAGGGCAGCCTTGCGGTCGCCCTTCTGTTGATACTGCTTCGCTTCGGCCAGCAAGGCCGCGCTCGATTTGTCGCGATTGCAGGCGGAAAGTCCGGTACCCAGCAGGACGATGGCTGAGACAAGAAGGGCTGAGCGTTTGAGCTTGGCATTGCGGGACATAAGGTTCCTTTAAGTGTGCACGGCGTTTCGCGACGGGCGTGCCGACGGAATTTACTAGTCAGCGATCATACCTTAAGGCAGGGCTTGCTAGATGCACACAGCGGAAACATCGGTTGCAAATTGCACATGTTTGGCGGAGCCAGGCAACTAGGCTCGTTGCCGTGGGTGTCGTCGCCCTTGCGCAGGCGGCTGAGGAGGGCCTCGACGTTGTCGCCGACCGGTAAACCGTGGCGTCGAAGCAACTGAACATGCAGGACCAGATTCTCGAGCACGAGCTTGGCCGACACCGCAAGCAGGGTCAGCAGGCGGTCTTCGGTGCTGAAATTGTCCATCGCCGCCGCCATCTCGCACAGGTGGGAGGCGACCAGGGCCCGCAAATCGTCTTCGGCGAAGGGCAGGTCGGCGAAATCGATCGGGTCCTCGAGTTCGACTTCGCGCATCAGGGCGGCAAGGTCTTGCGGCTGGATCGGCATGCGGGGCTCCCGTATCGGTCACGCTTTCATTCTAGAGCACGCATAAAAAAAGGGAGCGGCAGAGCCGCTCCCAAACCGGGTCTGACGTTAATCTATTAGAAGCGGTACATCAGCGAGGCTTCCACCGCACGGCCGAAGATCGGACGGGCGTTGATCGGACCGCTGCTCTGGGCGCCGGTCAGGCGCGAATTGCCCTCGGTGAGGCCCAGTTCGTTGGTGAGATTGGTCGCGGCCACGCGCACTTCCCAGTTGCGGCCGATCGATGCCAGCGCGCCGAGGTCGACGGTCTGGTAGGACGGCAGGTAGGACAGGTTCGCCTGGTCGGCCCAGCGGTCGCCGATGTGGGTGTAGGTGCCGTACAGTTTCAGTTCATTGTCGCCCAGCGGGATGCGGTAGCTCGGCGTGAAGCGGAACTGCAGGTTCGGCTGGCGCTGCACTTCCTTGCCGACGATGGCCGGATTGTCGCGGTACTTCGATTTCTGGTAGTCGCCGGTCAGGGTCAGTTGCAGGTTCTTGATCGGACGCAGCGCCAGTTCGAATTCGACGCCATGGCCGCGCGAGCCGCTGACCGAGTTCAGGACCGCATTGGTCGTGATCTGCTGGAACGAAATGCCGGTGAAGTCGGTGTAGAACGCGTTGATGTAGGCGCTGTACAGCGAATTCGCCGTCTTGAAGCCGGCCTCGTACTGGGTCACTTCCGGGTTGGGCACGCCGTTGCGGTCATTCACTGCCGCCTGGGTGCCGGCGTTGCGCAGGTCGTCGAAATAGATGAAGGTGTGGCCCTTATTGGCGCGCACGAACACGCTGGCATCCTTGGTCAGTTTATACAGGCCGCCGACGGTGAAGGAGGTGGCGCTGTCGTCGCGTTCCAGGTTCGTGTAGGTGCCGGTCGCGATCGAGGTGCCGTTGTTGTAGACGGTCAGCGGATTGTTGTCGGTGTCGCCCGAACGCAGGTTCGAGATCGACCCTTCCAGGCTCTGGCGCTCGCGGCGCAGGCCGGCATCGACGCGCAGCTTGTCGCTGATCTTCCACTCGTCGGCCAGGAACAGGGCGAGATTGTTGCCCTTGTAGTGGGCGACCGGCGCGTAGAAGACATTGCCCGAGGTGCCGTTGCGCGACACGATGGTGCCGTTGGTCAGGCTGGCGTTGATCAGGCGTGCGTTCGGGGTGGCCGTCATCAGGTGGGCATTGCCCAGGTACCACTCGTCGTCCGACTTGTAGTTGGCGTAGTAGCCGCCGACGGTGAGCGTATGGCCAGGGAAGACTTCGCGGCTGACGCGCAGTTCGTCCGTGAACGAGGTCAGTTGCTTCTCGACCGACCAGAGGCCGGCCTGCACGACTTGCTGGTTCGGATCGACGGCGCCGCCGCCGTTGACATAGGTCATGCTGCCCGACGCCGTGGCGGCGGTCGGGTTGTAGCTGCGGTTGGCGGCGGCCAGGTAGTCGCGCGCCGTTTGCGGATTGTCGCCGGTGAACATCGAGATCGTGTTCAGGTCGCCCTTGAAATAATTCGCCTTGTTCGACACGTCCCAGCCGCCGACCTTCTGCTCGTAGTTCGCGCCCCAGACGGCGGCCTTCATGCCGCGGCCGTCGGCCAGGTCGCGCTCGAGCGTTTTACCGGGCGCGGCTTCGATCGTGAAGTGGCGCATTTCGTTGCTCATCAGGGTGCCGGTGAGCGGGTCGAAGCCGGGGAATGCGCTGATGTCGCGGCCGTTGTTGCTCGAAATGAGAGGCACGCCGGTATAGAAGGCGTTTTTCTCTTTGGTGGCGCGCACGTAGACGGTCAGTTCGCCGCCATCGAGCTTGCGGGTGAGGGTGCCGGTGATCTGGCCGCCATCGTCGGCCTTGAATTGCGGATCGCGCACGCCATGGCCCTGGCGGTAGAAGCCGCCGACGGTGCCGTACCAGCCTTCGGCCAGTTTGCCGCCGAGGAAGATGTCGCCGCGGCGCAGGTTGCCGGTGCCGGTGGTCAGGCGGATCGTGCGTTCAGGCGTGTCTTCTCCCTTTTTCAGGATGAAGTTCATGGTCGCGCCAGGCTGGCCGACCGAATAAATCGTGCTCGGGCCGCCGCGCAGCACTTCCACGCGCTCGATCGTGTCGTCCAGGCGGAAGGCCGAGGTGCCCTCGAAGAAGGACAGCACCGGCACCGGGTAGACCGGGTTGCCGTTCAATTGGACCGAGACGAAAGGCGAATCGCTGCCCGACGGGAAGCCGCGCACTTCGACGTTGGCGCCCGACTGGCCGCCGGTCGATTCGGCATACACGCCCGGCACCAGTTTCAATACGTCGGCGGTGCTGCTCGGCGAGGCCGCTTTCAGCTGCTCTTCGCTGGCGGTGGTGATCGAGAAGGCGGTGTCGATCTTGCGGGTGCCGCTGGCCGACGCGGTACCGGTGACGACGACTTGCTGGATTTCCTGGGTCACGGCGCGGTGTCTTGCGGAGCCGCCTGGCCGGCGGCCTGGGCCTGGCTGACCAGGGTCAGGACGGCCAGTGCGACCGTGGACAGCACGAACTGCTTGGAATGGTTCATGTGATTGCTCTCTTTATTATGGTTCAAAAATCCGTCTCCTGAACCTTCTGCGGCCGTCGCACAGTGCTCTCATCCGGTGCATTGGCGGGCCCACGGTGCATGGACTCCTCAATATGTGTCATTGAAACAAGGAATGATATCGATGTCAATAAAATTGTTATCGATGTCATTTCGCTGGTTCGCTGTCATTTAAATCTGTCATAATTTGCCGCAGAGCTGTTTTTCTGACTGAATCCCCCATGGCGACCAACAAAATTTCAAAGCGCGGCAGCGAGGCCGGCATGACGATGGAAGACCTGGCCGCGTTGGCCGGCGTCTCCACGATCACGGTATCGCGCGCGCTGCGCAACAGTCCGCTCGTCACGGAGAAGACCCGCGAGAAAGTGCGCCGTATCGCCGAAGAGCAGGGCTATCGCCTGAACATCAGCGCGCGCAACCTGCGCATGGGACGCAGCAATTCGGTGGCGGTCGTCGTCGAAATGACGCCGGTCAAAGGGCGGCCGATGTCGGATCCGTATCCGCTGGCACTGCTGGGCGGCATCACCGAAGAATTGACGGCCGCCGGCTACACCGTTGTATTAACGTCACGCCAACTGCTCGACAGCGCCCCGGTGCGCGGCGCCGACGGCATGATCCTGCTGGGCCAGGGCTCGCACGGCGAGGCGGTCAAGGTACTGCAGAAGGCCGGCCTGCCGCTGATCGTCTGGGGTGCGCCGGAAGCGTCCGAATCGTATGTCGTGGTCGGCAGCGACAACATCGCCGGCGGCGCCAGCGCGGCGGCGCGTTTTATTGAACAGCGGCGCCGCAAGCTGGTGTTCCTGGGCGACGTCGACCACGCCGAAGTCCAGAGCCGCTGCGCCGGCTTCATCGAGGCCATGCGCGGCAACGGCATCGTCCACATCACCCGCCCCAAGGCGTTTACCTTCGAGGCCGGCTTCGAGAGCATGAGCAGCTACCTGAAAAAGAAGGGCGAACACGCCGTCGACGGCGTGTTCGCCGCCAGCGATTTGCTGGCCATGGGCGCGATCCGGGCCCTGGCCGAACACGGCCTGCGCGTGCCCGACCAGGTGTCGGTCATCGGCTACGACGATACGCCCGGCGCGGCCAGTTTCGTGCCGCCGCTTGACCAGCGTGCACCAGGATTTAAGGGACGGCGGCGTCCTGTTGGGACGCAAGATGCTGGCGCTGCTGAACGACGAACCGGTCGCCTCCGAGGTGCTGCCTACCCGACTGATCGTGCGCCAGACCTGATTTTTCATTATCCGATTCACCCCTGACACCGGTGTCCGCACGCGCGGATATCTGACTTGTTCGACTTCGATCCACCATCACACCGTTTTGAGGACTCGCCGTGCAGCCATCCGACAGCCCACCTTCCACCCTTCCGCTCGATCCGTGGTGTATCCGCGAGACCGGTTTCGACACCGCCTCGCACTTCCTGCGCGAGACCCTGTTCGCGCTCGGTAACGGCTACATCGGCCTGCGCGGCACCGGCGAAGAGGGCTATACCGGCCCCGCCGGCACCTCGCTCGACGGCACCTATCTGAATGGCTTTTACGAATCCGAGCCGATCGTCTATCCGGAAGCCGCCTTTGGCGCTGGCCAAGACCAACCAGTTCATGCTGAATGTGCCGAACGCGAAAGGCGTCGCGATCGAGATCGACGGCGAACGCTTCGATCCGCTCACGCGGCTCGCTGGGCGCGTACGAGCGCATGCTCGACCTGCGCAGCGGCGTGCTGGTGCGTTCCCTGGAATGGACCGCGCCCGGCGGCAAGCGCATCGCCTTGCGCAGCCGCCGCGTGGTCTCGCTGGCGAATAAACACCTGTTCGCGATCGAGGTCGCCCTCACGCCGCTGAATTTCTCGGGCACGATCACGCTGACATCCTTCATCGATGGCGCGGTGAAAAACCAGGAAGCGGGCGACGATCCGCGCGTCGGCTCGGCGGTGTCGGGCCCGGCCCTGCACACGCTGTCGAACGAACAGGACGCATCGTTCTCGGCGCTCGTGCAGCGCACCCACAACAGCGGCTTCATGCTGGTGAGCGCGATCGACACGCACGGTCGAGGGATGTCGATGCCGACGCATGGCAGGAAGGCCAGCGCGTCGGCCAGACCTTTGTGTGCGCGGCTGTGGAAGGCCAGTCCCTGCGCCTGACCAAATACGGCAGCTACCACTCCTCGCGCGACTATCCGGAAGGAGAGTTGCTGGCGCGGGCACGCGAAACGCTGGCCGGCGCCAAGGCGGCCGGCTTCGAAGCCCTGTGCGCCTCGCAAGCGGCCTTTCTTGCCGACTTCTGGGCCAGCGCCGACGTCGAGATCGCAGGCGACGACGCGCTCCAGCAAGGCATCCGTTTCAACGAATACCACCTGCTGCAATCGGTGGGCCGCGACGGGCGCACCAATATCGCGGCCAAGGGCGTGACCGGAGAGGGCTACGAAGGCCACTACTTCTGGGATACCGAAATCTATATCTTCCCGTTCTTCCTGTACTCGAAGCCGGAGATCGCACGCAAGCTGCTGGAGTACCGCTACGCCGGCCTGCCGCAGGCACGCGAACGCGCGCGCCAGATGGCGCATGCGACAGGGCGCCCTGTACCCGTGGCGCACGATCGCCGGCGGCGAGTGCTCGGCATACTTCCCGGCCGGGACCGCGCAGTACCACATCAATGCCGACATCGCGTATTCGATCAAATCGTATTACGAGGCCACCGGCGACCTCGATTACATGGCGCAGGCGGGCCTGGAAATCGTGATGGAGACGGCGCGCATCTGGATCGGCATCGGCAGCGATGACCGCGAAGGGCGCTTCTGCATCAACGAAGTGACCGGCCCGGACGAATACACGGCGCTGGTCAACAACAATTACTACACGAATGCGATGGCGCGCATGCACCTGCGCTTTGCCGCCGACATGGCCGACCAGCTGGCGCGCGAACGCGCCGGCGAGTTCGCGCGCGTTGCCGGCATCACCGGCGTGACCGATCGACGAAATCGCCGTCTGGCGCGATGCGGCCACGCGCATGTACCTGCCCTACGACGGCAAGCTCGGCATCCACGAACAGGACGACAGCTTCCTCTCGAAAAAGGCCTGGGATTTCGCGAATACGCCGAAAGAGAACTACCCGCTGCTGCTGAACTACCACCCGATGGTGATCTACCGCCACCAGGTGTGTAAACAGGCCGACGTGGTGCTGGCGCTGCTGCTGCTGTCGAACGAGTTTTCGATCCACGATAAACGGCGCGACTTCGATTACTACGAAGCCGTCACCACGCACGACTCCTCGCTCTCGTCCTGCATCTTCAGCATCATCGCCTCCGAGGTGGGTTACCACGACAAGGCCTACGACTACTTCATGGAGACGGCGCGCCTGGACCTGGACGACACCCACGGCAATACCCATTACGGCGTGCACACGGCGGCGATGGCCGGCACCTGGATGGGCGTGGCCTACGGCTTTGCCGGCATGCGCGTCTCGGATGGCGCGCTGCGCTTCGCGCCGACGCTGCCGAAGCAATGGCAGCACTACCAGTTCAAGATCCAGCTGCGCGGCGCCCAGCTGCAGGTGCGCATCACGAATGACGCCGCCGAGTACACGCTGCTCGCGGGCGACGCGCTCGAATTTACCCACCTGGGCCAGCCGCTGGCCCTGACCCGCGCGGCGCCGAGCGCGCGCATCCCGATGGAGACACAGGCATGAGCCGATTCAAAGCAGTCATTTTCGATCTCGACGGCGTCATCACCGACACCGCCCATTACCACTACCTGGCCTGGAAAGCGCTGGCCGAATCGGAAGGCGTGCACTTCGATCACGCCTTCAACGAAAATCTAAAAGGCGTCGATCGCATGGGTTCCCTGAACCTGATCCTGGCCGGTTCCTCCGAAAACCTATTCGATGGACGAGAAGCTGGCGCTGGCGGATCGAAAAAACAAGCAGTACGTGGAACTGATCGCGACCATGAGCCAGGCCGACCTGCTGCCGGGCGCGATCGAGGCGCTGGCGGCGGTGCGCGCGGCGGGCCTGAAAATCGGTCTCGCCTCGGTCAGCAAGAACGCGTTCACGGTGCTCGACCGCCTCGGCATTCGCGACCGCTTCGACTACGTCGTCGACGCCGCGCTGATCGCCAACAGCAAGCCGCATCCGGAGATCTTCCTGAATGCGGCCGCCGCGCTGGGTGTGGCGCCGGGCGACTGCCTGGGCGTGGAGGATGCGGTGGCCGGCGTCGCCTCGATCAAGTCGGCCGGCATGTTCGCGCTCGGCGTCGGCGATCCCGCGGTGCTGACCCAGGCCGACCGGGTGATCCCGAGCCTGAGCGCATTCCGCCTCGACGACTACTGACACGCACAATCATAAAAACGGAGACAGCGTGAAAAACCAGCGTATTTTATTGGCCTTATTCCTGATCTACTTCGTCTTCGCGATCCTGCTCAACAGCGTGGGCACGGTGATCCTGCAAGTCATCAACAACTACGACGTGAGCAAATCGGGCGCCAGCATCCTGGAAGCCTTCAAGGACTTGCCGATCGCCGTGGTGTCCTTCCTGGTCGCGTCCTTCCTGCCGAGATTAGGCTACAAGAATGCGATGCTGGTCGCGCTGGCGATCGTCACCGCCGCCTGCGTCGCGATGCCGCTGGCGCCGGCGTTCGCGACGGCGAAACTGCTGTTCCTGTGCGTGGGCGTGGCGTTTGCGTTAGTCAAAGTGTCGGTGTATTCGACGCTGGGGCTGATCGCCACCGATCGCAAGCACCACGCGGGCCTGATGAATACGCTGGAGGGCTTCTTCATGGTCGGCGTGCTCAGTGCCTACTGGGTGTTCGCCCACTTCATCGATTCGAACAATCCGAAGTCGCAGAGCTGGCTGCAGGTGTACTGGGTGCTGGGCGGCCTGTGCGTCTTCACCTTCATCCTGCTGGCGACGACGCGCTTCGACGAAAGCGACGCCCAACTGCCGGCCGGCCGCAGCCGCTGGGACGATTTTCTGCGCGATGTTCAAGCTGTTCCTGAAGCCGCTGGTGTGCGTGTTCGTGCTGACCGCCTTCCTCTACGTGCTGATCGAGCAGAGCGTCGGCACCTGGCTGCCGACCTTTAACAACGAAATCTTAAAACTGCCGGCGGCGATGAGCGTGCAGGTGGCCAGCATCTTTGCCGCTTGCCTCGCGATCGGGCGCCTGTCGGCCGGCGTCGTGATGCGCAAGGTGCACTGGTACACGGTGATGAACGGCTGCGTGCTCGGGATGGCGGCGATGGTGCTGCTGGCCCTGCCGCTGACGCGCGATCTCGCCATCGACGCCAACGTCACCTGGGCGAATGCGCCGCTGGCGACCTTCCTCTTCCCGCTGATCGGCCTGTTCATGGCGCCGATCTACCCGGGCATCAATTCGGTCATGCTCAGCTCCCTGCCGAAGAACCAGCACTCCAGCATGACGGGATTATTGGTCATCTTCTCGGCGCTGGGCGGCACCACCGGATCCTTCATCACCGGCTACGTGTTCGGCAATTTCAGCGGCCACTTCGCGTTTTATTTGACGCTGGTGCCGATCACGCTGGTCTTGATTACCCTGTTCTTCTTCCGCCGCCAGGTGGAGCAAAAGGGCAGAGGCGGCGGCGCAGCCGGCATAAGTAGGGCTAGAATGGCACGATGATGCCAAATAGCAATCTGCTGACGATCGGAATCGTCGGGGCCGGCACCGCCGGCCTGGCGAGCGCCATCGCCCTGGCCCGCGCCGGCCATGCCGTCACCGTCTTCGAGAAGCATGCCGCCATGCGCCCGCTCGGCGCCGGCCTGCTGATCCAGCCGCAGGGCATCGCCGCCCTCGAGGCGCTCGGCGTGGGCCCCGCCTTCCACGCGGCCAGCGTGCCCGTCACGCGCCTGCTCGGCACCTGCCACCGCAACTGGACGCTGGTCGACATTCCCTACGACGAAACCGAGGCGCGTGGCGTGAGCCGGGCGGCGCTGTCGCAGGTGCTGCTCGATGCCGCAGTGGCGCTGGGCGTGCATGTGCGCTATGGCAGTGGCGTCGACCGCATCACGGTCGCGGGCGCGCAAGCCACCGTTCACGCGTCGTCGACCGCCTTCACCTTCGACCTGGTCGCGATCGCCGATGGCGCGGCGTCCACCTTGCCGGCCCAGGTCGGGCTGTCGGTGGCGTCCACCGTCTACCGCTGGGGCGCGCTGTGGGCGATGTTCGACGTCGCCGACTGGCCGGGCCAGGCCCTGCTCGAACAGCGCTACCACGCCACCCGCAAAATGTTCGGGCTGATGCCGACGGCGCGCGTGGGAGATAAACTGCGCCTGTCGATGTTCTGGAGCCTGCCGCGCGCCGACTACGCCGCCTGGCGTGCGCGCCCGCTGCAGGAATGGAAGGACGAATTGCTGGCGCTGTGGCCGGAGTCAGGCGCCGTGGTCGACCAGATCGTCGACCACGACCAGTTCACCCTCGCGACTTACCACCATGCGCGCGCCAGGCGGCTGGCGGACGGCCCGGTCTGCGTGATCGGCGACGCGGCGCACGCGATGAGTCCCCAGCTGGGCCTGGGCAGCACCCTGGCCGTGCAGGATGCACTGGCGCTGGCCGATGCGGTCGCCGAACGCGGCGCGATTGCGGGCGCCGCGGTCTATTCCAGGCGCCGCCTGTGCGCCGTGCGCAACTACCAGCTGCTCAGCCGCGCGCTGACGCCTTGCTTCCAGGCCGACAGCAATGGCCTGTGGCGCGACCTGATGTTCGCCGCCGGCCTGAAAATTCCCGGCATCCAGCGCCTGATGTACCGCAGCATTGCGGCGCCGAAGCGCGCAAAAACAAATCCCCCCGCAGGCCAAGGCGGCCTTGCGGAGGGATTGAGGTAAGGCGGCCGGCGCAGGTCTTACATATTGCGGCGGTACTGCCCACCCACTTCGAACAGCGCCGTGGTGATCTGCCCCAGCGAGCAGACGCGCACGGCGTCCATCAGCTTCTCGAACACGTTCAGGTTGTCGATCGCCGCTTGCTGCAGGGCCGCCAGCGCGGCCGGGGCCTCGTTCGCGTGCTGCTGGTGGAAGGCGTCCAGGCGCGTCAGCTGCGACTGCTTTTCGTCGTCGGTCGAACGGGCCAGTTCGATCGTCGCCGGGGCTTCGGCGCCTTTCGGGTTGCGGAAGGTGTTGACGCCGATGATCGGCAGCGAGCCGTCGTGCTTCTTGTGCTCGTAGAGCATCGACTCTTCCTGGATCTTGCCGCGCTGGTAGCCGGTTTCCATCGCGCCCAGCACGCCGCCGCGTTCGGCGATGCGCTCGAATTCCTGCAGCACGGCTTCTTCGACCATGTCGGTCAGTTCGTCCATGATGAAGGAACCCTGGTTCGGGTTCTCGTTCTTGGCCAGGCCCCATTCGCGGTTGATGATCAGCTGGATCGCCAGCGCGCGGCGCACGGATTCGTCGGTCGGCGTGGTGATCGCTTCGTCGTAGGCGTTGGTGTGCAGCGAGTTGCAGTTGTCGTAGATCGCGATCAGCGCCTGCAGCGTGGTGCGGATGTCGTTGAAATCGATTTCCTGCGCGTGCAGCGAACGGCCCGAGGTCTGGATGTGGTACTTCAGCTTCTGCGAGCGGTCGTTGGCGCCGTACTTGTCGCGCATGGCGACGGCCCAGATGCGGCGCGCGACGCGGCCCAGCACCGTGTATTCCGGGTCCATGCCGTTCGAGAAGAAGAACGACAGGTTCGGGTGCGAAGTCGTCGATGTGCATGCCGCGCGCCAGGTAGGCTTCGACAAACGTAAAACCGTTCGACAGCGTGAACGCCAGCTGCGAGATCGGGTTCGCGCCGGCTTCGGCGATGTGGTAGCCCGAGATCGACACCGAGTAAAAATTGCGCACCTGGTGGTGCACGAAATACTCCTGGATGTCGCCCATCACCTTCAGCGAAAACTCGGTCGAGAAGATGCAGGTGTTCTGGCCCTGGTCTTCCTTGAGGATGTCGGCCTGCACGGTGCCGCGCACGTTGGCCAGCACCCATTCCTTGATCTTCTGCGCTTCGTCGGCGGTCGGCTGGCGGCCGTTGTCGGCCACGAACTTGTCGATCTGCTGGTCGATGGCGGTGTTCATGAACATCGCCAGGATGGTCGGCGCCGGGCCGTTGATCGTCATCGAGACCGAGGTCGATGGGCTGCACAAGTCGAAACCGTCGTACAGCACCTTCATGTCGTCGAGGGTCGCGATCGAGACGCCGGAGTTGCCGACTTTGCCGTAGATGTCGGGGCGCAGGGCAGGGTCGGCGCCGTACAGCGTGACCGAATCGAAGGCCGTCGACAGGCGCTTCGCATCCATCCCGGTCGACACCAATTTAAACCGTTTATTCGTGCGGAAGGCATCGCCTTCGCCGGCGAACATGCGGGTCGGGTCTTCGCCTTCGCGTTTGAAGGCGAACACGCCGGCCGTGAACGGGAAGGAGCCCGGCACGTTTTCCAGCATCAGGAAGCGCAGCACTTCGCCGTGGTCTTCGAAACGCGGCAGCGCGACCTTGCGGATCGACGTGCCGGACAGGGTTTTTTGCACCAAAGTGGTGCGAATTTCCTTGTCGCGGATTTTGACGACGTAATCGTCGCCGGCATAGGCGGCCTGCATGTCGGGCCACATGGCGAGCAGTTTTTTGGCGCCGGCTTCCATCGCGTTGTCACGCTCGGTGATCAGGTCGTCGAGCACCACTTCGCGGTTGGCGGCGGCCAGCATGCGCTTGGTTTCGCTGAGTTGCTGGCGCTCGCGCGCCAGTTTCACCTGTTTCGCCGTGTTCTTGTGGTAGCCGCGCACGGTGTCCGAGATTTCGGCCAGGTAGCGCGCGCGCGCCGGCGGCACGATCACGTTCTTGCCGCTCGAATGCTTTTGCGGCGGGACGGCCAGCTTCGACGGCGCGAGGTGCAGGCCGAGTTCGGCCAGTTTCGGCAGCAGGCCGTGGTACAGCGCGGTCACGCCATCGTCGTTGAAGCGCGAGGCTTGCGTGCCGAAGACCGGCATCTGGTCCGGGCTCTGCGATCCACAGTTCGCGGTTGCGCTGGTACTGTTTCGCCACGTCGCGCAGCGCGTCCTGCGCGCCCTTGCGGTCGAACTTGTTGATGGCGATGAAGTCGGCGAAATCGAGCATGTCGATTTTTTCCAGCTGCGAGGCGGCGCCGAATTCCGGCGTCATCACGTACATCGAGGCGTCGACGTGCGGCACGATCGCCGCGTCGCCCTGGCCGATGCCGGAGGTCTCGACGATGATCAAATCAAAGCCGGCGACTTTGCAGGCGGCGATCACGTCCGGCAGCGCATGCGAAATCTCGGAACCGGCTTCGCGCGTGGCGAGCGAGCGCATGAAGACGCGGCTGACGCCATTCCACGGAGCGATCGCGTTCATGCGGATGCGGTCGCCGAGCAGGGCGCCGCCCGACTTGCGGCGCGACGGGTCGATCGAGATCACGGCGATATTGAGCGCGTCGCTCTGGTCGAGGCGGATGCGGCGAATCAGTTCGTCGGTCAGCGAGGATTTGCCGGCGCCGCCGGTACCCGTGATGCCGAGCGCCGGCACCTTTAACGTGTCGGCCGCGTCGACGATCTGCTTGCGCAGTTCCGGGTCGACCTTGCCGTTTTCCAGCGCGGTGATCAGCTGGGCCAGCGGACGGTGGCGTTCGGCGATGTCGCCGCTTTGCAGCGCGCTCGATCGCCGTCGGTGCGTACGGCGAGAGGTCGATGTCGCAGGTCTCGATCATCGAGCGGATCATGCCCACCAGGCCCATGCGCTGGCCGTCTTCCGGGCTGAAGATGCGGGTCACGCCATAGGCATGCAGTTCTTCGATTTCGGACGCGACGATCACGCCGCCGCCGCCGCCGAAGACCTTGATGTGGGCGCCGCCGCGCTGGCGCAGCAGGTCGATCATGTACTTGAAATACTCGACGTGGCCGCCCTGGTAGCTGGAGATGGCGATGCCTTGCACGTCTTCGGCCAGCGCCGCGGTGACGACGTCGTCGACCGAGCGGTTGTGGCCGAGGTGGATGACTTCGACGCCGTTCGACTGCAGGATGCGGCGCATGATGTTAATCGAGGCATCGTGGCCGTCGAACAGCGACGCGGCGGTGACGAAGCGGACCTTGTTGGCGAGCTTCGGCTGCTCCGGCAGCTCGAGCTTGGCGGCGGTGGTGATGTCGTTCATGGGGTTCCTTCTGGTCGGAAGCGGACGGGGTCGATTTGTACGGTATATGACGTTAACGTTAACGTCAAGTTCGGGATGCGGCAGGGCGGACGACATTGCCGTCCGCCCTACGAATTACGCGGCGCGTTTGATGACGTTGCCGGACAGCAGCTCCGCCTTGCGCACGCGGAACTGTTCAACCGCCTTTTCCTTCACGTGCCCGAAGCCGCGGATCTGTTCCGGCAAATTCGCCAGCTCGACGGCGGTGGCATACGAAGCGCCATTCAGCGACGGCAGCAAGGCCTCGATCATCGCACGGTATTCCACGATCAGCGCGCGCTCCATCTTGCGCTCGGCGGTATGCCCGAAGACGTCGAAGGCGCCGCCGCGCAGGCCCTTGAATTTCGCCAGCACCGTAAACGCTTTCAGCATCCACGGGCCGAATTCGGCTTTCACCAGTTGGCCCTTGGCGTCCTTCTTCGCGAACAGCGGCGGCGCCAGGTTCAGCTTGAACTTGAAATCGCCTTCGAACTGGGACTTCACCTGCTCGATAAAGCGGCCGTCGGTGTACAGGCGCGCCACTTCGTACTCGTCCTTGTAGGCCATCAGCTTGAAGTAGTACTTCGCCACCGCCATCGACAGCTTGTTGCCCAGGCCTGCCGCCGTTTCGGCCGCGCGCACCTTGTCCACCAGCGCGCTGTACACGGCGGCGTAGGACGCATCCTGGTAAGCGGTCAGCGTGTCGACGCGCTTCTTGATGACGGTGTCCAGGCTTTGCGGCATCTGCACCAGCACGGCCTGGGATGGCGTCGCGACCTTTTCGACGCGCTTGAAATCGAGCGCGGCGCGGCGGCCCCACAGGAAGCTCTTCTTGTTCGAGGCAACCGCCACGCCATTGAGTTCGATGGCGCGCATCAGCGACGCCTCGGTCAGTGGAATGCGGCCCTTCTGCCAGGCGTAACCCATCAGGAACAAATTGGTAGCGATCGAGTCGCCCATCAGGGCGGTGGCCAGCTTGGTCGCATCGACGAAGTCGGCGCCGTCCGCGCCGCCGACCGCTTCCACGATCAGGCCGCGCACGTCGTCGGCCGGGAACTGCCAGTCGGCGTTCTGGGCGAAGGTGCCGGTCGGCTGCTCGTGCAGGTTGACGATGGCCAGCGTGCGGCCCGGACGCATCTTGGAAATCGCGTCGGCGGCGCCGGTGGTCAGCATGTCGCAGCCCAGCACCAGGTCCGCTTCGCCGGTGGCGATGCGCTGGGCGCGCAGGCGCTCGGGCGACGCCGCGATTTTCACGTGCGAGGTGACGGAACCGTTCTTCTGGCTCATGCCGGTCATGTCCAGCACCGAGGCGCCCTTGGCTTCCAGGTGCGCGGCCATGCCCATCAGCGCGCCGACGGTGATCACGCCGGTGCCGCCGATGCCGTTGATCAGGATGTTGTACGGGTGCTCGATCGACGGCAGCACCGGCTCGGGCAGCGCGCCCCAGCCGTCGTCAACGTCGCCTTTGCTGACGCCGGCCTTGCTCTTTTTCAGCGTGCCGCCTTCGACCGTGACGAAGCTCGGGCAGAAGCCCTTGGCGCACGAATAATCCTTGTTGCAGGACGACTGGTCGATGGTGCGCTTGCGGCCGAAGTCGGTCTCTTTCGGCAGGATCGAGACGCAGTTCGACTGGATGCCGCAATCGCCGCAGCCTTCGCAGACGGCTTCGTTGATGACCATGCGTTTCGGCAGGTCGGGGAACTCGCCCTTCTTGCGGCGGCGGCGCTTTTCGGCGGCGCAGGTCTGGTCGTAGATGATGACGGTCACGCCCGGCAGCTCGCGCAGTTCGCGCTGGATGGCGTCCATCTCCTTGCGGTCGTGCAGGGTGACCAGGGCCGGCAGGGAAGAGCGGTCGGCGTAGCGCGACAGATCTTCGGTGACGAGGGCGATGCGTTTCACGCCTTCGGCCGCCATCTGCTGGGCGATCATCGGCACCGAGGTCTGGCCGTCGACCGGCTGGCCGCCGGTCATCGCGACCGCGTCGTTGTACAGAATTTTGTAGGTGATGTTGACCTTGGCCGACACCGCCGCGCGCACGGCCAGGTAACCGGAGTGGAAATAGGTGCCGTCGCCCAGGTTCTGGAACACGTGCGGCACTTGCGAGAACGCGGCCTGGCCGATCCAGGGCGCGCCTTCTCCGCCCATGTGGGTGGTCAGCTTGTTCATCTCGGGGTAGATCGAGGTCGCCATCACGTGGCAGCCGATGCCGGCCAGCGCGAAGGAACCTTCCGGCACCTTGGTCGAGGTGTTGTGCGGGCAGCCGGAGCAGTAAAACGCGGGGCGGAAGGGCGTGGTGATCGCCTTCTGCAAGACGGCGTCCTTGGCGTCGAGGAAGGCCAGGCGCGCCTTGATGAGGTCACGCGTGGTTTCGTCCGTGATCAGGCGCGCGATGCGGCCGGCGATCACGCGCGCCACTTGCGCCACCGAGAAATCGGCTTTTGGCGGCAGCAGCCAGTCGCCGCGCGGCGCGACCCACTCTCCCTTGTCGTCGAACTTGCCGATGATGTGGGGGCGCACGTCGTCGCGCCAGTTGTACAGCTGTTCCTTCAATTGGTATTCGACGACTTGCCGCTTTTCTTCGACCACCAGGATTTCGTCCAGGCCCTGCGCGAATTCGCGCACGCCTTCCGGTTCCAGCGGCCAGATCATCGCGACCTTGAACAGGCGCAGGCCGACTTTCGCGGCCATGGTTTCGTCGATGCCCAGTTCTTCCAGCGCTTCCAGCACGTCGAGGTAGGATTTGCCGGAGGCGATGATGCCGAGCTTGGCGTTCGGGCTGTCGATCGTGGTGTGATTGAGCTTGTTTTCGCGGGCATAGGCCAGCGCCGCGTAGATTTTATAGTCCTGCATCAGCGCTTCCTGATTGCGCGCCTGCTGGCCCAGCGGGACCGACGACAGGCGCGTATTCAGGCCGCCTTCGGGCATCGTGAAATCCTGCGGCAGTTTCACTTGCACGCGGTGCGGATTGGCGTCGACCGAGGCGCTCGATTCGACCGTGTCGGCCAGCGCTTTGAACGCGACGGCGCAGCCGGAGAAGCGCGACATGGCCCAGCCGTGCACGCCGAGGTCGAGGTATTCCTGCACGTTGCACGGGTAGAGCACCGGGATCATGCAGGCCGAGAAGATGTGGTCGGACTGGTGCGGCAGGGTCGACGAATAGGCGCCGTGGTCGTCGCCGGCGACCAGCAGCACGCCGCCGTTTTTCGCGGTGCCCGCATGGTTCATGTGTTTGAAGACGTCGCCGCAGCGGTCGACGCCCGGGCCCTTGCCGTACCACATGGCGAACACGCCGTCGTATTTCGTCGGGCCGATCAGGTCGACCGTTTGCGTGCCCCAGACGGCGGTCGCCGCCAGGTCTTCGTTCACGCCCGGCACGAACTGGATATGGCTCGCTTCCAGGTGGTTCTTCGCTTTCCACAGGGTTTCGTCGAGGCCGCCCAGCGGCGAGCCGCGGTAGCCGGAGACGAAGCCGGCGGTATTCAGGCCGGCGGCAGCGTCGCGCTCGCGCTGCATCATCGGCAGGCGCACCAGGGCCTGGATCCCCGACAGGAAGATGTTGCCCGATTTCGCGGTGTATTTGTCGTCGAGGGTGACGGTAGTGAGGCGGGACGGGACGGCATCCTGCGCGGCTTGCGGCGCGACGGTGTCAGGCATACGAACTCCATGGGTAGTCGAGGGATCCCGCCGCTTGCGCCGCGCCGGGTAGGCGGGGTTGAACGGCGGGGTGGTGCCGCGGTGGGCGGCATACGGGCGCGTGGAGTGTAGGGGCTGCGGCGCTAGCAGGGGAAATAGGGAATGCGGATAGGGGTATAAGAAAAAATGATGGCAGGTATTCAGCGCAAGCATGCACCGGGCCAGCCGCCGTTCGCGCACAGCGTTGCGGTGACTTGCCGCACCAGGCGCTCTGATTGCCGCCGCCGCGTTCGTCAGCGGAATATTCCGCGAGGCGCAGAGCGTGACGCTGCGCCGGATCGGCGGATTCTCGATCGGCGTGGCGGCCAGCAAGCCGCTTTCGATCTCGACGCGCAAGGGCGCCAGCGGCAGCAGGGTCGCACCCATGTCGGCCAGCAGGGCCGATTTCAGGATCGCGATCGAATTGATCTCGATCAGTTTGGTCAGCGCCAGTCCGGCGCTTGCGGCAGCCTGCTCGATCAGCGGGCGCACGCCATGCTGCTGGGCGGGCAGGATCAGGGTGCTGCCCAAGGCCGCGCCGAGCGTGATCGACGGCCCCTGCGGCCTGGTGGGCGAATCGGCGCGGCAGATATACATCAGGTCTTCGTCGACCAGGGGCATGGCTTCGAAGCCGCCGAGCTGGCCGTCGTCGAACAGTACCGCCAGGTTCAGGCGTCCCGATTTCAATTGCTCGATCAGGCTGCCCGAGATTTCCTCGGTCAGTTGCAAGGTGATTTCCGGGTAGGTGGCGCGGGCGGCGGTGAGCAGGGGCAGGGCGAGCGCCCCGGAAATGCTGTGCGGCAGGCCGAGGCTGACGCTGCCGGAGGGACGCGTGGTCGACTGGGTGACGGCCGAGCGGGCGTCCGCCACCTGCTTCAGGATGGCCTGGGCGTGTTCATAGAAGACCTTGCCGGCATCGGTGCTGAGGACGCCGTGGGCGGAGCGGTGCAGCAACTGGGCGCCGAGTTCTTCTTCGAGCTGGCGCAGCTGCTGGGTCAGCGCCGGCTGCGCCACGTGCAGGACCAGCGCCGCGCGCGACAGCGAACCGTGGTCGACGATGGCGACGAAATAACGGAGTTGGCGCAATTCCATGGAGAACTAATTTGTGTCTAGTTGCAACACATTAATGACAAAAAGTTTATGTACGGAAATGAAAAGGCTATACTGGCTAGTCCGTCGAGGTGGCGGAGATTAACATATCGCTGGACCATCGCAATGCTTAAGAAAATCGATTCCTCCCAGCTTCGCGTGGGCATGGCCATCCACGACCTCGACTGCGGCTGGATGGAACATCCCTTCGTGCGCGCCAAATTCGTCCTCACCAGCGACGACGAAATCCGCAAGATTACCCGCGCCGGGATCCGCAACGTCGTCATCGACTGCTCGAAGGGCCTCGATGTGGACGCGGCGCCGACGCTGGCCGAAGCCCAGGCCAAAACCGAAGCCGAAGTGACGGCCATCGCCAGCAAACCGGTGAAGCCGATGCGCACCAGCCTCGGCGACGAGATGCAGCGCGCGGTCGGCATCCGCAGGCAAGCGGTCAACCTGGTGCGCACGGTGATGCAGGACGCGCGCCTGGGCAAGGCGGTCGAGATGGAAAACGTGTCGCCTGTCGTGCACCAGCATTACCGAGTCGATCCTGCGCAATAACGGCGCCTTGCTCAGCCTGATGCGCATCAAGACCAAGGACGACTACACCTTCCTGCACTCGGTCAGCGTCTGCACGCTGCTGGTGGCCTTCTGCCGCTCGCGCGGCATGGACGATGAAACGATCTACGAGGCCGGCATCGGCGGCTTGCTGCACGATACCGGCAAGGCGCTGGTGCCGGACAGTATCCTGAACAAGCCCGGGCGCCTGACCGACGAGGAATTCGCGATCATCAAGAAGCATCCGCGCGACGGCTACGACCTCCTGCGCCAGACGCCGGAAATCGGACAGATCCCGCTCGACATCACCCTGCACCACCACGAACGGCGCGACGGCAGCGGCTATCCGGAAATGCAGAACGAAGGCGAGATTTCGGAACTGGCGCAAATGGCGGCGATCGTCGACGTGTATGACGCGATCACCTCGGACCGCAGCTACCACAAGGGCATGCCGGCGGCCGACGCGCTGCGCAAGATCTACGAGTGGAGCAAGTTCCACTTCAATCCGGCGCCTGGCCCAGGAATTCATGCGCTGCGTCGGCATTTATCCGGTCGGCACGATGGTGATGCTGGAGTCGGGGCGCCTGGGCGTGGTCGTCGAACCGCACGAGACCAACCTGCTCACGCCCAAGGTCAACGTGTTCTTCAATACCAAGAGCCAGATGTACATCCGGCCGGAGCTGCTCGACCTGTCGCGCGCGCTCGGGTTCGGCGGCGGCGACAAGATCGTGCGCCACGAGTCGGCCGGACAAATGGCGCGTCGATCCGAACAAGTTCCTGCTCGTTCCCTGAGCGCGCGTTAAAAGAATTCGGCGGTGTCGTTCGAGGTCACCGTCTGCAGGAAGCCCGCGCTCGACCAGTTCGTTGTAATGGCAAACCTGGTTGCGGCCGTGGGTCTTGGCGTAATACAGGGCCTGGTCGGCATGGCCGAGCGTGACCACCGGCGAATCGTAGGGGCTGATGCTGACGAAACCGACGCTCACCGTCACCCGTCCCACTTGCGGGAACTGATAGGCTTCGACATTGCTGCGGAAGCGGTCGATGATGCGGTGCGCATGTTCGAGCGTCGTCGAGCGCAATAACACCACGAATTCCTCGCCGCCAAAGCGAAACACCCGGTCCTGGGCACGGAACGAGGCCTGCAGCTGGTTGGCGATCAGGATCAGTACTTCATCCCCATACAAGTGGCCGAAGGTGTCGTTCACCATCTTGAAATGGTCGACATCGACCACGGCCAGCCATCCTTGTTCTTCCCCATGATTGCAGCGGCGTTCCGGCAGGCCCGGCAGCGGCGGTTCCAGCTCGGAGCGGGCAGTGCAGCATGCGCGCGAGCTGGTCTTCGAAGGTCTTGCGGTTGAGGAGGCCGGTCAGCGAATCGCGTTCGCTGTAGTCGAGCAGATTCTGGAAATTGCGATACACGCCGACGATGCCGGCGACCATGTGGATGGTGGCGGCGGGAAAGGGGCGTCGCGCGACGATTTCGAGGCAGGTATCGGCCTTGTCGCCGCACCAGATCGGCAGCCACAGGGTGCGGGTACAGCCGGGACCGCAGGCTTCGATGCTGGTCTCCTGGCGCGCCAGGCAGGCCGCCAGTTCCGGAAAGTCCTCCATCGGCTGGCCGGGGGCGCTTAAATCATGCAGGTCTTCGATGCGGGCGCCGCCGCCGGTGCCGATGCTGGCACGGACACGCACGTATTGGCATGCGCCGATCGTGGAGATGGATAACACCCGCGTTTGCGCGGCGGCGGCCAGTTCCTGCACTGCCGCGACCACGGAGATGTCGAGCATCGCATGGTCGCGGTGGCCGGTCATGTCCACCATGTGTCTCAGAAGGGAATCCATGTCATTCTCAGAAATGTAATCAACCCGCCACTGCTTCTCCGAGGGTGGCGCCACGCGCCGAATTTCCCAAGAGCAAGCGAAACAGCATAATCCCTTTTTGTTATCCGAGCAATATTTGCGCCGGGTTTTTTGGCGTTTCCGGCAACGCATCCAGCCGTACACGATCTGCATCAATGTTTTCCATGGGAAATAGATTCCACATGGAAAGCTTGCCTATAGTCAACTTGCCGTGCGGCATCATCTTTTATAGTGAACTCACTGCAGCGGAAACGACAAAGCGCAGTTGGCAGAGTCAAGGGAGTTTCAGCCGTTGCAGGGTTGTTCTTATAAACCACCATATGGAGTTTTACATGAAAACGATCTCTACCGCTGTGCAGGCTTTCTTTGCTGACGAAGATGGCGTGACTGCCATCGAGTATGCCCTGATTGCTGCCCTGGTTGGCGTCGGTGTGGCGGTTGCCGCAAAAGCACTGGGTAGCGGGATCAGCGCCGCGTTTAACAACATCGTCGCCCGACTGGCTGCTGCTGTCGCGTAATTAGGCCCGTTCGCCCTCCGGATTTCGGTCCGGAGGGCTTTTTTTTAATGGAGACTGATTGGAGTTTTTTATGAAGACGATCTCTACCGCTGTGCAAGCTTTTTTTGCTGACGAAGACGGTGTGACTGCCATCGAGTATGCCCTGATTGCTGCGCTGGTTGGCGTCGGCGTGGCCGTTGCCGCAAAAGCACTGGGCGGCGGGATCAGCGCCGCGTTCGACAACATTGTGAACCGACTCGCAGATGCTCTCGCTTGATCGGCTTGTTCGCCCTCGGGCTTTCAGTCCAGAGGGCGTTTTTCTAAGGGAGACTGATCATGCCTATCCCGACCTGGCTCGACTTGTTGTTGATCATTCTCGTCGTCAGCGCTGCCGCGACCGACCTGGCCATCCGCAAAATCCCGAATCTCTTTCTCTTGCTCGGCTGGTGCGCCGCGTTCGGCCTGCACCTGTGCGACACCGCTCCAGCCAGCAGCATCGGCAATGCCCTCGGTGGCGCAGCTGTCGGCCTGGCCCTGTTCCTGCCGCTTGTATGTCCTGCGCGGCATGGCCGCCGGCGACGTCAAGCTGATGGCGACCGTCGGGCTGTTTCTCGGTCCGGCCGAAACGGCCCATGCCTGCGTCCTGACCTGGTGCCTCGGCGGCCTGATGGCGCTGGTGATGATTTTGATGTACGCGGCGCTGGGGGGACGCCTACGCGAATCTGCGCAGCTTGCTTGTTATCGCAGCTGCTGCGCCTCGGGCCACCGACACCCGGCACGGCCATGGTGCGCCCGAGTGCGGGCTCGATGCCGTATGGACTTGCCATCGCATTGAGCACCTTGTGGCTGTTAGCACAAAGTCATTTTCCATGACGCCTCGCTTGCTCCGCCTCAATGGCCGGAAGGACTCGGTCGTTAGAATGAATTCAATGTTCTGTGGGAATGTTCCCACGCGAATGCAAGGAGAAATACGATGAGTGAAACGCTGTCGTTTACAGCGTCCGCGACGGTTTTCGGGACAGCGCCAGGTTCGCCCGGGATGCCGTCCGGAGAGCTCGAGATTGCTGCAATCCTGCCGCGTCAACCGCGGACCGTCAGCGATACCGGGCTCGATCCGCGCCTGTTGTCCGCGCTCGTGCTCAAGACCTTGCATTCGACGGGCCGCGCGCCGCTGCCGCTGTTGGCCGGAAAACTTCGCCTGTCCATCAGTGTGCTGCGCGAAATGCTCAACGCCATGACGGTCGAACAGCACGTCGAGGTGGCCTGGTCCGGCGACTCCGACATCGACGTCCAGTACCAGTTGACCCCGATCGGCCAGCGCGCCGCGCTGGCCTGTCTGGAAGCATGCCGCTACGCCGGTCCGGCACCGGTCACGCTGGCCGCCTACCGCACGATGGTCGAACGCCAGTCCTTGCGCCAACCGCTGCTGCGCCAGCCGGGCGCCAGGGTGGCCGCAGTCGTCCGGCGCCGCGTGGCCCACATGCCGGCCGCGCTGGCCGCGCTGCTGGCCGAAGATGGCCTCGATCCGGCCTTGCGCGAGTTGCTCGGCGCGGCCCTGCATGCGCAACGGCCGCTTGCTGCTGCATGGCCCGACCGGTTCCGGCAAGACCACGCTGGCGCGCAAGCTGGCGCGCCTGCTGCCGGGCGCGGTGGCGGTGCCGTACGCGATCCTGGTGGGTGAGCACATCGTCCCGTTCCACGATCCGCTGCGCCATCCGGCGCCGCTGCCGCTTGGGACGCCAGCAGGAAGAACGGCGCAGCTGCGATGCGCGCTGGGCGATCTGCCAGCGCCCGCTGGTGCATGTGGGGGCCGAACTCGATGCGTCCATGCTCACCCTGCATCCCGATGCCGAAAGCGGTGTCCATCACGCGCCGCTGCAGCTGCAGGCCAACAACGGCATTCTCGTGCTCGACGATCTTGGTCGCGGCCGCGCACCGGTGGCCGATGCTGCTGGCCGCCTGGCTCGGCATGCTCGACGGCGCGCCGGCACGCCTGGTGGCCGAGTGGCCATGGCGAGACGCATGCCCTTCGACGCGATGCTGGTGCTCGTCACTAACCTGGCGCCGGCCAGTGTGTTCGATGCCGCTTTCCTGCGCCGCATCGCGTATCGCATCGGCCTCGGACCTCTGGCCGAGCCAAGCTACCGCGCAGTGCTGCGCCGTGCCTGCCGCCTGCACGGCATCGACTGCGACGAAGCCGTGATCGATCATCTGGTCGTGCGCCTGCACCGCGCCAGCGGTACCCCGCTGCTGGCCTGCTATCCGCACGAGCTGCTCGGCCGTGTGCTCGATTTCGCCGGTTTTGCCGGCACCGAACCCCGCCTGACGATCGCTGCCCTGGAGCAGGCGTGGAACAGTATCTGCGCCAGCGGCAGCGTCCCGGCCTCGTGCCCCGTTGCAGGAATCGAACCATGAAAAACAAGCGCGCCCTTGTCGTGATGGCCATCGCCATCCTGTTCGGCCTGACCGCCGTGATCCTCGCTTCGCGCTGGCTGCTGCTGCAGCCGTCGAGCAGCGCCGGGCATATCGCGGTTGCCGCGGTCGACATCAATCTCGGCCAGCGCCTGACGCCCGAGATGGTCAAGCTGGCCGAATGGCCTGCCGACAGCGTGCCCAAGGGCGCCTTCACCGATCCGGCGAAGCTGGCCGGCCGGGTGCTCAGAAGCAGCGTGCTGGCCGGCGAGCCGGTCAGCGAGGCCAAGCTGGCGCCGGCCGGCACGCTGGGCGGCCTGTCGGCCCTGATCACCGAAGGCAAGCGCGCGATCACGGTGCGCGTCAACGATGTCATTGGCGTGGCCGGCTTCACGCTGCCAGGAAATTATGTCGACATCATCGTCAGTACCGCAAAGGACCCCGGTCCCGAGGCAAATGCGCGCGAACAAAGCATTTCGAAGATCGTCCTCGAGCGCATCCTGGTGCTGGCGGTGGCACAGGAAGTCAACCGCGACGAAACCAAGCCGCGCGTGGTCAACGCCGTCACGCTCGAGGTCACGCCGGAACAGGCCGAAAAACTCGATCTGGCGCGCAGTGTCGGCACGCTGTCGCTGGCGCTGCGCAACCAGGTCGATCCCCAATCGGCGCAGACCGAGGGCGCTACCAAGCTGACCTTGTTGCCGGTCGCGGCGCCGGTCGTCAAGCCGGCAGCGCCGAAGCCGGCCGCTGCGCCGCGTCCCGACAAGGCCGTCGTCCACCGGGTCTCGATGCCGGTTGTGCGGCGCAACTGCATCACCGTCATCAACGGCCTGCATTCCTCGCAAGAGTGCCTCTGATCCCTTTACCGTGTCAGGTGAAATCATGAACACCAGTTCAAAACCGTCCGGCCATCACACGCATCCGCGCGTCGGCTTGCGTTCCCTGTTGCGCCAGTGCGCGCTTGGCGGCGCAGCGTTGGCGCTGGCCGGCGCCGCGCATGGCGCGCGCCAGGGTCCCCAGCTCGATGCCGCGCCGGCCGCCGGCGAGCGCGCCGGTGCCGGGCCACGCTGCAGCGGCGAAGCGGCGCGTCCGGCCCAGGTCGCGCTGCAAATGGGTAAATCGACCCTGATGCGCATGCCGGAAGCCGTCCAGAATCGCAGCGTCGGCAATCCCGATGTCGTGCAAGCCATGCTGGTGTCGGCGGACACGATGTACATCGCCGGGGTCGATGTGGGCACCACCAATATGATCGTCCAGGGCCGTAGCGGCCTGTGCAGCGTGCTCGATATCACGGTATCGATGGACCCGGGCGCGCTCCAGGCCACGCTCGCCGCGGTCATGCCCGAGGAAAAGGATATCCGTGTGCTGGCCGCCGCCGATTCGCTGGTGCTGACCGGGACCGTGTCCGACGCCTCGGCAGTCGCCCGCGCCGCCGAACTCGCCACTGCGTATGTGCGCCGCCCGCTGCGTCCCTTGGGCGCTGTACAGAAGGACCTGGCCCCGAGCACTGGCGGCGCCGCGGCCAGCCGCTGGTGGCAATGCCGGGCTTCGTTTGGTGAACCTGCTCGGCGTCGCGGCGCCACAGCAGGTGCAGCTCGAAGTGAAGGTGGCCGAGGTGTCGAAGAGCCTGCTCGAAAACCTCGAAACCGGCGTCAACTGGAGTTTCAGCCCGGGTAGCTGGGCCGCCACGCTGGCGTCGAATTTCCTGAGTGGTACGACGAAGGGCGTATTGAGCGCCCAGCGTCCGGGCGGCAAGGGCTTCGCTGTCGGTGCCGAGACCAAGGACAGCCTGGTACGCGTACTGGCCGAGCCGAACGTCATGGCGATCAGCGGTCAGGAAGGCAGTTTCCTCGCAGGCGGCAAGTTCTACATTCCGGTGGCGCAGGAGAACAACCGGATCACGCTGGAAGAAAAGGAATTCGGCGTGGGCCTGCGCTTTACCCCGACCGTACTGAGCGGCGGGCGAATCAACCTGCGTGTCTCACCCGAGGTGTCCGAACTATCGCGCGAGGGCATTGGCATCAGCGCCACCGGTATTAACGGCAGTGCGATCTTGCCGGTCGTGACCACGCGCCGCGCCAGCACCACGGTACAGCTCTACGACGGCCAGAGCTTTGCCATCGGCGGCCTGATCAAGAATAACCTGGTGACGAGTCTGAACGGCCTGCCGGGACTGGGCCAGGTGCCCGTGCTGGGCGCGCTGTTTCGCAGCACCGACTTCCAGCAGGACCGCACTGAACTCGTCTTCGTGATCACGGCACGCCTGGTCAAGCCGCTGACGGCCACCGGCTACGCGCTGCCGACCGATGGCGTGGGTGTACCGTCGCGCGCCGGGCTGATGTTCGGTGGCCGGCTCGAAGGCGCCCCACAGCCGCCGGCGCCAGGCGCGCGTACGGCCCAGAGCGTCGACGGATTCGAACTCAAATAGGAGGCGGCAATGACAACCAGGACTATCGCAGGCATCGTGGCGCTGCTGCTGCTGCAAGGCTGCACGACCGCGCCGCGTTTCGAAAAGGGTTTCGGCAAGTCGGTGCGTGCCAATCTTGCCGCGCAGACGATCGATCCGCGCCGTGCCGCGAATACCAATCCGGCCACCGGCATCGATGGGCCGGCGGCACTGGCCGCCCAACAGCGCTACCAGCAATCCTTCGTCCAGCCCGACAGCGCGGCGAACACGCCGCAGCTCAACACGCTCGGCAGCGGGAAGTAAGGCCGGCCGGCGGCCAGGGCGCGACCTCTCCATCGTTTTCAACTCCAGTGCCTCTACGAGGATTGTCATGAAAGCCCTTCTGATCAGCCGCGACAGCCTGCTGTTTGCCGAGCTCGCCTCCCAGGGCGCGGCACGCGTGCCGCCGCTGAATGTGGCCAACAGCCGGGTCTCGATGCGCGAGGCACTCGACCGGCCGCTGGGCGAGGCGCCGGGCCTGGTGATCGTCGATGCCGGCGACGGCGCGCCGGACGACGCCGACCTGCTCGAACGGATGGCGCGCCAGTACCCGGAAGCGCAATTCATGCTGCTCACCAGCCAGCATCAGCCGGAATTCCTGATCCGCGCCATGCGCGCCGGCGTGCGCGAAGTCCTGCAGCTGCCGCTGGTGCACCGCGCCTTCCACGAAGCGATGGACCGCATTGCGACCGCTGCCGGCGTCGCCCAGCTACGCGAAGGCAAGGTGCTCGCCTTCATCGCCTGCAAGGGCGGCAGCGGCGCGACCTTCATTTCGACCAATTTCGGCTATGCGCTGGCCACGCTGGCTGAAAAGAAGGTGCTGCTGATCGACCTGCACGGCCAGTTCGGCGACGCCGCGCTGTATGTCTCGGACCAGAAGCCGGCCATGACGCTGTCCGACGTGTGCAAGCAGATCACGCGCATCGACGGCCCCTTCCTCGATTCCTGCCTGGTGCATGTCACGCGCGGCTTCGGCGTGCTGGCCGCGGCCGACGATCCGTCGCAGGCGAAGGAGGCCAAGCCCGAACACATCGACGCCATCCTGCGCGTGGCACGCCAGCACTACGATTACATCGTGCTCGACGTCGGGCGCCAGATCGACGCCGTCTCGCTGCGCGCACTCGACAGCACCGACACCATCTACCCGGTACTCCAGCTGGCGCTTGCCCGACATCCGCGACGCGCGTCGCCTGCTCGACATCTTCCGTTCGCTCGGCTATCCCCTCGAGACGATCCGCCTGATCGTCAACCGCTATGAAAAGGGGGGCCGGCTGCGCCTGCACGACCTGCATGCAGCGCTCGGCTGCGAGGTCGTGCATACCGTGCCAAACGATTACGTCGCCGTCACCGACTCGGTCAACCAGGGCGTGCCGGTCCTCGAACTGGCGCGCGCGAGCGCGGCGGCGCGCAGCCTGGCCGAGCTGGTGGAACTGGTCACGGCGCGGCGCGCGCCCGAAACCCGTGGCTTGCTCGACCGCCTGTTCGGCCGCGGCGAAGCCGACGATTAATTTGCAAGGAGAAGTCCATGTCGCTGCGCGAACGCCTTTCCGTCCTTGATGATGACCGCAAGACCGGTGCACTGCCGGCGGAATCCGGAAACGGGGCCTACCAGGAACTGAAAAAGATGATGCACCAGATGATCCTCGACCGGATCGACCTGGAACGCCTGAAGCGCCTGACCGCCGAGCAGTTCAAGCACGAACTGGCACTGCTGATCCAGCGCATCATCGAGGAAGAGCGCATCGTCCTCAACCAGCATGAGCGGCATAACCTCGTGCTCGACATCCAGCACGAGATGCTCGGCTTCGGCCCGCTCGAGCCATTGCTGAACGACCCGACCGTCTCCGATATCCTCGTCAACACGGCCAGCCGTGTCTACGTCGAGCGCCGCGGCAAACTGGAAATGACCGATATCACCTTCCACGACAACGCGCACCTGATGAAGATCATCGAGAAGATCGTCTCGCGCGTGGGCCGCCGCGTCGACGAGTCGAGCCCGATGGTCGATGCGCGCCTGCCGGATGGTTCGCGCGTGAATGCGATCATCCCGCCGCTCGCGATCGACGGCCCGATCCTGTCGATCCGGCGCTTCGGCGCCTCGCCGCTGACGGTGCAGAACCTGCTCGACTACAAAAGCGTGACGCCGCCCATGGTCAAGGTGCTGCAAGGCCTCGGCATCGCCAAGATCAACATCCTGATCTCGGGCGGTACCGGCAGCGGCAAGACCACGCTGCTCAATCTGCTGTCGGGTTTCATTCCCGCCAACGAGCGCATCGTCACCATCGAGGACGCGGCCGAGCTTCAGTTGCGCCAGCCGCACGTGGTGCGCCTCGAGACGCGCCCGGCGAACATCGAAGGCAAGGGCGAAGTGTCGCAGCGCGCGCTGGTCAAGAATGCGCTGCGCATGCGCCCGGACCGCATCATCCTGGGCGAAGTGCGCGGCCCGGAGGCGCTCGACATGCTGCAGGCGATGAACACCGGCCATGAAGGCTCGCTCGCGACGATCCACTCGAACACGCCGCGCGACGCGCTGTCGCGGCTGGAAAACATGGTCGGCATGGCGGGCGTGAACCTGACGCCGCGTGCGATCCGCCAGCAGATCTGCTCGGCGGTGACGGTGGTGGTGCAGGCGTCGCGCCTGATCGACGGCGGCCGCAAGCTCGTCAGCATCCAGGAAATCACGGGCATGGAAGGCGACATCATCTCGATGCAGGAGATCTTCCATTTCGAGCAAACCGGTGTCGACCGCGACGGCAAGGTGCTCGGGCATTTCTCCGCCACCGGTGTACGGCCGCGCTTTGCCGACCGCCTCAAAATGTACGGCGTCGAACTCGGCGACGACACCTTCGACCCCGACCGCATATTCCAATGAACCCGCAGGCCTTGCCTGCAGTGGAGCCGCACCATGGATCTGCTTTTCTACAGCTTCACCGTCTTCCTGTTCGCCGCCGTGATCCTGTTGATCGAGGGTGTGTATTTATGGTGGTCGAGTACCCACGGCAAAGCTGCGCAGCGCATCGCCCGCCGGCTGCAGGTCATGTCCGGCGGCGCGGGGCGCGGCGGTGAACGCATTTCGATTCTCAAGCAGCGCCGCTTCAGCGCCCATGACGGCGTCGATCGCCTGCTGCATGGAATCGCGCCGCTGCAGCGGCTCGATGTCTTGCTGGTCCAGGCCGGCAGCGCGCTGACGGTCGATCGCTTCCTCGGCTGTTCCCTGGCGGCCTTCCTGCTGGCCTGCGTGCTGGCCACGCGCGCGCCGTTGCCGCTGGCCCTGCGCTTCCTGCTGGCGCTGCCGGCGCTCGGCATACCCGTATTTTCTGGTGCGCCGCGCACGCGCGCGGCGCCTGGCCCGCATCGAGCACCAGTTGCCCGATGCCGCCGACTTCATCGCACGCGCCCTGCGTGCCGGGCACTCGTTTACGAATGTGCTGCAAATTGTCGGCAACGAGCTGCCCGAGCCGCTGAGCAGCGAGTTTCGCATCGCGCGCGAGGAAATCAATTATGGCGTGCCGATGGGCGAGGCCCTGCACAACATGGCGGCGCGTATTCCGCTCACCGACCTGCGCTACCTGATCATCGCGGTGCTGATCCAGCGCGAGTCGGGCGGCAACCTGGCCGAAATCCTCGGCAACATCAGCACCATCATTCGCAGCCGCTTGAAGTTGCTGGCCCAGGTGCGCGTACTGTCGGCCGAGGGCCGCATGTCGGCCTGGATTCTCGGCCTGCTGCCCCTGGCCGTGATGCTGACGCTCACCGTGCTCAATCCGGACTACGTCAGTTTGCTGTGGACCGACCCCACCGGGATACGCCTGTTGTGGTACGCGGCCGGCATGATCCTGTTCGGCGTCCTCTGGCTGCGCAAGCTGATCCGGATCCGTGTTTAAGGAGCTGCCATGAATGCCGCACAATTATCGTTCCTGCTGATCGTCTTCGGCATCGTCTGCGCATTGGCCTGGCTGGCGATGATGCTGTTCGCGCCGGTGGCGTTGCGGACCCGCTTGCGCCGCTTCATCGGCAAATCCGATACCACCCAGCTCGAATCCGATGGCTGGATCGAGCGGGTGGCCAAGCTGACCCAGCCGCTGACCAAGCTGTCGATTCCGGAAGAGGGCTGGGAAAAATCGGCACTGCGCACGCGCTTCATGAATGCGGGCTGGCGCAACCCGCATGCGCCGACCCTGTTCTTCGCTGCCAAAACCATACTGGCCTTGCTGGGGCCGGCCATCATCGGCGTGCTGGTCGCCGCCGCCGTGATCATGCTGTCGGGCATACCCCTGCTGCTCCTGTTGCTGCTGACTGCGTCGATCGGTTACTACATGCCGAATGTCGCGCTCGGCCAGATCGCGCGGCGCCGCCAGCGCGAGATTTTCGAGACCCTGCCCGATGCGCTGGACCTGCTCACCGTCTGCGTCGAGGCGGGCCTGAGCCTGGAGCGGGCCTTCGTGAAGGTCGCGGGCGAGATCCATATCAAGAGCATTACCCTGGCGCAGGAGCTGCAGCTGGTCCTGATGGAAATGCGCGCCGGCTTCAGCAAGGAGCGGGCCTTGCGCAATTTTGCCCTGCGCAGCGGCGTCAGCGACGTCGATACCCTGGTGGCGATGCTGATCCAATCCGAACGCTTCGGCACCAGCGTCGGCGATTCCCTGCGCGTGTATGCGGAAAACCTGCGCAACAAGCGGCGCATGCTGGCCGAGGAATGCGCTGCCAAGATGGGCCTGAAACTGCTCTTTCCACTCATCTTTTGTATTTTTCCGACCCTGCTGATGGTCTTGCTGGGACCTGCCGGAATCCAGCTGAGCCGCACACTTGGCGCCATCAACGGCGCGTCTTGAATCGAAGAGGAACGCCATGCATACCCACCGTCTGCTCAAGAAAATCTCGGTCGTGTGCGCCGGTGCGCTATTGCTCGCCTGCGCCGACGTCGCGCGCCAGCCCGGCGCCACGCCAGGGCAGCGACGCCGACCGCGCCTATGACCAGGGACGCCAGCATCACCTGGCCGGCCGCTACGACGACGCGATCGCTGCCTACCGCATGGTCCTTGCCGCAGCGCCCGGCCACGTACGCGCGCGCAATGCGCTGGCTGCCGCGTTCGCACGGCAGGGCAACTTCACCCAGGCGATTCCCATCTGGCGCGCCCTGACCGACGAGATCGTGCCCGGCACCGGACCGGATAGCGCCTACTTGTTCGCCAACCTGGGCTACGCCTACCTGCTGCGTGGCGATTTCCAGAATGCGGTTGTCGCGCTGGAAAAAGCCTGCGTACTCGACCCGCTCGACCACCGCGCCTGGAACAACCTCGGCGAAAGCCTGCGCCGGCTCGGCCAGGACGAGCGCGCCGCCCGGATGTTCCGCCAGGCCGAGGCCTTGCGCAACCACGATTTCCGGGGCGATTACGCCGCCGCCGGTGGTTCGGCGGTGGCCGCGATCGAAGCGGCGGTCGCGCGTCCGGCGCGGCCAGATACCGGCTGGGCGGCAACCGAAGTACGCACGGCGGCCGACGGCACCCTCGAACTGCTGCGCCTGCCATCGCCGCGCGCACTGGCGCACACGGCGCCGGTCCCACCGCCCGTCCCGCCGGCGCCGCGCGCGCGGCTTGAACTCGTGCTGCTGGAAATTCGCAATGGCAACGGGGTCAGCGGCATGGCGCGTTCGCTGTCGCGCCAGGTCGTGGGCGATGGCCTGCAGGTAACGCGGCTGAGCAACGAAAAGGGTTTCCAGGTGCGCCGTACCCGCATCGAACACCATCCCGACTTCCGCGCCGCGGCCGAGCGGCTGGCCGAGCGCCTGGGTGGTCGCGAGGCAGGCCGCTTCGAACCGGTCCAGATCGTGCAGGTCGACAATTGCAAGCCGACCGATATGCGCCTGGTGCTGGGCCAGGATCTTGCGCGCGGCGAATTGGTGCTGCGCCCAGCCGTGCAGCGCGAGCGAAACCCTGGCGGCGGCGGACCTGCCAGGCAAGGCGCCTTGAGCGCGCGGCAGCCCGGCACCTTTGTTCCGTATCAAACGCTGTCGGCGCGCCCACCTGACAATGAGATGATCACTTTCATCTCACAGGAGCGTTGCCATGAACATTGCACAGCGTTTCATCTCGATGTTCGCCGCCTTCATGGTGGTCTTGCTGGTCGGCTGCGCGCCGACCAGCACGAGTGAAGGCACGGGCGAATACGTCGACGACACCCTCATCACCAGCAAGGTCAAGGCCGCCCTCGCCGCCGATCCCACCGTCAAGGCCACCGAAGTGAATGTCGAAACCTTCAAGGGAACGGTGCAGCTGAGCGGCTTTGTCGAATCGCGCGAGAGCGCCCAGAAGGCGGTGGAGCTCGCGCGCGAGGTGAAGGGCGTCAAGGAAGTGCGCAACAACACCGTCCTGAAGTAGCGATCGACGCCTAGCGCCAGCGCACCTTGCCCATGCCGTCGGTGGTCGCATTGCGCTGCGCGGGATTGCCATAGACGGTGGCCGAACCCATGCCGCTCAGGTTGAGGTTGGCCGCCGCGCTGGCATACACGCTTGCGCCGCCCAGGCCGCTCATGTCGAGTTTGACGGTTTCGGCGCGCAGCTTTTCCGCGTCCAGGTTGCCGACGCCGGCGAGGGTGGCGCGCAGCGCACGGGTCTGGCCGCTGACGGCGAGCTGACCGGCGCCGCGCAGGGCGAGGTCCATCCGCTCGGCCTTCGCCACATCGATGTTCAGGCTGCCGACGCCGCCGAGCCGGGCATCGACGTTGCGGTAGCTGCCGTTCAGGGTGACGGCGCCGGCGCCATCGAGGGCCAGCACGATCTTGTCGCCGCTGAAACCGCTGACGGTGCTGGCGCCCACGCCTTCCGACACGAACTCGGCCAGGTTCGGCACGACCAGTTCGGCGCGCAGTTTCGGACTGTGGCCGTGGGTGTAGTTGTTGCGCCGTTCGGTGTCGATTTCCAGCATGTCTCCTTGCTGGTGGGTTGTCACGCGCGCGACATCCGCGCGTTCTCCCGAAATCACGAGCGAAGGCGTGGCGCCCTGGCGCACGACGAGGTCGACCACGCCGTCGAGCTTGACGCGGGTGACGCGCGCATCGACGGCGCGCGTTTCGCGCACCGCATCGCTTGCCAGGGCGGCGCCTGCGCTCATGGTCATGGCCGTTGCCATCAGGGTGGTGCCGAGCAGTTTGTTCATCGTTGTCTCCGTCATCGAGTGGATGGTTTCACTCTAGACGCGGACGATCGCCGCGGCGCCGGCTGTGCGACGGACTGCACAATACGCGGCCTGAAATGCCGGAACCTGCCCAGGCGCACCTGAACGTGGAGTAGCGCAGACCCGCTCAGCGGCGCAGCGCGCGCCGCACCAGCACGCCCGCGCCCGTCAGGGACAGCACCACCACGGCCAGCGCCACCCAGCCCTCGTACTCGTGGATCAGGTGCGGCGCACCGGTCTCATGGGCCTGGGCGGGCGCGGCGGTCAAGGTGGCGGCAAGGATCGCGATCAGGATCGCGGCGATCGGGGCGAGGCGGCGGAGAAAAGGGGACATGATGACTCCTTGGTCAAATGGAAGCGGGGGCGGCATCGAGCAAGCCCTGGTGCCGGATGAAGGCGACGATGTCGTCGACACCCGCACCGCTGCGCAGGTTGCTGAAAACGAAGGGGCGGGAACCGCGCATGCGCGCAGCATCGTCGCGCATGACCTCGAGATTGGCGCCGACATGGGGCGCCAGGTCGGTCTTGTTAATGACGAGCAGGTCCGAGCGCGTAATGCCCGGCCCGCCCTTGCGCGGAATTTTTTCGCCGCCGGCCACGTCGATCACATAGATCGTCAGGTCCGACAGTTCGGGGCTGAAGGTGGCGGCCAGGTTGTCGCCACCCGATTCGATCAGGATCAGGTCGAGCTGCGGAAAGTCCGCACTCATGCGCGCGATGGCTTCCAGGTTGATCGACGCATCCTCGCGAATCGCCGTGTGCGGGCAGCCGCCCGTTTCCACGCCCATCAGGCGCGCGGCCGGCAGCGCTTCGGCGCGCAGCAGGATGTCCATGTCCTCGCGCGTATAAATGTCGTTCGTGATGACCGCCATTTCGTAGCGCTCGCGCATCGCCTTGCACAGCATTTCGCAGAGCGCCGTCTTGCCCGATCCGACCGGGCCGCCGATCCCGACCCGCAGCGGTGTTTTATTCGATGTCCATCTCGTTTCTCCTTATGAGCGGTACAGCCGGCTGTATTGGACTTCGTGCCGCATCGACAGCAGCGACATCCCCGGCGCCCAGTTCGACAAGGCCGCATCGGGCAGCGCCTGCGCATGGCGGGCGACGTCCTCGACGGCCGGCGCCAGTGCGAGCAGCATCTTTTGCCCGGCCACCTGGCCCAGGGGGACCGTCTTGACGCACACCAGCACCTGGTTCTCGACCCACGAGAACAGCGCGCCGAGCAGGGCGGCCGGCGGCGCCACGCCCAGCGCCGCCGCGGCGCAGGCAAACGCCGCCGGCAGCGACAGCACGGTGGCATCGAGCAGCGCCAGCATGCGTGGGTCGGCCTCCGGCACATCCTCGAGCAGCGCGCCCAGCAACTGGCGCAGCGAATACCCCATCTGGATCGGTCTCGGCGCGCAGCTCGGCCGTGTCGCGCGAGGCGAGCCAGCGTTCGCTCCAGTCGCAGACGGCGGCGCCGTCGCGCTCGGCGAAGGCGCACAACAGGCGCCACTGCAGCGGCGCGTCGAAGCGGGCCACCACCTCGATCAGGGCCGCATGGATCCAGGCGCGCGCGCTGGCCGCGTCGTGCACCAGGCCGGCGTCGATCGCGCTCTCCATCCCTTGCGAATAGCTGTAGGCGCCGATCGGCAGCGACGGACTGGCCAGTTGCAGCAGGCGCAGCAGGGAAGCGTCGGCCATCATCATGCGGCGTCCGAGGGGCGATGGATTTTCTGGCGCACCGGTACCGGCGCCAGCGGATGCGCGCCGTGCTCGCCGTGATGGTGGCCGCCGCCATACGCGCCCGCTTCCGGCTCGAACGGCGCCTGCTCGCCCACGACCTGCGCGCCCAGTCCGATCAGCATCTCTTTTAAAACCGGATCGGCGCGGATGCGCAGCCAGCCATCGCCGACCTGGGCCTGCGTGTGCCGGTTCCCCAGGTGAAAGGCGCAGCGCACCAGGCCGGCCGCATCGGCATGCGCGACCGTGTACACGGCTTCGCTTTCGGCGACGACGCGCACCACGCGCCCATCCTCGCCGCGCAGCAAATCGCCGCCGCGCAGCACCGTGCCGCGCGGGCGCAGCACCGCCACTTCCTCGCCGTCGGTCAGCGCCGCGCGCAGCCGGCTTTTTTCGCGCAGGTGGAAGGGCAGCACCAGTTCGCCGTCCACCGGCGCCGGGCCATCGATCAGGGTATGCAAGGTCAGCATGGTCACACCTCAGAACAGAAAATAGCGCTGCGCCAGCGGCAGTTCGGTCGCCGGCTCGCAGGTCAGCAGCACGCCGTCGGCGCGCACCTCATAGGTTTCGGGATCGACCTGCATGTGCGGCGTGGCGTCGTTATGGATCATGTCGGCCTTGCCGAGGCGGCGCGTATCGCGCACCGCCAGCAGCGGTTTGATGAGACCAAGCTGCGCGCCGATGCCGGCGTCCAGCGCCGCTTGCGAAACGAAGGTGAACGACTTCGTCAGCGCGCGCCCGAAGGCGCCGAACATGGGCCGCGCGTACACGGGCTGCGGCGTCGGGATCGACGCGTTCGGATCGCCCATCTGCGCCGCCGCGATCATCCCGCCCTTGATCACCATCGACGGCTTGACGCCGAAGAAGGCCGGCTTCCACAGCACCAGGTCGGCGATCTTGCCCGCTTCGATCGAGCCGACCGCATGCGCGATGCCGTGCGTGATGGCCGGATTGATCGTGTATTTGGCGACGTAGCGCTTTGACGCGCGCGTTGTCGTGGCGCGCGGGGTCGCCGGGCAGGGCGCCGCGTTGCACCTTCATCTTGTGCGCCGTCTGCCAGGTGCGCATGATCGTTTCGCCGACGCGGCCCATCGCCTGCGAATCGGACGACATCATCGAGATCGCGCCCAGGTCGTGCAGGATGTCCTCGGCCGCGATCGTCTCGCGCCGGATGCGCGATTCGGCGAACGCGATGTCCTCGGCGATCGCCGCATCGAGGTGGTGGCAGACCATCAGCATGTCGAGGTGCTCGTCGAGCGTGTTGACGGTGTAGGGGCGG
This sequence comes from uncultured beta proteobacterium, assembly GCA_963729765.1. Lineage (GTDB taxonomy): Bacteria > Pseudomonadota > Gammaproteobacteria > Burkholderiales > Burkholderiaceae_D > Telluria. The sequence goes on along the minus strand of CAVSPL010000025.1, from coordinate 264,345 downwards.
GTCGGATTGGTCGACGAGGGCAGCACGTTCGCTTCGCCGACGGCGGCGATGATGTCCGGCGCATGGCCGCCGCCCGCGCCTTCCGTATGAAAGGTGTGGATCGTGCGGCCTTTGAAGGCGGCCAGCGTATGCTCGAGAAAGCCCGCTTCGTTGAGCGTGTCGCTGTGAATCGCGACCTGGATGTCCATCGCGTCCGCCACGCCCAGGCAGGTGTCGATCGCGCTCGGCGTCGTGCCCCAGTCCTCGTGCAATTTGAGGCCGATGACGCCGGCCTGCACCTGTTCGATCAAGGGCGCCGGCTGGCTCGCATTGCCCTTGCCGAAAAAGCCCAGGTTCATCGGGAAGGCCTCGGCCGCCATCAGCATCGAATGGATGTGCCACGGGCCCGGCGTGCAGGTCGTCGCCGCCGTGCCGACCGCGGGCCCGGTGCCGCCGCCGAGCATGGTCGTGATCCCGCTATATAACGCTTCCTCGATCTGCTGCGGGCAAATGAAGTGAATGTGGCTGTCGATGCCGCCCGCGGTGACGATCATGCCCTCGCCGGCGATGATCTCGGTCGCGGCGCCGATCACGATCGTCACGCCCGGCTGGATGTCCGGATTGCCGGCCTTGCCGATGGCCGCGATCATGCCGTCCTTGAGGCCGATGTCGGCCTTGACGATGCCCCAGTGATCGACGATGACGGCGTTCGTGATCACCGTGTCCGCCACCTGCGCATGCACGCGCTGCGACTGCCCCATGCCGTCGCGGATCACCTTGCCGCCGCCGAATTTCACCTCTTCGCCATAGATCGCATAATCGCGTTCGATCTCGATGAACAGCGCCGTGTCGGCCAGGCGCAGGCGGTCGCCCACGGTCGGGCCGTACATCTCGGCATAGGCCTGGCGTCCGATGCGGCTCATGGCGTTTCCTTCAGCGGCCCATTCACCTGGCCGTTGAAACCGAAGACGATCCGGTCGCCCGCGAGCGGCGACCAGCGTCACGGTGCGCACCTGGCCCGGCTCGAAGCGCACGGCGGTGCCGGCGGCGATATCCAGGCGCATCCCATAGGCCAGCGCGCGCTCGAAGCGCAGCGCCGGATTGGTCTCATAAAAGTGATAGTGCGAGCCGACCTGGATCGGCCGGTCGCCGCCGTTCGCCACCTCGAGCCGCACGGTAGGACGGCCGGCGTTCAGCTCCAGCTCTCCCGCTTCGACCAGCATCTCTCCTGGAATCATTCATCTCTCCTAAATGATCGGGTGGTGCACGGTGACGAGCTTGCTGCCGTCGGGGAAGGTGGCTTCGATCTGCACGTCGGGAATCATCTCCGGCACCCCTTCCATGACGTCCTCGCGCGACAGGATGGTCGTCCCTTCGCTCATCAATTGCGCCACGCTCTTGCCGTCGCGCGCGCCTTCCATGATCGCGGCCGAAATATAGGCGACCGCCTCCGGATAATTCAGTTTCAAGCCGCGTCCCTTGCGCCGTTCGGCCAGCAGGGCGGCCGTAAAGATCAGGAGCTTGTCTTTTTCGCGTGGCGTGAGTTCCATGCTGTCCTCTCAGGTATTCCACAGGCGCGGGACCGACGCCTCGCGTCCCAGCAGGGCAGGGCGCAGGCGGCGCCAGGCGGCCAGCAGCACGGCGCGCGCCGCTTCGCTCGAGCGGCCCAGATGGCGTACGACGACGATCTTCGGCAGTTGGGTGACGCCGCTGTATCCACCGGCGGCATCGAGTTCCTGGCGCAGCTGCGCGAGCTGGCTGGCGTCGAGCGTGAGGCCGCAGGCGATCAGGGTCGCGCAGACCGTGTTGCCGCCCAATCCGAACGGGCTGTGCATGAACGGGCCGGCGCCGTCGATCTGCCCTTCTTCATGCCAGACCAGTTCGCCCGCGCGATGAATCGTGCTGGTCTGCCGTACCGACCCTTCCTCGAATACCTCGCCCGAAGCCGTGCGGCCGAAACAGAGGATCTCGCTGCCGAGATAGCGCGCGTTCGTCGGCCAGCCTCACCGCATGGGTGAGTTCGACCTGGGCGTCGCGGTAAAACAGGGTTTCCTGCGGCAGCCATTCGAGGGCAGCGTCCGCGCTCGATGTCGATGCGCACGTCCTGGCGCGACGGCCGCCCGTTGGCCCGATACCATTTGCCCGCGCCCGGCGTCGTCAGCAGCGCGTGGGAACCGGCGCCGGCCACGATACCGATGTCGAGCGCATCGCCGCCGACGACACCGCCGGGCGGATGGACGATCACGGCGTGGCAGACCTGCGGCCCTTCCGGATACAGCGGCTTCTGGACGCGCAAGGGGCCCGCATGGAGTGCGTTCAGCCAGCCTGGTGCCGTGCGCACCGTGCACGAACCCGAGGCGCAACTGCGCCTGCCAGCAACTGCCGGGCAGGGTTGTTCGTCAACAGGGAGGGGGCGCGGTCGTTCATGCTGATGATTCAGCAAGAACCATGCCGCGCCAAGAGGTGCTGATCTGCCCGGAAAGACAGCAAGCCTGCACCGGAAACGGCGCGTTTACGTGGCGACGCGCCAGCATGGCGCGGGCTCCGGCAAGAAGATGGGGAGGCCATCCGCGCCAAAGCAAAAAGCCCAACCGGTAAGGGCTGGGCTTTCGCAGGAGTATGGTGCCGGCTGCCGGTTTCGAACTGGCCACCTGATGATTACAAATCAACTGCTCTACCAAATGAGCTAAGCCGGCGTAATCTGTACGGCAGGAATTATAACGCTATTTGATTCGCGTCAGCGTCGGGCGGCCGCCTTTTTTCGGGGGCTCGTCATCGCCGTCGGGCGAATGCGACACCGGTCGCGGCAGGCGCGGCGCTGGCGCTGTCCGGCACCGCCGACAGGGTAGGCGTGCTTGCCGCCGGCTCGTCCGCCGTGGTGGCCGTCTCGGCGGCAGGCGCCGTGACGTCGAAGGCCATGCCCTGGCCGTTTTCGTTGGCGTAAATCGCCAGCACATTGTGCACCGGCACATAGATCTCGCGCGACACGCCGGCGAAGCGGGCGCGGAAGTGGATCGCGTCGTTGTCCATTTTGAGACCCGAGGTCGCGCCGTAGGCGATGTTCAGGATGATCTCGCCTTTTTTGACGTATTCCATCGGAACCGTCGTGGACGCGTCAACCTTGACAGCAAGATAGGGCGTGAAACCGCTGTCGGTGCACCATTCGTACAGCGCGCGCAGCAAATAAGGCTTGGTGGAGATGTCAGGCATGTGCAGATGAGAGTAACAATGATCCGGCGATGGGTTGGCGAACGGATGCGCCAGCGCACCTGCACGCGGCGCCGATTCAGCGTCGCGGAACGTGCAAATGCGAGCTGCCAGCTTACTGCGATTTATGAAACGACGTCGCAAACTGGCAGGAACGGGCGCCGTGGCGCCCGCTTGATTTAACGGCGCATCACCTTCTCCGACGGCGTCAGCGCTTCGATGTAGGCAGGGCGCGAGAAGATGCGCTCGGCATATTTCATCAGCGGTGCGGCGGTCTTCGACAGTTCGATGCCGTAATGGTCCAGGCGCCACAGCAGCGGCGCGATCGCCACGTCGAGCATCGAGAATTCATCGCCCAGCATGTACTTGTTCTTCAGGAACAGTGGGGCCAGCGTCGTCAGGCGGTCGCGGATTTCGGCGCGTGCCTTGTCGTGGGCCTTCTCGTTCGTCTTGTTGCGGTCGCTTTCCAGGACGTGCACGTGGACGAACAGTTCTTTCTCGAAGTTGAACAGCATCAGGCGGGCACGGGCGCGCATCAGCGGGTCGGCCGGCATCAGTTGCGGATGCGGGAAGCGCTCGTCGATGTACTCGTTGATGATGTTCGATTCGTACAGGATCAGTTCGCGCTCGACCAGGATCGGGACCTGGCCGTACGGGATTCATCGTCGAAATGTCTTCCGGCTTGTTGAACAGGTCGACGTCGCGCACTTCGAAATCCATGCCTTTTTCGAACAGGACGAGGCGGCAGCGTTGGGAGAACGGGCACGTGGTGCCAGAGTAGAGAACCATCATGGTTGGCGTTCCTTAAGAAACAAAGGGGCGAGCGCCTAGCACTCGCCCCGGAAAAATGTGCCCGTATTATAGCCAAGCGGGCAATGAAAACGAATTACTTCAGCTCTTTCCAGTAAGACGCGTTGAGTCGCCAGGCCAGGAATGCAAATACTGACAGGAAAATCAACACAATAGCACCGAGTTTCTTGCGGGTTTCTTGCGCTGGCTCAGCCATCCAGCCGAGATAGCCAACCAGGTCGGCCGTGGCAGTGTCGAACTCAGCCGACGACATCGTGCCCGGGACTCACTTGTTCCCAGCCGGCGAAGGTGTGGATCTTCTTGGTGTGGTCGTGCGGATCGGCCTGTTCCACCATTTTCGGGGTGCGTACGCCCTGCATCTGCCACAGCACGTGCGGCATCGCCACGTTCGGCATCACCATGTTGTTCCAGCCGGTCGGACGGGTATCGTCCTTGTAGAAGGTGCGCAGATAGGTGTACAGGTAGTCGGCGCCGCTGCCTGCCGACGACGCTTTCGCACGGGCGATCACCGACAAATCCGGCGGCACCGCACCAAACCAGGTCTTCGCATCGTCCGGACGCATCGCCGTCTTCATCACTTCGCCCACTTTGTCGGCAGAGAACAACAAATTGGCCTTGACCTGCTCGTCGGTCAAGCCGATATCGCGCAGGCGGTTGTAGCGCATGGCCGTCGCCGAGTGGCAATTCAGGCAGTGATTGACGAACAGCTTGGCGCCGTTTTGCAGCGACGACATGTCGCTGCGCTCCGGCGCGCGGTCCAGCGGGAAGCCGCCTTCGTTGGCGAATACCAGCCCCGGCACCAGGGCCAGGACTGCAATCAGTTTCTTCGTGAAGTTCATGGTTGTCCTTAAGCTTGAGCCTGCGATCAATGCGGGTGGAAGGTCACGCGCGTCGGCACCGGCTTGAACCGGCCGGCGGCGCTCCACCACGGCATCAGGAGGAAGAAGCTGAAGTACAACAGCGTGCACACCTGGGAAATGAGGGTATAGGCCGGGGTCGGCAGCTGGGTACCGAGGTAGCCCAGCGCAACGAAGGACAGGCCGAACAGCACATACACCCACATGTGCCAGTTCGGACGGTAGCGGATCGAACGCACCGGCGAATGGTCCAGCCACGGCAGGGCGCCGATGATCACGACCGAGGAGCCGAACAGCACCACGCCCCAGAACTTCGCTTCCATCGTCAGCATGCCGACGATCAGCACCAGGCCGATCACGGCAGCGGCGATCTTGCCCTTGGCCGACAGGCGCGACTTCAGCCAGAGGAACACGACGTACAGCGCAACCACGGCGATCACCACGTACATGAAGTCGGCCGTGGTGGCGCGCAGCACCGAATAGAACGGCGTGAAATACCAGGTCGGCGCGATGTGCGGCGGCGTCTTCATCGAATCGGCCGGGACGAAGTTGTTGTACTCGAGGAAGTAGCCGCCCATCTCAGGCGCGAAGAAGATGACTGCCGAGAAAATCAGCAGGAACATCGACACGCCGAACAGGTCTTTCGTCGAGTAGTACGGATGCGACGGAATCGCGTCGAGCGGATGGCCGTCAGGACCGATGTGGTCCTTGATTTCGATGCCGTCCGGATTGTTCGAACCGACTTCGTGCAGGGCGATCAGGTGCGCCGCGACCAGGCCCAGCAGCACCAGCGGCAGGGCGATGACGTGGAAGGCGAAGAAGCGGTTCAGCGTCGCGTCCGACACGACGTAATCGCCGCGGATCCAGAGCGACAGGTCCGGACCGATCACGGGGATCGCGCCGAACAGGTTGACGATCACCTGGGCGCCCCAGTACGACATCTGGCCCCATGGCAGCAGGTAGCCAAAGAAGGCTTCGGCCATCAGGCACAGGAAGATCGCGAAACCGAAGATCCAGATCAATTCGCGCGGCTTGCGGTAGGAACCGTAGAGCAGGCCACGGGTCATATGCAGGTAGACGACGATGAAGAAGGCCGAGGCGCCGGTCGAGTGCATGTAGCGCACCAGCCAGCCCCAGGGCACGTCGCGCATGATCGTCAGCTCGACCGAATTGAAGGCCAGGGCGGCGTCCGGTTTGTAGTGCATCGTCAGGAAGATGCCGGTGACGATCTGCAGCACCAGGATCAGCATCGCCAGCGAGCCGAACAGGTACCAGATATTGAAGTTTTTCGGGGCGTAGTACTTGCCCCATTGGTCGTTCCAGAGTTTCGACAGCGGGAAGCGGTCGTCGACCCAGGCCAGCGCCTTGTGGCCGGCCGGTGCGTCGGCCGGCAGCTTCGTTTCCTTGAATGCGGCGCCCATGTTATGCCTCGCCTTTCTCGTCTTTGCCGATCACGATCTTGTTATCGGACAGGTACATGTAGGGCGGGATGTCCATGTTCGTCGGGGCCGGCTTGTTCTTGAACACGCGTGCCGACAAATCGAAGGTCGAACCGTGGCAAGGGCACAGGAAGCCGCCATGCCAGTCGTCCGGCAAGTTCGGCTGCGCGCCTTCGGCGAAGCGCGACGAGGGCGAGCAGCCCAGGTGCGAGCAGATACCCACGGTCACCAGCACCTCTTTGTGCTCGGCGCGCGAACGAAACTCGTTCTTCGCATATGCCGGCATGTCGAGCTGGTAGATCTTGTCGGAGTTCGGGTCGGCGACCAGATTGTTGTTTTTCGTCACGCTGGCGAGCATTTCCGGCGTACGGCGCAGGATCCACACCGGCTTGCCGCGCCATTCGACGACTTTCATTTCTCCCGGCTTGACGTCCGAGATGTCCACTTCGACCGGAGCGCCGGCCGCTTTCGCCCGCTCGGACGGTTGGAAGGTACTGACCAGGGCACCTGCCGTGGCCACACCGACGACGCCGCCCGCCGCGCATGTCGCAACGAGCAAACCACGCCGGCCTGAATCGACCTGCTTTTCATTACTCATACCAACCCCACTCCGTGAAAATTACGAATCTTGAGAATCAATTAAGAGCTTGCAGCAACACAAAATTATATGTGAATGGCAATCTTTATTGGAGAAAAAATATTGAGTGTGCGTCGGCGCTGGCATGAACGTCCCGTTAGAGCGACGCGAGGCCGCGATGCGGCAGTGCAGCATGATTCTGCAGGCGTCGATGCGCGCCGATGCAAAGCGCATGCGGTATCATCATCTCTGGCTATTTCGATAACTCCAATGGAGAAGCATGATGTCGATGATGAACGAGTTCCGGCAGTTCGCAATGCGTGGCAACGTGGTCGACCTCGCGGTCGGCGTGATCATCGGCGGCGCATTCGGGCGGATCGTCGATTCGCTGGTCCAGGACGTCATCATGCCGCCGATCGGCAAGATCTTCGGCGGCCTCGATTTCGCGAATTACTATATACCCCTGAATAACCAGGCGACAGGCCTGGCCCTGGCGGAAGCGAAAAAAGCCGGCGCCGTGATCGCCTACGGAAATTTCCTGACGATCCTGCTGAATTTCATCATTCTCGCCTTCATCATCTTCCAGATGGTGCGCCTGATGAACCGCATGCGCGAACGCATGGTGCCGGCCGAGGCAGCCGCGGCGCCGGCCACGCCGGAAGACGTCTTGCTGCTGCGCGAAATCCGCGACTCCCTGCGCCGCACACCGTAAGACCGTGAAAGACGACGTCGTCACCATCGGCCGGGCAGTCGCCGCTTGCGGCGCCTGTGGCTGCTGTTCGCCCAGGTGGTGACGGTCGCGCTTGCCTTGTATTTCGTGGTGGCGACCATGCGTCCCGACTGGCTCGCCCATACCCCGGTGCAAGTGCCGGTCGGCCCAGGCGCGCGCACGCGTGCCCGTGCTGCAGGCCCCATCCGGCGCGCCGACGGCCAGCTACCGCGAAGCGGCCGGGCGCGCCATGCCGGCCGTGGTCAACATCCTGACCAGCAAGGCCTCGCGCGAAGCCCATCCGATCCTGAAGGACCCGTTCTTCCGCCGCTTCTTCGGCGACCGCATGCCGCCCGACGAGCAGATGTCGAGCCTGGGTTCCGGCGTCATCGTCAGCGCCGAAGGCTATATCCTGACCAATTTCCACGTGGTCGAAGGCGCCGACCAGATCGAGGTCGGCCTGGCCGATGGCCGCAAGGCAAAGGCGCGCGTGGTCGGCACCGATCCGGAAACCGATCTGGCCGTGATCCGCATCAGCGAGCGCAACCTGCCGGTGATGGTGCTGGGCCAGCCCGACGAGGCGCGCGTCGGCGACGTGGTGCTGGCGATCGGCAACCCCTTCGGCGTCGGCCAGACCGTCACCATGGGCATCGTCTCGGCCGTGGGGCGCAACAACCTGCACATCAACCATTTCGAAAATTTCATCCAGACCGATGCCGCGATCAACTTCGGCAACTCGGGCGGGGCGCTGGTCGATGTCAACGGCAATCTGCTCGGCATCAATTCGGCCATCTATTCGCAGACCGGCGGCTCGATCGGCATCGGCTTTGCGATACCCGTCTCGACCGCGCGCAACGTGCTCGAATCGATCATCAAGAGCGGGCAAGTCGTGCGCGGCTGGATCGGCATCGAATCGCAGGACATCACCCCTGAACTGGCCGCCAGCTTCGGCCTGGGCCGCGACGAGCGGCGCCATCATCGCCGGCGTCGTGCGCGACGGCCCGGCCGACCGCGCCGGCGTGCGCCCGGGCGACATCCTGCTCGCGGTCGAAGGCAAAAGCGTCAAGAATACCGGCGAGATGCTGAACCTGATCGCCCAGCTGGCGCCCGGCGCCAAGGCGCGCCTGACGCTGATGCGCCAGAACCGCGAATCGATGGTCGACGTCACCGTCGGCAAGCGCCCACGTCCCTCCCCATAAACCCCTATTGGATTTTCTACATGCACCTGCGTGACTTGACGCAATTTCTTAGCGAGCTAAGCGACAACAACACCCGCCCCTGGTTCATCATGAACAAACCGCGCTACGACATCCTGCGCGAAGAGTTCCTGGCCGTGGTCACCGAATTGATCCGGGAATTGAGCAAATTCGACCGCCAGATCGCCGGCGTCGATCCGAAAAAGGCGATGTTCCGCATCAACCGCGACATCCGCTTTTCGAACGACAAGACCCCGTATAAAACGCGCTTTTCGGCCGGCATCACGCCGAACAACAAGCGCCGTCCGAGCGAAGGCGGCGGTTCGACCTATTATTTCCAGATCGATGGCAACGGCACCCTCGGTATCGGCGCCGGCGAATACCTGCCGCCGTCGGCGCGCCTGAAAGCCATCCGCGAACACGTGGTCAACGATGCGACAGGTTTTGCGAAAATGTTAAAGAATAAACACCTGCGCGCGACCTATGGCGACCTGCTGGATGAAGACAAACTGCAGCGTCCTCCCAAAGGATTCGACCCGGCCCACCCGCATATCGAGCACATCAAGCTGAAAAGCTTTTTCGTGTGGACGGAACTGCCGCTCAAGGTGAACGATCCGGACGAGCTGGTGCCGCGGTTGGCGCGCGGATTCGAGGATGCTTTCGCGCTGGTGACCTGGCTGCGCGGGGTGCCGCATACAACTGAAGAAACCGAATAAGGAGGCGACATGGCCTTGCAACACGCACGATCGGGCGAACGGATCGCCTTGCAACGCGGCGAAGACGACATCGCCAATTTCACGTCGATCGCGCTGGCGAAGACGGACCATATGGAACTGATCCGGCTGATCGTCCCGAAAGACAAGCCGATGCCGGAACACCGGGTCGAAGGAGAAGTGACCATCCTGTGCCTGGAAGGCGAGATCATCGTCGACGCCCACGGCAACAGCGTGGTGCTGCGTCCGAACGAGATGGTGTATCTGGCCGGCGGCGAACCGCACGGGGTCCGCTCGGATCAGGATGCGGTGGCCTTGATGACGATTCTATTGGGGCCGACGCGCGGCGGCGGGCCGACGCATACCGGGCAGGGCAAGTAATACCGTGGCGTGGGCACGCGCCGTGCCCACCGCCGGCATCACGTCAACTCATTGCGCGGATCGCGCGCCAGCAACTGCTTGGCCATCTCCGCCGCGTCATAGCCATCGAACAGCACTGCCGCCACCGCATTCGTGATCGGCATGTCCACGCCCAGCTGTGCAGCGAGATCGCGTACCGCTTTCGAGCAGGGCACGCCTTCGGCCACGTGGCCGAGTTCCGCGACGATGGTCGTCCAGCGGTTTGCCCTGCGCCAGCGCCAGGCCCACGCGCCGGTTGCGCGACAAATCCCCGGTGCAGGTCAGGATCAAGTCGCCCATCCCGGTCAGGCCCATGAAGGTGCCGGCCTGGCCGCCGAGCGCCATGCCGAGGCGCGTGATCTCGGCCAGGCCGCGCGTGATCAGGGCCGCGCGCGCATTCAGGCCCAGGCCCAGGCCGTCGCAGGTACCGGTCGCGATCGCCAGCACGTTTTTCACCGCGCCGCCGACTTCCACGCCAATCACGTCGTCGCAGGCATACACGCGCAGGTTGCCGCCGTGAACGGTGGCGACGACGCTGTCGCGCAAGGCTTTCGAGGTCGAGGCCACCGCCAGCGCGCACGGCAAGCCGCGTGCGACTTCCTGCGCGAACGAGGGGCCGGACAAGGCCGCGCCCGGCACCGCGTCGCCCAGCACCTCGCGCACCACCTGGTGCGGCAACAAACCGGTGCCGTACTCGAACCCTTTGCACAGCCAGACGACGTTCGGGATGGCGCGTCCCTTGAGTTGCTCGAGCAGGGGGCGCAGGCCCGCCACCGGACAGGCCGCGATCAACAGCGGCGCCTCGTCCGGACCCGCATCGAGCACGTGCGCCAGGGCCGCTTCGAAATCGGCGGTCACGCGCAAGGAATCCGGCAGCGGCTGGCCCGGCAAATAGGTCGTGTTCTCGCGCGCCGCGGCGGTGGCGGCCATCTGCTCGGCATTGCGGCCCCAGAGCAGCACGTCGTGGCGGGCGGCAATGGCAATCGCGACGGCCGTGCCCCAGGCGCCTGCGCCGAGGACAGTGATCTTGTTCATGTTATTCAGCTCTTGCATGGTTAGATTCAGATGCCCCAGATCTCGCTTGCGCGGACGAAACCGGCGATGCCGTCCTGGTGCCGCACGCTGACCCAGCCGGTCGCCTGCGGGTCGACCAGTTCCAGCAGCACGCCCTTGTCGGCCGTCATCAGGAGGGCGGCGTTGTCGTCGGGTGCCGCGCGCAGTTTCGCCGAGAGTGCCTTGACGACGACATTGCGGCGTGCGGACAAGCCCTTCGACTCGGTCCAGGCGAGTTCGCCATCGGCATCGCGGATCTTGACCCAGTCGCCATAGCGCGCAACGATTTCGACCGGCATGCCGCGCGGCGCGATGTAGCGCTTGCCGCCTTTGACCGAGGGCGCGTCGTACAGCACCACGGAAGGCGCGCCGATGGAACGGAAGTCGGCGGCGCAAGCCTGCGCGCAGGTGAGCACCAGCAGCACGCCAGCAACGAGTCGGGAAAGGATCATGGCGGGCATTCGCTAAAACCAGACGCCAATATGGCAGGAAGGGCATCCGCACCGCGCTTTTCAAGTAAAAGCGCGGCAAGAATGCCCATCGTAAAACGTTGGCCAAGCCGGCAGGCTGCCGGACTGGCCGAACTGGCATAACTTAGTTTGCCGGCGCAGCTGCGGCGGCTTCAGCCATCGCCTGGCGGCGCTGCTGGTAGAACACTTCGAAGTTGATCTCGGCCAGGTGCACTGGCGGGAAGCCGGCACGGGTGATCACGTCGGCGATGTTCGCGCGCAGGTAAGGGTAGACGATGTTCGGGCAACCGATGCCCAGCAGTGGATCCATCTGGTCGGCAGGGATGTTGCGCGCCTCGAAGATGCCGCCTTGCTTGCCTTCGACCAGGAAAGCGACCTTGTCCTTGACCTTGGCGGTCACGGTGATGGTCACGGTCGACTCGTAGATGCCTTCGGCGATTGCTTCAGCGCCAACGTCCAGCGAGACCTCGATGGTCGGGGCTTCCTGCTCGAGGAAGATTGCTGGGGAATTCGGTTGTTCCAGCGACATGTCTTTCAGATAGACGCGTTGGATTTGGAAGACTGGTTGCAGGTTTTCGTCAGACATGGAACGCTTTCGTTGTGAAGTAAAAAGGGACGGCAAGGCGCCGCCCCCGATGGGCTTGGAGTCAAACGCAACGGCAATTGTATCAAAATCAATTTGGATGCAATAGCTCCGGCGAGGGGGCTCTTCAAAAGACCTGCCACTCCGAGCCCAGCTCAACGTCTGACCAGCTGCGCGTCGGCTTATTCGCCCTTGAGCAGCGGATCGAGGCGACCCGCCTGGTCGAGCGCGTACAAATCGTCGAAGCCGCCGACGTGGGTCTCGCCGACATAGATCTGCGGCACCGTGCGGCGGCCGGTCTTTTGCATCATGATCTGGCGCTGCTCCGGGTCGAGGTCGACACGGATGCGTTCGATTTCGGTGATGCCTTTCGCTTCGAGCAGGCGCTCGGCGCGGACGCAATACGGGCAGCTTGCGGTGTGGTAGAGGACAACGTGGGCAGTCATAATTCTTCCTTCCTGTCTTGATTTATTTGGTAACCGGCAAACCGGCAGCCGTCCAGGCGGTGAGGCCGCCTTCCAGGCTGAGTGCATCCTCGAAACCAGCCGCCTTCAACTGGCGCACGGCCTTGTCGGAACGGGCGCCGCTCTGGCAGACGACGACGAGGGTGCGGCTTTTCGCCTTTTCCAGTTCGCCGATGCGATTGCCCAAGTCTGCCAGCGGAATGTTTTTCGCGTCGCGCATGTGACCGGCGGCAAATTCTTCGGCGCTGCGGACGTCGAGCACCGTGGTCTTGCCGCGGTTGATCAGCTGGGTGACCTGCAGCGCGGTGGCGCGGCGGCCCTTCGGCATCAGGGCGGGGAACAGCAGCGCGCCACCGGAAACGACGGCAATAGCGACGATGAAGATATTATCGAGGATGAATTTCACAAGGCTTCCAATGGTTGAACACAATCCGCGCATTATAAAATAGAAGCGACACGGAATCTTTTGGAGACTTCATCGAGGTCCCTTACGCAGGTTTTTAATTAAAGTGAAGAAGAGCTTATGTACAAAATCGTATTCATGCGCCATGGCGAATCCACCTGGAACCTGGCCAACCGGTTCACCGGCTGGGTCGACGTCGACCTGACCGAAAAAGGCATCAACGAAGCGAAGAACGCCGGCCGCGCCCTGCGCGAGGCGGGCTTCGCCTTCGACCTGGCCTACACCTCGGTCTTGAAACGCGCCATCCGCACGCTCTGGCTGGCGCTCGACGAGATGGACCAGATGTACCTGCCGATCAAGAACGACTGGCGCCTGAACGAACGCCACTACGGCGGCCTGCAGGGTCTGGACAAGGCCGAGACCGCCGCCAAGTACGGCGACGAGCAGGTGCTGGTCTGGCGCCGCAGCTACGACACGCCGCCGCCGGCCCTGGAAGAAAACGACGACCGCGCCTCCTTCAACGATCCGCGCTACGCCGGCCTGCCGAAAGCCGAGTATTCCCCTGACCGAATGCCTGAAGGACACCGTGGCGCGCGTGATGCCGGCCTGGGACGAAGAAATCGCCCCGGCCATCCGCGCCGGCAAGCACATCCTGATCTCGGCCCACGGCAACAGCCTGCGCGCCCTGATCAAGATGCTCGACAACATCAGCGATGCCGACATCGTCGGCCTGAACATCCCGAACGGCCAGCCGCTGGTGTACGAACTCGACGAAAATCTGAAGCCGATCCGCCACTACTACCTGGGCGACCAGGACGCGATCGCCGCAGCGGTCGCGGCCGTGGCGAACCAAGGGAAGGCGAAGTAAGTCTTGCGCTTCCTTATCAAGAAGTCGGCCGCCAGCGCCTTGCTGTGCGGCTTGCTGGCCCTGTCCGCGGCCGGCACGGCCGCGGCCGCCAAGCCCACCGAGCGCAGCAAGCAAAAAGCGGCGGCGGAGGCCCAGCGCGCCGGTATCCAGCAAAAGCTCTCGGCGCTCAAGAAAGAGATCAGCCGCACCGAGAGCGAAAAAGACGACGTCGCCGATACGCTGGCCGAGTCCGAAGAAAAGATTTCGGACGCCAACCGCGCGCTGCGCGACCTGGGCCAGGAAACGCTGGAAACCAACGTGCGCCTGCAAGGCCTGGCCAGCGAACAGGCGCGCCTGGCACAAACCATCGTTGACCAGAAAAAACGGGTGTCGGCCCTGCTGCGCGAGCACTATGTGGCCGGCAACGAGGACCGCATCAAACTGCTGCTGTCGGGCGACAACCCGAACCGCATCAACCGCGACTTGCAGATGATGGCCTATGTGTCGCAGGCGCAGGCAAGACTGCTGGTCTCGCTGAACGCGAACCTGGCGCAAGTCGAGCAAAACCGCGAGAAGGTCGAGAACGCCAAGGTCGAACTCGAAGAAATCGCCGAGGAGCAGCGCGACCAGAAAGCCGTGCTGGAAAAGGAAAAAGCGCGCCGCGCCGCCTTGCTCGGCGAACTGTCGAGCAAGCTGGTGGTGCAGAGAAAACAGGCCGACAGCCTGCAGCGCGACGAGCAGCGCATGAGCGGCCTGGTGGACCAGTTGACGCAGATTGATCCGCGAGCAGGCCGAAGCCGAGCGCCGGCGCCAGGAAGCGCTGGCCGCCGCGCGCGCCAAGGCCAAGGCGCGAGGCGGAGGCGCGCCGAGAAGGCGCGGGCGCTGGCACGCGCCGCCGCCAAAGCCGAGCGCGACCGCCTGGCGCGCGAAGCGGCCAAGGCCGGCAAGCCGGCGCCGAAACCCTTGCCGCCGGAGCGCGGAAGAGCCGAAGGTGGCCGAGCAAGCCCAAGCCGGTCGAGCGCACGCCCGATATTTCGCTGGCGCCCGCCGCGCCGGCCGGCGCCTTTGCCGGGATGAAGGGCCGCCTGAGCGCGCCCGTCAGCGGCACGGTCGCCGCCCGTTTCGGCGCCAAGCGCGGCGGCGACGGTCCGAGCTGGAAAGGCATGTTCATCAAGGCGCCGGAAGGCACCGAAGTGCGCGCCGTCGCCGTGGGCCGCGTGGTGCACTCGGGCTGGATGCGCGGCTTCGGCAACCTGATCATCATCGACCATGGCGGCGACTATCTTTCGATCTACGCCAACAACCAGACCTTGCTGAAACGGCTGGGAGATGCAGTACGCGCCGGCGAGCCGATTGCGAGCGCGGGCAACACCGGCGGTAACGAAGAATCGGGGCTATACTTTGAGCTCAGGCATCTGGGTAAAGCCTTCGATCCGGCAAGCTGGATCAAATTCTAGGGGCAGCGATGGGCAACAAAGTGAAAAGCATGGGGCTGGTCGGCCTCGGCGTGGTGGCCGGCGTGGCGCTGACGGTGCAGGTCTCGGCCTGGGCGCAGAAGGGCGAAGCGAGCCCGCTGCCGCTGGACGAACTGCGCCAGCTGGCCGATGTCTTCGGCCTCATCAAGAGCGATTACGTGGTGCCGGTCGAGGACAAGAAACTGTTGTCGGACGCCATCGGCGGCATGGTCGCCGCGCTCGACCCGCATTCGGTCTACCTCGACCAGAAGGCCTACCGCGAGATGCGCGAAAGCGTGCAGGGCAAATTCGTCGGCGTCGGCATCGAAGTGGCGGCCGAAGACGGCTACGTCAAAATCGTCTCGCCGATCGAGGATTCCCCGGCCTACCGCGCCGGCATCAAGGCGGGCGACCTGATCACCCGCATCGACAATGTCCCGGTCAAGGGCTTGTCGATCGACGAGGCCATCAAGAAAATGCGCGGCAAGCCCGGCAGCAAAGTGACGCTGACGATTGCCCGCCGCGGCGAGGACCGCCCCTGGGTGGTGCCGGTCACGCGCGAGGAAATCCGCGTGCTGAGCGTCAAGGCCAAGATGGTCGAGCCCGATTACGCCTGGGTGCGCATCAGCCAGTTCCAGGAAGCCACGCTCGACGAGCTGGCGACCAAGACGCAAGCGCTGTACGCCGCCAATCCGAACATCAAGGGGCTCATCCTCGACCTGCGCAACGATCCGGGCGGCCTGCTGCCGGGCGCCGTCGGCGTCTCGACCGCCTTCCTGCCGAAGGAAGAGCTGATCGTCTCGACCAAGGGCCAACTGCCCGACTCGAACCAGAATTACTTTGGACGGCGCGAATTCTATGCGCCGCGCGGCACCGATCCCTTGGCAAAATTGCCGGCGGCCTTGAAAACGGTGCCGATGGTGGTGCTGGTCAATGGCGGCTCGGCATCGGCCTCGGAAATCGTCGCCGGCGCCTTGCAGGACTATAAACGCGCGATCGTGATGGGCAGCCAGACCTTCGGTAAAGGCTCGGTGCAGACGCTGCGGCCCTTGTCGGCCGACACGGCCATCAAACTGACCACGGCGCGTTACTACACGCCGAAGGGCAGGGCGATCCAGGCCAACGGCATCGTGCCCGACCTGAAGGTGGACGAATCGGCGGAAGGCGACGGCTTGAACGCCCTGCGCGTGCGCGAAGTCGACCTGCAACGCCATTTGACGGGCGAAAACGAGAAGCCGGGCGCAGCCGCCGCCAAGGATGCGCGCGACGGCGCCGAGCAGCGCCAGCGCGCACTGGCCCTGCTGAAAAACCGCACACCGCTCGAACTGGGCGGCAAGGACGATTTCCAGCTGGCCCAGGCCTTGAACCATTTCAAGGGCGTGCCGGTGAAAGTCGCTGCGCCGGAAGCGGTCGAGGTGACCACGCCCGCGCCGAAGCAATTGCCGGGTACGGAAACCAAACCGCCGGAACTGAAGAAGTAGGGTGAACGACCAACAGCTCCTGCGCTACTCGCGCCACATCCTGCTCGACGAGGTCGGCATCGAAGGCCAGGCCCGCCTGCTGGCCGCGCACGTCCTGATCATCGGCGCCGGCGGCCTCGGCTCGCCCGCGGCGATGTATCTGGCCGCCAGCGGCGTCGGCCGGATCACCCTGGTCGACGACGACGCGGTCGACCTGACCAATTTGCAGCGCCAGGTCATGCATACGACCGAGCGCATCGGCACGCCCAAAGTCGACTCCGGCCGTGAGGCCTTACACGCGATCAACCCGGACGTCGTCGTCACCGCCCTGCGCGAGCGCGCCGATCAACAACGCCTGCGGGAACTGGTACAGGGTGTCTCGGTTGTGCTCGACTGCAGCGACAATTTCGCCACCCGCCATGCCGTCAACCGCGCCTGCGTCGCGGCCGGGGTGCCGCTGGTGGCGGGCGCGGCGATCCGCTTCGACGGGCAGTTGTCCGTGTTCGATACGCGGCGCGCCGATTGTCCCTGCTATGCCTGCGTCTTCCCGCAAGAGAGTGGTTTCGAAGATGCTGCCTGCAGCACGATGGGGGTATTCGCGCCCCTGGTCGGCATCGTCGGGGCGGTGCAGGCGGCCGAGGCCTTGAAGCTGTTGTTGCATGTCGGCACCCCGCTGGCCGGGCGTTTATTGCTGCTCGACGGACGCGCCATGGAATGGACCGAGATCAAGACGGCGCGCAATCCGGCTTGTCCTGTTTGTGCCGGAAGACCCGCGCACGCCTGAGAGTGCAGCGCGCTTAGCTCTGCAATACAATGAGCGCACTTCCCCCAACTGGCCGCTACCGCCATTCGGCCTTATACTAAGCCGATTGTTTCAATCACCTTTCCAAGATACCTATGCAGATCGTTTCGCACCGTGCAGTTGGCCGGCGTTTCGCGCGCGGCTTCACCCTCGTTGAAATCATGGTTGTCGTGGTCATCATCGGCATCCTCGGCGCCCTGGTCGTGCCGAAATTGCTGGGCCGTACCGGCGAGTCGCGCGTGGTCGCGGCGAAAACCGATATCGCCACCCTGATGCAGGCCCTGAAACTGTATAAGCTCGACAACCAGCGCTACCCGACCACCGAACAGGGTTTGATCGCCCTGACCACCAAGCCGACCTCGGGCCCGTCGGCCAACGGCTGGAAGGACGGCGGCTATGTCGAGAAGCTGCCGAAGGACCCTTGGGGTAATTCCTACCAGTACCTCTCGCCTGGCCTGCATGGCGAAGTCGACATCTTCTCGTTCGGCGCCGATGGCCAGGCCAACGGCGAGGGCGAAGACGCCGACGTCGGCTCCTGGCAGCAGTAAGGCCTGTCATGGCTGGCGTCGCGCCACTGCCGTAGGGCTGCCGCCGGCTTTACCCTGGTGGAAATCCTGGTCGTGATGGTCATCATCGGCATCACGCTCGGGATGGCCTCGCTCAACGCGATACCGAGCCCGCGCCAGGACCTCGAGAACGAGGCGAAACGCCTGACCTTGCTGTTGCAGCTGGCGCGCGACGAAGCCATCGTGCGCAATAAACAAGTGGCCTTCGAAGCCACGCCGGACCGTTACCTCTTTTTGGTGCGCAATGAAACCGGCTGGACGCCCGTGACCGGGGACGATCTGCTGCGCGAGCGGCCTTTCCGCAACGCCCCGGTGCGCCTGCTGCTCGATCCGCCGGCCGCCGGACTCCAGGGCGAGACCATGCGCGTGACCTTCGGGCGCGAGCCGGTCGACAAGCCCTTCGTGCTGACGCTGGCCAGCGGCAACTACAGTGTCGGCATCCGCGCCGACGGCGTCGGCCATTTCACGGTCGTCGAACCGGGAGAACAGCAGTGAGCCATTGCGCGCCGGCATGCCGGATTCACCCTGCTCGAGGTGCTGGTCGCGCTCGCCATCGTCGCCACCGCCCTGGGCGCCGGCCTGCGCGCCATCGGCAGCCTGGCCTCGAACGGCGCCGGCCTGCGCGCCTCGATGATGGCGACCTGGTCGGCCGAAAACCGCCTCGTGCAAATCCGCCTCGGCAAGGAATTTCCCGAAGTGGGCAAGCGCAGCTATCCCTGCAGCCAGGGCGACATGAAGCTCACTTGCCAGGAAGAAGTGCTGGTCAGTCCGAATCCGCAGTTGCGCCGGGTCGAGGTATCGGTGTTCGACATGGACAATCCGAACCGGCGCATCCTGAAACTGGTGCAACTCGTCCTGAGGCCGACCTGATGCAGCGCGCCCGCGGTTTCACCCTGATCGAACTCCTGGTCGCCATCAGCATCCTCGCCATGGTGGCCGTGCTCGGCTGGCGCGGCCTGGACGGCATCGTGCGCGCCCGCGTCGCCCTGACCGAGCAGATGGAAATGACGCGTGGCATGCAGCTGGCGTTTGCCCAGATGCAAAGCGATTGCGAGCATGCAGCCGACGCCACGCTGCTGGGGCGCCGTCCTTACCTGCTCCAGGCGGAAAACCGCATCACCCTGGTGCGCACCGTGTTCAACGAAAACGAGCCGGCGCGCCTGCAGGTGATCGCCTACCGCCTGGTCGACGGCCGCTTGAACCGGCGCGAATCGAACACCACGCGCGACCTGGTCGAACTCGATGCGCTGTGGCAGGCCTCGGCTGAGCGATACCGACCCGACGCCGCCGGTGACGCTGCAGGACGGCGTCACCTCGATGGGTGTGCGGGTGTGGCAAAACAATGCCTGGCGCGAGCAGCCGGACCTGGCGCCGCAAGGCGGGCTGCCCGCCGACCCCGGTCACCGGCTTGCAGGTGGTGCTGGGCGCGCGCAGCTTCCCGCAGCCGCTGACCAAGTCCTTCCTGCTGGGGAGCACCTGATGCGTCAGCCCGTACCCCGCTACCGCTCAGCTACCGCGGCGCCAGCGCGGCGTCGCCGTCATCACCGCCTTGCTGCTGACCACGCTGGCAATTTCCATCGTCGCCAGCCTGTTCTGGCAGCAGCAGGTGCAGGTGCGTTCGATGGAAAACCAGCGCCTGCACCTGCAAACGCGCTGGATCCTGCGCGGCGCGCTCGACTGGTCGACGCTGGTGCTGCGCCAGGATGGCTATACGAATCGCTACACGGCGCTGACCCAGGTCTGGGCCACGCCGCTGGCGGAAACCCGGCTCGACCAGTACATCGAGCGCGAGCGGATCGAAGGCGAAGTGTTCGACGCCAGCCTGTCGGGCAACATCGTCGACGCCACCTCGCGTTACAATCTGCGCAACCTGGCCAGCGGCACGGCGATCGATTCGGCCCAGTTGGCGATTTTTCAACGCTTGCTGACGACGCTTGCAGATCAACCCGGCGCTGGCCAAGACGGCGGCGAACCTGATCGCGGGCAGCCAGCCGGTGGTGGTGGCGGCCGGCGCGGTCGACCCGATCACGGGCCAGGAAATCGGCGGCCAGCAAAGGGATGCGACCGCCAGCGCGAACCCGGATCCGACAACGCAGGCGGGGCAGGCAGGGCAGCCCGGCAGCGGCCGGCGGCCGATCCCGCCGATCCGACCCAGGCCGCCACGATCCCGGTCGTGCGTACCGGTCTCGGCACGCCGATCAAATTCCTCGAAGTCGAGGATTTGCTGGCGGTGCGCGGTTTTACGCCGGAGATGCTGGAAAAGCTGCGTCCGTATGTCATCGTGCTGCCGGAACGCACGCCGGTCAACGTGAACACGGCGCCGGCCGAAGTGCTGGCGGCGGTGATTCCGAATTTTTCGCTGTCGGAGGCGAAGTCCCTGCTGGCGCGGCGCCGCAACGTGCCCTGGGATGACATCGCCAAGTTCCAGACCGATATTTCCGGACGGACGCCGGTGGCCGATTCGGTCAGCGTGAAAAGCGATTGGTTCCTCGTCAACAGCCGGATCCGCCTCGACCGCGCGGCATTGAATGCGCAGGCGCTGGTCCAGCGCAGCAGCGCCAATCCGATCGGCGGCGGCGCCGTCAAAGTGGTTTGGGTTCGTCAAGACTAACAAGAAAGCGAGACGGTTTGACTACACTTTATATCCGGCATCCGGCGCGCGCAGAGGGCGAAGGCGCGCCCTGCCGTTTTGCCCTCGTCGGTGACGGCGGCACCATCGAACAGCAGGGAGAAGGCGCGCTGCGCACGCTCACCGATATCGTCGCCGCCAGCCGCCGCGTCGTGCTGCTGCTGGCCGGCA
This sequence comes from uncultured beta proteobacterium, assembly GCA_963729765.1. Taxonomy (GTDB): domain Bacteria; phylum Pseudomonadota; class Gammaproteobacteria; order Burkholderiales; family Burkholderiaceae_D; genus Telluria. Next base: position 243,557 of record CAVSPL010000025.1, on the reverse strand, counting down.
CCGACGTCAACCTGCTGTCCCTGGCGATGCCGCCGCTCACCGGCGCGCGCCTGCGCGCCGCCCTGCCGGGCCTGGTCGAAGAACATGTGCTGGGCGACCCCGACGACTTGCGTGCTGGTGGCCGGCCCGCCCACCGGCGCCGGCAGCCGTCCGGTGGCGGTGGTCGCGCGCGACTGGTTCGAGCCGCTCGTGCGCACGCTGCTGGCCCAGGGCGCACGCGCGGTGACGGCCCTGCCGGCGCAGCTGTGCCTGCCGCTGCAGCCGGGCGGCGTCAGCGCCGCCCTGAACGGCCCGGAATTGCTGCTGCGCCAGGGCCAGTTCAGCGGCCTGGGCCTGGCGCTCGACGCCAACCCGGCCAGCGCCCTGCAAACGGCGCGCGCCCTGGCCGGCGACGCCCCGCTGACCTTGTACGTGCCGCGCGAGCAGCTCGGCGAATACGGCGTGCTGCTGGCCGAGGCCGGACCCGGCACCGTGCTCGAAGCCGATGACTGGGCGCACTGGATCGCCGGCGCCAAAACGACCAGTTTCGACCTGGTGCCCGGCCTCGGTTCGGCCGGCGCGCGCCAGACCGACTGGCGCCGCTGGCGATTGGCGATCGCGATGGCCTTGCTGGGCGTGGCCGTCAACCTGGCCGGCATCAATATCGAATGGCTGCGCCTGCGCGGCGAGGCCGATGCCGTGCGCAAGCAAATGGCGCAAACCTTCCAGTCGGTGTACCCGAACCAGCCGATGGTCGATCCGGTGGCGCAGATGCGCCAGAGCATCGCGCGGGCCCAGGCCAGCAGCGGCCAGATCGGCGCCGACGAATTCATCTACCTGGCAGGCGCGCTCGGCGACGCAAGCCGGGAATTGACGCGTCCGCCTGGAATTACCTCAATCGAATACAAGGAACGCGCGCTGCGGGTGCGGGTCAAACCGGATACGGTTGACCCTGCCGGCTTGCGCCAGCTGCAGGCGGCCTTGTCCGCACGTAGTCTTTCACTGGAAGCGGCGGCGCCCGATAACTGGGTGCTGCGCAGCGCGGGAGCCAAGCCATGAGTCTGGTCAGTAGCTACGGCCGGGTGCGGGAACGCGCCACGGGATATTGGATCGCACGCAGCGAGCAGGAACGCCGCTACCTGGCCGCCGGTTTCGGCGTCGCCTTGCTGGCGCTGGTCTACATTGGCCTGATCGAGCCGCCGGTCGAGGGCCGCGCGCGGCTGCAGCGTTCGCTTCCCGAGCTGCGCCAGCAGTCGGCCCAGCTCGCCAGCATGGCCGTCCAGGCACGCGCGCTCAGCGGGCAGACGCCGGTCCCGGTGACGGCGATGACGCGCGAAAGCCTGATCGCCAGCCTCACCGCGCGCGGCATCACGCCCGGCTCGCTGACGCTGACCGGAGAATACGCACGGCTGCAGGTGACCGGTGTGTCGTTCGCCAACCTGGTTTCCTGGCTCGACGCCCAGCGCCGCGAGAACCGCATCGCCGTCCAGGAAGGCAGTTTTACCGCACAGGACCCCGCTCGGGCAGGTCGACGCCAACCTGACGCTACGCCAGGACAACGGGACCGGTCCTCGATGAGGCGCGGCCTCGGTTGGCTGGTCGTGGCCGCCCTGGCGGCCGCGCTGACGGTGTGCGCCTTCCTGCCGGCCAGCTGGCTCGGCACGATGGTGGAACGGCAGACGGGCGGCCGTTTGACTCTCGGGGATGCGCAGGGTACGCTCTGGAACGGCTCAGCCTTCTTGGGCGGGGCGCCGGGCGAAACCGGGTCGGTGACGCCGCTGCTGCCGGGACGCTTCAATTGGCGCTTGTCGCCGCTGGTTTTGTTCGGGCGCGTCAACATGACGCTGGAGAATCCGCAAGCGCTGCTGCGGCCGGTGCTCGTCACCGGCAGCTGGTCGCAGTGGCAGGTGAGCGAAGGACAATTGCTGTTGCCGGCAGAAGGCCTGGCCGGGCTGGGGGCGCCGCTCAATACCCTGGTGCCGTCGGGCGTGATCCGGCTGTCGTGGAACCGGCTCGACCTGGTGCGCGAGCCGAACAGCGTGGTCGGTGACAGGGCGCACGACCCTGACGATGAGCGACATGGGTTCGCGCATGGCGCCGATCAAGCCGCTGGGCAGCTACGAGATGGTGATGGACTGGCGCGGCCAGCAAGCCGACCTGGTACTGCGCACGGTGCGCGGCGCCTTGCTGTTGTCGGGGAATGGAACGTTACAGAATGGACGCCTGCGATTTTCGGGTCAGGCGTCGGCCGCCGATGGCTACGAGGAAACCTTGGGCAATATGCTCAATCTCCTCGGCCAGCGCCGCATGGTGAACGGTAAAAACATAATCGCTTTAGAGTTCAGATAATGAAAACATCCTCCCGTAGCACCCCCGCATTCCCGACCCTGCGCCGCACTTGCGCCCCTGACGGCCGGCGTCATGCTGTCGCTGTGCGGTCGCCACGGCGCTGCCGCTGGCGCCAGCCTTTGCCCAGGGCCAGGAAAACTCCGCCGCCCTCTCTTTCGTGAACGCCGACATCGAATCGGTGATCAAGGCGGTCGGCCACTACACGGGGATGACCTTCATTATCGATCCGCGTGTCAAAGGCACGCTGACCCTGGTATCGGAAAAGTCGCTGACCAAGAGCCAGGCCTTCGGCCTGCTCACCTCCGCCTTGCGCCTGCAGGGCTTTGCCGTGGTGACCACCGGCGAAGGCTACGCCAAGGTGGTGCCGGAAGCGGAAGCCAAGCTGCAATCCTCGCCGACCCAGGTCGGCAAGCGCGGCACGCGCGTGCAGGGCGACCAGATCGCGACCCAGATCTTCCACCTGTCGTATGAATCGGCGGCCAACCTGACGGCGGTGCTGCGCCCCCTGATCTCGCCGAACAATTCGATCATGGCGAACCCGGGCAACAACAGCCTGGTCATCACCGACTACGCCGACAACCTGCGCCGCCTGGCGCGCATCATCGCCGCGCTCGACGCGCCGGTGGCGGCCGACCTCGACGTCGTGCCGATCCGCAACGGCATCGCCAGCGACATCGCCACGCTCGTCTCGCGCCTGATGGAGCCGGCCGCCGGCGGCGACTCCGGCCGCGTCACCATCCTGGCCGATTCACGCACCAACTCGGTGATCGTGCGCGCCCCGTCGCAGGCGCGCGCGAATCTCGCCAAATCGCTGATCGCCAAGCTCGACCAGGGCACCAGCGAGAAGGGCAATATCCACGTCGTCTACCTGAAAAATGCCGACGCGACCAAGGTGGCGCAAACCCTGCGCGCCGTGGTCTCGCAAGATACGTCGGCCGTCGGCACGCCGCAGCAGGGCACCTCGGGCGGTTCGATCCAGGCCGGGGCCCAGGGCGGCGCCGGCGGCTGGCGGCGGCCTCGGCGGCCAGCAGGGCCAGCCGAGCAGCATCGGCGGCGGCACCACCGGCGGCGGCTTCGGCCAGCAGGGCCAGTCCAGCGTCGGCGGCGGCGGCCAGGGTTCCGGCTTCATCCAGGCCGATGCCTCGACCAACAGCCTGATCATCACCGCGCCGGACGCGATCTACCGCAACCTGCGCGGCGTCATCGACCAGCTCGACGTGCGCCGCGCCCAGGTGTATATCGAGGCGCTGGTGGTCGAGATGAATTCGCAGAAGGCGTCGGAATTCGGCGTGCAATGGCTGGGCTTGTCGGGCAGCGACACCAGCAAGTACCGCGTCGGCGGCGTGCAGTCCTTCAGCAGCACGAACGGCAGCATCATCGACCTCGCCGCGGCCGCGCGCGCCGGCCTGGGCGGCGGCACCACCACGCCGCCGCGCGCTGTCCGGCCTCACGCTCGGCATTTTCAAGATGATCAACGGCGACCTGGGCCTGGGCGCGGTGGCCAGCGCACTTGAAAACGACGGCTCCGCCAACATCTTGTCGACACCGAACATGATCACGCTCGATAACGAGCTGGCGACGATCAAGGTGGGCCAGAACATTCCGATCCTTACGGGTTCGTTTACGACCGGCACCAACGGCGCGAACAACCCCTTCCAGACCGTGGACCGCAAGGACATCGGCCTGCTGATGAAGGTGCGTCCGCAGATTTCCGAAGGCGGCGTCATCAAGCTGTCGATCTACCACGAGAATTCCGGCATCGATAATTCCGTGATCCGCCCCGAAGGCATCGTGACCACGATCCGCGCGTTCGAAAGCAATATTCTGGCGGACGATGGCCAGATCATCGTGCTCGGCGGCCTGATCCAGGACAACGAAGACCATAGCGAAGAAAAAGTGCGCGGCCTGGGCGACATCCCGGTGCTGGGCAACCTGTTCAAGTACCGCAGCCGCACCCGCAACAAGACCAATCTGATGGTCTTCCTGCGTCCGGTGGTGGTGCGCAGCAAGGAGCAAAACAACAGCATCTCGCTCGACCGCTACGAATACATGCGCGCGCTGGGCGCCGCCACCCGCCCGGCCGACGACAGCATCCTGCTGCGCGACCTGGGCGCGCCGGAATTGCCGCCGCTGACGAATGGCCAGCCGCCCGCCGGCGGCACCATGGCGACCATGCCGCCGCCGGCGCCGGTCACCGCCCGTCCGGGCGCGGCCACCGGCCCCGGCACGACGCAGCCGACCAGCGAATTCGCCGCAATCGAACCAGCAGAACCAGGCGCCGTGCCCATGTTCCGCCCGGTGACGCCGCCGAACCAGAAGTGATCCGATCATGACCAACCTGTTGCCTTACGCCTTCGCCCGCGATCACGGGGTGCTGGCGCGCACCGGCGACGATGCCGCAGGCGCTGGACACGGCGCCGGACCGAGCGTCGAAGTGCTGATCTCGAGCGCGACCCCGCCGGCCGCCATCGCCGAGGTGTCGCGCCGTTTCGGACGCATCCAGCTTGCGCCGCATGGAGCGCGGCGAGCTCGACGACGCCATCGCCGCCGCCTATGCCTCGGCCGGCGGCGACGCCAGCCAGGTCTCCGAGGAATTCGACGCCGACCTCGACCTGACGCGCCTGCTGCAGGACGTGCCGGCGATCGAAGACCTGCTCGAATCGTCCGACGACGCGCCGGTGATCCGCATGATCAACGCGCTGCTGACCCAGTCGCTGCGCGAAGGGGCGTCCGATATCCACATCGAACCTTTCGAGCAGACATCGGTCGTACGTTTTCGCATCGATGGCGCCCTGCGCGACATCGTGCGCCCGCGCAAGGGCATCCACGCTTCCCTGATTTCGCGTATCAAGATCATGTCGCAGCTCGACATCGCCGAAAAACGCCTGCCGCAGGATGGCCGCATCACGCTGCGCGTGGGCGGCAAACCGGTCGACGTGCGCGTCTCCACGCTGCCGACCGGCCACGGCGAGCGCGCCGTGCTGCGTCTGCTCGACAAGGAAGCAGGGCGGCTCGACCTGTCGCACCTGGGCATGAGCCCGGACCTGCTGCCGCAGTTCGACAAACTGATCAACCAGCCGCACGGCATCGTGCTCGTCACCGGCCCGACCGGTTCCGGCAAGACCACGACGCTGTACGCCGCGCTGTCGCGCCTGAACGCCTCGACCACCAACATCATGACGGTGGAAGACCCGATCGAGTACGATCTCGCCGGCGTCGGCCAGACGCAAGTCAACGCCCGCATCGACATGACCTTTGCGAAAGCCCTGCGCGCGATCCTGCGCCAGGACCCGGACGTGATCATGATCGGCGAGATCCGCGACCTGGAAACGGCGCAAATCGCCGTGCAGGCCTCGCTCACCGGCCACCTGGTGCTGGCGACCCTGCACACCAACGACGCCGCCGCCGCCGTCACCCGCCTGCTCGACATGGGCATCGAACCCTTCCTGCTGTCGTCGTCATTGCTGGGCGTGATGGCCCAGCGCCTGGTGCGCAAACTGTGTTCGCAATGCAAAACCAGCGACGGCGTGCACTGGCATGCGGTCGGTTGCGAGCGCTGCGGCCATACCGGCTACCAGGGCCGGGTCGGCGTCTACGAGCTGCTGGAAACGACCGAAGGCATTCGCGCCCAGATCCACAACCAGGCTTCGGAGGCCGACATCCGCGTCGCGGCGCAGGCGAGCGGCATGCGCACGATGCGCGAAGACGGCGAGCGCTGGCTGCGTGACGGCACCACCACGCAAGCCGAGCTGCTGCGCGTGACCAAGGATTAATCGATGCCGGCATTTCGTTACGAAGCCGTCGATGGGGGCGGCGCCACGCGCAAGGGCGTGGTGAATGCCGACAGCCCGCGGGCGGCGCGCGCCGACCTGCGCGTGCAGGGCCTGACGCCGCTGAATGTCGAAGCCATCACGGCCCAGGTCGACGCCGCCGGCGTGACCCGTTCGCGCGGCTTCGGCGAGCGCCTGTCGACGGTCGAACTGGCGCTGTTTACGCGGCAACTGGCCAGCCTGCTGGAAGCGGGGCTGCCGCTCGAACAGGCGTTTACGGCCCTGCTCGAACAGGCCGAAAAACCGTATCTGCGCGACCTGATCGCCTCGATCCGCTCGGAGGTCATCGGCGGCATCGCGTTTTCCGATGCGCTGTCGCACCACCCGCGCGATTTCGACCCGATTTTCCGCGGCCTGGTGTCGTCTGGCGAACAGATCGGCCAGCTGTCGCGCGTGCTGTCGCGCCTGGCGGACTATATCGAGCGCCGCAATGCGCTGGTGCAGAAGGTGCGCCTGGCGTTTACCTATCCGGCCATCGTCACGGTCGTCGCGTTTGCCATCGTCATTTTCCTGCTGACCTATGTGGTGCCGCAGATCGTGTCGGTGTTTGCCAATACCAAGCAAAAGCTGCCGCTGCTCACGGTCATGATGCTGGGCGTGTCGAATTTCATGCGCGCCTGGGGCATCCTGATGGGTATCCTGCTGGTCGCCGCCTGGTTCGCCTGGCGCCGGGCGCTGCAAAACCCGGCCCTGAAACTGCGCTGGCATACCTGGCTCCTGACCGCGCCCGTGTACGGCAAATTCGAGCGCAGCCTGAACACGGCGCGCTTTGCCAGCACCCTGGCGATCACGACCGGCTCCGGCGTGCCGATCCTGCGCGCGCTCGACACCAGCCGCGACACCCTGTCGAATGTCGCCATGCGCGACCTGGTCGAACAGGCGACGGCCAGCGTGCGCGAAGGCGTGAGCCTGGCGCGGGCGCTGTCCGTGCAAAAACATTTTCCACCGATGCTGGTGCACATGATCCGTGCCGGCGAAATCACCGGCGAACTGCCGGCCATGCTCGAACGGGCGGCCAATTCGCAGCAGGCCGACCTCGAGCGCCGCACGCTGACCATTGCCGGCCTGCTCGAGCCGGTGCTGATCCTGGCCATGGGCGGGGTGGTGCTGTTGATCGTGCTGGCGGTCTTGATGCCGATCATTGAAATCAACCAGCTGGTGCGCTAACAAGGAATCCGATGAAGCGTTTGCCTCTCCTTTTCACCCTGCTTGCCCTGATCTTCCTGGCGGTATCCGCCACCTATTGGGGCATGCAGCTGTACAAGCCGCAACAACGGCCGATCGCCGCGGTCGCGCCCGCCAGCCTGCCGGAACCCTCGCCGGATGCCGCCGCCACGCTCTTCGGCGGCCAGGCGATGGCGAACGTCGCCACCAATTACCAGCTGACCGGCATCATCTCCGCCGGACGCGACAGTGCCGCGATCATCGTCGCCGACGGCCAGCCGCCGAAAGCCTTGAAAGTGGGCCGCGAACTGGCGCCCGGGGTCAGCATCAGCGAAGTGCATCCACGCTATGTGATGCTGTCCGAAGGCGGCGTCATGAAGCGGATCGACCTGGCGCCCGACACCAAGCCTGCCATTGCCCTGTCGGGCGCCGCCGCGCCGCCGATGGCCTTGCCGCAACCGACGGCCGTCCCGGGCGGCGTCCCGCAGAACACCGAACCGCCGATGGCGCCGGGCGCCGTGCCCACCGGGCCGCCGCCGGGCGAGGTCAACCCGGTCGTGCCGCAAGGCCAGGAACCGCAGGAGCCCCCGCCCCCTGACGCCGCTCCGCCACCGCAGAACCAGCCGCAAATGCCGCCGCCGACCCGTTCGACGGGCAGCCCGGTCAGCGGCGCCGCCCCGTCAGTCCGTTAAGGTAGCGCTGAGGTTATCGCTGCGGCCTCAGCGCCGCAGCGCCGTAAACGCCGTGAACTCCCACGAGCGGAATCCCACCAGCAAGGTCATCCCTTCGCGCTCCTGCGCCGGCAGTCGCCGGTCGTGGCGGTGCAGGCGCGTCAATTCCCCCGCCAGTTGATGGATCTTCTGCGCCAGTTCGGCCGCACTGGCCGGCGATAGCCGCGCAGGCAGGCACATCAAGGTCTCGCCTGCGCCATCGAAGCGGCCCGCAAAATAATCCGGCACGATCTGTTCGCGGAAATAATGCTGCACCGGTCCGTCCGGCAGCCAGTGGAAGGCATTCGAGACGCGCAGCGTGTAACGGTTCAGCGGCCGCAGTTCGATGATGCCCAGCCGGTCGAGTTCGGCCAGGCAGCCGATGCATTCGGCCTCGGTCAGGCGATACGTCTCGACGATCTGCTCCATGCTCCAGTAGCCGAGGCAGCAGATCGCCACCAGCAGCAGGCGCGGCTTGGCAACCAGCGCCGTTTCCTGGGGCAGGGTCAGGGCGTCCGGCTGGGGTCGGCTATCGGCCGCGCGGCGCAGCACGTCTTCGAACGGGATACCTGCCGCCTGGCAAATCTGCGCCAGGCGCGACAAAGGCATGTCCTTCTGGCCGAACATGCGCTTGACGCTCGACTCGCTCATGTCGATCCGTTCGGCCAGGGTTTTATAGGTGAGATTGGCCGCGCGCAGTTCGGCGCGCAGCACGTCGACGATCAGCTCGGGTGAGCTCATGGGGTTCCTGTAACTCGGCAAGGGGCGGCATCAATGTACAGGCGAATGGTCGAGGCGGCAAGAAGTCTGCCTCTCCTTTAAAAATTGGTATTGGGCAACTTCAACATCGTGTCACTTCCCTTTGATTGAAACGAACTCAGGGGTAAAAAAGTTCCATTAGATTCGTAGAAGTTCGATCTTGGCGAACTGATCCGACCCGATGGCTTGCGTCATCCGGCCGGGTTAACCACTGTAGCGTCCACAAGGAGACGGGCATGTCGAATAACCAGATTCAAGCACCTGAATTGATTCCCACGGCCAGGCAGGAGGGAGACAGCATCACCCCCTCGGCCTTTGCGGCCCCGTTCGCGGAAGTCACGCAAGCGGCCATGCAAGGCGAGGTGCAGCCGTTCGGGACGGCCGTGGAGCCCGAGCTGAGCGGGACCGGCTTCACCTACCGCCACAACTGGGGCGCCCGGCGCGGCCAGTGGAAACTCCTGCTCAACTGGGGTGACGTCAACCCGCGCTCGAAGGTCTTCGTGGCGATCGGCGAGGGCGCCGGGGCCGACGTCGACGCCGGCAAGTTCATCGGCGGCGCACGCTATACCCTGCACAACGTGGCGCCGCGCGCCGGCGGCGTCGACATCTGGGTCAACATCGAGTGGAATTCGGATATCTCGCTGTTCGTCGATTACCTGGTGGTCAATCCGCCCGTCACGATCAGGACGGTGCAGGTCACCGTGCAGCGCCACAGCACCGTGGCCTTGAGCGACGCCGATGCCGACCGCATCCTGGCCGACATGGGCACCATCCTCCAGAGCGACGACTCGGCGGCGGACGTCGCGACCCCGGTCCGTTTTGTGCGCAATGGGCGGTCCGGGTGCTGCCGGCGAATGTACCGGCGACCATCGCGACCGCGGCCGATTTGAATGCGCTGCTGAACGCCGGTGCCGGCGTCAAGATCGTGCAGGCGATTCGCTGGTGCGGTGGTCCGGGCGGCTCGATCATCGGCTGCGCCCCGGTCGGCAGCCCGACGGTCAACGTCGCCGCCGTGCGCTTCACCGCCAACCAGGAAGGGCTGATCTGGGTGCACGAGTACGGCCACAACACGGGCCTGCCGCACCGCACGGATGACCTGCGCGCCGTCATGTACCCGAGCGTCGGGCGTCGACCACAACGTGGTCAACAGCGCCGAGTCGGCCAGTTTCCTGGCCGGCCCGCTGGCCATCGATGGCGCCGTGATGGCGTCGAGCTGCTCGCTGGGCGCGGCGGTCCAGCCGCCGAAGGACGTGCGCGCGTTCGTGTCGCAGCACTGGATCGCGGGGATTCCCTACCTGGCCGCCTCGCAGTACACCGAGGAGGACGCCAAGCTGCTGCTGGAATGGCTGGTCAAGGAGCCCGAAAAGCATGAGGAGTTCCTGCCGGAGATCGTGACCACGCTCGGCTTCATCGGCAGCGAGATCGCGGTCCAGCCGATGATCGACTTCGTCCACAGCGCACGCGCCAGCAAGGCCGTGTTCAATGCGAAGAACGCGGTCCTGATCCACCTCGGCGACCTGGTCAACAAGTCGGGCAGCAAGCTGGCGCTGGACTTCCTCACCAAGGTCGCCACCGACCAGGAAGCGGCGAAAACCATGACCATGGCGCGCGCGACCATTGCCGCGGCCGAGGCGGCGGTAGCGGGTGTGGAGGCGGCCAGCCTCGACGACCTGGCCGCCGAACTGGCCGTGTCCGCAACCTTCGGCCTGGCGCTGGCGGGCAAACCGGAGGCGGAGCAGACCCTGGCCAGCCTCGCGAATGCCCCGACTGTCTTTGCCTCGGTCAAGCGCGCGGCAAGCGAGGCGGCCGCACTGTCGCGCACGGTGCGCGCGCAGGGCCAGAAGGCGTATTACAGCGCAAAATGTGAAGGGAAACTAAGCCGTGTAAGGAGCGACAAAACGGGGCATGCTCTTTTCACGAGACATGCCCCGTTTTTCAGTCAGTCGTCTTCAAGCACCAGCGGCGCCTTTTTCAACTGCTGCTTGGCTGCCTGGCGCTCCGTCGAGAGCGGTTTGGCATGCGCGCCGGCCGAGCGCGCCTTGGCCAGGGCCGCGACCGGGTTGCGCGGTTTGCTCGAGTTGCTGGACCGGTGCGACGCGCAACATCATTTTTTGCCGCGTCGCGAGTGCCTTGTTCGCCATCGCTGTTCTCCGTAAATAACGCTTACAGCACGTAGCGCGACAGGTCTTCGTTGGCCGACAGCACGTCGAGCCGCTCGTTGACATAGGCCGCATCGATCGCGATCTGTTTATGTTGCGTATCGCTGGCGTGGAAGGAGATTTCTTCGAGCAGCTTTTCCATCACCGTGTACAGGCGCCGCGCGCCGATGTTCTCGGTGCGTTCGTTGACGGCAAAGGCGATCTCGGCCAGGCGGTGGATGCCGTCCTCGGAGAAGGTCAATTGCACGCCTTCGGTGGCGAGCAAGGCCTCGTACTGCGTCGTCAGGCAGGCATCGGTGCTGGTGAGAATGCGTTTGAAATCGTCGATCGAGAGCGATTCCAGCTCGACCCGGATCGGGAAGCGGCCCTGCAGTTCCGGAATCAGGTCGGACGGTTTCGCCAAATGAAACGCGCCCGAGGCGATGAACAGGATGTGGTCGGTCTTGATCATGCCGTACTTCGTGTTCACCGTCGTGCCCTCGACCAGCGGCAGCAGGTCGCGCTGCACGCCGGCGCGCGAGACGTCGGCGCCGCCGTGCTCGGAGCGCGTCGCGATCTTGTCGATTTCGTCGAGGAACACGATGCCGTTGTTCTCGACATTGTGGATCGCCTTCTGCTTCATCTCGTCTTCGTTGATCAGGCGTCCCGCTTCTTCCTCGGCCAGCACTTTCAAGGCTTCCTTGATCTTCATCTTGCGCGCTTTCTTGCGCGCGCCGCCGACGCCGGCGAACATCGACTTGATCTGTTCCGTCATTTCTTCCATGCCGGGCGGGGCCATGATTTCCATCTGCGGCGCCGCGTCGGCCACTTCGATTTCGACTTCGCGGTCGTCGAGCGAACCCTCGCGCAGGCGTTTGCGGAAAGTCTGGCGCGTGCTGTCGCCTTCCTTGGCTTCGGCGGCGGCGCTCACGTTGAAACCGAAGTCGCGCGCCGGCGGCACCAGGATGTCGATGATGCGGTCTTCGGCCGCGTCCTCGGCGCGCTGGCGCACCTTCTTCATTTCGGTGGCGCGGGTCTGCTTGACGCCGATGTCGATCAGGTCGCGGATGATGGTGTCGACATCGCGCCCGACATAGCCGACTTCGGTGAACTTGGTCGCTTCGATTTTAATAAAAGGCGCATCGGCCAGCTTGGCCAGGCGGCGTGCGATCTCGGTCTTGCCGACGCCGGTCGGGCCGATCATCAGGATGTTTTTCGGGGTGATCTCGTGGCGCAGCGGCTCGTCGACCTGCTGGCGCCGCCAGCGGTTGCGCAGGGCGATGGCGACGGCGCGCTTGGCCTTGCCCTGGCCGACGACGTGCTTGTCCAGTTCCGAGACGATTTCAAGGGGGGTCATGTTCATGGTATGCATGCCGGTCAGTCCAGCGATTCGATGATGTGGGACATATTCGTGTAGATGCACAGTTCGCCGGCGATGGTCAGCGCTTTTTTCACGACCTCGGCCGGGGAAAGATCCGTGTTTTCCTGCAAGGCCTTGGCTGCGGACTGGGCATAGATGCCGCCGGAACCGATCGCGCCGATGCCGTCCTCGGGCTCGAGCACGTCGCCATTGCCGGTGATGATCAGGGTCGTTTCCCGGTCGGCGACCAGCAGCATGGCTTCGAGCTTGCGCAGCATGCGGTCGGTGCGCCAGTCCTTGGCCAGTTCGACCGAGGAGCGCAGCAGGTTGCCCTGGTGCTTTTCCAGTTTCGCCTCGAAGCGGTCGAGCAGGGTAAATGCGTCGGCGGTGGCGCCGGCGAAGCCGCACAGGACCTTGCCCTGGTACAGTTTGCGCACCTTGCGTGCCGAACCCTTCATGACGACGTTGCCCAGCGTGACCTGGCCGTCGCCGCCGAGTGCGACCTGGGCGCCGCGACGTACGCTCACAATGGTGGTGCCGTGAAATTGTTCCATATCTGCCTCATGATTAACTAGCCCTCCGCAAGTGGGGGTGTTGCACAAAATTGCAAGACAGTGCGGTAACGCGGCAGTAAGCCGGCTCAGTACTTGTGCGCGTAGAGACGGGCGCAATCGCCGTAATTCAGCAGCCGCAGCAGCGCCGCCACCAGGTGGTTCAGGTCGCGCAGTTCGATGCGGCGCCCGTCGCACGGCCAGGCGGCGCCAGGCAGGCGTGCAGCTGGCCCGCCGCACCGAAGTCGATCCGCACCAATTTGGTGCAGTCGAGCACGACCGGGCCCGCCGGATCCATGGCCGCATACGCTGCGATCGCCGCCAGCCAGGTTCGCTATGTCGCCCTCGACCACGGCCGGCAGCATGAAGCGCTGCTCCGCCATCAGGGTGCCGGCGGCGGCGCTGGCCTGGCTAGCCTGCGGCGAGTGTTTCGAAGGACGGCGGCGAGACCTCGAAGGTGACGCAGTAATCCATCGCCGTTTCTTCGAAATCCTTTTCGCGGTTTAAAAGTTGCAGCAGTTCGAGCAGCAGCAGCCAGGGCGCTTCGCCGCTGCTGCGCTCGCCGATGGCCAGCATCGGCCGCAGCACCGCCAGCAAGGCGTCGGCCCCGGCCAGCACGATGTCGCGCCGGGCCGCGCGCAAGGCCTGCAAGGCGGCCAGCAGGGCGGCGCAGCCGTCGGTCGTGGCGCCGGTGACGCCGGCGAAATCGAGGCGCACCGGGCCGCCGCTGCTCGCCTGCAGGGCTTGCATGCGCGCCGCCGCGTCCAGGGTCGAGGATGCCCGTAAAACGCAGCGGCCGGCGCGATGCCGGCCACGGCGCCCTGCGACGTGCTCGCCGGCAAGCGGTTGACATAGGCCGGCGGCGAGGTTTCGAACTGGCTCGCGTAGTCGATGGCGATGCTGTCGAAGTCGAGCTCGCGCCCGCCGGCCTGGTACAGGTCGAACAGCATCCACCAGGGCTGGCGCTCGCTGCGACCCAGGTCGGGCAGGGCGTCGCGCAGCATCTGCTCGGCGAGCGCGGCCTGGCCGTTGGCGTACAGGATGGCGCTTTCCTCGACCACCGGCGCGCTGGCCGGCGCGGCGGCGGCATCGGGCTGGTCGGCCAGGGTGACGAGTTCGGTCTCGCCATGGTCGTCGAGTACGGCGCCGGCGGCCGCCGCTGCCGGGGCGCGCCGGGTGCTGCCCCAGCGCGCTTCGGCATCGTCGAAAAAGTCGGTCGTCATTGCCAGTTCGATGGCGTCGATCTTGGCGGCGGTGGCGCGCGCGATTTCGCGCTGGCGCTCGCGGTCGACTTCAAGCGACAGGCGCGCGTGCATCGTCGGCGCGTGGGGGCGCCGCCGGCATCGCGGCCGGCTCGGGTTTTTTCTTTAAGAAGGAAAATATGCCCACGTCATCCTGTCCATCATCCGGCGCAGCGGCGTTTGCGAGCGCTCATCCATGACGGTAGCATGGACCCGCCCGCGGCGTCCTGCGCACACGTGCGCCCGCGCAAAGCTGCTGCGGGCGAGCGCTAGTGTATCCCATGGGAAAGTTTTTGACGACGTGCAAGCAAAAAGAAAAAGCATGCGGCGGGCGCATGCTTTTTTTGGGGAAGGCAGACTGGAATCAGTCGCCGTACAGCTTTTGCTTCAGTTCGCGGCGCTGCTGGGCTTCCAGCGACAGCGTGGCGGTCGGACGCGCGATCAGGCGCGGGATGCCGATCGGCTCGCCCGTTTCTTCGCACCAGCCGTAGTCGCCGCCATCGATCGAGGCCAGCGATTGCTGCACCTTTTTGAGCAGCTTGCGTTCGCGGTCGCGGGTACGCAGTTCGAGGGCGTGTTCTTCCTCGATGGTGGCGCGGTCGGCCGGATCGGGAACCAGCACGGTTTCGCGCAGGTGCTCGGTGGTTTCGCCGGCGTTTTTCAGCAGTTCCTTTTCGAGCTGCTGCAGGCGGTCGCGGAAGAACGCGAGCTGGGCCGGGTTCATGTAGTCCTCTTCGCCCATCGCCCGAATTTCATCTTCCGTCAAGAGTCGGTCTTCGGCCTGAGCGGCATTCGGTTTCGTTGTTTTAGTCATGACTTCACTTACCTTCGATACGACAGAGGTTTTCATTTTATCAGCTAGCTCAGCCGTAGCACCCTGAACTCAAGGGTGCGCGCCCTTGCTGCTGCCATGACGGCCTGTATGATCCGCCGTCTTCGCTGCCGGCTGCGGCAGCGGTCCAACATCGCTACCGGTCATCGTCTCTCGTGGAGCAACCGGTACCGCTAAACCGGGATAGTTTATACCAAACATTGTTCCAATCCGCGGATAAATACGTCTTTTGGTAAATTTTTACCAATAAACACCATTTTGCTGCCGCGGGCTTCGTTTGCCTCCCACTTTGCGCCCAGGTCACTGCCCATGATTTGATGCACGCCTTGGAAGACGACCTTGCGCTCGGCGCCTTGCATCGCCAGCACGCCCTTGTAGCGCAGCATGCTCGGGCCGAAGACCTGCACCATGCTGCCCAGGAATTGATCGAGACGCTCCGGGTCGAACGGGCGCTCGCTGCGGAACACGAAGGCGGCGATGTCGTCGCTGTGGTGCGCGTGGTGATGGTCGTGCTGGCACGCTTCGGTATGCACGTGATCGTGGTCGTGATGGTCGTGCTCGTGCTCGTCGGCAGCAAGAAAATCCGGGTCGAGTTCGAGCTTGTCGTTCAAATTGAAACCGCGCAGGTCGAGCACCTCGGCCAGCGGGGCGCGGCCGAAGTCGGAGGTCGAGATCGGCGCGCGCGGGTTGATGCGTTTCAGGCGCATTTTGAGGGTTTCCAGCTGGTCGGGATCGATCAGGTCCAGTTTCGAGAGCAGGATCTTGTCGGCAAAACCGACCTGGCGCTGGGCTTCCTCGTGGCGGTCGAGCTGGTCCATCGCGTGGCGTGCGTCGACCACGGTGACGACGGCGTCGAGCATGTAGTGGGCGCCGACTTCTTCGTCGACGAAGAAGGTCTGGGCGACCGGGCCCGGATTGGCGAGACCGGTCGTTTCGATGACGACGCGATCAAAGGCGATCTCGCCGGCCGCGCGTTTTTGCGCCAGGCTTGTGAGTGCGACGACCAGGTCGCCGCGGATGGTGCAGCAGATGCAGCCGTTGTTCATCTCGACGATCTGCTCGCCGCTGTCCTGCACCAGGATTTCGTTGTCGATATTTTCTTCGCCGAATTCATTCTCGATGACGGCGATGCGCAGGCCGTGCTCCTCGCGCAGGATGCGGTTGAGGAGGGTGGTCTTGCCGGCGCCAAGGAAGCCGGTGAGGATGGTGGTCGGGATCGGTGACATAGGGTTCGCAGTTCGGGACGGCTGGATGAAGCCGAAGATTATGCCGTAATTTGCAATCTGCCACATCAACTGCACCGGTCTTTGCGCCAGCTCAGGCGAACCTTTGTCTACTTCGCTTTCGCTCGCGGGTGGGCTCGGTCATACACGGCGGCAAGATGCTGGAAGTCGAGCGCCGTATACACCTGGGTCGAGGTGATGCTGGCGTGGCCGAGCAACTCCTGCACGGCGCGCAGGTCGCCCGAGGATTGCAGCAGGTGGGAGGCGAACGAGTGGCGCAGCACGTGCGGATGGACGTGCACGGGCGAACCGGCCTGGATCGCATGGGTTTTCAGGCGTTGCTGCACCACGCGCGGGCTGATGCGCGTGCCGCGGTTTGACAGAAACAGGGCGGCGCCGCCGTCCGCCGCGGGCGGCCGCACCGCCAGCCAGGCGGCCAGGGCCTCGCGCGCGGGCCCGCCGACCGGCACCCGGCGCATTTTATTGCCTTTACCCGTGACCACGACTTCGCCCGCCGCCAGGTCGAGCCAGCCGAGCGAAGTGGCGCCCGTCGCCGGTCGTATAGGCCAGGTCGAGCCCGGCCAGTTCCGACACCCGCAGCCCGCTCGAATACAGCAGCTCGAACATCGCGCGGTTGCAGAGTTCGGCCGGTTCCGGATGGCCGTGGCGGTTCGCTTCCAGCAACTGGACGGCGGCATCGACGGCCAGGGCTTTGGGTAAGGTTTTGGGACGGCGCGGGGCGCGCACCCCTTCGACCGGGTTGGCCGGCAGCGCAATCTGGCGCGACAGCCACTGGTAAAAGCCGCGCCAGCCCGACAGTTTACGGGCGATCGTGCGCGCTTCCTGGCCGCCGGCGTGCAGGCGCGCGGCAAAGCGGCGCATGTCGGCATGGGTGAGCAGGGGCCAGTCGTCGTGGCCGGCCAGGGTCGCCAGTTCGGCCAGGTCGCGCCGGTAGGCGGCGATCGTGTGCGCGGACAGTTGGCGCTGGGTGGCCAGTTCGCCCAGGTAGCGTCCGGCCCAGTCCTCGCGCGCCGTGCTCATCGCGTCGGTGTCAGGCGCGCAGCGGGGCCAGGGCGGCGCTCGCGGATTGGCCGAGCTGGACCAGGAAGTCGGTCGCCATCGCCGGGCTGAAGCGCTCGGCGTCGGGCGAACCCATGACCAGCAGGCCAAAGGTGGCGCCATCTTTCGTGAGCGGCAGCAACACGGTCGAGCGCACGCCCTCGGCGTCGTCGAGCCAGCGCACCGCTTCGAAATCCTTGTTCGCGCCGCAATAAGGCGCGCGCAGGCTGGCGGCGAACAGGCGCGCATCCTCGGCCACGCCGCTGGCGAACCAGGCGTCCGCGTATTGCGCATCCACGTTCCACAGGCGCAGCGTGGCTTGCGGCACGCCGAAATGTGCCTTCAAACCATCGACCAGGTCGCGCGCCATGGCCGCGCCGCCGGTCGACTGCAACAGCGCCAGGTGCCAGGCATGAAAGCGGTTCAGGATGACGGTGTTCTCGGTTGCCGTGCGCAGCAGGTCGGCCATGCGCAGCTCGAGCGCGTTGTACTTGGCGCGCATGACTTCCATCTGGCGCTCCTGCAGCGACACGGCTTTCCCGGTCAGCGGGCTCGACAGCTTGACCTCGCCCAGCAGGCCGGCATGTTCTTCGAAAAAGCGCGGGTGCTCGGCCAGGTAGTGGGCGACGGCGGCGGAGTCCAGGGTGACGGTCATCTTAATCTTGCAAGAAATAGGGGGTGCGCAATTCTACCGCAGCGGGGGAGGGGCGGAGCGACAAAAAGACGGATGCAAAAAGGGCAGCTGCCGTTGCCGGGAGCTGCCCTTCTTATGTCTCAAGCGAGGCGGACTTGCGTCCGCTTCAGCTTAGAACGAGTGGTTCACACCCAGATCGTAGTAGTTGACCGTGTTGGTCGCGGCGCTGTTCGGCACGCCGTTCTTCTTGCGCGATGCGTCGATGTACACGTAGGTACGCTTCGACAGGCTGTACTCGTAGCCCAGCGAGAACTGCTTGGTCTTGGCGGTCACGCCGTCTGGATCCTTCTGGCCGTAACCAGCCAGGAACTTGCCTGGGCCAGCAGTGTAGTTCGCACCCAGGACCCATGCTTTGGTCTTCGGATTGGCGAACGAGGATGTTGTCCTGGTCTTGTTGGGTGGCCAGGGCCAGCAGCTTCAGTTCCGGGGTGACCATGAACGAGGCGCCGATCGACATGACCTTCGTCTCGACGGCGTTACGCTCGTAACCGAGCATGATGGCGGCTGGGCCGTTGTTGTAGGTTGCCGAGACCGAGAACGGGTTGGCGCTTGCTTCGGCGCCGACCGGGTATTGCGGTGCAGGGCGGTGCCACGGCCGACCACGAAGCCGCCATTGGCTTCCTTGGTGGCGATCGCGGTGTTGACCTGGAAGCCGCTCACGACTGGCGAGTTGTACCAGAAGCCGTTGGCCCAGCGGTTGTTCGAGAAGCCCTGTGGATCCAGCGGCGCCGAGTTGTAGCCGGCGACAGCGAGGTCGGTGTAGAAGCCGGCCTGGTTTGGCAGCGAGTGGAACGGCTCGAAGGCGCCGATGGTTTCCTGGTACGGGGTCAGGCCGCGACCGATGCGGACCATACCGAAGTCACCCTGCAGGCCGACGCGGCTCTGGCCCTGGAACAGTGGACGCTGGACGACGGTCGCCGCCGGCGCCAGTGCCGGTTTCCTGGGTGCCGGTGTCCGGCTCGTAACGAATTTCCAGTTGGAACAGTGCCTTCAGGCCGTTGCCCAGCTCTTCAGTGCCCTTGAAACCCAGGGTGTTCGAAGCGCGCTTGCCGATCGACAGCGTCTGGTTCGACTGCTTCTGGATGCCTGCATCGATCGTGCCGTAGATTTGAACGGCGGTCTGTGCATGGGCAGCGCCGGCGAACGCGCCGACGAGTGCAACTGCCATCAGAGATTTTTTCATTTATTTGTTTCCTTAGAAGATGAATCGGAATCCAAAGAGCGTTGAGACTTTGTTTGCTGAACACTCGGACGAGTGAACCTTAAATGCTTAACGCGTCAAGAATGCCGGATTTGTTAATTATGGACGTTCGGAGTTGGTGGAAAGCCAATTTAACCAATCGTGCTGTTGTATTTTCGAAACGGTTGAGGCCGGCTCATGCCCCCATTTTGTGCTTGATGCACTGCAAGGTAAAGGAGTTCCGCATCGTTTCGGTGCGCTTGTTCGATATCAACCTTCAAGCTGTTCGGGACGTTTGCTCCCTTGCGCTGGCTTAGACTTTCCCTGAACTGATGGGTGTGGGCGAGATTCGAGAAATTCTTGTATATTGGCAACTTTGCCTGCGACAGCCTCCCCGTCGCAGTTTCTCGCCGATCTTTCTCGCCGATCCCGCCTGCACCCGCCCTCCTGACAATTAACGAAGACGACCGATGGCTAATCGAGAAGAACTGGCGATCATTCGTGGCGCCCGCAGTGGCCGCGCCGACGCGCAACTCGAATTGGGCAAGCGCTACCTGTTCGGCAGCGCCGGCCTGCCGCGCAGCCTGCCCACGGCCCTGCATTGGCTCGACCGCGCCGCACGCCAGGACTGCGCCGAATCATGCGAACTGATCGGCAGTCACATTCCGCTCGACCTGGCCCGCCTGCACCCGACGCCGCTGGCGCCGTGGTACGAACGCGCCTACGACGGCGGCAACGTGCGTGCCGGCCTGGTACTGGCGCAGCTGGTGCTCGACGATGGCCGCACCGCGCCCGAGGCGCTGCAGGCCAAGGCCTTGCACGCACTGGAAGAAGCGGCGCGTGCCGGTTTCGCGGAGGCGCAATGGCTGCTGGCGCGCCGGCCCGAAATTGCCGCACGGATCGCGTCGGCATCCGCTGTCGCTGTTGTTTCTCCTTCTGCTGCAGCGCAGCGTAATTCTGCCGCGGTGACCGAGCGGGCAGGCCAGGCGCCCGAGCGGCGCGCGGTCGCGCGCACCGCAGGCACGGGGCGGACGCGCCGGCGGCGCCCGGCCAACCCTGGCTGCGGCGCGCCGCCGACAACGGCCTGGCCGAAGCGCAATTCGCGCTGCTCGACCAGCGCTGGGCGGCCGAGGCCTGGGACGATTACCTCGCCCGTGCGCTACCGCTGGCGCGTGCCCTCGTCCAAAGCGGCGGCGGCAAGCATATCCAGCGCCTGGCGCCGGGCGAAGTCACACTCCTGTCGCGCACGGCGCGCCTGCTGACCGACGGCAAGGGCAGCCTGGGCGCCGGCAGCGAAGAAATTCACGCTTTCTGGGAAATGGCGGCGGCCGAGCAAGACCGCCATGCGCAGCTGGCGATCGGCCTCTGGTATGCGCGCATGCAGGTCGACGGCGCCCGGGTGCAGGGCGGCAGCGGCGCCGCGAATTTCAAGAAGGCGATCCGCTGGCTGCTGCTGGCGGGCGAGCAGGGCCTGGCCGAAGCCTGGTATGCCTTGTCGCGCATTTACCTGAAGCCCGAGTTCTCGCAACGCAATGTCGCCGATGCCCAGCGCTACCTGGAGCGGGCGGCGGAAATGGGGTATGAGATCGCCCAGTTAGAGTGCGGCAACAATGCCTGGCGCGCGCGCCGTGAAAACGAAAGCAACGACGTGCGGGCCGTGTTCTGGCTGCAGCAGGCCGCCGCCCAGGGCAATGCCGAAGCTGGCGCGGCCCTGCGCAAGATCGCGCCGCGCCCCGACGACAGCGCGCATACCGAAACCGGCGCGCTGCTGCACTGTGTCGGCGACCTGGCGGCCCACCCCTTGCTGGCGGCCCGGCTCGAACTGGCGGCGCTGTTCGGCCTGACGCGCGCCGAAACCCTGCTGCTCGACGTGACGTCGGCGGACCAGGGGCATTGCCTGGTGATCGACATCCGCGCCAGTTACGGCCGCAGCAAGCGGCGCCTGGTCATGGTCGAGACGGCCCAGGAACGGCAGGCGCTCGACCGCATCATGGGGCTGTTCGAGAATGTCGATTGCGGCCCCGGTGGGCCGGAAGGAAATTACCGCCAGCGCCTGTACCGCCTGCGTACCCTGATGGCCGATGCCGGCCTGTCCAGCGGGGTGCTGGACGGCGCCGACGCCAGGCGCGTGCCGGCAGTCGCGCCGGAGCATGGCAATGCCGTCGTATGGCATGGCTGCCTGAAGCGCCGGTCGGCGGCCAGGCAGCAGCTCGTGCTGATTCTATTATAGCGTGATTTCGCCTTCGAACACCGTGACCGCCGGGCCGCTCAGGTAGACCGGTTCGCCTTCGCCGGCCCAGGCAATCGACAATTCTCCGCCGCGTGCCGACACCCGTACCGGCGAATCGAGCAAGCCGCGCCGAATGCCGGCCACGACCGCCGCGCAGGCGCCGGTACCGCAGGCCAGGGTTTCGCCGGCGCCGCGCTCGAATACCCGCAGCTTGATGTGATGGCGCCCGACCACCTGCATGAAGCCGGCATTGACGCGCTTCGGAAAGCGCGGGTGATGTTCGATTTGCGGGCCGAGTTCGGCCACCGGCGCCGTGTCGGCGTCCGGCACCGTCTGCACCGCGTGCGGGTTGCCCATCGAGACGACCGAGACCGGAATCGTCGACCGGCGCGCCCCCGTGTTGCAGCGTTAGCGGCCACAAGATGTCGCGCCCCTCGGGCACGCCCGCCATCTCCCGGCTGTCGAAGGGCACCGCCGCCGGCTCCAGCACGGGCGCGCCCATGTCGACCGTGACGCTGCCATCTTCTTCCAGGCGCGGGGCGATGATGCCGGACATGGTCTGCACCCGGATGCTGCGTTCGCTGCTCAAACCCTGGTCGCTGACGAAGCGGGCAAAGGCGCGTGCGCCGTTGCCGCATTGTTCGACTTCGCCGCCATCGCTATTAAAGATGCGGTAGCGGAAATCGGCGCCGGGGACGGTCGGGCGCTCCACGATCAGGATCTGGTCGGCGCCGACGCCGAAGCGGCGGTCGGCCAGGCGCTGCCATTGTTCGGTGCTGAAATCGACCTGCTGGTTGATGGCGTCGATCACGACGAAATCGTTGCCGGCGCCCTGCATCTTGGTGAATTTGAGTTTCATAATGGTCAATCGTAGAACGAAGCTTCGCCCGGCGGGCGGGTTTTGAAACGTTTATGGGTCCAGAAATATTCGGCCGGGGCTTCGCGCACGCGCTCTTCGATAAACGCGTTCATGCGGCGGGTGGCTTCGAACATGTCGTCGCCCGGATAATTTTCCCAGGCCGGATAGAAGCGCACGCGCCAGCCCTGGTAATTCGGCAGGAAGGTCGCCACCACGGGAATGACTTTGGCGCCGGTGGTGCCGGCGATCCGGCCCAGCGCCGTCAGGGTGGCCGCCGGCACGCCGAAGAAGGGCACGAATTCGGCATCCTTTTCGCCGAAATCCATGTCCGGCAGCATGAAGTAGGGCAGGCCGTCGCGCAGCGCGCGCAGGATCGGCTTGATGCCTTCCTTGCGCGTCACCAGCCGCACCGGGCCATAGCGTTCGCGGCCATGGCGCAGCAGCTTGTCGAAGGCGGCGTTCTTTTGCGGCACGTACATGCTGCAGACCGGGATCACGCGCGCGGCGACGCCGGCCACGTCCAGGCACACGAAGTGCGGGCACAGCAGGATGGTGGGGCCGGCCTCCATCGCCGCCTGCGGCACGCTGCCTTCGACGTGAATCAGCTTGCGCACGCGCGCTTCCGGCGCCCACCACAGGATCGAGCGCTCGAAGATGCTGCGCGAATAGCTGCGGAAGTGGTCGCGCGCAATCGCGCGCCGGGCGTCTTCGGACAATTCCGGCATGCACAGGCGCAGGTTGACGAGCGCGATATGGCGCCGCTTGCCCAGCACCAGGAACAGCAGGCTGCCGACGGCGGCGCCGAAACGCCCGAGCACGGGCAGCGGCAGCCAGTGCAGCAGCCACAAAAAAGCGATCAGGACCCTCATGCCACGGCCTCGGCCTGTGGCGCGGCCACCCCCTCGGGTTGTTTGTAGCGGTTATAGCTCCAGAAATACTGGGCAGGACAGCGGGCGATCAGGGCTTCCATCGCGCGGTTGATGCTGGCGGCCTGTTCGGCAGCGCTGCCGGACAAATCGCCGTCGAAGGGGACGAAGCGCACGACATAGCCGCGGCCCTTCGGCAGGCGTTCGGCATACACCAGCAGGATGTCGGCACGTCCGAGCTGGGCCAGTTTCGCCGGCAGCGTCATGGTGTAGGCAGGGCGTCCGAAAAAGGGCGCCCAGACGCCTTCGCCTTCCTGCGGCACCTGGTCCGGCAGCAAGCCGATCGGCTGGCCGCTTTTCAGGGTCTTGGCCAGAATCCGCACGCCCGACAGATTGGCCGGCGCCAGGTGCAGGTTGTGGCGCGCCCGCGCGCCTTCGACCAGCGGCTTCAAGGCGCTTTTCTTGGGCGGGCGGTACATGACGGTGAGCGCCGTGTGCAGCGCGATTTGCTGGGCGGTCATCTCGAAACAGCCCAGGTGTGGCGTCAGGAACACAATCCCGCGGCCGGCGTCGAGGACGCGCTGCACCATGTCCCAGTTCTCGACCGTGGCATGGCGGGCGACCCGTTCCGGCTTGCCGCACCAGACGAAGGCCAGCTCGACGATGGCTTTGCCGGCCTCGGCAACGGCGGCGCGACGCTGGGCGCCGAAGCCCGCCTGGGCCAGGTTGGCATCCAGGCGGCGCCGATAGGAAGGAGACAACAGGTAAACCAGCCAGCCCAGCATGCTGCCCAGGGCATGCAGCATGCGGAGTGGAAATACGGACAACACTTTGAATAAAATAACTAGCATGCGATTGATCGAGGTGAAGGACGAAGCAGGCCCCTCCGCCAAAGATTTCTTAAAGGAGCGTAAAATACCACTTTATGCAGGATCCGCCGAGTTAATAGACAACTTGCGAAGCGGAATATAAATGTCGCTAAAGCGTCGCAGGCACGGGTTGCTGCGGCAGTTTTGAACAGTAACTGGAGCCTTTCCCATGTCTAACGACTACCTCTTTACTTCCGAATCCGTCTCTGAAGGCCATCCCGACAAGGTCGCCGACCAGATTTCGGACGCGATTCTCGACGCCATCCTCGAGCAGGACCCGCGCGCGCGCGTCGCTGCCGAAACGCTGTGCAACACCGGCCTGGTGGTACTGGCCGGCGAGATCACGACCCACGCCAACGTCGATTATATCGGCGTCGCACGCAACACCATCAAGCGCATCGGTTACGACAATACCGATTTCGGCATCGACTACAAAGGTTGCGCGGTCATGGTCTGCTACGACAAGCAGTCGCCGGACATCGCCCAGGGCGTCGACGAAGGCGCCGGCCTCGACCTCGACCAGGGCGCGGGCGACCAGGGCCTGATGTTCGGCTATGCCTGCGACGAAACCGCCGAGCTGATGCCGGCCGCCATCCACTACGCGCACCGCCTGGTCGAGCGCCAGTCGCAGCTGCGCAAGGATGGCCGCCTGCCGTGGCTGCGTCCGGACGCGAAGAGCCAGGTCACGCTGCGCTATGTCGACGGCCGCCCGGTCTCGGTCGATACCGTCGTGCTCTCGACCCAGCACCACCCGGACGTCTCGCACTCGCAGATCGAAGAAGCGGTGATCGAGGAAATCATCAAGCCGATCCTGCCGCGCGAATGGCTGCAGGACACGAAATACCTGGTCAACCCGACCGGCCGTTTCGTCATCGGCGGACCGCAGGGCGACTGCGGCCTGACCGGCCGCAAGATCATCGTCGACACCTACGGCGGCGCAGCCCCGCACGGCGGCGGCGCCTTCTCGGGCAAGGATCCGACCAAGGTCGACCGTTCCGCCGCCTACGCCGCGCGCTATGTCGCCAAGAACATCGTCGCCGCCGGCCTCGCGCGCCAGTGCCAGGTGCAGGTCAGCTACGCCATCGGCGTGGCGCGTCCGATCAACATCACGGTGTATACCGAAGGCACCGGCGTCATCCCGGACGACAAGATCGCCCAGCTGGTGATGGAACATTTCGATTTGCGCCCGAAAGGCATCGTGCAGATGCTCGACCTGCTGCGTCCGATCTACGCCAAGACCGCCGCCTACGGCCACTTCGGCCGCGAAGAGCCGGAATTCACGTGGGAGCGCACCGACAAGGCGGCGCTGCTGCGCGCGGAAGCGGGCCTGTCCTAAGCAAGTCAGTTTCAATGGTGCGGACGGCGTTCCGCACCGGGCGATTTCTTCGATCGCCTCGCATCGCCGCGGCAGTCCTTGCCGCAGCGATGCAGCCTCCAGCCTGGCAACCGGGCTGGGCTGTGCCATCCGCACGACGCTTCCGTGCCGTATCGCCCTCGCTGGCCAAAAATCCCCACTGTTATTTACGCGCTTGCGACTTGTAGCGCATAATCCGCCTTGATTATTTTCAATGTGGAAATTTGTTTTCATTTGATTAATCAGCTGATTCAACCTAAGAAAGACCCCATGCCCCAGCCCATCCTCACCATCGCAGTCGCTTGCGAGATGGATGTCATTGCTTCACGCCAGCGCGCGCGCCAGATCGCGGCCGAGTGCGGCTTCGGCTCGCACGACCAGGCGCGCATTGCGACCGCCGTGTCCGAGCTCGCGCGCAACGTGTTCAGCTATGCGGGCGAGGGCAGGGTCGGCTTTTCATTGTCCGGCACGACGGGGCGCTACCGGCTGGTGGTGGTGATCGAGGATGAAGGGCCGGGCATCGCCGACCTCGAGGCCTTGCTGGCGCAGGACGAGCGCAGCCAGCGCCCCAGCGGCAGCGGCTTGCTGGCCGCGCGCCGCTTCATGGACGAATGCGATATCGACACGGGCAAGAGCGGCACCCGGATCGTGCTCAGCAAAACCTTGCCGCCCGGCGCACGCGCCTGCTCGGCGAGCGACATCGCGCTGGCCGTGACCGGGGTATCCCTGCCGAGCAATGTGGCGCTGTCGGAAGCCCATCAGCAAAACCGCGAGTTGACCGATGCGCTGGCAACCTTGCAAGAGCGCCAGGACGAACTGGTCGCCGTCTCGCAGCGCCTCGAGCAAACCAATGAACGGGTCGAGGAACTCAATCGCCTGCTCAACGAAAAGGCGGCATCCCTGATGTCGGCCGATCGCCAGAAGAACGAATTCCTGTCGATGCTCAGCCACGAGCTGCGCGGCCCCCTGTCGGCCGCGGCGATGGCGGCGCACTTGCTCAAGACGAACCCTGCCGTGACGCCCCAGACCGTCAGCCTGAGCGACCTCATCAACCGGCAGGTCAGCCACATGAACCGCCTGGTCGAGGATCTGCTCGACGTCTCGCGCATCAGCCGCGGCCTGATTTCGATCGTCAAGACCGAGGTCGACCTGCGCGACGTGGTCAACGCCGCCATCGAGCAGATCATGCCGGCAGCCGAGCGCAAGAGCCAGCGCGTCGACGTCATGCTGCCCCTGGACCCGTGCAAGGTCGAGGGCGATGCCACCCGCCTGATCCAGATCATCGGCAACCTGCTCGGGAATGCGACGCGCTACACGCCGGCGCGCGGCCATATCACGCTGACGCTGGAAGCACGCGACGGCGCCGCCGCCCTGTGCGTGACCGACGACGGCCAGGGCATTCCGGCCGACCTCCTGCCGCACTTGTTCGACCTGTATGTGCAGGCCGAAACCTCGTCCGAGCGCCAGCATGGCGGCCTCGGCCTGGGGTTGGCGCTGGTAAAAAGCCTGATCGAACTGCACGGCGGCACGGTGAGGGCGAGCAGCCCTGGTCCCGGCCTCGGCAGCAGTTTCGAGATCCGCCTGCCGCTGGCGCAAGCCGTGTGCCGCCGCTCCGCGTCGCCAGGCGCCATTGCTGTGGCGTAAAGGACGCGTGCCGGCCTGGCCCGCAACACTTCCGTTGTGCATTCGCAAATGGCCCGGGACATGTGCGCCAGCCCCTGTCGCCTGCGCCCAGACGTGCTAAACTATCCCGTTCCGAGGAGCGTTGCGACGAAAAGATTCCTTTTCGCCAGGCTCGGATCATCAACACTGCGCTCACGTTACTTTTTTCTAACTGAAAGGAGGGCGTGATGAGCGCCGTTTTGAAAACTACCCAAGACTTCCACATTGCCGATATCTCCCTTGCCGCCTGGGGCGAGAAGGAAATCCGCATCGCCGAAACCGAGATGCCGGGCCTGATGGCGATTCAGGAAGAATTCGCCGCTGCGCAGCCGTTGAAAGGCGCGCGCATTACCGGCTCGCTGCACATGACCATCCAGACCGCCGTGCTGATCCGCACGCTGGAAGCGCTCGGCGCGCAAGTGCGCTGGGCATCGTGCAACATCTACTCGACCCAGGACCACGCCGCCGCCGCCATCGCCGCGGTCGGCACGCCGGTGTTCGCCGTCAAGGGCGAGACCCTGGACGAATACTGGGAATACACGCACCGCATCTTCGAGTGGCCGACTGACGCCGCCGGCAATGCCGTGTACTCGAACATGATCCTCGACGACGGCGGCGATGCCACCCTGCTGCTGCACCTGGGCGCGCGCGCCGAGACCGACATCTCGGTGCTCGACAAGCCGGGTTCGGAAGAAGAAATCTGCCTGTTCAACGCCATCAAGGGCCGCCTGGCGCAGTGATCCGCGCTGGTACTCGAAGCGCCTGCCGGAAATCCTCGGCGTGACCGAAGAAACCACGACCGGCGTGCACCGCCTGTACCAGATGCACCAGGAAGGCAAGCTGGCCTTCCCGGCAATCAACGTCAACGATTCCGTCACCAAGTCGAAGTTCGACAACCTGTACGGTTGCCGCGAATCGCTGGTCGACGGCATCAAGCGCGCGACCGACGTCATGATCGCCGGCAAAGTGGCCGTGATTGCCGGTTACGGCGACGTCGGCAAAGGCTCGGCCCAGGCCATGCGCGCGCTGTCGGCGCAGGTGTGGGTCACCGAAATCGATCCGATCTGCGCACTGCAGGCGGCGATGGAAGGCTATCGCGTCGTGACGATGGAATATGCGGCGGAACACGGCGACATTTTCGTCACCTGCACCGGCAACTATCACATCCTGACCGAACAGCACATGCTGCGCATGAAGGACCAGGCGATCGTCTGCAACATCGGCCACTTCGACAACGAAATCGATGTTGCCGCGCTCAAGAAATACGAGTGGGAAAACATCAAGCCGCAAGTCGACCACGTCATCTTCCCGGACGGCAAGCGCATCATCCTGCTGGCCGAAGGCCGCCTGGTGAACCTGGGCTGCGGCACCGGTCACCCGTCGTACGTGATGAGCTCGTCGTTCGCGAACCAGACCATCGCCCAGATCGAGCTGTTCGCCAACACGGCCCAGTATCCGGTCGGCGTCTACACGCTGCCGAAGCACCTGGACGAAAAGGTGGCGCGCCTGCAGCTGAAGAAGCTCAACGCCCAGCTGACCGAACTGACCGAAGAGCAAGCCGCTTACATCTCGGTCAAGAAGGAAGGTCCGTACAAGCCGGATCACTACCGTTATTAATCAGTTCTTAACTGAGCCATAACGCCGTAGCTGGCCTGCGGACGCGGCGCGTCCGCAGGCCCCCCATAACAAGAAAACGCTCCACAAACAGCTGAACATGCGCCTGCTCCTGACCTGGCTGATCAATGCCGCCGCCTTGATGGCCCTGCCTTACCTCATGCATTCCGTGTCCGTCAGCAATGTCGGCACCGCCCTGATCGCCGCCCTCGTGCTGGGCCTGGTCAACACGCTGATCCGGCCCGTGCTGGTGTTGTTGACCTTGCCCGTCACGCTGCTGTCGATGGGGCTGTTTATCCTGGTCATCAATGCCGTCCTGTTCTGGCTGGTGTCGCATTGGGTCGAGGGTTTCGAGGTCGCGGGCTTCTGGTCGGCCTTCCTGGCAGCCATCCTGTACAGCGTGATTTCGTGGGCGCTTTCTACCTTGCTCCTTAAAAACGATGGAAACGCATAATTTCAGCATCGAGTTTTTCCCGCCCAAGACGCTCGAGGGCGCGGAAAAACTGCGCGTCACGCGCCGCAAGCTGGCCGAACTGCATCCGACCTATTTTTCGGTGACCTTCGGCGCCGGCGGCTCCACCCAGCAGGGTACGCTCGACACCGTGCTCGACATCATGGCGGACGGCCACGTGGCCGCGCCGCACCTGTCCTGCGTCGGCGCCACGCGCGACTCGATCCGCACCATCCTCCAGCAATTCCAGGCGCAGGGCATCCGCCGCCTGGTGGCGCTTGCGCGGCGACTTGCCGAGCGGGTATGGCGGTGCGGGCGAATTGCGCTACGCGAATGAACTCGTGGAATTCATCCGCGCCGAGACGGGCGACTGGTTCCATATCGAGGTCGCGGCCTATCCGGAAGTGCATCCGCAAGCGCGTTCGCCGCAAGACGATTTATTGGCCTTCGAGCGCAAGGTCAAGGCAGGTGCGAACGCCGCGATCACCCAGTATTTCTACAATGCCGACGCCTATTTCCAGTTCGTCGACAATGCGCGAAAACTGGGCATCGACGTGCCGATCGTGGCCGGCATCATGCCGATCACGAACTACACGCAGCTGATGCGCTTTTCCGACATGTGCGGCGCCGAAATCCCGCGCTGGGTTCGCCTGAAACTGGCGAGCTTCGGCGACGACAGCGCCTCGATCAAGGCCTTCGGCCTGGACGTGGTCACCAGCCTGTGCGAACGCCTGCTGGCGGGCGGCGCGCCCGGCCTGCATTTCTACAGCATGAACCAGGCGGTGGCGACCACCGCCATCTGGCAGCGCCTGGTGTAACGGCAGTATCCTGGCTCCCGATCGGGAGCCAGTCACTTCACAACACCACGTGGTAATGCAATTGCAGCGAGCGCGCCTTCGCCTCGTCCAGCTTGAACCTGTCCGACTGCAGCATCAGGCGTAGATTGCCGGCCTCGATGCCGATGCCGGCGCTGTCGAAACGCGTCTCGACATTGCCGAGCAGTGTCAGCCAGCCGACGCGGCGCGACAGCGACAGCGTCGGCATCGTCTCGCCCGCGTAGCGCGCCACTTGCACCCCGGCGCCCCAGTCGCCGTTGCGGTAATCGAGCACGGCGGCGGTGTAGCGCGGAATCCGGAAACTGCGGTCCACCTGTTGCTTGCGGCCGCTGAGCAGGGGCGCATAGTTCACGTAGCCGTTCTCGTCGTACGAGGTGACATCCGACGCGAGCGACTCGGTATTGACCGGCAGATTTTTCCAACGAAGGCGGCTGGCGAGATCGTCGGCCTGCACGCGCAGCGTCCACGCCGGCGCCAGCGGCAATGTCGCGGCCAACGACAGCCCGGCCCCGGATGCGCCGGGTGCATCGCCCATGAACGGATAGGTCATGCGGCTGTTGGCGTCGCTGTGCGTGCGCTGCAAAACCATAGGTATCGGCTTGCGGTAGGTGAGCGTGCCTTGCACGCTGCGCTCGCGCAGGCGCTGCTTGCCGTACACGGCGCCGCTGAGCGCGATGCTGGCTCGTTCGGCCACCGATGCGCGGGCCGTCGAAGGTATAGCCCGAGGCGCAGTCCCTGCGCCTGCCAGGAAAAATAGCGTGCCTGCAGCGCGAAGCTGGCGGGCGGCGCCGGCTTTCTCTTCTGCTGGTACTGGGTAATAGGCGTCGAGGCTGGCGCGGTCGGTCGTCAGGAAGGCATCCTGGCGCAGTTCCAGGCCCAGGCGCCAGCGCTCTTTTCCGACCCCGGCGGCGACCCGGTTGCGCATGAGCGCGGTATTGCGTCCGGCACGCGGCGAATAATCGCTCCAGGTCTGCGTCGATCTGGCTGATCGGCACGGCGTCGCTAGCTTGCCAGAGCGACACATCGGAATACACGGTCCAGCCGTCCGCGGCGGGCGCGTCCGTGGTCTGGGCACAGGCGGCGCCGCAGGCAAGTGCACCGGTTAACAAGAGTGAACGCATGGTAATCAGGAGTAAAAAAAGCCCGGCGCATGTGCGCCAGGCTCGAGGGACATGAAAAACGCCGGGTTTATTTCAGCGACTCGGTGTTGCCGTCGATGTAGGTGATGATGCCCTTGTCTCAGGTCCAGCTCGGCGGTAACCGCGCCGTCCTTGGTGACCTTGACCGGCACCGAGGTGCTGGTGAACGAGAACGCCACACCTTCGGCGCTCGACACCTTCACCAGCGGGTGGCGCTCGCCGGCCTTGGTGGTCACGCTCGCGTTGATGACCGAGGTGCCGTCACGGTACTGCGCGCTGATGTCGGTCGTGTCCGGCCCGGTGCGTGTGGCGCCGATCGTCAGGCTCAGCGTCGGACGCTTCGGTACTGCCAGCGTGCCGCCGATTTCCAGGGTGTCGGCAACGAAGTTCGTGGCCGATTCCGCCGCACTGGCGTCGTAGTTCTCATAGCCATTACGGGTGAGGGCGACATTACCGCTGAACACAGTCGCGTCCAGGTGCTTCAGCGAGCCGGCGAACGCGAGTCTGGTCGGCACATAGGTCGTCTTGCTCTTGTCCTGCTTGTCTTCCGATGCGCGCAGGGTGCCGCTGACCGTCGTGTTGCCCACGGTACCGCGCAGCGTCACCTGCAGTTCGTTGGCGGTATTCACGCCCACTTTGTCGGTGCTCGAAGGCAGCGCCACGCGCAGGAAGGAGGTGTTGTCGATCTCCACTTTGCCCGCTGGCTGTCCCGCCTCGATGTCGACAAATTCTCCGCCAATGCTATACAGTGCCGTGCCGTTACTTCGTCCTTACGCACACGTTCAGCGTCCAGTCTTCATAATCGCTGTCGAGCGTGCCGCCAGCGTTGAGACGGCCGGTCATGCGGCCCTTCACCGCCAGTTGCGTCAGGGCCTCGCCGTTACTTGCAATCGTGATGTCACCGCTGACGACGTTGCCGATCGCTTCCTTCACGGTGTCGCCCACGATCATCAGGTTTCATACTTGACCGTGTTTTTCTCGAGGTAGGCCGTGTAGCTGTAGTCGCTCGTGCTGCCTTGCTTTCGGCACGATCTTGACGACGCGCGTCGCATACACCCGTGTGCCCGCCTATAAAGCTCGTTGCAACCGAGCCCGGCAGGTAGCTGTTCTGCACAACGGTGCAGCTCATGCTGAGCGGACTTTTGACGATATCGCAGCCGCCTTCGCCATTCACGATGCTGGTGACAGTACAGGCGAGTTGGCACACGACGTTGCCGAACACGCGGGCGTAAGTGCGGTACCAGTTGCTGCTTGCGCGGATGGTATTGAGGTGGTCGACGGCGCTCGACACGTAAGCGATCGCCATGTCCGCCGACATCGCTGCCAAGCGGCGCGACCTTGTTGTTCAAGTCTGCTTTGATCGCGTTTGCCGTCGAGCTGAACGCATCGCTCTCGTCCATCGCGCGCAGGTTGGTGCGCAGGCTGGCTGAACAGTGCCTTGGTAGCCTGCAGCTGGGTCGCGCTGGCGCCCACTGTCGCCGGGGGCGTCGGCACTGGCGTCGTCGGGGTGGGCGCCGGCGTCGTCGGGTCGTCGGCGTTGGTGCCGCCGGCGTTGGCGTCAGCACCGGATGCCCACTACCTTGTCCTTGCCGGTACGGTTGATCGTCCTTGTCCTCGGCAACTTCCTAGATCGCGTCGCGGAACTGCGCAAGGCGCGTTCTGCTCGAGCGAGTGCTGGCCGTCGCTTCGACCTTCACCGAGGCCGCCAGTTTGGTCACGACGCAGGCAATCCGCTCGCCCGGCGTTGCTCTGCGCCGCAGTCGACGCTGGCGGCACTGCCCATCTTCGAGATCGCGGCCAGGGCCAGGCTCTGGTTCTTCTCGTCTTCGCTCGCGTTCGCTGCGGCGGCGCTGTTCGAATTGACCGGCTTGACGGTTTCCGGATCGAAGCCGAGCAGGGTACGCACGCTGGTCTTGGCCTGGGCGACTGCCTGCTGTGGCAGTTTGCCGTCCGACCGTTTCTTGCCGTACGCGCTATCATTTCGGTCAGCGGCGATACGGTGCCTTCGTAGGTGCCGGTCGCAGCGCTGGCCAGCGTCACGACGCTGCGCAGCTTCATGCTTTCGGGGATCGCAATGTCGGTGCCGCTCGCTTCGTCGGCCATCACGGCGCCGGGCGCCGCGCTCACTTCGATCACGAAGTTCTGCACCGATGCGGCCAGCTGCAGTTTGTAGGTGCCGTCATCCCCAGTAATGGCCGTCGCCAGCGCCGCCGCGCCACGCACGCCTTGCGCGTCGAGCGCATAGACGCTGACTTTGGCGCCCTTGATCAAGCCCTTGGCTGCGGTGCCCTGCACCGTGCGTTCCGGAGCCGGTCGTGTCACCGACCGGCGCGCTCGGCGCCGGCGTAGCGCCGCCACCTCCACCTCCAACACAACCCGTCAACGCCAGGCCAGCGCGATGTGCGCCGGTTTTTACTACCATTCCACTTAAATTTTGCATGATGTTCCCTGTCAGTTTTCTTCAATGACGCCTTGAAGGCGTATCAACCCGCTGCCACAGCACTTATTTGTTGCGTCGCTGATTGTACCGGTTCAAAATGTGCATTGATGAAAATCAACGGTGTACGATCCTTATGGTTTAAAAACGACAGGTGGTTTGCCGCCAACGGCAAGTCATCAAGTCCAGGCCGGTTCGCTCAGTGATTATCGCGTCGAGGGGGACGTCGTGGCTGTCGACGGCGAACACGGTCGCCTGGCAGGCGTAGGCGATGCCGAGCGTGGCCGGCCGGATGCCGTCGGCCAGCGTCCGGTCATAAAACCCGCCCCCATACCCGAGCCGGTAGCCACTTTCATTGAAACCCAGGCAGGGCACCAGCAGCGCCGGCGGCCGCGCCACCGTGCGCAGTGTCGGCCGGCACCGCCACGCCCATCGGATCGAGCACCATCGCCTCGCCCGGCGTCCAGGCGGCAAATGCGAGGGCGGCGTGGCGCCGCACCACCACCGGCAGCGCCAGCAGGGCGCCTTCGCGCGCCAGCAGCGCATAGGTCTCGGCCAGGTCCGGCTCGCCGCTCAGGGGCCAGTAGACCGCCAGCAGGGGCGGGCGGGTGCGGCGCCACCAGGCGATGACTTGCTCGCCGATGCGGCGGTCGCGCTCGCGCTTGCCGGGGCCGTCGAGGCTGGCGCGTTCGGCTTTCAAATGGCGCCGCAGCGCGGCCTTGGCCGCTTTCGCCGCCTGCACCGCTTCGTCGGATAAGGCGCCGGTCTCAGCCGACTGTTGTTTTGGTGCATCTTTTTGCGACGGGCTGCCGGGCGCCGCCGCAGGGGTGGATCGCGCAATCGATGCGCATGGTATTCTTGATGTGCCGGTCATGGTTCGATGAAGGGTTCAAACGCTGTGTTTTTGCTTCCGAAGAGTTTAATAGCCGGCGCCGTCCTTGCCGCCGCCAGTACTGCCGTCCTGGCCGAGGCGCCTGCGGTCGACGGTGCCGCCGGTGCCGGGCGCCGCCACGGTTCCCGCAGCGCCCGGGGTTGCCCCCGCCAACGAGGCCGCGCGCGCCGAGGACGATACTTTCCTGTTGCTGCGCGAAGCGGCGCGCCAGAACGACAGCGCGCGCGCCAATGCGCTTTCCTCGCGCCTGCCCAACTACGTGCTGGCGCCGTATGTCGACTATTATCGTCTCAAACCGCGCCTGCGCGAGGCGAGCGCCGACGAAATCCGCGCGGTGCTGCAGCGCCACCAGGGCACGGCCGCCGCCGACCGCCTGCGCACCGACTGGCTGCTCGAACTCGGGCGCGCGCGCGACTGGACCAATTTTGACCGCGAACTGGCGCAAGCGGCGCGCAGCGACGATCTGCAAGTGCGCTGCTATGCGCTGCTGGCGCGCGCCGCGCGCGGCGAACGCGTCATCGACGAAGCCCGCACCCTGCTGGTCAACCCGCCGGCCTATGGCGAAGGCTGCGCCGCGCTGATGGCGCAACTCGCGCAGGCCGGGCAGCTGACCCAGGACGAATTGCTGGCGCAACTGCGCCTGGCCGGCGAGATGACGCGCCACCGGCCCCTCGCGCCGCATCGCGCTGCTGCTCGGCGCTTCCGACACCCGCGCCGCGCAAGCGGTCGAC
The DNA here is from genome assembly GCA_963729765.1 of uncultured beta proteobacterium. Classification (GTDB taxonomy): domain Bacteria; phylum Pseudomonadota; class Gammaproteobacteria; order Burkholderiales; family Burkholderiaceae_D; genus Telluria. Next base: position 208,548 of record CAVSPL010000025.1, on the reverse strand, counting down.
GTGCCGGCCGTCGCCATGGCGCGCGGCATCGGCGCCACCCGCGCCGAACACGAAATCTACCTGGTCGCGCTGGGACGCATGGCGCGCACCAGCCTCAAGCTGGCCACCGTCGCCCTCGATAAAAACAGCAGCAAGCTGATGCCGGACGAGCGCGCGATCGGCTGGGCGAACGTGGCGCTGGCCGCCTCGCTCGTGCTGGCGCCGGAAGCGGCCGAATACTGGCGCCGGGCCGAAGGCGCGCCATTGACCAACTTCCAGCGCGAATGGAAAGCCCGCATCGCACTGCGCCGCGGCGACTGGCGGCAGGTGGCCGCCACCATCGACGCGATGCCTTCCCCGCTGCGCGACGAATCGGGCTGGGTCTACTGGCTCGGACGCGCCTACGCCAACGCCGGCCGGCGCGAGGATGCCGACGCCCTGTACCGCCGCATCGCCACGCCCAACAATTTTTATGGCCAGCTCGCGATGGAGGAGCTGGGCCAACTGGTGACGACGCCGCCGAGCGCCTTGCCGGTGACGCCGGACGAAGTGAACCAGGTGGCGCAATTGCCGGCGCTGCGCCAGGCCATGAAATTCTACGAGCTGCGCCTGCGGCCCGAGGGCAACCGCGAATGGAATTGGGCGACGCGCAAGATGAGCGAGCGCCAGCTGCTGGCAGCGAGCGAGTATGCGCGCCGCAACGACCTGCTCGACCGCATGGTCGAGACCTCGCTGCGCACGCGTACCGAACTCGACTTCAACCAGCGCTTCCCGGCGCCGCACAACGAGATCCTGCAGCCGACGGCGAAGAACCTGTCGCTCGACACGGCCTGGGTGTACGGCCTGATCCGCCAGGAATCGCGTTTCATTTCCGATGCCCGTTCCGGCGTCGGCGCGTCCGGCCTGATGCAGGTGATGCCGGCCACCGGTAAATGGGTGGCGGCGAAGATCGGCCTGACCGACTTCGTGCACGGCATGCTGAGCGATTTGCGGACGAATATCACGCTCGGCGCCAACTACATGAACATGGTGCTCGAGAATAACGGCGGCTCGCAGGTACTGGCGACCGCCGCCTACAACGCCGGCCCGGGCCGCTCGCGGACCTGGCGCGGCCTGCTCGAGGCGCCGATGGAAGGCGCGGTCTTCGTCGAGACGATTCCCTTCGCCGAGACCCGAACTTATGTACGCAATGTGATGTCGAACGCGACCAACTACGCGGCCCTCTTCGAGAAGCGTCCGCAGTCGCTCAAGGCGCGTCTCGGCACAATCACCCCACGCGCGGGCGGTACTGGATTACCATAGCAGGATAACCATTCATTCCTGACGAGGACCCCATGCGCGACCCCAAGGTGGTGGTATTTGGCGGTTCCGGTTTCATCGGCAGTCACCTGGTCGCGCTGCTGGCGCAGGAAAGCATCCCGACCCTGGTGCCGACCCGCCACGCCGCGCGCGTGCGCCACCTGACCACCCTGCCCGGCGTGGACGTGGTCGAAGCCAATATCCACGACGACGCCACCCTGCGCGAACTGCTGGAAGGGAGGACGGCGGCCATCAACCTGGTCGGCATCCTGCATTCCAGCCGTGCCCATCCCTACGGTCCCGAATTCCGGCGCGCCCATGTCGAGCTGCCGCAGCGCATCGTCGACGCCTGCCATGCGGCCGGCGTGCCGCGCTACCTGCACATGAGCGCGCTCGGCGCGGACGTCGACGGGCCGTCGATGTACAGCCGCTCGAAAGCCGATGGCGAACTGGCCGCGCGCAGCCACCCGGACGTGGCGGCGACCATCTTCCGGCCCTCGGTCGTGTTCGGCCCGGGCGACCATTTTTTGACCATGTTCGCCAAGCTGCAGCGCCGCCTGCCGGTGGTGCCGCTGGCCTGCGCCTCGGCCGCATTCCAGCCGGTGTACGTGGGCGACGTCGCCACCGCCTTCCTGCACGCGCTGCGCGACGCGCATGCAGCGCACCAGGTCTACCAGCTGGGCGGGCCGAACATTTATACGCTGGCCGAGCTGGTACGCCTGGCCGGACGCTATGCCGGCTGCGAACGCCCGATCATCGAGCTGCCCGCTGGCGCTGGCGCGGCTGCAGGCGCGCATCTTCGAGCTGCTGCCGGGCGAACCGATCCTCACGCGCGACAACCTCGATTCGATGAAGGTCGATAACGTGCTGCCGCCGGCGGTCCAGGACTTGACAGCGGCCTCGCTGGGAATCAAGCTCACCCCGCTCGAAGCGGTCGCGCCGCACTACCTGGCGCCGAGCGAACCGCTCGACCGCCTGCGCACCCGCGCCGGCCGCTAATTCCTTACTTTCCTTACTTCGCCACCAGGAACGCCATGCAGACCACGGAACTCGACCCGACCCTCTCGAATACCCTCGACAATGCACGCAAACCCGGCCTGACGCTCGTCATCGGCAACAAGAACATCTCGTCGTGGTCGATGCGGCCCTGGGTGGCGGCGGTCGCGTTCAACATTCCGTTCACCGAAGTGCGCCTGCTGCTCGACCAACCCGACACCGCCGCGAAAATCGCCGCCTATTCGCACGCCGGCCGCGTGCCCGTGCTGCTGGCGGGGGAAATGACGATCTGGGACAGCCTGGCCATCTGCGAATACCTGGCCGAGCAGTTCCCCGATAAACACCTGTGGCCGCAGGACGTGGCGGCGCGCGCGCTGGCGCGTTCGATCACGGCCGAGATGCATTCCGGTTTCGCTTCGCTGCGCAACGACATGTCGATGAACATCCAGGCCAGACTGCCGGGACGCGGACGCACGCCGGGCGCGCAGGCCGACATCGGCCGCATCTGCGAGATCTGGGAAGAGTGCCTGTCGCGCTTCGGCCACCGCGGCTTCCTGTTCGGCGAATTCTCGATCGCCGACGCCTTCTATGCGCCGGTCGTGATGCGCTTCAACACCTATGGCGTGGCGCTGGCCCCGGCGCTGCAAGGCTATTGCGAGCGCATGCTGGCCCACCCGGCGGTGGCGCGCTGGGTCGGCGAAGCCATGGCGGAGAAGGACCTCGACCCCGCTGCACGACGCCGACCTGCCGCGCGCATGACGATGCACAGCTATGTCGTCGGCGGCGCCGTGCGCGACGAGCTGCTCGGACTGCCCGTGCAGGACCGCGACCACGTCGTCGTCGGCGCCACGCCGGAGGCCATGCTGGCCGCCGGCTTTCGCCCGGTCGGCAAGGATTTTCCCGTGTTCCTGCACCCGGACACCCAGGAAGAATATGCACTGGCGCGCACCGAGCGCAAGACCGCGCCCGGCTACCACGGCTTCGTCTTCCATACCTCGCCCGAGGTGACGCTGGAAGACGATCTGATCCGGCGCGATTTGACCATCAACGCGATGGCGCGCGCCGAGGACGGCAGCATCGTCGACCCCTACGGCGGCCGGCGCGACCTGGAGGCGCGCGTGTTCCGCCACGTGTCGGCAGCGTTTGCCGAAGACCCGGTGCGCATCCTGCGCCTGGCGCGCTTCGCGGCGCGCTTTCCGGAATTTCGCGTGGCCGGCGAGACCCTGGCGCTTGATGAAGAACATGGTGGAGGAGGGCGAGGTCGATGCCCTCGTGGCCGAGCGCGTCTGGCAGGAGCTGGCGCGCGGCTTGATGGAAGCGCACCCGTCGCGCATGTTCGCGGTGCTGCGCGACTGCGGCGCGCTGGCGCGCATCATGCCCGAGCTCGACGCCGCATGGGGCGAGGAAGCGGACACCGGTGTCCACATGATGCGCGTGATCGACGATGCCGCCGCGCAGCGCCACACGCTGGCGGTGCGCTTCGCCGCCCTGATGCACGCTCTCCGGCATCGGACGGCGCCGTCCATCGACGCCCTCTGCAAGCGTTTGAAGGTGCCGAACGATTGCCGCGACCTGGCCCTGATGACGGCGCGCGAGCATGCGCACGCCGCGCGCGCCTTCGAACTCGGCGCCGACGCCATCGTCACCCTGTTCGAGCGCTGCGACGGCTTTCGCAAGCCGGAGCGCTTCGCCGACATGCTGCTGGCCGCCGAATGCAATGCGACGCACGCGCGGCGCCTGGCCGCAGCGGCCCTTCCTGCTGGGCGCGCTGGCGGCGGCGCGCGGCGTGAACGCGGGTGAAGTGGCGGCGCGCTGCGGCGCCGACAAGGCGCAGATTCCCGCGGCCGTGCACCGGTGCGCGCGTGGCCGCCGTCGCGCACTGGATCGACGGCGCCGGAACGCGGGGGCGCCGCGCCCCATGCACCATGACTGGACAGTATTACCCCTTCCTCATATAGTCGGGTTCCCCCCACCCGACAGGCCAGCCCATGCACCGGATCGACGTCAAACCCTTCTGGCGCGCCGTCCCGTTCGGCATCACCGGCCTGACCCTTGCCTTCGTGCTGACGTCGATCGTCGTGCGCGCCGCCGCCATGTTCGGCCCGGGCAGCTGGCGCCCGCTGATCGTGACGAGCTTCCTCGCGATGACGGCCTTGCCCTGGCTGGTGCTGGGCCGCGAAGGGCGGCGCCAGATCGGCCTGCAGTCCCCGCGCCATGCCGGCTGGCTGGCGCTCGGCCTGCTGGCGGGCGCCCTGGCGGCCAGCGCCTGCTACCTGCTGGGCGCAAGCCTGTATGGCGCCGGGCCCGATAACTGGTTCGTCAGCATCGCGCGCAACTACCAGCTGCAGCCCACGCAGGGCTGGAGCCTGCTGCGCCTGCACCTCGTCTTCACCACCGCCGCCTGCCTGTTCAGCCCGATCGGCGAGGAGATCTTCTTTCGCGGCTTCCTGCAAAAAGTGCTGGAAGACCGCCACGGCCGCACCCGGGCGACCGTGATGGAAGCGGGCCTGTTCGCCGTGGTGCACCTGTGCCACCACGGCATCGTGGCGAGCGCCGCCGGGGTCCGGCTGCTGCCGGTCTCGGGCGCCTTGTGGGTGGCGCAAATGTTCGCGCTGTCGCTGATGTTCGCCTGGCTGCGCCGCCGCAGCGACTCGATCCTGCCGGCCATCCTGGCCCACGCCGCCTTCAACGCCGCCATGAACGGCTGGATTTTCGCCAGGCTCTGGCCCTCGTAGCTGCCGGGAGCGTCTTCAATTGTTACAAGACGTAGCACGTGCGGTGGTGGACAGGGCAGTTTTGCTATGCTCGCAGCATGAGCAGATTGTTACATCAGACGGACAAGGTATTCGCGGGCATCATGCACCGCCTGGAAGCGATGGGCCCGCGCCAGCGCCTGCGCTTCGGCGCCGCCGCGGCGCTGGTGCTGGTGGCGCTGCTGGCCTTCCTCTACACGCGCACCACCGGCGTCGACGTCGACACCCAGAACCGCGTGATGTTCGACCTGCACGAGCTGCAGCAGGTCGACGCCGAATGGGACACCAATCTGCTGCGCGCCCATATCGGCAGCACCGTGGCCGATGCCCGCCTGGCGGCGCCGCTGCCGCAGATTAACGAACTGACCGCGCGCCTGGCCGAGGCGCTGCCGATGACGCGCGGGCGCGGTGCGCGCCATGCCCATGAGGCGCTGCTGGCCTCGCTGCGCATCAAGACCGAACTGGTGGCGCGCTTCCGCGCCCTGAATCCCCCCTTGCGCGCGGCCCTGCTGTCGCTGCCGCCGGCCCTGGTCGACCTGAAAACGGAACTGGGCGGCATCGAAGGCGCGCTGGCGCCGGGCCGGGTCGTGGTGCGCCTCGACCTCTTGCTGAACGATTTGCTGGCGGACACGCTGCGCTACAACCTGGCGCCGAGCGCCGCACTGGCGCGCCGCATCGAAGCGAGCCTGGCGCAGATCGAAGCGCAGAAAGAGCGCTTTTCGCTGGCCGTCAACGAACAGATCGATGCCCTGGCGCGCGACACCCGCATCATCCTGGTCAATCGTCCGCTCGAAAACGAGGTCGAGGCCCGCATCGCCGCCCTCGACACCGGCGAAGCGATGGCGCGCCTGGGCCGGGAACTCGACCGCTCGTTCCAGGCCGAAGTGCTCGAGCGCCAGCGCTACCGCGGCATCCTGTTCGCCTATTCGATCCTGCTGCTGGCCTTGCTCGTCTATTTCGGCTGGCGCCTGCGGCGCAGCTACCGCATCATCAACGACGTCAACCACCGCCTCACGGCCGCCAACGACACGCTCGAACACCGGGTCGCCGAGCGCACCGCCGAGCTGGAAGAACAATCGAGCAAGCTGGCGCGCCTGGCCCAGCACGACAGCCTGACCGGCCTGGTGAACTACGGCCAGCTGACGCGCCTGCTGGAGCTGGCCCTGGTGCGCGCCGCGCGCCGCGACAGCGTGGTGGTGGCGATGTTCATCGACCTCGACGGCTTCAAAGGGGTGAACGACACCTGGGGCCATGCCACCGGCGACCTGGTGCTGCAACTGGTCGCGCGCCGCGTCCAGAAAGTACTGCGCGCCGAAGACATCCTGGCGCGCCTGGGCGGCGACGAATTCGTCGTCATGCTGGAAGGCGTCGGTTCGCCCGAAGGCGCGCTGCGCATCGCGAAACTGGTGCTCGACCAGATCGAGGGCATCGTCGAGGCCGACGGCAATCCGGTCTCGATCTCGGCCAGCATCGGCATCGCCAGCGCGCGCGGCCGCGCCGGCGCCGAGTGGGGCGCGGCGAACCTGCTGGCCGACGCCGACAAGGCGATGTACGCGGCCAAGCAGGCCGGCAAGGGCACGTTCATCATCAGCCCCAACGCGCACTGGGCAGCGGAGGCGAAGCCCGGCGCGTCCTGAAGCGCACGCATCCGTTTGCGACGCGAAAACGCCAATGCGCCTACAATAGCGCCAATGCTGCAGCGCACAATAACGGACCGATCTTCATGCCTGACAATTCGATAAGCAACTGGTTTGCCAGCCTGGCCGGCACCAGCGCGCGGCCGTCGGTGCTGGTCAAGGCGCTCAGCCCGCGCGACCGCCGCCGCATGCTCAGGCATTTCCTGGCCCTGGATGACGCCGACCGCCTGCTGCGCTTCGGCACCGTGCTGCCGGATGCGCAAATCGAGGCCTATGTCGGGAAGATCGATTTTGCGCGCGACATCGTGTTCGGCGTCGTCAGCCGCGGCTTCCAGCTGGTCGGCGTCGGCCACCTCGCCTTTGCGCCGCCCGAACCGGGCCGCGCTGGCACCACCGCCAAGGAGCGGGTGGCCGAATTCGGCGTGTCGGTCTCGAAATCGGCGCGCGGGCAGGGCGTCGGCTCGCGCCTGTTCGAGCGCGCGGCGATTCACTGCCGCAATAGCGATATCGACACCCTGTACATGCAGTGCCTGTCGAGCAACCGCACGATGATGCACATTGCCAAGAAGGCAGGCATGGAGATCAAGCGCGAATACGGGGAGGCGGATGCCTATCTGCACCTGCCGCCGCCGAGTCCCGGCAGCGTGATGCGCGAGGCGCTGGAAGAGCAGTTCGCGGTGATCGATTACACGGTCAAGGCGAATGCCCGAGCGGCCGTGAAATGGTTCACGCCGCGCAAGCGCCCGGACTAATCAGCGTCCCGTTTCCCCGATCGGCAAGGCCGTCGTCTCTTTAATCCGCTGCAAGGCAAAACTCGACTTCACGTCCAGCACCGACGGATGGCGCAACAAGGTCGCCATCATGAAGCGCGAGAAATGGTCCATGTCCTCGACGTGGACCCGCAGCAGGAAATCCATGTCCCCCGTCATCGCATAGCAGGCCACCACTTCCGGCCAGGCCGCCACCGCCTGCGCGAACTCGAAGCGCGGCGAGGTCGCCGGCACGCGCGAGTTGGCCGGGCCTTCGCTGTGCTTTTCCAGGCGCACGTTCACATACGCCAGCAGGCCGAGGCCGATCTTGTCGGCGTCGACCAGCGCCACGTACTGGCGGATCACGCCGGCTTCCTCCAGGCGCTTGATGCGCCGCAGGCAGGGAGAAGGCGAGAGGTTCACGCGCTCGGCCACGTCCTGGTTCGACAGGCGGCCGTCCGCCTGCAAAATCTCCAGGATCTTGCGGTCGGTCTTGTCCAATTCTATCTTTGACATAAATTTCCCCGGTACGGTCTAGACCCGCAATTTTATTGCGCAACTGCTCCGGCGGGGGGAATTGATTGGTATTTAATGCCGGGGGCACAAGACGTATAGTGTCGCAGATTACGGAGGAGACAACTCCGTCGCCGCGCGACACAACAATAACAAGCGCGCACCCACCCCCAACGGAGACACACCCAATGAACGCACCCCTCGACCGCTCCCAGCTGCAACCACCCCAGCCGGAGCACGAGATTACGCTCGACGACAAGTGGACGCTCGAGCGCGGCCGCGCCTTCATGACCGGCACCCAGGCCCTGATCCGCCTGCCGATGCTGCAGCGCGAGCGCGACGTCAAAGCCGGCCTGAACACCGCCGGCTACATCACCGGCTACCGCGGCTCGCCCGTCACCTCGTCGACCAGACCGCGATGAAGGCGAAGAAACACCTCGACGCCCACCACGTCAAATTCCACCCTGGCATGAACGAAGACCTGGCGGCGACCGCCGTCTGGGGCACCCAGCAGACGAATCTGTACAAGGACGCCAACTACGACGGCGTGTTTGCCATGTGGTACGGCAAGGGCCCGGGCGTCGACCGCTGCGGCGACGTGTTCAAGCACGCCAACAACGCCGGCTCCGCGCAAGAACGGCGGCGTGCTGGTGCTGGCCGGCGACGACCATGCGGCCAAATCCTCGTCGACCGCGCACCAGTCGGACCACATCCTGACCCACTGCGGCATCCCGGTGCTGTACCCGTCGTCGGTGCAGGAATACATCGATTTCGGCCTGCACGCCTGGGCCATGAGCCGCTACACGGGCCTGTGGGTGTCGATGAAATGCGTCACCGACATCATCGAGTCCGGCGCCGTGGTCGACCTCGATCCGGACCGCGTGCAGATCCAGTTGCCGACCGACTTCGAACTGCCTGAAGGCGGCCTGAACATCCGCTGGCCGGACGCCGTGCTGGACCAGGAAGTCCGCATGAGCAATTACAAGTGGTACGCCGCGCTGGCGTATGCGCGTGCGAACAAGCTCAATAAAATCATCTGGGACAGCCCGAAGCCGAAGATCGGCATCATCACCGCCGGTAAAAGCTATGTCGACACGCGCCAGGCGCTGGCCGACCTCGGCATCGACGAACAGGCCGCGCGCGACATCGGCCTGCGCCTGTATAAAGTCGGCATGACCTGGCCGCTCGAATCGGAAGGCGTGCACGAATTCGCGCGCGGCCTGGACGAGATCCTGGTGGTCGAAGAAAAGCGCCAGGTGATGGAATACGCGCTGAAGGAAGAGCTGTACAACCTGCCCGACGGCGAGCGTCCGCGCGTGGTCGGCAAATTCGACGACACCGGCGAGTGGCACAACAAGAACCGCACCGGCCACGGCGACTGGCTGCTGCCGGCGACCTATGAGCTGAACCCGGCGCAGATCGCGCGCGCCATCGCTTCGCGCATCTCGCACTACTGCGCCGGCCACCCGGTCGAGCAGCGCGTGAAAGAACGCATCGCCTTCCTCGAAAACAAAGAGCTGGTGCTGAAGAACATCCCGGCCAAGGCGAATCCGGAAACCGACCGCATCCCGTATTTCTGCTCGGGCTGCCCGCACAACAGCTCGACCAAGGTGCCGGAAGGCTCGCGCGCCATGGCCGGCATCGGCTGCCACTACATGGTGCTGTGGATGGACCGCGAAACCTCGACGTTCACGCACATGGGCGCCGAAGGCACGACCTGGATCGGCCAGTCTCCGTTCACCAGCGAAAAGCACGTCTTCGTCAACCTGGGCGACGGCACCTACTTCCACTCGGGCATCCTGGCGATCCGCGCAGCCGTGGCCGCCAAGGTGAACATCACCTATAAAATCCTGTACAACGACGCGGTCGCCATGACCGGCGGCCAGAACGTCGACGGTCCGCTCGATCCGGGCATGATCAGCCGCCAGATCGCGGCCGAAGGCGTGGGCCCGATCATGGTCGTCACCGACGAGCCGGAAAAATACCCGAGCGACTACGCCTGGGCGCCGGGCGTCACCGTGCACCACCGTTCCGAGCTGATGGACGTGCAAAAAGCGGCTGCGCGAACTGCCGGGCGTGACCGCCGTCATCTACGACCAGACCTGTGCGTCGGAAAAGCGCCGCCGCCGGAAAAAAGGCGAATTCCCCGACCCGGCCAAACGCGCCGTCATCAACGAGGCCGTGTGCGAAGGCTGCGGCGACTGCTCGGTGCAGTCGAACTGCCTGTCGGTCGAGCCGCTGGAAACGGAACTGGGCCGCAAGCGCCAGATCAACCAGTCGTCCTGCAACAAGGATTTCTCGTGCGTCTCCGGCTTCTGCCCGAGCTTCGTCACCGTCGAAGGCGGCGGCCTGAAAAAGCCGAAGAAGGCTGCAGTCGCCACCGACAACGCGCCGCCCGTCGCTGCCTGAACCGGTCGATTCCACAGATCGATGCGCCGTTCGGCATCCTGGTCGCCGGCGTCGGCGGCACCGGTGTCGTCACCGTCGGCCAGATCCTGGCGGTCGCCGCCCACGTCGAGGGCAAGGGCGCCATCGTGCTCGACCAGAGCGGCCTGGCCCAGAAGGGCGGCCCGGTGATGTCGCACGTGCGCCTGGCGCAGTACCAGGCCGACCTGCACTCGACCCGCGTCGGCACCGGCAGCGCCGACCTCGTGATCGGCTGCGACCAGATCGTCGCCGCCAGCCGCGATGCCTTGAGCCGCATGGGCGAAGGCCGTACCTGGGCCGCCGTCAACGACACCGGCTCGACCACCGCCGCCTTCGTCAAGAACCCGGAATGGCAGTTCCCGGCCGAAGGCTCGCGCGCCGCGATCCAGCTGGCCTGCGGCACGGAGAATGTCGATTTCGTCGATGCCGGCCAGATGGCGACCACGCTGATGGGCGACTGCGATCGCGACCAATATGTTCATGCTCGGCTACGCCTTCCAGAAGGGCCGCGTGCCGTTGCTGGAAGCCTCGCTGATGCGCGCGATCGAACTCAATGGCGTCTCGGTGCCGTTCAACAAGGCCGCCTTCAATTGGGGCCGCACCGCCGCGCACGACCTGGCCTCGGTGAAGAAGCTGACGACCCCGGCCAAGGTGGTCGAGTTCAAGCGCGCCCAGACCCTGGACGACTGGTCAACCGCCGCATCGAACTCCTGACCGCTTACCAGAACGCCGCCTACGCCGCCCAGTACAAGGCCTTCGTCGACCAGGTGCGCGCGCGAGGAAGCGAAGCTGGGCAAGGGCACCCGCCTGACCGAAGCCGTGGCCCGCTACTTCTACAAGCTGATGGCCTATAAGGACGAGTACGAAGTGGCGCGCCTGCACACCGACCCGGCCTTCAAGGAAAAGATCGCCAACATGTTCGAAGGCGACATCAAGCATCAAGTACCACCTGGCGCCGCCGCTGCTGGCCAAGCACGACAAGGAAGGCCGCGCGATCAAGCAGGAATTCGGTTCGTGGATGATGGGCGCCTTCGGCGTGCTGGCCAAGCTGAAGGGCCTGCGCGGCACGCCGTTCGACATCTTCGGCTATACCGCCGAGCGCAAGACCGAGCGCGCCCTGATCGGCCAGTACCGCGAGACCGTCGGCGCGCTGCTGCCGAAGCTCTCGAGCGAGAACCTGGCGCAAGCCGTGGCGATCGCCAGCATTCCGGAAGACATCCGCGGCTACGGCCATGTGAAGGAACGCCACCTTGCGTCGGCCAAGGCCAAGGAAGCTCAGCTGTTGTCAAGCTTCCACAATCCGGCGCATGTCATGCCATGCAGCCTGAATAGTCTGCAGATAGCGTCTCCAGCGCCAGGCCCGGCCCCAAGCCGTTCCTGGCGTTTTTTGTTTCACGACCATGCAATTTGTTACAAATAATTTCAGAATTGCAATCGTGCGGCCTTCTCAAACAGCCAAGCTTGTCTTAATCTTTCCTGACGAACTTGTTTAATAACTAATTGCCCATGAAATCGCCAACTATCCAGTACGGTCGCACGACTCCTTCGCTCCGCCTGATCTGCACCGCGCTCGCGGCCGCGGTGTCGCTTGCCGCCTGTGGCGGGGGCGGAGGCGGAGGTGGTTCCACGCGCCGCCGCCGGTCGGCACGACGCCGCCGGTGACGCCGCCCGTCACGCCGCCGGTCACGCCGCCCGTCACGCCGCCGCCGGTCAGCGGCAATCCGACCGGCCCGTCCAACCCGAGCGCACCGGACCCGGACATCAACACCCTGGGCGACGCGTTCGACACCTACTGGAATTACTGCGCCACGCCGCGTACCGGCACCGACCCGTACACGGGCAAGGCCTACCCGGACAAGCAGGGCACCCTGCGCGACGAACTGACCTTCCTGCGCGCCTGGTCGAACCAGTACTACCTCTGGTACAACGAGATCCCGACCAACTTCAAGATGGCCGATTTCACCAGCCCGACCGCCTACTTCGAAAAGCTGAAGACGCCGGTTGAACTCTCGGCGGGCGTACCGAAGGACAAGTTCCACTTCACCTATACCTCGGCCGACTGGGACAAGCTGAGCACCTCCGGTATCGAACTGGGCTATGGCGTGACCTGGACCAGCAGCGGCGCGACCGCACCGCGCACCTGGCAAGCCTCGATCATCGAAGCCGGTTCGCCGGCGGCCGCCGCCGGCCTGCGCCGCGGCGACCAGCTGGTGCTGATCGACGGCGTCGACTTCGTCAACGCCACCGATGCCGCATCGGTCGAGAAGATCAATGCCGCCCTGTTCCCTGTGACGGCGGGCGAGTCGCACAGCTTCACCGTCAAGCGTGGCGGCGCCAACCAGCCGGCAGTGACGCTGCAGGCGAAAGACGTGACGGCGCTGTCGGTGAAGAACACCAAGGTGATCGACACCCCAACCGGCAAGGTCGGCTACCTGAGCTTCGAGAACCACAACGCGGTCGCCGAGCGCCAGCTGATCGATTCGTTCACGACGCTGAAAACTGCCGGCGTCACCGACCTGGTGCTGGACATGCGCTACAACGGCGGCGGCCTGCTCAACATCGCCAGCGAAGTGGCCTACATGGTCGCCGGCCCGGCATCGCGCGGGCAAGGTGTTCGAACGCCTGCAGTACAACAACAAGATCGAAGCCCAGCAAGCGGCCGAAATCATCAAGTTCGAACCGACCGCCTATGGCTTCTCGACCCCGAGCAACGCGGTGCCGCGCGGTACGGCGCTGCCTAGCCTGGGCCTGACCCGCGTCACCATCCTGACCACGCCGGGCACCTGCTCGGCGAGCGAAGCGGTGATCAATGCGCTGCGCGGCGTCGACGTGCAAGTGAACCTGATCGGCGGCGCCACCTGCGGCAAGCCGTACGGCTTCACCCCGGTGCCGAACTGCGGAACGACCTACTTCTCGATCGAGTTCAAGGGCGTCAACGCCAAGGGCGTCGGCGACTACGACAACGGCTTCGCACCGACCTGCGCCGTGGCCGACGACCTGACGCGCGAACTGGGCGACACCAGCGAATCGCTGCTGGCGACCGCACTGAGCTACCGCGCCAACGGCGTCTGCCCGGCCCAGGCCCGCACCTCGGTGCAGGCGATGGCGGCGCGCACCCAGGTGCGTCCGACAGGTCACGCAGATCGCGATCCACACCAAGGCGCGTTAAGCGGCGGCGCGGCAGCCGCCGCGCTTTCGCGCAACGTCGAACGGCGCCACCTTCGGGTGGCGCTTTTTATTTCCGCTGGCCGCCTGCTTCTGCTCGTATAATTTTTCGCTTTCAACCTGTCGGAGCTTCATCGATGATTCGTCCTGCCTTACTGCTTGCCCTGCTCGCCGCCCTTCCCAGTCGCCCATGCCGCGCCCGACCTCACCACCGTCTCCGAGCGCTCGGGTTTCAAAGCCACCGGCCGCTACGACGAAGTCGTCAAGCTGTGCGCAGCGTTTGCGAAGGCCTATCCGAAGCAGGTGAAATGCATCGAGTTCGGCCGCACGCCGGAAGACCGTCCGATGCTGGCGCTGGTCGCCACCGGCACCAATGCCTTCACGCCGCAGGCGGCAAGCCGGCAAGGCATTCCCGTCACCCTGATCCAGGGCGGCATCCACGCCGGCGAGATCGACGGCAAGGACGCCGGCTTCCTGGCGCTGCGCGAGATCCTCGAAGGCCGCCTGGCGCAAGGGCGCGCTGGACAAGCAGGTGCTGTTGTTCGTCCCGGTGTTCAACGTCGATGGCCACGAGCGCTTCCAGCAGTGGAACCGCCCGAACCAGCGCGGCCCGGTCGAAATGGGCTGGCGCACGACCGCGCAGAATTTCAACCTGAACCGCGACTACGTGAAAGCCGACGCGCCCGAGATGCAGGCCATGCTGGCGCTGGTGAACGCCTGGGATCCGCTGACCTATGTCGACCTGCACGTGACCGACGGCGCCAAGTTCCAGCACGACGTCTCGATCCAGGTCGAACCGGTGTACTCCGCCGATCCCGAATTGCGCAAGGCGGGCCTGGCGCTGCGCGACAACGTCATCGCCGACATCAGCAAGCAGGGGTCGACCCCGCAGTCCTACTACATGTCGTTCGCCAAGACCGACGATCCGCAATCGGGCTTTGTCGACGGCGTGTCCGACCCGCGCTTTTCGACCGGCTACTTCCCGCTGCGTAACCGCATGGCGATGCTGGTCGAGACCCATTCGTGGAAGGACTATCCGACCCGCGTGCGCATCACCCACAACAGCGTGATCTCGGTACTGGAACAGGTGGCGCAGCACGGCAAAGCAGTGGCAGATCGCCGCGGCCGCCGCCGACATGCGCGCCGCGCGCCTGGCCGGCCTGCCGGTGACGCTGTCGTATAAAACGACCGAGAAATCGAAGCTGGTCGACTTCAGCGGCTACGAATACACGCGCACGCCGTCGGATGTCTCGGGCATCCTGATGACGCGCTACGACGAAAGCAAGCCGCAAGTCTGGCGCGTGCCGCTGCGCGACGAAGTCGTGGCCGACCTGGAAGTGGCGGCCCCGCGCGCCGGCTACATCGTGCCCGCCGCGCAGGCGGCGCTGGTGGCGGCGAAACTGACCCAGCACGGCATCACCTTCCGCAAGCTCGACCAACCCTTGAATCGCTTCGCCTTCGAAACCTTCCGCGCCGACAAGGCGAGCTTCGGCGCCGCCTCCTTCGAATCGCACCAGCGCCTGACGCTCGAGGGCAGCTGGAAGAGCGAGACGCGCGACGTCGCAGCGTGGCGCGCTGTTCGTGCCGATCGCCCAGCCGAAGGCGCGGCTGGTGATGGCGATGCTGGAACCGCAGGCGCCGGACTCGCTGCTGGCCTGGGGCATGTTCAACAACGCCTTCGAGCGCAAGGAATACATGGAAGAGTATGTCGCCGAAGACGTCGCGCGCGAGCAGATGGCGGCCGACCCGGCGCTGGCCGCCGATTTCAAACGCCGCGTCGAGAGCGATCCGGCGTTTGCCAACAACGCGCACGCCCGCCTCGAGTTCTTCGCGCGCCGCCATGCGTCGTGGGACGAGCGCTTTAATTTGTATCCGGTGCTGCGCACGAACGTGGCGCCCTAAGCGCCGCTCGTTTCCAGCACCGTCTGCCGAAAAATCTCCACCAGGGGCCGCAGGTTGACCCGGTGCCAGGCCACCCACAGCGGGGTGCGGCAGGCGAACCAGGGCAGGGCGTGCAGGACGACGCCGCGCGGCGCCTGGTAGCGCAGGCTTTGCTGGATCATCGACAAACCCAGTCCGGCCGCCACCAGGCCCAGCGCCGCCTGCGGTTCGGCCGCTTCCAGCGTGATGGCCGGCGTGAAGCCGGCGCGCGCGCAGGCGGCGATGAAGCCGTCATGCTGGAGGGCGCTCGCGCGGTTGACGACGCTGATCCAGTTCTCGCCATCCAGGTCCGCGGGCGTGAGCGCCGCGGCGCCGGCCAGCCGGTGACCTTCGGGCACGGCCAGCAGCATCGGATCGTCCAGCACCTGCTGGCAGGCGAGGTCGGGATCGTCCGGCGCCGGCGCTTCGCACACGAAAGCGATGTCGAGGCTGCGCTGGCGCAGGCCTTCGAGCTGCTGCGCCGAGTGGTAGTTATACAGCGCGATGTGCACCTGCGGGCGCGCCACCCGCAGCGCGCGCAAGGCGTCCGGCAGCACGCCGGCATGGATCGCGTTTTCCAGGTAGCCGATACACAGTCCCCCCTCATCCCCTTTGCCCAGGCGGCGCGCCAGCGATTCGAGCCGGTTGGCGTGCGTCAGCAGCGAGCGCGCCTCGCTGAGGAAAGTGCGGCCATCGCTGGTCAGCCGGATGCGCTGCTGGACGCGTTCGAACAGGGTCAATCCCAGTTTTTCTTCGAGCTGGGCGATCTGGCGGCTCAAGGGCGATTGCGAAATGAACAGCCGCTCGGCGGCGCGTCCCACGTGCTCTTCTTCGGCGACCGCGACGAAATAAACCAGTTGGCGTAAATCCAGCATATAAGACCTATCGGGTATCAAGTTGCGCATATTATGTCTTGGACAGACTTAAATGGCCAGCCTAGACTGTGCTTTCCCCATTACCACTCCAAGGAATGCACCATGAGTCTCAAGCAACAACTCGCACGCGCCGGTTCGCTCGGCTTCGGCACCGCCCCACTCGGCAACATGTTCCGCAACATCCCGGAAGAGGAAGCGGCGGCCACCGTCCACGCGGCCTGGGAGCAGGGCACGCGCTACTTCGATACCGCGCCCTTCTATGGCGCCGGCCTGTCCGAAATCCGGCTCGGCAAGGCGCTGGCGGCCTACCGGCGCGAGGATTATGTATTGAGCACCAAGGTCGGCCGCCTGATCCTCGACGAACACGAGAACACCGGCGCGCGCGACCTGGGCGAGAAGGGCGGGCTGTTCGAATTCGGCCGGCCAAATAAAATCGTCAACGATTATTCGGCCGACGCCACGCTGCGCTCGATCGAGGACAGCTTGACGCGCCTCGGCACCGACCACCTCGATATCGTCTGGGTGCACGACGTGGCCCAGGACTTTTATGGCGACGCCTGGCTGGCGCAGTTCGAGGTGGCCCGCACCGGCGCCTTCCGCGTCCTGACCCGGCTGCGCGAAGAGGGCGTCATCAAGGCCTGGGGCCTGGGCGTCAACAAGGTCGAACCGCTCGAAATCACGCTCGACCTGAGCGAGGCGCAACCCGATGGCTTCCTGCTGGCCGGCCGCTACACGCTGCTCGACCACGAACGCGCGCTGCAGCGCCTGATGCCGGCTGCCGCCGCGCGCGGGGTCGACATCGTCGTCGGCGGCCCGTACAGCTCGGGCGTGCTGGCCGGCGGCGCCCATTTCGAATACCAGCAGGCCTCGCCCGAGATCCTGGCCCAGCGTTGCGCGCATGCGCGCCGTCGCCGCGCGCCATGGCGTGCCCTTGAAGGCGGCGGCGCTGCAGTTCGTGCTGGCCAATCCTGCCGTGCGCGCGGTGATCCCCGGCGCCAGCAAGCCGGAACGCATCGCCGAGGATTACGCAGCGCTGAACACGCGTCATTCCCGCCGCCTTCTGGCACGAGATGCGCGAGCAGCAGCTCGTGGCGGGTGCCGCACCGCTGCCGATCGAGGGCTGATCATGGCGACCGCATTTGCACAGATCGACCTTCCCGCCACCCCCGACCAGGTGTGGCAACTGATCGGCGGCTTCGATTCGCTGCCCGACTGGCTGCCGTACATCCCGGCCAGCGCCCTGTCCGAAGGCGGACGCGTGCGCACCCTGGCCAATCCGGCCGGCCAGGCCATCGTCGAGCGCCTGCTGGCCTTCGACGACGCGGCGCGCAGCTATACCTATGCCATCCTGGAGGCGCCGTTCCCCGTCACCGGCTACCGTTCCACCTTGCGCGTGCTGGGCGCCGGCGCGGGCGCACGGGTCGAATGGTCGGGCGAGTTCACGCCGGCCGGCGTGAGCGACGAGGAGGCATCGCGCCTGTTCGGCGCCATCTACCGCGACGGTCTGGACGCGCTGGCGCAGGGCTGTCAGGCGCGCAGCAGCGCGCGCACCGCCGCCACGTAGCGCTCGCTGACCGGCACCTCGGCGCCGCAGCGCAGGCGCAGCAGCATAACTCCCGTCGCCCGCCACGCGCAAGCCCGCGGCCTGCGTGCGCCGCACGATGGCACTGCGGTGCACGCGCAAGAACTGCGCCGGATCCAGGTGCGCCTCGAGGCGGCTGAGCGCCACCCGGTGCAGCGGCGACCCCGCCGCCGTATGCAGCGCCACGTAATTGCCCTGCGCCTCAACCAGAGGATGTCGGCCACCCGCACCTGGTCGATCCGCCCCACCGAGCGCACGCTGATCTGCTCCAGGTAGGCCGGTCCCTCGGCATAGGCATGCAGGGCGCGCCCGTAGGCGCCGCGCTGGCGTGCGGCCAGCATCAGGCCGGCGCGCTCGACCGCCTGCGCCAGGCGCGCATCGTTCAAGGGTTTCAGCAGGTAGTCGAGCGCGTGCACCTCGAAGGCCTCGATCGCGTGCGCGCTGTGGGCGGTCACGAACACGACCAGCGGCGGTTCGACCAGGCGTCCCAGTTCGCGCGCCAGCAGCAGGCCCGATTCGCGCGGCATCTGGATGTCGAGGAAGAGCAGGTCGATGCGCTGCGCAGCCAGGGCCTCGCGCGCGCGCGTGGCGCTGTCGGCCTCGAAGGCGAGCTGCCAGCCGGGGTGCGCTTGCATCGCCAGGCGCAGGTTCGTTCGGCCCGGTTCTTCGTCGTCGACGATGGCGTAGCGGATCTCCACGACGGCTCAGTCGCGCAGCGCCAGCGGCAGGCTGATCTCGGCCATGAAGCTGCCGTCGACCCGTTCGGTGCGCAGCGAGGCGCGCGGGTCGGCCAGCGCCAGGCGCGCGCGCGTATTCGCCAGGCCCAGTCCCGTGCCGGGATTCGGCGAGGCCCATTCGCTCAGGGGATTCATCACGCGGATCAGGAGTTCGTCGGCCGTTCTCTCGAAGGAGAGGCGGATGTCGCCGGCGCCGTCGTGGCAATCGAGGTCGTGGCGCAGCGCGTTCTCGATCAGCGGCTGCAGCAGCAGCGGCGGGCATTCGCCGCGGCGCACCGCTTCGTCGTCGCCCTCGATGCGGATGCGCAGGCGCTCGCCGTAGCGCAGGCGCTGCAGGGCGAGATAGTCGCGCACGAAGCCGAGTTCCTCGTCGATGGTCGCCTGTTCGCGCTGGGTGGCGGACAAGGCGTAGCGCAGCAGGTCGGACAGGCGCCCGATGCCGGCCAGCGCATCGGGCTTGTCGCCGGCGCGCACCAGGGCGCTGATCGCGTTCAGGGCATTGAAGATGAAATGCGGTTCGAGCTGGGCGCGCAGGGCCAGCATGCGCTGCTGTTCGAGCGCCAGGTGCAGGTTCAGGTTTTCCGCCTGCGCCTTGGCGAAGGCCTCGCTGCGGGCGCGCGCTTCGCGGTGGTTGCCGATCGCGACCATCGCGATGAAGGTGCCGCTGGCCCAGGCGGTCTCGCCGAACCAGGTCATCTTGCCCATCTTGAACAGTTCCGCCCACGCGCTGTCCAGGGTCAGCGCCGCGCCGCGCAGCAGGATGTCGGCGCAGCCGACATACAACCATTCGAGCGGCATGAACAGCAGCAGCAAGGCGGCGTAGGCGCGCAGCGTCGTGCGGCGCTCGAGGAACAGGGCGGGGCGCCGCAGCAGCGCCAGGCTCAAGCCGCTACTCAGCGCCATCACGGGCACGTGGCCGACCCACCATCTGAGCAGGATATCGGCATAGACCGCCTCGCGGCCGTGCTGGGCCCGGTCGACATAGATACCGAGTGCGCCGATAGCGCACAGCGCCGTCCAGAAAGCGACGTGATTGAGGATCGTGCGCGCGGTCTTGCGTTGTTGTTCAGTCATGGTGCGCCGAGTATAGCAGCGCGCGCAGCGGCAAAAACGGGGCGGCGCGCGGCGCTCGTCACAGGGCGGCGGCGCTTCGTCACACGGCTGCGATATCAGCCCCTGGCCACCCCCTATAATCGCGCTCCTTGCCCATTTTTCAGATCCGCTTCATGAAACGATTGTCCCTGCTGTTGCTGCTCCCCCTGCCGTATGCCGCCGCGCAGGAGGCAGCGTCGACACCTGCCAGGGTCGACGTCAAGGGCATGGCGCAGCAGGGGGAGGCGGCGGCGTCGAAACGCGTGGTCGGGCGCGCCGAGATCGCCGCCTATGGCGACGGCAACCTGGCCGATGTGCTCAAGCGCGAGGGCGGCATTGCCGTCGTCGGCAATGAGGTGCGCATGCGCGGGCTCGGCGCCGGCTACACCCAGATCCTGGTCGACGGCGAGCCGGTGGCCCAAGGTTTTAGCATCGATTCGATCGCGCCCGAACTGGTCGAGCGCATCGAGATCGCGCGCAGCCCGACGGCCGACCGCAGTGCGCAGGCGGTGGCCGGCAGCATCAACATCGTGCTGCGCAAACGCAGCGGCGGCGCGCGGCGCGAAGACAAGCTGTCGACAGGCTACCAGCGCGGCGAGTGGAGTCCGTCGGCCTCGACCCAGGCCAGCGGCAAGCGCGGCAACCTGGCCTGGTCGGCCGGCGCCACGGTCGACAGCACGGTGCGCATCGACGCCGTCCGCACCGACGAGACGGTCGACGACGCGAGCGCGCGTCTGCAGGCGCGCCGCTTCAGCGAGGCATTCCGCACGCGCAGTCGACCGCCTGAATCTCGCGCCGCGCCTGAACTGGACTTTCGAGAATGGCGACACCCTGGGCTGGAACATGCTCGCCGGTCTGGTGCGCGCCCACAGCGGCATGGACCAGCACGAACAAACCCTGCTCGGCGAACCGACGGCCTACCCGGACAGCGTTGCCGCCTCCAGTTCGCACACCGCCAGCCTGCGCAGCGACCTCGCCTGGGCGCACCGTTTCGATGGCGCCGGCAAGCTGACGGTCAAGGGCGTGTTTGACGCCAGCCGGCGCCGCGGCGACTACCTGTTCCTCGGCACCCGGCCGGACGGCACGCCAGGCCTGGCGCGCGCCGTGGCCTCGGGCGCGGACGAGCGCACCGCTAGCCTGAACGGCAAATACCTGGCGCCGCTGGGCGCGGCGCACAGCCTGGGCCTGGGCTGGGACGCCAGCCGCACGACGCGCGGCGAGCACCGCAATCAATCCGACACCCTCGGCGGCATGCCAGGCGGCACGCGCCTGCAGGACTACACGGCGCGCGTCGAGCGCCTGGCCTTCTTCGCCCAGGACGAGTGGACCATCTCCGACGCGGTCGAGGGTTATGCGGGCGTGCGCTGGGAAGGCCTGCGCACCGCTACCGACGGCGCCGACCTGGCGCGCGTGGCGACCTCCAGCAGTGTCGCCAGCCCGATCCTGCAGCTGCTGTGGAAGCTGCCGCGAGAAGAACCAGCTGCGCCTGGCGCTGGCGCGCACCTATAAAGCGCCCTTGACGAGCAACCTGGTCCCGCGCCGCTACACGATCAACAACAACAACGGCCCGGCCAATCCCGACGCCGAGGGCAACCCGGCGCTGCGTCCGGAACTGAGCTGGGGCCTGGATGTCGCCTGGGAGCGCCCGCTCGGCAAGGACGGCAGCGCGACGCTCTCCGGCTACGCCAAGCGCGTGAGCGACGTGATGACCCAGCAGCTGTACCGCGACGGCGCCAGCTGGGTCGAGCGTCCGATCAACAACGGCGACAGCCGACATTGGCCGGCATCGAGGTCGACCTGAAGTCGCCCGTCAAGATCAAGGCGCCTGGCCTTCGATGCTGCGCTTCAACGCCGGCCGCAACTGGTCGCGCGTGCGCAAGGTCCCCGGTCCCGACAACACCCTGGCCGAGCAGGTGCCGTTCACGGTGAACGGCGGCATCGATTATCGCGGCGGTCATGGCTGGGATGCGGGAGCGAACCTGAATGTGCGCGGCGCCGCGACCAGCCGGACCGGCGACGGCGTCACCAATCACCTTGGCCGGACGGCGCTGCTCGACCTGTACTGGACGCGCAAATTCGATGCGCAGTGGCGCGCCCGCGTGAGCGTGGCGAATGCCTTGCATCGCCCCCGCCAGGCCAGCACGACTTATCGCGACGCCGATGGCACCGTCGTCACACGGGCGCTGAGCTGGGACGGCATGGCCAGCATCCGCATCGGCCTCGAACGCACGCTGTAAATCAGGGCGCGGCGCCGGTCGGCGGCAGGGAAGTGAACAGCACCGTCGTGACGGTTCCGCCGGCGCTTGGCGCCAGCTGATAGACGCGGTCGTATTCGTTGTCGGCGATGTCGGCGCCCGGCTGGCCGCCGAACAGGCGCACCAGTTCCGGCAGCGTGTTCGAGTGGCCGACGACCAGCACCGCGCCGCTCAGTGTTTTTACCTTGGCCACCAGCGCCTGCGGCGTTCGCGGGTCGTACTCCTGCACTTGCAAACGGTTCGCCTGCGCCAGCGGCTGCGCGGTCTGGCGCGTGCGATTCGTCGCCGTGCTGAAGATGTGCGCGATGCCGGTTTTAGCGAGCATCGCCGCGATGTTCTGCGCGCGCTGCTGTCCCTGCGGCGTCAGGTCGGGGTCCTTGCCCTCGGCCAGCTTTTTCGCCATGGCGCACGAGATAAATCGTCGACGGCTCGGCGATCGCGGCGGCGGGCGCCAGCACGATCAACAACAGGGCGCAGGCGCCAAGCAGGCGCGGGAACAAGGGCATGGCGTTTCCTTCGATGGGGATGGATGAGCGTGAACTTACCATATTGGCACGGCCTGATCGGTGCTATTCTTTCCGGCAACAAACTGACTGTCCGGAGAATCCCGTGAAGATCGTCCTGCAAACCGAACGGCTACGCCTGCGCCATATGGAACCGGGCGATGCCGACTTCATGCTCGGTCTCCTCAACGACCCGGCCTGGCACCGTTTTATTGGCGACCGCGGCATCCGCACGATCGAGGCCGCGCGCGATTACATCGTCAAGGGTCCGATGGAGATGCATGCGCGGCTCGGCTTCGGCTTCGACATCGTCGAGCGCAAGGAAGACGGCTGCCCGATCGGCGTCTGCGGTCTCGCGAAACGCGATTTTCTCGACGACGTCGATATCGGCTACGCCTTCCTGCCCCAGTACGGCGGCCAGGGCTATGCGATCGAAGCGGCGCAGGGCGTGATGGCGCATGCCAGGGCACTGGGCTTGCAACGCATCGTCGCCACCGTCCGGCCCGACAACAGCGCCTCGATCCGCCTGCTCGAAAAACTCGGCTTGCGCTTCGAGCGCACGATTCGCAGCGCCGGACACGCGAGCGCGAATTGCAGTTATTTGCACTGGAGCTGCTCGATGCAAATAAAAAACGGCAGACGTGAGCACTCTGCCGTTGTTCGATCAAGCCGGGTGACTGAAGCGGCTTACAACTGCGTCAGCGAAATCGTGTTCGCCACCGGCGTCGAACACGGCTCCTCGTCGAACGCGATATCCCCCAGCGGATTGGCCACGCCATCCGTCTTCAGATCCATGAAGCCGAACAGGTTGCGGTCCTGCAGGTGCGAAGGCACGACGGTCGACAGCGACGAATAAATATTGTCGACGCGGCCCAGGATGCGTTTTTTCCCAGCCGCGCAGCATGGCCTTGATCTGCTTGCGTTGCAGGTTTTCCTGCGAGCCGCACAGGTCGCACGGAATGATCGGGAAGCCTTTCACCTCGGCATAGCGCTCCGTGTCCGCTTCCTTCACGTAGGCCAGCGGGCGGATCACCATGTGCTTGCCGTCGTCCGACACCAGTTTCGCCGGCATGCCTTTCAGTTTCCCGCCGAAGAACATGTTCAGGAAGAAGGTTTCGAGGATGTCGTCGCGGTGGTGGCCGAGGGCGATCTTGTTGCAGCCGAGTTCGTCGGCGACGCGGTACAGGATGCCGCGGCGCAGGCGCGAGCACAGCGAGCAGGTGGTCTTGCCTTCCGGGATCAGGCGCTTGACGATGCTGTACGTGTCCTGGTTTTCGATGTGGTAGTCCACGCCGAGCTTGTCGAGGTAGGCCGGCAGGATGTCGGCCGGGAAGTTCGGCTGCTTCTGGTCGAGGTTCACGGCGACGATGTCGAAGTGGATCGGCGCGCGCTCGCGCAGCGTCAGCAGGATGTCGAGCAGGGCGTAGCTGTCCTTGCCGCCGGACAGGCAGACCATCACCTTGTCGCCGTCTTCGATCATGTTGAAATCGCCGATCGCCTGGCCGACCTGGCGGCACAGGCGCTTGTGCAGCTTGTTGTTCTCGTAGAGCGATCTTTTCGCGCTTTTTCGCGTCCAGGGCGGCCTGTTCGTCCGCCGATCATCAGTACTGCACTCATGCTTCTTCCTTAATTTGAAACACTTCCACGCCGACGCCTTCGCAATCGGGATACACGTCCGGCTTCATCGTCGACACGCGCGCGGCGCGCACGCGCGGGTGGGCCAGCATGGCGCGCACGACGTCGTCGCACAGGGTCTCTTGCAGGTGCACGTGGCCCTGCGCCATGCGCCGCGAAATCGTCTCGCGCATGAAGTCGTAGTCGACGACTTCGTCGAGCTGGTCGGCGGTCGGGGTCGATTCGGCCAGCGGGATGTACAGGTCGACATTGATCAGCACGCGCTGCTCGCCCTTTTTCTCGAAGTCGTGGACGCCGATGTTGATCATCACTTCGTAATTGCGCAGGAACAGCCGGCGGCAATCGCGCAAGCTCGGGTGGGTCAGGGCGGACAGCATAGGGAAAGCCTTGTTATAAGTTAATTTATTTTGTGAGAAACATCACGTCGCGCGCCAGCGGCACCAGGTGCTGGCCGCCGTCGACCACCAGCGTCGTGCCGGTCAGCGCGCGCGCCGAGGCCGCATACACGACGGCGTCGGCGATATCCTGCGGCGTCGAGGAGCGTCCCAGCGGCGTGGCGCGTGTGGGCTTGCGTGAAACCGTCTTCGCTCTGGTCGCCCGACACCAGCGTGATGCCGGGCGCCACGCCGACGATGCGCACCGTCGGCGCCAGCGCTTGCGCCAGCATCTTGGTGGCGGCGTCGCAGCGCCGCTTTCGACAGCGTGTACGACAAAAAATCCGGGTTGAGATTGTACAGTTTCTGGTCGAGCAGGTTGATGACGACGGCCTGGCTGCTTTCCGGCGTCGCCGCGTGCAGCGCCTGCGCCAGCAAGAGTGGCGCAGCGAGATTCGTGCTCATATGCGCGGCGAGCAGCGCCGGCGAAAACGTGGTGGCGCTGTCGTATTCGAACAACGAAGCGTTGTTGACGATGCAAGTCACCCGGCCCAGCGCTTCGGCGGCGCGGCCCGGCAGCAGGCGCACCGCCGCTTCGTCGCCCAGGTCGCAGGGCAGCAGGGCGGCGCGCCGTCCGAGCGCGCGGATGGCGTCCGCCGTCTCGATCGCTTCGCGCTCGGAATGGCGGTAGTGGACGGCGATGTCCCAGCCGGCCGCGGCCAGGCCGAGCGCGATGGCGCGGCCGAGGCGGCGTCCGGCGCCGGTCACGAGCGCGACCCGGGGCAGGGCGGTTGGCTGTTGGCATGATGTGCGTCATGGTCATGAACGGTGCTGGCTGAAATTGTTGATCCGTGCCGATCTGGCTACAATGCCGGGATGTCCTTACCCCTTCCCGACAGCGACGCGCTGGCCGCGTCCCACGCCTTACAACAGGAAATTGCCTCCAATATAGAAGAGGCGGGCGGCGCCATTCCCTTTTCGCGCTTCATGGAGCTGGCGCTGTATGCGCCCCGGCTCGGCTATTACAGCGGCGGCGCGGCCAAGCTGGGCGCCAGCGGCGATTTTACGACCGCGCCCGAGATCACGCCCCTGTTCGGGGCGGCGCTGGCGCGTGCGGCAGCCGCTATTATCGCCCAAAGCGCGCCCAACATCATCGAATTCGGCGCCGGCACCGGCAAGCTGGCGCGCGACGTGCTCACCGCGCTCGCCGACGACGGCGTGCAGGTCGCACGCTACACCATCATCGAACTGTCGGGCGAGTTGCGCGCGCGGCAGCAGGAAGCATTGAAAGATTTCCCGCAAGTCGCGTGGCGCGACGGTTTTCCCGACGCCTTCAGCGGCGTCGTGCTGGCCAACGAAGTGCTCGACGCCATGCCGGTCGAGCTGGTCATCAACACGGCAGAACGGCTGGCGCCGCCAGATGGTGACGGTCGAGGAGGGCCGCTTCGCCTACGTGCAGGCCGAGCTGGACGCGGCCTTGACGGCGCAGCTGGTGCGCCAGGTGCCCGACTTCGACGCACTGCCGGAAGGCTACCTGACGGAACTGCATCCGGTCGCCTGCGGCTTCATGGGCTCGCTGGCCAGCATGTTCGAGGGCGGCAAGGGCGCGGCCATCCTGCTCGACTATGGCTTCCCGGCCCACGAATACTATGTCGACCAGCGCAGCGGCGGCACCTTGATGTGCCACTACCGCCACCATTCGCACCCGGAACCCTTCTTCCTGCCGGGTTTGCAGGACATCACGGCCCACGTCGATTTCACGGCCATGGCGCTGGCGGCCCAGGATGCCGGGCTGCCGGTGCTGGCCTATACGAACCAGTCCGGCTTCCTGCTCGGCTGCGGCATCGGCGAACTGCTGCTGCGCACCGATCCGGAAGACGCCGTGCGCTATTTGCCCCAGTCGAAAGCCGTCCACAAGCTGGTCTCTCCGAGCGAAATGGGCGAATTGTTCAAGGTGCTGATCGTGGGCAACGAGGTCGAGCTGCCCGACGCCATCCTGCGGGCCGACCGCAGCCGCCGCTTGTAGCGTCATAACTTGCGCCGGGGACACAAACCCGGCTATGCTGTACCGCACACATGGCCAAGATTCACACCCATTACGACAACCTGAAAGTGGCGCGCGGCGCGCCGCAGGAAGTCGTGCGTGCGGCGTACAAGGCGCTCAGCCAGAAATACCATCCCGACAAGAACCAGGGCGACGAAAAGGCCGCCCGCATCATGGCGATCGTCAATACCGCCTACAACATCCTGTCCGACCCGGTCCGCCGCAAGGAACACGACGAGTGGATTTCGGCCGAGGAATGGGAAGTCGAGTGGCTCGAGAGCAGCGGCGAGGAGGGCGCCCGTCCCAAGGGCGAGCACTGGGAAACGCCGCCGCCGCCCCGCAACCGCGCGGCGCCTGTTGAAGGAGCCGCGCTGGTGGCTCGGCATGCTCGGCGGCGTGGCCGTCGGCGCCGTCTGCGCGCTGCTGCTGGTGCAGCCGCCGCGCATGCTCTCGAACGCGCTGGCCTTCAATGCCAAACCCGACGTGGTGCCGCCGCTGACCTCGGTCGCCGCCCCCGACCCCGACGCCTGGGCCAGCGCGGCCGGCGCGAAAACCCCGCCGGCCCCGGTCAAGACGCTGGCCGTGACCCAGTTGATGGTGCCGGCCCGCTCGCCCGAATGCGACACCGACCTGGCCACCAGCGCCGCGCCGAACGGCGAAGCCTGGCCCGAGCAATCCGGCTATATCCCGGGCTACCCGCTCGGCAACAGCGGCCGCGAGATGACGGTCGTGGTCGACAACAGCGCCAACGCGTCGCCCGTCTTCGTCAAGATCTACGACCTCGAGCGCAACGCCAACGTGCGCCACGCCTATGTGCTGGGCAACGGCATGCTGACCATCGACGGGCTCGCCGCCGGCAAGTACGAGGTGCGTTACCAGAACGTCGTCAGCGCGCCGCGCAGCGCGGAGTGCGCCAACAAAGCCGCAAACGCGCCGACGCCGGGTTTTAAGCGCAATTCTCTCCAACTGTTGCTTTTTCCCATCGGCAATCCGGTTTTCCGCAATGCCCGACCCGATTTAGCTAATTTGTTCGTGCGCCGTAATATACTCGGTCGGCAGCGGCCAGCGTAGCCGTGCACTGCCGGCCCGAACGGAAACACCATGAACGAATTAGACGGCCTCACTGCCCTGCTCATCGAGCCCCATTCGGGCATGCGGGCCAACATCCACAGCATGCTCAACATGTGCGGCCTGACCCGCATCGAGCACGCCAGCAGCAGTAATCAAGCTGTCAAGCAACTGACCCTGCGCAGTTTCGACCTGGTGCTGTGCGAATACGACCTCGAAGGCGGCCAGGACGGCCAGCAGTTGCTCGAGGACCTGCGCCACCATAAACTCATCTCGCTGGCGACGATGTTCTTCATGGTCACCGCCGAGGGCGATTACGGCAAGGTCGTCAGCGCCGCCGAACTGGCCCCGACCGACTACATCCTGAAACCGTTTACGGCCGACCGCCTGCTCGAGCGCATCGCGCGCGCGCTGGAAAAGCGGAATGTCTTCCTGCCCGTCTACCGCCTGATGGAAGCGGGCGCCCAGCACGAAGCGATCGAAGCCTGCATCGCGGGAGAAGCCGCCAATCCGCGCTACGCCATCGATTTCCTGCGCCTGCGCGCCGAACTGCACCTGTTCCTGGGCGAAGCCGACCAGGCCGAGCCGATCTACCGCCAGCTGGCCGAGAGCAAGGCCATCGCCTGGGCCCGGCTCGGGCTGGCGAAAACCCTGTACCTGCGCGAGCAGTACGAGGAAGCGGGCAGCCTGCTGACCGAGCTGGTGCAGACCAACACGAATTTCGTCGACGCCTACGACTGGCTGGCGCGCACCCACACGGCGATGGGCGAGCTGGACAAGTCGCAGGACGTGCTGGGCAAGGCGGTGGCGGTGTCGCCCGCACGCGGTGCGGCGCCTGCGCACCCTGGGCGAAGTCGCGTTCGAGGCGGGCGACGACGAGATGGCCGAAAAGGTGCTGAAACAGGTCGTGGCGAAGGCCAAATATTCGGAATTCCGCGATCCCGAAGACCACGTGAAACTGGTGCGCACCCTGGTGCGCAAGGGCGATCCGGTGGCGGCCGCCTCGGTCATCCGCGACCTCGACCGCTCGATGGGCGGCAAGAGCCATGCCGACGCCTGCAGCGCGATCTCGTCGGCGCTGCTGCACGAATACACCGGCAACGAGGAACGGCTGCTGGAATCGCTGAACGCCGCCGTGGCCGCCAGCCGCGACCTGCCCGCCATGTCGCCCGATCTGAAGCTGGAACTGGCGCGCAGCTGCCTGGCGCACGACATGGCCGACGGCGCGGCCGGCCTGGTGCGCGACGTCATGCGCAATGCGGCCGACGCCACCGCCATGGACCGCGCGATGAGCGTGATGGCGCAAGCCGGCCACGCCGAACTCGGCGCCAGCCTGGCCCAGGAAACGCGCCAGCACGTGGTCGACCTGGTGGCCGGCGGCGCCGAGCGCGCCCGCAGCGGCGACTACCAGGGCGCCGTCACCCTGATGCAGGAAGCGGCGCAGCGCATGCCGGGCAATCCGCAGGTGGCCTTCAATGCGGCGCTGGCGCTCTTGCGCTGCCTGGAGCACACTGGCTGGGACGACAAGCTCGGCCAGCAAGCCCTGGCCCAGATGGCGGCCGTGCGCCGGCTCGATCCGCGCAACCCGAAGCTGGCCGCGCTCACCGCGCTGCACCAGACGGTGCTCAAAAAATACAAGAAGTCCTACAAATAACGGGCGCACGCGCCAGGAAAGCCGGGTAATCCCAGATGTCAGAAGCACACCAGGCGCAGGACGAAGGCGCAACCCGCCGCGTCCGCGCCGCATTGATGCAAAAAGTGAACGGCGACGAAGAGATGTTCGCCCTCGGCGGCTCGATCGCACGCGTGATCGAACTGGCCGACGCCGACGAGCCGGGTCCGCACGATCTCGCCTATTTCGTCCTGTCCGACGTCGCGCTGACCCAGCGCATCCTGCGCCTGTCGAACACGGTCCGCTACCGCACGGCCGGCGGCACCTCGGTGACGACGGTGTCGCGCGCGATCGCGCTGCTCGGCTTCGACAACGTCAAGACCACCGCGCTGGCGATGCTGCTGGTCGATACCCTGGATAACGGCGCCCATGCCGGCAGCGTGCGCGTCGAGCTCGAAGCGGCCCTCTGCGCCAGCCTGGTCGGGCGCGAAATGGCGAGACTGTCGTTCTACCAGGGCGCCGAGGAAGCGGCGATCGGCGCCTTGTTCAAGAACCTGGGCGCCTTGCTGGTCGCCTCGCACCAGCACGAACGCTACCGCGAGATCAATCAGCTGGTCAGCCGGCGCCCGGCACACGCCGGCGCAAGCCTCGCAGATGATCCTCGGCTGCAGCTACGACACCCTGTCGGCGGCCGTGCTGGCCGAGTGGAAGATTCCGCGACGTGATCGTGCGCGCCCAGGCCGCGCTGCCGCCCGGCCCCCTGAAAACGGCCGGCAGCCGCGCCGAATGGATGCGCCAGGTGGCCTCCTTCGGCCTGGACGTGGCGCGCCTGCTCGGGCGCGGCGTCCCGGCCGACAACCCGGAAGCACGCGCGCTGCTGGCGCGCTACGGCGCCGCCTTCGAGCTCGATGCGGCCGGCCTGGAGCGCCTGTTCACGAACGTCGCCGAAGGCATGCAGGGCCTGATGGAAAGCATGAACCTGCAGCCGCTGCCGAAGCCCGACGGTGGATGCCGCCGACGGCCTGCCCGACGTGCTGATGCTGGCCACGCTCGACGCCGGCGAGACTGAGGAGGGCGCCTGGCCGAGCGGCAAACCGAAGAATGCGCGCGAACTGCTGCTGGCCGGGGTGCAGGACGTGACCCAGCTGCGCGCGGCCGGCCAGGCGCGCGTCAACGACGTGATCCTGGCGGTGCTGGAAACGCTTGTACCAGGCGCTGGGCTTCCGCTTCGCCACCGTCTGCTTGAAGGATGCGCGCCAGGGGCAGTACCGCGCGCGCGTCTCCTTCGGCGCGAACCACGACAAGCTGCAGGCCGGCTTCGTGTTCCCGATCCCGGCGCAGGGCGGGCGCGACCTGTTCCATGCTGGCGCTGGAAAACGACGCCGACCTGATGATTTCGGATGCCGCCAGCCCGAAGATCCGCGAACTGCTGCCGTCCTGGCACCGCGCCCTGCTGCCCGACGCGAAGAGTTTTATCGTGCTGCCGCTGGTGGTGGGCAAGGCGCAGCTCGGCTTTTTCTATGCCGACCGCACCAGCACCGCGCCGGAAGGCGTGCCGCCCGACGAGACGGCCATGATCCGCGCCCTTAAGCGTCAGGTACTGGCTGCACTTGCTTCCGGATGAATTCGCGGAATTCTCCGGCCGGCATCGGCCGCGAGAACAGGAAACCCTGCGCCTCGTCGCCGTGCTTGTCGCGTAAAAAGCCCCATTGCGCCTGGGTTTCCACGCCCTCGGCCACCACCGTCAAGCCGAGCGAATGGGCCAGGCCGATGGTGGCCGCGACGATCACGGCATCGTTCGGATTGTGCTCGATGTCCTTGACGAAACCGCGGTCGATCTTGATGCGGTCGATCGCGAACAGTTTGAGATAGGACAGCGACGAATAGCCGGTGCCGAAGTCGTCGATGGCGAGTTTGAAACCGCGCGTGCGCAACTGGCGCAGCAGCAGCCGGGTCGCTTCCGGGTCGCGCATGGCGGCCGTTTCCGTGATTTCGAGTTCCATCAGCGACGGGATCGATCCCGTGCTGCGCCACCAGTTCGTCCAGGCGCGAGAGCAGGGTGCCGCCCGAGAACTGGCGCGCCGACAGGTTCACGGCCAGGCGCAAATCCTCGAGTCCCTCGCGCTGCCATTGCGCCAGCAAGGCCATGGTCTGGCCCAGCACCCAGTCGCCGAGCGGCACGATCATGCCGCTTTCCTCGGCCACCGGAATGAAGCGGCTCGGCTCGACGCTGCCCAGTTCGTCGTCGTTCCAGCGCAGCAGCACTTCGGCGCCGATCACGCGGCCGGTGTCGAGCTCCACCTGCGCCTGCAGGTACAACTCGAAACCTTCGGCGTGCAGCGCGCCCCACATGCGGTTTTCCAGCAGCAGGTGCTCGTGGGTGGCGGCGTTCATCGCGGGCGAGAAGAACTGGAAATTGCCGCGCCCCTCGCGCTTGGCCGCGTACATCGCCATGTCGGCATGCCGGATCAGGGTTTCGGCGTCGAGGCCGTCGTCCGGGAACAGGGCGACGCCGACGCTGCAGCCGCTGTGGGCGGTGGAGCCATTCAACTGATACGGCTGCGACAGCGATTCGACCACCCGCACCGCCACCGTGGTGACGCTGTCGGGCGTGAGCGGGCCGGCCAGCACGATGATGAATTCGTCGCCGCCCAGGCGCGCCAGCGTGTCGACCTCGCGTAATAAATCCTTCATGCGTTCGGCCGCGCCGACCAGCAGCTTGTCGCCGGCGGCGTGGCCGAGCGAATCGTTGATCTTTTTAAAATGGTCGAGGTCGATGAACAGCACGGCCGCCGGCTCGTTGTGGCGGCGCGCCAGGGCCAGCTGCTGCTCGAGCCGGGCATTCAGGGCGAAGCGGTTTTCCAGGCCGGTGAGGGCGTCGTGGTGGGCCAGGCGGTAGATGCGCTCCTGCGAGCGCTGCTGCTCGGTCAGGTCGCGCAGGATGCACACGAAAAAAGCCTCGCGCCCCATCAGCACCGGGGCGACCGAGATCGACAGCGGCACCGCCTCGCCCTGCGCATTCCTCCCCTCGAGCACGCAATCCTCGGGCGCCGCCGTGGCCAATCGCGCCAGTTCGGCGCCGGCGTCGCCCTCGATCCCGGTCGCGCCGTTGGGCACCAGGGCGCCGAAATACAGGCCGTCCAGGTGCTGGCGCCGCGTAGCCGAACAGGCGCGCGGTGGCGGCGTTGGCCGACACCAGGAAGCCGGCGGCGTCGACCGTGACGATGGAATCGGCGGCGTTGTCGAGGATGGCCGCGAGGCGCGCTTCGCGGTCGCGCAGGCGCGCCGTGCGGTCGGCGACCTGCTCCTCGATCACCGCGCGCTCGCCGCTGATGAGCAGCATCAGCGCGCCCAGCATGCCCGTCAGCAGCAGGCCGGCCGACAGCACGCTCCAGCTGGCCGCGCCCGTTTCGGCCTCGATATAGGCCGCCGTCGGCCGGAAGCCGAGCTGGTAGCTGCGCCCCGCGAAGGACAGGTGGACCCGGTAATCGTCGCGCTGCGGGCTGGCCCAGCGCGCCCGCCACCGGCAGGGCGGCGCCGTCGGTGACGTCGACCATGGCGGCGCGCAAGCCATCGAAGCCGGAGCGCGCGATCGCCTGTTGCAGCAGGCGTTCGGCATTGAGCACGAAGACCAGCACCGCGGCCGGCGGCCGGCCGCTGTCGCCGACCGCGCGCAGCAGGCTGATGCCGAGTCCTCGGCGCTGGTCAGCAGCGGATAGGGTTCGGAGGCGATCGGCGCGCGCGAGGCCAGCGCCTTGGCGGCCACGGCGGCGCGTCCCGGCGCGGCCAGGAAATCGATCCCGCGGATCCAGTTGTTGGTGGCCGGCCAGATGTAGAGCACCGGCAGGTAGCGGTCGCGCTCGCCGGCCGGCACCATGCGCCGCGTCTCGTCCATGTCGGCGATGCCGGTGAAGCGGCGGTCGACTGTTTTGCCGCACCCAGGCCTCGAAGCCGGCGCGCTCGCCGGCCAGCACCGGCACCGCCCAGTTGATGCCCTGGATCTCGGGGCGGCCGTCGGCATAGCCGGCGGCGATGCGCAGGAATTTTTCGCGCGCGAGGATGTGCTCGGTGTCGGCCAGGGTGCCGGCGAAGGTGCCGACGAAGCGCACGTGCTCGTTGAACTCGGCCTGCAGCACGTCGGCCGTCTGCTGGGCTTTCAGGCGGTAGGGCTGCAGGTGCTGCTCGTGTTCCCAGCCTTGGGCGAGGCGGTAGATGGTGACCACCGCGGCGCTGGCCAGCAGCAGCGGCACCGTGACCAGCCAGGCGCGCCGCCGCCACAGCCGGCGCGGCGACCCGCAGATGATCCAGCACAGGGGCGCGGCCAGCAGCACCCCGAGCGTGTCGCCGGCCCACCAGGCGAACCAGAAGCGCAGCTGCGCGACCTCGTCGAAGGCCTTCAGGGCGTACAGGGTCGGCACCGAGATGGTGGCGCTGGTGAGGCAAATGACCGGGGTGAGCAGGAAATAGACCATCACGTCGTGGCCGGAGTCGATCGCCGGGCGCATGCGGCGCCGGAACTGGGCCGCGCCCAGCCAGGCCTGCAGGAGCGAGCCGAGCGCGCCGGCGAAGGTCGCCAGCAGCGCGGCCGATTGCGACAGGTCGGGATTGGTGTGGTGCAGGGGGAAGGCGTACAAGGCCGCGCCGATGGCCACCGCCGGCAGCACGCGCATGCCGCCGGCGGTGGCCATCGCCAGGCCGACCCCGGCCGGCGGGAACAGCGGCAGCGCATACCCGGCCGGCAGCGCCAGCCAGTTGTTCACGACGCGCATCGCCAGGTAGAAGGCAATGATCGACAGGCTGGCCACCAGGATCTGCGGCCAGCTCCAACGTGGGTACCAGGGCGCCTTGCTGTCCATATGGGGGAGTATTGACATGCCTGTGGCATACAGTACCGCAGGGGACGGCCGAGCGGCGCGCATAATGTACAAAAAAGAGCCTTGCAGATTCCTATCCTGTACGGTTACAATCACGCCCCGAAGCAACGCTGCTATTTGAGCCAGGTTGGTAGTAAAGGCAAAAATAGTTGACAGCATGTTGAGCTTGCTTCATACTCTGCGGTTCTTCGCGGTGGGGTGGCCGAGTGGTTAAAGGCAGCAGACTGTAAATCTGCCCTCTCTGAGTACGCTGGTTCGAATCCAGCCCCCACCACCAAATGAAGAAGTCGTGAAGTCGAATTGAAGTTGTACCTCGCGGGTGTAGCTCAATGGTAGAGCAGAAGCCTTCCAAGCTTACGACGAGGGTTCGATTCCCTTCACCCGCTCCAGTAAATTGTGCCGCAGTATGTGCGGCGCAAACATCAGCCCTTTTAGCTCAGTGGTAGAGCACTCCCTTGGTAAGGGAGAGGCCACGTGTTCAATCCACGTAAAGGGCACCAGAATTTAAAGCGGCAGTGCGTTGTACTCGTCCGTCAGGTGTGCCTGGTAATTCTCAAAATATCGTTAGGAGTCTCAAATGGCAAAAGGTAAATTCGAGCGGACCAAGCCGCACGTCAACGTCGGTACCATCGGACACGTTGACCACGGCAAGACCACGCTGACCGCAGCAATCGCTACCGTCCTGTCGAAGAAATTCGGCGGCGAAGCAAAAGCATACGACCAGATCGATGCGGCTCCGGAAGAGAAGGCACGCGGCATCACCATCAACACCGCGCACGTCGAGTACGAAACCGAAAACCGTCACTACGCGCACGTTGACTGCCCAGGCCACGCCGACTACATCAAGAACATGATTACCGGTGCTGCGCAGATGGACGGCGCGATCCTGGTGTGCTCGGCCGCCGACGGCCCAATGCCACAGACCCGCGAGCACATCCTGCTGGCGCGTCAGGTTGGCGTTCCGTACATCATCGTGTTCCTGAACAAGTGCGACCTGGTCGACGACGCAGAGCTGCTGGAACTGGTCGAAATGGAAGTGCGTGAGCTTCTGTCGAAGTACGAATTCCCAGGCGACGACCTGCCAATCATCAAGGGTTCGGCACGTATGGCCCTCGAAGGCAAGCCGGGCGCAATGGGCGAAGACTGCATCATCGCCCTGGCCGCAGCACTGGACAGCTACATCCCAACGCCAGAGCGCGCTGTCGATGGCGCCTTCCTGATGCCAGTGGAAGACGTGTTCTCGATCTCGGGTCGCGGCACCGTCGTTACCGGTCGCGTTGAGCGCGGTATCGTCAAGGTCGGCGAAGAAATCGAAATCGTCGGTATCGTCGACACCGTCAAGACCACCTGCACCGGCGTGGAAATGTTCCGCAAGCTGCTGGACCAGGGTCAAGCTGGCGACAACGTCGGCCTGCTGCTGCGCGGCACCAAGCGTGAAGATGTCCAGCGTGGTCAGGTCCTGGCAAAGCCAGGTTCGATCAAGCCGCACAACCACTTCACCGGCGAGATCTACGTTCTGTCGAAAGATGAAGGCGGCCGTCACACGCCATTCTTCAACAACTACCGTCCGCAGTTCTACTTCCGTACCACCGACGTGACCGGCTCGATCGAGCTGCCAGCGGACAAGGAAATGGTCATGCCAGGCGATAACGTGTCGATCACCGTCAAGCTGATCAACCCGATCGCGATGGAAGAAGGCCTGCGCTTCGCAATCCGCGAAGGCGGCCGTACCGTCGGCGCCGGTGTCGTTGCCAAGATCCTGGCTTAAGCTTTAAGTAGTATGTAGTACCGAAGGGGTGGTGCCAACCACCCCTTCAAAAACATTCTCCAGTATGCGCGTGTATGCTGTAGAATGCGCGATTCAGCTGAAGTCTTCGTAGGGGTGTAGCTCAATTGGCAGAGCGTCGGTCTCCAAAACCGAAGGTCGCGGGTTCGATTCCCTCCGCCCCTGCCACCGAATTCTGGTGCGCAGCACCGAAAGTAAAGAAGAATGTCTAATCAATCCGTGCAAACCGTTAGCACCTCGAATGACAAGTTTAAGGTGGCCCTGGCGGTGGTTGCCGCGATTGCAGGCGTAATCGGGTTCTTTTACCTGAAAGGCCAAAACAAACCAGCCGTGGTCGCCGCAGGCGCCCTCGTGGCTGGTTTAGTTTTTGCTGCCCTGCTTTTGTGGACCTCCACCACTGGCCGTGAATTCCTGAACTTTGCCAAAGAGTCCGTTCGCGAAACCAAGAAGGTTGTCTGGCCGACCGGTAAAGAGGCGCGCATGATCACCATGATCGTCTTCGCCTTCGTCGTCGTGATGGCGATTTTCCTGTGGGGCACGGATAAGCTGCTGGAATTCCTGTTGTACGACCTGATCCTGGGGTGGAAGCAATAATGAACGATAACGTGCAAGACAATACGCCGGACGAAGTTCCGGCGGTCTGGCGCTCCGGCGGCCGACGCTCCGGCGCCAAGAAGCAGCGCCCGTGAGCGTCCCGGTCAGCAACAAGCGCTGGTACGTCGTGCACGTCTACTCGGGTATGGAAAAGAGCGTCATGCGCGCCCTGACCGAGCGCATCGAGCGCGGCGGCATGAGCGAGCAGTTCGGCCAGATCCTGGTCCCGACCGAAGAAGTCGTGGAAGTCAAGAACGGCACCAAATCGGTCACCGAGCGCCGCTTCTTCCCTGGCTACGTGCTGGTCGAGATGGAAATGACCGACGAAACCTGGCACCTGGTGAAGAACACCAGCAAGGTCACCGGCTTCATCGGCGGCAAATCGAACAAGCCAACCCCGATTCCAGCGCGCGAGATCGACAAGATCATGCAGCAGGTCCAGGAAGGCGTCGAGAAGCCACGGCCGAAAGTGCTGTACGAAGTGGGCGAGCAGGTCCGGATCAAGGAAGGCCCGTTCACCGACTTCAACGGCAACGTCGAGGAAGTGAATTACGAAAAATCGAAGGTGCGTGTGACTGTCACCATCTTCGGCCGCGCAACTCCGGTGGAACTCGAGTTCGGGCAGGTAGAAAAAGTTTAAACGCAATAATCGGAGCGTCGCAGAAGCAAGGCGGAATCCGATAAGAGGAGCCCCGCCGAGCGAGTAGTCGCGGTGGGGCGCTACTACTCAAAGCCAATCTAGGAGCACTCCATGGCCAAGAAAATCATTGGTTTTATCAAGCTGCAAGTGGCAGCTGGTAAAGCAAACCCATCCCCACCGATCGGCCCAGCACTGGGTCAGCGCGGCCTGAACATCATGGAATTCTGCAAGGCGTTCAACGCCCAGACCCAGGGTCTCGAGCCAGGCATGCCGATCCCAGTCGTGATCACCGCGTTCGCCGACAAGTCCTTCACCTTCGTGATGAAGACGCCTCCGGCAACCTACCTGATCAAGAAGGCCGCCGGCATTACCAAAGGTTCGCCGAAGCCACATACCGACAAAGTCGGCACGCTGACCCGTGCTCAGGCTGAAGAAATCGCAAAAACCAAGCAGCCGGACCTGACCGCAGCCGACATGGACGCAGCAGTGCGTATCATCGCCGGTTCGGCACGTTCGATGGGCATCACGGTGGAGGGTCTGTAATGGCTAAGCTGTCCAAGCGCGTTAAAGAAATGAAAGCGAAAGTCGACCGTAACAAGGTCTACGCCTTCGACAATGCACTGTCGCTGGTCAAGGAATTCGCAACCGCCAAGTTCAACGAGTCGATCGACGTCGCCGTTCAGCTGGGCGTGGATCCGAAGAAGTCGGACCAGGTCGTTCGTGGTTCGGTCGTGCTGCCAGCAGGCACCGGCAAGACCGTGCGCGTCGCTGTGTTCGCATCGGGCGACAAGGCCGAGGCTGCTAAAGCCGCCGGCGCCGACATCGTCGGTATGGAAGACCTGGCTGAGATGGTTAAAGCCGGCAACATGCCATTCGACGTCGTCATCGCTTCGCCAGACACCATGCGTATCGTCGGTACCCTGGGCCAGATCCTGGGCCCACGTGGCCTGATGCCTAACCCGAAGGTCGGCACCGTCACCCCTGACGTCGCTACCGCGGTGAAGAACGCCAAAGCCGGTCAGGTCCAGTACCGTACCGACAAGGCTGGTATCATCCACGCGACCATCGGCCGCAAATCGTTCTCGGACGCAGACCTGAAGTCGAACCTGTCGGCCCTGATCGAAGCACTGAACAAGGCCAAGCCGGCCACCTCGAAGGGCGTGTACCTGCGCAAGGTCGCGATCTCGTCGACGATGGGCACGGGCGTCCGTGTCGATCACGCTTCGATCGCCGCTTAAGCTAATCAAGAAATTCAAGTCCCTGCGAAATTCTAGCGGGGCGCATCTTTGGGCTGTCGGGGCTACCAAGCTCCGGCAGGCAATCAAAGACCGTTGGGCCGGGGGCAGTGGTTGGGCGCCTGGTTAATACATCACCCAACGCAGATGGTGTACCCGAACAAGTTTTGTAGTCCATGCTGCGTGAATTCATCCGCGTTAGTTTGACTTCTTAACTTCGGACGCCGTGTTCGAACCGATGCGAACGCTTTTGTTCGCATTAATTAAGGAGATTGACCGTGGGTCTTAATCTGAATGACAAAAAGGCCGTCGTCGAAGAAGTGAGCGCGAAAGTAGCATCCGCGCAAACGATCGTCGTGGCCGAGTACCGTGGCATCCAGGTTAGTCACTTGACGAAACTCCGTGCAGCCGCGCGCTCGCAGGGTGTGTACCTGCGTGTTCTGAAGAACACGCTGGCACGCCGCTCTGTCGAAGGCACGCAGTTTGCCCCGCTGGCTGACGCCATGACCGGTCCGCTGATCTATTCGATCTCGGACGACGCCGTTGCAGCAGCGAAAGTCATCAACGACTTCGCTAAAACCAACGACAAGCTGGTCGTGAAAGCCGGTAACTACGCAGGTAAGCAGCTCGACGTAGCTGGTGTTACCGCGTTGGCAAGCATCCCATCCCGTGAAGTCCTCATCGCTCAGCTGTTGGGCGTGATGCTGGCTCCGGTGTCGGGCTTTGCACGTGGCTTGGCTGCCCTGGCAGCGAAAAAAGGCGAAGGTTCGGAAGCTGCTCCTGCAGCCGAAGAAACCGCTGCAGCGTAAGCGCAGCCCTTTTTTCTCAAGTAACTGATCTGTACTACAAACACACACAAATCTGGAGTTTCAAATGGCAATTAGCAAAGACGATATCCTGAACGCAGTGAGCGAAATGTCCGTCATGGACCTGAACGACCTGGTCAAGGCATTCGAAGAGAAGTTTGGCGTGTCGGCAGCTGCAATGTCGGCTCCTGCAGCTGGCGGCGGCGCTGCTGCTGCTGCTGTCGAAGAGCAGACCGAATTCAACGTCGTTCTGACCGAAATCGGCGCGAACAAAGTCGGCGTCATCAAAGCCGTCCGCGAAATCACCGGTCTGGGCCTGAAAGAAGCCAAGGACGTGGTTGACGGTGCACCAAAGACCGTCAAAGAAGCCATGCCAAAAGCTGACGCTGAAGCCGCTAAGAAAAAGCTGGAAGATGCAGGCGCCAAGGCAGAACTGAAGTAATCAAAAGCAATGGGCGCCGCAAGGTGTCCAAAGCCGGAGTCAAAGCTTGCAAGCCCCGTCGGAAGGCGGTGCTGCGGCTTTGGCTCTTTTGTCGTCCCTGCGACATACGCGTTTCGACAAGCAATACGGCAAGATCGCAAGAATCGTAGCACAGCAGTAGAAACACGCTAGTCCCTTTTCATCTGATGGAACAGTAAGAGACTTGAGGCCTTGTATGTGGTCGCCCCACCACTGGCAATCCCTGAATTCTCATCCTTTCTGTCACTCACGGAGTGTCCATGCACTACTCATTTACTGAGAAGAAACGCATTCGCAAGTCGTTCGCGAAGCGCGCCAACGTTCACAACGTTCCATATCTTCTGGCTACCCAGCTTGAATCCTACGAGAATTTCCTGCAGGCGGATGCTGGTCCTTCCGTTCGCAAGAATGAAGGCCTGCAGTCGGCTTTCAGCTCGATCTTCCCGATCGTGTCGCACAACGGCTTCGCGCGTCTCGAATTCCTGTCCTACGTGCTGGGCGACCCCGCGTTCGACGTCAAGGAATGCCAACAGCGTGGCCTGACCTTCGCTTCCCCACTGCGCGCCAAAGTGCGCCTGGTGATCCTGGACAAGGAATCGCCGACCAAGCCGGTCGTCAAGGAAATGAAAGAGCAGGAAGTGTACATGGGCGAATTGCCGCTCATGACCGCTAACGGTTCGTTCGTCATCAACGGCACCGAGCGCGTGATCGTGTCCCAGCTGCACCGTTCGCCGGGCGTGTTCTTCGAGCACGACCGCGGCAAGACGCACTCGTCGGGCAAGCTGCTGTTCTCGGCACGTATCATTCCTTACCGCGGCTCGTGGCTGGACTACGAGTTCGACCCGAAGGACATCCTGTTCTTCCGCGTCGACCGCCGCCGCAAGATGCCGGTGACGATCCTGCTGAAGGCCATTGGCATGTCGCCGGAACAGATCCTGGCGAACTTCTTCGTATTCGACAACTTCAACCTGCGCTCCGAAGGCGGCGAGATCGAATTCGTGGCCGAGCGCCTGCGTGGCGAAGTCGCGCGTTTCGACATCGTCGATCCGAAGACGGGCAAGACCCTGGTCACCAAGGACAAGCGCATCAATGCCAAGCATGTGCGCGACATCGAAGCGGCCGGCATCAAGGCCATCTCGGTTCCTGAAGACTACCTGATCGGCCGCATCATCGCCCGCAACATCGTCGACGCCGACACCGGCGAAATCATCGCGTCCGCCAACGACGAGCTGACCGACGAACTGCTGGGCAAGCTGCGCGACGCCAACGTCGACACGATCCAGACCCTGTACACGAACGACCTCGACCAGGGTGGCTACATCTCGCAAACCCTGCGCACCGACGACACCGCCGACCAGATGGCCGCGCGCGTGGCGATCTACCGCATGATGCGTCCTGGCGAACCGCCAACCGAAGAGTCGGTCGAAGCCCTGTTCAACGGCCTGTTCTACAGCCCTGAGCGCTACGACCTGTCGGCTGTCGGCCGCATGAAGTTCAACCGCCGTATCGGCCGCGACGAACTCGACCGGCGCGATGACGCTGTCGAACGAAGACATCCTGGCCGTGATCAAGATCCTCGTCGAGCTGCGCAATGGCCGCGGCGAAGTCGATGACATCGATCACCTGGGTAACCGCCGCGTGCGTTGCGTGGGCGAACTGGCCGAAAACCAGTTCCGCGCCGGCCTCGTCCGCGTGGAACGTGCCGTCAAGGAACGCCTCGGCCAGGCCGAAGCGGACAACCTGATGCCGCATGACCTGATCAACAGCAAGCCGATCTCGGCCGCGATCCGCGAATTCTTCGGTTCGTCGCAGCTGTCCCAGTTCATGGACCAGACCAACCCGCTGTCGGAAATCACGCACAAGCGTCGTGTTTCGGCCCTTGGACCTGGCGGTCTGACCCGCGAACGTGCAGGCTTCGAGGTGCGCGACGTGCACCCGACCCACTACGGCCGCGTGTGCCCGATCGAAACGCCTGAAGGCCCGAACATCGGCCTGATCAACTCGCTGGCTCTGTACGCCCGCCTGAACGAATACGGCTTCCTCGAAACCCCGTACCGCAAGGTCGAGAATTCGAAGGTCACCGACAAGATCGACTACCTGTCCGCCATCGAAGAAGGCCGCTACATCATCGCCCAGGCGAATGCGACCATCAACGCCGAAGGCCAGCTGGACGACGAACTGGTGTCCGCACGTGAAGCCGGCGAAACGATCCTGGTCTCGCCAGAGCGCATCCAGTACATGGACGTCGCCCCAGGCCAGATCGTCTCGGTCGCTGCCTCGCTGATTCCGTTCCTCGAGCACGATGATGCGAACCGTGCACTGATGGGCGCCAACATGCAGCGTCAGGCCGTGCCTTGCCTGCGTCCTGAAAAGGCGCTGGTCGGTACCGGTATCGAACGCACCGTCGCGGTCGACTCGGGCACCACCGTGCAGGCCGTGCGTGGCGGTATCGTCGATTACATCGATGCGGGCCGCGTGGTTATTCGTGTCAACGACGATGAAGCCTTCGCCGGCGAAGTCGGTGTCGACATCTACAACCTGATCAAGTACACCCGTTCGAACCAGAACACCAACATCAACCAGCGTCCGATCGTGCAAGTTGGCGACCGCGTTGCCAAGGGCGACGTGATTGCCGACGGCGCATCGACCGACCTGGGCGAACTGGCCCTGGGTCAGAACATGCTCGTGGCCTTCATGCCATGGAATGGTCTGAACTTCGAGGATTCGATCCTGATTTCGGAAAACGTCGTCAAGGACGACCGCTACACCTCGATTCACATCGAAGAGCTGTCGGTTGTTGCACGCGATACGAAGCTGGGCGCGGAAGAAATCACCCGCGACATCTCGAACCTGGCTGAAAACCAGCTGGCGCGCCTGGATGAATCGGGCATCGTCTACATCGGCGCCGAAGTCACCGCCGGCGACGTGCTGGTCGGTAAAGTCACGCCAAAAGGCGAGACCCAGCTGACGCCGGAAGAAAAGCTGCTGCGCGCGATCTTCGGCGAAAAAGCGTCGGACGTGAAAGACACCTCGCTGCGCGTGCCTTCGGGCATGGTCGGCACCGTGATCGACGTGCAAGTGTTCACCCGCGAAGGCATCGTCCGCGACAAG
Source organism: uncultured beta proteobacterium (assembly GCA_963729765.1). Lineage (GTDB taxonomy): Bacteria > Pseudomonadota > Gammaproteobacteria > Burkholderiales > Burkholderiaceae_D > Telluria. The sequence goes on along the minus strand of CAVSPL010000025.1, from coordinate 165,827 downwards.
CGCGCCCAGCAGATCATCGATGATGAGCTGAAGCGCTTCCGCCTCGACCTGAACGACCAGATGCGTATCGTGGAGGGCGACGCCTTCCAGCGTCTGGAGCGTATGCTGGTGGGCAAGGTCGTCAATGGCGGCCCGAAGAAGATGGCAAAAGGCGCCGTCATCACGTCGGAATACCTGGCGGACCTGGACAAGTTCCACTGGTTCGACATCCGTCCGGCGGACGACGAGTCGGCGAATGCCCTCGAAGCGATCAAGGAATCGATCAACGAGAAGCGTCACCAGTACGACCTGGCCTTCGAAGAAAAGCGCAAGAAGCTGACGCAAGGCGACGAGCTGCAGCCAGGCGTGCAAAAGATGGTCAAGGTCTACCTGGCCGTCAAGCGCCGCCTGCAGTCGGGCGACAAGATGGCAGGTCGTCACGGTAACAAGGGTGTGGTGTCGCGCATCGTGCCGGTGGAAGACATGCCGTTCATGGCGGACGGCACTCCAGCCGACGTCGTGCTGAACCCGCTGGGCGTTCCTTCGCGAATGAACGTCGGTCAGATCCTGGAAACCCACCTCGGTTGGGCAGCCAAGGGCCTGGGCCTGCGTATCGGCGAAATGCTGCAGAAGCAGGCAGCGATCGAAGAAGTCCGTGGTTTCCTGGGCCAGATCTACAACGAGACCGGCAAGAAGGAAGACCTGGACAGCTTCAACGATGAAGAGATCATGGGCCTGGCCGGCAACCTGAAGAAGGGTGTGCCGTTCGCGACGCCAGTCTTCGATGGCGCCCACGAAGACCGAGATCCTGCGCATGCTGGACCTGGCTTACCCGGACAACATTGCCGCGCACCTCGGCATGACCCCGTCGAAGAACCAGGTCACGATGTACGACGGCCGCACCGGCGAAGCATTCGAGCGCAAGGTCACCGTTGGCTACATGCACATGCTGAAACTGCATCACCTGGTGGACGACAAGATGCACGCGCGTTCGACCGGTCCGTACTCGCTGGTGACGCAGCAGCCACTGGGCGGTAAAGCCCAGTTCGGCGGCCAGCGCTTCGGTGAGATGGAGGTGTGGGCACTGGAAGCGTACGGCGCATCGTACGTGCTGCAGGAAATGCTGACGGTCAAGTCCGATGACGTGAATGGCCGTACCAAGGTGTACGAGAACCTGGTCAAGGGTGACCACGTGATCGACGCCGGCATGCCTGAATCGTTCAACGTGCTGGTCAAGGAAATCCGCTCGCTGGGTATCGATATCGACCTCGAGCGTAACTAAGAAGGTAGGGAAGGGGAGCCTTTCCCTTCCCGATTACCCGATTGGTTTGGGATGCCTGCAGCTCAGCGCAGCCCCGAAATAGAAATTTAGTCACCTCTGGAGTGATACATGAAAGCACTGCTCGATCTATTCAAGCAAGTACAGCAAAATGAAAGCTTCGACGCCATCAAGATTGGCCTGGCGTCGCCCGAAAAAATTCGTTCGTGGTCGTTCGGTGAAGTCAAGAAGCCCGAGACCATCAACTACCGCACCTTCAAGCCTGAGCGTGATGGCCTGTTCTGCGCCAAGATCTTTGGCCCGATCAAGGATTACGAATGCCTGTGCGGCAAGTACAAGCGCCTGAAGCACCGCGGCGTCATCTGCGAAAAGTGCGGCGTCGAAGTCACGCTGGCCAAGGTGCGCCGCGAGCGCATGGGCCACATCGAACTGGCCTCGCCAACCGCGCACATCTGGTTCCTGAAGTCGCTGCCGTCGCGCCTGGGCATGGTCCTGGACATGACGCTGCGGGACATCGAACGCGTGCTGTACTTCGAAGCGTATGTCGTGACCGATCCTGGCATGACCCCGCTGAAGAAGTGCCAGATCATGTCGGAAGACGATTACGCCGCCAAGTACGAAGAGTACGGCGACGACTTCACCGCCTACATGGGCGCCGAAGGTATCCGTGAACTGCTGCGCTCGATCGACATCCACCGCGATGCCGAAGCCCTGCGCGTGGAACTGAAGGAATCGAAGTCCGAAGCGAAGATCAAGAAATACGCCAAGCGCCTGAAAGTGCTCGAGGCATTCCAGCGTTCGGGCATCAAGCCGGACTGGATGATCATGGAAGTGCTCCCGGTCCTGCCGCCGGAGCTGCGTCCGCTCGTCCCGCTGGATGGTGGCCGTTTCGCGACCTCCGACCTGAACGACCTGTATCGCCGCGTCATCAACCGTAATAACCGCCTGAAGCGCCTGATGGAACTGCGCGCTCCGGAAATCATTACGCGTAACGAAAAGCGCATGCTGCAGGAAGCGGTCGACTCGCTGCTGGACAACGGCCGTCGCGGTAAAGCGATGACCGGCGCCAACAAGCGTCCGCTGAAGTCGCTGGCCGAGATGATCAAGGGTAAGGGCGGTCGTTTCCGTCAGAACTTGCTGGGCAAGCGCGTCGACTACTCGGGCCGTTCGGTCATCGTGGTCGGTCCACAGCTGAAACTGCACCAGTGCGGCCTGCCGAAGCTGATGGCCCTGGAACTGTTCAAGCCATTCATCTTCAACAAGCTCGAACTGATGGGTCTGGCTACGACCATCAAGGCGGCGAAGAAGCTGGTCGAAATCCAGGAACCAGTCGTCTGGGACATCCTGGAAGACGTCATCAAAGAACACCCGGTGATGCTGAACCGTGCACCAACCCTGCACCGTCTCGGTATCCAGGCGTTCGAGCCGGTCCTGATCGAAGGCAAGGCCATCCAGCTGCACCCACTCGTCTGCGCGGCGTTCAACGCCGACTTCGACGGTGACCAGATGGCTGTCCACGTCCCGCTGTCGATCGAAGCGCAGATGGAAGCGCGTACGCTGATGCTGGCGTCGAACAACATCCTGTTCCCATCGAACGGCGAACCGTCGATCGTGCCGTCCCAGGATATCGTGCTGGGTCTGTACTACGCAACGCGCGAGGCGATCAACGCCAAGGGCGAGGGCATGATGTTCCCGGACGTGTCGGAAGTCCTGCGCGCGTATGACAACAAGGAAGTCGAACTGGCTACGCGCATCACCGTGCGTATCGTCGAATTCCCACGCGTTGCCGGCACCGACGAGTTCGAGCGCACCGTCACGCGTTACGAGACCACGGTCGGCCGTGCGATCCTGTCCGAGATCCTGCCGAAGGGCCTGCCATTCTCGGTGCTGAACCGCGCCCTGAAGAAGAAGGAAATCTCGAAGCTGATCAACACGTCGTTCCGCAAGTGCGGCCTGCGTGCGACCGTCGTGTTTGCCGACAAGCTGATGCAGTCGGGCTTCCGCCTGGCAACGCGCGCCGGTATCTCGATCGCCGTCGACGACATGATGATCCCGGACGTCAAGAAGGGCATGATCGCCTCCGCCGAAGCGGAAGTGAAGCAGATCGAGCAGCAGTACGCTTCGGGTCTGGTCACCGCCGGCGAGCGTTACAACAAGGTCGTCGACATCTGGGGCAAGACCTCCGATGAAGTCGGCAAGGCGATGATGGACCAGCTCAAGATCGAGCCGGTCACCAAGCGCGACGGTACGCAAGGCACCCAGGAATCGTTCAACGCGATTTACATGATGGCCGACTCGGGCGCGCGCGGTTCGGCAGCCCAGATTCGCCAGTTGGCGGGTATGCGAGGCCTGATGGCCAAGCCGGACGGTTCGATTATCGAAACGCCGATTACCGCGAACTTCCGCGAAGGCCTGAACGTGTTGCAGTACTTCATCTCGACGCACGGCGCCCGTAAGGGTCTGGCCGACACCGCGCTGAAGACGGCAAACTCGGGTTACCTGACCCGCCGCCTGGTCGACGTGACCCAGGATCTGGTGGTGATCGAGGACGATTGCGGCACCAACAACGGCACCTTCATGAAGGCGATGGTCGAAGGTGGTGAAGTCATCGAAGCGCTGCGCGACCGTATCCTCGGCCGCGTGACGGGTACCGATCTGGTCAATCCTGAAACCCAGGAAACCCTGTTCGAAGCCGGCACCCTGCTGGACGAAGACATGGTCGAAGAGATCGAACGCGTCGGCATCGATGAAGTCAAGGTCCGCACCCCGCTGAACTGCGACACGCGCTACGGCCTGTGCGCCATGTGCTACGGCCGCGATCTCGGCCGCGGTTCGATGGTCAACAGCGGCGAAGCAGTCGGCGTCGTTGCAGCACAGTCGATCGGTGAGCCGGGTACCCAGCTGACCATGCGTACCTTCCACATCGGTGGTGCGGCATCGCGTGCGGCAGTGGCATCGTCGGTCGAAGCCAAGTCGAACGGTACGGTCCGCTTCACGGCGACCATGCGTTACGTGACCAACGGCAAAGGCGCGCAAATCGTCATCTCGCGTTCGGGCGAAGTCCTGATCACGGACGACCATGGCCGCGAGCGCGAGCGTCACAAGGTGCCGTACGGCGCGACCCTGATGGTCAAGGACGGCATGGTTGTCAAAGCCGGTATCGCCCTGGCCACCTGGGATCCGCTGACCCGTCCGATCATCACGGAATACGCCGGTACGATCCGCTTCGAGAACGTCGAAGAAGGCGTCACCGTCGCCCGTCAGGTCGACGAAGTGACCGGTCTGTCGACCCTGGTCGCGATCGATCCGAAGCGTCGTGGTTCGGCCGGTAAAGTGCTGCGTCCGCAAGTGAAACTGCTGAACGAAGAGAACCAGGAAGTCAAGATTGCCGGCACCGAACACGCCGTGGCCATCGGCTTCCAGATCGGCTCGCTGATCATGGTGAAGGACGGTCAGTCGGTCTCGGTGGGTGAAGTGCTGGCACGTATCCCGACCGAATCGCAGAAGACCCGCGACATTACCGGTGGTCTGCCGCGCGTTGCCGAGCTGTTCGAAGCACGTTCGCCGAAAGACGCGGGCATGCTGGCCGAAGTCACGGGTACCGTGGCCTTCGGTAAGGAAACGAAGGGCAAGCAGCGTCTGGAAATCACGGACATGGACGGCAACAAGCACGAGTTCCTGATCACCAAGGACAAGCAAGTGCTGGTCCACGATGGTCAAGTCGTGAACAAGGGCGAGATGATCGTCGACGGTCCGGCCGATCCGCAAGACATCCTGCGCCTGCTGGGTATCGAAGCGCTGGCCCGTTACATCGTCGACGAAGTGCAGGACGTGTACCGTCTGCAGGGCGTGAAGATCAACGACAAGCACATCGAAGTGATTGTTCGTCAGATGCTGCGCCGTGTGGCGATCGTCGAAGCCGGCGACACCGACTACATCGTCGGCGAGCAGGTGGAGCGTTCGGAGCTGCTGGAAGAAAACGATCGCATGGAAGCGGCAGGCAAACTGCAAGCGACCTACGAAAACGTGCTGCTGGGTATTACCAAGGCATCGCTGTCGACCGATTCGTTCATCTCGGCCGCATCGTTCCAGGAAACCACCCGCGTGCTGACGGAAGCGGCGATCATGGGCAAGCGCGACGGTCTGCGCGGCCTGAAGGAAAACGTCATCGTCGGCCGCCTGATCCCTGGCGGTACCGGTCTGGCATTCCACCGCGCTCGCAAAGAGAAGGAAGTGTGGGAGGCGGAAGAGCGCCAGGCACTGCTGCAGCAGGAGAAGGCCAATATGGCTGCCGAACTGCAGGCGATGGAAGATCAGCAGAATGCGGCGGCTCCGGTGGAGCAGCATGGCGACGGCGAGTAATCGTCTGAGCTAACTAGCTGAACAAGACGGCACCTTCGGGTGCCGTTTTTTTTCGTCCATGCCATATCGATAGCCACGGACGCGATGCGCGCTACTATGCTTAATAGTTGCTGAAGAACACTTATCTGACGAGTCTGCTCCGCAATGACATTCACTAGAACCATCCGCCAAGCCACTGAGACCGATGCTGAACGCATCTGTACCATCTATAACCACTACATCGCGACCACCACGATCTCGTTCGAGGAGGAGCCCGTCACAGCGGCCGACATGGCAAAGCGCATCGCCGACGTCGGTGCGGCGAAGCTGCCCTGGCTGGTCATGCTCGATGGCGATACGCTGATCGGCTACGCCTACGCCACCAAGTGGCGCGTGCGCGCCGCCTATCGCTTTGCGGTCGAGAGCTCGGTCTATCTCGATCCGCAACATGCCGGCAAAGGCGCAGGCACCGTGCTGTACGAGGCACTGCTGGCCGAACTGCGCCAGCGCGAGCTGCACCTCGCCATCGGCGGCATCGCGCAGCCGAATGAAGCCAGCGTGCGCCTGCACGAGCGGCTGGGTTTTAAAAAGGTGGCGCACTTCGAGGAAGTCGGGCTGAAGTTCGGGCGCTGGATCGATGTCGGGTACTGGCAGCTGAAGCTCAGCGACGAACAGGACAAGGCATGAACAAGCCACTCCCATGCCTCGTCATCATCGACATGCAAAAGGGCATGGCGAATACCCCTGCGGAGTCTCGCAACAACCCGCAGGCGGAAGAGAACATCGCCCAGCTGCTGCAAGCCTGGCGCGCGGCCAAAGCGCACGTCGTCCACGTCCGCCACATCTCGCGCTCGCCGGATTCTCCCTTCGCACCCGGCCAATCCGGCGTCGAGTTCCAGCAAGCGCTGCAGCCGCTGCGGCATGAACACGTGGTCGAGAAGAACGTGCCGGACGCCTTCATCAACACGGCGCTCGAACGCTGGCTGCGGGTGCGGGACGTGAACCGGATCGTGCTGGCCGGCGTCAGCACCAACATTTCGGTGGAATGCAGCGCCCGCACGGCGGGCAATCTCGGCTTCGATACCGTCGTCGTCTCGGATGCCACCTTTGCGTTCGCGATGACGGACTACGCCGGCCGGATGCGCAGCGCGGACGAGGTGCATGCGATGTCGCTTGCCAACCTGAGCGGAGAGTACGCGACGATCATGGACACGCGCGGGGTGCTCGGCGAACTCGCTGAAGAGATCGATCAGTCCGGCGGCGCCAGCACCTGACACTGCCTACCTCTCAGCTCAGCGCATGTACGTCTACCAACTCGATACCGACGGCTTTGCCACGATTCCGCAAGTGCTGACACAGGATGAATGCGAGCGCCTCCTGTCCTTGCCGTTCGAGCTCGACCCAGCATCGGCCGGATCGCGCTGCCTGCTGCAACAGCCATGGTGCCGCGAGCTGGTCGCGCAATTGCGGGCGCATCCGCAGATCGCTGCGCTGCTGCCCGAGGATGCCGTGGCCGTCCAATGCACGTATTTCGAGAAGTCGCTGTCGCGTAACTGGCTGGTGCCGATTCACCAGGACCTGAGCATTCCGGTAGCGGCGCGCGTCGAGCATCCTGCATTGCGCGGGTGGTCGGAAAAGGAAGGAAGCCTGTATGTGCAGCCGCCGGCGGAACTGCTGGAACAGCTAGTGGCGATCCGGCTGCATCTCGATCCGTGCACGGAAGTCGATGGGCCGCTGCAGTTCATCGCGGGTAGTCACACGCAGGGCAGGATCGATGCGGCCGCAGGCAGCGGAATGGCGTCGTGCACGCCCGCTTGTTACCTGCATCCTCAAACGCCGGCGACGCGCTCGCTGATGCGGCCACTGGCCCTGCATGTCGTCAAAGCGTCCGGTACAGCATGCGGCGGGTGCTGCACTTTGTCAGGGCCGGCAACGCTGCCGTATGGACTGCGCTGGCGAACGAAATGCCTGATACAACATGGCGCGAGGCCGTTTCAGCCGCGTTCCCCCATCTTTTCGAATGCACTACACTGATCCGCGTTGGCTGTTTGTTCAATAACCGGATGACTGAAAGGGAAGCGACATGAAAGCTCAATGGATCTGCGCGCTGGTGCTGAGTTCGACCTGGGCGGCCGCCGCCGTGCACGCGGCCGAACTGCGCGCGACGATGAATACGGTGTCGGAAGCCGGCGTCGGCGCCTCCGCCGGCACGGTGACCATCAGCGAATCGAAATACGGCCTGGTGTTCACGCCGGCGCTGACCGGCCTGCCGCCGGGCGTGCACGGCTTCCACGTGCACGAGAACGGCAGCTGCGCAACGAACGAGAAGGATGGCAAGCAGGTGCCGGCCGGCGCGGCGGGTGCGCACCTGGACACGACCAAGAGCAAGAAGCACGGCCTGCCGTGGGGCGATGGCCACATCGGCGATTTGCCTGCGCTGTATGTGGAGAGCGCGGGCGCCGCGAATAATCCGGTGCTGGCGCCGCGCCTGAAAAAACTGGCCGATGTGAAGGGCAAGGCGCTGATGGTGCATGCGGGCGGGGATAATCATGCGGATCATCCGGCGCCGCTCGGCGGTGGCGGGGCGCGCATCATGTGCGGGATTATCGAGTGAAATAAAATTTCACCGAAGCTCGCTGAAATAATATTTCAACGCAAAAACGCCCGGTCAGCGATGACCGGGCGTTTTAATTTTACAGCGCTGCGATTACTTGGCCGCGGCGCGCACCTTGCCGAACGCATCGCCCGCTTTCCACGCCGGCATCGCCGGCGCATCGGCCACCATGCGGCCCAGGTTCAGCGTGAACTGCGCCTGCTGCACCATGCCCGACAAATCCCAGCTCGGATCGTATTCGTCGTTCACCTGGTGATAGCGCGCGCGGTAGGCTTTGGCCTTGGCGTTGTTCGCCTCGACATCCTTGCACCCAGGCGCTGCCGCCGCCGACCGAGAAGGCCGGGATGCCGGCTTTGGCAAAGCTGAAATGGTCGCTGCGGAAGTAGCCGCCGGCCAGATCCGGTTTCGCAGGCGCCACCGTCAAGCCCATGGCCTTCGCGGTGCTTGCCGCCATCGCGCCCAGTTCCGTGCGCTCGCTGCCCGAGACGCCGATGTCCTTGGCTTGTCCGACGAAATTCAGGCTGTCGAGGTTCAGGTTGGCGGCCGTCTTCGCGGCCGGCCACAGCGGACGCGCCGCGTAGGCCGCGCTGCCCAGCAGGCCTTGCTCTTCGGCCGCCACCCACAGGAACATCTGCGAGCGCTTGGCCGGATGGCGCACCGCTTCCTGCGCCATCGCCAGCAGGCCCGCGGTGCCCGAGGCGTTGTCGACGGCGCCATTGAAGATGGTGTCGCCTTCGGTGCCCTGCTTGCCCATGTGGTCCCAGTGCGCGCTGTAGATGACGACTTCGTCCTTCAGCTTCGGATCGGTGCCGGGCACGATGCCGGCCACGTTGAATTCGTTGAGCGTACGGACCGCCGCACGGGTCTCGCCTTTTACGCGCGCGTTGAGCGTGACTGGCTTGAACGACTTGTCTTCCGCGGCGGCGCGCAGCTTATCGAGGTCCTGGCCGGCGGCCGTAAACAGTTTGCGCGCGGCGCCGTCGGTCATCCAGCCCTGCATGCCGGTGCCGAGATCGGCGTCGGCGAGTTGAAAGCGCTCGGCCGCGGCCCAGCTGTTCTGCACCACGCTCCAGCCGTAGGAGGCCGATGCATCGGTGTGGATCAGGATGACGCCGGCCGCACCCTGGCGCGCCGCCTCCTGCAGTTTATAGGTCCAGCGGCCGTAGAAGGTCAGTCCGGCGCCGTTGAAGCGGTTCGGCTGCGCGGCGGTCGGCGCCGGGTCGTTGACCATCATGACCAGCACCTTGCCCTTGGCGTCCAGGCCCTTGAAGTCGTCCCAGCCTTCTTCCGGCGCGGTGATGCCGTAGCCGACGAAGACCAGTTCCGCATCCATGCTGTGCTCCGCCTTGGCGTCGCCCGGCGCCCAGACCCAGTCGGCGCCGAAGGTCATCGGCAGCGCCTGGCCGCCGGCGACGATCGCCACGTTGCTTTGCTGCGGCAGCGGACGCACGCCGGCAATCTTGACCTCCTGGCGGAAGCTCTTGCCGTTGGCGGGTTGGAGGCCGGCGGCCAGCGCCTGCGATTCCAGGTAGGTGACGGTCAGTTCTCCGCCGCGCTGGCCGGTGCCGCGTCCTTCGAGGGCGTCCGAGGCCAGGAAGGCCAGGTGGCCGCGCAAGGGCGCTTCCTGGACGGTGGCTTGCTGCTTGCCTGCGGCGTGGGCGGGATAGGCCAGTGCCAGGCTGCTGGCGAGGGCGGAGAGGACGACGGCGGAGACGGTCTTGTGCATGGAATCCTGCTGCGGAAGTTAATGGGCACGCACGCGTTGTGCGCGCCACATTGTAGTCCACGCGACCCTAGTAAAACCACAGCGTATCCGACGCGATCGACTGGCCGCTCAGGGGAATCAGTGTTGACGCCGGCCGTGGCGGCAGCAGGTGTTCCGGCAGCCCCGGCACCACTTCCTCGATCTGCACGCCGAAGATCGGATCGGACAGCACCGCGATCCTGAAATGCAGCAGCGCGTCCTCCATCCCGTACAGCACCATCGTCAGCGACTTGGCCTCGGTATCGAGCAGCACGCGCTCGTTCATCGTCACGCGCGTCGGCCGCGCACCGATGACCCGCAGGCGGACTTCGGGCGCGCGGTTCTGCGACACCAGCGTGAAGTCGGCATGGCGGTCGGGCGCCTTGCCGTTGCGCAGAATCCGGACAAGCGGGAATGTCAGGCCGTCGCGCGGCGCCCAGGCATACCACTGGCGCGGGCTTTGCCAGCCGAAGACGTTGACGAAGATATGCGGCTCCTTCAGGTTCGCGAACAGGCTTCGCTCCCACGGATCGAGTTCGCCCGCCGGATGCAGCCAGTAGGCGTCCCAGCTCGGCATGTCCTTGTAATACACCAGCGCGTTCGCACGCAGGGGCGGCGTCTCGATGAAATCGCCGGCGCTGCTGGCCAGCGCCAGGCCGCCCAGGCCGGTAATGACCAGCGTGCGCGCGACCAGGCGGCGCGCGTGCGACAGCAGCAGGGTCGACACGCTCAGCACCAGCGCCAGCATCGCGATCGGAATGTTCATGCGCTCGGGGGACAGCACCATGAAGCTGTCGCGCAGCACCGGCAGCACCAGCACCACGGCCGGCAGCACCCCAAGCAGCAGCACGGCAAGGCGCGCCGCCTGCGGCCAGGCGGCCACGCGCCGCGCATGCAGAGCCGGCGAACGAGGCGAGGGCCGCCAGCACCGGCCACACGAGCAGGTAGCTGGCCCCGGGCGCCAGCCAGCTTGTGAGCAGCAGCACCAGCACCAGGCAGGCCAGGCCGGCCAGCATCGACGCCGCCGTCCCGGTGAAGCGCTGCAGCACGCGCTGGGCGCCGATAAAGCCGCCCGCGCACAGCGCGCACACCGCGGCCAGGTAGAGCAGGGCGTGGCGCGCGTGATCCGGCGCGGCCGGATTCCAGGCGCGGTGCAGGGCCGGCACGTGCATCCACAACTGCCAGGCGCCGACGCCCAGCGCCACCGCGATCGAGGGCAGGATGAAGAAGGCCTGCACCAGGGCGGCGTAGTGCACGCCCGAGCGCCGCATCGCGGTGCCGGCCACGCCGGCCAGCAGCACGCAGGTCAGGCAGCTCAAGGGCCAGACCAGGGCGCCGCTGTAATGGACCATGCCGGCGAGGGGCAAGGAAAAATACACCTGTCCGCTGGCGGGACGCGGGTCGATGCGCGCGCTGCCGAAGGCGCGCGTCAGGCGCAGCATCGCGTCGCCCATCTGCTGCAGGGTGGCGGGCTCGAAGCGCTGCGGCGTGTCGAGCGCATTGATGCGCCCGAACGGCCGTCCCGTATTCGCAAACTGCAGCACCGGCACGCGTAGCAGGCCGAGTGCGCCGATGCGCAGCGCGCCGGGCGCGAGTTGGTGGATCTCGTGCATCAGCGAGGACCCGGCGATGTCCGGCGCCGCGCGCAGCCAGCCGTCGATCGCCGCGCTGTTCGCGCCCTGCGTGTTGTAGAGCAGGAGCGGCCCGCCGCTGCCGCCGCCATCGAAGCGCAGCGCCAGCCCGACCTCGCGCGCCCACGGATGCTGCTCGGCGAACGCCTGCATGCCGAGGCTGCCGACCCGCTCGCCGTCGGCGAACAGCACCAGGACGTCGTTCGCCAAGGGCGGCCCGGCGCGCAGCACGCGCAGGGTTTCGATCAGGGCCGCCACCGGCGCCGCCTTGCTGGCGCCCAGGCTGGCGTGGTCGCTGTCGAGATGCGCGACCAGCAGCAGGCTGCGGCGCTGTAATCCCTGAATCGGTCGGGCGCCGTTCCGGGCAGGCGCACCAGCACGTTGTGCACCACGCCCATCGTCGCCTCGTAGTTGGCGTTGTAGTCGACATAATTCTTCTGCACGAGGGCGCGCTGCACTTGCGGATCGAGGCCGATGGCGCGCAGGCGTTCCACCAGCCAGGCGCGCGCCTGGTGGTTGGCGCTGCTGGCGATCGGGCGCGGCGTCTTTGCCAGCAGCGCCAGGTCGGCGCCTGCGCGCGCCGCCGAGAAGTCGGTCGCAGGGGCGGTCGCCTGCGCCGGCCGCAGCGCCAGCCAGGAGAGAAAGGCGACCAGGATGAAAGCGGCGGCGATGCCGCGAACGGGTGACGCTGAATCTGGGAACATGCGACTGCATCCTGAAAAAAAAGCCCGCCAGGCTGAGGGATGGCGGGCAAAGAGGGCACACGCTTACGGAAAATCAGTCCAGCGTCCAGACGTAGGCGATCTGGCCCCAGCCGGCTTCGGGCACGCCGTTGTTCGTCGCGGGCTTGAACTGGCACTGGCTCAGCGCATTCACCGCGGCCCGGTCCAGTTCACGAAAGCCGCTCGACTTCTGGATGCGCGAACTGGTCACGCGGCCGTCGGCGCCGACCAGCAGCGCCAGCGTCACCGTTCCCGGAGTCGCCGTTGCGGGCGGAGGCCGCCGGATAGTTCGGCTTGACGCAGCCGCTGGCGTCGGCCAGCACGGCGCTGCGCATCGCACCGGTATTGGTCGACGGGGTAAGCGGCTTCGCGGGCAGCTCCGCCTGCATCGGCTGTGCCGGTTGCTGGACAGGCGGCACTTCCGTCGTCGTCGCCATGCAGCGGGTTGTCGACCGGTGGCGGCGGCACCTCGACCTCGATCCTCGGCACCACGATCTGCGGCGGCGCACCTGCGGCATCGGCGTTGGCGGCTCGATCGGCACGGGCGGCGGCTCCACCGGTTCGGGCCTCAGGACCACGGTCAGGTCGGTCGGCAGCGAGGGCAGCGAGATGACCTTGTTGTTGATCATGTTGACGACGCCGACCGCGATCAGCGCGTGCAGGCCGGCGACGAGGGCGAATTTGGAGGCTTTGCTGCCGCTATCGTGGTGCATGTGCGAGAAATGCATGGCGATCTCCTTGGTTTTGCTTAAGGGAAGTGCTGCAAATGTCTAATCGATTGGAAGTAATGTATGCCATTAGATAGCAACAAGTAAAGCGTTTTCTCGGCAATCGTGCATACGGACTTCCTCACTCGCTTCGCAACCCGTTGTATGGAATAATCCGTTGAAGGTTCTGTCCGCTGGCACACTTGGCTGCCAGAGATGGGTAAGCTGCAAGGAATGGAGAAGAGAGTGAGCAAGCAAACTGCAATTCGCGTCATGCTGGCCGACGACCACCCGATCGTGATGACGGGCTTTGCGATGTCGCTCGCGGCCGAGGGGCATGGATGTCGTCGCGCAGGCGCGCACCCCGGACGAGGCGGTGGCGCTGTACGCCGAACATAAACCGGACGTCGTCGTGCTCGACATCCGCTTCGGCACCGAACTGACGGGCCTGGACGCGGCCCAGAACATCCTGCGCGCCGACCCGCAGGCGAAGGTGGTCTTCCTGAGCCAGTTCGACCAGGACAGCCTGATCAAGGAGACCTACCGCATCGGCGCCCACGCCTTCGTGACCAAGGATTGCGACCCGGCCGACCTGGCCGCGGCCGTGCGCCAGTCGTACGCAGGCAAGCTGTATTTTCCGCCGCAGATCGCCGAGCGGCTCGCCAGCATCGCCGTGCGCGGCGACGTCTCGCCGCAGTCGCAGCTGGACGAACGCGGCCTCGAGATTTTCAGGCTGATGGCCGAGGGACTGACCAACGCCGAGATCGCCGAGAAGCTGAACCTGTCGACCAAGACCATCAGCAATACCAGCCAGTCGATCAAGGAAAAGCTGGGCGTCGACCGCCAGGCGCACATCACCAAGCTGGCCGTGAAATATGGCCTGATCCAGCCTTGAAGCGTTTGCGCGCGCTGTTTGCCGGCCTGGTGCTGGCGGCCGGTGCCGCCGCGGCCATGCCGGCGCCGGCGCCACACATCGGGCTACCGCTTCCAGATCGTCACCGGCGACGACAGCAGCCTCACCGTGCGCATCGCCGAAGACCTGTATAAACGCCTGGTGCCGACCTTTGCCGCCTTTCGCACGGAACTGGCGCAGCGCCGGCGCCTGGTGCTGCGTTGCGATCGGCCCGGTCGCCTTGCGCGAGGCGGCCGCGCGCCGCTGCGATTGCGTCGTGATCGCCGCGTTCACCTCGAGCCAGGTCTGGCGCTCGGTGGTGGACGCCTTGCCGCCCGCGCGCGTGAAATCGATGACGGCGGTGTATGCCGAGCCGGCGCCAGATGACCAGGTGCGCCTGGCCGCGCTGCTCTACCGGCGGCCGGTGCGCGTGGCGGCGATCCTCGGGCCGGACACCGCGTTTCTCCTGCCCTCGCTGGCCGGCCAGGCCGATGTGCTGCAGGCGGCGCGCGGCGACGACATGGGCGACGTCCTCGCGCGTGTCAAACGCAGCGAAGTGCTGCTGGCGCTGCCCGACAGCGCCATCTACAACCCGGAAAACATCCGCAACATCCTGCTCTCGACCTACCGCCGCAAGCAGGGCGTGATCGGCTTCTCCGCCGACATGGTGAAAGTCGGCGCGCTGGCCACGACCTATTCCGAGATCGAAGACATCAACGCGCAGGTGGCCGAGATGGCGGCAGGCTTTGTCGCCAGCGGCGAGCTGCCGGCGCCGCAGTTCCCGCATTACTTCCGCACCGCGATCAACGAGGGCGTCGCGCGCTCGCTCGACATCGCGGTCACGAACGAGGCGCGCAGCTTCGCGCGCGCGCGGCCATGACACTGCGCTTCTGGCGCAGCTGGAGCATCGGCCTGCGCATGGCCTTCATTACCATGCTGCCGGTGGTCTTCCTGTTCACCGCCTTCGTCTGGTATTCCTGGTACGCGCACCGGGCGCAAGTGGCCGAAGAACTCGCCGAGCGCGGCCGCATCCTGGCGCGCGCGCTGGCCGAGACCAGCGAATACAACGTCATCTCCGGCAACCTGACTGACCTGCGCCTGACGATCAACGGCCTGGTCCAGTCCGACAAAAGCATCTTCCGGGTCGACGTCATCGACGCCAGCGGCAAGCGCGCGGTGCGCGTCACCTCGGAGACGGCGCAGGACGCCGAGCCGCATTATTACGAAGCGCCGATCCGCAAGCAGGTCGTCTGGATCAACCTGTTCACCGACAACGGCACGCCCCACGTCTCGGCCTCGAGCGACGCGCGCCCGCCGACGCTCACCACCGAGATCGTCGGCGCGGTGCAGGTGCGCATGTCGCCCTCGAACATGCTGGCCAAGCAAACCAAACGCTTTCGCATCGAGCTGGCCATGGCGGCGCTGGCGCTGCTGGCCAGCGGCATCCTGGCCTGGATCCTGGCGCGTTCGCTGACGCTGCCGCTGAAAGAAGCGATTCAAGCGCTTGCGCAAGATCCGCGGCGGCACCTACCGGGTCGAGCTGCCGGTGACGACCGGCGGCGAAGTAGGGGAGCTGCAAGCCTCGATCGGCGAGATGTCGGTCGCGCTCGAGCAGTCGACCCAGGACCTGGAAAACAAGGTGGCCGAGCGCACGCGCGACCTGCTGGCATCGCGCAACGAGGCGCTGCGCGCCGACGCCGACAAGCGAAAGCTGATCCAGAAGGTGAACAGCATCATCGAGGACGAGCGCAAAACCATCGCCGTCGAGATCCACGATGAACTCAATGCCTCGCTGATCGCGGTGCGCCTGGAAGCGCAGAGCATCGGCACGCTGGCCTCCAAAGCCCAGCCGGGGCCGGAGGTGGACGAGATCCGCAGCAAAGCCCAGGCGATCACGAAACTGGCGCTCGACCTGTATGCCAACGGCCGCCGCCTGGTGCGCCGCCTGCGCCCCGAAGTGCTCGACATGCTCGGCCTGCACGGGGCAGTCGAGGAGATGCTGCGCCACTACGACAGTGCCGGTTGCCGCTTCGCCTTCCACTCGGAAGGGGATTTCTCGAAGCTCGGCAACGAGCTGGCGATTTCCGCCTACCGCATCGTGCAGGAAGCGCTGTCGAACATCATGAAGCACGCGGGGGCCACGTCCGCCGAGGTGACGCTGGTGCTGGACGCCGCCCATGACCTGCTCCGGATCGAGGTCGAGGACAACGGCCACGGTTTCGACCCGGCCTCCAGCGGGGAGGGCATCGGCATCATCGGCATGCGCGAGCGCGTGTACGCGCTGCGCGGCACGATCGCGCGTGCGCTCCGCGCCCGAACGCGGCACCACGCTCACCATCGCGCTGCCACTTATCGGGCGCTTCTGCGGTATCGTAGCGGCTTGATTTAATTACCCCCGCCATCGCCATGTCGAACGCATTGAACACGCCCTACGAATTGGGCAACCAGAACCAGACCACCACCCACGCCGACTGCATCGCCTGGTACGAAAGCCTCGCCCGTCGAATACCCGGACGTGCTGCGTTTCGGCGTCGTCGGGCACCTCGGACGCCGGCCTGCCGATCCATGCGGGCGTGGTCAGCAGCGATGGCGTCTTCCAGACGCGACGCGATCAAGGCCGCCGGGCGTCCGGTCTTCTTCAACAATAACGGCATCCACCCCGGCGAACCGGAAGGCGTCGACGCCTGCATGGCGCTGGTGCGCGACTTCTGCACCCAGCCCGAGCGCCTGGCCGCGCTGGGCCGATACCGTGTTCCTGTTCGTCCCGCTGTACAACGTCGACGGCAGCCTGAATCGCGCGAATACCTCGCGCGTGAACCAGGACGGCCCGGAGCAGTTCGGCTTCCGCGGCAACAGCCGCCACCTCGACCTGAACCGCGACTTCGTCAAGTGCGACACCCTCACCGCCCAGGTCTTCAATAAACTGTTCACCAGCCTGGGATCCGGACGTGATGGTCGACACCCATACCTCGAACGGCGCCGACTACAGCTACACGATGACCCTGATCCACACCCAGGCCGACAAGCTGGGCGCGGAGCTGGGCGGCTTCCTGCGCGACACCATGCTGCCGGCGATCTACGCCGAGATGGACGCGCGCGGCTGGCCGACCTGCCCCTACGTGAATCCGGTCAAGGACAGCCCGGACCACGGCATCGCCGAATTCCTGGAGACGGCGCGCTTCTCGACCGGCTACGCGGCCCTGCACCACACGATCGGCTTCATGCCCGAGACGCACATGCTGAAACCGTTCAAGGACCGCTACGAATCGATGCGCGCCCTGGTCGAAACCGCGCTCGCGTTCACGGTGCAGCACGGCGCCCAGATCCAGGCATTGCGCCGCGCCGCCAAGGATGCCGGCCGTACGCGCGCCGAGTGGCCGATCCACTGGGTGATGGACGAAGAGAACACGTCGACCTTCCGCTTCAAGGGCTACGAGGCCAAGTACAAGCCGAGCGTGCTGGGCGATTACACGCGCCTGTACTACGACCGTTCCAGTCCGTGGGAGCGCGACATCGCCTACTACAACCGCTTCAAGGCCGATGTGACGGTGGCCGCACCCAAGGCCTACATCATTCCGCAAGCCTGGCGCGAAGCGATCGAGCGCCTGGAAATCAACGGCGTGCGAGCTCGAGTCGCGTGATTGAGGACCGCCTGCAGGACGTGGCGTACTACCACATCGATCTCGGTCACCTCGCGCCCGACCGCCTACGAGGGCCACATGTTCCACGACGACGTCCAGCTCGACAAGCGCCGCGCCACCGTCCAGCTGCGCGCGGGCGACGTCATCGTCCCGCTCGACCAGGACAAGGCCCGCTACGTCGTCGAAACCCTCGAGCCGCTCGCCCACGACAGCTTCTTCCGCTGGGGCTTCTTCAACAGCGTGCTGGAAAAGAAGGAAGCGTATTCGGACTACGTGTTCGAAGACGAAGCCGAGCAAATGCTGCGTGACGAACCAGCCCTGGCCGCCAAGTTCGCCGACTGGAAGGCCGCCAATCCGGCGCTGCTGTCGAACCAGGAAGCCGTCCTCGACTTCATCTTCGCCAACTGCGACAAATACCGCGAACCCGAATGGCGCCGCTACCCGGTGTTCATGGTCGAATAAGCGATCGCACGCTCACGAACCCGAGCACACGATCAGACACCATCGAAAACACAGCCCATCGCACACTCGCTCATCGCCGCCTGCCATCGCCGCTCTCGGCCACCTGCTGCCGCATCGCGCGCTCGCCGCCCCCGCCGGCCAAACCTACTTCGACCAGAACTGCGCCAGCTGCCACACCGTCGACCCAGCCCTGACCTCGCGCGCCGGCCCCGGCCTCTTCAACGTCATCAATCGCAAAGCCGCCGGCGTCCCCAACTTCAACTACACCGACGCCCTGACCAAGGCCGGCGCCGCCGGCAAAACCTGGACCCGCGAAGAACTCGACGTCTTCCTGCGCGACCCGAACAAGGACGTCCCCGGCACCGCGATGCCGATCGGCGTCGCCGACGCCAAGGCACGCGCCGCCCTGATCGACTACCTCGCCACCCAGACCGGCAAGTCCACCGCGCCGGCAGCGGGCACCGCCACCAAAGCCGCGGCCGCGATGCCGCCGCCTGGACCATGGACAAACCCGGCGACCTGCACCACATCAAGGCAGCCGGCCTGGCCGCCCCCTTCGCCAGCGAAAGCGCCGGCAACGGCCCCAAGCTCGCAGCGCGCCCCGACGGCGCCATGCCCGCCGTCCCCAAAGGTTTTAAAGTCGGCATCTACGCCGACAACCTCGGCAAACCGCGCCTGCCGCTGCGCGCGCCGAACGGCGACATCTTCCTGTCCGACGCGGCGAAGGGCCAGATCACGCTGCTGCGCTCGAGCGGCGGCGACAAGGCCGACACGACGACCGTGTTCGCCACCGGCCTGTCGCGCCCCTACGGCATGGCCCTGTGGCCGGCCGGCGCCAATCCGAAATACCTGTACGTCGCCAACGTCAACTCGATCGTGCGCTTCCCGTACAGCGTCGGCGACCTGAAGGCCAAGGGCGAGCCGGAAGTCATCGTCGACAAGATCAGCGACACCAGCGGCGGCCACGTGACGCGCACGCTGGCCTTCTCGAAGGACGGCAAGACCCTGTTCCTGTCGGTCGGCTCGGCCACCAACTTCGCCGCCAAGATCGGCGCGACGGCGCCGCAGCCGCTGGCGCAATGGGAAGCCAAATATGGCGTCGGCGCCGCCTGGGGCGAAGAGACTGAGCGCGCCGCCGTGCTGGCCTTCGACGTCGACGGCCGCAACCGCCGCCCGTATGCCAACGGCCTGCGCAACTGCGTCGGCATGCTGGTGCACCCGACAACGGGCGACCTGTTCTGCAGCGTGAACGAGCGCGACGAACTGGGCGACAACCTGGTGCCCGACTACGTCACGCGCGTCAAGAAGGACGGCTTCTACGGCTGGCCGTGGTACTACATCGGCGCCAACGAAGACCCGCGCCTGAAGGGCATCCGTCCCGACCTGAAGAACAAGGTGCTCGTCCCCGACACGCTGATCCAGTCGCACTCCGCGCCGCTCGGCATGGTCGTCTACCAGGCGCCGAAGGGCGCGAAAAACGCCTTCCCGAAAGAGTACGAGGGCGACATCTTCCTGGCCCTGCACGGCTCCTGGAACCGCGCCACCCGCACCGGCTACAAGGTCGTGCGCGTGATGATGAAGGGCGGCGTGCCGACCGGGCAGTACCAGGACTTCATGACCGGCATGGTGCTCAGCGACCGCGATGTGTGGGGGCGTCCGGCGGCAGTCGAGGTGGCGGCCGACGGCGCGCTGCTGGTGGTCGATGATGGCGGCGGCGTCGTGTGGCGGATCACGCCGCAGAAGTAAGGCGCCGCGGCCCGAAACGCATCCGTCGCATGGACGGCTGCCGCTACCTAATTCTCGGATTCCATGCACAGCTCAGCAGCGATATACTTTAGCGGTCATCACAGCCGTGATGTCCCGCGCAGCCGGCGCAACCGATCAGAAAGGGAAATCATGAGGGGACTGGCATCGAAACTCGTTGTCACGGTCATCGTGCTCGCCGTCCTGTTCGCGCTGGCGCCGTTCGGCACCGTACCGGCAGGCCACCGCGGCGTGAAGACGACCTTCGGCAACCCGAGCAGCGAGGTGCTGAGCGAGGGCATCCACTTCCGCTGGCCGCTCGCGCAAAAAATCAACCTGGTCAATGTATCGATCCAGAAGGGCGAGGGCGAGGGCGATGCCGCATCGCGCGACCTGCAGATCGTGCACACGCGGGTGGCGCTGAACTACCACGTCAAGCCCGAAGGGGCCGTCTCCGTGTTCCGCGACCTGGGCAACGAGCCGGGCGAGCGGATGATCATCCCCTCGGTACAGGAAGCCGTCAAAGCCGTCACCGCGCGCTTCACGGCCGAGGAACTGATCGCCAAGCGCACCGACGTGCGCGACCAGATCGTCGCCCAGTTGCGCGAACGCCTGGCGCGCCACGCGATCGTGGTGGACGAGTTCTCGATCGTGAACTTCAATTTTTCGAAATCGTTCAACGAAGCGATCGAAGCCAAGACGACGGCCGAGCAGCTGAAACTGAAGGCCGAGCGCGACCTGCTGCGCATCGAGGTCGAAGCGCGCCAGCGGGTGGCCCAGGCTAGAGCCGAAGCCGAATCGCTGGCGATCCAGCGCCAGCAGGTGACGCCTGAACTGATCCGCCTGCGCGAGATGGAAAACCAGCGCATCGCGATCGAAAAATGGGACGGCAAGCTGCCGAACGTGTCCGGTGGCGCCGTCCCCTTCATCAACGTGAAGTGAGTTGGCGTTACTTCGGCATCAGCACGCTGTCGACGACGTTGATCACGCCGTTCGACTGGTAGACATCGTAGGTGCTGATATTGGCGGTTTGCACCGCTTTCTACGGTCCCATCACGGCGACTTCAACGATTATCCCGTCAAAACGCTATGCCGGGTGCTCGATATCAGCCGCAGCCTGTACTACGCTTTCATCATCCGAAAACCCTGTTTGCGCAGCCATAAGTATCTCGCTGTGCGTGCTGCCATCGTCAGGATTACTGCAACACATCGCTCTGCTCCTATTTTTGTAAAAACGTTTCGTCTGCTCAACGCTGAAGTCATTGCCTGCGGCAAACACCTGGTACGCAGACTTCTCAATCTTCTTTATATTTGCATACGACTCGTTCATCATGAACGTTTCAGTTTCAGCCGCGATTCACGGCGGCCAGTTCGGCCTTGCCGTTCTGCTTACTTGATTTCGCGTCGCTCAGCGCCTTGAAGTCATACTTGCCGGCGACGTCACGTCCATGCGACGATAGAAGGATGGTTCGTCAGGATGTTCGCCTTGTTTTCCGGCTTCTGACGAGCGTATCGACCGTCCCGGCGGGCAGTTTGCCGAATGCGGCATTGCGCGTGTCGGCGCGAACACGGTGAACGGTCCCTTGCCTTTCAAGGTGTCGACCAGGCCCGCGGCCTTGACTGCCGCCACGAGCGTGGTGTGGTCGGCCGAGTTGACGGCATTGTCGACAATGTCTTTGCTCGGCAACATGCTCTGGCCGCCGACCATGACGTCGGCGGCATGGGCCTGTGCGACGGCGCCGGTGGCGAAGAGGGTGGCGATGATCAGGCTGGAAGTGAGATGTGCGCATGGCGTTTCCTTGGTTGTTATAGACGGGTAGTGGGCTTACCTGGCTATATACGTCGGGAACCGGCCAAACGGATTCACTCTTCCTTGCAGACCTTGCTCACTATTTACTTGTTCGCCGCGATCCAGCGATCCACCTTCTTCTCCAGCAGCGCCAGCGGCAGCGTCCCTTCACCCAGCACGATGTCGTGGAAGGCGCGCAGGTCGAACTTCGACCCGAGCGCGGCTTCCGCGCGGTGGCGCAGTTCCAGGATCTTCAAGGAGCCGATCTTGTAACCCAGCGCCTGGCCCGGCCACACCATGTAGCGCTCGATCTGGGCGCGCGAATCGGCTTCGCTGTAGCCCAGCGTCTCGCTGAAATACTTGATCGCCTGCTCGCGCGACCAGCCCTTGGTGTGGATGCC
Source organism: uncultured beta proteobacterium (assembly GCA_963729765.1). Classification (GTDB taxonomy): domain Bacteria; phylum Pseudomonadota; class Gammaproteobacteria; order Burkholderiales; family Burkholderiaceae_D; genus Telluria. The sequence continues at coordinate 143,882 of CAVSPL010000025.1, read as the reverse complement.
GGTGTCGACCACCAGGCGCGCGGCGCGCAGCATTTCGTCGTTCAGGTGGCCGAAATAATCTTCCGGCTTGTCGAACAGGCCCATGTCCTTGCCCAGCGTTTCGGCGTACAGCGCCCAGCCTTCGGTGAAGGCGTTGTTGCCGCCGAATTTGCGGAAGTTCGGCAGGCCCAGTTCCTGCACCAGCGCGATGTGGAAGTGGTGGCCCGGCTGGCCCTCGTGCAGGAACAGCGTGACCATGCCGGTGCTGCCGTACTGCGTCGGGTCGTTCACGACCGACCAGAACACGCCCGGACGGGTGCCGTCCACCGCCGGCGGCGTGTAGTGGTCCGAGGCCGTGGCGCGGCTCAGTTCAGGCTCGAGGCGCAGGTCGAGCGGCGACTTCGGGCGCAGGTTGAACATCGACGGCAGCTTGGTGCGCAGCTGGGCGTCGAGCTTGCGGTAGACGTCGATGACTTCCTGCTCGGTTTTAAACGGCTTGAACTTCGCCTGCTGCGAGACCCAGGCCGGCAGGCCGGCGGCAGGGCCGGTATAACCCATCTTCGGGCCGATGCGGCCGTATTCTCCCTGGATGCGCGCCACTTCCTTCAGGCCGATCTCGTGGATCGCTTCCGGCTGCAGATCGGTCGTGGTCTGGCTGGCGACGCGCACCTGGTACCAGGCGGCGCCGTTCGGCAGCGCGTTCCAGCCGGTGCTGGTGCGCGTGGCCGGCAGGTAGTCCTTCTCGATGAAGGTCGCTCAAGCGGTTCAGGGCCGGATTCAGCTTGGTGCCGATCGCATCCGCGTACAGCTTCGTCAGCGCGCGTTTGTCGGCATCCGAAAAACCGGCCGGGAATTTTTTGACGGGCGCGTAATAGATGCTCGCTTCGGGCGTGCTTGACGACCAGCTGCTTGAACTGGGGCAGGGCGGAGTTCATCACCGAACGCGGATGCACGATGCCGCGCTTGATCCCTTCGCGCATGTTGGCGATCGCCTGGTCGACCCAGGGGCCCAGCTGCGCCAGGCGGCTGGCATAGGCGCGGTAATCCTGCACGGTGGCCAAGGGCTGCGCGCCTTCGCCGCTGGCGTAGTTCGCCAGCGTCACCGGCATGCTGTCCATCTGGCTCAAAGGCAGCAGGTGCTCGGGGAAGGGCTCGAAGCGCAGCGCCATGCCCAGCTCGTAGTCGAGGATGTCGTAGCTGGTCTGGTCGCGGCTGTTCAGCTGATCGCGCTTGATCGTGTGCAGGTGCTTGACGAAGGTTTTGTAGCGGGCGAACTGCCTGGCGCGTTCCGCCGGCGAGATCGACATGCCGATCTGGTCGATGAAGCGGTTGTCGCCGCTCTCGCTGGCCGCCACCGGGTCGAAGCGCGCCAGTGCATCGTAGTATTCGTCGGCGAGCAGGTTCAGCTTCTTGCTGGCCTGCGGATTCGCGACGGCCTGTTTGGTGACGGCGGCCTTGGCGTGTTCGGCGGCGTGCGCCGGTGCGCAGGCGATGAGGGCGGCAGCGGCGAGCGCGCCGAGTTTGAAAGCGTGATTCATGTGTGATGACCTTAATAGCTTGCCAGTGGCGCCAGCGCGCCGTTTTTAAAGGTGTAGACGGTGACGGCGGTCTTTTTCAGGTTGCCCTTGTCGTCGTAGCCGTAGCTGCCGACCACGCCCTGGTGGCTCAGGGTGCGCAGCTGTGCGGAGACGGCCGCCGGATCGAGGCTGTTCGCGGCCTTCATCGCCTGCGCGATGAACATGGTCTGGTCGTAGAAGGAGGGCGCGTAGACGTCCGGCTCGCGCTTGAAGCGCTCCTTGTATTTCGCGAGGAAGGCCGGACCCGTCGCCTGCTTGGCGATGATGGCGCCGGCCTGGGCGCAGCGCACGTTTTCGCCGACGGCCGCGCCGCCGAGTTTCGCCATCTCCGGGCTGCACAGGGTGTCGCCGCCCAGCAGCGGCACGTTCAGGCCGAGCGCCTTCATCTGGCGCACCATCGGCGCGGCTTGCGGCGCATAGCCGCCGAAGAAGATGGCGTCGACTTTTTTCGCGCGCAGCGCGGTGAGGATGGCGGCGAAATCGCTCGCCTTCTCGCTGGTGAATTCGTGGCCCGCGATCTTCATGCCGGCAGCCTGCGCCTGGCGCTTGAATTCGGTGGCGATGCCCGTGCCGAAGGCGCTGCGGTCGTCGATGACGCCGACGTTCTTCAGCTTCAGTTCGCGCGCGCCGTAGTTCGCCATCGCGCCGCCGACCTGCGAATCGCTGGCGACGATGCGGAACACGCCCTTGTAGCCGCTCTGCGTGATCTTGGGATTGGTGCCGACCGTCGACATCAGCACGCCGGCGTCGTTGTAGACGCGCGAGGCGGGAATCGCGACGCCCGAGTTGTAGGGCCCGAGCACGAACTTGACGCCGCCGTCGACCAGCTTTTGCGCCACCGTCACGCCCTGTTTCGGGTCGCCGGCATCGTCTTCGGACTGCAGCTCGAAGCGCAGCTGCTTGCCGCCCACCTTGATTTTCTGGGTATTGAGTTCTTCGATGGCGAGGCGCACGCCGTTTTCGTTGTCCTTGCCGGCAAAGGCGTTCGCGCCCGAGAGCGGGCCGGTCACGCCGATCTTGACGGTCTGTTCCTGCGCCAGCGCGGCGTTCGATGCGCACAGCAGCGCGGCCAGCGCCAGCGGCGCGATGGTGAATTTCGATGGCATCAGCCTGTCTCCGTTATATGACTAAACGGGCGCCATCATCGCATACAACGGCTGCGCCGGTGCGGGGCGGCTCAGGCAGGCAAGCCGTGCGCAATCAGCTCCAGCGGCAGGGCGGTCGTGCACTTGATCTGCTCCATCGAGAAGGCCGAGGAGACGCCGGAGAGTTGCGCCGTCTTGATCAGCTTTTTGTAGAAGCGGTCGTAGCCCGCGATGTCGGTGGTGGCGACCTTCAGCAGGTAATCGACGTCGCCGCTCATGCGGTGAAATTCCAGCACTTCGGGCAGGGCGACGACGGCCGCGGCAAAACGCTCCAGCCATTTTTCGTCGTGTTCGGGGGTGCGCACGCTGACGAACACCGTGACCGGCAAGCCGACCTTCTGGCGGTTGACGATGGTGACGCGGCTCTCGATATACCCCTCTTCCTCGAGGCGCTTGACGCGCTTCCAGCAGGGCGTGCTGGAGAGGCCGACCTTGTCGGACAGGCCCGAGATCGACAGCGTGGCATCTGCCTGGAGTGCTGCGAGGATGGCGCAATCAAACTTGTCTAGTGAATTCATTTTAGTTTTAGGTCACTAATAGAACAAATATGCTAATAAACCAGTTTTTAATAGCTTATTTAGTACATGCTTACCGCGATATGTTTGTAACATATTGCTAAACAATAACACGATCAGCGGACGTGTTTACAGTTTTTGCGCTTTTATTATGACAACTGAAATCTACCTCGACGCCAACGCCACCTCGCCCGTCCTGCCGGCAGCCATTTTAGCGGCGCAAGCGGCCTTGCTGCAGTGCTTCGGCAATCCCAGCAGCAGCCACGCGGCCGGCCTGCGCGCACGCGCATTGCTGGACGATGCACGCAGCCGCGCGCGCCGCGTGCTGGGCGCCGCGAGCGGGCGCCTGATGTTTACCAGCGGCGCCACCGAGGGCATCCAGACCGCCGTCCTGTCGGCCCTGTGCGCCGTGCGCGAACGGCGCGCGGCCGGACTGCCCTGCGGCGACCTGCTGCTGTATGGCGCGACCGAACACAAGGCGGTGCCGGAAAGCCTGGCGCACTGGAACGCGCTGCTCGGCACCGGCCTCACGCTGCAGGCGCTGCCGGTCGATGCCGACGGGCGCCACCGCCTCGACGTACTGCGCGCGCTGGCGCCGCGCACCGCCTTCCTGTGCACGATGGCGGCGAATAACGAGACCGGCGTCGTCTCCGATCTCGACGGCATCGCCGCCGTGCTGGCCGACACCGGCAGCGACGCCTTGTGGATGGTCGACTGCGTGCAGGCGCTCGGCAAGCTGCCGCTGGCCCTCGACCGCACGCCGCATCGATTACGCGCCGTTCTCCGGCCACAAGCTGTATGCGCCGAAAGGCATCGGCATGCTGTGGGTGCGCGCCGGATGCGCCCTACACGCCGCTGATGTGCGGCGGCGGCCAGGAGGCGGGCCAGCGCTCCGGCACCGAAAACATGGCCGGCATCGCCGCCCTCGGCGCCGTGCTGCGCGCGCTGGAAGAAGGGCGCACCTTCCGCAGCCACGCCGCAACTGACCGCGATGCGCGACCGGCTGGCCGCCAGCCTGCGCTCGGCCTTTCCCGGCATCGAATTCAACGCGCCGTTCGAACACGCGCTGCCGACCACGCTCAATTTTTCCGTTCCCGACCGCTCGGGCAAGGCGCTGCTCGATTTGTTCGACGCCGCCGGCGTGCGCGTCAGCGCGGGTTCCGCCTGTTCGGCCGCGCAGGCGGCGCCGAGCTATGTGCTGCTGGCGATGGGGCTGCCGGAAGTGCGCTGTGCGAATGCGGTGCGCATGTCCTTCGGGCCGCTGGCCGACGACGCGTTCATCGATGAAGCCTGCGCCCGCATCGCGCGCTGCGGCCAGGCCTTGCTGGCGCCGCCGCCGGCTGCCTGTCCTGTCACCGGATCGGGGGCCCCGGTCGAGGCGAAGGCCGCGCTTGAAACGGCGCCGGACCCGGTCCCGTGCGCGCTCGATGCGCAACGGTCTGACACGCTTCCTCGGCGCCCATCCGGACGCGCTCCTGATCGACGTGCGCGAAGCCTGCGAGCACGCGCTCGGCACACCCAGGCTGCATGGACGCGCGGCCTACAGCCTGCCGCTGTCGCGTCTGCCGGAACACGCCGCCTGGCTGGGCCGGGAAACGCGTCCATTGGTGTTCTTCTGCCGCAGCGGCAACCGCAGCGCCCAGGCGCGCGCGCATCGCCCAGGAACTCGGTCACGGCACCGTGCGCCATCTGGCCGGCGGGCTGGCGCTGCTGGCGCCCTGATCTGACGCGAGCGCAAGCCGCTGCGGCGCGTTTGCAACCATCGAGCTACTCCGTTCGTCAACGCACAGTGACCTTCTTGATGAGGTTTTAGCATTGCTGATAGCCATCTGACGGCTCATCATCGAGGCTCCTCTTGAACGAAGACATGCACACCAGGGCGGACGAGGCGCCGCTACGCGCCGAGCGCTTCGATGCCGCGCGGATGGCGCTGCACGCCCGCGCGCTCGCCGGCCTGCATGTCGTGTCGCAGCGAGGAAGCATCCGACAGCGCTGCTGCCGCGCCTGGCCGACAACGCCGACGTCATCGCCGCCGCCTGCGCCGCCCTGACGCGCACTGCCGGCGCCGATCCCGCGCTGCCCGCGGCCGAACTGCTGCTCGACCACTACCACCTGATCGACGAGCAGGTCCGCAGCGCGCGCCATCACCTGCCGCGCGCCTACAGCCGCACGCTGCCGCGCCTGGCGGCATCGGGCCAGGCGCGCGTCCACGACCTCGGCCTTGACTTCGTCGCCCACTGCGACAGCCTGCTCGACGAAACAGCACTGGCGCGTTTCATCGGCGCCTACCAGGAGCAGGCCGTGCTCACCCTCGGCGAGCTGTGGGCGCTCCCGGTCATGCTGCGCTTGTCCCTGATCGAGAACCTGCGCCGCCTGGCCGCGCGCCTGGTCGACACCCGGCAGCAGCGCAAGCTGGCCGGCGAATGGGCCGCGCGCATGGTCGATACCGCCGAGCAGCGCCCCGGCGACCTGATCCTGCTGGTGGCCGACATGGCGCGCGCGGTCCAGCCTTTACAGGCGGCCTTCATCGCCGAACTGGCGCAGCGCCTGCAGGGACGGGGCGCCGCCCTGGCCCAGGTGCTGGAATGGGTCGGCGCCCGCCTGGCCGACAACGGCGAGACCATCGACACGCTGGCCGCGCGCGACGCCGAGGCGCAGGCGCTGGATGCGGCCTCGCTCGCCAACTGCCTGGCCAGCCTGCGCGCGATCGAGCGCATCGACTGGCACGCCTTTGTCGAGACCGCGAGCGTGGTCGAGCAGGCGCTGCGGCGCGACCCGGCAGGCGTCTACCCGCACATGGATTTCGCCACGCGCGACCATTACCGCCATGCCGTCGAGCGCCTCGCGCGCCAGCACGGACAGGGCGAAAGCGACGTGGCCGCCGCCGCCCTGGCGCTGGCCGGCGCGCTGGATGCGCCCACCCGCCACGTCGGCCATTACCTGATTGGCGCCGGCCTGCCGGCGCTGCGCGCGCAGTTCAAGCCTGCGCCGGGCGCGCTGCCGGCATTGCGCCGTGCAGCGCGGCGCAGGCCGCTGCCGGCCTATCTCGGCGCGGTCGCCGGTTTTACCTTGCTGTTCACGGCGGCGCTGCTGGTGCACGCCTACCAGGGCGGCGCCGGCATGGCGCTCCTGCTGGGATTGACGCTGCTGGTCGCGTTCGGCGCCAGCCAGCTTGCGCTGCAGCTCACGAACCTGATGACGGCGCGCCTGGTCGCACCCAGACCGCTGCCGCGCATGGACCTGCAGGCGGGCATCCCGCCGGACGCCCGCACGCTGGTCGCCGTGCCCGCGCTCCTGCACGACAGCGACGGCGTCAAGGCGCTGTGCGAAGGCCTGGCGCTGCGCTACCTCGCCAACCGCGACCCCCAGCTGCGCTTTTGCCTGCTCACCGATTTCGCCGACGCGCCCGAGGAAACGATGTTCGGCGACGCCGAGCTGCTGGAAGCAAGCGCGCCTGGGCATCGCGGCGCTCAACGCCCGCTACGAGAACGCAACCCTTCCTGCTGCTGCACCGCCCGCGCCTGTGGAGCGCGGGCGAGCAGGCCTGGATCGGCTGCGAGCGCAAGCGCGGCAAGCTCGCCGACCTGAACGCTTATCTGCGCGGCGGCGCGCGCGAGCGCTTCATGCTGGTCGAGGGGAATACCGAAGGCTTGGACGGCGTGCGCTATGTCATCACGCTCGATGCCGACACCCAGCTGCCCGCTGACAGCGCGCGCCAGATGGTCGCGGCGATGCTGCACCCGCTGAACCATCCCGTGCTCGATGGCGCCGGGCGCCGCGTGGTGGGCGGCCACGCCTTGCTGCAGCCGCGCGTGGCGAGCTCGCTCCCGCTCGAGCGTGGCTCGCGCTACCAGCGCCTGTGCGGCGGCGCGCCGGGCATCGACCCCTACACGCTGACCAGCATCGAACGTCTACCAGGACCTGTTCGGCGAAGGCTCCTTCATCGGCAAGGGCATTTATGAGGTCGACACCTTCATGCGCGTGCTGGACGATCGCCTGCCCGACAACACGGTGCTGTCGCACGACCTGATCGAAGGCTGCTACCTGCGCAGCGGCGTGCTGAGCGACGTCCAGCTGGTCGAGGCCTGGCCGGCGCGCTACAGCGACGACATCGCGCGCCGCCACCGCTGGATCCGCGGCGACTGGCAGCTGGCCGGCTGGCTGCGCGCACGCGTGCCCACCCAGGGCGACGGGCGCGAAGCCAATCCCTTGTCGCCGCTCTCGCGCTGGAAACTGTTCGACAACCTGCGCCGCAGCCTGGTGGCGCCGACGCTGACCGCCACCCTGGTGCTGTGCTGGTCGCGCCTGGCCGGCCCGGCCTTCTGGAGCGCCGCCGCATTGTCCGTGTTCTTCCTGCCGGCCTTCATCCGCATCCTCGTCACCCTGGTCGACAAGCCGCACGACATGCCGTGGCGCCAGCACCTGGGCAACTGGGCGCACGGCGCGTCCGACAGCCTGGCCCATGCCGTGATGAGCACCGCCTTCCTGCCGCACGAAGCCTGGGTCAGCCTGCACGCGATCGGCCGCACCGGCTGGCGCATGCTGGTCACGCGCAAGCACCTGCTGCAGTGGAAGGCCTCGCACCTGGTGCGCTCCAGCACCGATGTCGAATCGGCCTGGCGCAGCATGTGGTTCGCGCCGCTGCTGGCCGTGGTGGTGGCCGTGCTGCTGACCTTCCTGCATCCGTTCGCGCTGTTCGCGGCCGCGCCGCTGCTGCTGCTGTGGTTCCTGTCTCCCGTGCTGGCCTGGTGGGTCAGCCTGCCGTTCGAACGCGCGCCGGCGGACCTGTCGCAGGCGCAGACCGACTTCCTCGCCAAGCTGGCGCGCCGCACCTGGGGCTTTTTCGAAGACGTGGTCGGCGTGCAGACCAACTGGCTGGCGCCGGCGCACCTGCAGGAGCAGCCGCAGCCGGCGCTTGCCGGGTCGACCTCGCCGACCCACATCGGCCTGGCGCTGCTGGCCAGTCGTATCGGCCTGGGACTTCGGGTTTATTTCGCAAGCGGCGCTGCTGGCGCGGCTGCGCGCGGCCTTCTCGAACATGGCCCTGCTCGAGCGCCACCGCGGCCATTTTTATGGCGCCTACGACGTGGGCACGCTGGCGCCCCTGTCCCCGATCCGCATCTCGACCGTCGACAGCGGCAACCTGGCCGGCCACTTGCTGACCCTGGCCAGCGCGCTGGAGGCACTGGCCGACGCACCGATCGCCAGCGCGCATTCGCTGGCAGGCTTGCGCGCCACGCTGCACGTGGTCGACGAACATGCGCAAGGCGCGGCGCCCGGCGTGCGCAAAGCACTCGACGCCTGCCGCGACGTGCTCGATCCCGAACGCTGCCGCAACGGCGACACCCTGCCGGGCCTGGCCGCCTGCCTGGCCGCCGCCGTGCGCGCCGCCTCCCTGTTGACTGCCGACTTGCCGGAGGCCGCCGACGCGCAACTGCGCGACTGGGCCGCCCGCCTGGAGGCCGACTGCCGCGCCTTCCAGGACGATCTACTCGCCCAGGCGCCCTGGATGCGCGCGGTGCAGGAATATGTGCTGGACGCCAGCCTGACGCGCATCCCGACGCTGCGCGAACTGGCCGCATTGCCGCTGCGCGCACCAGGCGAGAGCGAGGCCGAACGGGCGCTGGCGCAGATGGTGGAAGAGGGCGCAGCCATGGCCCAGGCGCGCCTGGACGAGATCGAGGGCCTGGCGGCGTGCGCGCGCGAGTTCGCCGACATGGATTTCGGCCTGCTGCTGCAGCCTGACACCAATTTGCTGGCCACCGGTTACGACGTCAGGCAGAAGCGGCGTGAAGCCGCCGCCTGCGATACGCTCGCATCGACCGCGCGCCTGGCCAGTTACATCGGCGTCGCCCGCGGCCAGCTGCCGCAGGCGCACTGGTACGCGCTCAAGCGCGAGCTGTGCATCGTCGGCGACGAGCTGCTGCTGTTGTCGCAGCATGGCGCCATGGGCGACTATCTCGCGCCGCAGCTGGTGATGCCGCTCTACCGCGACACGCTGCTCGACCGCAGCTGCCGCGCCATCGTGCGCGTCCAGATCGATTACGCGAACAGCCAGCGCCATCCCCTGGGGCATGTCCGACGCCGCCGACAGCAGCGTGGAGTTTGCAGCGCGCCCCTTCGGCGTACCGGGCGCGGGCGTGCAGCGCGGCCTCGGCGCCGAGCTGGTGGTCGCCCCGTATGCGGCCATGCTGGCCTTGCTGGTCGCACCGGAATCGGCCTGCGCCAACCTGGAGCGCATCGCGGCGCTCGGTGCGGCAGGGCGCTACGGCTTCGTACGAGGCGATCGATTTTACGCACGCACGCCTGCCGCGCGGCCAGCGCCACGCGGTGGTGCGAGGCATACAGCGCCGATCACCAGGCCATGGGTTTGCTCGCGCTCTCCAGCCTGCTGCACGGGCGCGCCGATGCAGCGGCGTTTCGAAGCCGACCCGGAGCTGCGCGCCGCCTTGCTCCTGCTGCAGGAACCGGTGCCTTTGCGCGGCGCATTCGAGCCGGCCGCATTCGCGAGCGGCGCGCAGCGCAGCGCGCCGCGCGAGGCGCCGGCGTCGCAGCGCTCGGTCACGCGCGTCGGCCTGGCGCAGCCGCAGGTGCAACTGCTGTCGAACGGGCGCTATCACGTGATGGTGACCAGCGACGGCGGCGGCTACAGCCGCTGGGGCGAGTGGGCGCTGACCCGCTGGCGCTTCGACGCCACCAGCGACGACTGGGGCGTGTTCTGCTACCTGCGCGATCTCGACAGCGGCGACGTCTGGTCCGGCGCCTGGCAGCCGACGCTGGTGCAACCCGAGCATTACGAAGCCGTGTTCGCGGAAGGGCGGGCGCAGTGGCTGCGGCGCGACCATGGCATCGAACTGTGCACCGAGATCGTGGTGGCGCAGGGCGACGATGTCGAGCTGCGCCGCACGCGCATGCGCAACCTGTCCAGCGAAGCGCGCCGCATCGAGGTGACCAGCTACACCGAGCCGGTGCTGGCCTTGAGCGCCTTCGACGACGCCCACCCCGCCTTCAGCAAACTCTTCGTGCAGAGCGAGATCGTCGCCGGACAGAACGCCATCCTGTGCACGCGCCGGCCGCGCGAGGAGGAAGAATCCACGCCCTGGCTGGTGAACGCCATGACGGTCCACGGCGCGCAGGCCGCCGACACCTCCTTCGAGACCAGCCGCGCCGATTTTATCAAGCGCGGTAACAACAATGCATTGCCCGCGGCCCTGGTCGAGCGCACGCCCCTGAACGGCGCCGCCGGATCGGTGCTCGACCCGGCGCTGGTGATTCGCCGCGTGATCACCCTGGCGCCCGGCGAGGAAGCGAGCATCGACCTGGTGCTGGGCGTGGCCGGCAACCGCGACGAGGCGCTGCAACTGGCCGCCAAATATGCGGACCGCGCCTGCGTGACGCGGGCCTGCGAGCTGGCCGCGAACCACGCCGCAGTCGACCCTGCAGGGCTTGAACACGACCGAGGCGGATGCCCAGCTGTACGCGCGCCTGGCCGGCGCCGTGCTCTATCCGCAGCGCGCGCTGCGCGCCGCACCGGAACTCATCGCCGGCAACAGCCGCGGCCAGTCCGGCCTGTGGCCGTATGCGATCTCGGGCGACCTGCCGATCGTGCTGCTGCGGGTGGATGACGCCAACACGCTCGCGCTGGCACGCCAGCTGCTGCAGGCCCATGCCTGGTGGTGCGTGAAAGGATTGAAGGTCGACCTGGTGATCTGGTGCAGTGATGGACGAGGGCGAGGCGGCGGCGCGCAGCGCTCGCCGTTCGCGCAGATCAGGGAGATGGTCCCGGCCGCGCTGCTCGACCGGCAAGGCGGCGTGTTCGTGCAGGTGTTCGAGCAGATACCGGAACCGGACCGCGTCCTGATGCAGGCGGTTGCGCGCGTGGTGCTGCTGGAAGAACGCGGCAGCCTGGCCGAGCAGCTGAACCGGGCGCCGGCGCCGGCGCCGATCCTGCCGGCCCTGCGCGCGACGACGGCTGCGCCGAGCCACGCGGCGAGCGCGCCCGAGGCGGAGGCGCCCGCACTCCTGCTCGACAACGGCATCGGCGGCTTCAGCCCCGACGGCCGCGAATACATCATCCGATTGACACCCGGCCGCCCGACGCCGGCGCCCTGGTCGAACGTGCTGGCCAGCCCGACATTCGGTTCCGTCATCTCGGAAAGCGGCCAGGCCTATTCCTGGAGCGACAACGCCCGCGAACTGCGCCTGACGCCCTGGGAAAACGACCCGGTGGGCGACCGCGGCGGCGAAGTGTTTTATCTGCGCGACGAAGCCACAGGCGTCGTCTGGTCGCCGACCGCGCTGCCCGCACCCTCCGGCGCCGACTACCTGACCCGCCATGGATTCGGCTACAGCGTCTTCGAACACACGGCGTATGCCATCCATTCCGAGCTGACGAGCTTCGTGTCGCTGGATGCGCCCATCAAATACATGGTGCTGCGGATCAGGAACGACAGCGCTGCCGTCGCGGCGCCTGTCCGCCACCGGCTATGTCGAATGGGTGCTCGGCGAACTGCGCGCCGCCTCCTCGATGCACGTCGTGAGCGAACGCGATGCGGCCAGCGGCGCGCTGTGCGCACGCAGCGCCTGGAACAGCGATTACGCCGATCGTATCGCCTTCTTCCAGGTCGACGCCGAGGCCGGCTTCACCTGCGACCGCATGGAATTCATCGGCCGCGGCGGCAACCTGGCGCAGCCGCAGGCGTTGAGACGGGCCGGCCTGTCCGGCAGCCTGGGCGCCGCGCTCGACCCGTGCGCGGCCTTGCAGGTCGCCTTCGAGCTGGCGCCGGGCGAAGAGAAGGAACTGGTGTTCATGCTGGGCGCCGCCAGCGGCGCGGTTGGCGAACTGGTCGAACGTTACCAGGGCAGCGTGGCGGCGCGCGCCGTGCTGGAACAGGTGCACGCGTATTGGGAAGAGACGCTCGGCGCGGTGCGCATCGAAACGCCCGACCCGGCGCTCGACGTGCTGGCCAACGGCTGGCTCGTGTACCAGACGCTGGCCTGCCGCATGTGGGCGCGCAGCGGCTACTACCAGTCGGGCGGCGCCTTCGGCTTCCGCGACCAGCTGCAGGATGCGATGGCGCTGGTGCACACGCGCCCGCAACTGCTGCGCGAACACCTGCTGCTGTGCGCCGCGCACCAGTTCGTCGAGGGCGACGTCCAGCACTGGTGGCAGCCGCCGTCGAACCGCGGCGTGCGCACGCGCTGCTCGGACGATTTATTGTGGCTGCCGCTGGCGACTTGCCGCTACATCCGCGCCACCGGCGACATCGGCATCCTCGGCGAATCCGCGCCCTACCTGGAAGGGCGCGCGCTGGCCTTCGGCGAAGAGTCGTATTTCGATGCGCCGCGCGCGCTCGACAGCAGCGCGGCGACCTGTACGACCATTGCGTACGCGCGATCCGCCACAGCCTGCGCTTCGGCGAACACGGCCTGCCCCTGATCGGCAGCGGCGACTGGAACGATGGACTCGACCGCGTCGGCGCCAAGGGCCGCGGCGAGAGCGTCTGGCTGGGCTTCTTCATGATCGAGGTCTTGCAGCGCTTCGCCGAACTGGCCATTCGCCGCGCCGACTACGGCTTCGCCACCACCTGCCGCGCCGCCGCGCAGGCGCTGAACACCCATCTCGAAGACCACGCCTGGGATGGCGAATGGTACCGGCGCGCCTGGTTCGACGACGGCACCCCGCTCGGCTCGAAGGACAACGACGAATGCCGCATCGACCTGGTCTCGCAGAGCTGGAGCGTGCTGTCCGGCGCGGCCGGTCCCGAGCGCGCGGCGAGCGCGATGGCGGCGGTCGACGCGCGCCTGGTGCTGCGCGAAGCGCGCCTGGTGCGGCTGTTCGATCCGCCCTTCGAGGCCGGCAGCCTGAATCCCGGCAGCATGCGCGGCTACGCGCCCGGCATGCGCGAGAACGGCGGCCAGGCGACGCACGCGGCGCTGTGGGGCGCGATGGCCTTCGCGCGCATGGGGCAGGGCGAGCGCGCCTGGGAACTGTTCGACATGCTCAATCCGGTGCGCCTGGCCGCCACGCCGGAGGATTGCGAACGCTACCGGTTGGAGCCGTATGTGGTCGCCGGCGACGTGCTGGCGGCCGCCCCGCATATCGGACGCGGCGGCTGGAGCTGGTACACTGGCTCCGCCGGATGGATGTACCGGCTGGTCGTCGAATCGCTGCTCGGGATCGAGCGCGTCGGCGAGCGGCTGGTGTTGGCGCCGCAACTGCCGCGCGGCTGGCCGGGTTTTCGCCTGCGCTACCGCTACCGCGCCACCACCTATGCAATCGAGGTGAGCGCGGGTGAAACGCCGGCACTGCGCATCGACGGCATCGACGTTGGCGGCGATACGGTGCTGCTCAGCGACGACGGCAAGACGCACCAGGTCGAGCTGCAAGTCGTGCCCAGGCGCGACGCCATTCCGGCGCAACATGAACAACCTCATTCGAAGACCCTATCATGACGAATAAACCCCTGCTGGCACTTGGCGCCACCCTGCTGTTGTCCTGTGGCGCCGCCGGCGCCGCCGACTGGAGCGACACCTCGATCAGCTGGCGCTACGGCACCCGTTTCGCCGAGCCCTACAATCCCGAGCACATCAAGAAGCACATCTTCGCGCTGACCCACGCCAGCGGCTACAAATACGGCAGCAATTTCTTCAACGTCGACCTGCTGCAGTCCGACAAGACCGACCCGGCCTCGCTGACGCAGAACGAAGGCGCGCAGGAAGCCTATATCGTCTACCGCCACCTGCTCGACATCGGCGCCCTGCGCGGCGCCGAGATGCGCTACGGCCCGGTAAAAGGCGTCGGGCCTGACCCTCGGCTTCGACTGGAACACGAAAAACGACGTCGGCTACAACTCGCGCAAGCGCATGCTGGTCGCCGGCCCGACCCTGATGTGGGACGTGCCCGGCTTCCTGAATACCAGTCTGCTGCTGCTGCGCGAGTCGAACGCGCCGAGCGGCGCCTTCCCGCCGATCTCGACCGTCAACGGCCGCTACACCTACGATACCCACGCGGCGCTGTCGGTCAACTGGGGCATTCCGGTCGCCGAGAAGGTGTCGTTCGAAGGCTATGGCCTGTTCATCGGCGCCAAGGGGCGCGACGAAGTGGGCAACGGCACCGGCGCCGAGACGAATATCGACATGGCGCTGATGTACGACCTGAGTGCCGACATCGGCCAGCCGAAGAACCGCTTCCGGGTCGGCCTCGAATACCAGTTCTGGAACAACAAGTTCGGCAACACCCGCACCACGACCGGCGGCCGCGGCCAGCGCGCCAGCACGCCGATGGTGCGCGCCGAATACCATTTTTAATTCGGGGCATCCGCCGGAGCGAAAGCGCTGTCCTTTTGTCAAAAAATATATAATTATTAGCAACTAATACCGGTCTGGCGCAAGCCCTTGTCATGATGCAATTGCAACAATTGCATCATGAAAACCATCTTCCACACCCCCATCCGCATCGCCGTTGTTCCTGTGCTGTGCTGCTGCGCCCCGGCCGCCTGCGCAGTCATCGACGAACACAGCGAATTCGAAGCCACCTTGTATGCGCCGTACCGCGCGGCCGACCCGGCGCGAGGCGAGGCGCGCACCTTCACCCTGTCCTTCGATTATCCGAACGCGCGCCAGGCGCAGGTCGTCGACTGGCAGCTCGAACTGATCTCGCCGCGCGGCGCCGTCGTCCGCCGCTGGAAGGACAGCACGCCGCTGCGCCGAGACGCCGGTCACCGTCAGCGTGCCCTGGTCCGGCCAGGATGCCGGCAAGCTGGCCGCCGGCGTCTACCAGGTGCGCCTGCGCGCCGCCAGCCGCGATGCCCAATCCACCGTCCCCGCGGCCGACCTGCACGAGCAGGCCTGGGAGATCGAGATCGGCGCGCTGCAGGCGCCGAAGCTGCCGCGCTTTAGCCCGCTTGCCGGTCGGCCGCCTGGCGCAACCGCGGTGCGGCGCCGGCGCCCGCCGCGCTGCCCTACACCGTTTATTTCGGCAACCTGCACAGCCAGACCAACCACAGCGACGGCGGCGCCGAGCTCGACCGATTGCAAGGGCGCGCAAGAGCCGCTGGAGGCGAAATACGGGCCCGATGCCGCCTTCGGCTATGCGCGCGCCCACGGCCTCGACATCCTGGTCGCGTCCGAGCACAACCACATGTACGACGGCTCGGCCGGCAGCCCGCCCGATGCCGACCCGGCCGCGGCGAAAGCGCTGTACCGCAAAGGGCTGGACATTGCGAGCAGCTTCAACGCCGCGCATCCCGACTTCCTGGCCGTGTACGGCATGGAGTGGGGCGTCATCAACAAGGGCGGCCACCTCAATATTTTCAACAGCGACCAGCTGCTGGGCTGGGAAAAGAACGCCAGGGCGAGCTGCTGGCCGACGTGCTGACGCCGCGCAGCGATTACGCGGCGCTCTACACCCTGATGCGCGAACGCGGCTGGGTCGGCCAGTTCAACCATCCCGCCACCAAAGACCAGTTCCTCGTGAACGGCGTGGCGCTCGGCTATACGCCGGACGGCGACGAAGCGATGGCCCTGTGCGAAGTGGTCAACAGCACGGCCTTCTCCGTCAACGACAGCGAGACCGAGACCCGCCGCAGCAATTTCGAGGCCGCCTGCAACAAGGTGCTCGAAGCGGGCTACCACGTGGCCTTCAGCACCAACCAGGACAACCACTGCGCCAACTGGGGCACGGCCTACACCAACCGCACCGGCGTGTTGATCCCGAACGGCACGCCCTTGAGCCAGGCCAGCTTCATCGATGCGTTAAAAGCGCGGCGCGTGTTCGCGACCATGGATAAAAATTCGCAGCTGGTGCTGACCGCCAACGGCCGCATGATGGGCGAGCGGTTCACGAATAGCGGGCCGTTGACCCTGGTGGCGAACTTCGCCAGCACGGCGGGCAAGCAGGTCGCCTCGGTGGCGATCATGGAAGGGGTGCCGGGGCGCGGCGGGATGGTGACGCAGATGGCGGACGAAGCGAGCGTGCGCTTCACGCCGTGCGGTCGGCGCGCATTTCTATTATGCGAAGGTGACGCAGACGGACGGCAACGTGTTGTGGTCGGCGCCGGTGTGGGTGACGCAGGAGGCGGGGGAACGCTTGAGCGTCCCCCGGCACAACGGATGGGCCGTTGTTACTCGACCATCTGGCTCTGCAGATAATTCTGGATCCCGACCTTCACGATCAGGTCGAGCTGGGTCTCGAGCCATTCGATATGCTCTTCGGTGTCTTCCAGGATCATCAGCAGCAGATCGCGCGAGACGTAGTCGGCGGCAGCTTCGGCGGCGGCGATGCCTTCCTTGACGGTCAGCTGGGCGGCGCGCTCGAGTTTCAGGTCGGCGGCCAGCATTTCCTCGGTGTTTTCGCCGATCAGGAGTTTATGCAGCGCCTGCAGGTTGGGCAGGCCGTCGAGCATCAGGATGCGGTCGATCAGCTTGTCGGCGTGCTTCATTTCGCCGATCGATTCGTCGTATTCCTTCTTGCCGAGCTTGAAGAAACCCCAGTGCCGGTACATGCGCGCATGCAGGAAGTACTGGTTGACGGCGGTGAGCTCGTTGGTCAGCTGCGCGTTGAGCAGCCGGATGACGTTGGGATCGCCCTTCATGATGTGCCTTTTGTTTGGTTGTTCACATCATAGCAAATGGCATAACAAAAGCGCACGGGGGAGACGATCATGCCGGTTGCGAGGCCCGGAAACTCAGTTCGGTAACAACGGTTTTGCTGTCGAGGGCTTCGTGCAGCACTTCGCGGGCATAGCTGATGCAGGTGCCGCAGTCGGTGCCCAGTCCCAGTTCGACGCGCAGGGCGGCGATCGAGGTGATGCCGAGGTCGACCGCCTGGCGGATTTCACGGTCGGAGATGTTGTTGCAGACACAGACGATCATCGAAGCAGCCCCTGGAATAGTGTGAACTAAGCACTGAGTTATCAAGCTAATAATGAGAATCGTTCTCATTCGTGTTCTATTCTGAGGAAATTTTTCGATGAACGCAAGCGGTTTTGTTGTGTGATCATTCCGCCAAATAGAAATAATTCCCATTTAGGTTTATGATGCTAGTATCTGTCTCATCAGCGCTACAGCTCGCGCTATATACCGGAACGCCGCCATGACCCTAGTCCCCACTTTGACCACACTCGACGCCCTCAAGGCCGGACAGAGTGCGACCGTGATCCACCTTGCGCCGCACGCACTGGGCGGGCAGGACGTGGCACGCCGCCTGATGGAGCTGGGCTTCGTGCCGGGCGAACGCATCCGCATGCTCAAACGCGGCCTGCCTGGCGGCCCGGTCGCCGTCAAAGTCGGCGAATCGACCTTCGCCCTGCGCAAGTTCGAGGCCGCGCTCGTCTCGATCCAGCCGGAATAATCGATGGGCGTCATGGAACAACAGGTGGCGGCGCGGTCGCCCCTGATCGCATTGCTCGGCAATCCGAACTGCGGCAAGACCGCGCTGTTCAACCGCCTCACCGGCGCGCGCCAGAAGGTCGCGAACTACGCCGGCGTCACCATCGAACGCAAGGAGGGCAGTTTTACCTCCCCGGCCGGGCGCGCGCTGCGCGTGCTCGACCTGCCCGGCGCCTACAGCCTGTCCGCCCAAACCCCCGACGAAGCCATCACGCGCGACGTCGTGGCCGGCCTGCGCGCCGGTGAACAGGCGCCGGACGCCGTCGTCTGTGTCGTCAACGCAACGAACCTGCGCCTGAATTTGCGCCTGGTGCTGGAAATCCAGCGCCTCGGCCTGCCGATGCTGCTCGCCCTGAACATGGTCGACGTCGCCAAAAAGCGCGGCATCGAGATCGATACCGTCAAACTGGCCCAGGAACTGGGCATGCCGGTGGTCGAGACGGTCGCGATCCAGGCCGGCGGCGAGCAGGCGCTGCTCGAAGCGCTCGACCGCATGCCTTTGGAACCGGCCACGCCGCTGCCCCTGTCCAGCATCGACGCCGTGCCGGTCGAACAGACCCAGCGCGAAGTGCGCCGCATCCTCGACGCCTGCGTCAGCTATGCGCACGACACCGGCAACCTGTCCGAGAAAATCGACCAGGTGGTGCTGCATCCGGTGATCGGCCCGATCCTGCTGGCCGCGCTGATGTTCATCATCTTCCAGGCCGTGTTCAGCTGGGCCGAGGCGCCGATGGATTTCATCACCGGCAGCGTCGAACGCATCGGCGCCTGGGTCGGAGGCGCCATGCCGCGAAGGCCCGCTGCGCAGCCTGATCGTGGACGGCATCATCGCCGGCGTCGGCGGCGTGCTCGTGTTCCTGCCGCAGATCCTGATCCTGTTCTTCTTCATCCTGATCCTGGAAGACTGCGGCTACCTGCCGCGCGCGGCCTTCCTGCTCGACCGCATGATGGGCGGCGTCGGGCTGTCCGGGCGCGCCTTCATTCCCGTTGCTGTCGTCGTTCGCCTGCGCGATTCCCGGTGTGATGGCCGCGCGCACGATCCAGAACCCGCGCGACCGCCTGGTGACGATCATGATCGCGCCGCTGATGACCTGCTCGGCGAGACTACCCGTCTACGCCCTGATCATCGCCGCCTTCATTCCCGGCGCGCGAGGTCGGCATCTTCAATTTGCAGGGCCTGGTGCTGTTCGCGCTGTACGCGCTCGGCATCGTCAGCGCCATGGGCGTGGCCTGGTACATGAAGCGCCGCAGCGGCGGCGGCCAGCATCCGCTGCTGCTCGAACTGCCGGCTTACCACTGGCCGCACCTGCAAACCCTCGCCCTCGGCCTGTGGGAACGCGCGAAGATCTTCCTGACCCGCGTCGGCACCCTGATCCTCACGCTGATGGTGCTGCTCTGGTTCCTGTCGAGCTTCCCGGGCGCCCCGGAAGGCGCGACGCAACCGCCGATCTATTACAGCGTGGCCGGCATGCTGGGCCGCGCGCTGGCCGTGATTTTCGAGCCGATCGGCTTCGGCTGGCAGATCTGCATCGCCCTCGTGCCCGGCATGGCCGCGCGCGAAGTGGCGGTCGGCGCGCTCGGCACCGTGTACGCGCTGGCCGGCTCGGGCGACGAAGTGGCGAATACCCTGGGCCCGCTGATCGCCGGCTCGTGGTCGCTGGCCACCGCCTTGTCCCTGCTGGCCTGGTACGTGTATGCGCCCCAGTGCATCGCCGACCCTGTCGGTGGTGCGCCGCGAAACCGGCAGCGCGAAATACGCCTGGATGATGGCCGGCTACATGTTCGCGCTTGCCTACACGGCCTCCTTCATCACCTACCGCGTCGCGCTGGCGCTGGGCGGAGGCTGAGATGTGGCAGGAACTGGTCGTCGCGCTGGTCGTCGTGTTTGCCGCCGTCTACGTCGGCGCCAAATACCTGCCGTCCGCCTGGCGCATCGCCATCGTCAACCGCCTCTCGCGCGGCGGCGCCGATTCCAGGCTCGTGCGCTGGCTCGACACCGCCGACAGCTGCGGCGGCGGCTGCAAGAGTTGCAATACCTGCGAGACGCCGGAAGAGCTCACGCCGCCCGCAGGGCAGCAAGCACCCCGTCATCAAATTGCACCAGAAGCGTTGAGCGGCTGAGCCGTCGCGTCGATTAGAGGACAGCCTGCCTTTTGGTAAGGACGCAACAGTGCTAAGCTGATGCTCCTTCGTTCTTCGCCCGCGCGCCCATGATCACCGTCCATCACCTGAACAATTCGCGCTCGCAGCGCATCCTCTGGCTGCTCGAAGAGCTGGGCCTGCCCTACGAGATCAAGAAGTACCAGCGCGACCCGAAGACGATGCTGGCGCCGCCCGCACTGAAAGCGATCCACCCGCTCGGCAAGTCGCCCGTGATCACCGATGGCGATACCGTCGTGGCCGAGTCGGGCGCGATCGTCGAATACCTGGTCGAACGCTACGGCAACGGGCGCTTCGTTCCCGCCGCCGGCACGCCGGAAAAACTGAAGTACACCTTCTTCCTGCACTTCGCCGAAGGCTCGGCGATGTCGCCGCTGCTGATGAAGCTCGTGTTCGACCGGATCGAAAACGGGCCGATGCCGTTCTTCGCCAAGCCGATCGCACGCGGCATCGCGCGCAAGGTGAAGGACACGCTGGTGAACCCGAACATCAAGAACCAGCTCGACTACCTCGAGTCCGAACTGGCCACGCGCGACTGGTTCGCCGGCAGCGAACTCACCGCCGCCGACATCCAGATGAGTTTTCCGCTGGAGGCGGCCGCCTCGCGCGCAGGCCTGGGCGCGCAATACCCGCGCCTGACCGCTTTCCTGCAGCGCATCCACGCGCGTCCGGCCTACGCGCGGGCGCTGGAGCGCGGCGGCGAGTACGCCTACGCGAGGTAAAAGCATGGCCAAGCTGCTCGCGATCGACGGACTGAACATCGTGCGCCGGGTCTACGAAGCCAGCCCGGAGCCCGACTCCGACCTGAAGGCCGGCATCGCCCTGCGCCACGCGTTTTCTTCGTTTCGCAACCTGCTCGAGACGCATGCGCCGACCCACGTGCTGGCCGCCTTCGACTACGGCGGCCAGACCTGGCGCCACGCGCTGTACCCGCGCTACCGCGAGCACCGCGCGCCGATGCCGTCGGTACTGCGCGAGGCGCTGCCCGAGTTCCAGGAGCGCCTGCGCACGGCCGGGGTGCCGGTGGCGATGCTGCCCGAGGTCGAGGCCGACGACGTCGTCGCCACCTGCGTCATGCGCTGGCTGAACGAGAACCGCGGAGAAGCGATCGTCGCCACCACCGACAAGGACCTGCACGTCCTGATCGCGCACGGCGCCCTGGTGTGGGATCATTTCAAGAACGAGTGGCATGACGACCCCTGGGTGCGCAACAAGTTCGGCGTGGCGCCGGAACTGCTGCACGATTTACTGGCGCTGATGGGCGACGCCACCGACGGCGTGCCGGGCGTGTCGAAGATCGGCATGAAGACGGCGGCGCGCCTGCTCAATGCCTACGGCAGCCTGGATGCGGTGATGGCCGGCGCCGGCATCTTGAAGACGCCGCTGGGCGAGCGCCTGCGCGCCGAGCGCGAGATCCTGTATTTGTCGCGCCAGCTGGTGACCCTGAAAACGGACGTGAAACTTGGCGTCACCTGGAAGTCGCTGGCCTACGACATCACATTGAACGAGAAGGACCCGGAATGCTCAAAGCAGTCATCGTCGATTCGAACGCGATTTCGCGCGGCCTGTTGAATACCGTGCTGATGGACGGCGGCTACGAGGTCGTCGGCCAGACCCACACCGGCCTGCGCGGCGCTGGTGCTGGCGAATAAATTCCGTCCGCAGATCATGTGCATCGCGCGCGAGCAGGTCGAGGATGGCAGCGAGGTCGTCGAGCAGCTGCGCGCTTCGCTCCCGAAAACCCTGGTCTTCATGGTCTCGGGCACGCTCGACGCGCCCACCATCCAGGCTGCGCTGGCGCGCGGCGTGCACGGCTTCATCGTCAAGCCGTTCAAGGCCGATACGGTGCTCAACACCATCCGCAACACCGTCATCGCGGTGGTGCGCAAGCAGCAGGCCGGCCCTAGCGGCGCCTGATTTCCTCGGCCGCGATCGCCGTCAATTCGCCCAGCGCCCGCATCTCGCGCTCGCGCAGGCGGCGCGGTTCGCGGTCCATCACGCACAGGGCGCCGAGCCGGTAGCCCTGGGCGTCGACCAGCGCAAAGCCCGCATAAAAACGCAGGTGCGGTTCGCCCGTCACCAGCGGGTTGTGCCGGAAGCGGGCGTCGAGCAGGGCGTCCGGCACGACCAGCGGCGCGTCCTGGGCGATCGTATGGCTGCAGAAGGCATCCTCGCGCGCGGTCTGCGGCAGGTCGAAACCGACGCGCGACTTGAACCACTGGCGGCGCGCCGTCACCAGCGACAGCAGCGCGATCGGGCAATCGGTGACCTGGGTCGCGAGCCAGGTCAGGCGGTCGAACACGGCTTCCGCTTCGCTGTCGAGCAGGCCGGTTGCGCGCAGGGCGATCAGGCGCGCGTGTTCGTGGCCGGGCAGGGCGCAGGCGGCGTCGGGCAGGAAATCGTGGGCGTCGCCGGCATGCGCGCCCGGGCCGCGCGCGTTCGCGCAGCAGCGCGCTGACGTCGGAAAGGCGCACGCGGCGGTGGCCGCCCGGCGTCTTCCAGGCCGGCAGCACCCCGTTTTCGATCCATTGCTGCGCCGTACTCACCGCAATGCCGAGCAGTTTGGCCGCTTCGCGCGTGGTGAGGATCGGATCGTCTCCCTGATCCGGGCAAGTTAAAACCATGGCATTTATTCCATTTAAGAAATATTTGTGCAGCATTTTACTTGAGCGACAAGAATGAAATGCCGGAATTGATGATGTTTGAGCCGATCGGATGGTTTTTTGGACACAGTGATGCGTATTTACGTGTCAATTCAGCGATAATTAAGTTGACGCAGGGAAATTCGACGATCAAAATGAACGACCTCATCATTTTCGTCATATCTGCCGCACAACGCGTCAAGAAAGTCCCCCGCCATGAGTCAACATCCGCCGGCCCAGCTGGAAGCAGCCCGTCTCGACGCACTGCGCAAGCTCGACCTGCTCGACACGCCCTCCAACGAGGCGTTCGACCGCATCACGCGGATGGCTGCCCAGCTGTTCGGCTTGCCGATCGCGGCGGTGTCGCTCACCGACGTCGACCGCCAGTGGTTCAAGTCGCGCGTCGGCGTGGAGACCGATCGCATGCCGCGCCATGATGCGCCCTGCGCCGAAGTCACCGGCACCAACCAGATGCTGGTGATCGACGACTTGCGCGCCAGCGCGGCCTACCGCGACAGCACCCTGGCAGGCACCGGCGCCCGCTTCTATGCCGGCGCGCCCCTGATGACGCGCGACGGCTACTGCCTGGGATCGATGTGCGTGGTCGGTATCGAACCGCGCGCGATCAGCGCCCAGGAACGCACCGGGCTGGCCGACCTGGCGGCGATGGTGATGGCCCAGATCGAACTGCAGCACGCGATCGGCCGCATCGACCCGGTCAGCGGCATCCCGAACCGCCACCAGTTCGTCGACGACCTCGCCGACCTGGCGATCGACCGTCCGGGCGGCGAAGCGCG
This sequence comes from uncultured beta proteobacterium, assembly GCA_963729765.1. Classification (GTDB taxonomy): domain Bacteria; phylum Pseudomonadota; class Gammaproteobacteria; order Burkholderiales; family Burkholderiaceae_D; genus Telluria. The sequence goes on along the minus strand of CAVSPL010000025.1, from coordinate 120,676 downwards.
CCTGGCGGCGCTGGTGAACCTGGCCACGCCCGGGCAGATGAGCAGCGCGGTGCGCGCGCTCGGCACCGGCGTCATCGACGACATCGTCTGCGAGGCGGCGCGCATGCTGCGCGCGGCGCTCGGGCCCGACGCGCAAGCTGTACCACGTGGCCCCGTTCCAGTTCGCCTTCCTGGCCGAGCCGGGCGCGGACCTGGCGCGCTTTTGCGACTGGCTCGGCGCCTGGATCGCGCTGCGCGCCGACAGCACCAGCGCCCGCTTCGTCACCACCGCCACCGTCGGCGTGGCGCCCTTCGCCACCGGCCAGGCGTCGACCCGGCCGAGCTGCTGCGCGACATGTACAGCGCCGCGCACGACGCCATCGACGGCTCGCACCGGGTGCGCGTCTTCTCGGCCGAGCAGAATGCCGCCTTCCTGCGCCGCTTCCGGGTCGCCAACGACTTCGGCGCCGCGCTCGAGGACGACAGCCAGCTGCGCCTGGTGTTCCAGCCGAAGATCGAGCTGACGACCGGCGCGCTGCGTCGGCGCCGAGGCGCTCCTGCGCTGGCGCCATCCGACGCTGGGCGAGATCTCGCCGGGCGAATTCATTCCCGTGATCGAACAGACCTCGCTGGCGCGCGCGACCACGCGCTGGGTGCTGGAACGCGCGCTGCGCCAGCTGGCGACCTGGCAGCGTGCCGGCCTGGTGACCCAGCTGGCGGTCAACGTGTCGGCCGTGAACCTGCTCGAACCGGATTTCTGCGCCCACGTGCTGGCGCGCCTGCGCGCGCACGGCCTGGCGCCGGACGCGCTGGCCATCGAAATCACGGAAAGCGCGCTGATGAGCAACCGCACGCTGGCCGCCGCCACGCTGGACGCCCTGGCTGCGGGCGGCGTGCAGCTGGCGATCGACGATTTCGGCACCGGCTACAGCAGCCTGGCCTATCTGCAGAGCGTGCCGGCGAAGGTGGTCAAGATCGACCAGAGCTTCGTGAAGCGACCTCGACACGGACGAACGCAAGCGCGCGCTGGTGGCGACCATGATCAAGCTCTCGCACGACCTCGGGCAGCTGGTCGTGGCCGAGGGCGTGGAGACGGCGCCGGTGGCGCGCTTCCTGGCCGGCGCCGGCTGCGACCAGGTGCAGGGTTATCTGTACGCGCGCCCGATGGCGCCGCAGGCAGTTCGAAGAATGGATTTGCGCCGAGTGGACGCTGGCGCGGCCGCGAGGGGCGCGGCAGGGCGCGCAGCTGGCCTGCGCTTGAATCGTAGCCGTACGCGTGGGCTCGAGAGCCCACCCGACTTACTGCGCCTTGCTGGCGCCGTCGATGATGCCGCCGCCCAGGCAGATATCGCCGTCATACAGCACGGCCGACTGCCCCGGCGTGACCGCCCATTGCGGCTCCATGAAATCGAGCGCGAAGCGCGTCAAGCCCATCGGCGGCGACCGTGCACGCCATGTCCGACTGGCGGTAGCGCGTCTTGGCCGACAGCAGCCCGCTGGCAGGCGCTTCGCCCGCGACCCAGCTGGCCTGGCCCGCTTCCAGCCGGTTTGACAGCAGCCACGGATGATCATGACCCTGCACGATGTACAGCGTGTTGTTCTCGATATCCTTGCGCGCGACGAACCACGGCTCGCTGGTGCCGTCGGCATTCCGGTGCGATTTCAGGCCGCCGATGCCGATGCCCTTGCGCTGGCCCAGCGTGTAGAACGACAGGCCGATGTGTTCGCCGACGACTTGCCCGTTGTCGAGCTTCATCGGCCCCGGCTTGTGCGACAGGTAGCGGTTCAGGAAGTCGCGGAACGGGCGCTCGCCGATGAAGCAGATGCCGGTCGAATCCTTCTTCGCCGCGTTCGGCAGTTTCAGCTTTTCCGCGATCTGGCGCACTTCGGTCTTCGGGATTTCGCCCAGCGGGAACAGCGATTTCGAGAGCTGCGCCTGGTTCAGGCGGTGCAGGAAATAACTCTGATCCTTGGTGTGGTCGAAGGCCTTCAGCAGCTCGAACTTGCCGACTGCATTTTCGCGCACGCGTGCGTAGTGGCCGGTGGCGATCAGGTCGGCGCCGAGCTTCATCGCGTGGTCGAGGAAGGCCTTGAACTTGATTTCGGCGTTGCACAGCACGTCCGGGTTCGGCGTGCGGCCGGCCTGGTATTCGCGCAGGAATTCGGCGAACACGCGGTCCTTGTACTCGGCGGCGAAATTCACCGCTTCGATGTCGACCCCGACCACGTCGGCCACGCTGGCCGCGTCGATCCAGTCCTGGCGCGTCGAGCAGTATTCGGAATCGTCGTCGTCTTCCCAGTTCTTCATGAACAGGCCGATGACTTCATAGCCTTGTTCCTTCAGCATCCAGGCCGCGACCGAGGAGTCGACTCCGCCCGACATCCCGATCACGACTTTTTTCTTGCTCATGGTACGTCCGTTAGTTGGTCAGCCCGTCTTCGAACACCGACGGGTGGGTGTAGAGCAGGGCCAGGTCGGTGCGGCGGCCGGCCAGGTAATCGTCCACGCATTGCAGGACGATCGGGCTGCGATGGCGCTCGCTCGATGCGGCGATCTCGTCGCGCGTCATCCACAGCGTGCGCAGGATGCCGTCGTCGAGCGGCTGGTCGTACTGCTTGCCGGCGGTGCCGCAGAAGGTGAAGCGCAAATAGGTGATGTCGGCATTGCGCGACTTCGAGTAATAGCGCGACATGTACATGCCCACCAGGCCGGTCGGGATGAATTCGTGCGCGGTCTCTTCGATGGACTCGCGCATGACTGCCTGCTCGAGCGATTCGCCCGGGTCGAGGTGGCCGGCCGGCTGGTTCAGCTTGATGCCTTCGCTCGTCTCTTCCTCGATCAGGAGGAAACGCCCATCCCTTTCGATGATGGCGGCAACGGTGACTGACGGTCTGAAGGTATGGGTCATGCGCGTCCTCGACAAATGAGCCGACATTCTACAGCGACCGACAAATGGTTGCTTGCCAGTACCTGTGCAGTGCAACAAAAAAGCGTCAATCGCATCGATTTGATACAAAAAAAGGGCTCTTTGTGTCCCATCTGTATCGTATTTACCCGCAAAGCATGCGCCCGGCAGAGCTAGCCGCAAGGAATGCCAAATAGGCCATGTTTACGTGGTAGATTGTGAACAGAACACCAACATGAAGGAGGGATGCATGAGAATCGGCATTCCGGCCGAAACACGGCCGGGCGAGACCCGCGTAGCGGCAACTCCGGAAACAGTGAAAAAACTGGCGTCCAAACACCAGGTCGTGGTGCAGTCGGGCGCCGGCCTGCATGCGGCCGTCACCGACGACGCCTACGCCGCCGCCGGCGCCACCATCGTCAGCGCCGAGGAGGCGTTTGGCGCGGACATGGTCCTGAAAGTACGCGCCCCGAACGAGCTCGAACGCGCCGCCATGCGGCCCGGCACGGTGTTGGTCGGCATGCTCAACCCTTTTGATAACGACAACATCGCCGCCATGGCGGCCAGCCGGCCTGACGGCCTTCGCCCTGGAAGCGGCGCCGCGCATCTCGCGCGCGCAATCGATGGACGTGCTGTCCTCGCAGGCGAACATCGCCGGCTACAAGGCCGTGATGCTCGCTGCGAACACCTATCAACGCTTCATGCCGATGCTGATGACGGCCGCCGGCACCGTCAAGGCCGCGCGCGTGCTGATCATGGGCGTCGGCGTGGCCGGCCTGCAGGCGATCGCCACGGCGAAACGCCTGGGCGCCGTGATCGAAGCGTCCGACGTGCGCCCGCCCGTGAAAGAGCAGGTCGAGTCGCTCGGCGCCAAGTTCATCGACGTCCCTTTCATTACCGACGAAGAGCGCGAGATCGCGCAAGGCGTCGGCGGCTATGCGCGCCCGATGCCGGCCGACTGGATGCCGCGGCAGGGAGAGCTGGTGCACGAACGCGCCAAGCTGGCCGACATCATCATCACCACCGCCCTGATTCCGGGCCGCGCGGCGCCGATCCTGATTCGCGAAGAAACGGTGATGGCCATGAAGCCCGGCTCGGTGATCGTCGACATGGCGATCGAGCAGGGCGGCAACTGCCCGCTGACGGAACTGAACAAGACGGTCGTCAAGCATGGCGTGCTACATCATCGGCGAGCCGAATCTGGCCGCCCTGGTCGCGGCCGACGCCTCGGCCCTGTACGCGCGCAACGTGCTCGACTTCCTGAAGCTCGTCATCGACAAGGAAGACAAGTTCATCATCGACCGCGAGGACGAGATCGTGCGCGCGACGCTGCTCTGCCATGACGGCGAAGCTGTTGCGAAACATGAGAAGGAGACGCACATGGAAATCAGCCACACCATCATCAACCTGATCATCTTCGTGCTGGCGATCTACGTCGGCTACCACGTCGTCTGGACCGTCACCCCGGCGCTGCATACGCCGCTGATGGCGGTCACGAACGCCATCTCCGCCATCATCATCGTCGGCGCCATGCTGGCCGCCGGCCTCACCGAAGGGCGTACTCGGCCAGACCATGGGGACGATCGCGGTCGCCCTGGCGGCAGTGAACGTGTTCGGCGGCTTCCTGGTCACCCAGCGCATGCTGGAGATGTTCAAGAAGAAGGAACCCAAAGGCTGCAAGGCGGTCACGGCCCAGAAGGAGGCTGCATGAACTACATCAGCATGAATGTGGTCACGCTGCTTTATCTGGTCGCCTCGGTCTGCTTCATCCAGGCGTTAAAGGGGCTGTCGTCGCCGTCGTCTGCGCGCATGGGCAATACCTTCGGCATGGCCGGCATGGCGATCGCCGCCGTCACCACGGTGGCGCTGATCTTCAAGCTGCAGGCGGAGTTCGCGGCGGCGGCGAACGGCGCGCGCGGCGGCATGGGATTTACCCTGGTGCTGCTGGGCGTGGTGGTCGGCGGCGCGATCGGCGCCTATGCGGCGAAGAAGGTCGAGATGACCAAGATGCCGGAACTGGTCGCGGCCATGCACTCGCTGATCGGCCTGGCGGCCGTGTGCATCGCGATCGCCGCCGTGGCCGAGCCCTGGGCCTTCAATATCGCCACGCGCGGCAGCGCGCTGCCGTTCGGGAACCGGCTGGAGCTCTTCATCGGCACCTTCGTCGGCGCCGTCACCTTCTCCGGTTCCGTCATCGCCTTCGGCAAACTCTCGGGCAAGTACAAATTCCGCCTGTTCCAGGGCGCGCCGGTGCGCTTCGCCGGCCAGCACATCCTGAACCTGGTCATTGCGATCGCCCTCATCGCGCTGGGCCTGGTGTTCTGCTTCTCGGATGCGGTGGAGCCGGCCTGGACGCCGTTCGCCATCATGGCGATCGCTGTCGTTCGTGCTGGGCGTGCTGATCATCATCCCGATCGGCGGCGCCGACATGCCGGTGGTGGTATCGATGCTCAACTCCTACTCGGGCTGGGCCGCGGCCGGCATCGGCTTCTCGCTGAATAACTCGATGCTGATCATCGCCGGTTCGCTGGTCGGTTCTTCCGGCGCGATCCTCTCTTACATCATGTGCAAGGCGATGAACCGCTCCTTCTTCAACGTGATCCTGGGCGGTTTTGGCGGCGAAGCGGTGGCCGACACGGGCGGCGCGAAGGAACAGCGGCCGGTCAAATCCGGCTCGGCCGAAGACGCCGCCTTCATCCTGCAGAACGCGGAATCCGTGATCATCGTTCCCGGCTATGGCCTGGCGGTGGCGCGCGCCCAGCACTCGGTCAAGGAGCTGGTCGACAAGCTGACCGAACACGGCGTCAACGTGCGCTACGCGATCCACCCGGTGGCGGGGCGCATGCCGGGCCACATGAACGTGCTGCTGGCCGAAGCCGAGGTGCCCTACGACCAGGTGGCCGAGATGGAAGACATCAACGGCGAATTCGGCCAGACCGACGTGGTGCTGGTGCTGGGCGCGAACGACGTGGTCAACCCTGCGGCGAAAGATCCGAAGTCGGCGATCGCGGGGATGCCGATCCTGGAAGCGTATAAGGCGAAAAGCATCATCGTGAACAAACGCTCGATGGCCTCGGGGTATGCGGGGCTGGACAACGATTTGTTCTACATGCCGAACACGATGATGGTGTTTGGCGACGCGAAGAAGGTGATCGAGTCGATGGTGAAGGCGGTGGATTGATGTAGGGTGGGCGCCCTGTGCCCACGCGGAACGTCGCGTCACGTTGGCACGGTTCACGCGCACGCGGTCAAACTTTGGAAACGCGCCATGGGCCAACACGGCGCAAACGTCCGCGTGGGCACGGGGCGCCCACCCTACCGTGGGCAGCAACGCCGAGCCGCCGCGCTGCGGCCGTACATCATCAATTCCCCCAGCATGGTGCGCGCCGGCTGAACAACGGTCGAGCGCCGCCAGTCCCAGGCCCAGCACCGATTGCAGCGGCCCGCTGCCGACAAAGGCCCTTGCCATCGCGTCGGTCAGCGCAATCGTCAGCTTGCGGTCCTGCGCGCGTTCGTCGAGGAAGCGCTTGACCCCTTCCGGCCCGGCACAGCGCGCCAGCAGGCGCGCCAGCACGGCGGCGTCGCGCAGGCCGAGGTTCAGCCCTTGTCCCGCCACCGGATGCAGCGTCTGCGCGGCGTTGCCGATGGCGACCGTGCGCGCGGTGGCGTGCGGTTCGGCGTTCAGGCCGAGCGGATAGGCGAAGCGCGCCGACACTTTTGTAAACTTCCCCAGCCGGCCGCCGAAGGCCTCGCCCAGTTCGTGCAGGAAGCGCGCTTCCTCCATCGCCTGCAAGGCCTCGGCGCGCTCGGGTTGGACGCACCAGACCAGCGCATACTGAAAGCCGTCGGCGCCTTCCTGCGGCAGCAGGGCCAGCGGGCCTTCGTTCGTAAAGCGTTCGAAAGCGCGGTGCGGGATCGGCGTGGCGGCCGACACCCGTGCGATCACCGCGCTCTGGCCGTAATCGCGCGTCTGCGCCTTGTCTTCCTGCTGGCCGAACACGCCGCCTTCGGCGCCAACCGCCACTTGCGCCGTGATCGTGCGGCCGTCGTCGAGGCGCCAGCGCCACGTGGTCGGCCGTCTCCTCGACGCTGGCCACGCGCGCCGGGCGGATCACCTGCACGCCGGCACGCTCGACTGCGCGCGCCAGCGCATCGACCACGTCGCCATAGCGCGTCGACGTAGCCGAGCGCCGTCGAGCTTGTGTTCGGCGCGGTCCAGCAGGCTGCGTCCCAGCTGGCCGCGGCGCGAGACGTGGATGGTGTGGATCGCCGTGGCCGGGAAGGACCAGGCGCCGACTTCTTCCAGCAGCATGCGGCTGCCCCAGGCCAGCGCGATCGAGCGCGGATCCGAGATCGACTGGCCCAGTGCGCGGGCGTCGATCAGGGCGATGCGCGCACCTTCGACGCCGCGCCGCGTCAGCAGGGCGGCCAGCGCCAGGCCGACCGGGCCGGCGCCGCAGATCGCGACATCGACATTCTCTTTGTGCTCTTCCATCAGCGCTCCGCCATCAGGGTTTCGATTTCATCGACCGTCTTGGGCGCCGCGCCGGACAGCACGCGCGCGCCCGCTTCGCCGACGATCACGTCGTCCTCGATGCGGATGCCGATGTTCCAGAACTGTTCCGGCACGCCGGGGCCGGGCCGGACATAGATGCCCGGTTCGACCGTCAGCGCCATGCCGGGAAGCGAGGGCGCGCGACGGCTTTCCTTCCAGCGCAAGATCGCGGTAGCTGCCGGTGTCGTGCACGTCCAGTCCCAGCCAGTGGCCGGTGCCGTGCATGTAGAAGGGGGTGTAGGCGCGTTCGGCCAGCACATTCTCGACGCTGCCCCAGGCCGCCTTGTCGAGCAGTCCAACATCGAGCATGCCCTCGGCCAGCACCTGTCAAGGCCGCCTCGTGCACGCCGCTGTAGGGCCGGCCCGGCACGATCGCCTGCAAGGCCGCGTCCTGGGCGCGCAGCACCAGTTCGTACAGCGGTTTTCTGCGGCTCGCGTGAAGCGTCCGTTGACCGGGAAGGTGCGCGTGATGTCGGCCGCGTAGCTGTCGAATTCGCAGCCGGCGTCGATCAGCACCAGGTCGCCGTCGCGCATGTGCGCATTGTTGGCGCTGTAGTGCAGCACGCAGGCGTTGGCGCCGCTGGCGACGATCGGGGTATAGGCCGGGAACTGGGCGCCGCTCTTGCGGAAGGCGTACAGCAGCTCGGCTTCGAGTTCGTACTCGAACATGCCGGGGCGCGCGGCGCGCATCGCGCGCACGTGGGCGGCGCCGGAAATCGTGGCGGCGCGCAGCATCAGCGCCTGCTCGGTCTCGTCCTTCAGCAGGCGCATCTCGTCGAGCAGCGGCAGCAGGTGGTGGCGTGCGCCCGGGCGCGGTAACGCCGCTGCGCGACTGGGCGCGCACCGCTTTCAGCCAGCCGGCGACCTGGGCATCGAGCGCGGCGTTGGACGCGACGGCGTAGTACAGGGCAGGCGCGTCGGCCAGCAGGCGCGCCATCTGCGCATCGAGTTCGCCGATCGGATACGCCTCGTCGAAGCCGAAGGCGTCGAGCGCAGCCGCCGGGCCGTAACGGAAGCCGTCCCAGATCTCGCGTTCGACGTTTTTTTCGCGGCAGAACAGGATCGAACGGGCCGGCGTGTCGCCATGGGCAGCCACCAGCACCAGCACGCTTTCCGGCTCCATGAAACCGGTCAGATAATAAAAATAGCTGTCGTGGCGGTAGGGGTAGTCGCTGTCGCTGTTGCGCGCGACCTCGGGCGCGGTCGCCAGCACCGCCACCGCGCCGGGTTCCATGCTTGCCGCCAGGCGTGCGCGGCGGGCGGCGTAGGGGCTCACGCGCCGGCCCGTCTTGGCCAGCGGCGCGTTCAGTTCCTCGAGCTGGTCGACGGTGCCGACATTGACCCAGGGGCCGTGGTAGATCTCGCCGCCGACGCGCCCTTGCTCGATGAACTTGCGCATCAGGGGGCCGAACTTGACGAAGTCGCCGGCCTTGATGCCGTCGAACATCTCGGGCCGGTACACGCCGATGTTCCGGCGAAGTTCCACTTCGGATCGCCCTCGTTGGCCAGCGTGTACATGTCGATGCCGAAGTCGCCCTCCGGGTTGTGCCACGGGTTCGGCGTCAGGTAGAGCCAGGCGATGTCGCGCTTGTCGGCGGGTAGCGGCTGGCCGACGGCGTCGTTGTCGGGCAGCGCATCGAACACCTGCGAAAAGTCGAAATAGGGCGCGTAGATGTCGCCCGACACGCGCCAGGAAGGGTTCGTCGCCCAGCAGGTGCAGCGCGTTGGCGATGCCGCCCGCCGTTTCCAGCGGGGTCGGTTCGTGCGAGTAGACGATGCGCGCGCCATACTGGCTGCCGTCGCCCAGCTCTTCCTCGATCATGTGGCCGAGGTGCGAATGGTTGATGACAATGTCGGTCATGCCCGGCGCGCACCAGGTTCAGGACATGCCAGGTGATGAGCGGACGGCCGCGCACCTTGAGCAGGGGTTTCGGGCAGGTGTCCGTCAGCGGACGCATGCGCTCGCCGCGGCCGGCGGCGAAAATCATGGCTTTCATGGGCTTCTCGGTAAAAATGAGCTCAGAACGTGTAGCCGACCTGCGGCGCCTTGTCCTCGAAGGCGTCGAGCAGGCGGATCAGGGGCTTGAGTTCGGTGTAGCGGTTGGCGGTCTTGCGCACGTAATCCATCACGGTCGGCAGGTCGCCCATGTAGATCGCCTTGCCGTCGCGGTAGTTCAGGCGGCAGAAGATGCCGAGGATTTTCAGGTGGCGCTGCAGGGCCATGAATTCGAAGTCGCGGTAGAAGGCGTCGATGTCCGGATTGACCGGCAGGCCGACCTGCTTGGCGCTTTGCCAGTAGCGCACCACCCAGTCGAGCACGATCTCTTCGTCCCACTGGATATAGGCGTCGCGCAGCAGCGAGCCGAGGTCGTAGGTGACGGGGCCGTAGACGGCGTCCTGGAAGTCGAGCACGCCCGGGTTGCCCTGGTCGAGGAACATCAGGTTACGCGAATGGAAATCGCGGTGCATGAACACCTGTTGCTGCGCCAGCACGTTCGCGGTGATCGCCTCGAACACCTTGTCGAGCTGGGCCTGCTGGGCTCGATCGAGCGTCACGCCCAGGTGGCGGTTGATGATACCACTCCGGGAACAGGTTCATCTCGCGCAGCACGAAGGCGCGGTCGAACTCGGGCAGCACGCCCGGCCTGGCTGCTCAACTGGAACTTGATCAGGGCGTCGACCGCGTCCGAATACATGAAGGCGGCGTTGTCGGCATCGAGGCGCGACAGATAGGTGGTGGTGCCGAGGTCGGACAGCAGCAGGAAGCCGCGCTCGACATCGCGCGCGACGATGGCCGGCACGGTGACGCCGGCTTCCAGCAGCAGGCCCTGGACGTGGATAAACGCCGGCACGTTTTCGCGCTCGGGCGGTGCGTCCATCGCGATCAGGGTGTCGCCGAGTTTTGCGCGTAGCGCGGGCGCGACATCGAGGCGGAAATAGCGGCGGAAGCTGGCATCGGACGAAGCGGGGCGGCGCGAACCGGTTTCCACCAGGTCAAGCGAGCTCAGCCATTCGGTAAGGAGGGCGAGGCGTGCGTCTTGCTCGGCGGAAGTGGGGGAGTTTTGATACAGAGAAGACATGAAGCGTCCAGGTAAAACCGGTTGAGGAAGGCAATTCCCATATAATAAGGGATTCAATCCAAAAAATCGCCCTTTATGGTGCAGCCACAGATTCCATGAGCTGGTTTACGGCCCTACCATTCCCGCGGCGGCGGGCATTTGCCCTGTCCGCCCTCGTCACCGTGGCCTCGGGGCCGTTGCATGCGCAAGTTGCGCCGCCGCCTCCCCACGCCGACGAACAAGACCTTCCCGTGACCGTGCGTGCCGAGGAGATCGGCGGCCGTCCCGACCGCGAGATCACCCTCGAGCGCGACGTCGAAGTCACGCGCGGCCAGACCAAGCTGAAATCCGACACCGCCTGCTACCGGCTGGTCGAAGACGAAGTCAGCGCCAGCGGCCACGTCGACATGTGGCGCTTCGGCGACCGCTACCAGGGCGATACGCTGCAGCTGAACATGTCCACCGGCCGCGGCTATGTGACCAATCCGCGCTACAAGCTGCAGATGAACAATGCGCAAGGCCAGGCCGAGCGCATCGACTTCCTCGGCGAAAACGAAGCGCTGATCCAGGACGGCACCTACAGCACCTGCGAGGGACCGAATCCCGACTGGTACCTGAAGGCGAGCACGCTGCGCCTCGATTCCGGACGCGACGTCGGCGTCGCCGGCAAGACCATCATCTATTTCAAGGACGTGCCGATCCTGGGCACGCCCGCGCTGTCGTTCTCGCTCTCGGGCGCGCGCCGCTCGGGCTGGCTGCCGGCCACCGTCGGCTTCGGCTCGAAGGGCAAGGTCCGAGGTCGATGGTGCCGTACTACTTCAACATCGCGCCGAACCGCGACCTGACGGTCTTCCCGCGCATCATTTCCGACCGCGGCCTGCAGCTGGGCGCGACCGCCCGCTACATCGGCGAAACGGCGCGCGGCCCCTACGGCGGCGAGACCCACCTCGAGGGCTTGTACAACGACCGCATCACCGACACCAACCGCTGGCGCGTCGACTCGGTGCACAACCAGACGCTGGCGCCGGGCTGGACCTATGGCTGGAACCTGCACGCGGCGTCGGACGACGAATACCCGAGCGACTTTGCGCCCACGGTTGCCACCAGCGCCGAGCGCCAGCTGGTACGCGAAGTGCGCCACCGGCTATAACCGCCAGTACTGGAGCCTGACCGCGCGCGCCCAGAGCATCCAGGTGCTGCAGGAGCCGGCGGCGGTGGCCAACCCGGCGCTGGCGATCCCGCGTCCCTACGACCGCCTGCCGCAGATTAACTTCCATACGGGCCGCTATGACGTGAAGGGCTTCGACTGGGCGTTCGACGCCGAGGCGACGCGCTTCTCGCACCCGACCTTTGTCAGCGGCAACCGCCTGCTGGCGGTGGGCCAGGTCAGCTATCCGTGGGTACGCCCGGGCTATTACGTCACGCCGAAGCTGATGCTGCATGCGACCAAGTACAGCCTGGACAACATCCCGGGCAAACCGGACAGCCTCTCGCGCACGCTGCCGACCGTCTCGGTCGACAGCGGCATGGTGTTCGAACGCGATACCAAACTGTTCGGCAGCGCGCTGACCCAGACCCTGGAGCCGCGCCTGTTCTATGTGAAGACGCCGTACAAGAACCAGGACGATTTCCCGCTGTTCGACACGGCCGAAACGGGCTTCAGCTACGCCCAGCTGTTCACCGAGAACCGCTACATCGGCGGCGACCGCGTCTCGGACGCGAACCAGGTGACGGCCGCGCTGGTGTCGCGCTACATCGAGTCCGACGGCGCCGAGCGCCTGCGCATGGCGATTGCCCAGCGTTTCTATTTCAGCGAACCGCGCGTCGGCCGCGTCCCCGGCACCGGGAACGGCCGCTCCGACCTGCTGCTGGCGGCATCGGGCCGCATCATCGATAACTGGAACTTCGACAGCAGCGTACAATACGACGCGACCGGCAAGAGCGTGTATGCCCAGAACCATGGCGTACGCTGGATCCCGGGTCCGTTGAAGGTGCTCAATGCCGAGTACCGGTACGTGCGCGACAGCTTCCGCAATGCCGATGTGTCGGCCCAGTGGCCGCTGTCGGCGCGCTGGTTCGGCGTCGGGCGCGTGAGCTATTCGCTGCGCGACCACAAGGTGCTCGAGAGCCTGGTCGGTCTGGAGTACAAGGCCGACTGCTGGATCTTCCGCATGGGCGCGCAGCGCTTCGTGACGGCGGCCCAGAACACCTCGACCTCGTCGTTCTTCCAGCTCGAGCTCAACGGCCTGTCGCGCCTCGGCCTGGGCAACCCGCTGGATGCGTTTTACAAGAGTATTCCCGGCTACACTCGGCTGAACAACAACGTCGGCCGTCCCTGACCTGGACCATGGATGATTTTTGACCTGAATGAGTGCTTCCCAGACTATGCGTACTACCCGTTTGCATCACCTTAAGCTCGCAGCTGCGCTGCTGTGCGCGCTCACGGCCAACGCCGCCCTGGCACAAGGGGCGAAGAAGCCGGCCCCACCCGCGGCCCAGCCTGCGCCCGCCGCGGCGCCAGCCGCTGCCGATCGCCAAGGCGGGAAGCGGTTTCCTGCCGCCGGCATCGAGCAGCGCCAACGTCATCGATTCGATCCGGGTCGTCGTCAACGACGAGGTCATCACCAGGAACGAAGTGCGCGGCCGCGTGGCCCAGATCGTGCAGCGCCTGCGCGCGCAGAACACCCAGCTCCCGCCCCAGGCCGACATCGAACGCCAGGTGATCGAAGCGATGATCGTCGAGCGCTCCCAGCTTCAAATGGCCAAGGAAATGGGCGTGCGCGTCGCCGACCGCGAGCTCGACGCCGCCATCGGCCGCATCGCCGAAGGCCAGAAGATGTCGGTCCAGGACATGCGCAACCAGATGGAAAAGGAAGGCCTGACCTTCGCCGCCTTCCGCGAAGAGATCCGCAACGAGATCATGCTGCAGCGCCTGCGCGAGCACGAAGTCGACGCCAAGATCCAGGTCTCGGACGCCGAAGTCGACACCTACCTGGCCGCCGAAAAAGCGGCCGCGAGCGAGAAAGTCGAACTGGACATCGCCCAGATCCTGGTCGGCATCCCGGCCAATGCCACGCCCGAGCAGATCGCCGCGCGCCGCGCGCGTGCCGACGAAGTCGCGCGCCAGCTGCGCACCGGCGCCGACTTCGCCAAGATCGCCGCCACCTATTCCGACGCGCCCGACGCGCTTGAAGGGCGGCGCCATCGGCTGGCGCGACCCGGACCGCCTGCCGCCGCTGATCGCCGAGCCGCTGCGCAAACTCAGCCCGGGCCAGGTCACGCCTGTCATCAAGAGCAATACCGGCTTCCACATCCTCAAGCTGATCGACAAGCGCAGCCTGGCGCAGGCGCCGGCGCAGGCCATCGTCCAGCAGACCCGCGCGCGCCACATCCTGATCAAGGCCACGCCCGGCCATGCCGGCGGCGCAAGTGAAGGCCAAGCTGGCCGACCTGCGCGCCCGCATCCAGAACAAGAGCGCCACCTTCGAAGAGCTGGCACGCCAGAACGGCCAGGACAGCACCGCGGCCAAGGGCGGCGACCTGGGCTGGCTGGCGCCGGAAGACATGGAGGCGATGCCGCCCGAGTTCGTGTCGGCCATGGCCGCATTGAAGCCGGGCGAGGTGTCGGACGTGGTCGAGTCGTCGTTCGGCTTCCACCTGATCCAGGTCCTCGAGCGCAAGAGCGAAGACCAGACCAAGGAAAAGGAACGCATGCGCGCACGCCAGGTGATCCGCGAGCGCAAACTCGGCGAAGCGGTCGAGGACTGGGCGCGCGAAGTGCGCGACCGTGCCTACGTCGAGTACCGCGAGGAGGCGTAACACCATGCAGGCGCGCCAGGCAGTGCGCCCGACCTTGGCGCTCACCGTCGGCGAGCCGGCCGGCATCGGGCCCGAAATCTCGATCCGCGCCGCCTGGGCGCTGCGCGAACAGGCCAACTGCGTGCTGGTCGGCGACGCCGCCTTCCTGGCGCTGACCGCCAGCCTGATCGACCCGGCCATCCGCCTGGCGGCGCTGTCGATCCAGGCGCTGCGCAACGGCGGCCTGCCGCATTTCGGCGCGCGAGCGCATCGCCGTCATCGACGTGCCGCTCGCCGCCCACGTCGTGCCGGGCACCCTGGACAAGGAAAACGGCCGCGCCGTGCTTGCCACGCTCGACCTCGCGCTCGAAGGGGTGCAAGCCGGCTGGTTCGACGCCATCGTCACCGCACCCCTGCAAAAGAGCACGATCAACGAGGCCGGCGTCGCCTTTTCCGGCCATACCGAATACCTGGCCGAAAAGACGCACACCCCCAAGGTCGTGATGATGCTGGCCGGGCAGCCGGCGGGCGACCAGCCCTACCTGCGCGTGGCGCTGGCCACGACCCATCTGCCGTTGAAAGACGTGCCGGGCGCGATCACGCAGGAGGGCCTGGCGCAGGTGCTCGACATCCTGCACGCCGACCTGCGCAGCAAATTCGGCATCGCTTCTCCGCGCATCCTGGTCACCGGGCTGAACCCGCATGCCGGCGAAAACGGCTATCTGGGACGCGAGGAAATCGAGGTCATCGCGCCCGCGCTGGCGGCGGCGCAGGCGCGCGGCATCGACGCGCGCGGGCCGTATCCGGCCGATACCCTGTTCCAGCCCAAATATCTGCAAGACGCCGACTGCGTGCTCGCCATGTACCACGACCAGGGCCTGCCGGTACTCAAGCACGCGACCTTTGGCCGCGGCATCAACGTCACGCTCGGCCTGCCGCTGATCCGCACCTCGGTCGACCATGGCACCGCGCTCGACCTGGCGGCCCAGGGACTGGGCCTGGCCGACTGCGGCAGCATGGAGGAGGCGATCCGCGCCGCCATGCAGATGGTACATCAATTCACGAAAGATTCAATGAAACACGTAGCACGCAAGCGCTTCGGCCAGAACTTCCTGACCGATAACCAGGTCCTGACCAACATCATCGACGCGATCGACCCGCGCCGCGGCCAGGCGATGGTCGAGATCGGCCCGGGCCTGGCGGCGATGACGGCGCTGCTGTTGAAGCAACTCGACCACATGCACGTGGTCGAACTCGACCGCGACCTGGTGGCGCGCCTGGAAAAAGCCTATCCGCGCGAAAAGCTGACCATCCATTCGGGCGACGCCCTGAAATTCGATTACGCGAGCATTCCCGTGCCGGAAGGGCAGAAGCTGCGCATCGTCGGCAACCTGCCGTACAACATCTCGAGCCCGCTGCTGTTCCACCTGGCCGAGTTCGCGCACCTGGTCGAGGACCAGCATTTCATGCTGCAAAAGGAAGTGGTCGAGCGCATGGTGGCCGAGCCGGGCACCAAGGCCTATGGCCGCCTGTCGGTGATGCTGCAATGGCGCTACGACATGGCGCTGATGTTCATCGTGCCGCCGACCGCGTTCGATCCGCCGCCGAAGGTCGAATCGGCCATCGTGCGCATGATCCCGACCCGGCGCCAGCTGGCCGTCGACGGCGCTACCCTGTCGGCCGTGGTGCAGAAGGCCTTCTCGCAGCGGAGAAAAGTGATCCGCAACTGCGTGGCCGGCATGTTCACCGAGGCCCAACTGGCCGAGGCCGGCATCGATCCGGGCGTGCGGCCGGAAAACGTCAGCCTCGAGCAGTACGTGGCGCTGGCGAATATCCTCAAGCCGGTCCAGTAACTCATCCGTGCCGCAGCGCACAACGCCCTTGATCCCCGCTTTGCGCGCTTCATCGTGCGCTTTGCGCAGTTCATCGCAGCCCGCTGGAAGCGACCATCGGCGATTGCTAAAGTACTCCCATCGAAAGCCGCAATGGCCCACCACTCACCGACAGGGAGTCTTGAAATGAACGTCCTCAAACACATGGAATCGCTGTTCCTGGTTGCCGCCCTCATCGCCGGCGTCAGCACCTACGCCAGTGCCGAGAGCTACAAGGCGCAAGTGCGCGCCGACGCGATGGTCTCGGTCGGCAGCGAGAAAATGGCGATCGTGAAGGTCACCGGCAAGCGCATCGCCCCTGCCACCAAATTCGGTTAAGCCGGTCCTACGAAAACGCGGGCAAAAAAAAGCCCGCCGTTGCGGGCGGGCTAAATCCAATTCTTTTCTGAGGAGAGTTGGAGGAGACAGGTGCAGTATGCTGCACCACAGCATATACGTCTAATTTTCTTTTGGAATGATCGACATAGCTGCTGTGAATGTCTCCTTCAGTCTGCCTCAGGCAGGATTGTTGACGCAGGTGACCTCGATCGTTGTACGACCGGGTCGTCTTTCATCTCGCCGGCGCCGTTCTTGACCGTGCAGGTCTGGCCGGTCGGCTGCTTCAGGACGGTCACGCCATAGGTCTGGTCGTAAGTGACCAGCGCGGCGAACGTAAAGGTCGTCGGATAGAGGCGCCGTCGTCGCATCCTTGACGATCTCTCCCGTGCTGACGCTGCCGTTGTTCAGGACCAGGCCATCGGCCGCCAGGCCTGTAATCGTGCCGCCGACCGGTGTTGGTGACCAGCGCGCAGGAAATCACCGCTTCGATCACCGACAAGCGGCCGGCCGTATCGGCGGTGCCGCCGGCGGTCTTGCAGATCGCTGGTGCGTCCGGCTGGGTTCTTGACGGTGACGCTGTACGGATCGCCGTAGTCGAGCTGCTTGGCAAACTGATACTTCACGTTCTTGCACGGCGCCGGCCGCATCCAGGCGGCGTGGCGTGAGGGCGACGTCGTCGGTCAGGTTATTCGTCAGGACCAGGCCCGGATACTGCAGGCCGGTCACGGTGCCGCCAATCGTATAGGTCGAGGTGCCGCCGCCGCAGGCGACGAGGCCGGCCGTCAGGGTCAGCGCGCACAGCGCCAGGATCGATTTCTTCAACTTAGTCTCCACGAATTATTGGGTGCAACGCACGACGACATTGTTGATGTCGGCAGCGAGCATGGTGCCGCTCGGCTTCTCGACCGTGCAGGTGCGGCCGTCGGGCTGGCGCAGGATGCTGATGCCGTAAGGCCGGTCTTCCGACACCGGCGTCATGGCGAAGGTCTGCGGTCGCGGTGCCGGCTGGCGCAATTTCCTTGCGGTCGGTGCCGTTCACGAGCACCAGGTTGGAGGCGCCGGCGAGGCCGATGATGGTGCCGCCGAGCGCGTGGCTGCGGATCTTGCACACGACTTCGATGTTGGAGACGCTGAAGACGGCCTTGCCGGAACCACCTGGTAACGACGCAATCTTCCTTCTTTTCGACGTTCGACGGCACGGACTTGACCTTGACGTTGTAACCGGCATCGGTTTCGACGCAGCTTCGAGAAGACAAAGGAGCCGGACTGATATTGACGGCGAGATCGTCGCCGCCATTGTTGGTCAGGACCAGGCCGGTCTTGGTGACGCCGAAGGCCGTGCCGCTGATGTAGACATCACCGCTGCCGCCGCCGCAGGCGGACAGGCTGAGCGCGCATGCGAGCGCGATGCCGGCACGCAGGGGGGAACGAATCATAATTTCTCCAAAAAAGGGAAGGGACCAAGACGCGCAACGGAAAGGCACCTGGCCGCATGGTAGAAGTTTGCCCATCATTTTAGAGCATTTGACAAGAGCCCGGCTTATTAGCCTTTGTATCATGGTGTAACCGGGCGGCGCGTTTGCATTTCGCCGCTGGCCTCGCTATGCTTGGCTCAGCACCTATCGACCGCCGCCGATGAAGCCTTCCTACCGCCGCCCCTGGCCGAAAGCCATCCTGTTCGACCTCGACGATACGCTGTGGCCGATCGCGCCCGTCATCGTGCAGGCCGAACAGACGCTGTTCGCGTGGCTTGCCAACAACGCGCCGCGCGTGGCGGAACGCTTTACCATCGACAGCCTGCGCCAGGCGCGCCTCGAGCTGCTGGCGCGCCGTCCCGAATTCCAGCTCGACCTCGGCGCGCTGCGCCGTGCCGGCCTGCTCGCCGCCTTCGAGCAGGCGGGCGAGGACGCCGCCAAGGTCGAACTGGCGATGACCGAATTCTTTGCCGCGCGCAACGCCGTGATTCCCTACGACGACGTGCTGCCGGGCCTGCTGCGCCTGAAGGGCGCGGGTGCTGGTCGGTTCGGTCACGAACGGCAATGCCGATTTGCAGACGATCGGCCTGTCCCACCATTTTCATGCCTCGGTGGCCGCGCCGAGTTTCGGCCGCGCCAAGCCCGATGCGTCGATCTTCCACGCCGCCTGCGCCGCGCTCGGCGTGGCGCCCGAGGAAACGGTGCACGTGGGCGACGACCTGCTGCTCGACGTGCAGGGCGCCCAGCGCGCCGGCCTGCGCGGGGTCTGGATGAACCGCACCGCCAGCCGGCGCCATCTGGAAGAGGGCGTGGAGCCGGACGCGACCGTCGCCAACATGGATGGATTGCTCGACTGGCTCAAAAGCGAACACGCATGAGTGCGACGAAGCGCACAGCGCAGCCCTGACGGTGCATAATAGGTGTGCCATGCAACTTGAACCCCGCGCCCAAACCCTGCTGAAAGCCCTCGTCGAGCGCTATATTGCCGACGGCCAGCCGGTCGGGTCGCGTGCGCTCTCGAAAATTTCCGGTCTCGACCTGTCGCCGGCCACGATCCGCAACATCATGGCCGACCTCGAGGAAATGGGGTATGTCGCCAGTCCCCATACCTCGGCCGGCCGGGTGCCGACGCCGCGCGGCTACCGCCTGTTCGTCGACACGCTGCTGACGGTGCAGCACCTGGACGGCCAGCACGGCGTCGACGCCGAGCGCATGCGCCTGCCTGCCGCAGCAGCCGCAAAAACTGATCGCCAACGCGGCGCAGATGCTGTCCTCGCTGACGCAATTTGCCGGCGTGGTGCAAAGCCCGCGCCGCGAGTCGGTGTTCCAGCAGATCGAATTCTTGCGCCTGTCCGAAAAGCGCATCCTGCTCGTCATCGTCGACCCGCGCGGCGACGTCCAGAACCGCCTGCTGCTGACCGAAGTCGACTACACGCCGACCCAGCTGATCCAGTCGGCCAACTACCTGAACCAGAACTTCGCCGGCCTCACCTTCGACGCCGTGCGCACCCGCCTGACGGGAGAGTTGCGCCAGCTGCAGGAAAACATCGGCGGCCTGATGCAAACGGCGGTCGAAGCCGGCAGCGAGATGGCCGAGGGCGGGGAAGAGATGGTCATTTCGGGCGAGCGCAACCTGCTGTCGGTGTCGGACCTGTCGTCGAACATGACCTCGCTGCGCCAGATGTTCGAGATGTTCGAGCAAAAGACCGGCCTGATGCAGCTGCTCGACATGTCGAGCAAGGCCGGCGGCGTGCAGATTTTTATCGGCGGCGAATCGAAGCTGGTGCCGATGGACGAAATGAGCGTGGTCACCGCGCCGTACGAGGTCAACGGCAAGATCGTCGGCACGCTCGGCGTGATCGGGCCGACGCGCATGGCGTATGAACGGGTGATTCCGATCGTGGATATCACGGCCAAATTGCTGTCGAATGCGCTTGAGCCATTCGTAACGCTTGTACCATAAAAAACGGCGCCATCGGCGCCGTTGTTCATTGCAATGCTACACGCTGCGATCAACCGCCGCTGCCGCCGCGGTGCGGGCAGGCCGGCTTGATGCAATGGCCGTAGATCGCCAGCGCGTGTTCGGCGATCTTGAAGCCGCGCTCGTCGGCGATCTTGTTCTGGCGCGATTCGATTTCTTCGTCGAAGAATTCCTCGACATGGCCGCAGTCGAGGCAGACCAGGTGGTCGTGGTGCGAGCCGGCGTTGAGCTCGTAGATCGCCTTGCCGGTTTCGAAGTGGTTGCGGTTCAGGAGGCCGGCCTGCTCGAACTGGGTCAGCACCCGGTAGACGGTCGCCAGGCCGACATCCATGTTCTCGGCCAGCAGGATTTTGTAGACATCTTCCGCCGTCAGGTGCCGCACTTCGCTGTTCTGGAAAATTTCGAGGATCTTCAGGCGCGGCAAGGTCGCCTTCAGGCCGCTCGCCTTCAGGTCGGTGGGACTGTTACTCATGTTTGTTACTCGTAGATGGGCGGAGTGCTTTATGATATAGCGTTTTGGAAGCTCCCGCTTAAACGTTTTGAGGTTACCTATGCGTCTCTTTGATGCCGTTGTTCATCGCGCAGTTCGTCTTTCCAGGGCCCGCGCCGCGCTCGCCGCCGGCCTTGCCTGCACGCTGGTCTTGTCCGGCTGCGCATCCTGGCGCAACCAGACCCAACCGGCCGCGCCGGTGAATACCTCCGCCACTGCGGTCGACGCCGATGCCGGCCGCTCGGCCTCGCTGGCCAATGCCGGTGCGCAAACGACGCAAGGCACCAAGCTGCAAAAATTCCTGTGGATCTTCTCGCCTTACCGCCCGGACATCCAGCAAGGCAATTTCGTCTCGGCAGAAATGCTGAGCCAGCTGAAAGTCGGCCAGACCCGCGAACAGGTGCGCTTCCTGCTCGGCACGCCGCTGCTGATGGACATGTTCCACGCCGACCGCTGGGACTTCCCGTTCTACCTGGCGCGCGGCAACGGCGAGCTGACCACCAGCCGCGTCACCGTCTTCTTCAAGGATGACGTGGTCGAGCGTTTCGAAGGCGGCAACCTGCCGACCGAACGCGAATACATCGCCCGCATCGCCGGCCCGATCAAGACCGTCGCCAAGGATGCCAAGAAGGCCGAAGCCGTGGCCAACTCGCGTCCGGTCGAGCCATCGACGGCAGCCACGCCCGCCACGTCCACGAACACGCCGTAAGAACCGTCATGACGCAACTGAAAATCGCAGTCGCCGGCGCCAGTGGGCGCATGGGCCGCATGCTGATCGAAGCGATCGCCGCCGCTCCCGATACCGTCCTCGCCGGCGCCCTCGACGTCGCCGGTTCGCCCTTCATCGGCCATGACGCCGGCGCCTTTTCGGGCCAGCTGACCGGCGTCATGATCGAATCCGACCTGTGCACGCGCGCTGGCCGATGCCGACTGCCTGATCGATTTCACGCGCCCGGAAGGCACGCTCGCCCACCTGGCGTACTGCGCCGCGAACAACGTGAAGATCGTGATCGGCACCACCGGCTTCGACGACGCCGGCAAGGCGGCCATCAGCGCGGCCGCCGAAAAAATCGCGGTCGTGTTCGCACCGAACATGAGCGTGGGCGTGAACGTCACCCTCAAACTGCTGGAGCTGGCCGCAAAAAGCTTCAACGAGGGCTACGACATCGAGATCATCGAAGCGCACCATCGCCACAAGGTCGATGCGCCGTCCGGCACCGCCCTGAAAATGGGCGAAGTGATCGCCGACGCCCTCGGCCGCGACCTGAAGGAGTGCGCGGTCTACGGGCGCGAAGGCGTCACCGGCGAACGCGATCCATCGACGATCGGCTTTGCCACCGTGCGCGGCGGCGACATCGTCGGCGACCACACGGTGCTGTTTGCCGGCACCGGCGAGCGCATCGAGATCACCCACAAATCGAGCAGCCGCGTCACCTACGCCCACGGCGCCCTGCGCGGCGCGCGCTTCATCGCGGACAAGGCGAACGGCCTGTACGACATGCAGGACGTGCTGTCCTTAAAAGGGTAATCGAATGGCAGTGGCAGAACTGAACGGCGCCGCAATCGTCAACGAAGCGACCTTCCTGGCCGAGAGCCGCAGCGCTTTCGGCTTTCATACGGCCTCGGGCGACACGATCGACACCTGGGTCGATTGCCTGAGCTACCTGCGCGACGAAGAAAACATGACCAAGTTCCGGCTGCAGCCGAACGAAGTGCTCGAAATCGTCATCACCGACAGCGCCGCCTTGCGCAAGCGCCTGCCGGACCTGATCGACGAGATCGTCTTCTGCGTCGGCGGCATCAACGAGCGCTATGAAGACTACGGCGAAAAGCCGGCGCTGGAACTGGTCCTGCGCTGATGCCCATGCGGCGGCTCGGCAAGGCGCTACTATCTTCTGGCCGCGCTGCTGCTGGCCTATCTCGCCCTGGCGTTCGCATGGGCGGGGGCATCGACCAACCAGCTCCTCGTGCGGCAGCCGACGGTCCAGGGCATGCCGCTGTCGCCGCGCCAGCTCGACATCCTGCTCAAGATCGAAGACCCGACCTTCTTTTCCCACCACGGCTTGAGCCTGGCCGACGGCCAGGGCGTCGCCACGATCTCCTCCGCCGTCGCGCGTGAACTGCTCCTGTACGGCCCCGGGCTCGGGGGGTTCAAGGGAATGCTGCAGAGCTTCTACCGTGGCGTATTCGAGTGCTGCAAAAAGGTCGACTTTGGCCGCGACGCGATGGCGCTGGTGGTCGATGCCCGGGTGTCGAAAGAGCGCCAGTTCGCCATCTACGCCGCCACCATCTACATGGGCCGGCACCAGGGCCAGCAGGTGCGGGGCTTCGAGGCGGCGGCGCATGCTTATCTGGGCAAACCGCTGAACCAGGCCGACGACGACGAGATGGCGCAACTGGTCACGATGATCCGGGCCCCGAACGCGCTGCATCCGGTGCGCAAAAAGGCCGCATATGAACAGCGCCTGGCGCGGGTGCGTGCGGTGCTGGCAGGCCGCTGCCAGCCCGGCGGGGTGGCTCGACACCACTTACGGGCATTGCAGCGGCTGAAAACCCTGCGCTCGGGTCTGGCATGCGCCGACCCGCGGCCCGCTTCGCCGGAGTAGAAGATGAACCAGTATAATGTTCTGCTCCACCCTCCCACATTCCGTCCGCAGAACATCATGCAAGATAAATATAGTCCAGCCGAAGTAGAACAGGCCGCGCAGGCGTACTGGAAGTCGATCGATGCCTATAAGGCCGTCGAGCACGACCCACGTTTCCCGAAGGGTAAATATTACGCCTGCTCGATGCTGCCTTACCCATCCGGCAAGCTGCACATGGGCCATGTGCGCAACTATACGATCAACGACGTGATGTACCGCTACCTGCGGATGAACGGCTACAACGTGCTCATGCCGATGGGCTGGGATGCCTTCGGCATGCCGGCCGAGAACGCGGCCATGGCGAACAACGTGCCGCCGGCCGAGTGGACCTATTCGAACATCGCCCACATGCGCGGGCAGATGGAGTCGATGGGCCTCGCGATCGACTGGTCGCGCGAGATGACCGCCTGCAAACCCGAGTACTACAAGTGGAACCAGTGGATGTTCCTCAAGATGCTCGAAAAGGGCATCATCTACCAGAAGACCGGCACCGTGAACTGGGACCCGGTCGACCAGACCGTGCTGGCCAACGAGCAGGTCGTCGACGGCAAGGGCTGGCGTTCGGGCGCGCAGATCGAAAAGCGCGAGATCCCGATGTACTACGTGCGCATCACCGATTACGCCGACGAGCTGCTCGACTATGTCGACAACAAGCTGCCGGGCTGGCCGGAGCGCGTGCGCACCATGCAGACCAACTGGATCGGCAAGTCGGTCGGCGTGCGCTTCGCCTTCCCGCACGTGATCATGGACGACGCCGGTGAGCTGATCAACGACGGCAAGCTGTACGTCTTCACCACCCGCGCCGACACCATCATGGGCGTGACCTTCTGCGCCGTGGCGGCCGAACATCCGCTGGCCCAGCACGCCGCACAGAACAATCCGGAGCTGCAGGCCTTCATCGCCGAGTGCAAGCTCGGTTCCGTCATCGAAGCCGACATGGCGACGATGGAAAAGAAGGGCATGCCGACCGGCCTGTTCGTCACCCACCCGGTCACCGGCGAGCAGGTCCCGGTCTGGGTCGGCAACTACGTCCTGATCACCTATGGCGACGGCGCCGTGATGGGCGTGCCGGGCCATGACGAGCGCGATTTCGAGTTCGCCAAAAAATACGACCTGCCGATCAAGCAGGTCGTCGAAGTCGAAGGCCAGGAATATTCGCTCGACGCCTGGCAGGAGTGGTACGGCGACAAGGAGCACGGCCGCACCATCAACTCGGGCAAGTACGACGGCCTCGATTACACCTCGGCCGTCAACGCCGTGTCGGGCGACCTCGCCGCCCAGGGGCTGGGCGACAAGAAGGTCACCTTCCGCCTGCGCGACTGGGGCATCTCGCGCCAGCGCTACTGGGGCACCCCGATCCCGATGATCCACTGCGCCGACTGCGGCGTGGTGCCGGTACCGGAAGCCGACCTGCCGGTCGTGCTGCCCGAGCACCTGGTCCCGGACGGCACCGGCAACCCGCTGAACAAGGACGAAGCCTTCCTGGCCTGCACGTGCCCGAAGTGCGGCAAGCCGGCGCGCCGCGAGACCGACACGATGGACACCTTCATCGACTCGTCCTGGTACTACATGCGCTATACCTCGCCGGGCTCGAACGACGCCATGGTCGACGCGCGCAACGATTACTGGATGCCGATGGACCAGTACATCGGCGGCATCGAACACGCCGTCATGCACCTGCTGTACGCGCGCTTCTGGACCAAGGTCATGCGCGACTTCGGCCTGGTGAAATTCGACGAGCCCTTCGTGAACCTGCTCACCCAGGGCATGGTCCTGAACGAGACCTATTATCGCGACGACGCGTCCGGTAAAAAAACCTGGTTCAACCCGGCCGACGTCGAACTCGTCTTCGACGACAAGGGCCGCCCGCAAAGCGCGACCCTGAAGCTTGATGGCCAGCCGGTCGAAATCGGCGGCACCGAGAAGATGTCGAAGTCGAAGAACAACGGCATCGATCCGGCCGCGCAGATCGAACAATACGGCGCCGACACCGCGCGCCTGTTCACGATGTTCGCTTCGCCGCCGGAGCAGACCCTGGAATGGTCGGACAGCGGCGTCGAAGGCGCCAGCCGCTTCCTGCGCCGCGTCTGGGCCTATGGCTACGCGCAGCGCGAACGCATCGCGGCGGCCCTGGCCGGCCAGCAGCAAGGCACGCTGGAAGAAGCGCATAAAACCCTGCGCCGCGAAGTGCACAAGATCCTGCAGCAGGCCGATTACGACCTGAAGCGCATCCAGTACAACACGGTGGTCTCGGCCTGCATGAAGATGCTCAACACGCTCGAGTCGGCCAAGCTGCCCGAAGGCGTGGCGGGCGACGCGGTCGATCGCCGAAGGCCTGTCGATCTTCCTGCGCATGCTGAACCCGGTCGCGCCGCACATCACCCACGCGCTGTGGCAGGAACTCGGCTTTGCCGGCGTCTACGGCGACATCCTCGACGCGCAGTGGCCGGAAGTCGACCCGCAAGCGCTGGAGCAGGCCGAGATCGAGATGATGATCCAGGTGAACGGCAAGCTGCGCGGCTCGGTGAAAGTCGCCAAGGATGCCGACAAGGCGTCGATCGAAGCGGCGGCGCTGGCCTCGGAAGCGGTCCAGAAGTTCATCGAAGGCACGCCGAAGAAGGTCATCGTCGTGCCGGGCAAACTCGTCAACATCGTGGTGTAAGGCATGCGCGCTCAAACCTCCTTCCTTTGCGCGCGCCTGTGCGGCGCTGCTCTTGACCACCACGCTGACCGCCTGCGGCTTCCACCTGCGCGGTTCCGACGGCGCCTACAACATGCCGTTCACCAGCATCTACCTGGCGTTTCCGGACACTTCGCCGCTGGGCAATGAGCTCAAGCGCAACCTGCGCGCCGGCGACCGCGTCGTCATCGCCAGCAAGCCGCAGGATGCGCAGGCGCGCTTCGAAGTCATCTCCGAAGCGCGCAACAAGGCGATCCTGTCGCTGAACAACCTGGGCCGCGTGCGCGAATACCTGCTCAGCTACACGCTGGTGTTCCAGGTGCGCGACGCCGCCGGCAACCTGCTGCTGGGGCCGACCGAGATCACGCTGCGCCGCAACCTCGCCTTCAGCGAGGAAGCCCTGCTGGCCAAGGAAGGCGAAGAAGCGCTGCTGTACCGCGACATGCAGTCCGACCTGGTGCAGCAGATCATGCGCCGCCTGGCGGCGCTTGAAGCCGCAGTGAGCGCAGTCATGCAGTTGAGGCCTGAGGCGCTCGAACCGCCACCTGGCAAAGGGGCTGGCGCCGTTGTACGTGATCACCAGCGACGAGCACCTGCTGGCGCTGGAAGCGGCCGACAAAATCCGGCGCGCCGCGCGCGCGGCCGGGCACACCGAACGCGACGTGCTCACCGTCGAGCGCACCTTCAAATGGGGCGAATTGCTGGCGGCGAACCAGGCGCTGTCCCTGTTCGGCGACAAGAAGCTGATCGAGCTGCGCATCCCGAGCGGCAAACCCGGCAAGGACGGCAGCGCCGCGCTGCAGGCCTATGCCAAGGACCTCAGCCCCGACAACCTGACCCTGATCACGCTGCCCAAGCTCGACTGGCAGACGGCGAAGGCGTCGTGGGTGGCCTCGCTGCAGCAGGCCGCGGTCTACATCGAGATCCCGAACATCGAACGCGCGCAGCTGCCGGCCTGGATCGGCCAGCGTCTAGCTGCGCAAGGGCAGAGCGCCGACCGCAGCGCGCTCGACTTCATCGCCGACCGGGTCGAGGGCAACCTGCTGGCCGCGCACCAGGAAATCCAGAAGCTGGGCCTGCTGCACGAGCCGGGCAAGCTGAGTTTCGAGCAGGTGCAGGACGCGGTGCTGAACGTGGCGCGCTACGACGTCTTCAAATTGTCGGAAGCGATGCTGATGGGCGACCCGGCCCGCCTGGCGCGCATGCTCGAGGGGCTGAAGGGGGAAGGCGAGGCGCTGCCGCTGGTGTTATGGGCCGTCTCCGAAGAAATCCGCACGCTGTTAAAATTGAAAGCCGGGATGGCGCAGGGCCGGCCGCTCGGGGCGCTGCTGAAGGAATACCGCATCTGGGGCCCGCGCGAACGGATGATGGATCCGGCCTTGCGCCGCATTTCCTTGCCTACGCTGGAAGCGGCGCTGCAGGAAGCGGCGCAGGTCGACAAGATGGTCAAGGGCTTGCGGGCCAAGGCGTTCGCGGGGGATGCGTGGGATGCGATGTTGCAGCTGGCCTTGAAGGTGGCGCGGTAAGTCCGAGTCAACGCCGTTCAACGCCGCTGCATATCGAAACGCACACGGAATCGAACTCATGGACATCACCAACTACATGCACACGCTGGGCCGCAACGCCCGCGCCGCCGCGCGCGCCATGGCGCGCGCCGATGGCGCGACGCGCAACCGCGCGCTGCTCCTGATTGCCGAGGCCATCGAACGCGAAGCCGCCGCGCTGTCGCGCCGCCAACGCGCTCGACCTCGAGGCCGCGCGCCAGTCGGGCCTGAGCGCGGCGCTGCTCGACCGCCTGGCGCTGTCCGCCGGCGGCGATCGCCACCATGGTCGAAGGCCTGCGCCAGATCGCCACCTTGCCCGACCCGATCGGCGAGATCTCGAACATGAAGTCGCGCCCGAGCGGCATCCAGGTCGGCCAGATGCGCGTGCCGCTGGGCGTGATCGGCATCATCTACGAAGCGCGCCCGAACGTGACGGTCGATGCGGCCGGCCTGTGCATCAAGAGCGGCAATGCGGCGATCCTGCGCGGCGGCTCGGAAGCGATCCACTGCAACCGCGCGCTGGCCAAGCTGGTCACCGAAGGCCTCACCAAAGCCGGCCTGCCGCTGGACGCGGTGCAGGTGGTCGATACCGTCGACCGCGCCGCCGTCGGCGTCCTGATCACGATGCCGCAGTATGTCGACGTCATCGTCCCGCGCGGCGGCAAGGGCTTGATCGCGCGCCTGATCGAGGAAGCCACGGTCCCGATGATCAAGCACCTGGACGGCATCTGCCACGTCTACATCGACGACAAGGCGGATTTCGCGAAGGCGCTGCCGATCGCCTTCAACGCCAAATGCCACCGCTACGGCACCTGCAACACGATGGAAACGCTGCTGGTGGCGCGCTCCGTCGCGCCGACGCGTGCTGCCGCATCTGGCTGAGCTCTACAAGACGAAAGAAGTCGAGCTGCGCGCCGATGCCGAAGCGCAGGCGATCCTGGCCGGCTACCCGCACCTGGCGGCGGCCGTCGAGGAAGACTGGAGCACCGAATACCTGGCGCCGATCCTGGCGGTGAAAGTCGTGGCCGGCATCGAGGAAGCGATGGACCACATCGACCGCTATTCGTCGAAGCACACCGAAGCCATCATTACCGAGGACTACAGCGCGGCGCTGCGCTTCCTGCGCGAAGTCGATTCGGCCTCGGTGATGGTCAACGCCTCGACCCGCTTTGCCGACGGCTTCGAATATGGCCTGGGCGCCGAGATCGGCATCTCGAACGACAAGCTGCACGCGCGCGGCCCGGTCGGGCTGGAAGGTCTGACCTCACTGAAATACGTCGTGTTCGGTCACGGCGAAATCCGCAGCTAATCAACAAGGAACCCATGTACCTCTGGATCAAAGCCTTCCACATCATCTTCATCGCTTCCTGGTTCGCCGGCCTGTTCTACCTGCCGCGCATCTACGTCAACCTGGCGCAGGAAACCGACGCGGCGGCCACCACCCGCCTGCTCGGCATGGCGCGCCGGCTGTACCGCTTCACGTCGATGCTGGCGATTCCGGCGCTGCTGCTGGGCCTCTGGTTATGGCTGGGTTTCGACATCAAGGGCGGCTGGCTGCATGCGAAACTGGCGCTGGTGCTGCTGGCGATCGGCTACCATCATGCCTGCGGTTCGATCCTGAAGAAATTCGAGGCCGGCGTGAACAAGCGCAGCCATACGTGGTTCCGCTGGTTTAACGAAGTGCCGGTCGTGCTGCTGATGCTGATCGTGATCCTGGTGGTGGTCAAGCCGTTTTAAGCACCTGTAACACACTGAATTCCCGGCCGGAAGCGGAGGCGCTTCCGGCCACATTATTTTTTCACTCACGGACAAAGGGTACCCCCATGACCTCCTATTTTTGCCCTTGCCCACGCGGCATGGAAGCGGCACTCGCCGAAGAACTCACTGAAATCGCCCAGGATCACAGCACCACGCTGAAGGTCCACAACCAGGTTCCCGGCGGCGTCCACTGCTCGGGCGCCATGCCGGACGCCTACCTGGTCAACCTGCATTCGCGCATCGCCTCGCGGGTGCTGATGCGCATGGCGCAGCGCAGCTACAACAACGAAAACGACATCTACGACCTCGTGCTCGAGCAGCCCTGGGAAGACTGGTTCGGCGTCGACCACACGATCCGGGTCGACGTCACGGCCGTCAAATCGCCGCTGAAAAGCCTCGAATTCACGACCCTGAAAATCAAGGACGCGATCTGCGACCGCTTCCGCGACCAGTTCGACAAGCGTCCCTCGGTCGACACGCGCGAGCCGGACATGCGCATCGTCGGCTTCCTCGACGCGCGCAACTTCATCATCTACCTCGACACCTCGGGCGAGGCGCTGTTCAAGCGCGGCTGGCGCGAAGAGACGGGCGACGCGCCGCTGCGCGAGAACCTGGCCGCCGGCATGCTGCGCGTGTCGGGCTGGAAGCCGGGCACGCCGCTGTTCGACCCGATGTGCGGCTCGGGCACGATCCTGATCGAGGCGGCGCAAATGGTGCAGGGCATCCCGGCCGGCGCGCGCCGCCGCTTCGCCTTCGAAAAATTCGCCGACTTCGACCGCGCAGCCTGGCAGGAAATGAAGGCCGCGATCAAGGCCAACCCGCTGCCGACCGAGCCGACCATCTTCGGCTCCGACATCTCGGGCGACATGGTCGAGATGACCCGCCACAACCTGAAAATCGCCGGCATCCTGTTCGACGTGCCGCTTGAAGCAGATCGAGGCCCAGCACGTGAATCCGCCGGTCGACGGTCCCGGCATCCTGCTGACCAACCCGCCGTACGGCGAGCGGATCGGCGTGCGCGGCGACTCGACCATGGCGCCGGACGAGATGGCCGTGTCCTTCTATTCGGCGCTCGGCACCACGCTCAAGCAGCGCTTCGCCGGCTGGACCGTGTTCCTGTTCACGGCCGACCTGTCGCTGCCCAAGCTGCTGCGCCTGAAGGAAGCGCGCAAGACGCCGTTCTTCAACGGCGCCCTGGAATGCCGCCTGTTCCGCTTCGACATGGTGGCCGGCTACAACCGCCGCGAGGAAGCCAAGCCGAAGCAGCCAGACGCAGGAATAAACGATGCTGCCACCGACCGAACCCGACCAGCTCCCCAAAGATCCTGTCATCCCGGTGCCGCTGCCGGCGCCGCACAAGATCGTCATGCTGTCGGCCGGTGGCCTGGCAACCCTGCTGGCCGGGCTGTCGATGCTCGGCCCGTTCTCGATCGACGCCTATCTGCCGGCCTTCCCGCAGATCATGGCGAACCTGCACGCCTCGCCGATCGAGGTGCAGCAGACGCTGACGGCCTACATGCTGGCCTTTGCCGGCATGGTGCTCTGGCATGGCGCGCTGTCGGACGCCTTCGGGCGCCGCAACGTCATTCTCGTCGCCCTGGTCGTGTTCGCGATCGGCACCTTCGGCTGCGCGGCCGCGTCCACCGTCCATTATTTGTGGGTGTTCCGCATCCTGCAGGGGGTGTCGGCGGGGGCGGGCGTGGTGGTCGGGCGCGCGATCATCCGCGACCTGTATTCGGGTGCGCCGGCGGCGCGCCTGCTGTCGATGGTGACGATGATCTTCTCGATCGCGCCGGCCCTGGCGCCGGTGCTGGGCGGCTGGATCGTCACCTGGTTCGACTGGCGCGCGATTTTCCTCGCGCTCAGCGCCTACACGGTGCTGCTGGGCTGGGTGTGCTGGAAGCACCTGCCGGAAACCGTGCCGCCGGCCCAGCGCCAGCCCTTCAATCCGCGCTTCCTGGCGCAGAGCTACAGCGCGATCTTCAGCTCCTTCCTGTTCCAGATGAAGGCGGGCGTGACGGCGCTGAACTTCGCCGGCCTGTTCCTCTACATTACGGCCTCGCCGGTGCTGCTGCCGGTGCACCTGAAACTCGGCCCGTCCGACTTCGCCTGGCTGTTCGTGCCGACCGTGAGCGGGATCTTCCTCGGTTCGATGGCGGCCAACCGCCTGGCCGGCAAATATACGTTCGCGCGCCAGATCGGGATCGGCTTCGCCTTCATGCTCAGCGCCGTCACCTTCAATGTCGGCTACCACCTGTTCCTGCCGCCGGCGCTGCCCTGGACCGTGCTGCCGATGTTCTTCTTCACCTTCGGCAGCGCGCTGATTTCGCCGGGCGCCACGCTGCTTGCGCTCGACCTGTTCCCGCATATCCGCGGCACGGCCGCGTCCTGCCAGTCCTTCATCGTCACGCTGATGGGCGCGATCGTCGCCGGCGTCATCGCACCGGCGCTGTCGCACTCGGTGCTGGCGCTGGCGCTCGGCCAGGCCGGGTTCACCTTGCTCGCGCTGGGATGCTGGCTGACGTCGCGCCACTACCGGCGCGTGCTGGCGCGCAGGGTCGGATAACACTGTGCGGATGCACAGTAGCGTGATTCTGCTTATTTTCAAATAATGGCAACAAATCGTCCCGTGAATACATCATTGTCCCGTCGATGATCGCATACTTTTAACAGAAAGTATTGTTCCCAATCAGAAATGTATATATGCTAAGACCTCTTTTTGATCTGGATCAATACGCAAGAATTGCCTTCTTATCCAGAGATTCGCATGAATGTCTGCCGTGGTAATCCCCATCCGGGAATGCCACCCCAAAAACCTACCGTACCGTGGCGTCGCTTGAGACAATGCAACAACCAGATCAGGATATCCGCAATCGCCTGCTGATTGCCCGGCTGCCGGCCATGCCGCAGATACTCGTCAAGCTGATCGAGCATCTGCAGGCCGACGACCTCGGCATGCCGGAACTGGCCGCCCTGATCGCCAACGACGCCGGCATGACCGGCAAGCTGCTGGCCGTGGCCAGCAGTTCGGCCTATCACCGCAACAGTCGCGGCGTGAACCTCGAGCAGTCGCTGGTCGCCCTCGGCACCGACATGATCAAGACGCTGGTCATCAGCGATTCGGTATTCCAGACCTTTAACAGTTTTCCGCATTCGGGCAGCACCGACCTGCGCGCCTTCTGGAAGCGTTCGCTCGGCGCGGCCGTCCTGGCGCGCGACATCGCGCGCCGCATCGACTACCCGCACCTGGAAGAAGCCTACCTGGCCGGCCTGCTGCACAATGTCGGCCGCCTGGCCTTGCTCGCCACCGCACCGAAGGAATACGCCTTCAATTTCACCGCGATCGATGACGAGGACCTGTGCGCCGTCGAGCAGCGCACGCTGCAGATCACGCACGCCGAAGCGGGCGCCTGGCTGATGGAACGCTGGCAGCTCGATTCCTTCCTGGCCGACGCCGTGCTGTACCACCACGAGTCGATCGAGCGCCTCGAATCGGCCCATCCCCTGATTCGCATCGTGCGCCTGGCGCACCTGATGTCGCACCACCCGGACGACGGCCGCGACCCTGGCCGACGGCGCCGCCCTGTGCGGCCTGGATGCCGGCGAACTGCCCGCCGATGCTGACGGCGGCCGCGCGCCAGGTCGACAAGTCCGCGGTCCACCTCGGCATCGACCTGGCCGGCGCCGACGACATCCCGGCCCCGCCGGCCTATGCCGCGCCGGTGGTCGACCCGGTCCAGCAGCGCCTGTCGGAAGAGGTGCGCAACCTGGTGCTGGTGTCGGAAGTCGGGCAGACCTTCGCGCGCCAGCAGGGCGAAGCCGACCTGCTCGAATCGATGACGCGCTCGGCGCGCATCCTGTTCGACTTCGATAACACCGTGATCCTGCTCGAGAACCCGACCGGCCAAATGCTGATCGGCGCGCCCGCCGGCGCCACCCAGCGCATCGCCGAATTCGCGATCCCGCTGAACAAGGGCGGCCCGATCGCGGGCGCGGCCCTGCAGCGCCGCACCGCCTATATCGGGCGCGACGGCCAGCCCCTCGGCCTGGCCGAGGAACAGCTGCTGCGCATGCTCGGCACCGAGAGCCTGGTCTGCCTGCCGCTGGTGTCCGGCAACCGCTGCCTGGGCGTGATGGTGGGCGGCGTGGCCGCCTGGCAGGTGGCCGCTCTGCCAGAAGCGCGAACGCTTCCTGCAGTCCTTCGGCGCCCAGGCCGCGAGCGCGCTCGAGACGGCGCTGTCGGAACGCGGCAACGCCCGCCGCCAGCTGGCCAGCGTGGCCGAGGAATACCGCGAAGCGTCGCGCCGCGTGGTGCACGAGGTGAACAACCCGCTCTCGATCATCAAGAACTACCTGAGTGTCCTCGACAGCAAACTGGCGCGCCAGGAGCCGGTCGCCACCGAGATGTCGGTACTGAACGAAGAGATCGACCGCGTCGGCCAGCTGATCGGCAGCCTGGCCGAACTCAAGCCGCAGGAAAGCGGCCCGCGTCCGCTCGACGTGAACAAGGTCGTCGACGACGTGGTGCGCCTGTTCCGCGCCGGCCAGTTCGTGCCGGGCAGCGTACAGATCGTCACCGCCATGGGCGAGGATGCGCGCCTGGTCGAGGGCGACGCCGACCTGCTCAAGCAGATCCTGGTCAACCTGGTCAAGAACGCGGTCGAAGCGCTGGGCCGGCGGCAGCGGCGGCCGCATCGAGATCGTCAACCGCGGCCATGTGCACCGCGAGCGCACCCTGTACGTCGAACTGGCCGTGACCGACAATGGGCCGGGCCTGGCGCCGGAGGTGATGGCGAACCTGTTCTCGGCGGTGCGCAGCACCAAGGATGGCGCACACCGCGGCCTGGGCCTGTCGATCGTGCACGGGCTGGTGAAAAAACTGAATGGCCAGATCGCCTGCCGCAGCGGCAGGGGTGGCACCGCATTTGAAATCCTGTTGCCGGCCTGGTCCGGCGCCAGCGCAACGCCTGCCTTGACGGCGCGCGCTCTAGGTTCTGTTTAAGGTCATGATGAACGCGTATCGTACCGGTGGGGATCCGGCCTTCTCCGCCATGCATGGAGACACCACGGACCAACCCCGCCTGCTGCTCGTCGACGACGAACCGCGCCTGCTCGCGTCGCTCTACGAACTGCTGCGCGACCGCGGCTTCGACCTGACCACGGCCAGTTCCGGCAGCGAGGCGATCGCCCACCTGTCGCGCAGCCGTTTCGACCTGGTCCTGCTCGATCTGCGCCTGCCCGACATCGGCGGCCACGAGATCATGGACTTCATGAACGAACGCGGCATCGACGCCAACGTGATCGTGATGAGCGGCGAAGTGGGCATCGATGCGGCGATCGGCGCCCTGAAACGCGGCGCCTACGACTACCTGCGCAAGCCCTACGGCCGCGAAGAGCTGATGAAAACGGTCGGCAACGCGCTCGAGCAGCGCCGCCTGGCCAGCGCCAACAGCGTCATGGCGCAGCAGCTGGAAAACTCCGAGAAGATGTACCGCTACCTGGTCGACAGCTCGCCGGACATCATCTACACGCTGAACCACGAAGGGCGCTTCACCTTCGTGAACGACCGCGCCTACCAGTTGCTGGGCTTCTCGCGCGATGAACTGATCGGCAAGCATTACTCGATCCTGGTGCACGACGAAGACATGGAACGCGCGCGCTACGTGTTCAACGAGCGCCGCGTCGACGAACGCGCCTCGCGCAACGTCGAACTGCGCCTGAAGTGCCGCGGCCCCCGCAGCAACAGCGGCGACCGTACCTTCAACAACACCCTGATGACGATTTCGCTGAACTCGATCGGCATGCACGTGCCCGACAGCGAAGTGCAAAAGCTCGAATTCTTCGGTACCTACGGCGTCGCGCGCGACATCACCGACCGCAAGCGCGCCGAAGAGGTCATCTCCTACCAGGCCTACCACGACATCCTGACCGACCTGCCGAACCGGATCCTGTTCAAGGACCGCCTGGGCCTGGCCGTGATCCAGGCCAAGCGCAAGCTGACCGAACTGGCCGTGATGTTCATCGACCTGGACCGGTTCAAGCTGGTCAACGACACGCTCGGCCACGTCAAGGGCGACGAGCTGCTGCAGCAGGTGGCGCTGCGCTTGAAGGATTGCCTGCGCAAGGGCGATACGCTGGCGCGCCAGGGCGGCGACGAATTCACGATCGTGCTGCCGGAACTGCGCGACCGCGACGACGCGCGCGTGATCGCCGACAAGTTCCTGGAAAGCCTGCACCGTCCGTTCGACCTCGATGGCCATGAAGTGCACATCTCGGCCTCGATCGGCATCGCCATCTATCCGGGCGACGGCGAATCGATCGACGAACTGCTGCGCCACGCCGACATCGCGATGTACCAGGTGAAAGCGCTGGGCAAGAACGGCCACAGTTTTTATCACGACTCGATGCTCGACGTGTCGCACCAGAAGATCGCGCTGGAGCAGTCGCTGCGCCGCGCGCTCGAACACAACGAGCTCGAAATGTACTACCAGCCGCAGATCGATTCGGGCAGCGGACGCATCGTCGGCGCCGAGGCGCTGATGCGCTGGAACCACCCGACGCGCGGCCTGCTGTCGGCCGGCGAATTCTTGCCGTTCGCCGAAGAGAACGGCCTGATGCTGCCGATCTCGGACTGGATGATCGGCGCGCTGTGCCGCGACATGCTGCAGTGGAACCTGGCCAGCGGCCAGGCGATCCGGCTGTCGCTGAACCTGTCGCCGCAATACCTCGACCGCGGCGACTTCTTCGAGAAGATGCGCGGCGCGCTGGTGCGCTACGGGATTTCGCCGAGCCAGATCGAGGTCGAGATCACCGAGAACATCTGCATCCGCAATCCGCAGTATGCGATCGAGCAGCTGAATAAACTCTGCCAGCTGGGCGTGTCGGTCGCGATCGACGACTTCGGCACCGGCTATTCGTCGCTGTCCTACCTGCACCGCTTCCCGATCCACACGATGAAGATCGACCAGTCCTTCGTGAAGGAGATCCACGACGGCGACGGGCACTATCCGGTGATCCTGGCGATCATCTCGATCGCGCGCGGCCTGAACCTGCACCTGGTGGCCGAAGGCGTCGAGACCGAAACGCAGGCCGACTACCTGCGTTCGAACGGCTGCGAGACGATGCAGGGCTATCTGTTCCACCGCCCGATTTCGCTTATCCAACTTTATCGGCGTGCTGCGCGCCCAGGCGCCGCTGGCCGGCGCGCTATCGGGCAGCCGCTCATCCGATCGTGTTTCCCACCCCGCGCGCGCTGCGCGCCTGATGGCGCACGATGGAGCGCGCGGCCGTGCCTGACGCAGCTGAACGCCATACCGCGGAATTCTTGCGCGTAAAGGCGCTGGCCGAGCGCGGCGTCGCCAGTGCCCAGCACCAGCTCGGCTTCATGTACGTGAACGGCCAGGCCGTCCCGCGCAACTACACGCTCGCCGTCGAGTGGTACCGCAAGGCCGCCGCCGCCGGTCTCGAGCAGGCCCAATACAATCTCGGCGTCATGTACCAGAAGGGCCAGGGCGTGGACCAGGACCACGCGCAGGCGCTGTACTGGTACCGCTGCGCGGCCGAACAAGGCTATGCGCCGGCCCAGTACAACCTCGGCTGGCTGTACGCCAAGGGGCAGGGCGCCGCGGCCGACGTGGGCGAGGCCCTGCACTGGTTCAGCCAGGCGGCGAGCCAGGGCGACCCCGGCGCCCAGCACAACCTCGGCATGATGTTCGACGGCGGCAAGGGCGTGGCCCAGGACACCGATGCGGCACTGGCCTGGTACCGCCGCGCGGCCGAGCAGGGGTATGCGCGTTCGCAGTTTGCGCTGGCGCTGCGCTACGACAGCGGCCAGGGCGTCGCGCGCGATCCGGTGCAAGCCCGCGACTGGCTGCACCGCGCCGCCGAGCAGGGCCACGCGCCGGCCCAGTTCAATCTCGCGCTGCGCTTCGACAAGGGCCAGGACGTCGAGCAGGACAGCGTGCAAGCCGTGCACTGGTATGCACTCGCCGCACACCAGGGCCACGCCAGTTCCCAGTTCAACCTCGCACTGATTTACGACAGCGGCCATGGCGTGCCGCGCGACGAAGCGGCCGCCCTGGAGTGGTACCGGCGCGCGGCAAGCCAAGGCCACGCCGCCGCCCAGGACAACCTCGGCCTGCGCTGCGAACACGGCCAGGGCATGGACCGCGACCCGGTGCTCGCCGCGCACTGGTACCGCCAGGCCGCGGCGCAGGGACTGCCGGCCGCGCAATACCATCTCGGTCAACTCTACGACAACGGCCAGGGCGTCGAACACGATGCGGCGCAGGCGGTGCACTGGTACCAGCAGGCGGCCGAGCAGGGCCATTTGCGCGCCCAGTTCGACCTCGGCCTGCGTTACGAGTCCGGCGTCGGCGTGGCGCAGGATGCGGCGCGCGCCCTCGACTGGTACCGGCGCGCGGCCGACCAGGAATACGCACCGGCCCAGCACATGGTGGGCGTGCTGCTCGACCGGAACGAAACCGGCGACCCGCGCGAAGCGGCGCACTGGTACCGCAAGGCCGCCGACCAGGGCCACGCGCTGGCCCAGTTCGCGCTGGCGCTGCGCTACGACAGCGCGCACGGCGTCGAACGCGACTACGAGGCGGCCCATTTCTGGTACCTGTGCGCGGCGCGCCAGGGGCATGCGCGCGCCCAGTTCAACCTGGGCGTGATGTATGCGGCGGGGCAGGGAGCGCAGCGCGATCTGCTGGAAGCCTACGGCTGGCTGGCGCGCGCCGCGGGTGGCGGCGTCGCGGGCGCGGCGGCCTATTTGAAGCGGGTGTCGGCGCGCATGGATGCGCAGCAGCTGGAGATGGTGCAGGGGTTTTCGCAAGAAGCGGCGTAGGCGCGGTTAAAATACCGCCCACAACAACGACACCGCCCCCACGGAGACCCATGAACAAACCGCTTCTCGCCGCGCTGGCGCTCGCCTTCGCGTCGACCGCCGCGCTGCCGCTGCACGCCGCGCCGGCAACCGCCGTCAAGTCATCCTTCGACCGCAAGGCCTACACGATCGCCTACAAAAAATTCGTGCTGCCCAACGGCCTGACCCTGGTCGTGCATGAAGACCACAGCGTGCCGGTGGTCGGCGTGAACATGTGGTACCACGTCGGTTCGCGCAACGAGAAGCGCGGCAAGACCGGTTTCGCGCACCTGTTCGAACACTTCTTCTTCAACGGCTCCGAAAACTACCCGCACGGCTTCCGCGAGGCGATGGACGACCTGGGCGCGAACAACCGCAACGGCACCACCAACACCGACCGCACCAACTTCTTCGAAGACGTGCCGGTGTCGGCGCTCGAGCGCACCCTGTTCCTGGAATCGGACCGCATGGGCTTCCTCGGCAACTACATCTCGAAGGAGATGCTGGAGCGCGAGCGCGGCGTGGTGCAGAACGAAAAGCGCCAGGGCGAGAACCAGCCGTATGGCCGCGTGCGCAACGAGATCGGCGCCAAGATGTATCCGTACTCGCACCCGTATTCGTGGTCGACCATCGGCAGCATGGACGATTTGCAGGCCGCCTCGCTCGAAGACATCCGCGAGTGGTACCGCACGTATTATGGCCCGAACAACGCGGTGATCTCGCTGGCCGGCGACATCACGCCCGAGAAGGCGCTCGAGCTGGTGACCAAATACTTCGGCGCGATCCCGCCGGGCCCGCCGCTGCCGCGCACCGACACCTGGATCCCGGTCCTGGACCGCAACCTGCGCGACGAGATGGAAGACCACGTGCCGCAGGTGCGCATCTACCGCAGCTGGCACGTGGCGAACTGGAAGGACGCCGACACCGCGCGCCTGACGCTGCTGGCCGACGTGCTGGCCGGCTCGAAGAGCGCGCGCCTGGATAAGCGCCTGGTCTACGACAAGGGCCTGGCCACCAGCGTCAACGCCTCCGTCAACGACGCCGAACTGGGCGGCACGTTCACCATCGTCGCCACCGTCAAGCCGGGCGCCGATCCGCTCGAAGTCGAACGCGAGATCGACGCCATCGTCGCCGACATGCTGGCCAAGGGCCCGACCGCCGCCGAACTGGCGCGCGTGAAGACACGCGGCCTGGCCGGCTTCTCGCGCAGCATCGAGCGCCTGGGCGGCTTCGGCGGCCGTTCCGACGTGCTGGCCGAGAGCATGACCTATGGCGGCTCGCCCGACGCTTACCTGACGCGCCTGGAGCAGCTGTCGACTGCGACGCCGCTTGAGGTAAAAGCCGCCGGCAACCGCTGGCTGCGCGCGAACCACTACACGATGACGGTGCGGCCGTTCGCCAAACTGGCGGCGGTGAAATCGACCATCGACCGCAAGGTGCTCCCAAGCCTGGGCGACGCGCCCGACGTCAAATTCCCGGCGATGCAGCGCGCGCAGCTGAAGAACGGCCTGAAAGTGATCCTGCTCGAGCGCCACACGGCGCCGATCGTGAACGCGACCCTGGCGGTCGACGCCGGCGTGGCTTCCGACAGCAATGCCAAGGCCGGCGCCGCCTCGCTCGCGCTCGACCTGCTCGACAAGGGCACCAAGACGCGCGACGCGTTCGCGCTGTCGGACGCGCTGGACAACCTGGGCGCGAGCCTGGCCACCGGCACCAGCGCCGACCAGTCGCTGGTGCGCCTGCAGGCCACCTCCGCCAACCTGGCGCCGTCGCTCGCCATCATGGCCGACGCCGCGCTGGCGCCAAGCTTCCCGCAAGACCAGTTCGCGCTGCAGAAGACGCGCCGCCTGGCCCAGATCGGCCAGGAGAAGGCGCAGCCGAACAGCCTGGCCATGCGCGTGGTGCCCGGCCTGCTGTATGGCCAGGATCACGCCTACGGCAAGCCGCGCCAGCGGCACCACCGCCAGCGTCGAAGGCATCACGCGCGACGACCTGGCGCAGTGGCACGCCAGCTGGTTCCGTCCGGGCAGCGCGACCCTGATCGTCGCCGGCGACACCACCATGGACAAGCTGCTGCCGGCACTGGAAAGCGCGTTCGGCCGCTGGGCGGCGGGCAGTGCGCCGGCCAAAGCGGCAGCGAGCGTGCGGCGCCACCGCCGGCAAGAAGATCTACCTGATCGACAAGCCGGACGCGCCGCAATCGACCATCGTCGCGGCCCACCTGTCGCTGCCCTACGGCCAGCCGGAAGACCTCGCGATCGAGCCGGTGATGAACAACTTCGGCGGCATCGCGACCTCGCGCCTGAACCGCAACCTGCGCCTGGATAAACACTGGAGCTACGGGACCAACGCGCGCCTGACCGACGTGCGCGGCCAGCGCAGTTTTATTACGATGGCGCCGGTGCAGACCGATAAAACCGTCGAGGCGATGCGCGAAGTGGCCAAGGAAGTGAAGGGCGTGGCGGGCGAGCGTCCGCTGGTCGGCGCGGAATACGAGAGCATCATGCGCAACATGACCTCGCGCCTGGCCGGCCGCTTCGAGACCCTGAGCGCGCTGGAAGCGGCGGCGCTGGCGAGCGTCAACCTGAACCTGCCGGAGAACTACTGGAGCGGCTATTCGGCCAACCTGAAAGCCCTCACGGCGCCGCAACTGGGCCAGGCGGCAGGCAAGTTCGTCCAGCCGGATAACGTGGTCTGGGTGGTGATCGGCGACCTGCGCAAGGTGGAAGCCGGGATCCGTTCGCTGGGCTGGGGCGAGGTCGTCGTGCTGGACCAGGACGGCAAGCCGGTCAGGTAAACCTTCGCAACAGCGAACCGGCTTTGTCCCGGCGCTCGCATCACGCGCGCGCTGCACGCGCCGGGGTGGAGATATACTGTACACCCATACAGTTTCTCCACTCCGATGAAACTTTCCGACAAGCTCGAAATCCTGGCGGACGCCGCCAAATACGACGCCTCCTGCGCCAGCAGCGGGGCGCCCAAGCGCGCCTCCGACGGTGCCGATGGCGGCATCGGCGCCACCACCGGCATGGGCATTTGCCACAGCTATACGC
The DNA here is from genome assembly GCA_963729765.1 of uncultured beta proteobacterium. GTDB lineage: Bacteria > Pseudomonadota > Gammaproteobacteria > Burkholderiales > Burkholderiaceae_D > Telluria. The sequence continues at coordinate 79,677 of CAVSPL010000025.1, read as the reverse complement.
CGGACGGCCGTTGCGTCTCGCTGCTGAAAATCCTGCTCACCAATTTCTGCGTCTACGATTGCCAGTACTGCGTCAACCGCCGTACCTCGAATGTCCCGCGTGCGCGCTTCTCGGTCGCCGAAGTCGTCAAGCTGACCCACGACTTTTACCTGCGCAATTACATCGACGGCCTGTTCCTCAGTTCCGGCATCATCCAGTCGAGCGACTACACGATGGAGCAGCTGGTCGCCGTGGCACGCACGCTGCGCGAAGTCCACCATTTCAAGGGCTACATCCACCTCAAGACGATTCCCGATGCCGATCCGGCGCTGATCGCCGAAGCCGGCCGCTACGCCGACCGCCTGTCCGTGAACATCGAGCTGCCGACCCACGACAGCGTGACCCGCCTGGCGCCGGAAAAGAACGTCCACACGATCAAGCTGGCGATGGGGTCGATTCGGCGCAAGCTCGACGAAAAGGCCGAGGAGCCGAAGGCGCCCGCCTTCGCCCCGGCCGGCCAGAGCACGCAAATGATCGTCGGCGCCGACGCCAGCGACGACCAGACCATCCTGAACACGGCCGAGACCCTGTACGGCAGCTATAAACTCAAGCGCGTGTACTACTCGGCCTTCAGCCCGATCCCGCAAAGCCCCGACAGCGTGCCGCTCGCGCCGCCGCCGCTGCTGCGCGAGCACCGCCTGTACCAGGCCGACTTCCTGCTGCGCAGCTACGGCTTCACGGCGGGCGAACTGATGCCGGACGCCGGCAACCTGGCGCTCGACATCGACCCCAAGCTGGCCTGGGCGCTGGCCAACCGCGACCATTTTCCGATGGACCTGAACCGCGCCGACGCCGAGATGATCGCGCGCGTGCCGGGCATCGGCCTGCGCAACGCCAAGCGCATCGTCGACCTGCGCCGCCTGCGCCGCGTGCGCTGGGAAGATCTGTCGCGCCTGCGCTGCAGCATGAAGAAGATCGCGCCCTTCGTCGTCACGGCCGATTACAAGCCGGCGCAAGGGCTCGCCAGTTCCGACCTGCTGCGGCGCCATCTGGGGGCGCCGTCCGAGCAGATGAACCTCTGGCCCGAACTGCAGGCGGCATGAACGCGGCGGCCGGGCTGCAGCGCTCGTTGCCGCCGGCCAGCCGCTGGTGGTCTCCAGCTTCCCCGAGTGGCGCACCGCCGCGCGCGACCTGCTCATGCACGACGTGGCGCCGGAACTGGTCACCTGGAACGAGGCCGCCACGCTCGAGGCCGACCTGTTCTCGGGTGCGCCGGCCGCTCGATCCTTCCACCGATAATGTCCCTGCCGGGCCGGCCCCGGTAAAACCCGCACCGCACATTCCGCGCGCGCTGATGGACATGCTGCAATCGGCCGCCTGCTGCCGCGTGCCCGACCGCTGGGCCTTCCTGTACCGGGTGATCTGGCGCTGGCAGCAGGGCGAGCACGACGTGCAGTCGCCGGCCGACGTCGACGGCGTCAAGCTGCACGCGATGGTGAAGGCGGTGCGCCGCGAGGAGCACGACATGCATGCCTATATCCGGTTCCGCGAGCGTCCCGAGGAGCTGGGCCCGCCGCGCTTCGCCGCCTGGTTCGAGCCGCGCCACGACGTGCTGCCGCAGGTGGCCGACCATTTCGTCAAGCGCATGGGCGGCGTCACCTGGATGATCGGCACGCCCGAGGCGAGCGTCATGTGGGACGGCGCCACGCTGCACCACACCGGCCCCTTGATGACCAGCGCGGCCGACCTCGACGATGCCGGCGAAGCGCTCTGGCTGACCTATTACCGCAGCATCTTCAATCCGGCGCGCGTGAATGCCCAGCTGATGCAAAGCCACATCCCGTCGCGCTTCTGGAAGAATTTGCCGGAAGGGGCGATCGTGCCGGGCATGGTCAGCAACGCCGAACTGGGCGCGCGCAGCACCGGCCAGGCGCAGGCGGTCGGCCGCAAGAGCGGTTTTACGATTCCCATCGCCCCGGCCGACGCCCAGCCGGATCGCCAGCAACCGTCGAAACTCGACGAATGCCGGCGCTGCGACCTGTGGCAGCATGCGACCCAGGCCGTGGGCGGCGAAGGGCCGAAGCAGGCGCAGATCATGCTGGTGGGCGAGCAGCCGGGCGACCAGGAGGATTTGGCCGGCAAGGCGTTTATCGGACCGGCCGGCCAGCTGCTCGACCGCGTGTTCGCGTCCGCCGGCCTCGAACGGCGCGCCATTTATCTGACCAACGCCGTCAAGCATTTCAAGTGGGAGCCGCGCGGCAAGCGGCGCCTGCACAAGACGCCGGCGCAAAAGGAAGTCGAGGCCTGCGCCTACTGGCTCGACAAGGAACTGGCTGCCGTCAAACCGAAGGTGATCGTGGCGCTGGGCGCGACGGCGTTAAAAGCCGTGCTGGGCGATGGCAGTGCGAAGCTGGGCGAGTCGATCGGCAAGGCGATCCGGCACGGGGAGCATTGGGTGGTGACGGTCTACCACCCCTCGTACATCCTGCGCGTGCCGGATGAAGCGACCAAGCGCCAGGCCTTCAATGTGATGGTCGAGGGTTTCAAATTGGCGCAGCAGCTGCTGGACGCTAGCCCGACCGTAGGGCGGGCCTAGCTTCGCCCACGCGGTGCAACGTCGCCAAATCGAGATGCATTTCGATCCGCCACGTCGTACCGCTGGCAGTGCCACCACTACCGCGCCGGCATCACCGCCACATCGAAGCGCACCATATCGCCCGCACTGACCTGGCGCGCGGCGCTTGGCGGCGTCACGGTCCCGATCGCAAACCCGGGCTGCACCTGCACGATCGACAGCGTACCGACCGGCGACTCCACCGTCCCGAGCGGCGCCAAAGGATCGGCCCCATACACCTGCTGGCGCGGATCCAGGCGATAAATCACCAGCTGGTCGCCCGGCGTCACCGACGAGGTGCTGCCGGCGTCGATGAAAATGCGCTCGCCCTGCACCTGCACCACCTTCGCCATGAAGGGCAGCGCTGCGATATCGGCCGAGATGGCGGCGATGCCCTCGTCGAGCGCGCGCAGGATCGCGCCGCCAAACGGCGTGGCGGCGAAGCTGGCGCTGCCGAAAGGCTTGTCGCGCCCGACGCGGCGCTCGCCCACCTGCTCGACCAGCGCCGTGCGCCGCGCGAGCAGCACCCCGGTCAGGCCGTCGTGCACATAGAAGGCGATCTCGATGCGGCGCGCGTCCTTCTTGATCAAGCCATAGTAGGCCGGCTGCTCGTAATTGCCGGCGTCGAGGATCTCGCCGGAGACCACGAACTGGCTCTCGTACAGCGAGGCGATGCGGCGCACGGCCGCCGTGTCGATGCTCGGGCCGTTGGCGCCTGGAGAGATCACGTACGGGCTTTCCTTGCCGAGGAATTTGCCGCCCGCGCTCATGCGGCGCAGGAGTTCCTGCGGCAGGCGGGTGGCGATGTCGTCGACGTCGTCGAGCTGGGGCGAGCGGCGTACGCGAAACGGGGTGACGACGATTTTCTTCTTGTAGCCGAGGTTGACGCTGCCGCGCGGGCGCGCGTCTTCTTCCTTCACCGCGATGCGCACGTGCAGCTGCTGGCCGGTCTGCCATTCGCGCAGCACGGTATAGCGCTCGAAATCGAAGGCCGGCTGGACGCGGCTGCTCTCGACGGTCTTGCCGCGGGTGGAGGCGCCGGCGGCGACATCGACGCGGGCGCCGCTGCGCAGTCCGAGCTGCTCGAGGGCGTCGCGAATGGCGGCTTGGCGGGCACGCGCCAGGCCGCCCTCGGCGATTCCCGCGACGCCTTCGGCCTCGATGGGGGCGGCAACAGCGGGAAGGGAGAGGTTCAGCAGCAGCGCCAGCACGGCGCTGCAAGCGAATCTGAAATTACTGGGCATGGTAGAACGACGCGCCGTAGGCAGCGCCGGGACCGGCGTTGCCCACCAGGCTGCGGGCGTTCCTGGCCACTGCCGGGGCAGTGTGCGGGGAAGGGGCGGGGGACTTGGCCGCATTGGTGTCGAAATCCATCTCCACGGTCGTCTCGTAGGTGCCGTCTTCGCGCTGGGCGACGTTGGTCACGCGCGCGCCACGGATGAAGGCGTCAATATACACCTTGAAACTGTCGTCCTTGAGCGCGAGCGAGCCTACCGTGCTGCCGCCCTCGACGCGCAGGCCATACACCTGTTCGGCCATCGCGCGGTAGGCGTCGAGGCGCGCGGCGCGCATGGCGAGCAGTTTGCGCTGGGCCGGCGCGACGCGGTCGCACTGGCCGTCGCAGGCGGCCATGTTGACGGCGCCGTAGCCGGTGGCGTTCAGGGTGACGATCGACCGGCTGCGCGCTGCGCGCCGGCGTGGTGGAGAGGTGCATGCTGCCGCAGGCGGACAGCAGCGAGGCGGCGGCAAAGGCGAGGACAGCGACGAGTTTCATGACGGATCCGGTAATGAAGTGCGGGCGCGCCCAAAGCGCGCTATCAGACTGGATAACGGCCGCTGGCGCCGGATCTTGATGGACGTACGGAAATATTTATCCTTGAAACCCGCCATCGCCACCGGATTGGCGGGTTGTCAAGGTTTCCGGATCAGGACGACAGCACGAACTGGTTGCCGTCCGGATCCTTCATGATCGCGAACTCGCCCCAGGGCTGCTTTTGCGGCGGCGAGACGAATTCGACGCCGCGCGCGGAGAGCTGGCGGTAGGTCGCCTCGACATCGTCGCAGGCCAGCGAACCGTTGAACTGGCTGCCGATGCGGTCTTCCTGGCCCGGCGGCGTGAACAGCACGAAGCGCGTTTCCGAGGCGCCGACGCGCAGTTCGATCCAGCGCTGCGGGCCGAAGGGCTGGTCGGTCATGCACGCGAAAATCCAGCTTCTCGGTGTAGAAGGCAAGGGCCGCGTCCTGGTCGCGGACCGGGATGCTGACGAATTTGATGTGGGTGATCATGCGCTCTCCTGGGTTGAATGCCCGGCATTCTCGCACGCGGCGCAGCTCGCCTATAATCATCATGACTATACTCTTGGTGATGCGAGTGACGACTTTCGATTCCTATGTGCTCGACGTGCTGATGCCCGACCTGGTCGGCCACGAACATGCGCCCTCGGCCTTCCTGATTTATGTCTTCCTGTGGCACCGGATCGAGGCCGCCGGCGGACGCGCGGTGCAATTGAGCTATGCCACGATGGCGCTCGACACCGGCCTCTCGCGCATCACCGCCCAGCGCGCCATCGCCTTGTTGCTGCGCCGGCAATTGATCAGCGCCACGAGCGTCTCGCGCACGGCGGTGCCGAGCTACCTCGTCCTGCGTCCCTGGGCCGCGCGCAAGCGTGCGAGCGACGCTACCCAGGGTGCATGAGATATCAAGCATACATATGGCTCTTGTAACATCTTGTTTCTTGCTTATATCGCTTAACGGCAACACAATATCCTTCAGCTAACAACCAGAAGGATGTCGCATGTTGAAACCTGTCGTCGCCGCCGTGATCCTGTGCTTCATGAGCCTGCCTGCCTGGGCGCAAACCGAAGCCGCCGCCAGCCGCGCCGGCCGAAGCCGTGGACGAGGCGCCGCAAACGGTGCTCGTGTCCGGCAGCCGTCCGGGACCGGGCTTGTGGAAGATTTCGAAGGATGACCATGTGATGTGGGTCTTCGGCACCTATGATCCCTTGCCGACGAAAATGGAATGGCGCTCGCGCGATATCGAAAAGGTGATTGCCGCATCCCAGCAATACCTGAAGCCGCCGGCCTCCGGCGCCGGCGTCGGCCTGATGGGCGGCATCGGCGTCTTGCCCTTCCTGTTTGGCATCACGAAAAACCCGGATGGCGCGACCTTGAAAGACGTCTTGCCGCCGGATTTATATGCCCGCTGGCGGCCCATGAAGGAAGTCTATTTTGCCGGCGACGACAGCATCGAGCGCGAGCGGCCGATGTTCGTGGCCGCGCAACTGGCCAGCCGCGCAAAGAAGGCGGCCGGCCTGGACGGCGGGCGCGAGATCGGCAAGAAAATCAACGAACTGGTCGAGAAGCACGGGCTCAAAGTGATCGACCCCACCTATACCATCACGATCAAGGATCCGGGCAAGACCGCGCGCGAATTCAAGAAATCGGCGGTGAACGATGCACCCTGCCTGGCAAAAACAATCGAGCAGCTGGAAACCGAACTCAACCAAATGCGAGCCCGTGCGAATGCCTGGGCCGTCGGCGAACTCGGCGCAATTCGCAAGCTGAACTACGGTGAGCGCGATGCCTGTTTCGACGGCATGAGCACCAGTTCGCTGGCGAAAAACCAGCCGGAGTTCCTGACCCTGAAGGAAAAGGGGGCCAGCTCCTGGGTCAGCGCAGCGGAGAAAGCACTCGCCACCAACACCAGCACGTTTGCCGTCGTGCCATATCAAGGAGATCCTCAACCCGAAAGGCGTGATCGCGACGCTGCAGGCCAAGGGCTATACGGTCGAGCCGCCGAAATAAGACGGGCGCCGTGCGCCGAGGCGCCTGCCATGATGGCGGGTGCTGTTTCTACTGACCGAAACAAGGAATGCCGATGTTCAAGCGCGTATTACCTGTCCTCACCCTGTGTCTGCTGGGCTTGCCCGCCTGGGCGCAGACCGACGCCCCCGTTGCGCCGCCGGCCGAACCGCCAGCCGCGGCGGCCGCGCCGACGCTCGCGGATGGCGAGGCCGTCCCGCAAACCATCCTCGTGTCCGGCAGCCGCCCGGGGCCGGGGCTGTGGAAGGTGTCGAAGGGCGATCATGTCATGTGGGTATTCGGCATCTATTCGCCGCTCCCCGCAAAGATGGAATGGCGCTCGAGCAAAGTCGAGAAGGTGATCGCTTCCTCCCAGGAATACCTGAAGCCGCCGGGCGTCTCGATCGAAGTCGGCTGGGGCGCCGTGACTGCGCTGCCCTTCCTGATCGGCATCAAGAAGAATCCGGACGGCGCCGAGCTGAAAGACCTGTTGCCGCCGGAGATGTACGCGCGCTGGCAGCCCTTGAAGGAAAAATATTTCAGTAACGACAGCGGCATCGAGCGCGAGCGCCCCAGCTTCGTCGCCGGCGAACTGTACAGCCGTGCGCTGAAGCAGACCGGGCTCACGGGCGGCGACGAAGTGCGTATCAAGGTCGGCAAGCTGGCGGAACAGTACCAGCTCAAGATCACGGATGCGAGCTTACCGCGTCGCCATCAAGGACCCCGGCAAGGCGGCGCGCGAGTTCAAGAAGTCGGCCATGGACGATGTTCCGTGTCTGCTGAAAACCATGGACAGCCTCGACACCGACGTCGAGGCGATGCGCGCCCACGCGAATGCCTGGGCGAACGGCGAGCTCGACGAGATCCGCAAGCTGAAGTTCGATGACCGGGCGCAAGCCTGCGCCCAAGCAATGAGCTCGGGCTCGCTCGGAAAGAACCAGCCGGAACTGAAAACCGCCCATGAGACGGCGCTCGCGCAATGGGTCGCTGCCGCCGAGAAGGCGCTTGCCACCAATGCGAGCACCTTTACGGTCGTGCAGCTCAAGGAGATCCTGAATCCGAAAGGCGTGATTGCGACGCTGCAGGCGAAGGGGTATACGGTCGAGGCACCGAAATAAGCTTCGCCATAAAAAAAGCGAAGCCGGAAACGACTTCGCTTTTCATGTTCATCCCGGCCATGGCCGGTCGTGTTTATTTGGCTTTCGAGCGGCGGCGCGCAGCGGCAAAGCCGAGCACGGCAACGCCGAGCAGGGCGAAGGTGCCGGGTTCCGGTACCGTGTTGCCCGGCACGGGAGCAGGGGGCACGATATTGCCGCCAAAGCCGGAGAGCTTGAAGTAGTCATCGCCATTGCTCAGGTTTCCGGAAGGCGCGAGGCCCGAATAGCTGGAATTGTAGGCGCTGACCAGCCACCACGAGGCGGTCTTGACGGTGCCGGTGGTATTGAAATTCAGCGGATCCGACGTGCTCAGGTTGGCATAATTTCCAACGAACTCCCATCCAGCCGCGCTTTTCAGGTCGGCCACCGTGCGGCTTCCCAGCGTTGGCGCCGTGGCGCCGGTATAGCGCAGGATACTGACGTCGGAGTCACCGCTCAGCCAGCCGATCGACAGCTGGTTCAGCTGCGAAATTGTCCGAGCCGAATTTGATCAGGAACGCCTCGGTCTTGCCGCTATTGTCGGATCGCGTGCTGTGGGCTGGTGGTGGTTTCGCCTGCGCCACTGATGCCCATTCCGTAGGAAGGATAGTAGGCCGATCGAGGCGAGTAGCGAACTTGCTGGCGCTTGGCGCCGACCATCCCGAGAGTGCTGCCGTCGTAGCTGGTGCCTGCGACACTTGTCGAGCAGGTTACCGACTTGCGGTGATGCTGTCCGTTCTGGCAGGTTGCTTCATTGAACGTAATCGCCCCGGCATTGCCGATGCCTTGGTTGCAGTAACTGCAAATGCAAAAGCGAATTCAGCTGATTTGTTGAGTTTCATCCTGGACCCCTTGTGGTATGGTTTGTTTCTTTGAAGAATATTTAGTTTTTATAATCCAACAATTTGATCATTTTGATAATTATCATTGCAATGATTCAAAAATTGGCGATTTGTTTATTTGCTAGATGTTCACCATTAATTGAATCAAATCGCATGAATTTGGTTCATGCGAGCGTGCTGTACGCAGCTTTAGACGGAAAGACGGCAGGCTGCGTGATCTATCGGACCGACAGCACATTGCATCAGGTTCATGGCGACAACTGCAACGTTGTCAACAGCGGCAAACCCGCGTAGAATGCAGGCGACGCGGGTGTCGCTCAATGGTAGAGCAGATGCTTCCCAAGCTTACGACGAGGGTTCGATTCCCTTCACCCGCTCCACGACCCGCGCGCGCGATCGTGCCTTCGGCGGTCGAGGAAACAGCCGCAGACGGTCCGGCCGCACTCCCGTCTTACCAGGCGCAATGTCGGCGCGTTCTTTCGCGAGCCCGACGCCACGGTGATGGAGTTCGGCTGGAATACCTACCGTGGCTATGGATTTGGTGCCAGTGATTGGCGAACGAAGCAGCGATCGGCAGCCGTTGTACCATGCAGAGCCCCGCAATCTCGGGTTGTCCCGAACCAAAAATTCGGGCTGTTTAACGATCAAGCTTCAAGCCATTATACATGTCATCCTCAATTTCGACGTTTCCAACAACGATACCTCAGTTGGTCACTGATTTCAAGAAATGATTAGCTGAAACCGAGGATTATTTATCGGCAAAGCGGTCGGCATTGTCGAGTACGCGTGACTGCGGGAACGCGCCATCAGCTGCGCTTGCAGTCTGTGGCGGCTCCTAGAACGGCAAGGGCGCATCGCTTTCCGGCGCCGGCAGCGAGATATCGATCTCCTCGAACGCCAATTCCTCCAGCTGCAGCAAGGCCAGCAATTCCCCCGTCTGGAAGCGGCGCATACGCCCGGAATCCGTTCGGCTCGATCGACACCAGCATGACCGGCCGAAACGGAACATGCTCCGCCACTTTCTTCAGCACCGGCTCGGCGGCGCCCTTGACCGTGAACCTGGAGTCGACGATCGCCACGACAATCGGCGCGCCGTGCGGCGCGAATTCCATCACCTGGATCTTCATCAGATCCGGTCGCTTTCCTTGCGCACCACGCGGCCGATGATCAGGCAGTCGTCGCCCTCGCAGGCACGGCGGTAATAGGTGCGCTGGTCCGGATTGTCGGAGGCCAGCCACCAGCGCCCGCCATCCTTCTGCATGCGCTTGACGACGGGCTCGCCATTGAAATTGACGGCGAACACTTCGCCGACCGCCGGCTTCTTGTCGGCGGTATTGATGACGACGATGTCGTCCTCGTACAGGGTCGGTTCCATGCTCTCGCCCTTGACGAGGATGGCGATCAGGCTGGCCGGGTTGAGGCGCTTGCGTTCGACCCAGTCGCGGCGCATGCCGACCGTGCCGCCATCGTGATGCTCCGGCTCGGTCTGGAAACCGGTGACGCCCGCGGACAGGCGCAGCTTGACCATCGGCACCTGGACAAAGGTGTCGTCATTGTCGGACACGACCACGCGCAAGGTGCCGGGGAAGAGCACGACCGGATCGCTGCCGCGCAAGCCGTCGATGATGGCGGGCGGCAGGCTTTTGCCGGTGACCTTGGCGATCGCCAGCATTTGCTGCAGGTTCGGGCTGTGCTTTTCGGTCTCCCAATGCGAGATATTCGCCTTGGTGTGGCCACGCACCGTGCCGAGCTCGAAGGCCAGTTTCGTACCCAAGGCTTCGCCCGACAGGCCGGCATGGAGCCGGGCCTCCTTGATCCAGTTCGCGATCATCGTCTTAAGTTCCATTGTGAAATTGTATAGGAAATCTAGACGCACAAGTATAGAAAAACTTTACGAAAAAGTATAGGATATCTATACGGTCTTGATCTATCTCAATGCCGCGATGAACAAGGAGACAAGTGATGAAACTGAAGATGTTGGAAATCTCGAGCATGATTGGCGCATTCACCTCGATCGGGGCGGCGATCACGCTCGACCGGGCGGGCGTCGTCTTCGGCATCGTCACCGGTTTGACGACCTGTGCCCTGAACGTGTTCTATATGCTGAGGAAGGATGCGCGCGAACAGCGCCAGGCCGAGCTGGCCATCCGCGAGGCCGAGGCGCGGCTGGCGGCGCTGGGCGATGGTGGCCAAATCCGCCCCGAACAGCGTGCCGCGATTGAATCCTGCGCCAAACTGTGATGACATGGCGTGACAGCTGGTCAGCAAACGAATGCGGGAGAGCGCATGCAGGGTCATTTCCAACAAACGCAGGATGCTGGTAGGCGCCATGCTGGCAGGCGGCGGCTATGCCTTTGCCGGCTCCCTTGCTTGCCGCGCCGGGCGCACTCCTCACGCGCCCGATCCCCTCGTCGGGCGAACGTTTGCCCGTCGTCGGCCTCGGCAGCTGGATCACCTTCAATGTCGGCGACGACCCGGCCGCGCGCGCCAACTGCACCGAGGTCGTGCGGGCGTTTTTCGCGGGCGGCGGGCGCCTGATCGATTCTTCTCCCATGTACGGCTCGGCCCAGGCCGTCATCGGCCACGCGCTCGCGCAATTGAAACATCCGCCAAGCCTGTTCGCGGCCGATAAAGTCTGGATCGGTTCCGGCGCCCGTGGCCCGGCCCAGGTCGATGCGTCGCGCGCGCTGTGGGGCGTGCCGCGTTTCGACCTGCTCCAGGTGCACAATTTACTGGCCTGGGAAGCGCACCTGCGCACCCTGCAGGGCATGAAGGCGGCGGGGCGCCTGCGCTATGTCGGCATCACCACCTCCGAGGGCCGGCGCCACGACGAACTCGTCAAGATCATGCAGACGCAGCCGCTCGATTTCATCCAGGTCAGCTACAACGTGCTCGACCGCGAAGTGGAGAGCCGCATCCTGCCGCTGGCGCGCGAGAGAAAGATTGCCGTCATCGTCAACCGGCCGTTTCGCCAGGGAGAGTTGACGCAGGCGCTGGCCGGTAAACCCTTGCCGGGCTGGGCGGCGGAGATCGGCTGCAGCAGCTGGGCCCAGGCCTTGTTGAAATTCATCGCGTCGCACCCGGACGTGACCTGCGCGATTCCCGCCACCTCGAAGCCGGCGCATGCGCTCGAGAACATGCTGGCCGCGCGCGGCCCGCTGCCGGACACCGCCTTGCGCCGGCGCATCGTCGCGGACGTCGAGCGGCTCACATGAGCGAGTGGTGGACCTATACCCTGTCGGACTTGCTGATGTTTTCAAAAGCGACCTATTTTCGCCTGTTCGAATTGCAGAACCTGGCGCTCTGGCCGATTCAGGTGCTGGCGCTGGCCGCCGGCATCGCGCTGTTCGCCTGCCTGTGGCTCGGCGGCGCCAAGGCGGGACGCGCGGCGGCGGTCTTGCTGGCACTGGCCTGGCTGCATGTGGCCTGGCGCTATTTTGCCCAGCGCTATGCGACGATCCATACCGGCGCCCCGTATTTTGCGATCGGCTTTGCGCTGCAGGCGGTGCTGCTGTTCTGGCTGGCGTGCCGGCGCCAGGGGGCGCGGCTGACAGACCCGATCGGCTCGCTCGGCAAGCTGGCGCTGGGCATCGCGCTGGCGGCATTGATCGTGTATCCGCTGCTGGCGCCGCTGGGCGGACGGCCGTGGACGCAGGCTGAACTGTTCGCCCTGGCGCCCGACCCGACGGTGGCATTCACCCTGGCCGCCTTGCTGTTGTGGCGGGCGCATTGGCTGCTGTGGATCGTGCCGCTGCTGTGGTGCGTCATCAGCAGCGCGACGCTGATGGAACTGCATTCAGGCCAGGCCTGGGTGCTGCTCGTGCTGGCCTTGCTGGCGGCCGGCGCGCGCTGGCTGGCCGCCACGCGCGCGCACCAATAATAGTCAAGAACCGAGCAGGTCGCCGGCGCGGAAAGCGGTGGCGCCCGCGATCTTGCAGACGTGCATGCCGCGCAGCAGGTGGCGGTGCGCCGTGCTGGCGAAGAACACGCCCGCGTGCTTGGGCGCGATCGGCGTGACTTCGCCCGGTCACCGGGTTGACGATCTCGGCCACGGTTTCCTCGGCCTCGACCTTGTCGCCGAGTTTTTTCAGGAAGACCAGCACGCCGGAGTGGGGCGCGAACAAGGGTTCGACCGCTTCCAGCGGCGTCGGTGCGCACACCGGCGCGGGCAGCGGCGTGATCGGCAGGTCGAGCACGCCATTTCGCGCGAGATATTGCAGCAGGGCCTGGGCATCCGGCTTGCGCCAGTTCGTAGCGCACGTCGTTCTCGCCGCGCAATTCCACCGTGATCGCCACGCCGGCCGGCGGAATCGCGACCTCGGGGCCGAAGTGCTCGGCCAGGTCCCACCACAGGCGGCGAACACGCTTCATCGAAGGGCTCGCCGCCCGATTCGCGCGCCAGCAGCAGGGCGTGCGCGCCCATCAGGTCCGCCAGCGGCTGCACGGCTTCGGCCAGCGGTTCGCCGCAATACATGTGCAGCACCGCTTCGTTATCGCAATGCAGGTCGAGCATGATGTCGGCGTCGATCGCCATCGACAGCAGGATTTTCTTGAGCAGGCCGGCGCTGGTGTTCGGCTCCCAGGTTTCCAGCGAGGCGAGCGCATGCGTGCGGATCAGGGCGACGTTGGCCTCGGCATCCTGGCCGAGCTTGCCCTCGAGCGATTTCTTGAGGTCGGTCGCGACGTGTTTATAGGCGCGATTGAAATTCACGCCGGTCGACAAATCGTAGCGGCCGAAGGGCGTGCCGTGGATCGTCTGCGACAGGCCGATCGGGTTGGCGGCCGGCACCAGGATGATCTCGCCCTTGATCCGGCCCTCGGCATCGAGCCGGTCCAGTTCCTGGCGCAGGAAATGGGCGACCAGCATCGCCGGCACCTCATCGGCATGCAGCGAGGCCTGGATGTAGACCTTCTTGCCGCGTCCGGGCCTGCCGTAGTGGAAAGAGGTCAATTGAAAAGTGGCGACGTTGTCTTCGATCGCGATCGGGTGTTTGGTCGAATGCACGGCTGGGCCTCGGCGGGATGGGTCGAAGCGTCGATTATGGCGCAGATTGCCTTCTTGACCACACACGGGTGGGGCAATGCCGCAGAGGCGGTAGGCTATAATGTCCGCCGTTCTTTCCTCACTATACCTCCCCATGTCCGCAGACACCCCCGACAACGGCCCGGCCCGTACGATGCTTTACGACCCGACTGAACACCGCATCCGCAGTTTCGTCACCCGCGCCGGCCGCCTGTCGACGGGGCAGGCGCGCGCGCTCGAAGAATTCGGGCCGCAATTCCTGCTCGCGTACAAGAAAGAGATGCTCGACTACGCCGCCGCCTTCGGGCGCGAAGCGCCGACCGTCCTCGAGATCGGCTTCGGCATGGGCGACACCACGGCCCACATCGCGCGCCAGATGCCGGAGAAAAATTTTATCGGCGTGGAAGTGCACACGCCGGGCGTCGGCAGCTTGTTGAAACAGATCGGCGAGCAGGACATCACGAACCTGCGCCTGATCCAGCACGACGCCTTCGAGGTGCTGAACCACATGATTCCCGATGGCTCGCTGGCCGGCGTGCACATTTACTTTCCCGACCCCTGGCACAAGGCGCGCCACAACAAGCGCCGCCTGATCCAGCCGGCGTTCGTGAAACTGCTGTGCGAGAAGTTGACGACCGGCGGCTATATCCACCTGGCGACGGACTGGGAAGATTACGCGGTGCAGATGCTCGAGGTGCTGGGCGCCGAGCCGCTGCTGTCGAATACGGCCGAAGGCTATGCGCCGCAGCCGGCGTACCGGCCGCTGACCAAGTTCGAGAACCGTGGCCTGAAATTAGGGCACGGGGTGTGGGACCTGGTGTTTACGAAGAAGTAAGCAGCGCGGACGTAGGGTGGGCGGGTGGTACGCCGCTCCATGCTACGTGCATGCCACGAGACGTCACGCGATATGGTCAGACAGCCCGTGGCCGGCGCGCAAACATGCCGAAGCACAGAATCAGCGCATAGCACACCACCGGCACCATCAGCGCCATTTTCAGCCCGACCGCGTCGGCCGCATGCCCCGTCAGCAGCGGCACGATCGCGCCGCCGACGATCGCCATGCAGATCAGGCCCGAGCCTTCCGCCGCGCGCTCGCCGAGACCCTCGCAGGCCAGCGAGAAAATGGTCGGGAACATGATCGAATTGAACAGGCCCACCGCCAGCAGCGCCCAGCCCGAGACCATGCCCGACGTATTCGCCGATACCAGCAGCAGGGTAATCGTCATGCCGGCCGCGCAGGCCAGCACTTTACCGGGCGAGAACATGCGCAGCAGGGCCGCGCCAATGAAGCGGCCGACCATCGCGCCGCCCCAGTACAGCGGCACGTGCTTGCCGGCTTCTTCCGCGGACAGGCCCAGCACGTTCGCTTCCATCAGGTAGTTGACGATCACCGAACCGACCGCCACTTCCGCGCCCACGTACAGGAAGATGCACAGCGCGCCAAAGGCAAAGCGCGGTTGTCCCAGCAGTTCGAAGGCGCGCAGCATGCTGACCTTCGGCGCCGCGCGCCTCGACCAGCTTGTTGCGGTTGTGCCAGACCAGCGCCGCCACCACCGTCAACGCGATTGCCAGGCCGATATAGGTCTTCACCACGACCTGCGTTTCCGCAGCGCGGTAGGCATCGAGCGCGGCGCCCGAGAGCGTCGTCGGGTCGATGGTCGCCAGCGAACCGAGGATCAGGATCGCGCCCACATACGGGAACACCGTCGTGCCCAGCGAATTGAAGGCCTGGGCGAAGGTCAGGCGGCTGTGCGCGGTCTGCGGCGCGCCCAGCAGCGAAATCAGGGGATTGGCCACCACCTGCACGATCGTGATGCCCGAGGCCAGCACGAACAGGGCCACCAGGAAGGTCGCGAACACGCCCGACGAGGAGGCCGGGATGAACAGCAGGCAACCGGCCGTCATGGTCAGCAGGCCGACGACGGCGGTGCGCATGTAGCCGATGCGGCGCACGATGGCGGCGGCCGGAATCGAGACGATGAAATAGGCGGCGAAGAAGGCCGACTGCACCAGCATCGCCTGGGCATAGCTGAGGGTAAACAAATCCTTCAGCTTCGGGATGATGACGTCGTTCAGGCTGGTGATGCCGCCGAAAATGAAGAACAGGGCGAAGACGAAGGTCTGCAGGCTGGCGGCATTCGCCGGTACGCTGTGGGGGGCCGCGGCCGCGGGAGTATCGATGTGCATGATGTAGAAGGAAGTGTGCCGCGGCAGGGGCGCTACAGCATCTCGTTGATGATACCGACGATTGCATCGCCGTAGGAAACAAGTTTCTTTTCACCCACGCCGGTTACGCCCCGCAATTGATCGAGCGAGGTCGGTTTGACCTTGGCGATTTCGCGCAGGGTCGCATCCTGGAACACGACGTAGGCCGGCACGCCATGCGCGCGCGCGGTCTCGACGCGCCACCAGCGCAGCTTGTCGAAGATCGCCTGTTCGGACTTCGACAGTTCCGTTTCCTCGTAGCCCTTCGAGGCGGCGAAGGCGCGCTTCGGCTTGACCGGTTTCTGGTACTGGCGCAGCTGCACCTTTTGCCCGCCTTTTAGTACGGGACGCGCGGCATCGGTGAGTTTCAGCGAGCTATAGGATTCGTGGTCGACCGTGATCAGGCCGAGCGCGATGGTCTGGCGCACGATGGCGCGCCATTCCTGCTCGCCGCGGTCGTTGCCGATGCCGTAGACGGACAGCGAATCGTGGTGCCACTGGCTGATGCGGTCGGTCTGGCATGCCGCGCAGCACGTCGATCACGTGGCCCGCGGCAAAGCGCTGGTCGACCCGGTAGATGGTCGACAGCAGCTTTTGCACCGGCACGGTCGCATCGAAACTGACACCGGCGGAATCAGGCAGGTATCGCAATTGCCGCAGGGACCGGACGCTTCGCCGAAATAATCGAGCAGGCGCATGCGCCGGCAACTGAGCGTTTCGCACAGGCCGAGCATGGCGTCGAGCTTGACCCCGAGCACGCGTTTAAAGGTTTCGTCGGCTTCGGATTCGTCGATCATCCGGCGCTGCAGCACCACGTCCTGCAAACCGTAGGCCATCCAGGCGCTGGCCGGCCCGCCGTCGCGGCCGGCGCGGCCCGTTTCCTGGTAATAGCCCTCGATACTTTTCGGCAGGTCGAGGTGGCAGACGAAACGCACGTCCGGCTTGTCGATGCCCATGCCGAAGGCGATGGTCGCCACCATCACGATGTTTTCTTCGCGCAGGAAGCGCGCCTGGTGGTCGGCGCGCTTCGGCGTATTCCATGCCGGCGTGATAGGGCAGCGAACGGATGCCGTTTTCGTTCAGGAACTCGGCCGTCTCCTCGACCTTTTTACGCGACAGGCAATACACGATGCCGGAGTCGCCCGGATGCTCGGTGCTGATAAAATCGAGCAGCTGCTTGCGGCCGGTCGTCTTTTCGACGATCGAATAACGGATGTTCGGGCGGTCGAAGGAGGAGACGAATTTGCGGGCGTCGTCGAGTTGCAGGCGGTGCGCGATTTCGTCGCGGGTCTGCTGGTCGGCCGTGGCCGTGAGCGCGATGCGCGGCACGTCGGGAAACTGCTCGTGCAGGATCGACAGGCGGATGTATTCGGGGCGGAAATCGTGGCCCCATTGCGAGACGCAGTGCGCCTCGTCGATCGCGAACAGCGAGATGCGCGAATCGTGGAACAGGTCGAGGCAGCGCTGCGTCATCAGGCGCTCGGGCGCCACGTAGACGAGGTCGATTTCGCCGGTGCGCACCAGGCGTTCGATGCGCAGCGTTTCTTCGAAGGTCTGGGTCGAATTCAGGAAGGCCGCGCGCACGCCGACTTCTTCCAGGGCATCGACCTGGTCCTGCATCAGCGCGATCAGCGGCGAGACGACCACGCCCACGCCCTCGCGCAGCAGCGCGGGGATCTGGTAGCACAGCGACTTGCCGCCGCCGGTCGGCATCAGCACCAGGGCGTCGCCGCCGCTGGCGACGTGATTGACGATGTCGGCCTGCTGCCCGCGGAAGGCGGGGTAACCGAAGACGGTCTCCAGCAGGTGAAGCGCGCGCGCCTCGAGTTCGGTGGTCATTGGATTGCTTTCGGGCTCATTCCGCCCAGTTCACCAGTCCGTAATGGGCGGTGATAAGGACGATCACGCCGAACACAATACGGTACCAGGCGAAGATCGTGAAGTCGTGCGAACTGATGTAGCGCAGGAGCCAGCGCACGCACAGGAAGGCCGAGACGAACGCGGCCAGGCCGCCGATGCCGAACATCGGCAAATCGGCAACCGACAGCAGGGCGCGTTCCTTGTAGACCGAATACACGGTCGCCGCCAGCAGGGTCGGAATGGCGAGGAAGAACGAGAATTCGGTGGCGGCCTTGCGCGACAGGCCGAACAGCATGCCGCCGATAATGGTCGCACCGGAACGGCTGGTGCCGGGGATCAGGGCGAAGGCCTGGGCGCAGCCGATTTTCAGCGCGTCCAGCACGGTCATCTCGTCGACGGTCTCGACGCGGCGAAGCATGCGGCAGCCCGGTCTGCACGCCCTTTGGCTTACGCTCGACCCACAGGATCACCAGGCCGCCGATGATGAAGGCGAGCGCGACCGGCACCGGCTTGAACAGCTCGGCCTTGATCGCCTTGGCGAACACCAGGCCGAGCAGGGCGGCCGGCAGGAAGGCGACGATCAGGTTGAGGACGAACTTCTGCTGGCGCCGCTCGGTGAACATGCCGGACAGCACGCGCGCGATGCGCTCGCGGTATTCCCACATCACGGCGAGAATCGCGCCGGCCTGGATCGCGATCTCGAACACCTTGACTTTTTCGCCCGTGAAATCGAGCAGGCTGCCCGCCAGGATCAGGTGGCCGGTGGAGGAAATCGGGAGGAACTCGGTGAAGCCCTCGACCAGGCCCATGATGATCGCTTTGATGGCGAGAAGAATGTCCATGAATTGCTTTATCTGTGAAAGGTGGGGAGTGCAAGGCGGCACATTGCGCGGGGTCGAAGCTTACCACGAGCAAGGCCTCTACCGCTGAGCCGGGGTGCTGCACGACGCCTAATTTTATGGCGGAAATATTGCAGTTTTATCAGGTCGGCAGGGCGTGCATGAAATCGCAAGCGAGGTGCCCCATCGCGCCAAACGCGTGCTAGACTAAATCCATGATTCACTCTGCCACTCAACGATGAGTATTGTTGCAATCCTGGTCTTGCTGGCGGTTGCATGGTCCGCCCTTGCCATCGGACAGATCCCCAATCCTCTCCGTGCACGTCCTTCGCAGGCCCGACTCTGGCGCCGCGCCTTTCCCTCTGCATCCAAGCGCCAGATCGGCGAGTTCCTCGGCCTGTTCGCCGACGTCTTTTCCTTCCGCGACACCGAAACCCTGAAGTTCCGTCCCGACGACCAGTTGCTGGGCGTCTATCGCGCGATGAATCCCGCCAAATGGATTCCGGAATCGAAGGAAGTCGAGCGCCTGGCCAAGGAATTGCGCAAGCGCTACGGCATCGCGCTGGCCGACATCTGGGATGAACGCATCACGCTGGGCGCGCTGTTTGCCCATGTGCAGCAGAAGAAGCACAACGTGGCCCATCACGGCGCTGCCTGAGATACATATCGAATAAACAAGCGCCGGCGTCTTGAACCGGCATTGTCAATACTCATCTATTGGCAATGCTGAAACAAAAGCTCAACTGGCGCCGGCCGCTCTTCTTCCTGCTGCTGCCGATCCTCCTGATCATGGTGTTCCTCGGCTTTCCGCTGCCGGTGGCGCCGCCCCCGGCCATCAAGCCGGGGCAGGAGATCTCGACGACGGTGAAAAAGAAGAAGCGGGTGCGCCTGGATGGGCTGGCGCCGGCAGACGATGCAAGCGACGCGGCGCAAGAGTAGTGCGCTTCAGGTAATGATCAGGCATTCGACTGATCCGACCTTCTGGCTCAGCTCCTCGCGGGCGTAACGCGGGTCGTTGGGTTCACGCCAGAGCACGCCTGGAGGCGTTTCCCGGCGCGCTGCCGAGAAACGCTCGCGCATATTGACGACAATGCTCCCATCGTTCGGCCAGCCCTGGCTGGCGATCCCGGCAAGCTGGTTTCCTGAGCGGAGTTCGGCAACCAGGGCGGCCCGCAGGGCAGAAGGCAGGCGCCTTGCCAGCGTCAGCCACGTCTGCGCCGCGCCATCCGAATCCGCGCCTTCAATCAAGTCTGCGATCGCTAACTGTTCTGCCGCAATGCGCTCGCTCGGCCAATGGCTCGGAGGGAGGAAATCGTATTGCAACAAGTCCCCGCTACTATTATTTCTCCAACAGCTATCGGTTGCCATGTTTAATCGGTCCAGTGCGAGATCGGAACGATTGCGCCTGCGCGGAGCTTGTCCACGTCCGATCGGGACACATAATATTGGGTGCCGCCACCGCTCCCGAACTGCCGGTTGGCTTCAGCAGTGCCACGAGCGACGCAGAGCGGCGCGGTGACGTGAAATGCCCTGACGTTCTCGCGCAACTTGCGCGGCACGCCTTTCGGCTCCTCGCCCGGGTCGGTTGTGACCTGTACCAGCGCGTAATAGTTAATCAGCACCCCGCGCGACGCGCGCAGCGTGTCCTCCGTGACGGCGAACCCGGGTGATACCCCCGGCCTCAGCGAGTAGAGGACGGTTCCTTCATTGACGGCGACGTTGACGTAAGTATCCTTGTAAAGATACTTATTTTCCGGGTACGCAGCGGAAATGCCTTGGGTCCCGGAGCTCCGCCGCGGGATTTTTTCGCAACAAGGGCCGCAGTCTGTCAGCCCTGCCGGGGGCAAGCCGTCGGGGAACTTCAAGCGGCCAGCATCAGCGCGACAAGCGCCAGTCTCAACCATGCGCCGATTTTCGCTGTCATCGTCAGGTCCTTGTTCGGCGCCGTCGCCCGTTCCAGTTCATCGAGCCAGACAATCGCCTACTCGCGGTTGTCCCGCACATCTCCTCCGACGGCTGCAAGCCGCCGCAAAACGCCGGCCGCTCCGGCTTGCCGAATACGCGGCAGCGGTTGTCCTCATCGAGCTGCACGCAACGCACGCCCGCCGGCTTACCGTTGGGCATGCCGGGAATCGGGCTGGTGATCGAGGGGGCGGTGCAGCAGGCACCACAGTGGTCGCGGCAGTTCATGCAGGATTTGCGCACAGAGGGAATTAGCAGGAAGACCGCCCAGTATAGCGGCCACTGCAGCACGGCCACCAGCCAGTCGGGCCCGCCTGTCGGTTTCGCATCACGTTGACTGGCCCTGCCCGCCAACATACAGATGCGCGAAGCTGACTGGTATTTCGCCCAGTTCCGCCTCCAGATAGGGCACGCTCGCGATACAGGCGAGCCACTCCTGATAAATGTCGTCGCTGAACCAGGCGCGCAGCGTGTGCAAGGCTTGCAAGCGGCATCCTTCCGGCAACAAGGTATCGACCGGAAGGCGCCGCTGTCGTCCGCCATCGCCAGTTCCGGGTGCAAGCAATGCGACCATTCCCAGGCGACGGAGGGCGCAGCTTGCTCGGGAAGCTGCGATGGCCATCGGAGCGCGTCGGTCAGCATGTCGTGCGCGCCCACCATCCAGGACATCATCTGGGCGCGCCAATGTGGGGAAGGGATGGCAAGCACCGAGCGCAACCATGGCGCGATCGATTCTTGCGGCAGGTATTTCAGGCAAAGAAGAGCGAGGCACTCAGGTCGCCGCTGACATCCCACCACATCCAGACGCCTGCGGGATTCTCGTTTGAACGGCGCAAGACCTTGCCGATCGCAATGTCGGATCCGTTCCAGCATTGCGCATCCATCATGCAGCGACCCAGGGTGAGCAGGACGTCGTCGCGAAACGCCGGGTAGGGCAGCCGATGCATGCCGTTCGGATGCAGCGCGATAAACCCGCTAATCAAGGACTCCAGCAGGTAACTGAAACAAACGCATGGCTTCGCGGCAGTAGTGCACCCAGAAGATAAGGGTACCAGGCCTGCCATTCCGCCTGCGGGCCAAATGAGCCGGTGCCGGATGCCAGCTCGGCAAGTGGCTCCTGCAGTGCCTCCACCGGCAGCCTGTCCAGGTCGCCGAGCAAATACGTAAACATGCGGCGCTCGCCCATGAACCAGGCTTCGCCCATGGGTTCGGACGGTTGTGGGAAATGCGATCGCAGCCGCGCCAGGGCCAATCGATCGATTCCCTGTCCTGGTATCCAAAGAAATTGTTCCATGTCTACTCCCAATCCGGCCCTGAGTATAAGCGGGGCCTCCCGGGCCAGCCAAACAGGCGGGCGCTGCCCCGCAATCGATCCTGCTAAGGTTGGCGCACTCGTCAACTACCGGAGTCCATCCCATGGCAAGTTCGCTCAAGCCACTCGACCAGCAAGTCATCGTCATCACCGGCGCCTCCAGCGGCATCGGCCTGGCCACGGCCCAGGATGCGGCGCAGGGCGGCGCTACCCTGGTCCTGGTGGCGCGCAGCGGCGAAGTGCTCGAAGCCATTGTCGACGGGCTCGCGACCGGCGGCCACGAAGCGATCCACGTGGTGGCCGACGTGGCCGACCGGGTCCAAGTGGAGGAGGTGGCGCGCCGCGCGATCGCCCATTTCGGCCGCATCGATACCTGGATCAATTGCGCCGGCAGCACGATCTACGGGCGGCTGGACGAGGTCACGGAAGCCGACAGCCGGCGCCTGTTCGACATCAATTTCTGGGGCATGGTCAACGGCTCGCTGGCGGCGCTGCCGCACCTGCGCATGACGGGTGGGGCGCTGGTCAATGTCGGCAGCGAAGCGTCGGCGCTGGCGATTTCCCTTGCAGGGCATGTATTCGGCCAGCAAGCATGCGGTGAAAGGCTTTACGGATGCGCTGCGCATCGAGGTGGCACATGCCGAGGGCGCGGCGGTGTCGATTTCGCTGATCGAGCCGAGCGCGGTCGACACGCCGCTGCCCCAGCACGCGCGCAATTACCTGGCGCACGAGCCGACACTGCCGGCGCCGTGCCTCGATCCGCACCAGGTGGCCGACGCCATCCTGCAAGCCGCCACCACGCCGACGCGCAGCCTGAAAGTGGGCGCCATGGACAAGCCGATCCCCGGCTGGTCGATGTCCTGTCCGTGTTCCAGGCGCCGCGCAATCCCGCGCGGCACCTTGTTCAAGCCCGGTTCCGAAGGACGCATCTACGGCCACGGCGGCAAGCTGAATTAACGTAAACACAAGTGCACAATGCAGGGCCGGCAAAGCGCGGTATGCTTGACTACCCCCGAGCCCGGGTCTATATTCGATGACTTAATAGTAAGTTGTCGGACAGAAGCATGGAATGTTCCTTTGACACCAAGCCGCGCTGGGAGCGCCGCAAGGATGCTCGTCCGCAGGAGTTGCTGGCGGCGGCGATCGACCTGTTTGTCGAGCGCGGCTTTGCTTCGACCCGGCTGGAAGACGTGGCGCGCCGCGCCGGCGTCTCGAAGGGCACGCTGTACCTGTATTTCGAGAACAAGGAAGAGCTGTTCAAGGCCGTGGTGCGCACCAGCATCGTCCCGGTCGTGGCCGAGGCGGAAGTCAAGGTGGCCGAATTCGAGGGCCACAGCGCCGACCTGCTGCACAAGGTCATGCTGGACTGGTGGGAGCGGATCGGCGCGACCAAGGTGTCGGGCATCGCCAAGCTTGTCACGGCCGAGGCCGGCAACTTCCCCGAGCTGGCCAAGTTCTACCAGGATGAAGTCATCAACCGCGGCACGCGCATGATTTCCAGCATGCTCGAGCGCGGCATCACGCGCGGCGAATTCCGCCCGGTGAATGTCACCCAGATGACGCAGGTGCTGATCGCGCCGATGCTCATGCTCGTCACCTGGAAGCATTCGATCGGTCCCTGCGAGCGCTGCGACCTCGAGCCCCAGGCCTTCCTCGCCACCTTCCTCGACATGGCCCTGCACGGCCTGCTGCCGGCCAAGAATACGGCTGAGCCAGCGGCTGTGTAACGGCTGGCATCGCCATAGCGCCGGTTTCCCGGCGTTCACCCCCTCCAAACTGCAGACTGTCGCAATTTCAGGCGATCCGGGCGCCGCCTCGATAAGATATGCGTCCTGAGGCAGTTCAACGATAAAATATCGGATTATTTCTTTCCCACCAGGTATTAAGATGAATATCGAACAAGCCCGCTTTAACATGATCGAACAGCAGATCCGCCCCTGGAACGTGCTGGACCAGGACGTGCTCGACCTGCTGCATGTGGTCAAGCGCGAACAGTTCGTGCCGCCGCCGTATGCAAACCTGGCCTTCGCCGACGTGGAAATCCCGCTGCCGGGCGGCGAATCGATGTTCAACCCGAAGATCGAAGCGCGCATCCTGCAGGAACTGAATATCAAGAGCCACGAGACCGTGCTGGAAATCGGCGCCGGCTCGGGCTACATGGCGGCCCTGATGGCGCACAAGGCGCGTCACGTGACCACCGTCGAGATCTCGCCGGAAATCAAGGCGCTGGCCGAGCAGAACATCGCGCAGCGCCGGCATCCAGAACGTCACCGTGGTCGAAGGCAATGGCGCCAGCGGCTGGGAAAAGGATGCACCGTATGACGTGATCGTCATCTCGGGCGCCCTCGAGAACATGCCGGAGAGCTTCCTGAAACAGCTGAAAGTCGGTGGCCGCATCGCCGCCATCGTCGGCCAGGCGCCGGCCATGCAGTGCGTGCTGGTGACGCGCGTCTCGGAAGCGGCCTACGACACGGTCACCGTGTTCGAGACCAACGTCAAGATGCTGTCGGGCGCCCCGGCCGTGTCGCGCTTCACGTTCTAAGGACGCGCGATGCAGCACATGACCGCGCCTGAACTGGCCGCACGCCTGGCCGACGAAAGCCAGGCGCGTCCGCTCTTGCTGGACGTGCGCGAGAACTGGGAATTCGAGACCTGCCATATCGCCGGCTCGACCCAGATCCCGATGCACCTGGTCCCGATCCGCGCCGGCGAACTGCCGGACGACCGGGACATCGTCTGCATCTGCCACCACGGTGCGCGCAGCATGCAGGTGGCTGCTTTCCTCGAACGCAACGGGTTCGAGAACGTAACGAATTTGACGGGCGGAATACACGCCTGGGCCCTGCAGGTCGATCCGGCGATGCCGAAATATTGACCTGTTTTCCAAACTTTTGATGACTCCGACGGAGACCGCAATGCAGAAATCCCTCATCGCCGTGCTGCTGGCCAGCGCCTTCGTGTCGCTCAATGCGCACGCGATCGACCTGATCCAGGTGTACCAGCAGGCCGTGACCAACGACCCCACCTTCGCCAGCGCCCGCGCTTCCCTCGCGGCGGGGCGGGAACGCGCCACCCAGGGGCGTGCGGGATTGCTGCCGACCATCGGCCTGTCGGGCTCGGTCATCAAGAACAACAGCGATTTTTCGCCGTTCAATGAAGGCGAGACCGTGGTCGTGGCCGGCGTGCCGACGGTCGTGCGCGGCGGCGGGTCGAACCTGACCACCAGCGACTACACGCTGGCGCTGAGCCAGCCGCTGTTCCGCTGGGACCGCTGGCAGACCTATGAGCAGAGCAAACTGGTCCAGGCGATTGCCGAAGCCCAGTTCGCGCAGGCCCAGCAAGACCTGATCACGCGCGTGGCGCAGGCGTATTTCGACGTGCTGTCGGCCCAGGACACGCTGGAATCGATCCGCGCCCAGAAGAGCGCCGTGACCGAGCAGCTGGCCTCGGCCAAGCGCAACTTCGAGGTCGGCACCCAGACCATCACCGATACCCACGAAGCGCAAGCGGCCTACGACCTGGTGGTGGCGCAGGAGTTCGCCGCCGTCAACGACCTCGACAACAAGCGCAACGCGCTGCAGGCGATCATCGGCACCGATCCGGGCGCGCTGGCGCCGCTGCAGTCCGGCGTCACGCTGGCGCCGCCGCAGCCGGCGACCGTCGACCAGTGGGTGTCCTCGGCCGAGAACCAGAACTATGGCGTGACCGTGTCGCAGCTGTCGCTCGAATCGGCCAAGCGCGACATCAAGCGCAACCGCGCCGGCCACCTGCCGACGCTCGACCTGGTCGCCGCCTCGACCTACCGCGAGACCGGCGGCCGCCTGGCGAACACCTCGGGCGACAACCGCAACAATTCGATCGGCGTGCAGTGGACGGTGCCGATCTTCAGCGGCTTTGCCGTCACCAGCCGCGTGCGCGAATCGATCGCGCTGGAAGACAAGGCACGCAACGACCTCGAGACGACGCGCCGCAACGCCGCCCTGCAGGCGCGCCAGGCCTTCCTCGGCGTGAACAGCGGCCTGGCGCAAGTCAAGGCGCTGCAGGCGGCGGAAGTGTCGAGCCAGTCGGCGCTCGAATCGAACAAGCTCGGCTACCAGGTCGGCGTGCGCATCAACATCGACGTGCTCAACGCCCAGCGCCAGCTGTACTCAGACCCGCACCGACCTGGCGCGCGCCCGCTACAACACCATCCTGAACGGCCTGCGCCTGAAGAACGCCTCGGGCTCGCTGCGCGAAGCCGATCTGGTGCCGGTGAATAACCTGCTGCAGAAATAAACGTGCACATAAAATTTGCATCCTGAGCCTGGATGCAAATAAAAAACGGCGCCTGTTTTCAGAACAGGCGCCGTTTTTTATGCATGGGCGCTACTTCTGCGGCCGCAGCAGCCCCAGTCCCTGGCTCGTGCGCACCACGATCGCGCCATCGTCGGCCACCGCCAGCGCCGCCACCAGCACCAGGCCTTTCGGCAAGTCCTTGACGCGCGTATTGAGGTCGACGATGCCGTAGGCCGCGCCCCAGGCCGTTGCGTGCTGGGCGATGCTGACCGGGTCGAACGAGGATCCGATCGCCAGGCCGGCGGCATTGATGGCCACCGCATCGGACCAGCGCCCGCCGTCCAGCGTGCCGAGTTCGCGCAGCGTGGTGCCGTCGTGCAGGAAAGCGATCTGGCGGGCGTCGGGATATACCACATTGCCGACCGTCCAGCCGGCCGCATTGATCGCACGCGCCTCGGTCCCCAGGGCGCCCGTCGGCAGGCCAAGGTCGTGCATCGTGCCGGCGTCGAAACGGAAGGCGCGCAAGTCGCCGTTCGCGGCGCGCGAATAGCCGACGACCTGGCCGGCGTCGTTGATGTCCACGCGCCATCGAGCTTTGCGACAAGCTTCCCAGGTCCTGGATCGGCGCGCCGGTGCGGGCATCGTAGATGAAGGCGTGGTACCAGGCATCCCCGGGGCCGTAGGCATAGCCCGCCACCTGGCCGACATTGTTCACGGCCAGCGCGAACGAGCGCGTGCCGCCGAAGGTGCCGAGGTCGCGCATCGTCGTGCCGTCGTGATAGAAGGCATGCCACTGGCCGGCGGCGGTGGCGGCCCAGCCGGCGACGCTGCCGCAGGTATTGATCACGTTGCCATACGAATCGGCCCCGCCCAGCGTACCGAGGTCGTGCAGGCTGCCGTCGTAGAAGAAGGCGTGCGGTACGCCGTCCCTGGTCGAGCCCCAGCCGGCCACGTGGCCGCAGCGGGACACCGAGAACGCCTGGGAGCCATTGCCGCCGAAACTGCCGAGATCGATATTCGTCTTGCCGTTGTAGTAGAACGCGCGCACGTTGCCGGCCGCGTCCCACGAGCTGCCCGCGACCAGGCCGCCGTTGGCGATGCCCTGGCGTACGACGTCGCCGTAGGTGCTGCCGGGCAGGCCGAGCGGCGTGAAATCGTAGAGCGGGCCGCGCTCGGCCACAGGCGGCGGATAGGCCGGGGGCGTCGGCGTCGGACTGTGATGGCCGCCGCCACCGCCGCCGCAGGCGGACAGCAAGGCCGCCAGCGCGAACGCCGCGGTCGTACGGGGCAGGGAAATTGCAGTGCGTGAAAAGGAAGAGAACATGGCGCGCTCCATTGACGAGTTGACGATTCAGTCTAGGACGCACCTGTCCGCTTGGTTCCCTCGTCGAAGAGCTTGCTTGGCGCCGGTCAAACGGCTTGTTGACGCAGTGGAAGGACATCGACATCCGGCAACAAAAAACGGCGCCGAAGCGCCGTTCATGGATGCCTGCAGGCGACTTATGCCGCCTGGCGCTGGCGCCATTCGATCAGCTCGGCGATCGTCAGGATCGGAAAGCCGCGCTCTTCGGCGAAGCGTTCGATGGCTTCGCCGCGCATCATCGTGCCGTCCGGATTCATCAGTTCGCACAGGACGGCGGCCGGGGGCAGGCCGGCCAGCATGGCCAGGTCGACCGAGCCCTCGGTGTGGCCGGCGCGCGCCAGCACGCCGCCCGGCGTCGCGCGCAGCGGGAACATGTGGCCGGGACTCACCAGGTGCTCCGGCTTGGCGTCCGCGGCAATCGCCGCGCGCACGGTGGTCACCCGGTCCTGGGCCGAGACGCCGGTCGAAATGCCATCGCGCGCCTCGATCGAGACGGTGAAGGGCGTGCCGTAGCGGCTGCCGTTCTCGATCGCCATCGGCGGCAATGCCAGGCTGCGCACCTTGTCGGCCGACAGGCACAGGCAGACGATGCCGCTGCATTCGCGGATCATCAGGGCCATGGTTTCGACCGTGAGCTTGTCGGCGGCGACGATCAGGTCCGCTTCGTTCTCGCGGTCGAAGTCGTCGAGCAGGATGACGGGGATACCCGCCCGGGTCGCGGCCAGTGCTGCTGCAATGCGGCCGTCCAGGTCAGGACTGTAGAGAGTGTAAGTATTGACTAACATGTGAAACGCTCCTCGCGGTAAGTTGGCGAAAAACGCATCAGGGCAAGCGAAGGCACGCGTTGCCGCGGGCACGCCGGGGGGCGGGCTGCGGCAATCGCGCAATAACGCACATCTTCTTTCATCCGGACTATGACCGTCGGCTCTGGCATCGCACCAGATCTGCTGACCCTGCTTTCAACATGCAAAGCAGGCGCTCGCGGGCTCGACCGTTGCCGGTCTTACCGCCGGTGGGGAATTGCACCCCGCCCCGAAGACGTATTTTGTTTGCCTGGAAATCAGGCGAGGGAATTGTAGCACCGCTGTTCAGTGCCTGCCGGACAGGGTCAGTTGCTCAGCCCGCGGCCGCTTTCGTTATCCTTGCGCTGGATGAACTCGATCTTGTAGCCGTCCGGATCGGTGACGAAGGCGATCACGGTGCTGCCGCCCTTGACCGGGCCCGGCTCGCGCGTGATGTTGCCGCCGGCGGCGCGCACGGCGTCGCAGGTGGCGTAGATGTCCTCGGCCGAGATCGCGATGTGGCCATAGGCGGTGCCCATGTCGTAGCTCTCGGTGCCGTGGTTGTAGGTCAGCTCGAGTTCGGCGTGGTCGGGGTTGCTGCCGTAGCCGAGGAAGGCGAGGGTGTATTTGTATTCGGGATTGTCGCTGGTGCGCAGCAGTTTCATGCCGAGCACCTTGGTGTAGAAGTCGATCGAGCGCTGCAGGTTGCCGACGCGGAGCATGGTGTGCAGGAGGCGCATGGGTGTCTTTCTGGTGAAATCGGAAAACGGCAATTTTATGCGTTCGAGCGATTTCTTGCCGGAGACGCACAGGTGCGTTGAACGCGTGGGCGGGAGACCCGTCCACCCTACTCCCCCGTATCTTAGTTCTCGAGGCGCGAGCTCAGCGTGATCTCGGCGTTCAGCAGTTTCGACACCGGGCAGTTTTCCTTGGCGGTCGTCGCTGCCTTGTCGAAGGCTTCCTGGCTGGCGCCGGGAATCTTGGCGACCAGGTCCAGGTGCACGGCGGTGATCGTGAAGCCATCGCCCTCTTTTTCCATCGAGACCGTGGCCGTGGTGCGCAATTCCTGCGCGGTCATGCCGGCCTTGCCGAGCTGGCCGGACAGGGCCATCGTGAAGCAGCCAGCGTGGGCCGCGCCGATCAGTTCTTCCGGATTGGTGCCGGGGCTGTCTTCGAAGCGGGTATTGAAACCGTATGGCGCCTCTTTCAGCGCGCCGCTGCCGGTCGAGACGGCGCCCTTGCCATCCTTGATGCCGCCGCTCCAGACGGCGCTGCCGTTACGTTTGATAGTCATCGTTTCATCCTTGTTGGTCGGTTTTGCGTGGAACGGGGCGGACCACGTCGTGATCGCGCATCGATTCGTGGCGATCGGCTTGCGGGTTGGCCTGGCCGGTGGCGCCGGCCTTCGGCTCGACGGCTTCGCTGATGCCGGGCGTGTTGCGCAGGTCGGTATCGACCAGCCCTTGCGCCAGGTCTTCGGCGGCCTGCTTCATGATGCCGCGCGGCTCGGCGTCCTGGCCGTCGGGCGACTCGTCGCGCTCGTGCGGCGAGCGCTTGACGCCGTCGTTTTCAATCTTCGCATCCGTGTTGACGAAGCGATCTTTGGTTTCGATAACCATTGGGTTTCTCCTCTGCTGACTCTTGCATGAATCCTAACGCGTCGTATCGTGCGCAGTCGCGCAATTGGATGATGCTTTTTTGCAATTAACTAGTTACCATTGGTATATTCGTCATCCCTGACCGGACGCCATAGTGAACAACGACCTTCAAGCGCAGCACGCCGCCACCTTCTGCCCGAATTGCGGCGCTCAGCTTTCGGGCAATTTCTGCCAGGGATGCGGACAGGCGGCCCACCTGCACGTGCCGAGCGCGCGCGAATTCCTGCACGAATTCATCGCCCATTACGTGGCGCTGGAGGGCAAGCTGTGGAAGTCGATGGCGCTGCTGATCGTTCCGTCCGGGCCGCCTGACGCGCGATTACATCGAAGGCAAGCGCGCGCGCTATATCGAGCCGCTGCGCCTGTATCTCACGTTCAGCATCATCTTTTTCGCGATCTTCAAGTTCGGCGGCGCCATTTCGACAGCGTCAGTCTCGGGCAACAAGGAACGCAGATACCGCCAGCGCGACGGGCACAGGCGCAAGTGCCGGCGCAACGGCGCCTGCGCAGAGCGAAGCGCGGCGCCGCGTCACGAGAAGAACAAGACAGCGGCATGATCGACCTTGGACAAGGGCGATGACGAAAAGGCGAATCAAATTCGCGACGTCGGTCCATCCGACGCTGGGCAAGAAGGTCGGCGACTTCAACGCACTGCCGGAGAAAGAGCGCAACGCCGCGCTGCTAGCGCGCCCTGTCGAGCTACGCCCCCTACGCGATCTTCGCGCTGATGCCGGTCTTCGCGGCCCTGCTCAAGCTGCTTTATCTCGGCTCGGGCCGGCGTTATGGCGAGCACCTGCTGTTCGCACTGCACACGAATGCCTTCGCCTTCCTGGTGCTGAGCCTGTTGCTGGTCCTGCCGGACTGGATCCCCCTGGTCGGGTTCGGGCTCGGCGTGTGGCTGGTGTTCTACCTGCCGACCGCGATGCGCAAGGTGTACGGGGGCGGACGCCTGCTGACTGCGCTGCGCTGGATCGTGCTGATGAGCCTGCATCTTTTCTGCATTGGTCGTCGCGATTACTGCAGCCGCCGGCACTGGCCGTGGTCGCCTGATCTTGCAGTTCCGGGCCCGCCGCATCTATACTGTGAATTCGTACAGTATTTGATGCGCGGCCGGGTGGCAGCGGCCGGGATTATCGGTTAATCTCCAGCGTGTTCTTCACCCCATCGCCGAGAGACCCTATGCCCGTTCCCCCCGAAACGCAATCGATCATCGCGCTCGTGGTGCGGCAAAATACCGCCGGCATCGAAGAACCGGTCGCGAAAGTCGTCGCCTTCCTGCAGGAGGCCGGGCACCGCGTCGTGTTCGAAGCCGACACGGCGGCCCACCTCGGCATGCCGGGCGTGGAGACGATGACGGTCACCGAGATCGGCGAACAGGCGCCACTGGCGATCGTCATGGGCGGCGACGGCACCATGCTCGGCATCGCGCGCCAGCTCGCCAAATACGATATCGCCCTGATCGGCATTAACCTCGGCCGCCTCGGTTTCATTACCGACATCCCGGTCGAGCGCATGCTGCCGGCGCTCGGCGAAATCCTGCAAGGCAAGGCCACGACCGAAAAGCGCACCCTGCTGGAGGGGCGCGTGATGCGCGGCGGCGAGATGATTTTTTGCGGCGTGGCCGTCAACGACATCGTCGTGGCGCGCGGCAGCGGCGCCGGCATGGTCGAGCTGCGCGTGACGGTCGACGGCCACTTCATGTACAACCAGCGTTCGGACGGCCTGATCGTCTCGACGCCGACCGGCTCCACGGCCTACGCGCTGTCGGCCGGCGGGCCGCTGCTGCACCCGAGCCTGCAGGGCATCGTGCTGGTGCCGATCGCGCCGCACGCGCTGTCGAACCGGCCGATCGCCATTCCCGACACCAGCGAGATCGTGGTCGAGATCGTCAGCGGGCGCGACACCTCGGTGAATTTCGATATGCAAACCTTCGCCTCGCTGCAGCATGGCGACGAAATTTTCATCTCGCAGGTCGCCGAACACCATCACCTTCCTGCACCCGGAAGGCTGGAGCTACTACCACACGCTGCGCGAAAAGCTGCACTGGCACGAATATCCGTCGAACGACGGCAAGCTCAAATAAGTTACAAATTACTGTCTTCGACGATGCGCCTTCCCTGAAGCTTTGCTAAACACTCGAAACTCGGAGACCCCTTTCTTCATGCTGCGCACACTGACCATCCGCGACTTCGTCATCGTCGACGCCATCGAACTCGAATTCGCCCGTGGCTTCTCGGTCCTCACCGGCGAGACCGGCGCGGGTAAATCGATCCTGATCGATGCGCTGCAACTGGCCCTCGGCGGCCGCGGCGACGCCAGCATGGTGCGCGAAGGCGCGGCCAAGGCCGACATCACGGCCGACTTCGCAGTTGACCGAAGCGGCCACCGGCTGGCTCGAACAGAACGAGTTCGCGGTGGACGAGGGCGGGGCGCTGCTGCGCCGCGTGATCGACAACGCCGGCCGCTCGAAGGCCTACATCAACGGCATCGCCGCCACCGCCAGCCAGTTGCGCGAGCTGGGCGAAATGCTGGTCGACATCCACGGCCAGCACGCCCACCAGTCCCTGTTGAAATCCGACGCCCAGCGCGCCTTGCTCGACAACCAGATCGCCGTGCGCGACCCGGCCGCCGCGCGCCGAGGCGCAGGAAGTGGCGATCGCCTGGCGCGCCTGGCGTGCGCTGTCGCGCCAGCGCGAGGAATACGAAACGAATGCGAAGAACGTGCTGATCGAGCGCGAGCGCCTCGAGTGGCAGGTGAGCGAGCTCGATAAACTGGCGCCGAAGGCCGGCGAGTGGCTCGAGATCACCAACGAGCACAGCCGCCTGTCGCACGCCGCCAGCCTGATCGAAGGCGCGCAGGAAGCGCTGGAGGCGCTGTCCGAAGCCGACCACCCGATCCTGTCGCAGCTGTCCTCGCTGAACACCAAGCTGGGTAAACTGGTCGACGTCGACGCCGAACTGCAGACCGTGCTCGACTGCATGGAACCGGCCCGCATCCAGCTGCAGGAAGCGGTGTATGCCCTGAACAGCTACATCGACAAGGTCGAACTCGACCCGGCCCGCCTGCGCGAAGTCGATTCACGCATGGACGCGCTGCACAGCGCCGCCCGCAAATACCACGTCACGCCGGAAGAACTGCACGAAGAACACGCGGCCCTGGCCGCCAAGCTGAGCCAACTGGCCGACGCCAGCGACATGGATGGATTGAAACGCCAGGAAGCCAAGGCCGAAGCGGCTTACCGCAAGGTCGCCGACCGTCTCTCGGCGCGTCGCATTGCCGCCGCCCGCGCACTGAGCGACCAGGTGACGAATGCGATGCAGGAACTGAGCATGGGCGGCGGCCGTTTCGAAGTCGGCCTGAACCCGGGCGAGCCGGGCGCGCATGGCGTCGAGGTCGTCGAATTCCTGGTGGCCGGCCACGCCGGCGTCGCCCCGCGTCCGCTGGCCAAGGTGGCCTCGGGCGGCGAACTGGCGCGCATCTCGCTGGCCATTTCCGTCATCACCTCGAACGCCACCACCACGCCGACCCTGATCTTCGACGAGGTCGACAGCGGCATCGGCGGCGGCGTGGCCGAAGTGGTGGGGCGCCTGTTGAAACGCCTGGGCCAGGAACGCCAAGTGCTGTGCGTGACCCACTTGCCGCAGGTGGCGAGCCAGGCCAACCAGCACTTCCAGGTGGCCAAGGGCACGACCGGCGAAGGCCGCACCGTCTCGCGCATCGAGATCCTCAACAACCGCGCGCGCGTGGAAGAAGTGGCGCGCATGCTGGGCGGGATCGAGATTACGGAGACGACGAGGAAGCATGCGCGGGAGTTGCTGGCGTCATGACCATAGCGCACTAGTTGAGGCTGGGACGCGATGCCGAGGTGCACCGACGCCTGCCGATCAGAGAAGCGCATCCAATGGCGACTATGCAGATCATCGCGTCCGCAGGCATGTTCACGTGATCGCTCTGGCGATCGAGTCTGGGAGCCAGTTCATCTTCAATCG
This sequence comes from uncultured beta proteobacterium, assembly GCA_963729765.1. Lineage (GTDB taxonomy): Bacteria > Pseudomonadota > Gammaproteobacteria > Burkholderiales > Burkholderiaceae_D > Telluria. Next base: position 46,035 of record CAVSPL010000025.1, on the reverse strand, counting down.
ATCACGCACGCGAGCAATGCCGCACCATGCCGAAGGCGTAGCGGTGCAAGCTCAGTACGTGCCGCGATTTGCTCGCGAAAGAGAACCAGGTGCGCTCTCGACGGATCATGGGCAAAGCGCACTCAGTCCTCGCCATGCCGCGGACAGCCTATTTGCATTGGGCACGAACCTGCATCTACGCATGGTGGAGCCGCAGTTGCTGCCCTGCACGATCATGGATAGCGTCGCTTGCACGGATTTCGCTGCCGAAGTATGAGCAGTGTTTGCTCAGCTGCAGCCCGTTGACCGCATGACTACCCTGCATGCGATTGGAGCGACGGCGTCCTGGTGTCATGTGAACTCAGGGAGCGCTAGGACAAGTGTCATGATCTTCACATGAGACGTCTCGTGCTGTCATGCACGAGTCAGCTGAAGTCTGAACCTGACCGGATTGACCGATCAAACGCTGCCGGATCCTGATATGCGCACTATATGCCGCCATCATGTTCGCCCGTGACAGCCGTCGCCGTCGGATTCCAGCTTGCCCTGGCATTCGGCGCGCCCTGGGGCGAACTCACCTTGCGGCGGCAAATGACCGGGTCAACTGCCACGCTACATGCGCATCATTCCGCTGCTCTCGAGTGTCCTGCTCATCGGATTCGCATCGATCGTCGTCGCGCGTGCAGAGTTGGCGTTTGCACAACATCAGCGCCGCATCGCACGGATGGATCTGGGTGGTGGTTGGCTACTGCGTGCTCGGCGCCATCGCAAACGCTCATCACGCCCAGCTCGCCGCGAGCGACGCAGTCTGGCTACTCGGTGCTGATCGTGATGCTGGTGAGTAGCATCGATCGTCGGTATGGGGTAAGTGGCCCTACACCGCCAGCCTGCGCCACCAACAACCTCTCAAACGCCTCCGCCGGCTCCGGCCGGTGGAAAAAATACCCCTGCCCGAAATCGCAGCCGGCCTGGCGCAGCAAGTTCGCTTCATGCTCGCTGCCGATCCCCTCGGCGATGACGCACATGTCCAGCGCATGGGCCATGTCGATGATGGTCTTGCACAGCGCCAGCTGGCGGCTGTCCGACTTGATGTTGTCGACGAAGGTGCGGTCGATTTTGAGAAACTCGAACTGGTATTGCTGGACATACGACAGCGACGAATAGCCGGTGCCGAAGTCGTCGAGCGCGAGGGCGATGCCGTGCTCGGCCAGGATGCGCAGCTGCGCTTCCACGGTGTTGTCGTGTTCCAGCAGGGAGCCTTCGGTGACTTCGACCACGATCGAATGGCGCGGCAAGGCCTGGGACTCGTAGAAGGCGATGCAGCGGGCGATGCTGTCGCCGCCCTGGGCGATCTGCAGCGGCGAGACATTGATGCTGACCTGGATCGGCTGGCCGTGTTCGCGTATCCAGCGCGCCGTGTCGGTGACGACGGTGTGGAAAATCCACTCGCCGATTTCGAAGATGAGCCCGGTTTCCTCGGCCAGCGGGATGAACTCGCCGGGGCTGATCCAGCCGCGCTGGGGATGGCGCCAGCGCACCAGGGCTTCCGCCTTGACCACCTTGCCGGTCTCCATCTCGACGATCGGCTGGTAATGCACGTGAAATTGATTGTGCGCGATCGCGAGGCGCAGGTCGTCGCTCATGCGGCGCCGGTGCTGGGCGCGGTCCTGCATGGCTGGCGAAAAATAGGCGATGCGGTTGCGCCCGAGGCGCTTGGCTTCGTACATCGCCTGGTCGGCATGCTTGAGCAGGTCGTCGGCGTCGCCGGCGTCGCCCGGGAAATGGGTGACGCCGATGCTGGCCGACAGGTGCAGGCGTTCGCCGTCGATGTGGAAAGGCTGGGACATGGCGCCGATGATGTCCTGCGCGACCCGGTCGATGACGTAGGGATCCTCGTTGTCGAGGTTATGCATGTTGACCAGCAAGACCGTGAACTCGTCGCCGCCGAGGCGCGCCACGGTATCGGTATCGCGCGTGCAGCGCAGCAGGCGCCCGGCCGCTTCTTTCAGTAACTGGTCGCCGAAGGTGTGGCCCAGCGTGTCGTTGACTTCCTTGAACTGGTCGAGGTCGATGAACAGCAGCGAAAACGCCGGATGTTCGCCGCGGTGGCTGCTTTTGATGGCTTGCCGCAGGCGGTCGAGAAACAGGTGGCGGTTGGGCAGGCCGGTCAGGCTGTCGTAATTGGCCTGGCGCCACAGCAGTTCTTCGTCTTTCTTGGCGCGCGTGATATCGCTGGCGATTTCGATGTAATGGCGCACCGCACCGGTCGCGCTCTTGACCGCGGTCACCGAACGGTTCTCCGCAATCAGGTGACCGTCCTTGTGACGGCTCCAGATTTCGCCGCGCCAGTGGCCGCTGGCCAGGACGTGGGCGCGCAGGGTGTCGTGCTGGCTCTCCCGTTCCAGGTCGGCATTGTAGAAGCCCGCCTTGCGGCCGATCACCTCGTCTTCCTCGTAGCCGCGCATGCGCGTAAAACCCGGGTTGACCATGACGATGCGTCCGCTGGCGTCGGCAATCGCGATGGCGTCGCTGCTATGGGCAAACACCAGCGAGGCGCGCGTCATCATTTCTTCCGCGTCCTTGGCCAGCGTAATGTCGGAGATCGTGCCGTACACCCGGCTGACCTCGCCCGCATCGTCTTTCAGGGCGCGGCCGTGGCAGCGCAGCCAGACCCAGTGCCCGTACAGGTGGCGAATCCTGAATTCCGCGGCGAACGTGTCCAGGGCGCCGGCGCGCACCCGGCGCAGCATCGCCACCGCGTCGGCCAGGTCGTCCGGATGCACCAGGCGGTGCATGCGCGCCGTGTCGAGCGTGATTTTTTCCGACATGGTGCCCAGCAGCTGGTGGCATTGGGCGGAGAGCAGGATCTGGTTGGTGGCGGCATGCCAGTCGAAGGCGCCCGATCCGGATGCCTCCAGCGCCAGGCGGGACCGTTCTTCCAGTTCGGCAAGATGCGCCTGCGCCCGATGCCGTTCCGTCACGTCGTGCACGGTGCCGATCAGCGCCGAGCAACTGCCATCGGCGTTCATGACCGGGGTGACGGTGACTTCGCCGACCCTGGTGCCGGTGGGGTAGGTCGTGACTTCATCCCAGTGCACGCTCTGGCCCGTGTCGATGGCCTGCCGGTACTTCGAGCGTACCAGGTCGATGGATTCCGGCGGAATGACGTCCTCCACCGCTTTGCCGACGACGGCGCCGGGCGGCACGCCGGTGGTCGCTTCGAAGGCGGCGTTGACGTAGATGAAGCGGTATTGCCCGGCTTCCCGCTGCGTCACCTCGAGGACGAAGATGACGTCCCGGATCCGATGCTGCAGGAAGGAGAGGACGCTGCCTTCGATGCCCTCGTGCAGGCCGAGGGATTCCAGCACTTTGCGGGCGTCGCTGCCCGCAGTAGTCAGCGTGATCGTGTGGTGGCGAAGACATCGGCTGGCAGCAAATAGGGAGGTGGATAGGGCCGGCAGTCTGCCGGGCGACAGGACTCAATTTACATGATTTCATGCACAGTAGCGAAATGGCGCGGTAGCAGAACACGGTTCGTCAGCTCTGGCGGGCGCTCGGCTGCTGTTGCATCTGCCACAATCTCCTTCAACCCAAACAAGGAGGAATCGCATGAGCATCGACAAAGTCCTGTACCGCGCCAAGGCCACCTCGCAGGGCGGCCGCGAGGGTACTTCGCGCAGCGACAACGGCGTGCTGGACCTCAAGCTGACGACGCCGAAAGAACTGGGCGGCAACGGCGCCACCGGCACCAATCCCGAGCAACTGTTTGCGGCCGGCTATTCGGCCTGCTTCCTCGGCGCGCTGAAATTTGTCGCCGGCCAGTCCAAGGTGACGCTGCCGCCGGACCTGACCGTGACCGGCGAGGTCGGCATCGGCCAGATCCCGACCGGCTTCGGCATCGAAGTCGACCTGACGGTCAACGGTCCCGGCATGGAACAGCAGCAGTTGCAGGAACTGGTCGACAAGGCCCACATCGTCTGCCCGTATTCGAATGCCACGCGCAACAACATCGACGTGCGCCTGAAGGTCACGACCTGATCGTTGCGGCCAGCCGTTGCGTACCATTGCCGAACGGCTGGCTTATCATCCCATTCGTAAATATCGTCTCGACGCCTGAAGCGGCACCCATATAATGGAGGCTTCGCGCCGCCTCTTGCCTCCCCATGCCCTTCAGAAAAGAACCTGCCCATCCCCACGGTACGCCTGCCCGCAGCGCCATCGTTTTAGTCAATCTCGGTACGCCCGATGCGCCGACCCGGTCGGCAGTGAAACGCTATCTGAAGCAATTCCTGTCCGACCCGCGCGTGGTGGAAATCCCGCGCCTGGTGTGGTGGTGCATTCTCAATTGCATCATCCTGCCGTTCCGCTCGGGCGCCTCGGCCAAGAAATACCAGATGATCTGGACCCGCGAAGGCTCGCCCCTGAAAGTGCACACCCAGAAGCAGGCGAATTTGCTGGCCGAAGCGCTGCGGGAGCGCGGCCACGAAGGCGTGCAGGTGCGCATGGCGATGCGCTACGGTTCGCCTTCGCTGCCGGAAGTGCTCGACCAGCTGAAAGCTCGAACACTGCGACCGCATCGTCGTCCTGCCTGCCTACCCGCAGTATTCCGGCACCACGACCGCCTCGATCTCGGACGCCGTCTTCGACCACTATAAAAACGTGCGCAACGTGCCCGAGCTGCGCCTGGTCAAGCACTACCACGACCACGACGGCTATATCGACGCCCTGCACGACACCGTGCAGGCGCACTGGGACGCCCACGGCCGCGGCCAGAAGCTGGTGATGAGTTTCCATGGCGTGCCGAAGCGCACCCTGATGCTGGGCGACCCGTATTACTGCGAATGCCAGAAGACGGCGCGCCTGCTGGCCAGCCGGCTGCGCCTGGCGCCGGACGATTACGTCGTCACCTTCCAGTCACGCTTCGGCAAGGCCGAGTGGCTGCAACCCTACACGGCGCCGACCGTGCAGGCGCTGGCGCGCGAAGGGGTGCAGCGCGTGGACGTGATCTGCCCCGGGTTCACCAGCGATTGCCTGGAAACCCTGGAAGAGATTTCGATGGAAGTCAAACACGATTTCGAAAGCGCGGGCGGCAAGGAGTTTCACTACATCCCTTGCCTGAACGAGTCGCCGACCTGGATCGTGGGCCTGGCCGAAATCGCCGAACAGCACCTGATCGGCTGGCCGACCATGATGAGCCCGTCCCAGCGCGACGCCGAGCGGCGCGATGCCGAACGCGGCGCGTGAACATGCGGTGCGTCTGGGCGCCTAGGCAAGCCCGTCAGCCTGTTGCCTGACGTCACCTGCTAAAATGGCATGTTTTGACGGCGTGCCCTACACCCCGGCGTAGCAGATGCATGCTACTGCGAGCGCGGTGTAGACCACGACGGCGCTGCTGATCAACTGCAATTTCATGACGGCTCCCTTGGCCCTGGTTCTTGTTCTTCAGACGCGATGACGCGTTAACAAGAATGGTAGAGCTAGCGGCCAGGGAAAGAATCAGCTCATCGGTAAATGTTGTAACAAATGTTGTCAGCTTTTCTGCTGACCTCTGTTTCAATACCCCTTGAAAATGTAGGAGATCACCCCATATGCGGCGCTGTACGACGAGTGTGTCCGTCTCATTATTCAGCCAAGTATTTGATTTCAGGAGTGTTTTCGATGCATGATCAAGAAAATCCAGAGGTGATTCCCCAGCCGGAGAGCGACGCCGCTCCCGCCGACCAGGCCAACCAGGCAACTGGCGAACCGGGCCTCGAAGAACAGCTCAGCGCGACCGAAGCCAAACTGGCCGAGATGCACGACGCCTTCATGCGTGCCAAGGCCGACGCCGAGAACATCCGCCGCCGCGCCCAGGAAGACGTCAGCAAGGCGCACAAATTCGCCATCGAAAGTTTCGCCGAGGCCATGGTGCCGGTGCGCGACAGCCTCGAGATGGCACTGAAGGTCGAGTCGCCGACGGTCGAGTCGATCAAGGAAGGCGTCGAGATGACCTTGAAGCAGCTGACGTCCGCCTTCGAGAAGAACCGCCTGGTCGAAGTGATGCCGGCGCAGGGCGACAAGCTCGACCCGAACAAGCACCAGGCCGTGGCCGTCGTGCCGGCCGACCAGGAAGCCAACACCGTGGTCACCGTACTGCAAAAGGGTTATATGATTTCCGACCGCCTGTTGCGTCCGGCAATCGTTACCGCAGCACAAGCAAAATAAGAAAAACTTCTTGTGCTGGCAATGCAATCGCCCTTGAAAGCACGCAGTTTTTCCCAATATTCCAATACATCAGAAACTTCAGTACTCTAAAGGAAAAAATCATGGGCAGAATTATCGGTATCGACCTGGGCACCACCAACTCGTGCGTTGCGATCATGGAAAACGGCCAACCTAAGGTCATCGAAAACGCGGAAGGCGCGCGTACCACCCCGTCGATCATCGCTTACCAGGAAGATGGCGAGATCCTCGTCGGTGCACCTGCGAAACGCCAGGCTGTCACCAACCCGAAAAACACCCTGTTCGCCGTCAAGCGCCTCATCGGCCGCAAGTACGACGAAAAGGAAGTGCAAAAGGACATCGGCCTGATGCCGTACGCCATCGTCAAGGCCGACAACGGCGACGCATGGATCGGCGTGCGCGACAAGAAGCTGGCAGCCCAGCAAGTGTCGGCTGAAATCCTGCGCAAGATGAAGAAGACCGCCGAAGACTACCTCGGCGAAGAAGTCACCGAAGCGGTCATCACCGTGCCGGCCTACTTCAACGACTCGCAGCGCCAGGCAACCAAGGATGCCGGCCGTATCGCGGGCCTGGACGTCAAGCGCATCATCAACGAGCCGACCGCGGCCGCGCTGGCTTTCGGCCTGGACAAGACCGACAAGGGCGACCGCAAGATCGCCGTGTATGACCTGGGCGGCGGCACCTTCGACGTCTCGATCATCGAGATCGCGGACGTGGACGGCGAGAAGCAGTTCGAAGTGCTGTCGACCAACGGCGACACCTTCCTCGGCGGCGAAGACTTCGACCAGCGCATCATCGATTACATCATCGACGAATTCAAGAAGATCAACGGCCTCGACCTGTCGAAAGACGCGATCGCCCTGCAGCGCATCAAGGCTTCGGCCGAGCGCGCGAAGATCGAACTGTCGTCGTCGCAGCAGACCGAAATCAACGAGCCGTACATCGCCATGGCGAACGGCGCGCCGGTCCACCTGAACCTGAAAATGACCCGCGCCAAGCTGGAATCGCTGGTCGAGGAACTGATCGCCAAGACGATCGAGCCATGCCGCATCGCCATCAAGGATGCGGGCGTCAAGGTCTCGCGACATCGACGACATCATCCTGGTCGGCGGCATGACCCGCATGCCGAAGGTGCAAGAGAAGGTGAAAGAGTTCTTCGGCAAGGATGCACGCAAGGACGTGAACCCGGACGAAGCCGTCGCTGTCGGCGCCGCCATCCAGGGTTCGGTCCTGTCGGGCGAGCGCAAGGACTTGCTGCTGCTGGACGTGACGCCTCTGTCGCTGGGTATCGAAACCCTGGGCGGCGTGATGACCAAGATGATCCACAAGAACACCACGATCCCGACCAAGTTCTCGCAGGTGTTCTCGACCGCCGACGACAACCAGCCGGCAGTGACCATCAAGGTGTATCAGGGCGAGCGTGAAATCGCGGCCGGCAACAAGGGCCTGGGCGAATTCAATCTGGAAGGTATCCCGCCAGCATCGCGCGGCACCCCGCAGATCGAAGTGACCTTCGACATCGACGCCAACGGCATCCTGCACGTCGGCGCGAAAGACAAGGCCACCGGCAAGGAAAACAAGATCACCATCAAGGCGAACTCGGGCCTGACCGAAGCCGAGATCCAGAAGATGGTGAAGGACGCCGAGCTGAACGCCGAAGAAGACAAGAAGGTCAAGGAACTGGCCGAGTCGCGCAACCAGGCCGACGCGCTGGTGCACTCGACCCGCAAGTCGCTGACCGAATACGGCGACAAGCTGGAAGCGGGCGAGAAAGAAACAGATCGAAGCGGCCATTACCGACCTCGAAGGCTCGATCAAGTCCGGCGACAAGGCCGACATCGACAACAAGACGGCGGCACTGACGACCGCTGCGCAAAAGCTGGGCGAGAAGATGTACGCCGACATGCAGGCGCAGCAGGCTGGTGGCGCGGGCGCTGAAGGTGGCGCGCAGCAGGGCGGCGCCGAATCGTCGGCCCAGGCTGACGACGTCGTCGATGCCGATTTCAAAGAAGTCAAAGACGCGAAGTAATCTTTAGCGCGTAAGAACGGCCGAGCCGACGACCACTGGTTGACGGCTCGGTTTTTTTGCTCAAACAGTTCGAATTAGTAGATAACAGCAAGGTGCCCAATGGCAAAGCGTGATTTTTACGAGATCCTTGGGGTCGCAAAGGGTGCTTCGGAAGAAGAGATCAAGAAGTCTTATCGCAAGCTGGCGATGAAGTTCCACCCTGACCGCAACCCGGACAACAAGGAAGCGGAAGAGAAGTTCAAGGAGGTCAAAGAGGCCTACGAGATGCTGACCAATCCGGAGAAGCGCGAAGCGTATGACCGTTACGGTCACGCCGGCGTCGATCCGAACATGGGCGGCGGCGGTGGCTTTGGCGGCGGCGCCGGCGGTTTCGGCGATGCCTTCGGCGACATCTTTGGCGACATCTTCGGCGGCGGCGCGCGCGGCGGACGCGGCGGCGGCGGACCGCAGGTCTACCGCGGCGCCGACCTGCGCTACAACCTCGAGATCACGCTGGAACAAGCGGCCAACGGCTTCGACACGACGATCCGCGTGCCGAGCTGGGACAAGTGCGACACCTGCCACGGCAGCGGCGCCAAGCCGGGCACCCAGCCGGTCACCTGCACCACCTGCGCCGGCCACGGCCAGGTGCGCATGCAGCAGGGCTTCTTCAGCATCCAGCAGACCTGCCCGAAGTGCCACGGCAGCGGCAAGATGATCCCGGAACCGTGCCCATCCTGCGGCGGCGCCGGACGCATCAAGCGCAACAAGACGCTGGAAGTCAAGATTCCGGCCGGTATCGACAACGGCATGCGCATCCGCTCGACCGGCAACGGCGAGCCGGGCACGAATGGCGGTCCGTCGGGCGACCTGTATGTGGAAATCCACATCAAGCCGCACGCCGTGTTCCAGCGCGAGGGCGACGACCTGCATTGCGAAATGCCGATCTCGTTCACGAAAGCGGCCATCGGCGGCGAAATCGAAGTGCCGACCTTGACCGGTAAAGTCTCGTTCACGGTGCCGGAAGGCACGCAGACGGGCAAAACCTTCCGCCTGAAGGGCAAGGGCATCAAGGGCGTGCGTTCGGGTTATGCGGGAGACTTGTTCTGCCACATGATCGTCGAGACGCCGGTCAAGCTGACCGACAAGCAGAAAGACCTGCTGCGCGAGTTCGAGCGCATGACGGTCGAAGGCGGCGCCAAGCACAGCCCGCAGAGCAAGGGCTGGATGGACAAAGTCAAAGACTTCTTCGAATAAGCGGTCTGAACAAGAACCGCCGGGTGGCAAGCCCGGCGGTTTTTTTTCGCCCACGTACGTTGATGGTGTTGCGTTTACAATACGCAAAGCTCACGAAAACCCCAGCAGGAGAATCAACATGGCGAAAACCCCTACCGGCCTCACCGCGGCCGACCTCTTCCAGCGCAACCGCGACTGGGCGGCCACGATGGTCGAACAAGACCCGGGCTACTTCAAGGACCTGGCCTCGCAGCAGGCGCCCGAATACCTGTGGATCGGCTGCTCGGACAGCCGCGTGCCGGCCAACGAACTGCTCGGCATGGCGCCGGGCGAACTGTTCGTCCACCGCAACATCGCCAACGTCGTCGTCCACTCCGACCTGAACTGCCTCTCCGTGCTGCAGTTCGCGGTCGACGTGCTGAAGGTCAAGCACGTCATCATCTGTGGCCACTACGGCTGCGGGGGCGTGCATGCGGCGCTCACCGATACCCGGGTCGGCCTGGCCGACAACTGGCTCGGCCACGTGCGCGACGTGCGCGACAAGCACGGCAAATACCTGGGCAACGTGGCCGGCGTGTCGGCGACCAACCGCCTGGTCGAACTCAACGTGGCCGAGCAGGTCATCAACGTGGCGCAGACGACGATCGTGCGCGACGCCTGGGAACGCGGCCAGCCGCTGACCATCCACAGCTGGGTGTATGGCGTGCACGACGGCCTGCTGCGCGACCTCGGCATCACGGTCAGCAGCTTCGACGAAATCAAACCGAAGCTCGAAGTCGTGCTCGACGGCTACCGCGATCGGGGAGAAGACCTGTGAGCGAGGCGGCAGGGCAGGGAGACCTGGCCCGGCTGCGCGAGCTGGTGCGCGTCTTCGTGAACGAGCGCGACTGGGACCAGTTCCATACGCCGAAGAATTTGTCGGCGGCGCTGTCGGTGGAGGCGGCCGAATTGCTGGAACATTTCCAGTGGCTGCAGCATGGCCGCATCGACGAGCTCGGCGAGGACAAGCTGGAGCAGGTGCGCCACGAAATGGCCGACGTGCTGGTCTACCTGGTGCGCCTGGCGGATAAACTCGACGTCGACCTGATGGCGGCGGTCGAGGAAAAGATGGTCCTCAACCGCGCCAAATACCCCGCCGACAAAGTGCGCGGCGACGCGCGCAAGTACCACGAGTACAAAGACAGTTAAGCGCGGCGGTGGGATCAGAACGTCACGACGCTATTCCACGCACGTCGTGCACTTGTGATCCGCATCAAAGTCGTCAATGCCTTCACACCCCCACCCGAGGCCACGTCCAGCGCCAGCACGGTGGGCGCCGCCGCCGTAAACGCCGGCCAGTTCGCCGGCACCATCGCCACCGGTGTTCGGATTCCCCGACTTCGCAAAATTGCTCCAGTAGCGCGTCATCGCCGTCTGCAACTCACGCCGCTCGGCATTGCCCAGGTCTCCCAGGTTGTACAGATACTGCAGGTCGTACGAGTGCGCCGCGCCCTGCGGGAAGCTCAGGTAGTAATTGCCGTTCGCCACGCCGACGGAGGGAAGCGCCGTCTGGTCGCGGAATTCGTACATGTAGATCGGCGAGCCCTGCGTGGCGATGCGCTGCGAGGTGCGCAGGGCCGGGCAGGAGAAGCCGAGGTCGGTCGCCAGGCTTGCCGCCGCCAGGCTCGGCTGCACTGCGGGATTGCTGCCGTAATTGCTCAAGGGGTAGAAATTGGTGATGACGGCGTTCACGTCGATCCCGGTGCCCGCGGTCAAGCCGGCAATGGTCGGGGCGTAGCCCGCGGCCGGCAGCGAGAAGCTGGTGTTGGCCGGGTCGACGTTCGGCGGCGTGGCGGCGGCCCGCGTCCGGCCTCGTTGATCGCGATATACAGCGCGTATTCGTTCTCGTTGGTGCCGTTGACGGTCGGGACCTTGATGTTCTCGCCGGCGGCGAAGGTCGCCTTCACCGATTTCGGTCAACACTTTGCCGTCCACCGAGGGAACCATGATCGGCAAGGCGGTGCTGATGGCGTTGGCCAGGTAGGTGCGGATCACCGGGTCCGGCAGGCTGCGCAGGCAGGCGGCCGTGACCGCGCCGGCGTTGCAGGCGATGCCGGTGACGCCGGCCGCCTTGGCGGCATTGATCGCGGTGTCGGCGATGGCCGTGCTGACGGCGCCCATCTGCGTGCCGGACAGCTGGCGGTCGTTGCCGTAGTTCCCGCTCTGGATCATGGCCTTGTTGAACAGGCCTTTCGATCCCGGCGAGGCGAGGTGGGTCATCACGCTGAAGCCGCCGGCCGATTCGCCGAACAGGGTGACGTTGTTCTTGTCGCCCGCGAACTGGACGATATTGTCCTGCACCCATTTCAGGGCCGCCTGCTGGTCCATGATGCCGTAGTTGCCGGCGGCGCCATCGCTGGCCAGGCTAGGGTGCGCCAGGAAGCCCATGGCGCCGAGGCGGTAGGCGACGTTGACGACGATCACGCCCTTGGTCACCAGCGGCGAGGGGTCCGCATACACCGAGGTGCCGCCCGTATTGAAGGCGCCGCCGTGCAGGTTGACCATGACCGGGAACGGGCCCTGGCCGGTTGGCGCATGCACGTCGAGGTAGAGGCAGTCTTCGCTGTCGCCGGCCAGGCGGAAGGGGCTGGCGCTGGTCTGCAGGCAGGGCGCGGCCGATTTGGTGTTGGCCAGCGTCGTGGTCCAGGCTTGCGGCGCCGCCGGCGCCGTCCAGCGCCGCTCGCCGGTCGGGGGCGCGGCGAAGGGAATGGCGAAATAGCTGCGCATGCCGAGGCGGTCGACGGCCTTGACCTCGCCGCCGGCGGTGCGCACGACATCCATGGCGCTGCTCGGGTCTCCGTCATCGCCGCCGCAGGAAGCGAGCAGCAGGGCGATGCTTGACGCGAGCGCGATGTTTCGATAACGGGGGTGAATCGACACGTTGTTCTTCACTGACTGTCTCCTTTATTCGTTGGCGCCGGGCGGCCTTGAGGGAACACAATCGGATGGGAGCGCGTGCAGGACAGGTCGCCCCGATTTGATCATGCTCAACTGATCATATCGGGTTATTGAACAGCGCGGAGCAAAAACGGTCAGGCCGGGGCGGCGATCCGGGACAGCGAGGCGCTGACGTGGGGGCGGCGCGGCGCGCGGCGCTGTTGCGCATGGCCAGCCGCTTCCAGCGTGAAGGTGCCGACCAGTTCGCCCAGCTGGTTGGCCTGGGCGCGCAGTGCCTGGCTGGCGGCCGCGGCTTCCTCGACCAGGGCCGCGTTCTGCTGGGTCACCGAGTCCATCTGGCTGATTGCGTGGTTGATCTGGGCGATGCCCGATTCCTGCTCGCCGTTGGCCAGGCTGATGTCGCGCATGATGCCGGTGACGCGGCTCACGCTGGCCACGATCTCTTCCATCGTGCTGCCCGCCTTGCCCACCAGTTCGGTGCCGGCGGCGACGTCGCGCGAGGACGTGTCGATCAAGTCCTTGATTTCCTTGGCGGCGCTGGCCGAGCGTTGCGCCAGGTTGCGCACTTCGCTGGCGACGACGGCAAAGCCGCGGCCCTGTTCGCCGGCACGGGCCGCTTCGACGGCGGCGTTGAGCGCGAGGATGTTGGTCTGGAAGGCGATGCCGTCGATGACGCCGATGATGTCGGTGATCTTTCCGGCCGAGGCGCTGATCGAGTCCATCGTGCGCACCACCTGGGCGACGACGGCGCCGCCTTTTTCCGCCACGCCGGAAGCCGCGCTGGCCAGCTCGTCGGCCTGGCGGGTGTTGTCGGCGTTGTGCTTGACGGTCGCGGTGAGCTCTTCCATCGAGGAGGCGGTCTCTTCCAGCGAGCCGGCCTGCTGCTCGGTGCGCGCGGACAGGTCTTCATTGCCGTTGGCGATCTCGTCGGAGGCACTGACGATGGTGCTGCTGCTGTCGCGCACGGCGCTGACGATGCGGAACAGGTCGCCGTTCATCTTGTACAGGGCCGCGAGCAATTGCCCGGTCTCGTCGCGCGAGCAGGTTTCGGTGTAGTTGCTCAGGCGGCCTTCCGACACTTCCTGCGCCACGCCCATCGCGCGCCGCAGCGGGCGGGTGATCGACCGGGTCACCACGACCGTGCAGACCAGCGCCAGGGCGAGCGCGACGGCGCACAGGCCACCCAGCAGGAGCTGGCCGCGCTGGCTGTCTTGCGCACCTCGGCGCCGAGCCTGGCCGCTTTCTCGCGCTGGTAGTCGGCCAGCTTCTCGATGCTGGCCGCTGTACGCTGATCGCGTCCGGCCTTGAAGCCGTCCATGGCCGCCTGCAGTGGCGTCCGGCTTCGCCAGCTGCCTTCGCCGTCAGGAGCGCCTTGCGTACATCGCTATAGCGCCCGCGTTCGGCCAGCGCGCTCGGCCAGGATGTCTTTGCCTTTCTCGCTTACCACCAGCTGCTCCAGTTCCTTCAGCGCTACCGACACCTGCGCTCGCTCGTCTTGCGCATCTCGGCTTTCCACTTCCTGTTGCTGGGCCGGTCGTTGCTAGTCGATCATCATCGTGGTGCGGGCAGCTTGCAGTTCGGTCGCGTACGCCATTCGGTCACCAGGCGTTCCTTGACGACCGCATCGTTCAGGATGCGGTCGGTCGACGGCGGCGAAATCGCGCAGCAGCCAGGAGCCCACCACGGTCAGCACGAGCATGAAGGTCAACAGGAGACCGAAGCCACTGCCAGGCGCGTACCGATGTTTGAATCAGAGATTTTCATTGTGTGTGTCTTTGCTATCCCGGCGGTGCGAACGCGCGCGCCGACGCAGCGCGGCTTGGGCAGCGGCATCAGGGCAGTGGACCGGCGAGGGGGTTAATCCAGGGGGAGGCGTGCAACGCGGGTAAACCACGTGTTGCAACCAGGAGTAGGATTCTAGTGGGAGTCGGATCTGTTCGTAAAGCAATAGTTGTTTCTTTGTGGCAATAAAGCCACGGCCCTATACTTATCGGTGCGGCTCCCGAGCACCCCATCCGAGCTCCGATCCCGAGCATGTCCATCAGCTGTTCCAGTTCGCCGTGGTCTGCGCGCACGCTGGATCATCCTCATCGGCAACCTGCTCCAGCGTCTTCTGAAACTGCCGCATGACCCAGAACTTGGTTGGATGCGCCTCGATTCCCGCCAGCAGCGTGTCGGCCAGCGCCACCAGCAGGCCGGACGGCGCCCGCGCCCGGTAGGCGCGCAAGCCGTCCAGCACCCGCGGCACGATGAACAGCGGCGCATCGACCACATGCGCCAGCGGATCGCGCGCCATCTACATGCCGCCCATGCAGATGTACTTGATCGACCAAATAGTCGTCCATCCCGTAAATCGAGCCTTCGCGGCCCAGGCCGGATTGCTTGACGCCGCCGAAGGGCGCCACTTCGGTCGAAATCAGGCCGGTATTCACGCCGACCATGCCGGTTTCGATCTGCTCGGCCACGCGCCAGACGCGGCCGATGTCGCGCGAATAGAAATACGAGGCCAGGCCGAACTCGGTGTCGTTCGCCAGCGCGATGACTTCGTCTTCCGTCTTGAACCGGAACAGCGGCGCCAGCGGCCCGAAGGTTTCTTCGCGCGCGATGGCCATGTCGGCGGTCACGTCGGCCAGCACGGTCGGCTGGAAGAAGCTGTGGCCGAGCGCATGGCGCTTGCCGCCCAGCAGCAGGCGCGCGCCTTTGCCGAGCGCATCGGCGATGTGCTGCTCGACTTTCACCACCGCTTTTTCTTCGATCAGCGGCCCCTGGTTGACGCCCGCCTCGACGCCGTTGCCGACCTTCAGCTTGCCGACGGCGGCGACCAGTTTCTGCGCGAATTCCTCGTAGACGCCGTCCTGCACATAGATCCGGTTGGCGCAGACGCAGGTCTGGCCGGCGTTGCGGTATTTCGAGGCGATCGCGCCCTCCACGGCGGCATCGAGGTCGGCGTCGTCGAACACAATAAACGAGGCATTCCCGCCCAGTTCCAGCGAGATTTTCTTGATCGTCGGCGCGCATTGCTCCATCAGCAATCTGCCGACGGCGGTCGAGCCGGTAAAGCTCAGTTTGCGCACGGTCGGGTTGCTGGTCATTTCGGCGCCGATCGCTTTCGAGTCGCCGATCACGATGCTGAACACGCCTTTCGGCACGCCGGCGCGCTCGGCCAGCACGGCCAGGGCCAGCGCGGAATAGGGCGTCAGTTCGGCCGGTTTCAGGACGATCGGGCAGCCGGCGGCCAGCGCCGGGCCGACCTTGCGGGTGATCATCGCGGCCGGAAAATTCCACGGGGTGATCGCCGCGCACACGCCGATCGGCTCCTTGGTGACGACGATGCGGCGGTCCGGCCAGGGCGATTGCAGCGTCTCGCCGGCGACGCGCTTGGCTTCCTCGCCGAACCACTCGAAGAAGGAGGCGGCGTAGGCGACTTCGCCCTTCGCTTCCGCCAGCGGTTTACCCTGTTCGGCCGTCATGATGAGCGCCAGGTCGTCGGCGTTTTCCAGCATCAAATCGTTCCACTTGCGCAGGACCAGGCTGCGCTCGCGCGCCGTCTTCTTGCGCCAGGCCGGCCAGGCGGCTGCCGCGGCCGCGATCGCGCGCCGGGTTTCCTGCGCGCCCATGTGCGGCACCGTGCCCAGTTTTTCGCCGGTGGCCGGGTTGATCACGTCGACCGTGGCCGATTCGTTCGGCATCGCACCAGGCGCCGTCGATATAGGCTTGCTGGCGCAAGAGGGTTGGGTCTTTCAGGTTCAGCATGGGGTTCCTCGTTCGGTGCAAAGCGATAGCAAAACGACAGTCTAGCCTTTTTTTTATCGCCGCTGTGCAGCGCTGCGGCCGGGCGAAACTGGCGGCGGCGGCGGTTCGTGTTGGCGTCATTCCTGGGTTAACGTTAAGATTTTGTTATGAAACCGCGGATTGATTAGCAGATCGGCAGGGCGCGTGCGAGCGAACGGCGCAGTCTTTGATCTGGATTAATGGCCTCTCGCACTCGGACCAGATTGCTCGTATGATGGTCCCAGTGCGCTCACGACAAGGTAAAACCATGCGCCCCATCGTTATCGTTCCAGCATGCACGCGTGACTTCGGCGAACACCCGTATCACGCTGCCCAGTACAAGTATGTCGACGCCATCGTCCTCGGCGCCGACTGCGCGCCCATGATCCTGCCTTCCCTCGGCAAGGACCTGGACCTGGAAACCATGCTGCAACTGTGCGACGGGATCATGCTCACCGGTTCGGCCTCGAATGTGCACCCCAGCTATTACTCGCAGGAGGTGCTCGACCCGTCCTTGCCGCAAGACCCTGCGCGCGACGAAACGACCTTGCCGCTGATCCGCGCGGCAGTGGGACGGGGGATTCCGATCATTGCGATCTGCCGCGGTTTCCAGGAGATGAACGTGGCCTTGGGCGGCTCGCTGCACCAGGCGGTGCAACTGGTGGAAGGCAAGTTCGACCACCGCGAAAACCCCGAGCTCGGCATGGACGAGCAATACGGCGACGCCCACAAGATTCGCGCTGACCCCCGGCGGCATGCTGCACGGGATCGTCGGCGCCGACGAAATCCCCGTCAATTCGCTGCATGGGCAGGGCGTCAACGAACTGGCGCCGGGACTGGTCACCGAAGCGGTCGCCGAAGACGGCCTGGTCGAAGCGTTTTCGGTCGGCGCCGCGCCCGGCTTCACGCTGGCGGTGCAATGGCATCCGGAGTGGCGCATCACGCACAATCCGTATTCCATGAAGATGTTCGCCGCCTTCGGCCAGGCCTGCCGCGACTACCGCGCCAAGAAACAGGGACTCGTATGACCGCCGCCGCATGCAAATGCGGTGGGCGGCGCGCGCCGTCCCTTAGCTTGCCTCGTTCTCTCCCCCACGTGCAAGGCGCCGCGTTGCGCCCTTGCGACCCCGAATACTTCGAGAGGCAATGATGGCAATCCGCGAGAATTTCACCTACACCGACATGGACGAGTGGCTCAATGCCAAGCGCGTCACCGAAATCGAATGCCTGGTGCCCGACCTGACCGGCGTTGCCCGCGGCAAGATCCTGCCGCGGACCAAATTCACCGAAGAGCGCGGCATGCGCCTGCCGGAAGCCGTGCTCGGCATGACCGTGACCGGCAACTCCCCGACTGACGACGAGGCCTACGACCGCGCCATTTCGGCCACCGACCGCGACATGATTTTGAAGGCCGATCCCACCACCATCACCATGGTGCCGTGGGCCGTCGACCAGACCGCGCAGGTGATCCACGACTGCTATTTCGCCAATGGCGAGCTGGTCGATTTCGCGCCGCGCACCGTGCTGCGCCGCGTCCTGAAACTGTACGAGGAAAAGGGCTGGACCCCGCTGGTCGCGCCCGAACTCGAGTTTTATCTGACGGCGAAAAACATCGACCCCGACCTGCCGCTGGCCGCCCCGATCGGCCGCAGCGGCCGCGCCGAAACCAGCCGCCAGGTCTACAGCATCGACGCCGTCAACGAATTCGATCCGCTGTTCGAGGACATCTACGATTACTGCGACCTGATGAACCTCGACGTCGACACCCTGATCCACGAGATCGGCGCCGGCCAGATGGAAATCAATTTCCAGCACGGCGATCCGCTCGGCCTGGCCGACAAGGTGTTTTATTTCAAGCGCACCCTGCGCGAAGCGGCGCTGAAGCACGACATGTACGCCACCTTCATGGCCAAGCCGATGGCGGGCGAGCCGGGCTCGGCGATGCACGTGCACCAGAGCGTGGTCGATTCCAAGACCGGCGCGCAACATCTTCAGCGATGCGCGACGGCAAGGCCTCGAAACTGTTCCAGCAGTACATCGGCGGCCTGCAGCGCTACATGCCGTCGGCGATGGCGATCATCGCGCCTTACGTCAACTCCTACCGCCGCATCGTGCGCCACACGGCCGCGCCGATCAACCTGCAGTGGGGCATCGACAACCGCACCGTGGGCTTCCGCGTGCCGGTATCGGGCGCGCAGGACCGCCGCATCGAAAACCGCATCATCGGCGCCGACGCCAATCCGTATCTGGCACTGGCCGTGACCCTGGCCTGCGGCTACCTCGGCATGGTCGACGCGCTCGAACCGACGGCCGATCGTCGAAGGCAGCGCCTACAAGATGGCGGTCGAACTGCCGCAAGGCTTGCCGGAAGCGCTGAGCTTGCTGCGCAACGAGGCGCGCCTGCGCGAAGTGCTGGGCAACCGATTTATTGATGTGTATTCTGCGATCAAGGAACTCGAGCACCAGGAGTTCATGACCGTGATCAGTCCATGGGAGCGCGAACACTTGCTGTTGCACGTTTAATCAACCAAAAAACGAGGTGCCATCATGGCAGCCGACGATACGGCGGTGCTTGCCGCCAGCATGACCTCCGCGCGCTGTGCCGGACGAGACCACGGTTCGATACACGCGCCATCCAGGAACTCGACGCCGCGCATTTCCTGCACCCGTTCACCGACCACGCGGCGCTGCGCGACAAGGGCGTACGCGTGATCGTGCGCGGGCAGGGCGTGCACTTGTGGGATTCCGAAGGTCAGCGCCTGATCGACGGCATGTCGGGCCTGTGGTGCGTGAACGTCGGCTACGGCCGCACCGTCCATCTCGCAGGCCGTCTACCGGCAGATGGAAACGCTGCCCTTCTATAACAGCTTCTTCAACACCACCAACGTGCCGGCCGTGCAGCTGGCGGCCGAACTGGTGGCCCTGGCGCCGCCCCAGTTCAGCCACGTGTTCTTCACCGGCTCCGGCTCGGAAGCGAACGACACCATCGTGCGCATGGTGCGGCGCTACTGGGACATCCTCGGCCAGCCCGAGCGCCAGGTCATCATCAGCCGCAACAACGCCTACCACGGCAGCACCATGGCGGGCGCCTCGCTGGGCGGCATGGCCGGCATGCATGCCCAGGGCGGCTTGCCGATTCCCGGCATCCGCCACATCGAGCAGCCGAACTACGCCGAACTCGGCGCGGGCCTGAGCGAAAACGCCTTCGGCCTGGTGGCGGCCGGCTGGCTCGAGGACGAGATCCTGGCGCTGGGCGCCGACAAGGTCGCCGCCTTCATCGGCGAACCGGTGCAGGGCGCGGGCGGCGTCATCATCCCGCCGCCGACCTACTGGCCGGAAATCCAGCGCATCTGCGACAAGTACGGCATCCTGCTGGTGGCCGACGAAGTCATCTGCGGCTTCGGGCGGCTCGGCACCTGGTTCGGCTCGGAACTGATGGGCATGCGGCCCGACCTGATCAGCTTTGCCAAGGGCGTCACGTCCGGCTATGTGCCGCTCGGCGGCGTGCTGGTGGGCAAACGCGTGGCGCACGCGCTGGTGGAAAAGGGCGGCGATTTCAATCACGGTTTTACCTATTCCGGCCACCCGGTCGCCTGCGCGGCGGCGCTGGAAAACCTGCGCATCCTGCGCGAGGAAAAGCTGGTGGAAAAGGTGGCGCTGGAAACCGGGCCGCATCTGAAGGCGGCCTTCAACCATCTGGCGACGCACCCGCTGGTGGGGCATGCCGAGAGCTGCGGCATGGTGGCGGGGCTGAACCTGGTGCGCGAGAAGGGGGCGACCGTGCACGACTGCGTGCGTTTCGACCCGCGCTGCACGTTGGGATGGTGTGCCGCGGGCACATGTTCGACAACGGCGTCATCATGCGCGCCGTGGGCGACCGCATGATCGTGGCGCCGCCGCTGGTGATGACGAAGGTCGGAGATCGACGAGATGGCGGCCAGGATCTGGGATTGCCTGGATTTGACGCTGGCCGATGTGCGGGCGCGCGGCTGGATGTAACTTCGTTAAACACCCGACTCCGATCGTCTTCGACTTCTCGGTCGCGGTTCTTAGCACCTGCGGCGCCAGCGAACCGATGAACATGCCCGCAAACGCCGCCAGCAAGCCCGCCAGCTGCCCCGGGAACTTCTCGCCCAAGGTCGAGATCTGCGGGAAGAAGATGATCCACACGAACAAGCCCGGCGCCGATCGACAGGATCGCGCCCTGGGTCGTGGCGCGCTTCCAGTACAGCCCCATCACCAGCGGCACAAAGGCCGCCACCAGGGTCACCTGGTAGGCCGACGACACCAGCTCATAGATCGAGGTGCCTTCCATCGCGATCGCATACGACAGCACCAGCGCCGCGAAGACGACGATGGTCACGCGCATGGCGAACAGTTGCTGCTTGTCGCTCATGCCCGGGCGGATGTTCTTCAGGATGTTTTCCGTAAAGCTGGTCGACGGCGCCAGCAGCGTGGCCGACGAGGTGCTTTTAATGGCCGAGAGCAGGGCGCCGAAGAACAGGATCTGCATGATCAAGGGCATCTTGGTCATCACGAAGGTCGGCAGCAGGCGCTGGTAGTCGTTCTTGGCGATGTCCATGGCGTTGTCGCCCATCACGACCACGGCGGCGGCGACGATGAACATCGGCACGAAGCCGAACAGGATATAGCTGGCGCCGCCGATCACGGCGCCGGTGCGCGCGGTCGGGGCATCCTTGGCCGACATCACGCGCTGGAACACGTCCTGCTGCGGGATGCTGCCGAACATCATCGTGATGGCCGCGGCGAAGAAGAAGATGATGTCGGTAAACGTCGGCTCCGGCCACAGGCGCCACAGGTCGGCGTGCTGGGCCATGTCGAACACGCGGCCGGCGCCGCCGGCCAGGTCGGCGGCGAAGAAGGCGATGATCGACATGCCGATCACCAGCACGATCATCTGGATGAAGTCGGTCAGCGCGACGGCGAGGAAGCCGCCGACCACCACATAGATCAGCACGGCCAGGGTGCCGATCACCATGCCCACGCTCGGCGCCATGGCGCCATTCGTCAGCACCGAGAACACCAGGCCGAGGGCCGTGATCTGGGCCGCGACCCAGCCGAGGTAACTCAGGATGATGGCGACCGAGCAGAAAGATCTCGATGCCCTTGCCGTAGCGCTCGCGGTAATAGTCGCCGATGGTGAGCAGGTTCAATTTGTACAGCTTGGTCGCGAAGAACAGGCCGACCAGGATCAGGCAGGTGCCGGCGCCGAACGGGTCTTCGATGACGGCGTTCAGGCCGCCCTGCACGAACTTGGCCGGCACGCCCATCACGGTCTCGGCGCCGAACCAGGTGGCGAAGGTCGTGGTAATCACCATGATCAGGGGCAGGCTGCGCCCGGCAACGGCGAAGTCGCTGGTATTCTTGATGCGCGTACCCGCCCAAACCCCCAGCGCCAGCGTGCCCAGCAGATAGATCACGACGCAGGTAATCAGTGTGTAGTTCATGTTGGTCGCAGACTCCGGGGATTGAAATATTATCGGGCGGAAAATCGGCGATTATAGCGGCAGAACTTCGCCGCCGGATGCAGCGCCGCCACCGTTTTTCCTCGTTTACTCAATTGGAAGGAACACTGGCATGTCAACAACACAATGGCACAATCGTGCCGCCGAACTCACCATCGATGGACGCGCTTTCATCGACGGCGAGCGGGTCGACGCCCGCTCAGGCGCGCGTTTCGATTGTATGTCTCCGGTCGACGGCCGCAAGCTGGCCGAAGTGGCGCGCTGCGACGGCGTCGATGTCGACGCGGCGGTGGCCAGCGCCCGCGCCGCCTTCGAGGACCGGCGCTGGGCCGGCAAGTCGCCTGCCGAGCGCAAGAAAATCCTGATCCGCTTCGCCGACCTGATGCTGGCCAAGCGCGACGAACTGGCGCTGCTGGAAACCCTCGACATGGGCAAACCGATCCGCTACAGCCGCAGCGTCGACGTCCCGGCGGCGCAGAACTGCATCCGCTGGTATGGCGAAGCGATCGACAAGGTCTACGACCAGATCGCGCCGACCGCGCAGTCCAGCCTGGCCCTGATCACGCGCGAACCGGTCGGCGTGGTGGCCGCCATCGTGCCCTGGAACTATCCGATGCTGATGGCCTCCTGGAAGATCGGTCCGGCGCTGGCCGCCGGCAACAGCCTGGTGCTGAAACCTTCGGAAAAATCGCCCTTGACCGCGCTGCGCCTGGCCGAACTGGCGCTCGAAGCGGGCGTGCCGGCGGGCGTCTTCAATGTCGTGCCCGGCTTTGGCGACGAAGCCGGGACGCGCGCTCGGCCTGCACATGGACGTCGACTGCATCGCCTTTACCGGTTCCACGCGCACGGGCAAACAGATCCTGCAAATGGCGGGCCAGTCGAACCTGAAACGCGCCTGGACCGAGCTGGGCGGCAAGTCGGCGAACATCGTCTGCGCCGATTGCCCGGACCTGGACGCGGCGGTCGCCAGCGCCATCGGCTCGATCTATTTCAACCAGGGAGAAAGCTGCAACGCGCCCTCGCGCCTGTTCGTGGAAAGCACGATCAAGGAGGCCTTCCTCGACAAGGCCCTCAAAATGATCCCGGACTTCGCGCCGGGCGACCCGCTCGATGAAGCGACCGTCATGGGCGCGATCGTCGACCCGATCCAGATGCAGACCGTGCTCGGCTATATCGAGGCGGGCAGGGCGGATGGCGCGCGCCTGCTGGCGGGCGGCAGCGCGGCGCGGGTCGGATAGCGGCGGCCTCTACATCGAGCCGACCCTGTTCGACGGCGTCGACGCATCGATGCGCATCGCCCGCGAGGAAATCTTCGGGCCGGTGCTGTCGGTGCTGTCGTTCACCGACCTCGACGAGGCGGTACGCCAGGCGAATGCCACGCCCTACGGCCTGGCGGCGGGCGTATGGACGGCGGATTTAAGCAAAGCGATCCGCACCTCGCGCGCCTTGCGTGCCGGCACCGTGCACGTGAACCAGTACGACAACGACGACATCACGGTGCCCTTCGGCGGCTACAAACAGTCGGGCAACGGGCGCGACAAGTCGCTGCATGCCTTCGACAAATATACGGAGTTGAAAACGACCTGGATCCAGGTGGGTCGTAGGGTGGACGGCTCCAACCCGCGGCGATCTGCGCCATCGTGACGTCCAGGCTTTCGATGCCGCCATGGCCGGCTGTCGCGCCGCCGTGCCATCGTGCTACGTTCATCGGCCCGGAATGGCGGGCCTGGATGAACGACGGGATACGCGACTTTCTGCGCTGACGTTCCTGAGCGCAGCATCTGATGCTGCTGGTGTAGGCCTCAAGGCTGGCCCGGCGCGAACACGCGCAGGCGGTGGCCGTCCGGGTCGAGGCCGACAAGGTGTAGCCGAAATCCATTCGCGTCGGCGCCTGGGCGATGACGATGCCCTTGGCGGCCCACTCGGCATGGCACTGGTCGACGCGCTCGCCGCTTTCCAGCGCAAACCCGAGCTCGCTGCCGCCAAGGCCGGCGTTCGGCGCCGGCAGCACGGTCGTCGCGCGCCCAGAGGCCGAGCATGGTGCCGTTTTCCAGCGCGAACATGGCGAAGGTGGGCGAGGCCTCGATCGCCTCGGCGCCGAGCAGGCCTGCATAGAAAGCGGCGCTGGCGGCCGGGCTGGCGACGTACAGCAGGACAAATTGCGGGTGGGGCATGGTGTTCTCCGATGAGTGGGGATTGCGCTACAGCGCCGATCCATGCCCCTATCGTAGGGGCCGCCCGTGACAGATTCTGTCAGCAGTCGCTCACTGCGCCGGAATGCCTTCCTGCCGGCGCCAGCGCTTGAGCAGGGCCTGGCGCCGTTCGGGATAGCGCTCGTCCAGGATGCGCAGGCTGGCGATCCGGTCCAGCCTGAAGTTGCGGAAGCCGGCGCGCAGCTCGCACCAGGCGACCATCACCAGGCAGTCGTCGAAGAAGCCGACCGCGCAAGGCCACAGCGTGCGCATCGAGGTCTGCTCCTTGAGGTCGCGGTAGGCGATGTCGAGTTTGGATTCGCTGCGGATCGCGGTGCGGATCTGCAGCAGCACCAGGTCGGTGGGCGAGGGCGCGCTGCCGGGACCGACCAGCAGCGAGGAGCTTTCCGCCAGGTGGCGCAGCTCGCGGCGGCAGGACGCCCGTGGATTTTGGCGAGGGCGTTGCGGGCGGCGTCGCCCAGGCGCGTATCGGCGCGCTCGGCCACCCAGCGCGAGCCGAGCACCAGGGCTTCGATCTCGTCTTCGGAAAACATCAGGGGCGGTAATGTAAAGCCGGGCCGCAGCACATAGCCGACGCCCGCTTCGCCGTCGATATGGGCGCCTTGCGCCTGGAGCGAGGCGATATCGCGGTAGAGCGTGCGCAGGCTGATGCCGAGCGTTTGCGCGAGCGCCTGGCCGGACACCGGCTGGCGATGCTGGCGCAGGACCTGCATCAGTTCCAGGAGGCGTTCCGCGCGCGACACGCTGTTACCGGTATTCCTGCAGCACCGTGTAGCCGCCGCCATCGCCCGGCTTCGACTCCACCAGCGCATAGCCATCGACCTGCCAGATCAGCGGCGCGCTTTCCGGCGGCACGACGGCATGGTTGGCGCGCCGCGCCAGGGTCACGTGCGGGCGGTAGTCGCGCGCTTCGGGCTGCAGGCCGAGGGCGACCAGGGCGGCCGACAGCTTCGCGTGCAGTGCGAGCAGCTCGGGCGGTTCGGTATGCGGCTCCAGCACGGCGATCCCATGCGGCCAGAGTTTGGGCACGCCGATCGACAGCGTGAACGGCGTGAACGGCACCGCAAAACCCGCTTGCAGTTCGGGCACCCGTTCGCTCGGCACTTCGCCCAGAAAATGCAGCGTCACATGCAGTTTATCCGCGTGGACCGGGCTGGCGCCGCGCGGCCAGGTCCCAGGCGTCGCGCCGCTCGCGCAGGGCGTGGCGGATCGCGGGATCCGGCCACAGCGCCAGGAACAGGCGCGTGTTCATCTTAAAAACAGTGTTCCTGCGCCGGGAAGCTGCCGTCCTTGACGCCGCCGACATAGGCGCGCACGGCGCCTTCGATGCTGGTCTGGCCTTCCATGAAATTCTTCACGAATTTCGCCTTGTGGCCTGGGAAGACGCCGAGCATGTCGTGCATCACCAGCACCTGGCCCGAGCAGTCGGGGCCGGCGCCGATGCCGATCGTCGGCACCTGCAGCAGCTCGGTGGTTTCCTTGCCCAGCGCGGCCGGCACGGCTTCCAGCAGCACGAGCGCCGCGCCCGCCGCCTGCAGGGCCAGGGCGTCGTTCTTGAGGCGCTCGGCGCCTGCATCGGTCTTGCCCTGCACCTTGAAACCGCCCAGCTGGTGCACGAATTGCGGCGTCAGGCCGATGTGCGCGCAGACCGGGATGCCGCGCTCGACCAGGAAGTGCACGGTCTCGGCCAGCCAGGCGCCGCCTTCGATCTTGACCATCTGGGCGCCGGCGCGCATCAGGGCGGCGGCGCTTTCGAAGGCCGTTTCCTTGGTCGCATAGGCGCCGAAGGGGACGTCGGCCACCAGCATGGCGTTCTTGTTGCCGCGCGCGACCGAGGCCGTGTGGTAGACCATGTCGGCCAGGGTCACCGGCAGCGTCGAGCTGTGGCCGGCGCAGACCATGCCGAGCGAGTCGCCCACCAACAGGATGTCGACGCCGCTGCGGTCCATCAGCGAGGCGAAGCTGGCGTCGTAGCAGGTCAGCATGGCGATCTTGGTGCCGGCTGCACGCATCGCCTGCAGCGCGGGGATGGTCACGGCCTTGGCGACGGGTTTAGCCGGTGCCGGCGCCTCGCCGCCCGTCATTTCCTTGCCCTGCAAATAAGCGCTCATGGTGATCCTTTTGAAAACAAAAAAGTTGACGGCGTAGTGTAATGCCGCGCCGGAAATCCTGCCGGAGCGCCTGCGATCGGGAGGTCCATGTCAGTCGAGACGGCTGATGGCCTGGCCGGCCACGCTGGCTACATAATCGGCGGCGCGTCCGCGGCCCGGGAATCGCGATCCGGGATCGAGTTCCAGCAGCGGCGCCAGCACGAAGGCGCGCTCGTGCATGCGCGGGTGCGGCACGGTCAACGTCGGGGTGTCGATGACGGCGTCGCCGTACAGCAGCAGGTCGAGGTCGAGCGTGCGCGGGGCGTTGCGGTAGGGCCGTTCGCGGCCATGGGCCGTCTCGATCGCCTGCAAGGCGGCCAGCAGGGCATGCGCGTCGAGCGTGGTGTCGACCAGGGCGACGGCATTGATGTAGTCGTCGCCGGCCGAATCGATCGGCGCCGTGCGCCACAGGCTGGAGGCGGCCACCAGGCGGCAGCCGGGCTGGGTCGCGAGGCGCGCCAGGGCATCGGCCACGTTGGCGCGCGCGTCGCCCAGGTTGGCGCCGATGCCGACGACAGCGATCATGCGTCAGCCAGCTTCGCGCTTGTAGGTCGCCGAGGCGGAACTTGTCGCCGAGCTCGCAGCGGTATCGGCTGCGTCGGCGCCTTCGCCAGTGCGGTTGCGCGGTGCGCGGCGCGGGGCGCGCTTTTTCTTTTCGCCGGCCACCGGGGCCGGGCGGTTCGCTTGCGTGACCAGGCGGTCGCGCTCGTTCGCTTCGGCTTCGTAGAAGGCGGTCCACCATTCGCCCAGTTCCATCTCCAGCTCGCCCGACTCGCAGCGCAGCAGCAGGAAGTCGTAGCCGGCGCGGAAGCGCGGGTTTTCCAGCAATTTGTACGGCGCCTTGCCGGTGCGGCGCTCGAAGCGCGGCTGCATGGCCCAGATGTCGCGCATGTCGGTGGCGATGCGGCGCTGCAGGGCCAGGTTGTCGGTCTGCGTTTCCAGCACGTCGTCGGCGGCCAGGTGCAGGGCCGGGATCGGCGCTTCGCCGGCGGCGCGGTAGGCGTTCCACTTTTCCAGCACCTGGTGCCAGAGGAGGGACGCGAACAGGAAGCCCGGCGACACGCCCTTGCCGGCTTTGACACGCGAATCCGTGGATTCGAGGGCGAGGGTGACGAACTTCATGCCGATCGGCTGCTCCAGCACGACGTCGAGCAGCGGCAGCAGGCCATGGTGCAGGCCGGCCGAACGCAGCTCCTTCAAGCAGGCCAGCGCGTGGCCCGACAGCAGCAATTTCAGCATCTCGTCGAACACGCGCGCGGCCGGCACGTTGTCGATCAGCGGCGCCATCACGGGGATCGGCGCGCGCGTGGTCGGCTCGATCGTGAACCCGAGTTTGGCCGCGAAGCGCACCACGCGCAGCATGCGCACCGGGTCTTCGCGGTAGCGCGCTTCCGGCACGCCGATGATGCGCAGGATTTTTTCGCGGATGTCGGCGATGCCGCCGTGGTAATCGAGCACGGTCTGCGTGGCCGGATCGTAGTACATCGCGTTGATGGTGAAGTCGCGGCGCTCGGCGTCTTCGTGCTGGGGGCCGAAGCTGTTGTCGCGCAGGACGCGGCCATGCTCGTCCTTCGGCGCGTTGTCGCTGCCCTTGCCGCGGAAGGTGGTCACTTCCAGCAGCTCCTGGCCGAACATCACGTGCACGATCTGGAAGCGGCGGCCGATGATGAAGGCGCGCCGGAACAGTTTTTTCACCTGCTCGGGCGTGGCGTCGGTGGCGATGTCGAAGTCTTTCGGTTTCACGCCCAGCAGCAGGTCGCGCACGGCGCCGCCGACGACGAAGGCCTGGAAGCCGGCTTCCTGCAGGGTTTGCGTGAGCCGGATCGCGTTCGGCGACAGCAGTTTCAGGTCGATGCCGTGTTCTTCCGCGCCCAGCCTGACCGGCTGGGTGGGATCGCGCTCGTCTTTCACGCCAAGGATTTTACGAATGAATTTTTTAATCATTGAAGAGATGGAGTAAAGGCCAGCCTTGGGCGTGTGCGTGGCTGGCGAGCGCGGTGCTCGGGTTGGTCGCGACCGGGTGGGACACGACCGACAGCAGCGGGATGTCGTTGTGCGAATCGCTGTAGAAATGGCTGCTCTCGAAACTGTCGAACGGACGGCCCAGGGAAGTCGAGCCAGGCGTGCATGTGCACGACCTTGCCCGGACCCGAGGTCGGCGTGCCGGCCAGCCTGCCGGTCAGTTTGCCGTCGGCGTCCAGTTCGGGCATGGCCGCGATATGGTGCTCGACGCCGAACAGTTTCGCGATCGGCGCGGTGATGTAATGGTTGGTGGCGGTGATGATCGCCACCAGGTCGCCGGCGTCGAGGTGGCGCTGCACGAGCGTCGAGCGCGGCCGGACGCACGCTTGGCGCGATCACTTCGCGCATGTACTGCGCGTGCATCGCCTCGAGTTCGTGGCGCGGGAAGCCGGCCAGGGTGCCGAGCGCGAATTCGAGGTATTCGACCGGGTCGAGCGTGCCGGCCTGGTACTGGGCGAAAAATTCGTCGTTGCGGCGCGCGTATTCGCTTGGCGTCGACGGCCCCGATGCGCACCAAAAACTGGCCCCACTCGTAGTCCGAGTCGATCGGCAACAGCGTATGGTCGAGGTCAAACAGGGCGAGCTTAGTCATTCTTTCGGTTCCGACTGCGGGATCGACCGCGGATGCGCCAGCAGCAGGTCGCGCAGCAGGGGCAGCGTGACCGGGCGCTGGGTTTCGAGCGAATACTGGTCGAGGGCGTCGAGCATCGTCGCCAGCGAGCGCATGTCGCGCTTGAAATGGGACAGCAAATAGGGTAACACGCTGGCCGACAGCGTCAGGCCGCGCGCTTCGGCCGCTTGCGTGAGCGCGGCGATCTTCTGGTCGTCGGATAGGCCGTGGATCAGGTAGATCAGGCCCCATCCCATGCGCGTGCGCAGGTCTTCGCGCACCGGCAGCACGGCCGGCGGCACCGGTCCCGTCGACACCATGTAGGCGCCGTGTTCGCGGATCTGGTTGAAGAGGGCGAAGGCGTCGATCTGGGCGGCGGCCGAGAGGCGGTCGCAATCGTCCAGCAGGTACAGCGTGACGTCCGGCGAAAACACGAAGTCGGCGGCCGGCGCATCGGCGGCGATGTAGCGCGAGTTCGGCGTCGCGGCCAGGGCTTGCAGCAGGTGGGTCTTGCCGGCGCCCGTGTCTCCCCACAGGTAGGCGAAATGCTCGCGCGATGCACGCTGCGCGAACTGGTGCATCAGGTGCGCCAGTTCGGCATTTTCCCCGACCTGGAAGGTATCGAGGCTGTGCGCCGGATCGGCGCCTAAGTCGAGCACCAGCTGTTTCATGGCGATCGATTCATCCTCGGCGGACTGTGCTCCAGATGGCGGGAAGAGGGCATGTTTTTCTTGTTATCTCGGTTAGCAGGTTCGGGCCGGGGGGTTTTGTTAAAATAGCGAATTGACCGGAATCAGCGCTTGTTCCGGTTCTACGCCTTCTATTTTACCGCCTCCGCTGCCAAATACCATGAGCCAACCATCTAATGTTTCTCTCTCCTACCGCGACGCCGGTGTCGACATCGACGCGGGCGACGCCCTGGTCGAAGCAATCAAGCCGTTTGCCAAGCGCACCATGCGGGAAGGCGTGCTCGGCGGGATCGGTGGTTTCGGCGGCCTGTTCGAGATCAGCAAGAAGTTCAAGGAGCCGGTCCTGGTCTCCGGTACCGACGGCGTCGGCACCAAGCTCAAGCTCGCTTTCGAGCTGAACCGCCACGACACGGTCGGCATCGACCTGGTCGCCATGAGCGTCAACGACATCCTGGTGCAGGGCGCCGAGCCGCTGTTCTTCCTCGACTATTTTGCCTGCGGCAAGCTCGACGTGGCGACCGCCACCGCCGTGGTCAAGGGCATCGCCCTCGGCTGCGAACAGTCCGGCTGCGCCCTGCTCGGCGGCGAGACCGCCGAAATGCCGGGCATGTATCCGGACGGCGAATACGACCTGGCCGGCTTCGCCGTCGGCGCGGTGGAAAAGTCGCAGATCATCGACGGCAGCAAGATCGTCCCGGGCGACGTGGTGCTGGGCCTGGCCTCGTCGGGCATCCACTCCAACGGTTACTCGCTGGTGCGCAAGATCATCGAGGTGGCAAAACCCGACCTGGAAGCGGATTTCCACGGACGCAAGCTGTCGGACGTGCTGATGGCGCCGACCCGCCTCTACGTGAAACCGCTGCTGGCGCTGATGGCGTCGATGGAAGTCAAAGGCCTGGTGCACATCACCGGCGGCGGCCTCGTCGAAAACATCCCGCGCGTGCTGCAGGACAACCTGACGGCCGTGCTCGACGGCAAATCGTGGACGATGCCGCCGCTGTTCCAGTGGCTGCAGCAGCACGGCGGCGTGGCGGACCACGAAATGCACCGCGTCTTCAACTGCGGCATCGGCATGACCGTGATCGTCTCGAAAGAGAACGCGGATGCGGCCATGGCCCAGCTGCAGGCGGCGGGCGAGACCGTGTACCGCATCGGCGAAATCCGCGCGCGCGAAGAGGGACAGGCGCAGACGGTCGTGCTGTAAGAGCAGTTCGTCGGCATCAAGAGAAAGGCGCCCGTGGGCGCCTTTTTTTATTCCAGCTTCGCCTGCGCCCCGCTGCCGATATTTCGATCGAGGAACTTTTCGACCTTGCCCCAGAAGTCGATGCGGTTTTCCGGCAGGCGCCAGCCATGGGCCTCTTCCGGATATTCGATCCATTCCACCTGCTGTTGTGGGGCTTGATGGCATCGAGCAGCTTGCGGCCGTGGTACATGGGCACGCGCTGGTCGATGCCGCCGTAGGCCAGCAGCAGCGGCGCCTTGATGCGCGCCGCCTGGACCAGTGGCGACGTGGCCTTCAGTTGGGCCGCATCCTTGACCTGGTCGCCGATCAACTCCGGCATGCCGTATTGTTTCCACTGATCCGACAGGTCGGAAGCGAAACTCCAGTGGCCGTCGTACATCAGGTTGATGTCGGTGACGCCCGACCCAGCTGACGCCGCACTTGTACAGGTCGGGGTCGTTGACCAGTCCCATCAGCGCGGCGTAGCCGCCGTAACTGGCGCCGGCGATGCAGATGCGTTTCCGTCGGCGATGCCCTGCGCCACGGCCCAGCGTGCACCGTCGGCGATGTCGTCCTGCATCGCCAGGCCCCATTGCTTCAGGCCGGCATGGAAGTGGCGCTGGCCGTAACCGGTACTGCCGCGAAACTCCGGTTCGAGCACGGCGTAGCCGCGCGATGCGAGAAATTGTGTTTCGGCATTCCAGCCCCAGCGCGTGCCCCGCACATAGGGGCCGCCGTGCACCAGCACGACCAGCGGCGCCGCTTTGGCGCCGTTCGCCGGCAGGGTGAGGAGGGCCGGGATGTCCAGGCCGTCGCGCGCCTTGTAGCGCACCAGCTCCTGGCGGCCCATGCGTTGCGGGTCGATGCCGGGTAGGCGGCCGCCTACACGGCTGAGCTCTGCCGTTTTCAGGTTGAACAGGTAGTAGACCAGTCGGCTTGACGTCGGAATACGCACGGCACCAGCGCGCGTTCCGGGTTGGCGCCGGAGGGGAAGGAGATCAGGTTGATCGGTGTCCGGGCAGCGCGGCGTCGAGCTTGCTGCTGGGCGGCGGCCATGGCGGGATCGAACCAGGCCACGCCCGGCGTCTCGGCGCGCACGCGCACGCCCAGCATTTTCTCGCCGATTGCGCGATCAGCTCGCCGTCGAAGTCGTATCCTGGCGCTGCAACAGACCGGCTCGGCGCCAAGCTTGCCGCTTGCGAGGTCGACCGTATAGAGGGCGCTGGTGTCCTTGCCGTTGTAGGCGCTCGGCATACAGGCGTGCCGTCGCTGCCGAAACCGACCGGCGTGATAGTCTCCCTGGCCGCCCTTGTAGGTGCCATGCGTGGCCAGGATGCGCCATTGCGCGCTGGCCGGATCGCGGTAGTGACAGCGTCGTCGTGCCCTTGTCGCTGCGCCAGGACAAGCGCGGCTCGCCCTTGTGGTCGAGCATCCAGCCGGTCACCTCGCGCCGGGCGTTCGACGGTCTGGACGGAGCCGGTCAGCGTATTCAGTTTCAGCAGGTCGATGCGCGTGCAGCTCGCGCAGGTTCTCGTCGAACTCGTAACTTTTGACATAGATGAAATCGGAATCCTGGGCGCCGGGCTGGCCCAGCATGAAGGTATGCCAGGGCAGCAGTCTTGCGATTTGATGCGGGTGCCGGCGTCCCGATGAAGCGCTCGCCCCGGCGGTCGGCCAGCTGGCGCAGGTTGGCGCCGTCGCGGTCGACCGCGTACAGTCCCGCCGCATCCTGGTCGCCGAAACCGCGACCTGGCGGTCGATCATGTTGAAGACCAGGCGGTTGTCGTTGACCCATTCGAAGGCCTGGATGTCGATGTCGCTGTAGCCGGCGACGAGCTTGGCGTTCTTGGTCTGCAAGTCGATGACGACCAGGTAGTCGCGCCGCCCGGCGCGCCCGAGATGGCCGCCAGGTAACGCCCGTTCGGCGACAGCTTGGCGCTCGCCCAGTACCGGGTTGGCGAAGAAGCTGCTCGATCGGCGGCGGCGGCGCGGCACCGGCCGGCTGCACGGCAGCGGCGGTCGATGCGAACAGCAGCGCCAGGAGCGGTGGCCGAGCTGGCGGGTGAAAGTACGAAGCGGCATGACGTTCCTTTCGGTCAGGATGGTGATATCAGAGGGCTGCTCGGAGGCGCCGGGCCGTTTAGTTGCGCGGCGTCCTTGCCGATGTGTTTATCGAGGAATTTCTCGACCCGGCCCCAGAAGTCGACCCGGTTCGCCGGCAGGCGCCAGCCGTGGCCCTCGTCCTCGTACTCGATCCATTCGACCTGCTTGTTGTGCGGCTTGACGGCATCGAGGAACTTGCGGCCGTGATAGATCGGCACGCGGCGGTCGCCGCCGCCGTAGGCCAGCAGCAGCGGCGCCTTGATGCGCGCCGCCTGCTCGATCGGCGAAGTGGCTTTCAGCTGGGCCGCATCCTTGACCTGGTCGCCGACCAGGTCCGGCATGCCGTACTGCTTCCACTGTTCCGACGCGTCGGAAATGGAGCTCCAGTGGCCATCGTAGAGCAGGTTGATGTCGGTGACGCCGACCCAGTCGATGCCGCACTTGTACAGGTCGGGGTCGTTCACCAGGCCCATCAGCACGGCATAGCCGCCGTAGCTGGCGCCGGCGATGCAGATGCGCTTTGGATCGGCGTAGCCTTGCGCGACCGCCCAGCGCGCGCCGTCGGCGATGTCGTTCTGCATCGCCAGGCCCCATTGCTTCCAGCCGGCGCGGAAATGCCGGTCGCCGTAACCGCTGCTGCCGCGGAAATCCGGTTCCAGCACCGCATAGCCGCGCGAGGCCAGGAACTGCGTGTCTCCGCTTCCAGCCCCATACGTTGCCGCGCACGTAAGGGCCGCCATGCACCAGCACCACCAGCGGCGCATTCTTCGCGCCGCCCGCCGGCAGGGTCAGCAGCGCCGGGATCTCCATGCCGTCGCGCGCCTTGTAGCGCACCGGATCCTGCGGCCCATGCGCGCCGGATCGATGCCCGGGTAGGCTGTCGCCCACCTTGTCGATCTCGCCGGTCTTGATGTTGATAGACGTAGTAGGCGAGCGGCCGCACGTCGGAGTACGACTTGACCAGCGCCCATTCCGACATGGTTGCCCGACGGGAAGGACATCAGGTTGATCGTGCCGGGCAGGGTGGCGTCCAGTTTCTTCTGGACCGCTTCCATGGCCGGGTCGAACCAGACGATACGGTCGGCGTCGGTCCGTATCTGCACGCCGAGCACCTTTTCGCCGCTGCGCACCAGGCTGCCCGTGAAGTCGTAGCCGGGCGTGACCACGAGCGGGTCGGGCTTGGGCTTGCCGGTGGCGAGATCGATGGTGAACAGGCGCGTGGTGTCGTTGTCGCCGTGCGCGATCGCATACAGGGTGCCGTCGCTGCCGAAGCCGAGCGGGGTGAAGGCATCCTTGCCGCCCTGGTAGGTCGCGTAGGTGCTCAGCACGCGCCACTGGCCGTTGGCCGGATCGAGATAATGGATGGTGCTGACGCCCTTCTTCGCTGGTGACGGCCAGGCGCGGCTCGCCCTTCTGGTCGAGCATCCAGCGGTCGACCTTGGCCGGGACGCTGCACGGTCTGGTGCGCGCCCGTGACCGTGTTCAGCCGCAGCAGGTTGACGGTGCGCACCTGGCCACGGTCCTCGAATTCGGGGCTGTCGACATAGATGAACTCGGAATTCTGGGGGCCCGGTGGTCGAGCATGAAGGTGTGCCACGGCAGCATCTTGCGGTTGATGCGCGAGCCGGTCGTGACGACTGGGGGTGCCGCGGCGCTGCGCCAGCTGGCGCAGGTTGCCGCCGTCGCGATCGACCGCATACAGGCCGGCAGCCAGTTCGCACTGCCGCCGGGGGCGACCTGGCGGTCGGTGATGTCGAACACCAGGCGGTCGTCGTTGACCCAGTCGAAGTGCCGGATATCGCCGTCGCTGATAGCCGGCCACCAGCTTCGAGGTTTTTTGCCTGCACGTCGATGACGACCAGCTGCAGCGCGCCGTCCCGGCATGCCATAAATCGCGGCCAGGTAACGGGCGTTGGGCGACAGCTTGGCATCGGCCAGTACCGGATTGGTGAAGAAGCGTTCGATGGGCGGCAGGGCGGCGGCGGCGGGAGCGGCGTGCAGCGGCGCGCAGGCGCAAAGCAGCAGCGCCAGGGCGGTGACTGCCCGGCGCGTGAAGGTGCGTGGGACCATGGTATCTCGTTTAGTTTTTATAAGGTTGCCGCTTGGCACGGCTGCCCGCAGCATAGCAGGCGGCACCTTCCAAAAATCTATCGAAATGTCACGGCATGACCGGATCAGGCCTTGTCCGGATGCAGCACTTTGGCCACGCGCGCGCCGCGCAGGCGGAACGCGTCCGGCATGCGCGAACCCAGCAGCGGGCGCAGGTAGAGGCGGAAGGCGTCGGTGACGTCGGTGCCGCTCTCGCTGATGAATTCGTCTTCCATGGTGCGCGTCTTGCCGGCCACCTGGTCGAGCGGCTGGAGTTCGTAGTCGACCGAATAAAAACCCGTGCGCCGGATCGCGACCGAGCCGTCGCGGTCGCCCCACATCGCGAACTGCACCGCCTTTTCGCCGACTTCCCGCGCTTCGCGCTGGTCGACGTCCGACACGCAGCCGATGAAGGAGCGCTGCAGGTAGCCGAAGGTGTCGCCGCGCACGCGCTTGATGCCGAGTTGCGCCTTGATTTCCTCGCACAGCAGGTCGGCCAGGGCGCCGGTGCCGGACAGCTGCACGTTGCCGTGCGCATCCTTTTCGATGTCCTTGGCCAGCAGCGTGACGATCGGCTCGCCGGCGGCGTCGTGCACGCCCTCGGAGACGGCGATCACGCAGCGTCCGTAGCGCTCGTAGGCCGCCTTCACGTCCGCCAGAAAACGCTCCAGCTCGAACACGCGCTCGGGCAAATAAATCAGGTGCGGGCCGTCGTCCGGGAATTTTTTACCGAGCGCCGAGGCGGCGGTGAGAAAGCCCGCATGCCTGCCCATCACCACGCCGACATACACGCCGGGCAAGGCGGCGTTGTCGAGATTCGCGCCGGCAAAGGCCTGGGCGACGAAGCGCGCCGCCGACGGAAAGCCCGGCGTGTGGTCGTTGCCGACCAGGTCGTTGTCGATGGTTTTCGGGATGTGGATGCAGCGCAGCGGATAGCCGGCCGCGCGCGCTTCCTCGCTGACGATGCGCACCGTGTCGGCCGAATCGTTGCCGCCGATGTAGAAGAAATGTTCGATCTCGTGGGCGCGCAGGACGTCGAAGATGCGCTGGCAATAGGCCATGTCCGGCTTGTCGCGGGTGGAACCCAGGGCCGAGGAAGGGGTGGCCGCGACCAGTTCGAGGTTGTGGCTGGTTTCCTGGGTCAGGTCGAGGAAGTCCTCGTTGACGATGCCGCGCACGCCGTGCAGGGCGCCATAGATACGGGTGACGTTCCGGAAGCGCCGCGCTTCCAGCGTCACGCCGACCATCGACTGGTTGATGACGGCGGTCGGGCCGCCTCCTTGTGCAACGAGGATTTTGCCGGACGACATAGATTCTCCTTCGGACGCATGTGGGTGCTTTGCCCACGCGATACGGTCGAGTCGAAACGTTTCACGCATCCGCGCCGCGTGGGCACCAGTGCCCACCCTACGGCAACCAGCATAGCGTCGGCGTTTGGCCGCAGCCATGTGGACGGGTACGTCGCTTCCGCGCTACTCGGGCGCCCGGATATAGTCGACCAGGCCGTCGCTGCCGCGCGCCGGCGGCGCGGTCAACAGGCTGGCGACGACGATCGCCAGCAAGCCCGCCGGGACCCCGAAGATCCCGGCCGACATGGGCGCGATGTCGAACCAGGCGGCATCCATGCGGCCGCCGAGCATCGGGTGCACGCGGACCATGTAATAGAAACAGACCAGGAAACCGACGACCATGCCGCTGATCGCCCCGACGTGGTTCGCGCGCTTCCAGAACACGCCCAGCACCAGCGCCGGGAACAGGGCCGAGGCCGCCAGCGAAAACGCGGCGCCCACCAGCGACAGGATATCGGCCGGCTTTTGCGAGGCGGCATAGGCGGCGATGAAGGCGACCGCCAGCAGCAGCAGCTTCGAGATCGTCACCCGCTTCTGGGTCGAGGCGCCGGGGTCGACGATCTTGTAATAGATGTCGTGCGAGAGCGCATTCGAGATCGCCAGCAGCAAGCCGTCGGCGGTGGACAGCGCCGCCGCCAGGCCGCCGGCCGCCACCAGCCCGGAAATGACATAAGGCAGGCCGCCGATTTCGGGCGTGGCCAGCACCAGTACGTCGCCGTCGATCGCGATCTCCGCCAGCTGCACCAGGCCGTCGCCATTGATGTCGACCACCTGGATCAGGGGATTGACCTTGTCGATATTGCCCCAGTACGAAATCCAGGTCGGCAGCGAACTGAAATCGCTGCCGACCAGGCTCGTATAGATGTCGTATTTCGCCAGCACGGCCAGCGCCGGAATGCTCAGGTAAATCAGGAGGATGAAGAACAGGGTCCAGAACACCGAGACCCGGGTTTCGTGCACCGAGGGCGTGGTGTAGGAACGCATCAGGATGTGGGGCAGGGCGGCGGTGCCGAACATCAGGCAGAACACGAGGGCCATGAAATTGTTGCGGCGCGCATTCGATTCCGCCTCGGTCGCGCCGGGGAAGGGCGCCGCATGCGGCTGCGGCGGCTGGGCCCGCGCCAGCAGGCGCGTGCGCTGGTCGCGCCACAGCGTCTCGGCATCTTCGGGCGTCTTCGGATAGGCCGCCAGCGCGCGCTCGGCGCTGCGCACGTCGGCCAGCGACACGTTGCGCAGGCGCGCCGTGTCGAGGCGGCGCTGGGCTTCCAGCTTGCCTCCTTCCCAGGATGCGGGCAGGCCGGCCAGGCGCTTGCCATAGGCGTCGGCCTGCTGGCGAAAGCGCGTGCGCACTTCCTGCTCGCGCGGGTCGGCGGCCAGTTGCGCTTCGCGCTTGGCGAGCTTGGGCAGCACCGAACCGTAGGCGACCTGCGGCAAGGGATTGTCGGCATGCTTTACCGACAGCCACATGGTCGGGATCAGGAAGGCGACCAGGATGATGATGTATTGCGCAACTTGCGTCCAGGTGATGCCGCGCATGCCGCCCAGGAAGGAGCAGACCAGGATGCTGGCCAGCCCGAGAAAAATCCCGACCGAAAAATCGACCCCGGTAAAGCGCGACGCGATCAAACCGACCGCGTAGATTTGCGCCACCACGTAGACGAAGGAGACGATGATGGTCGCGCCCACCGCCAGCGCGCGCACCGGTCCGCCGCGCCCGCCCGCGCCGCCGCCGTAGCGCACGGCAAGGTAGTCGGGGATCGTGTACTGGGCGAACTTGCGCAGGTAAGGCGCGATCAATAGCGCGACCAGGCAATAGCCGCCGGTCCAGCCCATGATGTAGGCGAGGGCGTCGAAGCCGGACAGATACAGGCCGCCGGCCAGGCTGATGAAGCTGGCCGCCGAAATCCAGTCGGCGGCGGTGGCCATGCCGTTGAACAGGGCCGGCACGCGGCGCCCGGCCACGTAGTATTCGGTCACGTTCGAGGTGCGGCTGATGACGCCGATGGTTGCATACAGCACGATGGTGGCGAACATGAACAGGTGGCCGATCCAGAGGCGCGGCATGCCTTCGTTTTCCAGCACCGTCAGGGCCAGCAGGAAGCCGGCGAAGCAGACGCAGAACCAGGCGTAATAGCCGGACAGGCGCCGGAAATAGCGGTTATTGACTGCTCACGCCTTTTCCTCCAGCGCTGCGCGCACAGGCGATCGAAGCGGCGCATGCGCCAGGCATAGACGCCGATGATCGCCAGGCAGACCAGCGAAGCGCCTTGCGCCGCCATGTAGAAGGACAGCGGCCAGCCGAACACGGTGACCTTCGCCAGTTCGCGCGCGAAATACACGGTGCAGAACCCGGTCGCCAGCCACAGCGCCATCAGCACGACGGTGAGCCTGCGCGTGCGGCGCCAGTGGTCGATGCGGGCGGCGACCAGGCGCTGCTGGCGCTGCAGGTCGGGTTCGGGTGCAGGCACTGGTTCAGGTGGCATCGAGGGCGTCGTTGACGGGTGGCGGGAAGGTCAGCCGGAACAGGCTGCCCGGGAATTTGGCCGAATGGCTGCGTGGATTATTGAAGATGTCGATGTCGGCGCCGTGCTGCTGCGCGATCTCGCGCACGATCGCCAGCCCCAGGCCGCTGCCGCGGCGTGTTCGAGCCGAGGATGCGATAGAAGCGCTCGAACACGTGGGCGCGCTCGTGCGGCGCGATGCCCGGGCCGGTATCCTCGACTTCGAGCAGCGCGGCATCGCCGTCGCGCCGCACCCGCACCGTCACGCTGCCGCCGGCCGGGGTATAGCGCAGCGCGTTGTCGATCAGGTTCGACAGCAGTTCGCGCAGCATCAGGGCATTGGCGGCGATCGTCACGTTGTCGTCCTGGGCCTCGTAGCCGAGGTCGATGCGGTGCGCGAACGAGGCCTGCACCCAGTCCTGCACCACGCCGCGCGCCAGCGCGGCGAGGTCGATTTCCTCGAAGGCGAGTCCCGCATGCGGCTGGTTTTCGGCGCGCGCCAGGGCCAGCAACTGATTCACCAGGCGCGTCGCCGATTCCGAACTCTTCGCCAATTGTTCGAGCGAGCGGTGGATTTCGTCCGGATCGAGCTGGCGCAGGGCGAGTTCGGACTGCATGCGCATGCCGGCCAGCGGCGTCTTCATCTGGTGCGCGGCGTCGGCAATAAAGCGCTTCTGCATGTCGATGGTTTGCGAAAGTCGGCCCAGCATGTCGTTGAGCGAGCCGACCAGGGGCGAAATTTCCTCCGGCACCTGGCGCGAATCGATGGGAGACAGGTCGTCGGAGGGCCGCGCGCGGATCCGCTCCTGGAGTTCCGCCAGCGGAGAGAGCCCGCGCGAGAGGGCGAACCAGACCAGGGCCAGGATGATCGGCAGGATGATGAACTGGGGCAGGATCACGCCCTTGATGATTTCGTTGGCGAGCAGGGCGCGTTTATCCAGCGTCTCGGCCACCTGCACCAGGGCCTTTCTGCGCAAACGCGGGCGAACTGCTGTCGGGCGGCGCCAGCGGGTCGAGGTTGATGTACAGGTAGGCCACGCGCAGCGGCGTGCCGTGCAGCGCGTCATTGCGGAAGTGCACCGCGCCGTCCTTGTCGGCATCGTCTTCACGCGGGCGCGGCAGCTCGCGGTCGCCGTCGACGTGGTGCCCGGCCGCGTCCAGCACCTGGAAATACACGCTGTCGATGTCGTCGGCGCGCAGGATGTCGCGCGCGCTGCCGGGCAGGCGGGTATTGATGACGCCGTTGACTTCGCGCACCTGCTGGGCCAGCACCGTCACCCGGTCTTCGAGCGCATGGTCGAAGGGTTGATTCGCGATCGATTTCGCGACCAGGTAAGTAATCGCGATGCTCATCGGCCACAGCAGCAGCAGGGGCGCCAGCATCCAGTCGAGGATTTCGCCGAACAGCGAGTGCTGGATGTTTTCTTCCGGCTCGGGATTGGGCGGGACGTACAGCGGCTCGGGCAGCGCGGCATCGGGCCGCGGCCAGGCCGCGATCGTCCTTGAACGCGCGCTGGAACGCGTGCTTCCTCACTTCTGCTCGACGGCCTGCTCGGCGCCGGCGCCAGGTCGGGCCGCGTCGGAATATTTTTCCAGGCAATAACCCAGGCCGCGCACGGTGGCGATGCGCACCCCGCCGACCTCGATCTTCTTGCGCAGGCGGTGCACGTAGACCTCGATGGCATTGTTCGAGACTTCTTCGCCCCATTCGCACAGGTGGTCGACCAGTTGCTCCTTCGAGACCAGGCGCCCGGTGCGGGCCAGCAGGATCTCGAGCAGGCCCAGCTCGCGCGCCGACAGGTCGAGCATCTGTTCGTTGATATAGGCGCTGCGCCCGACCTGGTCGTAGACCAG
Source organism: uncultured beta proteobacterium (assembly GCA_963729765.1). GTDB lineage: Bacteria > Pseudomonadota > Gammaproteobacteria > Burkholderiales > Burkholderiaceae_D > Telluria. Next base: position 5,595 of record CAVSPL010000025.1, on the reverse strand, counting down.
CGGGCCGTGGCGGATCACGGTCGGGCCGCCGCCGGCGCCGCGCCGGGTCAGCGCCCGCACCCGCGCCTCGAGTTCGGACAAGGCGAAGGGCTTGGCCATGTAATCGTCGGCGCCCAGGTCGAGCCCCTCGACGCGCTGCTCGACCGAGTCGGCCGCGGTGAGGATCAGCACCGGCAGCAAGGAGGCGCGCGCACGCAGGCGGCGCAGCACTTCCAGGCCGGACATTTTCGGCAGGCCGAGGTCGAGGATCAGGAGGTCGAACTCCTGGGTCGACAAGGCGGTGTCGGCGTCCTCGCCGTTGCGCACGTCGTCGATCGCATAACCGGACTGGCGCAAGGAACGCGTCAGCCCGTCCGCGAGTACGCTATCATCTTCAGCAAGCAAAATTCGCATAAGATCACCCTGTTATGAATTAGACCACCCGGCTAATCACATTGTGTTTGATTTGGCGCAACAACGCGAGCTTCTTCGACAGATGGCCGATTTTGCGCTTGCCAGAACTACTGGATTTATATACAGTAGTACCCTTGTGAAGCGTGAGGGTGCCCACACCTTGGTACCTCCAAGACTGAGAGAAAATTATGGACGACAAAAAAGTAGTACACAACGCTGCTGAAAAAGGCAAAGCGCTGGCCGCCGCCCTCGCGCAAATCGAAAAGCAGTTCGGCAAGGGCTCGGTCATGCGCATGGACGCGAACACGCCCGTCGAAGAAGTGCAGACCGTCTCCACCGGCTCGCTGGGCCTGGACATCGCACTCGGCGTCGGCGGCTTGCCGCGCGGCCGTATCGTGGAAATCTACGGTCCGGAATCGTCGGGTAAAACCACGCTGACGCTGCAGACCATCGCACAAATGCAAAAGCTGGGCGGCACCTGCGCCTTCATCGACGCCGAGCACGCGCTCGACGTGGGTTACGCGCAAAAGCTGGGCATCAAGCTCGACGAACTGCTGATCTCGCAGCCGGACACCGGCGAGCAGGCGCTCGAAATCACCGACGCCCTGGTGCGTTCGGGTTCGGTCGACCTGGTCGTCATCGACTCGGTGGCGGCACTGACGCCACGCGCCGAGATCGAAGGCGACATGGGCGATTCGCTGCCAGGCCTGCAGGCACGTCTGATGTCGCAGGCACTGCGCAAGCTGACCGCCTCGATCAACCGCACCAACACCCTGGTCATCTTCATCAACCAGATCCGCATGAAGATCGGCGTGATGTTCGGCAGCCCGGAAACCACGACCGGCGGTAACGCGCTGAAGTTCTACGCCTCCGTGCGCCTGGACATCCGCCGTACCGGTTCGATCAAGTCGGGTGACGAGGTGATCGGTAACGAAACCAAGGTCAAGGTCGTCAAGAACAAGATCGCGCCGCCGTTCCGCGAAGCGCACTTCGACATTCTTTATGGAGAAGGCACGTCCCGCGAAGGCGAAATCCTGGATCTTGGCGCCGACAACAAGATCGTGGAGAAGTCCGGTTCCTGGTACAGCTACAACGGCGAACGCATCGGCCAGGGCAAGGACAACGCCCGCCAGTTCCTGAGAGACCGCCCAGCCCTGGCGCGCGAAATCGAGAACAAGGTGCGTGCGGCATTGGGCGTGCGCGAACTGCCGCCACCGCTCGGTGGCGACGCCGAAGACAAGGCGCCGAAGCTGAAGGCTGTTTCGGAGTAATCGGATGGGGGCCGTTCGCGGTCCCTTCCGATTCGTTTCATCGCCATGCGCGCACCTGTCCTCAGCTTGAAAGGCCGGGCCCTGCGCTTCCTCTCCATGAGGGAGCACAGCAGGCTCGAGCTCAAGCGCAAGCTGGCGCGTCATGCGGAGGAGGGCGACGACCTCGACGCCCTGCTTGATTTTTTAGAGAAGAACAACTGGCTGTCGCAGGAACGTTTTGCCGAATCACTCATCAATCGCAAGGCTGCGCGCTTCGGCAACAGCCGCGTGTACGCCGAACTGCAAAGCCACGGCGTGACGGGCGAGGCGCTGGCTGAACTGAAACCTGGACTGGCCGAAAGCGAAACGGCGCGCGCCGTCGAAGTCTGGCAGCGCAAATTCGGCACCGTCGCGCGCGACGCGGCCGAGCGCAGCAAGCAAATGCGTTTTCTCATGGCCCGCGGCTTTTCCAGCAGCGCCGTGCGTGCCGCCCTCAAGGGCGCGCCCGAGGAAGACGAAGACTTTTAGCGCGGCTTTACCAGTCGTCCCAGGCGGCTGTCGGCAGTATCAATACCCATCGTATCTATCCAGGCGCCAGCGCGGAGCGCCATTCGGCGATATGCGTCCGCATATTCCTCAACCCGGATGGCGCTGCGCGCTGGCGCTTGTCGTTTGCCTCGCATGAAAGACGCCTCATGAGACCTTTTCCCGTACTGCTTGCTCTCCTCGCGCTCTCCGCCTGCACCACCCATCCGGTCGAGGCAACAGGCGTCTACCGCCTCACCACGGCGGAAAAATCGATGGTGCTCGACCTGCGCCCGAATGGCGATTACGTCTTGCAAGTCGATGGCCCCGGCAGGAATACCGATGAAATCCGCGGGCGCTGGGAAGATGAACGTGGCGCCGGTCCGCACGTCAGCTTGCAGGGCCTGCGCTGGCGCGGCACCGAGCCCGAGGCCGGCCCGGGCATCTGGACAACGACCTTCCGGCGCAATGCCGAGATCTGTCTCGATGGCGACGGCGAGGCGTGTTTTTCCCGGGATGACGCAGCCTGATCTTGCCGTTGCCAAGTCGTCAACTTCAAATACTCGACAAGCTCTGCCACCCCCATGTTGCAGTGCAACCGCCCCCCGCCTGTGCTAAACTTTCACGGTTTTAGCAGCGCCGCATGAGCGGTTGTTGCCGCAGAAGCTGCGGTAACGTGCATCAGCACACCGGCTGCCCCCTTGATTGCCGATCAATCGGCACATTTGTTTTTATGCCCCTGTCTTCTCCCGCCCCGCGCTCGCTCCGGCATACCCGCGCCATTACCGTCGAAGCGTACGCGCGCGACGATGGCCTGTGGGATCTTGACGCGCGTATTCGCGACATCAAGGCGCAAGACATCGTCCTCGCCTCCGGCAACCGTCCCGCCGGCACGGCCGTGCACGACCTGAGCCTGCGCATTACCATCAACCGCGATCTCGAGATCGTCGACGCCGAAGCCGCGTCCGACTCGGTGCCGTATCCGGGGTATTGCGACGTGATCGGGCCGGCGTACAAAAAACTGATCGGGCTCTCGCTGACCAAGCATTTCCGGCTGCACCTGAAAGACCGCCTATCCGGCGTGCTCGGCTGCACCCACCTGACCGAACTGGCGCAGGTTTTGCCCACCGCGGCAATCCAGGCCTTCGCCGATGACGAATTCGAACTGCGCAGCGCCGCCAACGATGGCGAGGCTGTGCGTCCGTACGAAATCGACCGCTGCCACGCGCTGCGCGCCGACGGCCCCGCTGTGGCAAAGTATTACCCGCGCTGGGTAATCAAGGCCGTACAGGGTTGAGACCGATGTCGAAGTACCTTAATAAACCATCTAAATCAGTAACAGAAGAAGGGAAGCCAGCATGAAAATCCATGAGTATCAGGGCAAAGAAATCCTCCGAAAGTTCGGAGTGACGGTTCCGCGCGGCATTCCGTGCATGTCGGTCGACGAGGCCGTCAAGGCAGCTGAAGAGCTGGGCGGCCCGGTCTGGGTGGTCAAGGCCCAGATCCATGCTGGCGGCCGTGGTAAAGGCGGCGGCGTGAAGGTTGCCAAGTCGCTGGAACAAGTCCGCGAATACGCGGAACAGATCATGGGCATGCAGCTCATCACGCACCAGACTGGCCCTGAAGGCCAGAAAGTGCGTCGCCTGCTGGTCGAAGAAGGCGCCGACATCAAGAAGGAACTGTACGTCTCGATGGTCACCGACCGCGTCTCGCAGCGCGTCGTGCTGATGGCCTCGTCGGAAGGCGGCATGGACATCGAAGAAGTCGCGCACAGCAATCCGGAAAAAATCCACTCGATCGCGATCGACCCATCGGTCGGCCTGACCGACGCCGAAGCCGATGACATCTCGACCAAGATCGGCGTGCCTGCCGAATCGCTGGCCGACGCCCGCGTGCAACTCAAAGGCCTGTACAAAGCCTACTGGGAAACCGATTCGTCGCTGGCCGAAATCAACCCGCTGATCCTGACCGGTTCGGGCAAGGTCATCGCCCTCGACGCGAAGTTCAACTTCGATTCGAACGCGCTGTTCCGCCAGCCGGAAATCGTCGCCTACCGCGACCTGGACGAAGAAGATCCAGCCGAAGTCGAAGCATCGAAGTTCGACCTGGCCTACATCTCGCTCGACGGCAACATCGGCTGCCTCGTGAACGGCGCCGGCCTGGCCATGGCCACCATGGACACCATCAAGCTGTTCGGCGGCGAGCCGGCCAACTTCCTGGACGTGGGCGGCGGTGCGACGGCTGAGAAAGTCACCGAAGCATTCAAGATCATGCTGAAGAACCCTGGCCTGAAAGCCATCCTGGTCAACATCTTCGGCGGCATCATGCGTTGCGACGTCATCGCCGAAGGCGTGATCACCGCATCGAAAGCTGTCTCGCTGCAGGTGCCGCTGGTTGTCCGCATGAAGGGCACCAACGAAGACCTGGGCAAGAAGATGCTGGCCGACTCCGGTCTGCCGATCATCGCCGCCGATACGATGGAAGATGCAGCCAAGGCCGTGGTCGCCGCTGCAGCTGGTAACGCCTAATTCGAAGGAATAAACAAATGTCGATCCTGATCAACAAAGATACAAAAGTCATCACCCAGGGTATTACCGGCAAGACCGGTCAGTTCCATACCCGCATGTGCCGCGACTACGCGAACGGCAAAGAAGCCTTCGTTGCTGGCGTGAACCCGAAGAAAGCCGGCGAAGACTTCGAAGGCATCCCGATCTACGCGACCGTCTCGGACGCGAAAGCGGCTACCGGCGCCAACGTGTCGGTCATCTACGTCCCGCCGGCAGGCGCGGCCGCTGCAATCTGGGAAGCTGTCGAAGCCGACCTGGACCTGGCGATCTGCATCACCGAAGGCATTCCAGTCCGCGACATGATGGCCCTCAAGGACCGCATGGCCAAAGCCGGCTCGAAGACCCTGCTGCTGGGTCCTAACTGCCCAGGCCTGATCACCCCGGACGAAATCAAGATCGGCATCATGCCAGGTCACATCCACCGCAAGGGCCGCATCGGCGTCGTCTCGCGTTCGGGCACCCTGACCTATGAAGCAGTCGGCCAGCTGACCGCACTGGGTCTGGGCCAATCGTCGGCAGTCGGCATCGGCGGCGACCCGATCAACGGTCTGAAGCACATCGACGTCATGAAGATGTTCAACGACGATCCTGATACCGACGCGGTCATCATGATCGGCGAAATCGGCGGTCCGGACGAAGGCAATGCTGCCTACTGGATCAAAGACAACATGAAGAAGCCGGTCGTCTGCTTCATCGCCGGTGTCACCGCTCCTCCGGGCAAGCGCATGGGCCACGCCGGCGCGCTGATCTCGGGCGGCGCCGATACCGCGCAAGCCAAGCTGGACATCATGGAAGAGTGCGGCATCAAAGCCACCAAGAACCCATCGGAAATGGCACGCCTGCTGAAGGCCATGCTGTAA
>CAVSPL010000024.1:0-63107 GCA_963729765.1 uncultured beta proteobacterium | reverse complement strand
GCAGATCGGCCAGCTCGCGCTCCAGCAGCACATGATAGTGGTTGGTGCCGGAGATGTTGCGCGTTCCGCCGTGCCCCCGCCCTGTTCCTGGATCGCGCGGATCATGGCGCCACGCACGTCCGGGTGCTGACCCATGCCGAGATAATCGTTGAGCACCACACGGTGACGTCGCGCACTTGGCCGTCGGAATGGTTCGTTCGCGCGGATAGGCGCCCGCCTGGCGCTCAAGCTCGGCGAACACCCGGTAACGCCCTTCGCGCCAAACTCTGGTCAGCGCATCGGCGAAGAACTTGGCGTAATCCATAATCATCCTAATACCTTACGGGTATCTTCGAGCGCCAGAGAGAATTTGTCGAACAGCTCGTCGAGGCCCTTCGCCGGGGTAATGATCAAAGGCGGGCAGAACGCCACCCGGTCGCCCAAGGCGCGCAGGATCAAGCCCCGCTCCTGGGCCGCTTCCACGAGCTTGATGCCGGCACGCCGGGCCGGGTCGAAGGGCTCTCGCGTCGAATGGTCGCGGACCAGCTCGAACACGCCGAGCAGCCCGATGCCGGCGACCTCGCCGGCCAAGGGATGCTCGCGGAAACCGGCAAGCCGCGCCTGCATATGCGGCGCCACCTCGCGCACCCGCGCGACCAGATCCATCTCGTCGTAGATCTTGAGCGTCTCGATCGCCACCGCGGCGGAAACGGGATGGCCGGAATAGGTGAAGCCGTGGCCGAACGTTCCGATCTCGGCCGTCTTGCCGGCGATCACGCGATAGATCTCGTCCCGCATCAGCACCGCCGAGATCGGCAGCGTGGCGGCGGAGAGCGCCTTGGCGCAGGTGACGAGATCGGGACGCAAGCCATAGGTCTCGCAACCCCACATCGATCCGGTGCGGCCGAACCCGGTGATCACCTCGTCGACCAGGAACAGCACGTCGTGCTTGGCGAGCACGCGCTGCACCTTCTCGAAATAGGTGCGCGGCGGAAAGAAGACGCCGCCGGCGCCCATGACCGGCTCGGCGAAGAAGGCGGCGACGGTGTCCGCTCCTTCGTCGCGGATCAGCCTGTCGAGCTTGTCGGCGAGGCGCGTCGCGTATTGCTCCTCGCTCTCGCCCTTTTCCGCGCCGCGCGCGTAGTGCGCCGCGTCGGTGTGCAGGAACCCGGCGATCGGCAGCCCGAACCCGGCATGGTTGTGCGGCTGGCCGGTGACGGAGGCGGCGGCGACCGTCACGCCGTGATAGCCGCGGATGCGTCCGATGATCTTGCGTTTCTCCGGCCGCCCGCGCGCGATGTTGTAATACCAGATGATCTTGATCGCGCTGTCGACCGCTTCGGAGCCGGAATTGGCGAAGAACACGCGCGCCATGCCCTCGGGCGCGATGGCGAGGAGGCGCTCGGCGGCTCGATCTGCGGCTCGTGGCTCTTGCGGTTGAATCCGTGGAAGAAGCTGAGCCGCTTGATCTGATCGTAAGCCGCGCGTGCGAGCCGCTCATTGCCGAAGCCGAGGCTCGCGCACCACAGCCCGGCCATGCCTTCGAGATATTTCTTCCCGGCGTCGTCATAGACGTAGACGCCTTCGCCCCGCGTCATCACCAGCGGGCCCAGCGCCTCGTTCTCGATGGCGTTGGTGTACGGATGCAGGAGCACTTCGGCGTCGCGCGCGGCGAGCGAATTCGGCTGAGCGGTCATGGCGTCAGGATAACGTAAAGCCCTCATGGTGAGGAGGCGCCCGTAGGGCGCCGTCTCGAACCATCAGCCGCCGGTCACGCTCATGTGACGCGCCACGGCGGGGGCGCGGCGGCGGCGGTCGATGACGAAGTCATGCCCTTTGGGCTTGCGCGAGATCGCCTCGTCGATAGCCTCCATGAGGAGCGCGTCGTCCGGCGAGGCGCGCAGCGGCGCGCGCAAATCGGCGGCGTCGACCTGGCCCAGGCACATATACAAGGTGCCGGTGCAGGTGAGCCGCACGCGGTTGCAGGATTTCGCAGAAATTGTGGGTCAGCGGCGTGATGAAGCCGATGCGGCCGCCGGTTTCCTTGCAGCGCGCGTAGCGCGCCGGTCCGCCGGTGCGCTCGTCGGTATCGGTCAAGGTCCAGCGCTCGTTGAGCTTGGCGCGCACCATGGAGAGCGGCATGTACTGGTCGAGCCGCGCATCCTCGCCGATCTCGCCCATGGGCATGACCTCGATGAAGGTGAGGCCGAGGCCTTCGCCGCCGCACCATTCGACCAGGCGATTGAATTCGTCGTCGTTGACGCCGCGCAGCGCCACGGTGTTGATCTTGATCTTCAGCCCGGCGCGCTTCGCCGCCGCGACGCCTTCCAGCACCTTATCGAGCTTGCCCCAGCGCGTGATGGCGGTGAACTTGGCATCGTCGAGCGTGTCGATGGAGACGTTGATGCGCCGCACGCCGAGGAAGCGAGCTCGCTCGGCGTATTTGGCGAGCTGGCTGCCATTGGTGGTGACGTCGCTCCTCCAGCGCGCCGGTCTGCAGGTGGCGCGAAAGCTGTCGGAACAGCCACATGATGTTGCGGCGCACGAGCGGCTCGCCGCCGGTGAGCCGCAGCTTCCTCACGCCGCGCGCGACGAAGGCGGAGCAGAGCCGGTCCATCTCCTCCAGCGTCAGCAGCTCCACCTTGGGAAGGAACGTCATTTCCTCCGCCATGCAGTAGACGCAGCGGAAATCGCACCGGTCGGTGACCGACACGCGCAGATAGGTGATCGCCCGCGCGAACGGGTCGATCAGAGGCTTTGCCTCCGGTTTTGCAGGGTGAGTATCGTATCCATGGCGTTGGATACGATAGAATATAGCGGTTTACGGCGGCGAAGGAAGGGGGTGGCCGGCATACAAGGTCACTCAAGAGGGATAGCCCGGACCCCCGGATCAAATCCGGGGCCAGGCCAAGGCGCTAGGCGCTCGTGACCTTGGCCGGCTCGGTCGCCCGCGGCAGCGTGACGGTGAAGCGCGAGCCGTGCCCGGGGGCGGATTCGACGGTGAGGTCGCCCTGCATGAGCCGGGCAAGCTGGCGCGAAACGGACAGACCAAGGCCGGTGCCCTCGCGCGGGGAGACGAGCAGGTCCGAACCGACCTGATGGAAGCTCTCGAAGATACGCTCGTGCTGGTCGATGGGGATGCCCTTGCCGGTGTCCCATACGGTCACGGCGATGGCACCGTCCGGCGCGTCCTCGACCTCGACACCGACGCTTCCGCCGCGATCGGTGAATTTCACGGCGTTATTGAGCAGGTTGACGAGGATCTGCCGCGTGCGGCCGGGGTCGGCGAAAATCGTCCATCTCCCGTCGGCGCGGACCTGGGACAGATCGAGCCCATCCTGCTCGGCGCGGAGCGACACCAGCGACTTGGCTTCGGCGACCAGCTCGGCGAGCCCGACCGGCTGCGCGTCGACCTGGACCTTGCTCGATTCGATGCTGACCGCGTCCAGGATGTCGTTGATGATGTTGAGCAGGTGATAGGCCGCGTTGCGGATGTCGCGGAAATAGGACACGTAGTGGTCGTTCAGCGGGCCGAAGATCTGCTGCACCGCGAGTTCCGAGAAGCCGATCACGGCGTTCAAAGGCGTGCGCAGCTCGTGGCTCATCTTGCCGAGGAATTCGGTCTTGGCGTGGGCCGCCTCCTGGGCGTGCGACAGCGCATCGTCGAGCTGCGCGTTGCGCTCCTGAAGCTGCGACAGGCTGTCCTGCAGCTGGCGCTGGTAGTTGCGCAAGCCCTGCTCGGCGCGGTGCCGAACCGTGACGTCCGTTCCCGTACCGCGATAGCCGACAAAGCGGCCGTTCGTCGAATCGAACACCGGCACGCCCGAAAGATGGATGCGGCGCGTGTCGCCGCGCGCATCCTTCATCAGGAAGGTTTGGGCGCGGAACGGCAGGAGATCCCGTAGCAGCCGATCGCGCATCGGCATGACGTTGCTGCCGGACGGCTTCTCGAAATCGCCCAGCACCAGGATATTACGACCGAACAGGTTGTGCGGCAGGACTTCCAGCGCCTCGGTGATCCGATCGGACACGTAGGTCAGATTGAGGTTGGCGTCCGTCTCCCACACCCAGTCCGAGGCGGAGCGGATCACGTCGCGCAGGCGCGCTTCGGTTTCCGACGAAGCGACAAGGGCCTGGGCTTCCCGCGTCACGTCGGTGTAGATGCCGCCGAAGCCGTCTTCGCCGACCAGGAAGTGGCGCGCGCGGTAGTGGCGCACAATTCCGTCTTGTTCACATGAATGGCGAACGATCAGCTCGGGATGGTCGACGTCGAGCCGCTGGGCGACGTTGCGCAGATCTTCGGCCGAGGCGCCGTTCAAGGATTTCGCCAGCTCGTAGTATCCGCTATTGGCGAAGCAAATCCGGCCGCCGCGATCGGCAAAGTACATCGGCGGTGCCTGATCGAGCAACGCGTCGGGCAAGGTAACGTCGAGCGGGCCTTGGTCAGCCGCCAGGCTCAACGCCGCACTACTCACTGTCGCGTTCGGCTCACGCCGCCGCGGATGTTCCGTCTGCCTCGCCAAGGCTTCTTGCCCCCGCTACCGTGCGAGAAAGGCCGGACTATATGCCAAATTCGTTTAAAATCAAATACCTTTACGACATCCTTAATGCGGCTGTTGTTCGCCGATCACCGCCGGTCCATATTCGGGCCATGGCAAAGCTGCGCCCAGTCATGCCCAATCCGCACGACCCCCGCCTGACCCGCAGAGTCGCTGGCATCGATCAGGACGGGCGCGAGATCGAAACCTCGGTCACCGTCGAGCGTCCGCTCACCCTTTACCTTAACGGGCAGGAAATCGTGACCCTGATGACGGTCGGCGACTATCCCGATTGCCTCGCCGTCGGCTACCTGATCAACCAGAACATGCTGCGGCCGGACGACGAGATCACCGGCGTCGATTTCGACGAGGAAACCGAAACCGTCGTCGTGCGAACGGCCCGCGCCACGAACTTCGAGGAAAAACTCAAGAAGAAGACGCGCACCTCGGGCTGCGCCGTCGGGACGGTGTTCGGCGACGTGATGGAGAAGTTCGACGAGATCGTGCTGGATCGCGCGGCCGTCATTCGCACCTCCTGGCTCTACGCGCTGGCGAAGTCGATCAACACCACGCCCTCGCTCTACCTCGAGGCAGGCGCGATCCACGGCTGCGTGCTGTGCGAAGAAGATCGGCCGCTGATCTACATGGAAGACGTCGGACGCCACAACGCGGTCGACAAGATCGCCGGTTACATAGCCCTGAACGGCATCGCCGCCCAGGGCAAGATGTTCTACACGACAGGGCGCCTCACATCGGAGATGGTGATCAAGACGGTCCAGATGGGCATTCCGGTGCTGATTTCGCGTTCGGGGTTCACCGCCTGGGGCGTCGAGCTGGCGCGCCGCGCCGACCTGACGCTCATCGGTCGCGCCAAGGGCAAGCGCTTCATCGCGCTGGCGGGCGAGCATCGCATCGTCTACGACGCGGATGCCGCAACGGTAGAAGACGAGCCGCGTCGCGTCCAGCGCAAGGCGAGCGTCACCGAAGATGCCCATTAGTCTACCCCCCACCCTAGCCCTCCCCCACAAGGGGGGAGGGAACGCATCGGTGAACTCCCTCCCCCTTGATGGGGGAGGGTCGGGGAGGGGGTGGGGCCTCAGAGTGATGCCGGTGCGTGACGATCGGGTTGTCGGCCTTCTTCTGGCCGGCGGCCAGTCGCGGCGCATGGGCGGCGGCGACAAATCCCTCATGACGCTCGGCGGCGAGACGCTGCTGGCGCGGCCCATCGCCCGCGTGCGGCCCCAGTCGGCCCCATGGTGCTCAACGCCAATGGCGATCTCGCGCGGTTCGCCTCCTATGGGCTTCCGATCGCGACCGATGTGGTGGGCGGATATGTGGGGCCCCTGGCCGGGGTGCTCACGGGACTCGAATGGGCCCGCGCGAACGCGCCAGGGTGCGCCTACGTTGCGAGCTTCGCCTGCGACGCGCCCTTCGTCCCACGCGACCTGGTGTCGCGCCTTTTGGCGGCGCTCGAGAAGGAAGCGGCCGATCTGGCCTGCGCCTCGTCCGGCGGGCGCGACCATCCGGTATTCGCTCTATGGCCGGTAGTCTCCAGGCGATCTGCGCCGGGCAGTCGAAAGCGAGGGCATCCGCAAGGTGGATGCCTGGACTGGGCGCTATCGTCTCGCCCGCGCGGTGTTCGCCACCGAGCCGGTCGATCCGTTCTTCAACGTCAACGCGCCCGAAGAGATGAAAGCGGCGGAGGCCCTTCTCGCCGAGGCCGTCCTATGAGCGAGGCAAAGGCCGGGCGGCCGAGTTTTCGCATCCTGCTCGGCTGGCCACCACGATGGGGCCGGGCAAGGCGAGCCTCCTCGATGCGATCGACGCGACCGGCTCGATCTCCGCGGCGCCGGCAGATGGGCATTCGTACCGGCGCGCCTGGCTGCTGGTGACGAGATGAACCGCGATTTCCGCGCGCCTCTGGTGACGGCGAGCGCGGGCGGCACCAAGGGCGGCGGCGCATCGGTCACCGAAGCGGGGCACGACGCGCTCCGCCGTTACCGCCAGATGGAAAAGAAGGCGGCGGACGGCATCGCCGACGAAATCGCCGCGTTCTCCTCGCTGCTCGTCCCCGACGCGCGACACTGAGCCTTCAGCGCAGAGGCCATCCGGCACCACGCCGCCCGCGGCCACCAGCCGCGTGATTCGCGACACCTATGTGCCGCTGGCCGACTGCGCCCCGCCGCAGTACAGCCGGGCGTTCGCGAGCGCGATCGACCGCGCGCTGGCGGTGCAGCCGGACGCACGGACCGCATCGATCGACGCATTGCGCAGCGAACTCGGTCTCGGTGCGCCGGCGGGGCGCGGGGCGGCGCCGGCATTTCGTTGGTCGGATCCGGATGCGACCGTGCTCGCGGTCGGGCGTACCGCGCCGCCAGCGCCGCCGCCCGAATCGACGCCGTCCAATCGACGCGTCCCGATCCACGCCCGGCGCCAACGCCCGCCGCGCCAGCGCCCGCCAGTCCGCGCAGCTTCCCGATGGCGGCCGGACTGGGGGCGGCGGCATTGCTGGCCGCCGTCGCAGGCGGCATCTGGTTCTGGCGTTCGAGCGATGCGCCGACGCCCCCGCCGGCTGCGGTGTCGAAACCCGGCGCCGGTGCGCCGCCCGCCATCGCGCCGACCCTGCCCCGGCCACCGGCCGTCCCGGCGCCGGCGCCAACGCCCGCCATCCCGGCGCCGCAGTCCGCGGCGGACGCCCTCGCATTGATTCTGGCCAGCCAGGATCCCGCCCTGCGCGTCGAAGTCGCCTCCGGTGGGCGCAAGCTGCAAGCCGGCCTCGCCCGTTCGCTGCGTTATACCGTGAACGAGCCGGGCTACCTCTACCTCATCGGCCTGCGTGCGGGCCAGGACGCGCCGCTCGCGCTGCTGTTGCCGCAGCCCGGCTCCGCGCCGGCCCGCCTCGACACGGGCGGCAAGCTCGACCTGCCGCTGGCCGCCTTGACGCCCGGCCGCTGGAAATTCGCCTTCGTGGCCGCGCGCAAGCCCATCGATCCCGCCGCCTTCGGGTGGCTCGCCGAGGACGGGGTGTGGACCCGGCGCTTTGGGGAACACATCGCGCCGGGGACGCTGCCCTGGGACATCCCCGCCTGCGCACCCGGCGCCCCGCCCTGCAATGCTGCGTACGGGGCCGCCGCGTTCGACCTCGACATCGAGGCCGCCCCCATCAGCCAGCCGGCCAAACCAGCGCCGCCCCCGGCCGCCAAACCCGTCCGCAAGGCCGAGCGCAGCGCGCCGCCAAACGCGAAGCCGGCGGCCAATCCGGAATGCGAAAAAATCCTCACCCGCCTGTCGCTGGGCGAAACCGGGCAAGACCTGATCGACCGGATGAAGTCCCTCAAATGCAATTGAGTGTTTCAAACAGGAAAAAGATGCGCGCCGGTGTCGAATCTCGGACACTGTATTCGTCGTACTGCCAGAGGGCCGTCCTCCATGTCCACACAAGGAAACCGATCATGTCCACCAATACCGTCGAACTGCACCGCGTGCTCAAGTCCAGCGCCGACCGCGTCTACCGCGCCTTCCTGACCCCGGGCGCCTTCCTCAAATGGCTGCCGCCGCACGGCTTCGTCGGCACCGTGCACGACATGGATGCCCGCGTGGGCGGCCGCTACAAGATGTCGTTCACCAATTTCACCACCGGCCACAGCCACGCGTTCGGCGGCGAATACCTGGAACTGGAACCGGGCAAACGCCTCAGCTACACGGCCGAGTTCGACGACCCGAACCTGCCGGGCCGCATGCAAACCACGGTGACGCTGCGCGAGGTGTTCTGCGGCGTCGAAATGAAGGTGAAACAGGAAGGCATTCCTGCGATGATTCCTGCCGAGGCCTGCTATCTCGGCTGGCAGGAGTCGCTGCAATTGCTGGCGCAATTGGTCGAAGCAGAAATTAAAGACTGAACCACTTACACGGGAGAAAAACGATGGTCAGCAAGAACACGATTTGTCTCTGGTTCAACGGCACCGCCCTCGAGGCCGCCGAGTTTTATGCCAAAACCTTTCCGGACAGCGCAGTCAAAGCCGTCCATCGCGCACCGAGTGATTTCCCTTCCGGCAAAAAGGGCGATGTCCTGACCGTCGAGTTCACGGTGGCGGGCATCCCCTGCGTCGGCCTGAACGGCGGCCCCGCCTTCCAGCACAGCGAGGCGTTCTCGTTCCAGATCTCGACCGAAGACCAGGAAGAAACCGACCGCCTCTGGAATGCGATCGTCGGCAATGGCGGCCAGGAAAGCGCCTGCGGCTGGTGCAAGGACAAATGGGGCCTGTCCTGGCAGATCTCGCCACGGGTGCTGGTCGAGGCGGTTGCCGGTCCCGATCCGGTGGTGGCCAAGCGGGTGTTCGAGGCGATGATGACGATGAAGAAGATCGATATCGCCAAGATCGAAGCGGCCCGGCGCGGCTGAAAAAGTGGTGCGTCTGTTGCGTGCACGGCCTCACGGCAGTGCTCGGCTTGTTGTATCCTTTTCAAGTACCAGATCGACAATCCGTTTCCTCGTATTCACACAAGGACGCCCATGATTTCGCCGACCCGCCTCTTTTCCGGTGCCTGCCGCACCCTTGCGCTTGCGCTCGCCCTGTTCGCCACCGGAACGGCCCAGGCGGAAAAGCCGTACAAATATTATGCAGTCGGCAACACCACCGACATCGCCCTGGCGCGCCCCGCCTCTGTCCTCGCTGGTGCTGATGGGCGGCGGCCCGGATGTGGACGAGGCCTTCAAGTGGATGATCCGCAAGGGCGGCGGCGGCAACTTCGTCGTCATCCGCGCCACCGGCACCGACGCCTACAATCCCGTATATCTTCGCCATGGGCGGCGTGCGCTCGGTCGAAACCCTGGTGCTGCCGAGCCGCGCGGCCGCCAGCGATCCCTTCGTGCTGCAGCGCATCCGGGGCGCCGAAGCCGTGTTCATCGCCGGCGGCGACCAGAGCGACTATCTGCGCTACTGGAAGGACACGCCGCTCGCGGCCGCGCTGCAGGAGCTGGCCAACCGGAATATTCCACTCGGCGGCACCAGCGCCGGCCTCGCCGTGCTCGGGCAGTTCATCTATGCGGGCCTGAACCAGTCGGTGACCTCCCCCGAGGCGCTCGCCAATCCCTACAACAAGAACATGACGCTGGACCGCGACTTCCTCGCCCTGCCACCGCTGGGCAACGTCATCACCGATTCGCACCTCGACGCCCGCGACCGGATGGGCCGCCTGGCCGCCTTCCTGGGACGCGTCGTCAACGACGGCTGGACCGGCAGCGCGCGCGGCATCGGTGTCGACGTCGAGACGGCGCTGCTCGTCGAAAATGGCCAGGGCCAGCGCGTCGGCCTGGGCGCGGTGTATTTCCTGCAAACGGTCGGCCTGCCCCAGGTGTGCAAACCGAACACCCCGCTGACCTACGAAAACATCGGCGTGCAACGCCTGTCGGGAACGGGCAGCTTCGACCTGGGCAACTGGGCCGGCTACGGTTCGACCGTCAACTACGCGATCTCGGCCGTCAAGGGCGTGCTCGTCTCGAAGCAGCCGGGCGGCGCCGTGTACTGAGGCGTCAGCGGTGCGTGCGCCACCCATGGTCGAACTGGTATCATTCGCGTTTGTCCGGACCACGGGTCAGACCCTGTCTGACAGCCCCGTCCCTCACCTACAGAACATCAAGAATGAGCACACCGACCCAACTGCCCTCTTTCTGGAGCCGGCTCTCCCTGGCCTTCGGCACCTTCTTCAAAACCGTCGGCGACGCCGAATTCGCCGCGCGCGTGCGCGATGACCAGGTCGGCCCGGTAGCGGCGCCGCCCGCCCCGGCACCGGTCGCACAGCCGGCCCCGGCGCCGGTCGCGCCCGCCCCCGTCGCTGCTGCGCGAAACGACGCCGGAAGCGGCCCTGCAGCTGCTGACCCTGCTGCAGCGCGAAGCGCGCCTGATCGACTTCGCCCACGAAAACCTGGCCGCCTATGCCGACGCCGACATCGGCGCCGCCGCCCGCGTCGTGCACGAAGGCTGCGCGCGCGTCCTGAAGGACCACTTCACGATCGCGCCCGTGCGCAGCGAAGCCGAAGGCGCGCGCGTCACGCTGGAAGAAGGCTTCGATGCGGCCAGCGTGCGCCTGACCGGCAACGTGGTCGGCAAGGCCCCGTTCAAGGGCACCTTGAGCCACCGCGGCTGGAAGGCGACTGAGCGTACGCCTGCCGCAGCTGGCCAAGGAACACGACGCCAGCGTGCTGGCGCCGGCGGAGGTGGAGCTGTGAGCGCGCGCTACGCCATCGGCATCGACCTCGGCACCACGCACAGCGCGCTGTCGTATGTCGACCTGGAAGCGAGCGACGGCGAAAACACCGCGCACGGCGTGCTGCCGGTGCCGCAGCTGACCGCGCCCGGCACGGTCGAAGCGCTGCCGCTGCTGCCCTCCTTCCTCTACCTGCCGCACCCGGACGAACTGGCGCCGGGCGAACTGGCGCTGCCGTGGAATACCGACGGCGAGACGCTCGGTCGCCGGCGAGATGGCGCGCAGCCGCGGCGCCACCACGCCGATCCGCCTGGTCTCGTCGGCCAAGAGCTGGCTGTGCCACCCGAGCGTCGACCGCCGCGCCGCCATCCTGCCGACCGACGCGCCGGAAGAAGTCACGCGCGTCTCGCCGCTGGAGGCCTCCACCCGCTACCTGCGCACCTGCGCCAGGCCTGGGACAGCGCGCATCCGGAAGCGCCCTTCGACCAGCAGCAAGTCACGGTCACGATTCCCGCCTCGTTCGATCCGGGCGCGCGCGAACTGACGGCGGAAGCGGCGCGCAACGCCGGCTACACCTCGGCCACCCTGCTCGAGGAGCCGCAGGCGGCCCTCTACAGCTGGATCCAGGGCAGCAACGGCGCCTGGCGCAAGCAGGTGAAAGCGGGCGACATCGTGCTGGTGGTGGACGTCGGCGGCGGCACCAGCGACTTCTCGCTGATCGCCGTCCTCGAACGCGACGGCAAGCTCGAACCGCACCGCGTCGCCGTGGGCGACCACATCCTGCTCGGCGGCGACAACATGGACCTCGCGCTGGCCCACCTGGTCGCGCGCAAGCTCGCCGCCAACGGCACCCAGCTCGACGCCTGGCAGATGCGCTCGCTCACCTACGGCTGCCGCGGCGCCAAGGAGCACCTGCTGGCCGACGCCGAATGCCACCGACCTGGCCGATCGTCGTGCCGAGCCGCGGCTCGAAACTGATCGGCGGCTCGATCCGCACCGAACTCACGCGCGAGGAAGTCACGACCTTCATTACCGACGGCTTCTTCCCGCGCGTCGAAGCCTCCGCGCGTCCTGCCGTCGCGTACGCGCGCCGGCCTGACGCAGCTCGGCCTGCCCTACGCGCAGGACGCGGCCGTCACCCGCCACCTGGCCGCCTTCCTGGCGCGCCAGGCCGGAGCGACCGCCGAACTCGAAGGTTTCGCAGGCCGCGTCAGCGCCGAACACGCCTTCCTGCATCCGAGCGCGGTGCTGTTCAACGGCGGCGTCTTCAAGTCAGGCATCCTGGCCCAGCGCGTGATGGACACCATCAACGACTGGCTCGACATGGAAGGCGCGGAACCTGCGCGCATGCTCGAAGGCGCCGACCTCGACCTGGCCGTCGCGCGCGGCGCGGCCTACTACAGCTATGCGCGGCGCGGCGGCGGCGTGCGCATCCGCGGCGGCACGGCGCGTTCGTATTACGTCGGCGTCGAGTCGTCGATGCCGGCCATTCCCGGCATGGAGCCGCCGATCCAGGCCCTGTGCGTGGCGCCCTTCGGCATGGAAGAAGGCAGCGAACTCGAACTGCCGGGCCAGGAATTCGGCCTGGTCGTGGGCGAGCCGGTCCACTTCCGCTTCTTCGGCTCGACCACGCGCCGCCAGGACTGCATCGGCGAGGTGCTCGACTTCTGGGGCCCGGACGAGCTGCAGGAGCTGAACGAAATCCAGGCGACCCTGCCGGCCGATGGCCGCACGCCGGGCGACGTGGTGCAGGTGACGCTGCACGCGCTGGCGACCGAAGCGGGCACGCTGGAACTGGCGGCGGTGGCGCGTGACGGCCAGCGCTGGAAAGTCGAGTTCGACGTTCGCGCCACGCCGGATCAGTGACGCCCTGGCTCTGGTCGGCATCGACCTCGGCACCACCAACACGGTGCTGGCCTATGCCGCACCCGGTGCGGCCGAGGTCGAACTGTTCGCCGATCGACCAGCTGGTGGCGCCCGGCGAAGTGGCCGCCGCGCCGCTGCTGCCTTCGAACCGCTACCACCCGGCCGCTCGAAGAACTCGGGCCGGGCCAGCTGCAGCTGCCCTGGCAGCTGACGGATGTCGGCGGCGTCGAGCGCGTCGCCGTCGGGCGCCTCGCGCGCAGTCTCGGTGCGGCGACGCCGGGCCGGCTGGTGGCCAGCGCCAAGAGCTGGCTGTCGCACCCCGGCGTCGACCGCATGGCGCCCATCCTGCCCTGGGGCGCCGAGCCTGAAGTGCCGAAGGTCTCGCCGGTGGCGGCCAGCGCCAGCTACCTGGCCCACCTGCGCGCCAACTGGAATACCCGCTTTCCCCAGCACCCGCTCGAACAGCAGCAGGTCGTGCTCACCGTGCCCGCCTCGTTCGACGAGGGCGCGCGCGCGCTGACGCTCGAAGCGGCGAAGATGGCCGGCCTGCCGCAGGCTGCGCCTGCTGGAAGAACCGCAGGCCGCGCTCTACGACTGGCTGTACCGCCACCGCGCCACGCTGGCCGACGATCTGCGCGAGTACGCGCCTGGTGCTGGTGGCCGACGTCGGCGGCGGCACCACCGACTTCAGCCTGGTCAAGGTCGAACTCGTCGAGGGCGAACCGCAACTGACCCGCATCGGCGTCGGCAACCACCTGATCCTCGGCGGCGACAACATGGACCTGGCGCTGGCCCACCTGGTCGAAGCGCCGCATGGCCGAACAGGACGGCCAGGATGCGCCGCGCCCGCGCCTGTCGGCCGGGCGCCTGGCCCAGCTGACGGAGCGCTGCCGCGCCGCCAAGGAACAGCTGCTGGCGCCGGACGCGCCGGACGCAGGTGACGGTCACGCTGCTGGGCGCGGCTGCGCGCCTGATCGGCGCCAGCCGCAAGGCCGACGCTGCGCCGCGAGGACATCGAGCGCGTCGTGCTCGACGGCTTCTTCCCGCTGAACGAGGCGCAGGAGAGCGGCGCGCCGCGCGCGCGCCGGCATCGTCGAATTCGGCCTGCCGTATGCGAGCGATCCGGCCGTCACGCGCCACCTGGCCAGCTTCCTGCGCCAGCACGCGGCGGCGGCGCGCGAGGCGCTCGGCCTGGCGGAGGACGACGACATCCTGCCGGTGCCCGATACCCTGCTGCTCAACGGCGGCGTGTTCCGCGGCGCCGCGCTGGCCGAGCGCCTGGCCGCGACGCTGGCGCGCTGGCGCGGCGCGCCGCTGCGCATCCTGCACAACGAGGACCCGGACGTCGCCGTGGCGCGCGGCGGCGTCGCCTACGCGCTGGCGCGCCAGGGCCAGGCGCCCGCCATCGAAAGCGGCGCGGCGCGCAGCTACTACCTGCTGCTCGAGGGCGAACGCGCGCGCGGCCGGCTTGCGCGCCGTCTGCCTGCTCCCGCGCGGCACGCCCGCCGCCACGGAAGTACGCCTGGTCGAACGCAGCTTCGCGCTGCGCCTGGGACGGCCGGTGCGCTTTCACCTCGTCTCGACGGTGGCCGATGCGGGCCAGGCGCCGCAGCCGGGCGCACTGGTCGATCTCGATCCGGTCGAGGTCGTGCGCCTGCCGCCGGTTGCGACCGTGCTGCGCGCCGCACCCGGCGCCGCGCCGCGCAGCGAGATCGCGGTGCAGCTGGTGGCTTCGCTGAGCGAAGTCGGTTCGCTCGAAGTGCATTGCGTGGCCGAAGACGGCAGCGGACGCTGGCAGCTCGCCTTCCAATTGCGCGAAGCGGAAAGCGAAGAAGAGCTGGTGCGACGACCGATGTCCTGCCGCCGCAGCTCGATGCCGCCATCGAGAAGATCGACCGCGTCTTCGGCACCCGCTCGAAAGCGGTCGACACGAAAGAAGTGCGCCAGCTGCGCGCCAGCCTCGAACACCTGCTGGGCGCAGCGCGAAGCATGGGCCACGCCGCTTCTGCGGCGCCTGTTCGACGCGCTGATGGAGCGCGCGAAAGGCCGGCGCAGGTCGGTCGAACACGAACGCGCCTGGCTGAACCTGGCGGGCTTCTGCCTGCGTCCCGGCTTCGGCCACCCGCTCGACGAGCTGGCGCATCGAGCAGCTGTGGGCGATGTTCGAGACGCGGCGTGCAGTACCACAAGGACACGCAAGTGCGCGCCGAATGGTGGACGCTGTGGCGCCGCGTGGCCGGCGGCCTCGCCACCGAAGCGCAGCTGCGCCTGCTGGACGATTTCGCCTTCAACCTGCAGGCCGACGCCTCCGAACGCGGCAAGCGGCCCGATCACCCTGGTCGACGGCAGCGAGGAAGACATGCTGCGCCTGGGCGCGTCGCTGGAACGCATCCCCTCGGCCTACAAGGCGGAGATCGGCAACTGGATGATGGAGCAGATCGCCGCCATGCCCGCGGCCGGCGCCAAGCTCGATGCGAAGACGCGCCGGCGCGCCTACGCGCGCTACCTGTGGGCGCTGGGCCGCGTCGGCGCGCGCCAGTCCTTCCACGCCAGCGCGCACGAAGTCGCGCCGCGCGAGGCGGCCGAAGGCATGGCTGCGGCAAGCTCCTGCTGCTGGACTGGAAGAAGATCGAGCCGGCGGGCTTTGCCGCCACCCACATCGCGCGCATGACGGGCGACCGCTCGCGCGACATCGGCGACGCGGTGCGCGCCGAGGTGCTGCGGCGCCTGGCGGCGATCGGCGCGCCGGCGGCGTGGACGGCGATGGTGCGCGAGGTGGTGGAGCTGGATCAGGCGAGCGAGACGCGCATGCTGGGCGAGGCGCTGCCGCCGGGGCTCAAGCTGCTGCGCTGCGTTCGTGTGGGGGGCGTCTGTGGACGCCTGGGCTGAACGCGTGGGCGGGGAACGCGCCCACGGCTACGTCGTGCTGGCTGTGGGATCAGCTCATCGCGAGCCCGTAGCGGGGGCCGGTCTCCCCACGCGTTCAACCGCCCTGGGAAACCTCGCGCCGCTACTCCACCCTGATCGCCAGGTCCCGCCCTTCGGTCGCCACCTGCCCCGCATAATCGGCCGCATAAATGCGCAGGATGTAATCCCCCGGCGCCAGCGCGTCGACCTTCCACGAGCCCGGCGCAACCCGCCCGCCCTGCAGCGTGTTATTCACCGCATAGGCGAAGCGCGTCGCCTTGCTGCCGTAGACCGTGATGCCGCTGCTTTCCGCGTACAGCAGCTTGACCGCTTCGCGCTCGCGCGGCAGGCGGTCGTAGACTTGCGTGATCAGGGGCTGCTCGAAGCCGGGCAGCGCGCTGCCGTCGGGCCGCAGCAGCTGGTAGCCGAGCTTGTACAGGCCGAGCCGGCGCCGCGCCAGGTTGCCGTCCATCTGGTCGTAGCCGTCGGCCACGATCGATACCTCGCCCAGCGTGCGCTCGACGCGCACCGGCTGGCCCTTCTTCGCCGCCAGGCGCTTGCCCGTGCTGTCGTACAGCGCCACGCCCTGCAGGCGCGGCGCGATGGTGTCGATCACGCCCGGGAACGGCAGGGTCAGGGGATTGACGAGCGAGCCGCCCGGGTAGTAATCGAGGTGGACGTGGGCCATGCTGTTGATGGTGCCGAGCGCCTCGCCCACCGCGAAGCGCGTCCCGCGCGGCACGCGCACGCGCTCCGGCTTGCCCTTCGCGTCTTTCAGCAGCTGGAAGCGTGCATCGAGCGGTTTGTCGCGGCCATCGCGCCCGACGCGCATGTGGATGTACGACAGCGGCCCGATGGCGATGCCTTCGCTGAGCGATCCCGAAACCCCAGTTCGCGAACGGGTCGCCGACTTTGCTCGGCGCGATCGCCAGCACGCGCGTGCCGATGTCGGCGCGCACGTCGAGGCCGGCGTGGAAGTGGTCGCGGCTCTCGCCGTCGTAGCTGCCGCGCACTTCGCCCATCAGGCCGACGACTTCGTGCGGCATGTCCTGCGGCCCGACCGGCCAGGGCATCGGTCCGGTGCGCTTGGCCTGCGTCGGCGCCGGCCAGGCCGGCGCCGCCTCGCCCTGCTTCGGCGGCGCCAGGCGCAGCACGCGCAGCGCCAGCGCATCGGCCACGACCATGCCGCCGCCGCGTTCGACGGCGACGCCGCGCGGCGCGTACAGGTGCACCTTGCCGTCGGCGCCGAAGGTCGACGCCGGCGGACGGTCGGCGTCGTCGAGCGCGTGGATCTCGCCGCTCGGGCGCCAGCTGCACGATGCGCCCGCCGCCGCCGGCGATGTACAGGTAGCCGTCGTGCGTGAGCGCGAGGCCGGTCGGGCGGCGCAGCACCGGCTGGCGCTCGCCCTCCAGCGGCGCGAAGACCGTGCTCACCACGCCGTCCGCGCCGATGCGGCGGATCGCGTTGTTGCCGGTGTCGGCCACGAACAGCGACGCCGTCCTTGTCGACGGCGATGCCGCTCGGCGTGTCGAAGGAGGCCAGCGCGCCCGGCCCGTCGGCATTGCCCGGCTGGGCGCCGCCGGCGATGCGTCGTGACGCTGCCGTCGGGCGCGATGCGGCGGATGCGGTCGTTATAGGTGTCGGCGACGTACACGTTGCCGCGCAGGTCCACCGCCACGCCGACGGGCGCGTGGAAGCGCGCGGCGCGTCCCATGCCGTCGGCGTCGCCCGGCTGGCCGTCGCCGGCCAGCGTGGTGACGCTGCCGTCGGGGGAGATCTTGCGGATCGCGTGGTTGCCGGTATCGGCCACGTACAGGTTGCCGAAGCGGTCGAAGCGCCAGGGCGGAAGGGGTATGGAAGGCGGCGGCGGCGCCGAGGCCGTCGGCAAAGCCTTCGCGGCCGCCGGCGAAGGTGGCAGACCAGGCCGCTGCGGTCGATGCGGCGGATGCGGTTGCTGTCGCCGCCATCGGCGACGAACACGATGCCTTGCGCATCGACGGCGACGCCGAAGGGATCGCTGAAGCGGCTTTGCGGCGCGGCGCCGTCGAGCACGCCATCCTGGCCGTCGCCGGCCAGCGGCGACACGCGCGCGGCCCAATACGGTTTCGTCGGCGCCGGGGCCGCCAGCAGGACGGCGGCCTGTCCGGGCGCGGCCGGTTCACGCTGGGCCGCGATGAAATAGCCGGCCACGGCGGCCGCCAGTACGCCGGCGCCCGCCAGGGACGCGATCTTCGTTGTTCGGTTCACTCACGCCACCTGTCGTTGCAGAAGGCGCAAGTCTAACCGATCAGTTCAATTGCCTGGTGTCAGCGCTTGCGCAGCAGGCGCTTCAGCAACGAGGTCACCGACACGGTCGGGATCAGTTTGGCCAGCGGGCCTGGATGGTTGCAGCGCGAGGTGATGGTCATGTTGTGGTCTCCGAAACATTGATTGTCAGAATAATCATAAAGCTGAGCTCGTTCTGTGCGTTAGTTCGCATAGCGTGGCACTCGCCGGATGACGCGCGCGTGACAAGCCGTGCGCACGTGTGCACATTTGAGACATATCATGAATCTTGCGGGGCCTCGGCCTAGCCTCTGGCCTTGCAGCGATGCAAATAAGACCAGGGAGAACGACATGGGCTATGCAGATCGCGACAAATACGGGATGTACAGGAACCGGGGCAAGGCCGGTCCCGGCCCGGCGCTGATGGGGGCCGACACGCTGATCGGCGACGGCGTCGTCAACGCGGTCGAGGAAGACCTCGGCGACATCAAGGAAATCATGCTCGACATGAATACCGGCCAGGTGGCCTACGCCGTGCTGGCCTTCGGCGGCTTCTTCGGCATGCACGAGAAACTGTTCGCCGTGCCCTGGCAGGCACTGCACCTCGACACCATCAACCACCGCTTCGTGCTGAACGTGGAGAAAGAGCGCCTGAAATCCGCGCCCGGCTTCAACAAGGATGCCTGGCCCGACATGGCCGACATCGACTGGGCCACCGAGATCCACAGCTTCTACGGCACCGATCCGAACCGCGGCGGCGCGCCGACGATCGGCGCGGGCGCGGGCCCGGCGCGCGGCGGGATGGGCAATACGGAGGGCGCGGTGCACGGGTCCGGCGCCAGCGTCGACCCGCGGCCCGGCAACCTGGGCAGCGACAAGGACATCAGCCGGATCAGGGGCAGCAATATCGGCTAGCCATCACTCCTGGAGGGCGGCTGGTTCCGCCGCGGCGCGCTTTCGGTCGCCTCAACTGAAAATCAGGCAGGTCGTCGTCGCGTGCGCATACAGCTTGCCATCGGGGCCGACGATCCGCCCTTCCGCAGTGGCGACCTGGCGCCCTGCATGGATCACCTTGCCCTCGGCGCGCACCAATGGCACAGCGTCGCTCAAGGCGCGCACCAGGTTTATTTTCAGCTCCAGGGTGGTATAGCCCTGGCCGGCGGGGAGGGTCGTGTGCACGGCGCAGCCCACTGCCGAATCGAGCAGCGTGGCGAACCAGCCGCCATGGACGCTGCCCATCGGGTTGTAATGCCTGGGCTGCGGGCGGCCCTGGAAGACAGCGACACCAGGCGCCATATGGATCGGCACGAAGTCGAGGGTATCGCCCATGGGCGGCGGCGGCAATTCCCCGGCAAAGATCGCCTCGAACATTTGCATGCCCGTCAGCGCGCGGACCTGTTCCCGCGCCGCGACGCCCGGCGCAAGCAGGCGCGCGCGGACCGCCTGTTCTTCCCGATACCACTGTGCTACGACCTGATCGCTCTCCATGACCGACTCCTTCCTTACATGATGTTGACGATGACCTTGCCTTTGGCCCGCCCTGCTCGACGTAGGCGAGTGCTTCCGCCGTCGAGGCCAGCGCGATAGCTGCGATCGACCACGGGGCGGATGTGCCCCGCCTCGACCATCGACGCGATCTCACCGAGTTGCCCCCCGTTCGCGCGCACGAAGACGAAGGCATAGCGGACCCCGCGTTTGCCGGCCTGCTTCCTGATACGGTAACTCAGGGCGCGGAAGACCTGCTTCAGGATCCAGCCCAGGCCCTGCTCGCTTGCGAACTGCGGCGTCGGGGGCCCGGAAATGGAAATGAGCTGTCCGCCGGGCCGCAACACCTGCAGCGATCGTTCGAGTACGTCCGTCCCCAGGCTGTTGAGCACGACGTCGTAGTCCTGCAAAAGCGCCGCGAAGTCCTGCTTCCGGTAGTCGATCACCAGGTCCGCGCCCAGGCGCCTGACCCACTCGACATTGGCCGTGCTCGTGGTCGTGGCCACAAAGGCGCCAAGACGCTTCGCAAGCTGGATGGCAAGCGTGCCGACACCGCCGGAACCGGCATGGATCAGTACTTTTTGCCCGGCCTGCAGTTGTGCGGTGTCGACCAGCGCCTGCCATGCAGTCAGGCCGACCAGCGGAATGGAGGCCGCCTCTTCCATCGTGAGATTCGCAGGCTTGAATGCGAGCGAGGTTTCCTTGACACTGATCCGCTCGGCGAAGCCGCCGATCCGGTCGTCATCCAGCCGCGCAATTACCTGGTCGCCCGGTTTGAAGCGGCGCACCCGCGACCCCACGTCGAGCACCGTGCCCGCCACGTCGTTGCCAAGGATGAGCGGCAAGCGATAAGGCAGGATCAGCTTGAACTCGCCGCGCCTGATTTTCGAATCGAGCACGTTGACGCTCGCGGCATGCACCTGGATCAGGACGTCGTCGTCGCGCACGACCGGCTCCGGAACATCGGTTACTTGGCCACCACCCTTGCGGTGATACCGATCAATGAGGAATGCTTTCATGCCTTAATGATGATGACTATAATCAAAGTCGTCAAGTTTTTTGATTATGGGCGACATCAATGTAGAATGCGCGCAGGATCCGTGGACATGCAGGAGGGTGGGAAATGAAGGTCACAAAGGCGCAGGCGCAGGCGAATCGGGCGCGGATCGTCGAAACCGCATCGACGCTGTTCCGTGAACGCGGATACGACGGCATCGGCGTTGCGGATTTGATGGGCGCCGCCGGGTTCACCCATGGCGGCTTCTACAAGCACTTCGAGTCGAAGACCGATTTAATGGCGCAGGCAGCGCAATGCGGCATCGCGCAGACGGCGGCGAACACCGCGGGCGTGGACAGGAACGCCTTCGTAAAGTACTACCTGTCGCGCAAGCACCGCGACAATCCTGGCGAGGGCTGCACCATGGCGGCCCTCGGGACCGATGCCGCACGCCAGAGCGAACAGGTCAAGGAAGCTTTTGCAGTCGGGATCGAGGACATGCTTGCCTTGCTTGCGCTTGACGCCGGCAGCACGCGCGCCGAGTCGATCGGCACCCTGGCCCACCTCGTGGGCGCCATCGTGCTGTCGCGGGCATGTCCCGAGGGTTCGCCGCTGGCCGACGAAATCCTGCGCGCTTGCCGATCAGCCCTGCTCCCGACCGCAGAATCCTGAACGATCCTCGAGCGCTCAGCGGATCATCGACTCCCACACCTTCTGCAAGCGCTTGGCCGACACCGGCATCGGCGTGCGCAGTTCCTGGGCGAACAGCGAAACGCGCAGCTCTTCCAGCATCCAGCGGTACTCCGTCATGCGCGGATCGTTGACCTTGCCCGGCTGCTTCGAGATGCGCTGGTACTGGCTGGCGGCGTTCTGCCACTCGGCCATCAACTGCGCATCGCGCGCCGGATTGCCGCGCAGCTTTTCCAGGCGCACGTTCATCGCCTTCAGGTAGCGCGGGAAGTGGGCCAGCTGGCTGTACTCGTTGTCGGCGATGAAGCGCTTGTGCACGAGGCCCGCCAGCTGCGCCTGCATGTCGGCCGCGACCGGCGCCGCAAGACCGTTCAGGCGCTTCGGCATGCCGTGGAATTCGGCCAGGATCGACGCCGACCAGGCGCGCGATCTCGTTGATCAGTAGGCCGATGCGCCCCTTGCCTTCATCCTTGCGCTTGTTGAACGACGCGGCGTCCGTCGGCAGCGGATCCTGCAGGCAGGCGATGTCGATCGCCTTCTGCACGATCTGGTCGCGCAGCTCTTCCTGCGAGCCGACCGTCATGAACTGCATGCCCATCCCCTGCAAACCGGGGATGTTCTTCTCGGCGAATTTCAGCTGATCCTTCAGCTGCAGCGCGAACAGGCGGCGCAGGCCGATGCGGTGGGTGCGCGCCGCCACGTTCGGGTCGTCGAACACTTCCAGATCGCAGTGCGTGCCCTTGTCGACCAGGGCCGGGAAGCCGATCAGGGTCAGCTTGCCCTGGTTGATCTCCAATAGCTCCGGCAGCTGGCCGAAGGTCCAGCTGGTGAGATTGGTGTGCTGGCTGACGGCCGGCGGTGCAGCCGGCGCGGCCGCGGGAGCGCCCTTCCCCTTGCCCTGCGGCGCAGGCACGGCGATCGGCGCCGCGTCTCTTCCGCTGCCCCAGGCGGCAGGCGTGGCGACATTGCTGCGCACGCCGGCCGGCGTGGCCTCCGCCATCTTCTGGAAGCTTTCGCGCGCCTGGCTGCCCAACTCGGCCTGCAGACGAAGCCAGGTTGCGGCCCATCTCGAGCTGGCGCCCGTGTTCGTCGATGATCTTGAAATTCATGAACAAGTGGGTCGGCAGCGTCTCGAGCTTGAAGTCGCCGCGTCAAGCACGTTGACGCCGGTCTGGGCGCGCACGTCGCCGATCAACACGTCGACCAGGTCGCCGCGTCCGAAGGCATTCGCCCGCGTGGATGCGCTCGACGAAACGCGCCGCATAATCCGGCAGCGGCACGCAGTGGCGGCGCAGCTTTTGCGGCAAGGACTTGAGCATCAGGTGCACCCGTTCCTTGAGCATGCCCGGCACCAGCCAGGCCGCGCGCTCCTGCGGGATCTGGTTCAGCGCGAACAGCGGCACCGACAAGGTCACGCCATCGCGCAGGCTGCCCGGCTCGAAGTGGTAGGACAGTCCCATCTCGATGCCGGTGACGTTCATCGTCTTCGGGAACAGTTCCGTCGTCACGCCGGCCGCCTCGTGGCGCATCAGCTCTTCGCGGTTCAGGAACAGCAGCTTCGGATTGTCGCGCGCCGCGTCCTTGTACCACTTCTCGAAGCCGGCGCCGTTGACGACGTCCTTCGGAATCTCGGCGTCATAGAACGCCGCGATCAGCTGGTCGTCGACCAGCACGTCCTGGCGGCGCGATTTATGTTCGAGGTTCTCGATCTCCTTCACCAGCTTGTGGTTGTGCGCGTAGAAGGCCGAGCGCGTTTCGTAGTCGCCGGCCACCAGCGCATCGCGAATGAAGATCTCGCGCGCCTCGAAGGGGTTGTACAGCGCGTGGTTGATGCGGCGGCCGCTGTAGACGACGATGCCGTACAGGGTCGCGCGTTCCAGCGAGGACACCTGCGCCGGCTTCTTTTCCCAGCGCGGCTCGCCCCACGATTTTTTCAGCAGGTGCGAGCCGACCTTCTCCACCCACTCGGGCTGGATCTGCGCCACGCAGCGCGCGTACAGGCGCGTCGTTTCGACCAGTTCGGCCGCCATGATCCACTTGCCCGGCTTCTTGGTCAGCGACGACCCCGGCCAGATGTGGAACTTGATGCCGCGCGCGCCCAGGTAACCGGCGCCCGGCTCGTCCTCGGCCTTGAAGCCGATATTCCCGAGGAGGCCGGTCAGCAGCGCCATGTGCAGCTGTTCGTAGGTCGCCGGCGCCTCGTTCAGGCGCCAGCCCTGCTCGCGCACGATGGTAAGCAGCTGCGAATGCACGTCGCGCCACTCGCGCAGGCGCACCTGCGACAGGAAGTTGGCGCGGCAGTTCTCCTGCAGCAGGCGATTGGTCTTCTTGTGCGCGATCGCGTCCTCGAACCAGGCCCAGATTTTGAGGTAGCTGATGAATTCGGACTTCTCGTCGGCGAATTTCTTGTGCTTCTCGTCGGCCTGCTGCTGGTATTCCATCGGCCGGTCGCGCGGGTCCTGCACCGACAGGGCGGCGGCGATGACCAGCATCTCGGAGAGGCAGGCGTTGTCGAGCGAGGCCAGGATCATGCGGCCCACGCGCGGGTCGAGCGGCAGGCGCGCCAGCTTGCGGCCCAGCGGCGTGAGCTCGTTGGTCTCGTCGACCGCGCCCACTTCCTGCAGCAGCTGGTAGCCGTCGGCGATCGCGCGGCCCTGCGGCGGCTCGATGAAGGGGAAGGTCTCGACATCCGTCAGGTGCAAGGACTTCATGCGCAGGATGACGGCCGCCAGCGAGGAGCGCAGGATTTCCGGCTCCGTGAACTTCGGGCGCTGCAGGAAATCGTCTTCCTCGTACAAGCGGATGCAGACGCCGTCGGCCACGCGGCCGCAACGGCCGGCGCGCTGGTTCGCGGCCGACTGCGCGATCGGCTCGACCTGCAGCTGCTCGACCTTGTTGCGGAAGCTGTAGCGTTTTACGCGCGCCAGGCCCGCGTCGACCACGTAGCGGATGCCGGGCACCGTCAGCGAGGTCTCGGCCACGTTCGTCGCCAGCACGATGCGGCGCGCGTTCGTGGTGCGGAACACCTTGTCCTGCTCCTCGACGGACAGGCGCGCGAACAGCGGCAGGATCTCGACGTGCGGCGGATGGTGCTTGCGCAGCGCTTCGGCGCAGTCGCGGATTTCGCGCTCGCCGGGCAGGAAGACCAGCACGTCGCCCTGGCCGAGGCGGCAGAGTTCATCGACGCCGTCGACCACGGCATCCATCAGGTCGCGCTTCTCGCGCGCCTGCTGGGCCTTCGGCGCCGGCCGGTTGTCGACGCCACCGCCCGCCACCACGGGATCGCGGTCGACCGGGCGATAGCGCACCTCGACCTTGTACAGGCGGCCCGAGACCTCGATCACCGGCGCCAGCTTGCCGTTCTGCGCGAAATGGCGCGCGAAGCGCTCGGCGTCGATCGTCGCCGAGGTGATGATGATCTTCAGGTCCGGACGGCGCGGCAGCAGCTGCTTCAGGTAGCCGAGCAGGAAGTCGATGTTCAGGCTGCGTTCGTGGGCCTCGTCGATGATGATCGTGTCGTAGGCCTTGAGCAGCGGGTCGGTCTGGGTTTCGGCCAGCAGGATACCGTCGGTCATCAGCTTGATCGAGGCGCCCGGCTGCAGCGTGTCGTTGAAGCGCACCTTGTAGCCGACGTGTTCGCCCAGCGGCGTGCCGATCTCCTGCGCGATGCGTTTCGCGGTCGAGGACGCGGCGATGCGGCGCGGCTGGGTGTGGCCGATCATGCCCTTCTCGCCGCGGCCCAGCTCCAGGCAGATTTTAGGGAGCTGGGTCGTCTTGCCGGAACCGGTTTCGCCGGAGACGATGATGACCTGGTTTTCCGCCAGCGCCTTGGCGATTTCCGCGCGCCGGCCCGAGACCGGTAGATCTTCGGGATAGGTGATCGGCGGCAGCGGCGTCTGGACGCGCGCTGCCGCGGCGCCCGCGCGGGTTTCGACTCCTCGCGCGGCTTGCCTTCGCGCGGTGCGCTGGCGCTCGCCGGCGCCTCGCCTTGCGGACGCGGTGCACGTGGCGCGCGCTCGCCCTGCGGACGCGCTGCGCGCGGCTGCCTGGCATTGCTCTCGGGGACTACTGCGCGCGCCGCGTCCGGCGTAGGCTTGTTACTCTGTTCAGACATTGATTTTTAGCGAGGTATTTGGTGCGCAAGTCGCGCAGCGAATTATAATGCGGCAAATGGAAAACCCTACCCAATTCGTCCAGTGGCTGCGCTCTGTCGCGCCGTATATTCATGCCTTTGGCGGCAAGACGTTTGTCGTTGCCTTCCCCGGCGAACTGGTCGCCGCCGGCGCCCTGCCCGTGCTGGCGCAAGACTTGTCCCTGCTCGTCGCACTCGGCATCCGCATCGTGCTGGTGCACGGTTCGCGCCCGCAGGTGGCCGAGCAGCTTGGCCTGCGCAATGTCGAGGGACGCTTCCACAACGGCGTGCGCATCACCGACACCGCCGCCATGGAGTGCGCCAAGGAAGCGGCCGGCGAACTGCGCCTCGATATCGAAGCGGCCTTCAGCCAGGGCCTGCCGAACACGCCGATGTCGCATGCGCAGATCAGCATCGTCTCCGGTAACTTCGTCGTCGCCCGCCCGCTCGGCGTGATCGACGGCGTCGATTTCGAACTCACCGGCGTCACCCGCAAGATCTCGGCCGAGAAAATCGCCCCGATCCTGCAGTTCGAAGACAACCTGGTGCTGCTCTCGCCGCTGGGCTTCTCGCCGACCGGCGAAGTGTTCAACCTGACGATGGAAGACGTGGCCGCCGCCGCCGCGATCGCCCTGCACGCCGATAAACTCATCTACATCACCGAAACCTCGATGATGTCGGACGCCGCCGGCGAGGAAATCCGCGAACTGTCCTCGCACCAGGCCGAGGCCGTCCTGCAGGCGAACTTCCTGCCGCCGGACGCCGCCTTCTACCTGCAGCACGCGATCAAGGCCTGCAACAGCGGCGTCGACCGCGCCCACATCGTGCCGTTCGAGATGGACGGTTCGGCCCTGCTCGAACTGTTCACCCACGACGGCGTGGGCACGATGATCAGCCACGAGAACCTGGAAAGCCTGCGCCAGGCCACAATTGAGGACGTCGGCGGAATTATCAAGCTCATCGAGCCACTGGAAGCGGACGGCACCCTGGTTTATCGCGGGCGCGAGCTGATCGAGCGCGAAATCGAGCTGTTCTCGGTGATCGAGCACGACGGCGTGATTTTCGGCTGCGCCGCGCTGTACCCCTTCCCGGACGCGAAAATGGGCGAGATGGCCTGCCTGACCGTGAACCCGGACGTGCAGGCCCAGGGCGACGGCGAGCGCATCCTGAAGCACATGGAAAACCGCGCGCGCGCCGCCGGGTCTCACGAAACTGTTCGTGCTGACCACGCGCACCGCGCACTGGTTCAAGAAGCGCGGCTTCCTGCCCGCCACCGTGGACGACCTGCCGAAGGACCGCCAGCACATGTATAACTGGCAGCGCAAGTCACAGGTCTTCATCAAGTCTTTATAATCACGGTTTCTCTATACCGAATCAGGAGCACTACATGGCACGCACCGTCCATTGCATCAAATTAGACAAGGAAGCCGAAGGACTGGACTTCCCGCCCGTACCAGGCGAGATGGGCAAGAAGCTGTACCTGTCGGTCTCGAAAGAAGCCTGGCAGGCCTGGCTCAAGCACCAGACCATGCTGATCAACGAAAACCGCCTGAACCTGGCGGACGACCGCGCCCGCAAATACCTGGCGACCCAGCTGGAAAAGCATTTCTTCGGCGAAGGCGCCGACCAGGCGATGGGTTACGTGCCGCCGGCGCAGTAATCTCGTTTCCTGTCAATAACGGCTGGGGTCAGGTCTGACATTCGGACACGGCCTCAGCCGTTAATGTATGTGCATGACAGGTTGTCGATGCAGTTGTAGTTGAGTTCGCGCCAAGGCGGAAGTCCGATTGTCAGACCTGACCCCAGCTCTTACACATGAATAATATGCTTGCCGCGTTCGACAACCTGCTGATGGACGGCCGCCCGCGCGATTTGAAAAGCCTGCGCCGGGGACTGATCGAATTCCTGTATTTCGGCTTCAAGAACGCGCGCTCCTGCCTGTTCGTCTTCACCTTCATGGCCACCGTGCTGGTGATGCCGCGCGCCGGCCTGTTCGGCATCCCGCGCTACGACCTGCTGCTGCTGGTCGCCCTCGGCATCCAGTGCTGGATGGTGTATGCGAAACTCGAAACCTGGGACGAACTGAAAGCCGTCTGCCTGTTCCACATGGTCGGCTTCGCGCTCGAGGCGTACAAGGTCTCCGGCAGCATCCAGTCCTGGAGCTATCCCGATTTCGCGTACACCAAAATCGCCGGCGTGCCGCTGTTCGCGGGCTTCATGTACGCCTCGGTCGGCAGCTACATCGTGCAGGCCTGGCGCATGTTCGACCTGCGCATCCGCCACCACCCGCCCTACTGGATGGCGGCGACGATCGCCGTCCTCATCTACGCCAATTTCTTCACCCACCACACCATCGGCGACTACCGCTGGTACCTGGCCGCCTGCGCGCTGGGCCTGTATTCGCGCACCGCCGTCATCTACCGCCCGCTCGACCGCGACCGCCAGATGCCGCTGATGCTGGGCTTCGTCCTGATCGGATTCTTCATCTGGCTGGCCGAGAACATCGGCACCTTCTGGGGCGTGTGGCGCTACCCGAATCAATTGGGCGCCTGGTCGATCGTCCACATCAGCAAATGGAGTTCGTGGTCGCTGCTGGTGATCATGACCTTCACGATTGTCGCCAGCCTGAAACACATCAAGAGCAAGATCCACATCGCGGAGGCTTAAAAGTGAAAAATTTCGACAGCAAGGCGATCAAGGTGGCGACATGGGTATTGATCATCCTGGTCGTGCTGTTCTTCGCCACCCGCGTGATCCGCTTCATCCTGCAATAGCGCAAAAAAACCCGCAGACCATGACAGGTGTGCGGGCTTTGCAGGCGCCGGCCAGAACGCGGCCGGCGCGATTATTCGACTTGCTTACTTCTTCGACGCGTCCTGCATCTTCTCGCCGGCGCGCTCCAGGCCCTTGCCGGCCGAGTTGGTCACATCGGCTGCGCCTTCCTTGACGTTGGCTGCGGCTTCGCGCGATTCCTGACGCACTTCGGCGCCGGCTTCCTTCATGTTCTGGTTCGCGCGCTCGGCGGCGTTTTCCATCTTGTCGCCGGCGCGCTCGGCGGCCTTGTCGGCGTTCTCGGCAGCGCGTTCGGTCGCGGCGCCAACGGCAGCGCCGGCTTCACGGGTATTCTGGGCAGCGGCAGCGGCGGTATTGTCGATGGCCTTGCCGGCTTCCTGGGCAGGACCGGTCGATGGATCGTTGTCGGCTTTCTTGCAACCAGTAGCGAGGACGGCAACTGCGAGCATCAGGGCGGAAATGGTGGTCTTGTTCATGGTGTGTGCTCCTTATCAATTTGTTGTCATTAGATTACACGTTTCGATAAATACAGGCCGCACGTTACAGTTGTTACAAGTACACGAGAATTTCCGGCATGATGCTGGCTCGCGATCCAATGGAACTGCAGTGGCACCTTTAATCAACCCCTCCGAAGTCGAATTCATCGCCATCCGCGCCCAGGGCCCCGGCGGCCAGAACGTCAACAAAGTCTCGTGCGCGGTCCACGCGCGCTTCGACATCAAGGCCTCTTCCTTGCCGGACTACGTCAAGGAACGCCTGCTCGAGATGCGCGACACCCGCATCACGCGCGAAGGCGTGCTGGTACTCAAGGCGCAGCAATCGCGCAGCCTGGAACAGAACAAGGAAGATGCGCTGCAGCGCTTGCAGGCGTTGATTACGCAGGCGGCCGAGGTGCCGATCGTGCGCCGGGCAACGAAGCCGACGCGCGGCTCGCAGCGGCGGAGGCTGGATGAGAAGACGCGCAGCGGGCAGGTCAAGGCGCTGCGCGGCAGGGTGACCGAATAAAGAAAGCTGGTAAAGCTGGGGTCAGGTCTGACATTCGGACACGAACTCAACTATTCGTGTGAATTACGGCTGAGGCCGTGTCCGTTTGTCAGACCTGACCCCAGCCGTTTTTTAACTACATCTTGCGGCACTGGCGCAGCTCGCAGCGCGCCATGAATACCTTGCCGTCGCTGCACTGCAGGCGATAGACCTCGACCGGGCCCGGCTCGGTGACGAGGCCCGCGCCCTGCCCGACGCAGGCATGCTGCCGCGCCAGCTGCTCGACCGTCACCGACGACACGCCGACGCGATACGGCACGCGTTCGATCGGCACGCCGTTGGCGTCGACCAGCTGCGGCGCCGCGTTGACGGGCGCCGGGGCACGCGGCGCGGCGCGGCGGCGTCGACCTGAACATCGAACAGCCGCCCAGAAGGCTTGCAACCACCAGCGCCAGCAGTGCTTTCATCGCGTCTCCGTCGATCAGAAGGTGAGTTTCTTGACGCCGTCCGCCATGCCCAGCAGGCAGACATCCGCGCCGCTGCATCGCGAACAGGCCGACCGCGATCACGCCGACGATGCCGTTGATCTCGGTTTCCAGCGCCACCGGGTCGGCGATCGCGCATGCCGGCCACGTCGATGATCTCGCCGCCGTTGTCGGTGATGAAGGCTTCATCGCTGCCCGGCTTGGTGCGCAGGCGCGGCTGGCCGCCGAGGGCGGCGAGTTTGCGCATCACGACCGCGCGCGCCATCGGGATGACTTCGACCGGCAGCGGGAATGTGCCGAGCGTCGGCGACCAGCTTCGAGCCGTCGGCGATGCAGACGAATTGCTTCGACACCGAGGCCACGATCTTCTCGCGCGTGAGCGCCGCGCCGCCGCCCTTGATCATCGCGCCCTGCTCCGTGATTTCGTCGGCGCCGTCGATGTAGACGGCGATCGACTCGACCTCGTTCAGGTCGAACACGGGAATGCCATGGCCGCGCAGGCGCGCCGCGGTCGCTTCCGAGGAAGCCACGGTGCCCTTGATGCGGTCCTTGATCTTCGCCAGTTCGTCGATGAAGAAGTTGGCCGTCGAGCCGGTGCCCACGCCGATGATTTCGCCGTCGACCACGTAATCGATGGCGGCGCGTGCCACGGCTTGCTTGAGTTCGTCCTGAGTCATGATGTTTGCACTGGTAAAAAAGAATGCCGCCATTTTAACGGATCGCCGTCAGGACGCCTGCCATCGCCACGTCGCAATTCGCCACATGCATATCCAATTCCCTGTCATATGTATCCGTTTTGCATTGCCGAAAGCACCAAAATCACAGACACTCGGTTAATTGCAAATTAGCATCATTTATCCTGGACGGGCGATACGATGAAGATCTTCACCAAAAAACGCGCGCTGGTGGCAGGCGTGCTCCTGATTGCCGGCGCAGCCGCCGTCGCCTACGCCAAACGCGGCAACGACAGCAAAGTGCCGCCGCTGAAATACCGCGCCAGCGTGGTCGATACCGGCTCGATCACGCATACCGTCACGGCCACCGGCACCATCAATCCGGTGGCGCTGGTGAACGTCGGCTCGCAGGTCTCGGGCACCGTGGTCGAACTGAAGGCCGACTTCAACGACCGCGTCAAGAAGGGGCAGGTGCTGCTCAAGCTCGACCCGACCATCTTCAATGCCCAGGTCGGCCAGGCACGCGCCAGCGTCGCCTCGGCGCAGGCCTCGGCGCGCCTGGCCCAGGCCAGCTTCGAGCGCAACAAGCAGCTGGTCGCCCAGAACTTCGTCTCCAGCCTCGCGCTCGACCAGTCGCGCCGCGAACTCGATGTGGCGCGCGCCAACCAGCAGCTGGCCAACGCCCAGCTCGAGCGCGCGCTCGCCGACGTCAACAACAGCGTGATCCGCAGCCCGATCGACGGCGTCATCATCAAGCGCACCATCGACCTGGGCCAGACCGTGGCGGCCTCCTTCAACACGCCGAACCTGTTCCAGATCGCGCAGGATCTCACCAAGATGCAGATCGATACCAGCGTCTCGGAAGCCGACGTCGGCGCACTGAAGGACGGCCTGCCGGCGCGCTTCGTGGTCGACGCCTACCCGAGCCGCGAATTCAACGCCACCATGCGCCAGTTCCGCCTGGCGCCGAACGTGGTGCAGAACGTGGTCACCTACAACGTCGTGCTCAACGTCGACAACAAGGACGAACTGCTGAAACCCGGCATGACGGCGCAGGTGCGGCTGGTGGTCGACAACCGGCCGAAAGCCTTGCGCATCCCGACCGCCGCGCTGCGCTTCCGCCCGTCGGAAGACGAGCAGGAAAAGGAACGCAAGGCCCTGGCCGAAAAGAAGGCGAAGGAACCGGCCAACAGCGCGGCCCTGCCGCAGCCCGAGGACGATCTCGCCTTCCGCAGCGCCAGCGAGACCGCGCGCGTGTTCAAGGTCTATAAACTCGACGCCAAGAACGAAGCGAAGCCGGTCGACATCCGCATCGGCCTGTCGAACTTCCGCTACACCGAAGTCGTGAGCGGCGACCTGAAAGCGGGCGAGCGCGTGGTCACGCGTTCGCTGGCCCCGGCGCAGGACATGTGATGACGGCCGCCTTGATCGACATCCGCGCCGTCACCAAGAGCTATGTCTCGGGCAGCGTCGAAACGCCGGTGCTGTTCGGCGTCGACTTGCGGGTGGAACGGGGCGACTTCATCGCGGTGATGGGCCAGTCGGGTTCCGGCAAGTCGACGCTGATGAACATCCTCGGCTGCCTGGACCAGGCCACGGGCGGCGACTACCTGCTCGATGGCGCCGACACGCTCGCCCTCTCGCGCGCCGCAGCTGGCCGAGATCCGCAACCGCACCATCGGCTTCGTGTTCCAGAGTTTTAATCTCATCAAGCGCATGAGCGTGCTGGAGAACGTGGCCCTGCCCCTGATCTATGCCGGCGTGGCGCGCGCACGGGCGCTGGCGAAGGCGATGCAGGAGCTCGAACGCGTCGGCCTGGGAGAACTCGGCAAGCGCACGCCGAACCAGCTCTCGGGCGGCCAGCAGCAGCGCGTGGCGATCGCGCGCGCCCTGGTCAGCGATCCGCCGCTGATCCTGGCCGACGAACCGACCGGCAACCTCGACACGCAAACCAGCGACGACATCATGCGCGGCCTGCAGAAACTCAATAGCGAGCGCGGCATCACCATCGTGCTGGTCACGCACGAACCGGACATCGCGGCCTGGAGCCGGCGCCTGGTGCGCCTGAAGGACGGGCGCGTGCTCTACGACGGGCCCTCGGCCGAAGGCCTGCGCCAGCTCGCGGCCAGCCACGAACTGACCGCCGCCGGGAGCGGCGCATGAAGTTCCTGCAAGTGATCCTGGAAGCGCTGCGCTCGATGGCGGCCAACCGGCTGCGCACGGCGCTGACCATGCTCGGCATCGTGATCGGCATCGCCTCGGTGGTGCTCATGATGGCGCTCGGCGACACCATGCAGCGCTTCATCAAGAAGGAGATGCAGGCGCTCGGCACCAACATGGTCTACGTCTTCCCGGGCGGGAACCGCACCGAGGCCCAGCGCATGCGCAGCGGCGCCGTGCCCTCGCTGACGGTGGCCGACGCCAGCGCCATGAACCGCTTGCCGAGCCTGGCCGGCGCGGCGCCCGCCCTGCAGGGCAGCTTCAAGCTCGCGGCCGGCAACGAGACCTCGAGCAGCATGGTGCACGGCGTGACGCCGGCCATGTTCAAGATCCGCAACTGGAAGATCGACCAGGGCAGCATGTTCACCGACGACGACGTGCGCGCCGCCGCGCGCATGGTGGTGATCGGCCAGAAGGTGGCGGACCAGTACTTCTACCGCCAGGACCCGCTCGGGAAATACCTGCGCATCGAGAACGTCGCCTTCCAGGTGATCGGCGTGCTTGCAGGGCGAAGGCCGCCAGCTCGACGGCGACGACCTGTCCGAAATGGTGCTGGTGCCGATCACCGCCGCACGCGCCTACATGGTGCGCGGCCCCTTCCCCGACAACGTCCACTACATCGCCGCCCAGGGCAAGAGCGACGGCGTGCTGGCCGACGCCATCGAAGACATGAAGGAAACCCTGCGCGACCGCCACCGCATCAAGCTCGACGATCCGGACGACTTCAAGGTGCAGAACATGGCGACCTTCGCCGCCACGGCCAACAAGAT
This sequence comes from uncultured beta proteobacterium, assembly GCA_963729765.1. Lineage (GTDB taxonomy): Bacteria > Pseudomonadota > Gammaproteobacteria > Burkholderiales > Burkholderiaceae_D > Telluria. Next base: position 30,114 of record CAVSPL010000024.1, on the reverse strand, counting down.
CAGCGCGGGCATCGCGGCCCTGCTGGGCGTGATCGGCGGGATCTCGCTGCTGGTCGGCGGCATCGGCATCATGAACATCATGCTGGTCTCGGTGACCGAACGCACGCGCGAAATCGGCATCCGCATGGCCATCGGCGCCAAGCCGCGCGACATCCTGCTGCAGTTCCTGACCGAGGCGGTGGTGATCTGCCTGGCCGGGGCGGCGGTCGGCATCGCGATCGCGGCGGCCGGCGCGATCGCCATTTCGGCGGCCGCCGAATTCGACGTGCGCGTGGGCCTGAGCGCGGTGATCGTGGCCTGTGCGTTCGCGACGGCGGTGGGCGTGTTCTTCGGCTTCTATCCGGCGCGCCGGGCGTCGCGCCTGCTGCCGGTGGATTGCTTAAGGCACGAATGAAAACAGCAGCTTTCCATAACAATCAGGAGCGAGTATGACATTGACGAATTTTTCGCGCCGCGCACTGCTGGCCGGCGCGGTCGCGGCCTTGGCAGCCCTGCCCCTCGCCAGCGCGCTGGCCGCGCCCTTTGCTTCGGACCGCATCACGGTGCGCACCGAGGGTGCGGGACCGGACGTGATCCTGATCCCCGGCCTGAATTCCTCGCCGCGCGCCTGGGACTCGACCGTGGCGGCGCTTGCCGGGCTACCGCTACCACCTGGTGCACATTGCCGGATTCGCCGGGCAGCCGGCCGGCGCCAACAAGGAGGGAACGGTGGCGGCGCCGGTCGCCGAAGAAATCGCGCGCTACATCAAGGAGTCGAACCTCAAGCAGCCGGCCGTCATCGGCCATTCGATGGGCGGCACCATCGGCATGATGCTGGCGAGCCGCCATCCGGACGCACTCTCGCGCCTGATGGTGGTCGACATGTTCCCCTTCCTCGGCACCTTCTTCGCCGGTCCCGGCGCCGACGCCGGCCCAGGTCGAAGCGGTCGCCGACCAGGTCGCTGCGGGCATGCGCGCAGCCGCGCCGGAAGCACGTTCGAAACGCGCCAACGAGACCATCGCCGGCATGGTCGGCAACGAGGCGATGCGCCCCGGCGCGGTCCAGGACTCGATGAGCAGCGACCCCGACGTCAGCATCCGCGCCTACCGCGAACTGATCGTCACCAACCTGATTCCGGAGCTGCAAAAGATCACGCGTGCCGGTCACGGTCCTGTACGTCCAGCCGAAGAGCGTGCCGCTGCCGGCCGAGCAGTTCGACGCGTCTACAAGGGCGGGTATTCGCCGGTCCTGAACCTGACGCTCAAGCGCATTCCGGACAGCGCGCACTTCATCATGTGGGACCAGCCGCAGCGCTTCCGGACCGAGGCGGCGGCGTTTTTGTCTGCGAAATAACCCGTCGCATGAAAGTCCGCATCGCAAACGGCTGTGGTGTTGCTTGGTCGGGCTGGCGCTGAGCCACGCCGCCCTCGCTGCAAGCAAGGACGTCGAACGTGCCGCGGGCGCGGCAGCCGGCATCTTCGCCGGCATCTATGTTCACGAACTGGGGCATGCGGCGACCTTTCGCGCCGCCGGCGCCGAGGAGATCCACATCCGTGTGCCGGGCACGCAATGCACCCTGCTCTGCGGCGAAACGCAGGCGGCATGGCGCGTGCCCCCAAGCCCGGCCCAGGCCAGGATGATCAATACAGCAGGGTTCATCGCCAGCAATCTGGCGGCGGAACTGATGCTGCAGCACGAATCCAGCGCGCGCTCCGGCTTTGGACAGGGTTTTATTGCGACGAACCTGTATTCGAATGCGGCCCACGTGTTCACCTACTACACCAAGGTCCGCGGGCGCAACGGGTATCGCGGCAACGATATCGATGCCTACGAACTGAGCGGCGGCAACCCGCACCTGCTGTCCGCCGGGCTCATTGCCTATTCCGTGTACACCCTGCACCGCGCACGCAAGAAGGAGATTCCCATCCTGTTCATGCGCGTGCCTTTTTAGGCATTCACAACGACTGCTCCCACATCAGGCGCCACACCGGATGTACACGGAAGACGGTGCTGCGCGCGAGCGGACTGGCGCCGGCGTAGACCAGCCGTTCGCGCTGGTCCTGGTGCAGCAGGTCCGATACCGACAGGCGCAGCCGCGACCTGGCGTCGCGCTTCCACAGCGCATACAGGTCGAGCTGGCGCCTGGCGCCGGCGTCGAACATCAGCAGCGCGCTCGATCGGTTCGCCAGCGGCCCGCGCCAGGTGAAGGTGCCGCCCAGGTCGATGCGGCTGGATGGCGCCGCATGATCGAGCCCGAGGTTGCCGCTGCGGGCCGCCTGCCCTTCGATGCGGTTGTCGGGGCCCGGCACGCTGGCCACGCGCGACCAGTTGCGCGCCAGGTTGACGCGTGCCGTCAGCGGCCCGCGCGTCGCCCGCGCCTCGAATTCGATGCCGTACACGGTCGCGTCGCCCTGGTTCTGCGGGGTGACGGTCCAGACGCCCCCGTTCTCGCCGATGCGCAGCAAGGTGATGTCGCGGATGTTCTTGTGGAAGGCGCTGACGCTGACCATGTCGCCTTTGCCGATATAGCGCTCCCAGGCCAGGTCGATGCCGAGCGCGAGTTCGGGACGCAGGCCCGGATTGCCCTGCTGGTCGGGGTTGGTGGCGCTGTTGTTGTTGTCGACCGTATAGCGGCGCGGCATCAGCTGGACGATGTTCGGCGCCTTGTAGGTGCGGCCGACAGCGATGCGGAACTGGTCGCGCGGCCCGGTGTCGGTGTCGAGCCGCTGCGGCTTGAACAGCGCCTGGAAGATCGGGCTCCAGGCGCCGGCTTTGACGTCGACCGCGGCATCGGCGTTGCCCTCGCCGGTCGTATGCAGGTCTTCGCGGCGCAACCCAAGGTAGGCCGACCAGGCGGCGTCGATGTCCCACTCGTCCTGGATGAAGTAAGCGGTCCGCGCGACCCTGGCGCGGTAGTGCTCGTCGCTGGCGCGCAGCAGTGCGCCGCCGGCGTCGAGCTGGCGCTCGCGGCGGTATTCGCTGCGCCCCTTGCGGCCGAATTCCCAGCCGGCCGCCAGGGCGTGGCTGCCCCACAGCGGACGGCGCCAGCTGCCGTTGAAGGTCCACTCGCGCTCGACCGGGCCGGAGTCGACCAGGTGCGATTCGAGCAGCCTGTCCTGCGCGTCCATGCCGTGGTAGTCGAACGCGGCCTCGCGCCGCACGCTGAAGCCGGACAGCTTGGCCGCAAGCCGCGCGCCGCCATCGAGCTTGCGCGTCCAGGCCAGGTCGGCGTAGGCGTGCACCGGACGCGTCTCGTAGCGCTGGTCGGCATGCGGGAAGGCGGTCGGACGGCCGATGGTGGTCGTCTCGCGCTCGCGCTTGGCGTTGTCGATATGGCGCTTGCGCAGATAGCTGTACGAGGTGATGCTGTCGTCCGCCGTCGGCTGCCAGGACAGGCGCGGCGCCAGTTCCAGCACGTCCTCGACCTGGTGGTCGATCAAGGCAATGCGGCGCAGCAGGGCCGGCTCGGCCCCCTCCTCCGTGGTGACGGACTCGATCGGATTTTCGTTGCGCCGCAGCGTGGCGCTGACGCTGTAGGCCAGCGCGCCGGCGCGGCCGCTGTGCTGTGCCACCAGTTGCGGCGCCACATGGCCGTGCACGAAGGCGCTGCCGGCCTTGACGTCGTTGGCGTCGGCGCCCTTGCCGGGGCCGGCGCGGCGCAGGATCACGTTGATGGTGCCGGCCATGGCCTGGCTGCTGGTCTCGGCGGTGGCGGCGCGCTTGATCTCGATGCGCTCGACCAGGTCGGGACTGAGCGATTCGAGCGCGAAGCCGCTGGGCGCCGGCAGGCCGTTGAGCAGGATCGCGACATAGCCGCCGCCCATGCCGCGCATGCGGATCGCGGGCGCCTTGCCCGGGCTGGCGTCGAGCGTGATGCCGGGCTGGCGTTTGAGTACCTCGGCCAGGCTGGCGTCGCCCTGGCGCAGGAGCTCCTCGCGCCCGACGACGATGGCGGTGGTGGTCGATTGCGCACGCTGGTCGTTGGCGCCGGTCGTGACGACGACCTGCTGCATCGGTGGCTCGGTGGCTTGGGCAAGCGCACAGGCGTGCGCCGCCAGCAGCAGCGCGCTGGCGCTGCCGGTTCGGATGGTTCGCATGGTGTTATCGGTAGTGGGTGATCGGTTGCCGCAGGCGTAGCGCGGTCAGGCGTTCCAGCGCCCGTGCCACCAGGAAGCAGCAGAGCAGCACGGGGAGGTAGACGGCAAAGGTCCAGGTCTGCAGCTCGCCGAGCAGCGCGCGGTACAGGCCCACGGTCGCGAGGACGACGAACATGTGCGAGAGGTAGAGTTCATAACTCAGGCCTCCCATGCGCGCCAGCCAGTGCAAGCCACGGCGCGGCGCGGGCGGATGCGCGTGGAAGGCGTACAGCAGCAGGCAGGCGCCCAGGCACAGGCCATACAGGCCGGACTTGTACAAATGGCGGTGCACGAGGTCGGACCAGCCCAGCACCATCAGGATGCAAAACGCCCCGAAGATGGCCAGCGCGCGCAGGTCGCGCCGGGCGGGATGGCGGCGCCGCGCGAGCAAGGCCGTCAGCACGCCCCAGGCGATCGCCGCCATGCCGGGCAAGTAGGCCTTTTCCCACCACACCTCGTCGCTGACGGGCACCAGCGCGCGCAGCGGCATCAGGGCCAGCGCCAGCACCAGCAGCAAAGGGACCAGCAGCCGGCGCGGCAGCGCCAGGCAGAGCAAGGGGAAGCCGATGTAGAAAACTTCTTCGATCGAGAGCGACCAGAGGACGTCCCATCCCGCCGGCGCCCAGCCGGTGCGGCCTTCGTACCAGTTGAAGGTGAAGCTCAGTGCGGAGCCCAGCAGGCCGCCCACGGTTTGCTGGCCGTCCTCGGGCGCGAATCCCGGCACGCGCATCAGGGCCAGCAGGGTCAACACGGTCAGCACCAGGGCCAGCAGCGGCAGGATGCGGCGCGCACGGGCCGCATAAAAGCGGCGCAGGTCGACCCGTTCGAGCGCGCCATCGCGCTCGAGGATGCGGGTCGCGATGAGGAAGCCCGAGATCACGAAAAAGATGAACACGGCCTCGTAGCCGTTGAAGCTGATGGCGTCGACCAGGCGTTTCGGCAGCCATTGTCCAAGCAGGCTCGGTCCCAGCGGCAGGCGAAACGGCAGGGCCAGATGGTGGACGATCACGAGCAGGATGGCCAGGCCGCGCAGGCAGTCGATACCGAAGTTGCGGGTTGGTGTCATCGGCTGCCTTCCAGGAGCGCTTGCGGATCGACAGGTGCGCCCTGGCGCGAGACTTCGAAGTGCAGATGGGGCCCCGTGACTTTGCCGGTTGCGCCTGACAAGGCGATCTGCTGGCCGGCCCGCACGCGCTCGCCCGGCCGCACCAGGCGGGTATCGAGGTGGGCGTACAGTGTGCGGGTGCCGCCGGCGTGCTCGATGACGACGACTTTGCCGTAGCGCGCGCCGCCTTCGTACTGGTCGGTGGAGACGGCGACCTTGCCGTCGGCCGGCGCCAGCACGGCGGTTCCGCGCGCCGTGCCGAAATCCATGCCCTGGTGCGGCCTGCCGCCGGGACGGTTGATGTCACCGAAGCTGCCCGTCACGCGCAGGTGCGCCAGCGGGGCTTGCCATGCCGGCGCGACCGGCGCGGCATCGACGGCGTCGCGCCACGCGAACTGGGGCTGCAACAGCACGCTGGCGCCGCACAGGGCCGGCAACAGCAGCAAGGCGAAGCTGCTCGCCAGCGGAAGGCGTGCGCCCGGGTGTGCGTCGCGGATCAGGCGGATCCGGTCCGCCACCGCCTGTGCACCGTGCGCACCGAAGGCAAGCGAGGCCGGCGCCGTATCGGGGCCGGTGTTGCGCCCTGCCCGCGCCTGCATGGCCAGTTGCGCCAGCAGGGCCGCGGCATAGCTGCGCCGTTCCGCTTGCGGGCGGCCCGCCAGCACGGCGCGGTCGCAGCCGAGTTCCAGCGCCCATTGCAGGCGACGCTGGAAGCTGTGCACGGAAGGCACGAACCACAGCAGCAGTTGCAACAGGGTGGCGGCGTGCTGCCACAGGTGGTCGCGGCGGCGCAGATGCATCAGCTCGTGGGCGACGACCAGTTGCTGCTGCGCCGCCGGCAAATCGCGCAGGTGGCGCGGCAGCAGCAGGACGGGATGAACCAGGCCGGCCAGCATCGGGGAAACCGGCGCATCGATCTCCAGCACCGGCGGCAGCGCAGCGCGCTGCGAGGCGAAGGCCGGATGGGCGCGCAGGCTGGCGGCGTCGAGCCGATCGGCGACGAACAGGAGTGCGCGCAGCTCGCGCCGGACGCGATGCCAGCGCAGCGCGTGGCGGGCGGCGCCGGCAGCATACGCAAACAGCCAGAGCCATGCGAGCGCGGGCAGCAGGTCGAGGGCGGCGAATTCGCCCGCCCTGTCCTGGAGGACGACCGTCATGATGGTGTCCGGCACCTGCACTGCCCATCGTGCGGCGGCGGGCGGCGGCGCGGCTGCAAACAGGCTCAGTTGCGATGCCGCCGGCAGCATCGTCACCACCAGCGTCGCGGCAGCCGCCAGTTGCGCCAGCAGCCAGGGTGCGCGCCGCGCATCCAGGCCGGGCCAGCGCCGGCGCGCCAGGGCCAGCAGCGTCCAGGCCAGGCTGGCCGTGACCAGCGCACTGATGCTCGCCTGCAGGAACAGGAGGGGGAAGACGGAAGTCGCCACGCTTACTCCTTGCTGTCGGGCCAGTCGTGCAGCAACTGTTCCAGCTCGGCCAGTTCGGTGTCGTTGACCAGCTTCGAGCCGGTGAACATGTTCACCGGCAGCGGCGCATCCATCTCCATCACGCGGCGGCCGAAATCGCGGGCGAAACCGGCCAGGGTCTCGATCTTGTCGAGCGCCGCCGTGTACACGTTCACGCCATGCACGGCCTGCAGGCTGACCATGTTCTTTTCCAGCATCCGCTCGAGCGTCTTGCGGGTGGACGAATACGACCACTGCAGCTCCGCCGCGGCCTGCTCGTGCAGTTCACGGGCGGACAAGGGGTGTTGACGCCACAGACACTTCAGCAGCGTCAGTTCGGTTACCGATGGAATAGACATGATGGACTCGCGTCTTGTGACTAATGACGCAATCGTACGACATTTGTCGCAGGCCTGCAAGCGCGGACTCAGCGCAGGCAACCGTACAGGTCCGATCCTTTGCGTTGATCCGCACCGATCTGGCGCACGCCCGTGCTGCCATCGGGTCCGCGCGTCAGGCAGAAGCGCGCGGCGTAGGCAGGCGCCGTCGCGTTCTTGCCGGAACGGGACTTGAGCTCGACGTTGTAGACGATGCCGCGCTCGAGCGGCGCGGCCGGCGTTTGCGGCAGCGCCTGCACCCGGCCGCCATAGGGGATGCACATGCTCGAGGCGAGCGGGAAGGTACGCTCGCGCGGCATCGCCATGCGCCACAGGACCCGCTCGCCGGCAGTCACCGTCACCGCCTGGAAATCCGGACTGCCGCCGCGCTGCTCTTCCCGCTCGGCGATCGTGAAGCAAGGCAGCTCGTTCTTGCCGCTACGCACCTGGGCTTCGCCGACGCGCGGCGCTGCATGCGCGTGAAAAGTGAGCAGGCCGGCAAGGAAAAGGGTCAGAAAATGCTTCATGAAAGTCTCGGAAAACAGGAGGAGGGGCTGGGGAATAAGCCTATTATGTTGCTGCTTAGCAGCATTGAGGAATATCAAACCCGGAGGGTGGGTGTGGTGAAATGGAGCGGGACGCGAAGGTCTATCCGATCATCTCGCCCAGCGGCGCAGCGGCCAGCGCGCCAGCCTGCGCGCAACACCCCGGTGCAGATTGTCGCGGTCGGCCGGGTCCGCCAGGAACCCCGCCAGCACCCGTTCATACAAGTCCAGGTCGTGCTGATAGCGCCGTTGTCGCATCGCTTCGGGACGCTGTAAAAACTTCAGCACGAAGTAGTCGGCCAACAGGTCGCCCTGCGCTTCCATGTTGTAGTCGGCCAGCGTCGCATCGGCATGCAGATCGTAGTGGTACGGCAGGCCGATGCGTATCGCGCCGCGCAGGCGCACCGGATAGCCCAGCTGGTGTTGCCAGACGTGGACCATCTCGTGCATGAACCAGTGCTGGTTGGTGACGGATGCCCGGGCGTAGTCGTCGAGGAAGCAGGACGCATGAAAGTAGAGACTGCCGTTGGGCGTCATCGCGCAGTTCTTCGGCTGGAAGGGCATGTAGCGGCGGGCGTGGATGCGCACGCGCGTGTAGTCGATGGCGTCGCGAAACAGCAGCGATGCCATGGCGATTTCGCCTGCGGTGAGGGGACGCCAGCGCTGCGAACGAGGCGACGAAAAGGTACGGCATCCATCGGTTACTTTGGGAAGAGTGAAAGGCATGGCAATCTTAATGTAGATTGCTCGGATACCGCTTTGGACAGCTCTCAGAATCCCCACCTTACCTCCACCTTGCTTCATAAAAAGCGTCGCGAAGGTCTGCTATCGACCTATTGCGTTGAAAAACCCCGCCTGAGTTCGCGATCTCGCTGACCTGTCACTGTCTAACAGGTCATGACGATGGAGGCCGCGATGATGGGACGCCAAGCAACGAAGCGAGAGCTATTCGTATCGATCAGTCTAGACGAATACGTTCCGGAAGACCATCTGTTGAGAGCGGTGGACCGCTATCTCGACCTCGGCGAATTTCGCGCCAATCTCGCCGGTTCATACAGCCATACCGGCCGGCCGTCGATCGATCCCGAGCTGATGGCGCGTATGCTCATCATCGGCTACTGCTACGGAATCCGGTCGGAACGCCGGCTGTGCGAAGAAGTCAGCGTGAACCTCGCGTACCGCTGGTTCTGCCGCCTCGGCCTGAAAGACAAGGTGCCGGACCACTCGAGCTTTTCGAAGAATCGACATGGTCGGTTTCGCGATCACGACGCCTTTAGAAAGCTCTTCGATTCGGTGCTCCGACGCTGCATGGCCGAAGGCCTGGTGCAAGGCGAAGGTTTTGCAACCGATGCCAGTATGATCAAAGCCGACGCCCAGCGTCACCGCTCTTGCCCAGGAAACGCCGATATCGACTGGGGTGACCCGGATCAGGCAAGCCGGCCGGTGCGCGAATATCTGGCCGCATTGGAGCAGGCAAATCCAATGCCTCCCGTGCCGAAAAGAATATCGCTTACCGATCCGGCTTCGACCTGGACAGCCGCTGCCGGCCCGGCTATTTTTGCTTACTCGACAAATTACCTGATCGATTTGAAAGCTGGACTGATCGTCGACGTCGAGGCATCGGCAGTAAACAAAATGGCCGAAGTGGAAGCGACCAAAATCATGATCGATCGTGTCGAGGAAAAATTTGCCATTAAACCGCAGCGACTGGTGGGCGATACGAACTACGGTGTCGCCGCCATGTTGGGCTGGCTGGTTGACGAAAAAGGGATCGTTCCGCACGTCCCAGTCTGGGACAAATCAGAGCATCACGACGGCACTTTCAGCCGTACCGATTTCATCTTCGACGTCGAAAACAACCAGTATGTTTGCCCGGCCGGGAAGTATCTCAGGCCGCCCCGGCAAGCCCAGGCCAAAACCCCGTTTCGCTATCGTGCCAGCGTGTACGACTGCCAGGTTTGCGACCTGAAACCGAAGTGCTGCCCGAACATGATCGCCCGAAAGATCGACCGCAGTCTCCAGGAACCTGCCCGCGATATCGCTCGGGCTATCGGCAAGACCGAGGCTTATCGCGTGTCGCGCCGGGAGCGAAAGAAGGTGGAGATGTTGTTTGCCCACCTAAAACGCATCCTTAAATTCGGCCAGTTACGCTTGCGTGGTCCCAGCGGTGCCCATGATGAGTTTCTTTTAGCGGCAACGGCGCAAAATCTTCGGCGAATGGCCAAAAAACTGTTCATGCCGAAACACGAACCCGCATTAGCGATGAGCTGACCGAACACAGCTTTGGCTACGCCGCGATTGTTTCCTGTACAGTTACTCAACAAGACTGCTCTTGCCTGCGAGTTTTTCAACGCAATAGACCCAAAGCAGACAGTCCAGCCCAGCCTTACGATCTACCGGAAGTCACTAAAACGCGAATGGCGGTATCCAGTCGGCAATAGGGATGCGCACTGCCCGACGTGACGATGGCGAGCACGCACGACAATGTCCAGCGGATGAGGACACAAAAAGACACCTGTGGTATCTCTTGCCTTAGGGTCAATCGCCGGTGGTAGCGGAACTTTAGAATCGTTGCATGGGCAGAACTAGTTACGATAGGTCGACATGCACACTCAGGTTCCAGCGACAGGCAAACAGGCAGGCGCGTTCGCGGTGTTGTTTGCGGTGGTACTGCTTGTCATCCTCGGCTTTTGCGGGCTGGCCCTCGACATCGGCTCAGTCTACAACCGCAAGGTGGATGTGCATGCGATCGCCAAAACGGTAGCGCTGGCCGCTGCGCGCAGAGTTCAAATGGAGAACGTGGCGGAGTGGATGCGGCAGTCGCCGCCGCCGCGGAAGCTGCAGCGCGCCTCCGATACAAGTATGGTGCGACCCTCGTTTGGAGCGACGCGAGGCCCTCACGTTTAGCAATAGTCCCGCACGCGATGCCGATTGGGTGAGTGCAGGAACGGCAAGAGGTGCGCCCGCTGGCCGCTTTTATGTGAAAGTGGACGCCTCTACTTTGGGACAAGCGGTCGGCGAAGTAAAAACAATCTTTTTGGGACTTCTCGGAAGTGCTAACGCGACCGGGACCGTGAGGGAGCGCGCCGTGGCAGGGCGCGCGACCATCAACGTGTTGCCGTTAGCGATCTGCGCGATGTCGGAGGAAGCTGGCGCGGCTAGGACCAATCCGGGCCCACCCGCGACAAGTGGAACTTGTCGAGTATGGTTTTCGTCGTGGCGTAAGCTACGACCTCATGCAACTCAATCCGAACGGTACGTCCCCGGCGAATTTTGTTCATTGATCCGCTCGCTCCGCCTGGAGGATTAGGGGCATCGGCGAATGTCAGCGCGACCGCGGTGGGCCCATTCATCTGCACGGGCAGGATGTGGATACCGCGCATCACAGGGGGCAGGATGTCCGCGTTACGACACCTTTCCCAATCGCCTCTCTCTTCAGAGAACTGAATTTCAGGTTTGATCAGTACTCAGGGACGCCTGTAATCCAAACGGCGCGCCTTCCGATTTTAATATCAAGTCGTATGCCTATGACCAATCTACGGCTAACTCGTCGGATGATCCCAAACCAGGTATGCAAAGCGCACTTTCCACCACGACAGGCGGCCGAATTAGGAACGGATCGCGGACTTGAATACCCCGCCACTGGGAGCTAATCGCAGTCAATATGGTCCCTTGTGGTCTTACGCGAAACCAATAGAGCGTTCCTTCTATTCACCAACGAATGCGATCCAGCGAGCTGGTCGGCGACTTTTCCGCTGGATTGGGCAAGCTTGTATCCGACCGCCCCAGCACCGGAGGCGAGCAGTTACCCGTCTAAACCACCGTATTTCGCAACGATTGGAGCGAACTACAGCTCTCCATCCGCAAACCACGTACGCCTTTCTGCCACGAACCGCAGGGTCTTACATGTACCTCTGCTGGCTTATCCAGTTCCTGCGGGTCAGAGATGTCGCGGCAACTGCGCTCGCCGTGGGTAAGTTTTTTATGACGGTTCCAGCCACCACAAGCAGCATTTATGCCGAGTTTGCTGGATCGTGGCCGAACACGTTGACTGGCCAGGTGATACTTTATCCATGAACATCCCTCTACGATGCTGGCCCCGACAGCGCGGCGCTGCCGCGGTCGAGTTCGCGGTCCTTCTTCCCGTTTTGGTGCTGGTACTGACCCTCTTTATTTTTTTCGCACGCGTTTTCTGGCATTACACGGTAGCGCAAAAAGCCGCGTATGACGCCGCACGATATCTTTCATCAGTTTCAGAACAGGAAATGCGTGACGACCGTGCTTGCGCCGGCTGCTGCCGCGATCGCAAACGAGATCGTCCAAGCGGAGATTGCTGAACTCGGCCCTGGACGCGGCGCACGACCTCGCGTGGAGATCCAGTGCGGCGGAGCACGTTGTGACAGCGTCTGGGACGCGCCTCTACCTCGCACTGTGACAGTCACAGTGCGGATGGGCATCCTCGACGATCTTTTCAACGTCGTCGACGTCGGCCGCTACGGCATTTTGATTGTCGGAAGGGCGGAGCTGCGCTATGTGAGGGAAACTAATAAACTGGCGAAGGGTCATTGGCCTTTATTGCGCTTTCAGCGCGGCGTTGCAGCCGTCGAGTTTGCCCTGCTAGCGATCATGTTTTTTACGCTCGTATTCGGCGTACTTGAGTTGGCGCGTGCCATGTTCGTCATTAATACCGTTCAGGAAGTAACGCGACGTGCGGCAGCTGCAGCCTCCGTGGCCAATTTTCGCGACGACGCAGCAATGGCCCGGATCAGGCAAGACGCCATCTTTCGAAATTCACCTGGCGAGCTAGTACTTTCTACACCTGTGACGGACAACAACGTACAGATGATTATTTGGCGCTTACCCGACAAAGCGACGGGAGCCTGTCGATGACGAGAATCGACGACGCATCGGTGCCGACATGCCCTCGCAACAACCGCACGATTTGCATGTCCAACCCAAATGCAACGAACTGCGTTCGTTTCGTCCGAGCCCGCATTTGTGTGAATGATGGTTCTGCACAATGCACTGCCGTCAATTACCAGACAATCTTTCCGTTGATCTCTTTACCCAATTAAGGTTCCACGCGCGACAACCATTAGCGTCGTTGAGTCCTTGGCGGTATGCCGGAAGGCACGCCTTGTCTCTAAGAAATGGTATTTCGTGCTAAGTACTCGACCGGAAATAAATTTAGTTTGGTAAACAGAACCGGATATGGTGCGAGGCGAGTGCGCCGTGGTGGGAGCACTGCAAGCACGGGCCAACGCAGCAGCGCGTGCTCTTATGGCAGCCGAAAACACATTTATTTCTGGGCGTACTCAGTGGAATTTCGCACATCTGGAGCTTGCCGTTAAACTTTGCCGGTGGGAGGACGATTCTTATCACTTAAATGCGGTCAACGTGCGCTGGCAACGTTCCATTGCCACATCTTCCGCCGCACGGCCAGCATTTGGAGCGCTCGTCAGCGTTGGGTATGAACCGATCTCTTTGAAGTATGCGACACCGCGCTCGGTGCACTTTACGACGCTGTCGCCACCACTGTCGCCGCTGTCGGCTCCGATTTCCGGTGCTTTGTTGCCGCATCCAAAAGTTCGAAGGCGGCAACTACTAAACTGATCATGTCTTCATCAGCTCTCCCGAGGTTGTTATGATTTCTGCACCTCAGTTTAGATCGGATGTTTCATTTTGAAAATATCATATGACTTGTTCGTAAGCAGACGGAACGTCTGCTTATGGCCGGTTTCGGACGTATTGTAGCGTCCGCTTCCGACCCAAAGCCGACCTTCAAAAGCGATAAAAAACCAGCAACTTGACTTCACCGAGTTCGCTATTTTTTGCGCGTCTCTTCGTCATCATATTTAGTGCCCTGGGACGATGCCCTTACCGTTTTCGCGCAACCTCGATGAAATCACCCATGCTGTTACGTCGCGATAAGTCTTCTTCATAGAGATGAATGAGACTTTGGTGAAGCCCTTATAGGTAAATTTTGCGAATAATGTGTCTCCAGGCACAACAAACCAGCCATCCATCTCGCAGCTTGCATCTGGGGCAGAGTAGAACTGCAATCTACCTTTCCACCACAATATCGCGACCAGACCCGAAATCCGGAACTATGTTTTGCGCATCTTCCCCAGCTTCGTCCAGCTTGTCACAGTCAACCTGCGCGTGCGCCACCGAAAAAAGCAACATGAGTGCGACTGATAAACAGTAATTCTTATTCACTTGGTCCTCTGGTTGCGGTTATAGACTAAACCGGGAACGACCGCTTCTGGCCTATTGCGTTGAAAAACTCGCAGGCAAGAGCGGTCATGATTAAGTAACTGTACAGGAAAGAATCGCGGCGTAGCCAACGCTGTGTTCGGTCAACTCATCGCTAATTCGAGCTTCTTGTTTCGGCATGAACAGTTTTTTGGCCATTCGCCGAAGATTTTGTGCCGTTGCCGCTAAAAGAAACTCATCATGGGCACCGCTGGGGCCACGCAAGCGTAATTGGCCGAGTTTAAGGATGCGTTTGAGGTGGGCAAACAGCATCTCCACCTTCTTTCGCTCCCGGCGCGACACGCGATAAGCCTCGGTCTTGCCGATGGCACGAGCGATATCGCGTGCAGGTTCCTGGGGGCTGCGGTCGATTTTTCGGGCGACCATGTTGGGGCAGCACTTCGGTTTCAACTCGCAAACCTGGCAGTCGTACACGCTGGCCCGATAGCGAAATGGTGTTTTCGCCTGGCTTGCCGGGGTGGCCTGAGGTACTTGCCGGCAGGGCAAACATACTGGTTGTTTTCGACGTCGAAGATGAAATCGGTACGGCTGAAAGTGCCGTCGTGATGCTCGGATTTATCCCAGACTGGAACGTGCGGGACGATCCCTTTTTCATCAACCAGCCAGCCCAACATTGCGGCGACACCGTAGTTCGTATCGCCCACCAGTCGCTGCGGTTTGATCGCGAATTTTTCCTCGACACGGTCGATCATGATTTTGGTCGCTTCGACCTCGGCCATTTTGTTTACGGCCGATGCCTCGACGTCGACGATCAGTCCCGCTTTCAAATCGATCAGGTAATTTGTCGAGTAAGCAAAAATAGCCGGCCCGGCAGCGGCAGTCCAGGTCGATGCTGGATCGGTGAGCGATATTCTTTTCGGCACCGGGGTACTGGATTTGCCTGCTCCAACGCGGCCAAATATTCGCGCACCGGTCGGCTTGCCTGCTCCGGATCACCCCAGTCGATACCGGCATTTCCTGGGCAAGAACGGTGACGCTGGGCGTCAGCCTTGATCATGCTGGCATCGGTCGCAAAACCCTCGCCCTGCACCAGGCCTTCGGCCATGCAGCGTCGAAGCACCGAATCGAACAGCTGGCGAAAAGCGTCGTGATCGCGGAAACGGCCATGCCGATTCTTCGAAAAGCTCGAGTGATCCGGCACCTTGTCTTTCAGGCCGAGACGACAGAACCAGCGGTACGCGAGGTTCATGCCGACTTCTTCGCACAGCCGGCGTTCCGACCGGATTCCGTAGCAGTAGCCGATGATGAGCATGCGGGCCATCAGCTCGGGATCGATCGACGGCCGGCCGGTATGGCTGTATGAATCAGCGAGATTCGCGCGAAATTCGCTGAGGTCGAGGTAGCGGTCCACCGCTCTCAATAGATGGTCTTCGGGAACATATTCGTCTAGACTGACCGACACGAATAGCTCCCGCTTCGTTGCCTGGCGTCCCATCATCGCGGCCTCCATCGTTCATGACCTGTTAGACAGCGACAGGTCAGCGAGATCGCGAACTCAAGCGGACTTTTTCAACGCAATAGGCCGATAGCGGACGACTGCAATGCCTCAGTGTAGAGCGATGTTATTTGTAGAACAAGCAAGAAGTGCTTTCAGACGCAGCGCTGGTTCGTTTTGCTCGCAATCACTTAGATTGCCAGTGTGCACACTGCCACAACAGCACCATCTCGTGCATGAATTAGTGCTGGTCGGTGACGGATGCCTGCGCGTAGTCGTCAAGAAAGCAGGACGCGTGAAAGTTGAGACTGCCGTTCGGCGTCATCGCGCAGTTCTTCGGCTGGAAGGGCATGTAGCGGCGGGCGTGGATGCGCACGCGCATGTAGTCGATGGCGTCGCGAAACAGCAGCGATGCCATGGCGACTTCGCCTTCGGTGAGGGGGCGCCAGCGCTGCGAATGCGAGCGCCGAAGAGAAACGTCATCCATCGGCTACTTGTAGAAGAGTGAGAGTCCGACGATCTTAATGTAGATCGCACGAATACCGTTTTGAACAGCTACTTCGAGAACACCACCGCGTCACATACGCCATTCATAAAATAACGTTGCGGCCGTCTGCTAATGAGCCGAGACAGACTTATTCGCCGTCGCTGGACCCTTGCTGGCATTCCTCCATATCCATGCGCAGGCGACCAGCGCCCTTACGGTAAAACCGACTCCACCGGCAACTGCGATAGATATCGGTTGGACTTCGACATCTTGCCCCAGTAGGGCATGAAGGCCGAAGTACGCCATGACGAACATCGCCGCCGAGATCCCCGCCGTCGTCCCCGCCCGGCCGCCCGCATAGCGCCATCGTTTCATGCAAAGCGCACAGATTATCCCACCCACCACCAATGGGCTGATGACAGCGCAGAGCATAAAGACTAAAACAAGCAGGAAGGAAAAAGGGAAACCGAGACCCTAAGCGGACAATCGCGATATTACGAACGTGTTTGCGATTTCGCTTCAGCGATTAGCTCGGCGTGTATTTCTTGAACTACCGGCGTAAAAAAGCGGTTCATGGAGTCGAGCGTCATCCTCAAAGGAAAATCCTCGAACGTCAGGAAGAACGGCCTCCATTTGATCAGAACGATCCACATTCGATCCACCCCTGTATCGATCCGTTTGAGCACAATCCCATTGAACCTTCTCAAAAAGTCAGCGGCTTGGTCCGGGAAAGTCTCCCATGCGATGTCCTCAGTGATCGTTAGGCTGGGGTTCCCAGAAGCCATGGTCTCGATTGTGGGCAGGTTCATATCCGTCGATTAGCGAAGGTCGACGAGGTAAAGGTCCGCTTCTGGCCGATTGCAGGCTTGAGGCTGTTGGCTATTCATAAATCCCCCCACAAATACAGGAACATTGCGAACTTTATCCAGGGGATCGTCCGGTCCTGCAGCATGGTTGCGGAACCAACGTGATCGGGCACGTTCGATTTCACCGCTGCCGTACGCTGATGCGCTCTTTCCTGGGAGCGCTCATTCGCTGGCGGGGTCGCGTTCGCTGCATGCAGGCATGACAGCGCCATCGCGAGAATTAATCGCTTCATCTTGCCTCTCCTGGGCGCTTACGGCGCCGACGCGTGAACCTCGTGGCTGAACCGCGCCGACAGCACGCGCTGGACTTTGTCGATGTCGACCGGCTTGGTAAGGTGGAGGTCGAAACCCGCCTCGAGGCTGCGCGCCTGATCGGCCTCGCTGCCCCAGCCGGTGAGCGCCACCAGCACGCGGGCCTGGGCGCCCGGCAAGGCCCGCAACAGCGATGCAGTCTCGTAGCCATTCATGCCCGGCATGCCGATGTCGAGGAACACCACCGCAGGGTCATGCAGCTTCACCATCTCGACCGCTGTCTGCCCGTCGTGTGCGAGGAGTACCGCGTGGCCGCTGATTTCCAGCACCATGGCCATGGTCTCGGCCGCGTCGCGGTTATCGTCGACGACCAGCACCTTGTAGCGCTCGATGGCGCCCGGACGCGAAGGCGGCGTGGCCGCGACCGGCGCCGGCGTGTCCGCACGCGGCAGCCAGATGCGGAACAGGCTGCCGGCGCCCGGGCCGGCGCTCTCGGCGACGACGCGGCCGCCGTGCATCTCGACCAGGCCCTTGACGACGCTCAGGCCGATGCCCAGCCCACCCTGCGCATGGTCCAGGTGCTGCTGCACCTGCGCGAACCGGTCGAACACGTGCTCGATCATATCGGGCGGGATGCCGATGCCCGTGTCGGCCACCTCGATGAGCAGCATGCCCGGCTGACTAGCCTCGCCACCGCGCAGCACCACGCAGCCTCCGCGCGGCGTGTACTTCGCCGCGTTGTTCAGCAGGTTGCCCACCACCTGCACCAGCCGGGTCGGGTCGCCCGTGACCCAGAGCGCCGGATCCACGCCTTGCCAGATGACCTTATGGCCCTGCGCGTCGAGCAGCGCCTGCACGCCCTCCAGCGCCTGTTCGAGCACGGATTGCAGTGAAAGCGGTTCCTGCTGCAGCAGGATCTTGCCCTGCCGGATGCGGGCGATGTCGAGCAGGTCGTCGACCAGGTGCACCATGTGGTCGAACTGGCGCTGCATGATGCCCAGCACCTGATCCGCCTGGCTCGGCAGGCCGCCTTTGATGTTCTGCAGCAGGTGCAGCCCGGTGCGCAAAGGTGCGAGCGGGTTGCGCAACTCATGCGCGAGCGTGGCCAGGAATTCGTCCTTCTGGCGATCGGCAAGCTTGAGCGCCTCGCGCGTGCGGACGTAGTTGGTAATGTCGACACAAGCGCCGGTCATTGTCCTCGCGCGGCCAGTCGGGTCGAGGAAGGTCCGGCCACGGTCGTACAGCCAGTGCACCGAACCATCCGGGTACACCACCCGGAACTCCATCTCGAAATCGTCGCCGGCATCGCGGCAGCGCTCGCACCGGCGGATCACCTCGGCGCGGTCGTCCGGATGAACCAGCGCGATGAATTGGTCGAGGCTGCGCACCGCCTCCCCGGGGCGCAGGCCGAACAGGCGATCGAGCGCGCCATCCCAGGTGAGCCGGTTGTCCGGGATGTCCCAGTGGAAGGTGCCGGTGCGGCTCGCTTCCAGGGCCATCTCCAGTCGCCAGTTCGGTGGTCTTGCGGCTCGTGATGTCCATCGCCGTGCCGTTGGCGCGCACACAGCGGCCGGCGGCGTCGAATAGTCCGCGTCCCTTGGCCGCAATCCAGCGAACCCGGCCGTCGTCGCGTCCCACCGTGCGGTACTCGACGTTGTACAGCGCGCGCCGCTGCGGATCGCATGCTTGCGCGAATGCGTGGGCCGACCAGCGCCCGGTCGTCCGGATGCAGGCCCGCGAAGAAGTCGTCCAGCGACAGCGATTCATCGGTCGTGATGCCGAACATGGTTCGCAGCCCCGGTTGCCAGATCAGGCTGCCTTCGGGCACGTTCACATCCCAGAACGCGATCTCGGAAGCGTCCGTGGCCAGACGCAGGCGTTCTTCGCTCTCGGCAAGGGCCTGCTGGGCTGCGCTCGCGGCGCGTGCGTTGTCCGCGAGCAGCACCGTCGAGGTGGTTTCGATCGCTGCGCAGAAGATGCCCGCGACCTGCCCGTCGTCATCGAGCAAGGGCGTGTAGGTGAAGCTGAAATAATGCGGCCCGGGCGTCTCGCGGCTGGCCAACTGGAACGGCTTGTTCTCGAACGACAGCGACTCGCCGCGCATGACGGCCTCGTTCAACAACCCTAGTTCGTCCCAGATCTCGCTCCAGACGTCGGCCATTGAATGGCCGAGCGCAGCGGGATGTTTGTCGCCGAGGATAGGGATGTAGCCGTCGTTGTAGAGCGAGATGGAGCGTGGCCCCCAGGCGATGAACATCGGCTGCTGCGCACGCAGGATCAGGCTCACAGCCGTCTTCAAGGACAGCGGCCATGATTCCAGTGGTCCGAGCGGCGTCGTCGACCAGTCGTGGCCACGGATCAGTGCGCCCATGGCGCCACCGCCGCGGAAGTGCGGCTGGTCGGGGGAGTCGATCATTGGTATGGCTCGATATATCGGCGGCGCAGGAGCGATTCGCACAGGTTGATTGGGTTAACTCTGAATTGATAGGAAACAGCTGGCATAACATGGTTGCCTTGCTCAGCCGTGAAGCATGACCATGATTTCAGTCTACTAGCGCTCAGTGTATGGCGATGTCACTCACAGGACAAGCAAGAAGTGCTGCCAGACGTCAGCGAAGTACCGGAGTGGCATGCTACTCCTGCCGATCCAACCGCAACAAGGCCGCCGCCATCATCCTGGCGACATCCTTTTTTACCACGCTGGTTCCGACGATTCCCGGCACATCGAACTTCGGTACGATGGTCGCGCTGTAGACCACCCGGGTGCCCGTTGCGCCGGCCACAGGACTCAGCTCCCAGCTGGCGCGGTAGACTTTCATGTCGCCTTCGATCAGGCCGATATCGATGCGATCCGGCGCCCGTTCGTTCACCTGCACCAGCAGGCGGATCGTCCGGCTGAAAAACAGAAAACGGGCGGTGCCCAGTTGTTCGACGATGGCCCTGTCGCCATTGCGGGACACCACGCGCGTGCTGGTCAGGTTGGGCAGGTAGTCGGCCAGGTGGTTGTAATCGGTGAGAATGCGCCAGACAGCGGCCGGCGTGGCCTCCACCGTACCGCTCGACCTGATCCTGGTAGACCTTGTCGCCTTCGGCGCCGTTGACGCGCTCACGTTCAGCTCGAACTTGGGCACGCCAGGCTGCGCCGCGGCCAGGGCGGTGCCCGAGACCGACAAGACGCAGCAGAGCAGCAGCATGTTTGAGAGGCGATATGGCATCCGCCGAGGGTAACATGCGCGCTATCGGCTTTAGCGCCGCGCGACGATGTGGTAGCGCACCTCCAGCTCGTCCTGTACCGAGAGCAGTCCGCCCCCGACCGAAAACGGCGTGATGCCGAAATCCGTCTGCTTCAGGCGCGCCGTTCCACTTGCGCTCACCTGCGCCGCGTCGATGCGCACCGTGGCCGGCAGCGCCAGCGATCGTGTGGTGCCGTGCAGCGTGACGGCGACGCGCAGCAGGCCGTCGGCCTGCCGCTGCGCATGCAGCGTCACCACCGGATAGCGCTGCGCCTCGAGTACCGGACCGAGCATGTTTGTGCGCGTGCCCTCGACCGCTTGCGCCGACGGTTGTTTGTCGATGCCGGCGTCGCGCAGCAGTTGCGGCTCGTCGACGGTCATCTGGTCGAGACGGAAAGAGAGGTCGGCGCTGCCCGCGTCGGGCGCGACAAAGCCCGCCAGCGTGTGGCTGGCCACGACTGGTCATGCCCGAGCCGCGCCATCAGGCCCGCGCGGCGTACCGTGACGGCTATGAGCGAGGCATGCGGATCGACCGCTAGGCGGCGACGCCGGGAGTCGTCCCTGCACGGTACGCGCCTGGATCGGCTGCGCGGGCCGGGCACGGCGGCGCCGCTGCCCCAGGCGGCCAGCAGCGCGGCGGTCGCGATCCCGGCCGCCGTCAGCAGCCGCCAACGGCGTCGCATGGATTTACTTGCGCAGCGCCGACGCGGCGCGCGCCAGCTCGGTGATGCGGCCCCAGTCGCCGGCCATGATCGCGTCCTTCGGCGTCAGCCACGAGCCGCCGACGCAGGCCACGTTCTTGCAGGCCAGGAATTGCGGCGCGGTCTCGATCGAGATGCCGCCGGTCGGGCAGAAGGTCACGTCCGGCAGCGGGCCGCCGATCGCGTTGAGCATGCCGACGCCGCCCGCCGGCACGGCCGGGAACAGCTTGAGTTGGCGGAAGCCCGCTTCGCGCGCGGCCATCACTTCGGACGGCGTCATCACGCCCGGCAGCAGCGGCAGGCCGCTTTCCTGGCCGCTCGATCAGTGCGGCGTCAGGCCAGGCGAGACGCCGAACACGGCGCCGGCGTCGCGCGCGGCAGCGAATTCCTCGGCGCTGGGTCAGGGTGCCGACGCCGACGATGGCGCCTTCGACCTGCGCCATGGCGCGGATCGCCTGCCAGGCCGTGCGCGGTGCGCAGGGTCACTTCGAGCACGCGGATGCCGCCGGCCACCAGCGCTTTCGCCAGCGGCACGGCGTGCTCCGGGTCGTCGATGGCGATCACCGGGATCACGCTCGCCGAGCGCATGATTTCAAGTACGGTCATGGTCATGGTCAGTCACTTCGGTTCTTGATCAGAAATCTTCGTCGGAGCCGGGCATGATTTCGCCGCTGTCGGCGCCATCGTGCAGCGGCACGGTGGTCGGCATCGGCGAGGGCAGCGGGAAGGTGGTCGCGCCCTCCTCGCCGCGCTGATGGCATTGCGGAACATGGCGAACAGTTCGCGGCCCATGCCGAAGTGGTTCGACGACAGATCGGCCGTGGCCGGCTCGCGCGCGGCCACACGTCGGCCGGCACCGCGCCTCCAGCATGCCGGTGGCGGCGTCGAGGCGGATGATGTCGCCGTCACGCACCCGGCCAGCGGGCCGCCGGCCAGGACTCGGGCGACACGTGGATCGCCGCCGGCACCTTGCCCGAGGCGCCCGACATGCGGCCGTCGGTGACCATCGCCACGCTTGAAGCCGGCGTCCTGCAAGTTCCCAGCGCCGGGTGAGCTTGTGCAGTTCCGGCATGCCGTTGGCGCGCGGACCCTGGAAGCGATCACGGCCACGAAGTCGCGCTTCAGTTCGCCGCGCTTGAACGCGTGCATGAAGTCTTCCTGCGATCGAAGGTCAGCGCCGGCGCTTCGACGGTCTGGTGTTCGGGTTTGACGGCCGAGATCTTCGATGACCGCGCGACCGAGGTTGCCCTTCACCAGCACCATGCCGCCATCTGCTGCTGAACGGGTTGGCGGCCGGACGCAGCACGATTTCGTCGCCGCTCTGCGCGGCACGTCGCGGCCAGACTCGCGCGCCGTCCGTCCAGGAAAGCCTCCATGCAGTGCTAACGCAGGCCGTGGCCGAGGATGGTGTTGACGTCGTCGTGGCCGAGGCCGCCATCGAGCAGTTCGCGGATCACGATGCCCGGGCCCCCGGCAGCCTGGAAGTGTTTATTCGGCTTCGCCGTTCGGGTAGATGCGGGTGAGCAGCGGCACGACTTTCGACAGCTCGTTGAAGTCGTTCCAGTCGATCACGATGCCGGCGGCGCGTCTCCCGAACGGCGAAGCCGACATCAATCACTGCCAGGCCGCTGGCGGCCCGGCTTCGTGATCCGCGAACTGCTGGATGCGGGCCTGGCGCACGACAACGTCGACACCATCCTCGGCCACGGCCTGCGCAAGCACTCAAGGAGGCTTTCCTGGACGAGAACGCGGTGCATTCTCCCGCGACGTGCGCACAGAGCGGCGACGAAGAATATCCTGCGTCCGCACCAACCCGTTCGGCACAGAACGGCGGCATGGTGCTGGTCAAGGCAACCTAGGCCGCGCCGTGATGAAAGTCTCGGCCGCCAAAATGGAACACCAGACCGTCGAAGCGCCTCCTCAGCCTTCAATTGGCAAAACTCATGCACGCGTATAAGGCGGGGCACCTGAACCGCGACTTCGTGGCCGTGATCCGCTTCCAGGGCCCACGCGCCGACGATGCCGGAGCTGCATGCCTTGACCCGGCGCTGCGCGACACCTTTTCAAGGTGGCGATGGTGACCGACAGCCGCGTGTCGGGCGCCTCGGGCAAGGTGCCGGCGGCGATCCACGTGTCGCCCCGAAAGATCCTGGCCGGCGGCCCGCTGGCTTGGGTGCGCGATGGCGACATCATGCGCGTCTGCGCCCACCGGCACCCTGGAGGCGCTCAGTTCCCGAGCGAGAGTGGGAACGCACAAGCAGGTGACGGCCGATATCTCGTCGTCCCACATTGGCACGGGCGAGGCGGAGCCTGTTCGCCATGTTCCGCAAGCAGTGCGGGAGAAGAGCGCCACCTTCCGCCTCGCCGAAGCAAACCACCGTGCCCCTTCGCATGGGAGCCGCTGCCGGCTCCAACGAAGACTTTTTGTTCCAAGACCCCCGAAGTGACTACTAGTGGCCGTGACCGTACTTGACATCGTCGGCTCGGCGAGCGTCATTCCCGTGATTGCCATCGACGACCCCGGCGCAGCACCGTGCTCAGCAAAGCCTGGTTGCAGGCGGCATCCGCGTGCTCGAAGTGACGCTGCGTACCGCGCACGGCCTGCAGGCGATTCGCGACATGGCGTCCGAAGGCGCCATCGTCGGCGTCGGCGCGGCCTGACCCAGGCGAAGTATTCGCGGGCCTGACCAACGCCCTGATCGAAGCGGCAAAGAAAAGCGGCCTGCCGCTGCTGCCGGGCGTGATGACGCCATCCGAAGTGATGGCTGCGCGCGAAGCCAGTTTCCGCCAACTAAAACTGTTCCCGGGCCAGTACCGGCGGGCGGCGTCGGCATGCTCAACGCAATCGGCAGCCCGCTGCCTGACGTGACCTTCTCCCCGACCGGCGGGCGTCTCAATCGAGACCGCGTCGGCCTTCCTGGCCTGCAAGAACGTGGCCTGCGTCGGCGGCTCCTGGTTGACGCGAAGGACGCGATCGTGGCCGGCGATTGGCCCGCATTGCACCGAGCTCGCGCGCCGCGTCGGCGCTGCGCAATGTCGACTGTGACGGCGGCCGGGATCGCGACCTTTCGCCGCCGCTGCTGGCCGCCTGTGGGCAGCTTGCGCCGTGCGGGCCAGCCGATCCAAGCGCGTAGGGACAACTCCCGGTGTCACCGCTTATGCGGATCCGACTCGCAGGCCTCGCTTATCGCGTCACGGCGCGCCGCGCGGCCTGATGGCGCGGCTTGGGGCATGGCCGCGTCGTGGCCAGTCACACGCTGTCCGGCTTTGTCGCGCCCCAACACGGGCGGCGCGACAGACTTCCGCGTCGACCAGATGAGCAGTTCGACGAGCCGCGACTGCTGCGCCGACGCCGGCATCGACAAACAACCGTCCCCGCAAGCGGTCGAGGGCACGCGCACAAACATGCTCGGCCCGGTACTCGAGGCGCAGCGCTAGTGCTGCAGTGCGCAGCGGCAGGCAGACAGCCTGCTGCGCGTCGCCGTCACGCTGCACGGCGGCTGGCGATTCGCTGGCGCTGCCGGCAGCAGTCGACACAGCGGCAGGTGAGCAAGTGGAACGGCGCCTGACAAGACGGATTTCGGCGTCACGCCGTTTTCGGTCGGTGGTGGACTGCTCTCAGTACCCACATCGTCGCGCGGCGCTAACCAATCCGCATGTTACCCTCGGCGGATGCCGGGTGTCGGCCTCTCGAACGTCCCTGTCTCTGCTGCGTCTTGTCGGTCTCGGGCGCCGGCCCTCGCCAGACGGCGCAGCCTGGCGTGCCAAAATTCGAACTGAACGTCAGAGCGCGTCAGATAGCCGAAGGCGACAGAGCTATCAGATCAGGTCGAGCGGTACGGTGGAGGCCACGCCGGTCTGGCGCATTCTCACCGATTACGACTACCTGCCCGACCCTGACCAGCCGCGCGTGGTGTCCCGCAGTGGCGGGGACCCAGGCAGTGGTCCCAAACAACTGGGCACCGCCCGTTTTCTTTTCAGCCGGACGATCCGCCTGCTGGTGCAGGTGAACGGACACGGGATTGCATCGATATCGGCCTGATCGAAGGCGACATGAAACCGTGCCAGCTGGGAGCTGAGTCTCGTGGCCGGCGCAGCGGGCACGGAGTAGTACACCGCGACCATCAGTGCGATGCCCGGGAATAGTAGGAACCAGCGTGGTGAGAAAAAAAGACGTTTGCCAAGATGATGGCGGCGGCCTTGCTGCGGTTGGAGCGGCAGGAGTAGCATCCGAGAACGGAGGACGTGATGTTTGACCTTTGTATCAACATCACCCTGGACGGCTATGTCGACCACAAGGAGGGGATCGCCGACGACGAGAGCGCGCATTCTTCACCCCCCTCATGAACGCGAGCGGGGCGATGCTTGGGGGGGGCTCTACGTACGAGATGATGGAGAGCTTTTAGGCCCGCCGTCGCGCGCGGGCGGCGCGGAGGCGCCGCCAGCGATCGCGAGTGGGCGGTGAAGCTGGAGGCCGGCGAATTACAGTCGTGTCGTGTACGCGCCCTGAATTCCGTGGGCGAACAGCCACCACATCACCGGCGACCTGCGCGCGCGTTGGAGCAGCTCAAGGACGCGGCCCCGGCAGGAGTGCTCCTCGGTAGCGGCACGCTCGCGACCGCGTGGACCGGCTGGATCTGATCGACGAGTACCTGTTTCTCGTCCACCCAGTGTCGCTCGGCCACGGCCCGACGCTGTACGAGGGCGGACTCCTGGCACGCGCCGCCCTCGAGTTGAATGTCGACGACCCCTCCGCAATGGCGTGGTCGTGCCGCTTACCAGAAGTGCGCGCTAGCTGCAATTGTGTGCAAGGTAAACGAAGACAGTCAAATCCTGAACAGGAGGTCAAAGCTGTGTATGAACACGTATACGCCCACCTGTATCCATTCAATTCACGTATTTTTGAAGAACCGGGCAATTCGACTGGCTGCCCATCGCTAGCCGCCACCTGCATTTGAGCATTCGTGATCACGACCGGGTCAGGTGGTATCCTGTGTCTATAAAAATAAGACTTCATCCAATCCAAGCTGACAATCGCTCTCGCCGTGAGCTGAGGATATACCAATAATAGACCCTCCGACCAGCCGCAGCTTCCCAGTTGGGTGGTGGCGCCATGGGCGCACTGATCCGTGGCCACGACTGGTCAGCAACGCGTGGACCACTGGAATCATGGCCGCTGCTAGCAAAGTGAGCTCTGAAGCCTGATCCTGCGTGCGCGGCGGCCTATGTTCATCGCCTGGGGGGCCACGCCACATCTCGCTCTACAACGACGGCTACATTCCTATCCTCGGCGACAAACATCCCGCTGCGCTCGGCCATTCGATGGCCCATTCTGGAGCCAGATCTGGAGCGAACTGGGGTTGTTGAACGAGGCTGTGGCAGCGAGTCGCTCTCCTTCGAGAACAAAGCATTCGTCACCAAGCGCGACACCCCAACCATTGTTTCAGCTACACCTACACGCCCAGGCTTGCTCGACGAGGGGCAGGTGGCGGAACCTGCGCAGCGATCGAAACCGCCTCGACGGTGCTGCTCCGCGGACAACGCACGCGCCGCGAGCACCCAGCGGAGCCCTGGCCGAGAGCAAAGACGCCTCCCGTATTGGCCACGGACGCTTCCAAAGAGCACGTTCTAGGGATCGAACGTGCCGGAAGAGGAACCTGATCTGGCAACCGGGGCTGCGCGTCGTGTTCGGCACGGCCGGCCTCGTGGAGCGTTGTCGCTGGATAAACTTGTTCGCGGCCTGCATCCGGACGACCCGGCGCTGGTCGCCCACCCATTCGCGCAAGCCGCTGCAATACGCAGGCAGCAGCAGCACTGTCAACGTCGAGTACCGCGCCCGGTGGGAAACGCGACGACGGCCGGGTTCGCTGGATTGCGGCCAAGGGACACGGACCGCCCGCACTGTGCGCGCCAACGGTACGGCCATGGACATCACGAGCCGCAAGACCACCGAACTGGCACTGGAGATGGCCCTGGAAGCAAGCCGCGCGGCAGCTTCCGGACATCCGGACAACCGGCTCACCTGGGATGGCACACTCGATGGCCATTTTGGCCTGCGCCCCGGGGAGGCGGTGCGCAGCCTCGACCAATTCATCGCGCTGGTTCATCCGGACCACGGCGGAGGTGATCCGCCACTGCGAGCGCTGCCGCGATCCAGCGAACGAGGTTCGATGGAGTTCCGGGTAACCCGGATGGTTCGAGTGCACTGGCTGTACGATCCGTGGCCGGACCCTCCGACCCGGAGCTGGCCACGCAGAAAGACGATGACCGGCGCTTGTGTCAACAAGTACCAACTATGTGCGCACGCGCGAGGCACTCAAAGCTGGATCCGCCAGAAGGACGAGTTGCCGCCACGCGCACTGCGAGCAACACGCGCTCGCCGCTTCCGCACCCGGGCTTGCGCCTGCTGGGAACATCAAAGGCGGCCTGCAAGGCGGATCAGGGTGCTAAGACAGTTCGACCACATGGTGCACCTCCATCGACCTCCTCCGACATGGCCGGCATACCGCTGGCAAGATCCTGCTGCAGCAAGCGCTGTCGCTTGCAATCCGTGCTCGAACAGGCGCTGGAGGGCGTGAGCGTGCTTCAACACGCAGGGTCACAAGGTCACCTGGCAAGGCGTGGACTCGGCGCTCTGGTCACGGCACAAACTGCGACCGGCTGGTGCAGGTGGTGGGCGACCTCCTGAACAACGCGGCCAAGCTGCAGCACCCCGCGCGGAGGCTGCGTGGTGCTGCGCGGCGGCGAGGCTAGTGGCGGGCATGCTGCTCATCGAGGTGGCCGACACGGGCATCGCAGTCCGCCCGATATCAATCGAGCACGTGTTCGACCGGTCGCGCAGGTCCGGCGCGCCTGGAAGATGCACCAGGGTGGGCTGGGCATCGGCCTAGAGCGCTCATCAAAGTGGTCGAGATCGCGGGCGGCCGCGTCGTCGCCGAGAGCGCCAGGACCGGGCGCCGGCAGCCTGCTTCCGCATCTGGCTGCCGCGCTGGACGCGCCAGCACCGGTCGCGGCCACGCCGCCTTCGCGCTCCAGGCGCCGTGGAGCAGCTACAAGGTACTGGTCGTCAACGACGAGCCCGGCATGGCCATGGTGCTGGACATCAGCGGCCACACGGTACTGCCTCCGCACACGACGGGCAGACGGCGTCGAAGATGGTGAAGCTCCGCGACACCTTGCGGCGGTGTTCCTCGACATCAGGCCATACCGGGCATGAATGGCTACGAGCTCGTGCCCGTATTTGCGGCCCTTCCCGGACGCCCAGGACCGCGTCCTTGTGGCGCTCACCGGCTGGGGCAGCGAGGCCGATCCGCGGCGCGCGTGGAGGGAGCTGAACCTCCACCTTACCGAGCCGGTGAACATGAACAAATGCGCACTGTGTGTGCGCGGCACAGTTTCAGCCACAGAGGTTCACGCATAGGCGTGGAGCAGCCAGGAGAGGCAAGATGAAGCGATTAATTCTCGCGATGGCGCTGTCATGCCTCGTGCCGCGAACGCGACCCCGCCAGCGAATGAGCGCTCCAGGAAAGAGCGCATCAGCGCACGGAAGCGTGCCGATCACGTGGGTTCCGCAACCATGTGTGGACCGGACGACCCACCTTGGAGAAAGTTGGCAACGTTGTACTTATTGTGGGGGGATTTATGAATAGCCAACAGCCTCAACCTCCCCGATCGGCCAGAAGCAGACCTTATTCCTCCACCTTCGCTAATCGACGGATATGAACCTGCCACAACCGAGACCATGGCTTCTGGATCCCCAGCCTAATTCATCGCTGAGGACATAGGACCATGATCCGGACCAAGCCGCTGTTTTTGAGAAGGTTCCGATGGGATTGTGCTCGAACATCAGGGGTGGATCGAATGTGGATCGTTCTGATCAAATGGAGCCCGTCTTCCTGACGTTCGAGGATTTTAGCTTTAGAGATAGTTTAGCTCGATACCATGAACCGCTTTTACGCCGGTAGTTGCAAGAAATACACGCCGAGCTAATCGCTGAAGCGAAATCGCAAACACGTTCGTAATATCACAAATATGGCTTAAGTTGTGCTTTTGTTTTCCTTCCTGCTTGCTTTAGTACTTATGCTCTGCGCTGTCATCACCCCATTGGTGGTGGGTGGGATAATCTGTGCGTTTTGCATGAAACAATAGCGGTTGTGCGGCCAAGGCAGACGGCGGGATACTGGCGGCGATGTTCGGTCATCGCGTACTTGGCCTTCATGCCCTACTGGCAGGTGGAAGTCCAACCCAATTATTGTGCATGGTTTACCAGTAAGGGCACTGGTCGCTGCGCATGGATATGGAGAGGACAAGGGTCCACAATAAGTCTGTCTCGGCTCATTCAAGCACCAGCAACGTTATTTTATGAATGGCGTATGTAAGAAGTTGATGTCGAGTAGCTGTTCGAAAACGGTATTCGTCCGAAATGTGACGATCCATCGGACTCTTCACTCTTCTAGAATAACCGATGGATGACGTTTCTCTTCGGCGCTCGCATTTGAGCGCTAGCGCCCCCTCACCGAAGGCGAAGTCGCCATGGCATCGCTGCTGTTCCGCGACGCCATCGACTATGCGCGTGCGCCGTCCACGCCCGCCGCTACATGCAGCGAAACTCGGCGAGATGACGCCGAACGGCAGTCTCAACTTTCACGCGTCCTGCTTTCTTGACGACTACGCGCAGGCATCCGTCACCGACCAGCACTAATTCATGCACGAGATGGTGCTGTATGTGGCAGTGTGCACACTGGCAATCTAAGTGATTGCGAGCAAAACGAACGAGCACTACGTAAAAGCACTTCTTGTATTACAAATAACATCACTCTACACTGAGGCATTGCAGTCGTCAGCTATGAGGCCTATTGTCGTGGAAAACAGGCAAAGGTTGAACTGTGGATAGAAACACTCTGCAGGCTCGACTTGTCAGAACGGCCCGTATTGAACGAGTCGAAGATGTTGGATCTTTGGGAGGTCCCCAAATTGTTGCCACCCGACTTTTTCCACCACAATACATATAACCGCAACCAGAGGACCAAGTGAATACGAATTACTGTTTATCAGTCGCACTCCATGTTGCCTTTTTCGGTGGCGCACGCGCAGGTTGACTGTGACAAGCTGGACGATGCGCAAAACATAGTTCGGATTTGTGCTGGTCGCGATATACTGTGGGGAAAGGTAGATTGCAGTTCTACTCTGCCCCAGATGCGATGACTAGTTTGTGCCTGGAGAGCACATTATTCGCAAAATTTATAAGGGCTTCACCAAAGTCTCATTCATCTCTATGAA
>CAVSPL010000023.1:0-30626 GCA_963729765.1 uncultured beta proteobacterium | reverse complement strand
CCATGCGCATACAGCTGTTTTCCGACCTCCACCTCGAACGCTACCCGGCCTTCCAGCCCGAACTGGCGCCCGGCATCGACGTCATCGTCCTCGCCGGCGACATCGGTTCCTACCAGGGCGGCTCGCGCCTGACCGGCGCCGACTTCGGCCTCGAACGCTTCGCGCCCGCGCTCGGCGTCACGCGGCGCCAGGTGCTGTTCATCCCCGGGCAACCACGAATTCGACGGCCTCGACTTCGACGAGACCTATGCCCGCCTGCGCGCCACCTGCGAGCGCCTCGGCATCGTCTGGCTCGACCGCGAGACCGTCACCATCGATCATGTGCGCTTCATCGGCACCACGCTGTGGGCCGATTTCGACGCCCTGGCCGCGGGCCACGAGTTGACGAAGCAGCTGCAGTTGCGCGAGAAGGCGATCCGCGCCGCCAACTACTACCTCGGCAAGAACACCACCCTGCGCACATGGCGAGCCCGTGCTGGCCGACGGCTGGCGCGCGATGTCGCTCGACTGCCAGCAATGGCTGCGCGCGGCGCTGGCCGTCCCCTTCGACGGCACCACGGTGGCCGTCACCCACTTCGCGCCGAGCCTGAAAAGCGCCGACCCGCGCTATGGCGTGACGCCGGGCACGGCGGGCTTCTGCAATGCGCTCGACGATCTGTTCCCGCTGGCCGACCTGTGGCTGCACGGCCACCTGCACTGCCTGAACGATTACGTGGCCAGCGGCGTCGAGGACGGGCGCGCCTGGTCGTGCCGGGTCGTGGCCAATCCGCTGGGCTACCTCTCCAAGGGCGAGCAGGAAGGCTTCCGTCCCGGCCTCGTCATCGAGGTCTGATCAGAAGCTCATTTCCAGCGTCGTGCGCAGTTTCACGCCGCCCGGGTAACGCCAGCGGCGCGTCTCCACCCCGGCAACCGGATCCGTATAGCTCGGCTCGAATTCGTCGTCCGCGCCCAGCAGGTTGGACGCGGCGAGCCGCAGCTGGATTTTCTTGTTGAACGCCCACAGCGCATAGGCGTCGAGGTCGGTGCGCGACGGCGTATAAAAGCCGCGGTTCGCGCTGACGCGCACCAGGCCGCCGCGCCGGTAAGCGAGGCTGGCGCCGGTCGTCAGCGCACCCGCCTTGTAATCGATGCCGAGGTTGGCCGTGAGCGGCGCCTGGCGCTCCATGCGGTTGTCCGGCCCCGGTACCGACGCCACGCGCGACCAGTTGCGGCTGACGCTCGCACGCAGGTCGATGGCCGGCGCGCCAGGCAGCAAGGACGCGAGGGGGAACTTGGTCTCGAGGTCGATGCTGCGCATGCTGGCGCGGTCTTCGTTGGCGGGCGTGAACACCCAGCGCACGCCGTCGAAATAGATGCGGTTGCTGGTGTAGTCCTCGATGCGCCGCACTGCGCCGCTGAGCGACACCATCGCCCCTTCGGCCCAGTAATGCTCCCAGGCGGCGTCCAGGCCCCAGGCCAGTTCGGGCTTCAGGTTCGGGTTGCCCTGGTAGTCGGCTTCGGTCGGGCTGTTGTTCTCCCAGGCCCCGCGCAGCGGCACCAGCGCGAACAGGTCGGGCGCCTTGTAGGTGCGCGAGAGCGCAAGGCGCAGCTGGTCGCCCTTCTCGCCCGGCAGCTTCCACAACGTCTGCACGATCGGGCTGAAGACGCTCGAGCTGACGCGCGCAGGGGCGAAGCCGGTGCCGGAAACCTGCGTGCGCACGCCTTCCCAGCGCGCGCCCAGGTAGACCGACCAGCGAGGATCGATCGTCCACTCGTCCTGGACGTAGAACGCGGCGCGCCCTACCCGCGCGCGGAACTGCTCGTCGAACAGCTGGCCGGGCGCCGGGCGCCGCACCCGGTCGCGCTCGACCCGCAGGTCCTCGCTCTGGTTGGCGCCGATGTCCCAGCCCAGCGCCAGCAGATGGCCGCCCTCGATCGTGCGCGCGGCCTTGCCGGTCGAATTCAGGCCGCGCGCATGGGTGTCGGACAGCGTATTCCCGTCGGTCTCCGGCCTGCCCGCGCCATCGAAGCCGAGGCGCCTGCACGAACATCTTGCGCGTCGACCACTTCGGCGCCGAATTTGACGTCGAGCTCCGTGCCGGCTGCCGTCTTGCGGTTCCAGCGCAGGTCGGACTTGAGCATGCGGTCGTCGAATTCGCCGAAGGTATGCAGGTCGGGCGACGTGGGCGGCGCACCGATCAGGGTCGTCGTCATGGCATGGCCGTGGTTGCGAAAGCTGCTGCCGGTGGCCAGGCTTTCCCAGGCGAGGGTGTCGCCATTCTCCAGCGTCCAGTTGAAACGCGGGCCGAGATTGAGGCGGTTCATGCGGCCCTCTTCGGGCAGGCGCACGGTGCGGCGCAGGTCGACCACGCCGTCGGGCGGGTGTTCTCCTGCAGGCTGCTGGCCTCGCGCGACAGGCTGTCGTGGTTGCCGCTGGCCGTCAGCGCATACGACGCGCGTTCGCCGACCTCGCCCAGGTCGAGGTTGAAGGTCGGCCCGCGAAAATCGCTCGAGGCCAGGTAGCCCAGCTTGGCCTCGCGGGTGCGCTTGCGCGCCGCCTTGCGCAGCACGAGATTGATGGTGCCGGCCACCGACTCGGTCGAAAACTCGGCCATCGCCACGCGCAGCACCTCGATCCGCTCGATCTGCTCGGGCGCGACGCTATCGAGCGAAAAGCCGGCCGGGGTGCGCTCGCCGTTGACGAGGATTTGCGTATAGCCGCCGGCCAGGCCGCGCATCCGCACTTCGACGCTGCGCCCAGCGCCGGTGCTGACGGTCACGCCGGGAATGCGCTTGAAGACGTCGGCCAGGCTGGTGTCGCCATAGCGCGCGATCTCGTCGCGCCGCACGACGATGCGCGCGGCGGTGTCGTCGCGGCGCGGATCGTAGCTGCAGCCGCCCCTTTGACTTCAACCTGCGCGATGGGCCCGTCGGCAGGGACTTGCTGGGCGCTTGCCGGGGCGGACAGCACGGCGATCAAGGCAATAAAGCGAGGGTGCTGCAAGGGCATGGACCAGTCTCCAGAAACAGTTATTCGGCTTGTGCGAATAACTATATTCCAGACCATGGCAACAAGTAAACATATTAGGGAAGTTTTTATTGCTATTAACTAGCAATTATTAACCTCCATGTTGGCGAAATTGGCGTCAGCGGGTCACGGCGGCCCGCTCTTCCTTCGTCAGGACGCGCGGCGCACGGACCGGCGCGCCGGCTGCATCGAAGAAGGGATTGTCGCGGTAGCTGCCGGAGAGGCGCGCCTTGACGAGCGCGCCGCCGATCCTGGCCACGCCCAGCAGCGTGGCCACGGGCGTGGCGCTGGTCGGCCCGTAGGCCGAGCCGCGATTGGCCGTCATGTGCGAGCGCCCGAGCTGCGCGGTCGAGGGTTTCGGGCGGCGCGTCGAGACAGGTGCGCACCAGGCCGACATACGGACATCGCCGGGTTGCGCGGCGTATTCCCGACCGGCGTATTGCAGCAGGACGCATACCAGCGGTAGATGCCTTTCGGGCTGAGCGACATGCAGGCCAGGTGTTCGAGGCCGCCGGTGAAGCGCACGGCCGCCGGCAGGCCGCCTCGACCTCGGTGCCGCCCGCCGCGTCGAGCACGCGCATCCTCGGCCTTCAGGAAGCGGGCGAAGGCCTGGCAGTCCTTGCAATAGCAAATCGCGCGCGCCGCCACGCGCGTCGTATCGACTTCACCCTGCAGCTTGCCGCAACGGCAGCGCAATTGAAGAACCATCGCTCCTCCAAGCTTAGAAAAAATGGCGCCAATCCTCGAGCCAGCCGGGGAAAGCCGATGCCTCCATCGGATTGGCGATATGGTAGCCCTGCGCATAGGTGCAGCCGAGTCCCTGCAGGAAGTCCCAGTCCTGGCGCGTCTCGACGCCGACCGCCACCGACATCCGGTCCAGGCTGTGCGCGAGGCTCAGGCAGGAGCGCAGCACGGTGCCCAGCGGGCGCCGCTTGGAGGCGCCGTCGACGAAGCTGCGGTCGATCTTGAGTTCGGTGAAGGGAATGCGCGCCAGCAGCTGCAGGTTCGAGCGTCCGGTGCCGTAGTCGTCGATGGCGAGGCCGAAGCCCATCATGCGCAGGCGCACCAGGCGCTCGATGAAGTTGGGGTCGGTATTGAGCGCCGAGGACTCCGGCATCTCGAAGGTGATGTAGTCGGGCAGCACCGCGTGGCGGCCCAGGCAGGCGGTGATCTGGCGCAGGAAGGCCGGGTGCGCGAGCGTCTCGGGCGCCAGGTTGATCGAAATCGAGATCGGCGTGCCCTGGTCGTGCAGCCAGCGGCAGCGCTCGACCGACAGCTCGATCATGCTCCAGTCGAGGAAGTCGATGCGGTCGTTCTGCACCAGCGCGTCGATGAAGGACGAGGGGCCGAGCAGGCCGTGCTCCGGATGGTTCCAGCGCGCGAAGGCTTCCAGGCCCTTGACCTGGCCGGTGGCCAGCTCGATCTTCGGCTGGAAGAAGGGTTCGAACTGGCGTTTTTGCAGGCCGTTGCCGATCTCGGCGAAGGTGAAGCGCGGCGTGCTGTCGACGTTTGGGGGCACCGGCGCCGGGGCGTAGTTGTCGATCAGGGGTTTCAGCTTGGCGGCGGTGACCGGCTTCGACACCGAACCGAGCAGGTCGATGCCGTAGACCTGGGCCAGGGTCTCGACCGAGAACAGCAGGTTGGCCGGCTGGGCGCCGGTGACGATCAGGCTGATGCCGGATCGAGCGTGGCCAGGTTGCGGATCAGCTCCAGCCCGTCCATGCCGGGCAGCGCGAGGTCGATGATGGCGACGTGGACGCGCGGCGTGAAGCCGGCCTGGAAGGTGCGCAGCGCCATGTGCCCGTCGGGCGCCTCGGTGACGCGGCTGGCGCCGAGGCGCCCCAGCATCTCGACCAGTGCCGGCGCGCTGCGCGCTGTCGGCTTCGGCTACCAGAAAATGCAAATGCGCGATGTCCATCGTTACTCCACGGCTGTTATAAGCCGGAGCTTACCCTACCGGGTGCGCAATGCCGTCCATCACCGGCGCTGGCGCAGCTGCTCGAAGAAGCAGATCGCGGCGGCGGCCGCCACGTTCAGCGACTCGACCTGGCCCGCGTGCGGGATCACCACCTGGTGGCGTGGCGCGCTCCATCAGTTCGGCCGCCACGCCCTGCCCTTCGTGGCCCAGCAGCCAGGCCACCGGGCCGCGCAGGTCGACATCGTACAGCGTCTGCTCGGCGTAGCCGCTCATCGCCAGCACCGGGATGCTCGACGTTGTCGACCAGGGCCGCCAGGTCGACGTTTTCGAAGATCTCGAGCACGAAGTGGGCGCCCATCGCCGCGCGCAGCACCTTGGGCGACCAGCAGAAGGCCGTGCCGGCGCTGCAGAACACCTGGGTGATGCCGGCCGCGCCGGCGCTGCGCAGGATCGAGCCGACGTTGCCGGGGTCCTGCACGCCGTCGAGCAGCACCGCCGAGACGCGTCAAGGCCTGCGGCTGCACGGGCGCCGGGGTCTCGACCAGGAACAGCAGGTTGACGCCGTGCTCGACCTGGCTGACGGCGCCGAACAGCGCGTCCGGCAGGCAGGTCACGTGGGCGTGCAGGCCTTCGCAGCGGGCGACGATCTCGCGCACTTCCGGGTTCTGCAGGGCGCCCTCGGAGACCACGCAGTGCGCCGGCGCGCCGCGCAGGTCGAGCCAGGACTGGCACAGGTGCACGCCGTCGAGCAGCGTGCGCCCGGCCTTGCGGCGCGCCTGCGAGCTGGCGGCCAGCGCCTTGAGGTCCTTGTAGAAGGGATTGTCGCGCGAGGTGACCGACTTCATGCGCACGGCCGCGAACAGGTCGACCTGCAGCAGGTTGCGCACCGGCGCGAACGAGCGGCGGTGCACCGGCGACGGGCCATGCAGGCGCAGGCGCTCCAGGTGCAGCGCGGTCGAATAGCCCTTGTGCTGGTCGAAGCAGTATTGCGGGTACTGGGCGTGCAGGCGCACCAGTTCGGCGTCGCGCGCGGTCTTGGCCAGGATCGAGGCGGCCGAGATGGCGTGGCACTTGTCGTCGCCTTCGATCACGGCGTGGGCGCGGATGGCCATCGGCGGGCAGCGGTTGCCGTCGATCAGGGCCAGCGTCGGGATCGTCTGCAGGGCTTCGACCGCGCGCCGCATCGCCAGCATGGTCGCGTGCAGGATGTTCAGGGTGTCGATTTCTTCGCAGGACGCTTCGGCGATGGCCCAGGCCAGCGCGTATTCGCGGATTTGCGGCGCCAGCTCGTCGCGCCGGGCCTCGGTCAGCTTTTTCGAGTCGCGCAAGCCCTCGATCGGGCGCCTCGGGTCGAGGATGACGGCGGCGGCATACACCGGCCCGGCCAGCGGACCGCGGCCGGCCTCGTCGACGCCGCAGACGATGTCGAGGTCGGTGAACGGGCGCAGCCGCGGCGGCAGGCCGGGGTAGAAGTTGACGCGTTTTTTACTCATGGTGCCTGGATTCTCTATTTTCCTATGACCCGAAGGACCGCCTCTGCACTCTCGCGCGCACTATCGCGCAGGAGGCTGTGGTGCATCTCGCGTGAAGCGTGCCGCCAGCTTATCCCGCAGCGCCGTGTCGTTCAACTGCTGCCACACCGCGTCCGCCATCGCCTCGGGCGTCATGGCGTGCTGCAGCAGTTCCGGCACCAGGAATTCGCGCGCCAGGATGTTCGGCAGGCCGATCCAGGGCTGGTAGCCCATGTGGCGCATGAGTTCCCAGGAGGCGCGCATGACCTTGTAGGCGATCACCATCGGCTTCTTGAACAGCGCCACTTCCAGCGTCGCCGTGCCGGAGGCGACCAGCACCGCGTCGGCGGCGGCAATCGCCGTGTGCGAGTCGTCGACCAGCTGCAGGTCGATGCCGCCCAGGCCGGCCTGCGCCAGCGATCTCGCTGAAGTAGGCGCGCTGCTTTTCGCCGGCCATCGGCACCACGAAGCGCAGGCCGGGGTCGCGCCGGGCCAGGATGGCGGCCGCGCGCACGAAGGGCTCGGCCAGGTATTTCAGCTCGCCCATGCGGCTGCCGGGCATGACGGTCACGACGCGCGCATCGCGGCGCCAGGCCGAGCGCCGCGCGCGCCGCCGCCACGTCCGGCGCCATGGGAATGGTTTCGGCCAGCGGATGGCCGATATAGGTCACCGGCACGCCGGCCTCCTTGTAGATCTGCTCTTCGAACGGGAAGATCACCAGCATGTGCGAGACCGCGCGCTGGATCTTCTTGATGCGCCCGCCGCGCCAGGCCCAGATCTGCGGGCCGATGAAGTGCACGGTCGGGATCCCGGCGGCGCGCAGCTGTTCTTCCAGCCCGAGATTGAAGCCGGGGTAGTCGGCGCCGATGAAGGCGGCCGGCCGCTCTGGCCAGCAGGCGGTCGCGCAGGCGGTTCTGGATGCCCTTGATTTCGCGGTAGCGCGGGATGATCTCGAAGATGCCGCGTACCGTCAGGGTTTCCATCGGCAGGTCGGACACGAAACCCTGCTCGATCATGCGCGGCCCGCCGATGCCGTGGAAGCGCGCGTCCGGCAGGCGTGGGCGCAGGCCGGCCAGCAGGCGCGCGGCGAGCATGTCGCCGGACACCTCGCCGGCGACCAGGGCGCTAAGCGAGACGCTCAGCGGACGATGCCACGGGTCGCGGCGCCCAGGAAGTCGCGCATCGCGCGGATGTCGGCTGCCGCTTCCGGCATCGCTTCTTCCTCGCGCGCCAGGGCGGCCTTGGCTTCTTCCAGCGTCAGGTTCGAGCGGTAGATGTGCTTATAGGCGGCGCGGATGCCGTCGATCTGCGGACGCGTGAAACCGCGGCGCTTGAGGCCTTCGATGTTGACGCCGCGCGCGCCGGCCGGATTACCCGACACCAGCACGAAGGGCGGCACGTCCTGGGTCAGGCTGGTGTACATGCCGATGAAGGCATGGGCGCCGATCTTGCAGAACTGGTGCACGCCGGCGTAGCCGGACAGGATCGCGTGGTCGCCCACGTGCACGTGGCCGGCCAGCTGGGCGTTGTTGGAGAAGATCGTGTGGCTGCCGACCTGGCAGTCGTGCGCCAGGTGGACGTAGGCCGAGATCCAGTTGTCGTCGCCCAGGCGGGTCACGCCTTCGTCCTGCGCGGTGCCCAGGTTGAAGGTGACGAACTCGCGCACGGTGTTGCCGTCGCCGATTTCCAGGCGGGTCGGCTCGCCGTTCCACTTCTTGTCCTGGGGCGCGGCGCCGATCGAACCGAACTGGAAGAACTTGTTGTTCTTGCCGATCGTCGTGTGGCCTTCGATGACCACGTGCGGCCCGACCACGGTACCGGCGTCGATGCGCACGTGCGGGCCGACGATCGAATACGGGCCGACCTCGACCGAACTATCCAGTTCGGCCTTCGGGTCGACGATCGCAGTCGCGTGAATCTTGGTCATATTACTGCTCCGCCGCCTTCTCGTTGGCGCGGATGGTGCACATCAGTTCACCCTCGACCGCGATCTTGCCGTCGACGCTGGCGGTGGCCTTGTACTTCCAGATGCCGCGCGAGACGCGCAGGATCTCGACGTCCATCACCAGCTGGTCGCCAGGCCCGACCGGACGCTTGAAGCGCGCGTTGTCGATGCCGACGAAATAGACGACCGAGTTCTCGTCGGGCTTCACGTCCATGGTCATGAAGGACAGGATGGCCGCGGTCTGCGCCATCGCTTCGATCATCAGGACGCCCGGCATCACCGGCTGGTGCGGGAAGTGGCCGTTGAAGAATTCTTCGTTGACGGTGACGTTCTTGATGGCGGTGATGCGCTTGCCGACTTCGACGTCGAGCACGCGGTCGACCAGCAGCAGCGGATAGCGGTGCGGCAGGTATTCCTTGATTTCGGTGATGTTCAGCGTACGTTTTTCAGTAGTCATGTTGGTTCTGCCAGCGTTTTAATTGTTTTTTCCAGGGCGCGAATCTTGTCGCGCATGGTGTTCAGGTTGCGCACGATCGCCGCCGACTTCTCCCATTCGGCGTTCTTCGCCAGCGGGTAGAAGCCCGTGTACTGGCCCGGCTCGAGCACCGAGCGCGAGACCATGCTGCCCGACGAGATGTGGACGTTGTCGGCGATTTCCAGGTGGCCCAGCACCATGGCGGCGCCGCCGAAAGTGCAGCGGCTGCCGATCTTCGCGCTGCCGGCCACGCCGACGCAGCCGGCCATGGCCGTGTGCGCGCCGATATGGCAGTTGTGGCCGATCTGGATCTGGTTGTCGAGCTTGACGCCGTCTTCGATGACGGTATCGGCCAGCGCGCCGCGGTCGATCGAGGTGTTCGAGCCGATGTCGACGTCGTCGCCGATCACCACGCGCCCGGTCTGCGGAATCTTGATGTAGACGCCCGCCTCGCTGGCGAAGCCGAAGCCGTCGCCGCCGATCACCGCGCCCGAATGGACGATGCCGCGCGCGCCGATGATGCACTTGCGGTGGAAGGTGACGTTGGCGAACAGGTGCGTGCCCTCGCCCACGCACCGCTTCGCGGCCGATGAAGCAGCCGTGATCGACGATGGCGCCGGCCTTGATGACGGCGCCCGCTTCGATCGTGACGTGCGGCCCGATGTGGGCGCTGGCGTCGATCTCGGCCGACGGGTCGATCACCGCGCTCGGGTGGATGCCCGGCAGCGGCGCGGCTTCTTCGAGCGACACGAAATACTGCGCGGCGCGGGCGAAATAGGCGTAGGGATTGGTGGTGACGATGCGCGCGCCGGTGTAGGTGGCGGCGACCGACGGGTCGTCCAGCGGCGACAGGATCAGCGCCGCGGCCTCGCTTTGCGCGGCCAGCGCGCGCAGCTTGCTGTTGCTGAGGAAGCTGATCTGGGCCGGGCCGGCGCTGTCGAGCGGCGCGATCGAGGCGACCACCAGGTCGGGGTCGCCGGCCAGCTGGCCGCCGAAACGCTCGACCAGGTCGCCCAGGCGTACGCCCAGCGCGTGTTTGTTCGCGTTGTTCCAAAATTACTTGTCCAGCAGTTTCAGGATACGGTCGGTGATGTCGATGCGCGGGCTCGACCAGGCCGCCTCCTGGAGGACGGCGTCGAGCTTTTCCTGCTCCGCGATCTGTTCGATCAGTTTGTAGGCCCTGGTGGCGATCGCCGCGCGTTCCTCGCTCTTGCGCTGCATGAGGTCTTCGGTGAACTCGCGCTGCATGCGCTGCACGTCCTTTTCCATGTCGAACAGCTCGCGCGCACGGCGCGTGCGCTCGATGTCGGTCAGGCGCGGCGCGTCGGCGTCGAACTTCTCGCTCATCTGCTTGAATTTCGCCAGCATCTCTTCGGTCGTCTTCTGGCGCTTCGAAAACTCGGCCTGGATCTTGGCGTCGGCCGCCTTGGCCATCTTCGATTCCGTCATCAGGCGTTCGGTGGTCACGAAGCCGATGCGGCTAGGCGCCGACTGCGCCGCGGCCAGCGGGGCGCCGCCGCACAGGGCGGCGAGCACCAGAACTTGCGGCAACAAGGCTATCGGATTTTTCAACATGGTTCTCCGCGATGAAAGGATGGAATACCGACGGGCGCCGGTCAGAAGCCCGTGCCCATCTGGAACTGGAAGCGCTCGAGCTTGTCGCCCGGTTTTGCGTTCAGGGGCTTAGCATAACTCAAGCGCAGCGGACCGACCGGGGAAATCCAGGACAGGCCGATACCGGCCGAGTAGCGCATCTCGCCGAGATAGATCTTCGACTTTTCCTGGAACACCTGGCCGCCGTCGACGAAGGTGAACCAGCGCAGGCTGCGGTCCTTGGTGTTGCCCGGGAACGGGAACTGCAGTTCGGCATTGCCGATGATGCGCTTCGAGCCGCCGATGGCGTCGCCATAGAACGGATCGACCACGCCCAGCGTCGAGCTTTCGTAGCCGCGCACCGAGCCGATGCCGCCGGCGTAGAAGTTCTTGAAGACCGGATACGAGCTGCCGCCGAAGCCCTTGCCGTAGTCGAGCTCGCCGCGCAGGGCCAGCGTCATCCAGGAAGTGACCGGACGGTACCATTGCTGCTCGTAGACGGCGCGGAAGTATTTCGAGTCGCCGATGGCGTCGACTTCGAGGTTGGCGCGCTGGTAGCGGCCGATGCTCGGCGTGATCGGACTGTCGCGGGTGTCGCGGCCCCAGGCCACGGTCAGCGGGATCGAGATGCTCTTGCCGGTACCGATACCGCTCGCCGGACCGCCGTTCTGGGCCACGAAGTTTCTGGTACAGGAGCGGGCTGCTGGCGTCGGTTTCGAGCGTGGTGCGCTCCAGGCCGGCGCCGAAATAGACGGTGTCGCTTTCGGAGAACGGCACGCCGAAGGTCATGTTGCCGCCGGCCTGGCGCACCGTGTAGGAACCGATGTTCGACAGCGGCGGACGCGTGGTGCGCAGGTAGACCTGGAAGGCGCGCGAGACGCCGTCGTCGGTGAAGTACGGATTCGTGTTCGAGAACGCGATCGTGCGGCTGTACTTCGAGGTATTCAGGTCGATGCCGACGGTCTGGCCGCTGCCGGCGAAGTTCTGCTGCTGGATCGAGGCCGTGAAGGTGAACTTCTCGGCCTGCGAGAACGAGCCGCCGACCGTGAAGTTACCGGTTGGCCGTTCTTCGACCGACAGGTTGATGTCGACCTGGTCGCTGGTGCCCGGCGACTCCGGCGTGTCGACCTTGACTTCCTTGAAGTAGCCGAGGCGGTCGACGCGGTCGCGCGAGAGCTTGACTTTGTCGGCGTCGTACCAGGCGCTTTCGAACTGGCGGAATTCGCGGCGAATGACTTCGTCGCGGGTGACGGTGTTGCCCGAGATGTTCATGTGGCGCACATAGGCGCGCTTGCCCGGATCGACGACGAAGGTGAAGGCCACTTCGCGCTTTTCGCGGTCGATCTGCGGGTCGGCGTTGACGTTGGCGAACGCGTAGCCGAACTGGCCGAGGCGCGCGGAGATGCGCTTGTTCGACGCTTCCTGGAGTGCGCCCGAATAGGTCTTGCCCGGCTGCAGGAGGATCAGCTGGCGCAGTTCTTCCTCGCGCCCGAAGGTTTCGCCCTCGAGCTTGACGCTCGAGACGGTGTACTTCTCGCCTTCGGTGATGTTGATCGTGAGGTAGATGTCCTTCTTGTCCGGCGTGATCGAGACTTGCGTCGATTCGACGGTCGCTTCCAGGTAGCCGCGGTCGAGGTAGTAGGACTTGATGGCTTCCAGGTCGCCGGTCAGCTTGGTCTTCGAATACTGGTCGGCCTTCGAGTACCAGGTGAACCAGCCGGAGGTCGACAGCGCCAGCACTTCGCGCAGTTCCTTGTCCGAGAAGGCCTTGTTGCCGACGATGTTGATCCCGCGGATCGTGGCGATGTCGCCTTCGTCGACGTTGAACATCACGTTGACGCGGTTACGCTCGATCGGGGTGATGGTGGTCGTGATCTTGACGCCGTACAGGCCGTGCGACAGGTACTGGCGCTTGAGTTCCTGCTCGGCGCGGTCGACCGAGGCCTTGTCGTAGATCTTCGCTTCGCCGACGCCGATGTCTTTCAGCGCCTTGATCAGCATGTCCTTCTCGAATTCCTTGGTGCCGGTGAAGTCGACCGTGTTGATCGCCGGACGTTCTTCGACCAGCACGACCAGCACGCCGTTTTCTTCCTCGAGGCGGATGTCCTTGAAGAAGCCGGTCGCGTACAGGGCCTTGATCGCGGCGATGCTCTTGTCGTCGTCGAAGGTCTCGCCGACGCGCACCGGCAGGTAGGTGAAGACGGTACCGGCTTCGGTACGCTGGATGCCTTCGATGCGGATGTCCTTGACGACGAACGGCGTGACGGCGAACGCAGGAGCGGCGCACAGCGCCAGCACGGCCGCGCCAATCAGGCTGCGGCGAATGAACGGCAGGGCAAAACGATCTGGTTGTGATTTCATTAGCTAATCAGTCAGTGGACAACGTACATATTCTTGGTGTGCGAACGGCGCGCTGCCGCTGGCGCTGGGTCGACACCCCTATAGCCGCTGCGACAGGTCATTGAAGATGGCGAGCGCCATCAGCATGAACAGCAAGGCCACCCCCGCGCGCTGCGCGAATCCCTGGATCCGCTCGGACAGAGGACGCCCGGTTAAAACTTCCAGCGAATAATACAACAAATGCCCCCCATCGAGCACGGGGATTGGTAACAGATTCATGACGCCCAGGCTCACGCTGACGACCGCGATGAAGCCCAAAAAGGTCGCGAGGCCCATGCGTGCGGTCTGTCCGGCATAGTCGGCAATCGCGATCGGGCCGGTGATGTTCTTCAGCGATGCTTGCCCCGTGACGATCTTGCCGATCATCTTGAAGGTCAGCGCCGTCATTTCCCAGGTGCGCTGCGCGCCCTTCACGACCGCCTCGAACGGGCCGGCCTGCACCGTGACGCGTTCCACCGCCGGCGACAGCTGCACGCTGGCCAGGCCCTGCCCTTTGGCGTCCTTCGCCGGGGTCAGGGGCAGCGTGATGACCTGGTCGCCGCGCTTCACCTGCAGCTGCATCAGGCGTCCGGGCGCGGCGCGCACGGCCTGCGACGAAGGCGGCCGCATGCGCGAACGGCTTGCCGTCGGCGCCCAGCACCACGTCGCCCGGCAGCAAGCCGGCGCGCGCGCCGGCCCCGTCCGGCACCAGCTTTTCGACCAGCGGCATGCCGATCCAGACTTCCATGCCGAGCGTGGCCATGACGTCTTCTTCCGGACCGGGCTCCTTGACGGCGGAGGCGGGAATCGTGGCGCTGTACTGGCTGCCGTTGGCGCCGCGCACTTCCAGCCTGGCATCGGTTTTCTCGATCGCCATGTGCGTGACCTGCCAGCGCAGGTCGGACCAGCCGGCCACCGGTTCGCCATTCACGGCGACGATGCTGTCGCCGCCGCGCAGGCCGGCGGCATAGGCCGGCGTGTTCGGCGCCATCGGGCGCAGCTTGGTGCCCGGCTCCTCGACGCCGTACATGAACAGCGCGGCGAACAGGGCAATGGCGAGCAGGAAGTTGGCGACCGGGCCGGCGGCGACGATGGCGATGCGTTTCCAGACGCTCTGGCGCATGAATTCGCGTGCGCTGTCCTTCTCGTTGGTCGGGGCGGTGGCCGGATCCCGGCTGTCGAGAAATTGCACGTAGCCGCCCAGCGGCAGCGCCGACAGCGCCCACTCGGTCTGGTCCGGCCCGAAGCGGCGCGACCAGACCACCTTGCCCATGCCGACCGAGAAGCGCAGCACTTTGACGCCGCAGGCGCGCGCGACCCAGTAATGGCCGAGTTCGTGGAAGATGATGAGCGGCCCCAGCGCCAGCAGGAAGGCGGCCGCGGTGTAGAGAAAGCCCATGGTCAGTTCCGCGGCGATGCGCGGCGACGATGGCCGAGGCGGCCAGCCGGGCACGCCCGTCCTGCGCCATCACGGCGTCGATGTCGTGGGCGGCGCCGTGCGCGATTTTCGTCCATCACGCGGCGCACGACGCGGTCGATGTCGCGAAAACCGATGCGCTCGTCGAGGAAGGCTTCGACCGCGATTTCGTTGGCGGCGTTCAGCAGGGCCGGCGCCGTGCCGCCCGCGCGCAGGGCGTCGAAGGCCAGCGCCAGGCAGGGGAAGCGTTCGTAGTCGGGCTGGTGGAACTGCAGCGCGCCCATGCTGGTGAGGTCGAGCTGGGCCACGCCCGAGTCGATCCGCTCCGGGTAAGCCAGCGCATGCGCGATCGGGGTGCGCATGTCGGGGTTGCCGAGCTGGGCCAGCAC
Organism: uncultured beta proteobacterium; assembly: GCA_963729765.1. Classification (GTDB taxonomy): domain Bacteria; phylum Pseudomonadota; class Gammaproteobacteria; order Burkholderiales; family Burkholderiaceae_D; genus Telluria. The sequence continues at coordinate 15,991 of CAVSPL010000023.1, read as the reverse complement.
CGAACCGTCGACATACGACACCATCGAGTGGATCACGCTTTGCGGGTGGATCACGACCTCGATCAGCTCGGCGGGCGCGCCGAACAGCCAGTGCGCCTCGATCACTTCCAGGCCCTTGTTCATCATGGTGGCCGAGTCGACCGAGATCTTGCGGCCCATCGACCAGTTCGGATGCTTGCAGGCTTCGGCCGGGGTCACCGCTTCGAGGGTCTCGACGGCGCGGTTCAGGAAGGGGCCGCCCGAGGCGGTCAGCAGGATTTTCGCCACGCCCGCCCTGCCCGGCTTGCGTGCGTAGTCGCCCGGCAAGGACTGGAAGATGGCATTGTGCTCGCTGTCGATGGGCAGCAGGGTCGCCTTGTGCTCGCGCACGGCGTCCATGAACAGCTGGCCCGACATCACGAGCGCTTCCTTGTTGGCGAGCAGGATTTTCTTGCCGGCACGGGCGGCGGCCAGGGCCGGCGCCAGGCCGGCGGCGCCGACGATGGCGGCCATGACGGTGTCGGTGTCGGCGCTGGAGGCGATCTCGCACAGGGCGGCTTCGCCATAGGCGACGTCGACCGCCAGGCCCGCCGAGCAGGCGCGCCAGTTCGGCGGCGGCCTCGGCCGTGCCGACGACGGCGCGTGCGGGGCGAAACTGGCGGCATTGGGCGGCCAGTTCCTCGACCCGGCTATGCGCGGACAGCGCATAGACCTGGTACTGCTCGGGATGGCGTGCCAGCACGTCGAGGGTCGAGACGCCGATCGAACCAGTGGCGCCGAGGATAGTGATGCGTTGCATGTGAAACTCCTTACAGCCAGGTACCGATCAGTGCCGCCAGCGGCAGTACCGGGACCAGGGCGTCGATCCGGTCAAGCACCCCGCCATGGCCGGGCAGCAGGTTGCTGCTGTCTTTCATGCCGGCGCGGCGCTTGAGCTGCGATTCGAACAGGTCGCCGACGATGCTGGCGGCGACGATCAGGATCAGGACCAGCCAGGTCGCAGCCCAGCCGAGGCTGGCCTGGACCCGCACCGGGAAGGTATTGGCCAGGTGCTCGCCGCCGAAGACGATCACGAGCGTGGCGACGATCAGGGTGACGATGCCGCCGCCGATCGCGCCTTCCCAGGATTTGCCGGGCGAGATCGATGGCGCCAGTTTACGCTTGCCGAAGGCTTTACCGCAGAAATACGCGAAAATGTCGGCGCTCCAGACGATGGCCAGCACCGACAGCAGGTACAGCGGCGAATAGGCGTACAGGGCGACGATGGCCGCGAAGCAGCCGACCAGGGCCACGGCATAGGTCAGGCTGAGCAAGGTGTTGCCGACGCTGCCCAGGGGCGGCAGGCCGGTCTTGAGCGAGGGCGCGAAGCGCAGCGCCCAGACCAGCACGCTGATGACGAACCAGAAGGTCTGGCTCGCGCCATTGCCGCTGAAGAAGAAGGTCCAGGCAAAGGCCGCGGTCCAGAACAGGGCCACGACGGGCGCCTTGTTCGACTCCGGATTGAACAGGCGGAAGGTTTCCCAGATCGCGGCGCCGAAGAAGGCGGTCACCACCACCGCGAACGCCGTGAAGTTATTCGAATACAGGACGGGCAGCAGCACTGCCAGCAGCACGAGCGCGGTGAGGATCCGGGTTTTGAGCATCAGGTTTTTTTGGCCACTTGTTCGCCGGTGCGGCCGAAACGGCGCTCGCGGTGCTGGTAAGACGCGATCGCCGCGTCCAGCGATTCGACCGAGAAATCCGGCCAGTAGGTATCGGTGAAATACAGCTCGGAATACGCCAGCTGCCAGAGCAGGAAGTTGGAAATGCGCTCTTCCCCGCCGGTGCGGATGAACAGGTCCGGTTCCGGCGCATAGGCCATCGCCAGGTGCGGCGCCAGCATCTCTTCGGTGTAGTCGATGCACGCCGGGATTGGCGGCGACCATCTTGCGAGGTCGCCTGCATGATGTCCCAGCGCCCGCCGTAATTGGCGCAGACCGAGACCGTCAGGCGCGTGTTGCCGGCCGTGCGGCGCTCGGCATTGGCGATCATCTCGCGCAGCTTGGCGTCGAAGCGGCGACAAGTCGCCGACGACTTTCAGGCGGATGTTATTGGCGTGCATCTTCGAGACTTCGCGCTCGAGCGCCGTGACGAACAGGCGCATCAGGAGCGAGACTTCTTCTTCGGGACGGCGCCAGTTTTCGGACGAAAACGCGAACAGGGTCAGGTATTCGACCCCGCGCAGCGCGCAGGCTTCGACCACGCCGCGCACCGCCTCCACGCCCTTGACGTGACCGGCGACGCGCGGCAGCAGGCGTTTCGTGGCCCAGCGGCCATTGCCGTCCATGATGACGGCGATATGGCGCGGGACGGCCGGCACATCGGGAACTACGGTCGTGGAACTCTTAAAGATCATAAATCCTGGCGTATACGGTAAGAAAGCGGACCCTGCGCGAATTGTGCCCGGCAATGGCCCGCGTACTACTTTCAGTTACTTCTGACCGGCTGCGGCTTGCCGGGGCCGGTCCGCAGGGCGCGCGCAGGCGCCAGTCCGGCATGCTTACACGGTCAGGACTTCTTTTTCCTTTTCCGCGACCATCTTGTCGATGTCGGCGACGAACTTGTCGGTCAGCTTCTGGATTTCGTCCGACGAACGGCGCTCGTCGTCTTCCGATGCGGTCTTGTCCTTGACCATCTTTTTCAGCTGCTCGTTGGCGTCGCGACGGATGTTGCGCACGGCGATTTTCGCATCTTCCGCTTCCGACTTGATCAGCTTGACCATTTCCTTGCGGCGCTCTTCGGTCAGCGCCGGGGTCGGCACGCGGACCAGTTCGCCGAAGGTCGACGGATTCAGGCCGAGGTCGGAATCGCGGATCGCCTTTTCGATGGTGCTCAGCATCTTCTTTTCGTACGGCTGGACGCCGATGGTGCGGGCGTCGATCAGGGTCACGTTGGCCACGCCGGTGAGGGGCGTCGGCGAACCGTAGTAGTCGACCGTGATGTGGTCGAGGATGCCGGTGTGGGCGCGGCCGGTACGGACCTTGGCCAGATCGGCGCGCAGGGTTTCGATCGACTTGGTCATGCGCTCTTGCGCATTCTTCTTTACGTCAGCTAAGGACATGCTGCTCTCCTGTTATTCGTTGTTTCGGTATTGTTTAAACGTGCACCAGTGTACCTTCGTCTTCGCCCATGATCACGCGCATGAGCGCGCCTGGCTTGACGATCGAAAACACCTTGATCGGGAGTTTCTGGTCACGGCACAGCGCGAACGCGGTAGCGTCCATCACTTGCAGCTGCTTCGAGATCGCCTCGTCGAACGAGATCGACTCGTAACGGGTGGCGGTCGGGTCCTTCTGTGGATCGGCGGTATAGACGCCGTCGACCTTGGTGGCCTTCAGGACGATCTGCGCGCCCACTTCGGCGCCGCGCAGGGCAGCCGCGGTGTCGGTGGTGAAGAACGGGTTGCCGGTGCCGGCGGCGAAGACGACGACCTTGCCTTCTTCGAGGTATTGCAGCGCTTTCGGGCGCACGTAGGGCTCGACCACCTGGTCGATGCCGATCGCCGACATGACGCGCGCGGTGATGCCGACATGGCGCATCGCGTCGGCCAGCGCCAGCGCATTCATGACGGTGGCCAGCATGCCCATGTAGTCGGCGGTGGCGCGGTCCATGCCCTGCGCTCCCGGCGCGACGCCGCGGAAGATGTTGCCGCCGCCAATCACGACCGCCAGCTCGACACCCAGCTTCGCCACTTCGGCGACGTCGGCGACCATGCGGTCGATGGTGACGCGGTTGATGCCGAACTGATCGTCGCCCATCAGTGCTTCGCCAGACAGTTTAAGCAGGACTCGTTTGTAGGCTGGTTTGGTCATGATGAAGCGCTCTCCTGATGTGTTTGATTCGAATTCGGTTCCGGCGCCAGGCTCGTGGCCATGGCGCCTCATCTGCAAATGTTACAGATGGCGGGCAAAACGGCGCGCACGCTCCAGTATGGACGGCGCCATCAACCATGACCAAAATGCAAATGGCCAGGTTAAAAAAACGGGCCTTGCGGCCCGCTTTCACATTACTGCTTGTTGGCAGCCATCTGTGCCGCGACTTCTGCTGCGAAGTCGTCGACCTTCTTCTCGATGCCCTCGCCCACGACGTACATCGTGAAGCCCTTCACCGTGGTGTTGGCGGCTTTCAGCATCTGCTCGATCGACTGCTTGTCGTTCTTGACGAAGGTCTGGTTCAGCAGCGAGACTTCCTTCAGGTACTTCTGGACCGAACCTTCGAGGCGCTTGGCCAGGATTTCCGGCGACTGGGCCGGCTTGCCTGCGGCAGCAGCTGCGTCCGCATCTTCCTGGGCCTTCAGCTGGGCGACCGAACGCTCTTTCTCGATCAGTTCAGCTGGCACGCCATCCGACGACAGGGCGACCGGCTTCATGGCGGCGATGTGCATCGCGACGTCCTTGCCGACTTGCTCGTCCGCACCTTCGTAGTCGACGATGACGCCGATACGCGAGCCGTGCAGGTAGGAAGCCAGCTTGCCGGTGGTTTCGAAACGCTGGAAGCGGCGCACGGTCATATTCTCACCGATTTTGCCGATCAGTGCCGAACGCAGTTCGTCGAAGGTCTGGCCGCCGACGTCGAGTGCCGACAGGGCGGCGACGTCGGCAGGGTTCTGCTGGGCGACCAGCTTGGCTGCCAGGTTGGCCATGGCCATGAATTCGTCGTTCTTGGCGACGAAGTCGGTTTCGCTGTTGATTTCAACCAGCGCGCCGATGTTGCCGGAGATGAAGCTCGCAACCACGCCTTCGGCGGTGACGCGTGCCGAGGCTTTCGATGCCTTGCCGCCCAGCTTGACGCGCAGGATCTCTTCGGCACGACCCATGTCGCCTTCGGCTTCGGTCAGTGCCTTCTTGCATTCCATCATAGGCGCATCGGTCTTCGCGCGCAGTTCGCCCACCATCGCTGCAGTAATTGCTGCCATGTTCTTCTCCTAAATGTTTAATACGGAATCTTGTACTTAAAAAAAGGGGTGCTCAGCTACAGCGCGGCACCCCTTGCTTGCAATGGCGGGCGCGAGGCCCGCCTGCAATTATGCCTGCTCGTTGACTTCGACGAATTCGTCGCCGCCAGCTGCCTTGACCATCTCGGCAACTTCGTTGGTCGCGTTGGCGCGGCCTTCCAGGATCGCATCGGCAACGCCGCGTGCGTACAGGGCGATGGCTTTCGACGAGTCATCGTTACCAGGGATCACGTGGGTGACGCCTTCTGGCGAGTGGTTGGTATCGACCACGCCGATGACCGGGATGCCCAGCTTGCCGGCTTCGGTGATGGCGCCCTTGTGGTAGCCGACGTCGACGACGAAGATTGCGTCAGGAACGCCGCCCATGTCCTTGATGCCGCCGATCGATTTCTGCAGCTTGACCATTTCGCGCTGGAACATCAGGCCTTCTTTTTTCGACAGCTTCTCGAACGAACCGTCTTCGATCTGGGCTTCCATGTCTTTCAGGCGCTTGATCGAGGTCTTGATGGTCTTGAAGTTGGTCAGCATGCCGCCGAGCCAACGCTGGTCGACGTAAGGCACGCCTGCGCGCTGGGCTTCAGCGGCGATCAGGTCACGGGCCTGGCGCTTGGTGCCGACCATCAGGATGGTGCCGCGGTTGGCCGAGATCTGCTTGATGGTTTTCATCGCATCCTGGTACATCGCCATGGTTTTTTCCAGGTTGATGATGTGGATTTTGTTGCGATGACCGAAGATGAACGGTGCCATCTTTGGGTTCCAGAAACGGGTCTGGTGGCCGAAGTGAATACCGGCTTCCAGCATTTCGCGCATAGTAACGGACATGTAATTCTCCAGGGTTAAATTCTTGAATGTCGGCCAGTCACCCTTTGGGGCACCCTTGGCGGCCGACTTCGCGGATTTGAATAAATAAAATAGACTATCTTTGACAACATTGCCGGACCTCAGCCCAAGCAACCCGAGATTCTAACGGGATTCGGCCTGTTTTTCAAGCAGAACGAGCGAAGCGGGGCCTATACGCGGCATTCGGAACGACGATCCCTTATAATGAGAGGATATTGCAAGGCGTGCATCACCTCTGCCTTGCGCCCACCGAACTCGATACTGACCCGCTTATGTCCATCTCCATCAAGACACCCGAAGAAATCGAAGGCATGCGCCTGGCCGGCCGCCTCGGCGCCGAAGTGCTCGACTACATCACCCCCTTCGTGAAGGCGGGCGTCACCACCGGCGAGCTCGACCGCCTGTGCCACGAATACATGACCAACGTGCAAGGCACGGTGCCGGCGCCGCTGAACTACGCCCCGCCCGGCTACCCGCCCTTCCCGAAAGCGGTCTGCACCTCGATCAACGACGTCATCTGCCACGGCATCCCGGGCGACAAGGTGTTAAAGAGCGGCGACGCCCTGAACATCGACGTCACCGTCATCACCAAGGACGGCTTCCACGGCGACAACAGCCGCATGTTCCTGATCGGCGAACCGACGATCCTGGCCAAGCGCCTGTCGGAAGTGACCTATGAATGCATGTGGCTGGGCATCTCGAAGGTCAAGCCCGGCGCGTATCTGGGCGACATCGGCCACGTGATCCAGCAGCACGCCGAAAAGAACGGCTACAGCGTGGTGCGCGAATTCTGCGGCCACGGCATCGGCCGCGTGTTCCACGAAGAGCCGCAGGTCCTCCATTACGGCAAGCCGGGCACGCTCGACAAGCTCGAAGCCGGGCATGATCTTCACGATCGAGCCGATGATCAATGCCGGACGCCGCGAAATCAAGGAAATGCCGGACGGCTGGACCATCAAGACGCGCGACCGCAGCATGTCGGCCCAGTGGGAACACATGATCCTGGTGACCGAAACCGGCTACGAAGTGCTGACCACCTCCGCCGGCACCCCGCCGCCGCCGGCCATCGTCGCCGCTAAAGACGCCGTCCCGGCGTAAGGGACGCCGATGTCCGCCGCCGCCCTCGACGAAGCCCGCCCCGAACTGAAAAGCCGGCTGAAAGCCGAACGCCAGGCCTTGTTCGCGGCCTTCCGCGAGGACGGCAAGCCGGAAAAACTGCTGCGCGGGCTGCGCCAGTGCGTCGACGACATCCTCTCCGAGGCCTGGATCGCGGCGCGCCTGCCCGCCAATACGGCGCTGGTCGGCGTGGGCGGCTATGGCCGCGGCGAGCTGTTTCCGCAATCCGACGTCGACCTCCTGATCCTGCTCGGCGGCCGCGCCCGACGCGCTCACCAAGGCGCAAGCTCGAGGGCCTGGTGCAGCTGCTGTGGGACCTCGGCCTGGAGATCGGGCACAGCATCCGCACGGTCGACGAATGCATGCTCGAATCGAAGGCCGACATCACGGTGCAAACGAGCCTGCTGGAAGCGCGCCTGGTCACCGGCGACGCGGCCCTGTTCGAACAGCTGCAGGCGCGCTACCAGGAGGCGCTCGACCCGCAAGCCTTCTTCCAGGCCAAGACGGCCGAGATGCGCCTGCGCCATGCCAAGTACGAATACACCGCCTTCGCGCTCGAGCCGAACGTCAAGGAAAGCCCCGGCGCGCTGCGCGATCTGCAGGTGATCCTGTGGGTGGCGAAAGCGGCGGGCCTCGCCAATTCCTGGGGCCAGATGGCCACGCGCGAACTGATCACCCAGGACGAGGCGCGCCAGCTGATGGAAAAGGAAAGCGCCTTCAAGGACATCCGGGTGCGCCTGCACCTGCACACCGGCCGGCGCGAAGACCGCCTGCTGTTCGACGTGCAGACGGCGATCGCCGAATCGTTCGGGCTGACGGGAGACGCGCCGGGAGCGGGCGCGCGCCGCGCCAGCGAATACCTGATGCAGCGCTACTACTGGGCCGCCAAGACCGTCACCCAGTTGAATACCATCCTGCTGCAGAACATCGAGGCGCGCCTGTTCCCGCAGCCTGCGGAGACGGTGCGCGATCAACGACTGCTTCAACGACGTGAACGGCTTCATCGACATCGCGCACGACGATACCTTCGAGACGACGCCCTCCGCCGTGCTGGCGATTTTCGTCGCCATGACCGAGCGCCCCGACATCAAGGGCATGACGGCGCGCACCACGCGCGCGCTCTGGCATGCGCGCAACCTGATCGACGACGCCTACCGCGCCGATCCGGAGAATCGCGCCAACTTCCTGCGCATCCTGAAAGCCCCGGCCGGCCTGGTGCACGCGCTGCGCCGCATGAACGATTTCGGCGTGCTGGGACGCTACCTGCCGAACTTCCGCAACATCGTCGGCCAGATGCAGCACGACCTGTTCCACGTGTACACCGTCGACCAGCACATCATGATGGTGGTGCGTAACCTGCGCCGCTTCACGATGGCCGAGCACGCGCACGAATACCCGTTCTGCAGCCAGCTGATCGCCAACTTCCGCGACCGCTGGCTGCTGTACGTGGCGGCGCTGTTCCACGACATCGCCAAGGGCCGCGGCGGCGACCATTCGGAACTGGGCAAGGTCGACGCGCTCGACTTTTGCTGGGACCACGGCCTGTCCCAGGACGATACCGAACTGGTGGCCTTCCTGGTCGAGCAGCATCTGACCATGTCGCAGGTCGCGCAAAAGCAGGACCTGTCGGATCCCGACGTGGTGCAGGCCTTTGCCGCCGTGGTGAAGGACGAGCGCCACCTGACCGCGCTGTACCTGCTGACGGTGGCCGACATCCGCGGCACCAGCCCCAAGGTGTGGAATGCCTGGAAAGCCAAGCTGCTGGAAGACCTGTACCGCATCACCCTGCGCGTGCTGGGCGGCGAGCCGCATTCGGCCGACCGCGAACTGCGCATGCGCCAGCAGGAAGCCCTGGCCACGCTGCGCCTGTTCGGGCTGCCGGCGAACGCCCACGAGGCGCTCTGGAACCAGCTCGACGTCGTGTATTTCCTGCGCCACGACGCCTCCGACATCGCCTGGCAGACGCGCAGCCTGATCGACAAGCTGGGCAGCGCCAAGCCGGTGGTGAAAAGCCGCCTGGCGCCGGTCGGCGAAGGCTTGCAGGTGGCCGTGTATGTGAAGGACCAGCCGGACCTGTTCGCGCGCATCTGCAGCTATTTCGACCGCAAGAACTTCAGCATTCTGGACGCCAAGATCCACACCACGCGCGACGGCTACGCGCTCGACACCTTCCTCGTCACCGAGGAAAACTTCGCGAAGAACTACCGCGACATCATCAGCCTGATCGAGCACGAACTGTGCGAGCTGCTCACTTCGCAGGCGCCGCTGCCGCCGCCGACCCGCGCGCGCCTGTCGCGCCTGTCGCGCCATTTCCCGATCGCCCCGAGCGTGGAACTGCGGCCCGACGAACGCGGCCAGTACTACCTGCTCTCGATCGCGGCCAACGACCGCACCGGCCTGCTGTACACGATCGCGAACGTGCTCACGCGCTACCGCATCAATGTGCACACCGCGAAGATCATGACCCTGGGCGAGCGCGTCGAGGACGTGTTCCTCGTCGACGGCCCGAATTTGAACAGCCCGCGCGTGCTGGTGCAGCTCGAAACCGAGCTGCTCGACGCGCTGGCGATCTGATACCACTTATCTCACTTTTAATAGCTTCTTTGATATGACCGAACCGCTCCGCCTCTCCAAACGAATGTCCGAACTGGGCCTGTGCTCGCGCCGCGAAGCCGATGAATGGATCGCGCGCGGCTGGGTGCGGGTCGACGGCCAGGTCGTCTCGGAGCTGGGCAGCAAGGTGCTGCCGACCCAGCGCATCACGCGTCGAGCGCCAGGCCGCGGCCGAGCAAAGCAAGCGCGTCACCATCCTGATCAACAAGCCGATGGGCTATGTCTCCGGCCAGGCCGAGGACGGCTACACGCCGGCCGTCGCCCTGATCAAGCCGGAAAACCGCTGGGCCGAGGACGACCGCGCCGGAACAGTTCCACCCGACCCAGCTGCGTTCGCTGGTGCCGGCCGGCCGCCTCGACATCGACTCGGTGGGCTTGCTGGTGCTGACCCAGGACGGGCGCGTGGCCAAGACCCTGATCGGCGAGACCACCTCGGTCGAGAAGGAATACCTGGTGCGCGTGGAATACACGAAGGAAGGCAAGCTGCCCGAATCCGACCTGAAGAAACTCTGCTTCGGCCTCTGGATGGACGGCAAGCCCCTGCTGCCGGCCAAGGTGCGCTGGCAGAACGACGACCAGCTCAGCTTCACCCTGAAAGAAGGCAAGAAGCGCCAGATCCGCCGCATGTGCGACATGGTCGGCCTGAAGGTGGTGGGCCTGAAGCGCGTGCGCATCGGCAAGGTCAAGCTGGGCGATTTGCCGGTTGGACAGTGGCGTTACCTGCGGGCCGACGAGCAGTTTTAAGGCGGCATGGATTCCTGTACTTGCTTGCAGGAATCTGATAATCTTGACAAAACATTCACCAGGAGTTTTGTCATGGCCGTCACCCGCCGCGCCGCGATCGCCGCCCTCGTTACCGCTCCAGCCGTGGCGGCCGAATCCCCTCCCCCCTCCCCGAGTGCCGGGCCGATGTACGGCCTGATCGGCAAGATGCGCACCCAGCCCGGGCAGCGCGATGCCCTGATCGCGATCCTGGCCGAAGGAACGGCCGCCATGCCGGGTTGCCTGAGCTATGTGATCGCCAAGGACGCGAACGATCCGGACGCGCTCTGGATCACCGAAGCCTGGGTCGATGCCGCCAGCCACAAGGCCTCGCTCGCCCTGCCGTCGGTACGCGCGGCGATCGGCAAGGGCCGGCCGCTGATCGCGGGCTTCGGCGAGCGCTTCGAGACCCAGCCGGTGGCGGGACTCAGGTAGAACGGCCAGGGTCAGGTCTGACATTTGAACACGAGCTCTTCGTTAGTCTTTTCACTAGGGCTTTGACAGGCAAGCGTTTTGTTGAGCTCGCATCGTGCAACGGCGCCGCCACCGCACGTGAAGACCGTCATCGCGCAATCTTCCTGCAGCCCGGCGACATTTGCGAATAGCTCCTCACAACACAAGTTTGGCCGAGACAGGCAAGAATCCAGCATACAGGAATTTATAGTTCCTATATAATGGATTAATGGATATCAACCAACTTATCGCGTCTCGCCTGCGTGAACTCCGCCTTGCGCAAGGCATGACACTGGCGGACCTGGCCGAACGGAGCAGCGTCAGCCGTTCCAACATCTCCCTCATCGAGCGCGGCGAGAGCAGCGCGACCGCGACGGTGCTCGACAAGCTCACGGGCGCACTGGGCGTCACGCTCGCTTCGCTCTTCGAACAGCCGCCTGCGGAGCCTTCGCCTGTTGCGCGCCGCCAGGACCAGATCGTGTGGACCGATCCGGATTCAGGCTATGCGCGCCATAACCTCTCGCCGTCCGCTTATTCACCGATCCAGTTGGTTGAAGTTAGTTTCCCCGCGCAGCAGCGGGTGGCCTACGACACCGCCACGCGCAACGTCGACATTTATCAGCAGGTTTGGGTCATCGACGGGACGATGGATATCACCGTCGGCAATACTCCCTGGCGTTTAGGGGCCGGCGATTGTATCGGCATGCGGCTCGATCAGCCGCTCATCTTTCACAACCCGACCGATGAGCCGGCGCGCTATCTCGTTGCACTGGTCTCGCAACAGCACAAACCGCCCAGGAGAGAAGAATGACGAACGAGGCCCTCACGCATAGCGGGTTCACCAATTCCGTTCCCTACCTTTACACGGAACGCCTCATGCTTCGTGAATATCGACGGCAGGACTTCGACGTATTCGCCGCGCATTTAGCCGACCCTGTCAGCGCGGCCCACCTGGTCCCGGCTGACCGCCATGCCGCATGGCGAATCTTCTGTTCGCAAGCTGGACTATGGCTCCTCCATGGCGCCGGATGGTGGGCTGTCGAGGAAAAGGAGACTGGTCGGCCCGTCGGGAATATTGGCGCGTTCTTTCGCGAGGATTCCACGGTGATGGAACTTGGCTGGAATACCTATCGTGCTTTTTGGGGCCGGGATTCGCGAACGAAGCGGCGGCGGCAGCCTTGCACCATGCGTTCGAGATCCGACGCGAACCAAAAGTTCGGGCGGTCATCGCTTAAGCCAATGAATCCTCGCTGCGCGTTGCCAGGCGCCTTGGCCTGAGGTACGAAGCGGACACTGAGATCAACGGCAAAGCGGTCGGCATTTATGCGCGTGCAACGGGGATGCCCGGTTGTTTAGGCCTGTGTAAAACCGCGGCATGTAAGCGCTGTTGCAGCAAGCCCTTGCCGAACGAACCACGCTGCTTCATACGGAACAGCCCCGCCCGCTCCCTGCCAGGATTGCATCTTCCGTTGACCTCACGTAGCATGCAACGGCTTGCCGCTGGTCATGAGCCGGCGGGGACAAATCATCCAACAAGGAGACAATTTGAAAACGGAAATCCTGCCGGTCAGCCAGACCCGGTCGTTCATGACGATCGCACTGATCGAACTCTGGGAGCGCTTCGGCTATTACGGCATGCAGGCGCTGATCGTGTACTTCATGGTCCAGCGCATGGGCTTCGACGACAGCCGCGCCAACCTGGTCTGGGGCGCCGCGGCGGCCCTGATCTACGTCGCGCCCGCCATCGGCGGCTGGATCGGCGACAAGGTGCTCGGCACGCGCCGCTGCATGGTCATCGGCGCCATGATCCTGACGCTCGGCTACGCGCTGATGGCCGTGCCGACCGTGAACACCTGGTTCCTGTTCTCGGCGCTGGGCGTGATCGTGGTCGGCAATGGCCTGTTCAAGCCGAACACCGCCAACCTGGTGCGCAAGATCTATGAAGGCGACGATTCGAAGATCGACAGCGCCTTCACGATCTACTACATGGCGGTGAACGTCGGCTCGACCTTCTCGATGCTGGCCACGCCCGGCCATCAAGGACTACGTCAACGCCATCTACGGCAACGAACTCGGCTGGCACGTCGCCTTCGCCGTCTGCAGCGTCGGCCTGGTGATCGGCCTGCTGACGGTGACGATGATGCGCGCCACCATCGGCCACGTCGGCTCGCCGCCGGACGAGCTGCCGCTCGACATGGGCAAGCTGGCGATGGTGCTGGCGCGGCGGCGTGGTCGCGGTCGGCGCTTCGGCCGTCATCCTGCAATACCAGAGCCTGGCGCGCCTGTTCGTCTACGTGGCCGGCTTCGTGGTGCTGGGCATCTTCGTGCACCTGATCCGCAAGAGCGAGCCGAGCGAACGCGCCGGCCTGATCGCGGCCCTGGTGCTGACCCTGCAGACCGTGTTCTTCTTCATCTTCTACCAGCAGATGTCGACCTCGCTGTCGCTGTTCGCGCTGCGCAACGTCGACCTCGAATTCACGTGCTCGGCGCCCACCTCTGGACCTGGTCGCCGGCGCAGTTCCAGGCCCTGAACGCGATCTGGATCATGGTGCTCAGCCCGGTGCTGGCCTGGATCTACACCCGCGCCGGCCGTTCCGGCGCGGACCTGTCGATCGCCGGCAAGTTCGCGCTCGGGCTTCGCGGTCGTCGCCGCCGGCTTCTTCACCTACGGCGTCGCCGGCCAGTTCGCCGTCAACGGCCTGACCTCGTCGTGGATCATGATCGCCGGCTACGGCCTGTATTCGCTGGGCGAGCTGCTGGTCACGGGCCTGGGCCTGGCGATGGTCGCGCGCTACGTGCCGGCGCGCATGGGCGGCTTCATGATGGGCGCCTACTTCGTCGCGGTCCGGCATCTCGCAATACCTGGGCGGCGTGGTGGCGAACTATGCCAGCGTCCCGCAAGGCATGACCGATCCGCTGCAGACGCTGCCGATCTATACGAGCCTGTTCAACAAGCTCGGCATCGCCGCGGTGATCTGCACCCTGATCGCGCTGTCCGTGCTGCCGCTGATGCGCAAGCTGACGGCAACCCACCACGCGCACCAGTAAGCGCGCCGTGTAAAGGAAGGGCCGGTTCGCCGGCCTTTTTTTCGTTTGAAGGAAACCGCATGACGATATTGACTACCGAACGCCTGCGCCTGGAACCGATCGACGACCACCACTTCGACGGCCTGCAGGCCATGAACCGCCTGCCCGAGGTGATGCGCTTCATCAGCGGCGAGCCCGAGACGCCGGAACAGACGCGCAACATGATCGCGCTCGTCAAGGGGCGCTGGGCCGCGTACGGCTTTTCGTGGTGGGCCTTCATCGAGCGCGCCAGCGGCCGGCTGGTCGGCGCGGGCTGCATCCAGTACCTGGGGCGCGATCCGGCCAACCCGCACGAGATCGGCTGGCGCCTGGTGCCCGATTGCTGGGGCAAGGGACTGGCCTCGGAAGCGGCGCGCGCGATGGCGGCGTTTGCCTTCGAGACGCTCGATGCGCCGACGCTGGTCGCGGTCTGCCTGCCGGAAAACGCCGGTTCGCGCCGCGTGATGGAAGGCCTGGGCCTGCGCTACCGCGGCCTCGAAGACTGGTACGGGCAGCCGCACGCGGCCTGGGAGATGACGCGCGCCGCCTGGGAAACCAACATCAGCCGCCCGAGGTAACGGCGCGTGCCAGCGCATCCACATCGTGCCCCGCCAGCATCCCGTCAAGGATGAGTTGCGATAGCCCGTGCACCATGCACCAGAGCTTGAGACTGGCGACGGCAGGATCGGCGGCCGCCTGCGGGCTCACCGCGATTGCCGAGCGCATGGCGTCGACACTGGCGAGGCGCGCCGCCTCCAGCTCCGGGTATTTGCTGCGATCTGAAATCGCCCGGCCGTACATCAGGCGAAAGCGCCCGGGACGCGCGAGGGCGAAGCGGACATAGGTCTGCCCCATCGCCGCCAGCGGACTGGCGGCGCCGCCGATGGCATCCTCGAGCGCCAGGGCGAAATCGTCGAAGCCTTTGGCGGCCAGTGCGGCAAGCAGCGCTTCCTTGTCGCGGAAATGGCGGTAGGCCGCCGGCGCCGATACGCCTGCGCGCCGCGCCACCTCGCGCAAGCTGAACGTGCCCGCCTCGTCCTCGTCAAGCAAACGGTCCGCCACTTCCAGCAGCACGCTGCGCAGATCGCCATGATGATAGGTCTTGCCACCTAATGTTGACATCGTTTACATTGACCTGTAGTTTACGGTGTAAACATAGTCTAACTTAAAACAGGAAGCACATGCGCATACTGATCATGGCACTCGGCAGCCTGGGCGATATCCTGCCTTTCACGGCGATCGGCGGGGAGTTGCAGCGCCGCGGGCACGACGTGATTTTTTACGGGAACGATTACTTCAGGCGCCATGCCGAAGAAGCCGGCCTGCGCTTCAAGGCGACCAGCCCGGCGGCCCAGCACGAGGCTTTCCTGAACGATCCCGGGTCCACCGACCCGAAGGAGGCGATGCGCGCCGTCGCCGGCGGCGTCATGCAGCGGGTCGAAGCGTCGTACCAGATCATGGCGCGGGATGTCGTGCCCGGCGAAACCCTGCTGCTGGCCTCGACCTTCGCCTTTGCGCCGCGCCTGCTGGCGGAAACCCATGCCTTGCCGTGCGCGGTGCTGCACCTGGCGCCCTCGGTCCTGCGTTCCTGCCATCGCGCGCCGCGCTTCTCCCCGCTCGGGCACATGACCAGCTTGCCGCGCTTCGTGAAGGGCTTCCTGTGGCGCGCCATGGACCGCAAGTTCATGGATCCGCTGTACACGCTCCCCTTCAACCGCATCCGCGCGCGCCTCGGCCTGGCGCCGATCGCGCGCATGTTCCACCATTGGCTGCACCAGGCCGATGCGACGCTCTGCCTGACGCCCGACTGGTTCGCGGCGCGCCAGCCGGATTGGCCGGCTTCGCTCGCGATAACCGGATTTCCGCTCGACGATGCCGGCGCCGGCGAGCCGCTGGGGGCGGACCTGGCTCACTTCCTTGCCAGCGGGCCGGCCCCTGTCATCATCAGCGCCGGCACCGCGAATGCGGTCTCGCACACCTTCTACGGCGCCGCCATCGCCGCTTGCACGACACTCGGCCTGCGCGCGATCGTGGTCACCGCCGACGCGCGCCAACTGCCGGCCGGCTTGCCCGACACCGTCCTGCACGCCGCTTACGCGCCCTTCGCCGCACTGCTGCCGCGGGCCGCGGCCTTCATCCACCATGGCGGCATCGGTTCGAGCGCCCAGG
>CAVSPL010000022.1:0-65418 GCA_963729765.1 uncultured beta proteobacterium | reverse complement strand
AACGGCATCAAGGTCGAAGTGATCGGCCACACCGACAACGCCGGCTCGCGCGCCGGCAACCTGTCGCTCAGCCAGGCGCGCGCCGAAGCGGTCAAGACCTATGTGACGGGGCGCGGAATCAAGGGCGAGTCGATCGCGGTCGGGCGAGGGTCCGGACCGGCCGGTGGCGGACAACCGCACGAAGGAGGGCGCGCGCGCAACCGGCGCATCGAATTCAAGTTCGCCCAGTATACCAACCGACAGACAACGCCGCCGGCGATACCGGCGGCTTTGTCGTTTGCAGGCTTCAGCTTTCAGGGCAGGGTGATGGTCACGTTGCCGCACGCGGCGGCACTTGACCAGGTCGTTGTAGCTGGCCAGGGCGTTTCGTGTCGCGCCCCAGCTTGGCGCGGAACGACGTAGGCGGGCAGGCCGGCAACGCGAACACCGAGGTCAGCACCCACAGCGAGAAGGTCACTCGCAGCGTGTTGGTGATCTGGTCGGGACGTTCGGCGTGCGGCGCGAAACCGGGTTGGTGCCGCGCATGTGGGCGATCTCGTCGCCCAGGCGCGCCGTCAGGTAGCTCAGCTTTTCGTGGCCGTCGAGCGTGTAGCGGCCTTCGAAGCCGAGCAGCAGGCACATATGGAACACTTCCAGCGCCTGCAGGTGGACCGCTGCCTTTCGCGCGCAGGTCTTCGAGCCGGTGGAAGAAATGTTCGCCGGCCAGCTGGTCGCCGAACATGCGCAGCTGCAGCGGACGCGTCTCCCAGGCTTCGCGCACCTCGTAGTTCGAGCGCAGGATGATTTCGTCGACCGCCGAGCAGAATGCGTATTTGGCCGCGTTGATGTCGTCGGCGCCGACGCCGATGCGCCTTGGCGCTGCGGTCGACGTCGCCGAGGAAGCCGGTCATGTTGTCGGCGAAGGCGCCCTTGTCCTGCGGGCCGCACCGTTCTTCAGCAGGAACAGCGCTAGAAGCCTCGTACATGATGTCGATGAGGCGTTGGTGCGGATGACGGCGTCGCCGGCACCGGCCGGCGCCGGCGCGGCGCGGCGTTCGAGAGGGCGCTCATGCGGCCACCCCGACCAGTTCGAGCCGCAATTCGCGGATCCCGTTGGGAACGTAGACCGAGATCGCCTGCGCCTTGAGCATGGCCTCGTACAGCATCGCGCTTGCCTCCAGGACGAAATAACAGGTCGGGCCGCACCGGAATCGCGCTGGGCACCTGCGGCGCGTGCATCAGCTTCACGCCCGGCAGTGCCGAGAGCACGAACTTGTCGACGTCCTGCGGCGCGCCGACTTGAAGCGCAGCGGCACCGTTTCGACCAGTTGCAGCGCCGGCATGTCGGCCGACACCGCCAGGTACAGCATGGTCTGGGGCGTGATCTGCCCGAGTCGAGTACGCCATGGTGGTACGACGGCCGGTCGTTGCGCAGCGCGATCGTGAAGTAGCGCGACGAAATCACGGTGTCGAGCAGGTCGCGGATGATGTCGTCCAGGCGCGCGAACTGCGGGGCCGGATCCGCGTGGAATAGGCCGGCAAGTCGCCCAGCCGGTAGCTGCGCGAATAGGTCATCAGGCCACCGGCCAGGTCAGCATGCGCCGAAGAGACGTTCGGGATGCAGATCGCGGTGGTGCAGGTAATGGGCCAGCGCCGCATAGCCGCTGCTGGCCGTGTGCAGCAGCCAGAACGAGGACATGTCGCCGCCGCGGATCTCGACCACGTTGCGGCTCGGTTCGCGCATGTCGCCGTACAGCGCGTTCACCTTGGCCTGCAGCTTTTCCATCAGCCGCGCCACCGCGTTGTACAGGCCGGGCCGCACCCATCGATCGAGACGCTGGGCGGGATGAAGCCGGGATCGAGCTCGAAGCCGCCGGTCGCCACGCGGCGCAGGCGCAGCAGCGGAAAGCTCTCGTAGGCGTCCAGCGCATCGCATCGGACACCAGGCGCAGCGCTCTTGCTTCAGATACGTGACCGGGGCCTCGGCGGCGGTGCGGTAAACAGGTCCTGGGTTTCGTGCGTCGGCCTGGAACGAAACAGGCGTCGCATCGCGTCATCCGGTGCGTCGCGATCGCGATGGCGCAGTTGTCGCCATGCGGTTCGCAGCGCCGGCAGGGCGGCGTGGAAGGTCACGACTGGGTGATCGGGGGGAGTTCGGCCGAGTCCGACCTGCGGCGGCAGCACGTCGCTCTCGGGCGCCCGGTACACCTCGCCGTCCGGGAACAGCAGCGAGAGCGCATCGATGCGCAGCACGTCGTTGCCTGAGCCTCAGATCGATCGTCGAGCCTGCGCACGCCCCAGGCGATAGGGATGCAGGGCGCACGCGGTCTGGTTCAGGCGCGCCTCATGGTAGCGGTCCTGCTGCTGGAAATGCTGGGGCCGCAAGAACAGCCCTTCGCCCCACAGCACCTTCGATGGCATGCTCATGGTCCTCGCGAAGAATGGTTTCAGGAAAATGTTTAGCTTGCAGGAAAGTACGCGGCGCCTTTATTGACAGCGCGCAGACCCCAGCCCCGTCACCGCGCTGGCGGGCGCCGCCCGCCAATCAGCGCGCAGGCATGCAGCGCCACCGTCACGCCGGCGCGTTTCGGCGTCAACGCTGCAGAACGTCGTGCGCCAGCGGCTGCGGCGCCGGCGGGCGGAACAGCGCCACGATGCCGACATGGCGGGCTTCGCGCGGCACCTTTTCGGTGACTTCGTAGCGCTGGCCCGGCACCAGGATCATCTCGCTTGCACCTCCACCAGGTCGGCGCCGAGGCTTCGCGGTCCGCGCTGCGGCGTCGAGGAAGGTGGCGTATGGCGCGGCTTCGAAGGCGTCCTTCTGGCGCAACTTGTAGACGCGCGCCGCGAGTGCCAGCGGCCGGCCCGGCGTCGCTGTTGAGCTTGGTCGCCGCGTGCAGGCGCAGCGGTGACGCTGCGCGGCGGCTTTTGCGCCTTCGGCGCTCGGGCGGCTTGCGCATGCCGGCGGCCCGAGCGCGCGTCGCCGCAAGGCCAGCGCCGGCGCAGCCGGGAGCAAGGCGCAAGCAGAAGCAGAGCAGGTGAGAGAACGGGCTCATCATCCAGTTTCCTTGCCTCTCGTGATCAGCCAACGCTGATTTAACCGTATCGCCGGGATGCGTCTGCGCCAGCGCAAGCGCAGGCAGTTCGGATGCGCGATCCGCAACGCGGCCTGATTCCTTGCCGTTGACAGTCGCAACTTCGCGTAAGTCTGCATGCGAATAATGGCGGCTGGTTCAACGTACTGGAGACCGAACGATGATGTTGACACGACTGATACCTTGCCATGGCGTGCGTCGCCGTCCTGGCCGGGTGCGCCAGCAGCGGCGACGGGGCGGGCAGCGCAAAGGCGGCCGCCGATGGAACGTCGATGGCGGCGGCCGACGCCGCCGTCGCGGCGGCCAGCCCGACAAGGCTACGCCTGCTCAAGAGCGGCCAGCCTGGCCCTCCCGACCGACAAGACCCCGTGGGTGCGGATGGCGCAGATGCGCTTCGACAGCCAGCAGTATGGCGAGGCGATCAGCAACGCGCAGGAGGCGCTCGAGCGCGATCCCGGACGATACGATGGCCAACAGCATCGCGGCCGTCAGCGGCCTGCGCGTGGCGAGCAAGGCGCTGGCCGAACTGACGCGCAAGAACAATCTGAGCGGCAACGTCAAGACCGAGGCGCAGGACCTGGCCAAGCTGCTGCGCACCAGCCTGGGCGAGGACGTGCTGGTCGCCGCAGCCCGAAGCGTCGCGCGCACCGGTGCGCAGGCCAGCCGACCCACGACGGCGACGGCGCGCCACGCGCGAAACCCGGTGCCAGCGCCTCGAGCGACCCGTTCGGCGCGCTCAAATAATCCACGCTAGCCGGCGTCCGCCGGCCAGTTACCCCTCTGGAGCGACATGGCCAAGAAGTGAAAGCGTGCAGAAACGCTTGCAGAAGGTGCGCGCGCCGCGTGTGCAGATGACGTATGACGTCGAGATCGGCGACGCCATCGAAAACAAGGAACTGCCCTTCGTGGTCGGCGTGCTCGGCGACTTCGGCAACGATCCGAAGCCGACAAGAAGAGGCTCAAGGACCGCAAGTTCGTCAGTGTCGACGCCTCGAACTTCGACGAAGTCCTGGGCGGCGTCGCGCCGGCGGTGCAGCTTCCGCGTCGAGAACCACCTGTCGGACGAGGGCGGCCAGTTCGGCGTGCAGCTGCAGTTCCGCGAGATGGCCGACTTCCGGCCCGAATCGGTGGTGCAGCAGGTCGCGCCCCTGAAAGGTCTGCTCGACGCGCGCACCAAGCTGGCCGACCTGCGCAACAAGCTGGCCGGGAACGACAAGCTCGACGACATCCTGAGCGAGGTGCTCGGCAATACCGAAAAGCTCGCAGGCCTGCGCAAGACGGACAAGGACAAATAAATGGCGGCGATCCTCGAACGACAGCGCAAGCCGGCGCCCGCACTGGAGCTGGACAATTCCCTGCTCGACCAGATCGTCGAGCAAAGCCGCGTGGCCGCCTCGCCCAGCGAGCACGAACGCGCGCGCGACCTGATCTCGGAACTCGTCACCCAGGTGATGTCGGGCACGATGGTCGTGTCGAACAACCTGTCGGCGATGATCGATGCGCGCCTGGCGGAACTCGACCGCATGATCTCGATCCAGCTCTCCGCCGTCATGCACGCCCCCGAATTCCAGAAGCTCGAGCGCAGCTGGACCGGCCTGCAATACCTGGTGAAGAATTCCTCGACCAGCACCAGCCTGCAGATCCGCATGCTCAATGCCAGCAAGCGCGAACTGGTGAAGGACTTCCAGGCGGCGGTCGAATTCGACCAGAGCTCGCTCTTCAAGAAGATCTACGAAGAAGAATTCGGCACCTTCGGCGGCGCGCCCTACGGCGCCCTGATCGGCGACTTCGAAATGAGCCGCCAGCCCGAAGACATGTACTTCCTCGAGCAGATGTCGCACGTGGCCGCGGCCAGCCATGCGCCCTTCATCACATCGCGCGCGCCCGAACTGTTCGGCGTCGACAGCTTCGGCGACCTGGGCAAGCCGCGCGACCTGGCGAAGGTCTTCGACACCGTCGAATACGCCAAGTGGAAGGCGTTCCGCGAATCGGAAGACGCGCGCTATGTCGGCCTGACGCTGCCGCGCTTCCTCGGCCGCCTGCCGTACAACCCGGTCGACGGCATGACCACCGAAGGCTTCAATTATGTCGAGGACGTCGACGGCACCGACCACAGCAAATACCTGTGGTGCAACGCCGTCGTATGCCTTCGCCTCGAAGCTGACCCGCGCCTTCGAGGACTACGGCTGGTGCGCGGCGATCCGCGGCGTGGAAGGCGGCGGCCTGGTGGAGAACCTGCCGACCCATACCTTCAAGACCGACGAGGGCGAGGTCGCGCTGAAGTGCCCGACCGAAGTGGCGATCACCGACCGCCGCGAAAAGGAACTGTCGGACCTCGGCTTCATCTCGCTGGTGCACTGCAAGAACACCTCGTACGCGGCCTTCTTCGGCGCCCAGTCGGCGCAGAAGGCGAAGAAGTACAACAACGAGGCGGCCAACGCCAACGCCATGCTGTCCTCGCAGCTGCAGTACATCTTCGCCGTCTCGCGCATCGCCCACTACATGAAGTCCATGATGCGCGACAAGATCGGCAGCTTCGCCGCCGCCTCGAACGTCGAGGATTACCTGAACCGCTGGCTGACCCAGTACGTCCTGCTGGACGACAACGCCAGCCAGGAACAGAAGGCGCAGTTCCCGCTGCGCGAGGCGAGCGTGCAGGTGGCGGAGATTCCGGGCCGTCCCGGCTGCTACCGCGCCGTGTCCTTCCTGCGTCCGCACTTCCAGCTCGATGAATTGTCCGTTTCTCTCCGACTGGTCGCGGAGTTGCCGCAGTCGACCAAAAGCTAAATCGCTTTATTAACCTGAACTGGAGTAAGCAAACATGGCAATTGACGTATATCTGCAGATCGATGGCATCAAGGGCGAGTCGATGGACGACAAGCACAAGGACTGGATCGAGTGCACTTCGGTGAACTGGGGCGTGAGCCAGCCGCGTTCGGCCACTGCCTCGACCGGCGGCGGCCACACGGCCGAGCGCTGCGAGCACCAGGAAGTCGTGTTCACCAAGCTCGCCGACCTGGCCTCGCCGATCCTGCTGCAGACCTGCTCGGCCGGCAAGACCATCCCGAAAGCCAAGCTGGAATTCATGCGCGCCGACGGCCAGGGCGAGCGCATCAAGTACTTCGAGATCGAACTCGAAAACGTGCTGATCGGCGCCATCAAGCCGGCGGTGCACGAAGGCTCGATCATCCAGGAGAAGGTCGGCCTGAAGTTCTCGAAGATCAAATGGAAGTACACCCAGCAGAAGGTCACCGGCGGCGCCGGCGGCAATACCTCCGGCGGCTGGGACCTGGCGACCAACAAGATCGCCTGACATTAGGGAGCAGGGCGCGCCGCCCCGCAGGTGGCGCGCCTTTTTTTCCGCAGGAGACCCCATGAAAGGCTTCACCCCCGGCCTGCTCGACCGCCTGATGGACGAGCGCAACCCGCCGGGCGCGCGCCTGCGTCGAGCACCCAGGGTTTGACGATCGACCAGATCAAGGACCATGTGGCGCGCGACCTGGAAGCCTTGCTCAACACCCGCGCCGCGCTGCCTGCCTGCGTCTTCGAACGCTTTCCCCTGGCGCGTGCATCGATCCTGAATTACGGGCTGGTCGACTTTGCCGGCTTTTGCCTGACCAGCGACGAAGACCGCGCCGCGATCTGCGCCAGCCTGACGCGCGCCATCGAAACCCACGAGCCGCGCCTGAAAGACGTCAGCGCCAGCCTCGACACTTGCCGAGGGCAGCGTCAACCGGCTCGACTTCGCGATCCACGCGCGGCTGGTGCTCGACGACGGCGCCGACAGCGTCGACTTCAGCGCCGTGCTGCAGCCCTCGTCGCTGCACTACGCCATCAAGAAAACAGCCAGGGCGCGCACGCCCGGCAAGCGCTAGCCTCCACCATCGACCTAAGGACCCGACCCGCATGGACATCAACCTCAAGACCCTGATCGGCAAACTGAACGACACCACGCGCACGGCCGCCACCCGCGCGGCGAACATCTGCGTCGGGCTGGGCCAGTACGAAGTCGATATCGAGCACCTGTTCCTGGCCCTGCTCGAGCAGCCGGATTGCGACCTGGTCGTGGCCGCGCGCGCCTGCGACATCAGCCTCGACCAGGCTGGAAGCCGACCTGCGCCACGAAGTCGCGCGCTTCGCCTCCGGCAGCGCGCGCACGCCGGTCTTCTCGAAACACCTGCCGATGCTGCTCGAGCATGCCTGGCTGATCGCCTCGCTCGGGACGAACGGCGCCGAACACCATCCGCAGCGGCCACCTGCTACTGGCGCTGCTCACCGAACCGAGCCTGGCGCAACTGGCCCAGCGCGCATCGACGCCTGTTCGCCGAATTCCCGCTCGACCGCCTGAAGCACGATTTCGACAAGCTCACGCGCGGTTCGAGCGAGACGGTCGCCGCCGGCCGCCTCGACGGCGCAGGAGCAGGGCGGCGACCCGGTCGGCGCACTGGAGGCGCAGGCGCCCGGCAAGACGCCGGCGCTCGACCAGTTCACCACCTGCCTCACCAGCCGCGCGCGCGAAGGCAAGGTCGATCCGGTGATCGGGCGCGATCCGGAAATCCGCCAGGCGATCGACATCCTGATGCGGCGGCGCCAGAACAACCCGATCCTGACCGGCGAAGCGGGCGTCGGCAAGACCGCCGTGGTCGAGGGACTGGCGCTGCGCATCGTGCAGGGCGACGTGCCGGAAGTGCTGCGCGGGGTCGAGATCCACACCCTCGACATGGGCCTGCTGCAGGCCGGCGCCAGCGTCAAGGGCGAGTTCGAAAACCGCCTCAAGAACGTGATCGACGAAGTCAAGAAGAGCCCGCACGCGATCATCCTCTTCATCGACGAAGCGCACACGATGATCGGCGCCGGCGGCGCGGCCGGCCAGAACGATGCGGCCAACCTGCTGAAGCCCGCACTGGCGCGCGGCGAATTGCGCACGATCGCCGCCACCACCTGGGGCGAATACAAGAAGTATTTCGAAAAGGACGCGGCGCTGGCGCGGCGCTTCCAGGTGATCAAGGTCGAGGAGCCCGACGAGGAAACCGCCTGCGCCATGCTGCGCGCGATGGCGCCGCTGATGGAAAAGCACTTCGGCGTGCGCGTCTACGACGAAGCCATCACCGAGGCCGTGCGCCTGTCGCACCGCTATATCAGCGGGCGCCAGCTGCCGGACAAGGCGATCAGCGTGCTCGACACCGCCTGCGCCAAGGTGGCGCTGGGCCAGAGCGCGACGCCGGCGCTGCTGGAAACCTGCACGCGCCGCATCGAACGCATCGACGCCCAGATCGCGGCGCTGGAGCGCGAGCAGAGCGCCGGCGGCGAACACGGCCCGCGCCTGCAGGCGCTGCGCGCCGAACGGGCGCTGGCGCTGGCCGAGCAGGAACGCCTGAGCGCGCGCTGGGAGCAGGAACGCGTGCTGACCGCCGACATCGGCCGCATGCGCGGCGAACTCGAAGCGGGCCGCGGCGACACGCCCGGCCTGCGCGCGCTGGTCGACCAGCTGCGCGCGCTGCAGGGCGAAGCGCCGCTGGTGCCGGTGCAGGTCGACGGCCACACGGTGGCCGCGATCGTCGCCGGCTGGACCGGCATTCCGCTCGGGCGCATGGTGAAGGACGAAATCAAGACCGTGCTGCAGCTGCAGTCGCTGCTGGACGAGCGCATCCTCGGCCAGTCGCACGCCACCGCGTGCGTGGCCCAGCGCGTGCGCACGGCGCGCGCCAACCTCGACGACCCGAACAAGCCGAAGGGCGTGTTCCTGTTCGTCGGCACCTCGGGCGTGGGCAAGACCGAGACCGCGCTGGCGCTGGCCGACCTGCTGTATGGCGGCGAGCGCAAACTGGTCACCATCAACATGAGCGAATACCAGGAAGCGCACAGCGTCTCCGGCCTGAAAGGCTCGCCGCCGGGCTATGTCGGCTATGGCGAAGGCGGCGTGCTGACCGAAGCGGTGCGGCGCAACCCCTACAGCGTGGTGCTGCTCGACGAGGTCGAGAAGGCGCACCCGGACGTGCTCGAACTGTTCTTCCAGGTCTTCGACAAGGGCGTGCTGGACGACGCCGAAGGACGCCAGATCGACTTCCGCAACACGATCATCATCCTGACCTCGAACACCGCGTCGTCCACGATGATGCAGGCCTGCCTGAACAAGACGCCCGCCGAGCTGCCGAAACCCGAGCAGCTGAACGAGATGATCCGCCCGCAGCTGATGAAGCAGTTCAAGCCGGCCTTCCTCGGGCGCCTGGCGACGGTGCCGTTCTATCCGATCGCCGACGAGGTGCTGGCCAATATCATCCGCCTGAAACTCAACCGCATCGGCCAGCGCGTGCGCGACAACCATGGCGCCACCTTCGAATACGACGAGGCGCTGGTGAACGCCGTATTGAGCCGCTGCACCGAGGTCGATTCGGGCGCGCGCAATGTCGACACCATCCTGAACGGCACGCTGCTGCCCGAGATCGCCGACAGCGTGCTGGCGCAAGATGGCCGAGGGCGGGGCGATCGCGCGCATCAAGGTCGGCGCCACCAAGGCCGGCAAATTCAAGTACGCGATCGAGGCCGCCTGAGGAGGAATGCGATGTATACAGTCGAACAGCTGCTCAAACCCGTCTCGGCGGGCGCACCGTGCGGCGAGGACCTCGCGTTCTCGCCCGAGCTCGACGCGATCGTCCAGGCGCGCAAGGCCGACGATCCGACCATCGAGCAGGGCGCCTGGGTCACGACGCTGAAGGAAGCGGACTGGAAGTTCGTCACCAAACGCTGCGCGCTCCTGATCGAGACGCGCAGCAAGGACTTGCAGCTGGCCGTCTGGCTGGCCGAGGCGAGCGCCAAAACGGGCGGCCTGCGCCTGCTGGGCGACGCGCTGCTGGTGATCGGCGGCCTGTGCGAACGCTACTGGGAAGACCTGTATCCGCAGGCCGACGAAGACGGCTTCGAGCGGCGCATCGGCAACCTGTGCTGGCTTGCCGCGCGCGTGCCGCAACTGGTCACCGAATGCCCGGTTACCGAAGGCGCCGCGATTTCGATGCGCGACATCGCAGCGGCGCGCACCCATGGCGCCGAGGCGATCGCCGAACGTGGAGGCGGCGCGCAGCCGGACCTCGAAAGCCGTTTCAGGCGGCGCTGCTGGAAGACTGCAATCACTGCCTCGCGGCGCTCGACGCGCTCGACAAGGCGGTCGACGCCCGGATCGAGGCCGACGGCCCGAGCTTCAGCGGCGCGCGCACGGCGCTGCAGAACCTGGCCCACTTCGTCACGCCGGCCGCCGGCGCGACGGCTGAGTACGGCGGTGACCGCGGCCGGCGGCGTGTCGACGCCGGTTGCCGTCGCTGCCTGCCGCCGCGGGCATGCCGCGTGTTCGCCGGCGCCATCAGCAGCCGCGCGCAGGCGCTGGGCCAGTTGCGCATGGTTGCCGACTACTTCCGCCAGACCGAGCCGCACAGCCCGGTCGCCTACCTGGCCGACAAGGCGGCCATGTGGGGCGAGCAGCCGTTGCACCTGTGGCTGAAGACGGTCGTCAAGGATGCGGGCGCGCTGGCCCACGTCGAAGAAATGCTGGGAATCGTGAAAGAGGAGGGGTGAATATTCTTTCAGCAATGAAAGAATTGCAGGGCGGCGCGAGCCGCCCTGTTGGCGTTAACGAGCTTATTGCGCAGGCTTTTCGTCCTGCTGCCCGCCCGCTGCTGCGGGATTGACCATCTGCGAGACGCCTTGGCGATCTGCTCCTCGACATTCTTGACGGCGTCGCGCGTGGCTTGCGTGACTTGCTCGTAGCCCTTGAAGGCATTGTCGATGGCGGCCTTGATGATCTCGACCGCGTTCTCGGACCCCGGCTTCACGTTTTGCGTGACGTCGTAGATCAGTGCCGAGAGGGTGCTTTTCGCCTCGGCCACGTGGACGTCGGCGGCGCGGCGAAACTCGCCTTGCATTTCCTCGATGATGGACTTCATCTGGTCGCGGTATTCGGTGCTGGCCGACATATCCGGCGACATGCGCGCCGACAGGGCATCGAAGGCGGCGCGCGCATCGCGGGCCTGGGAAAGATCGCGACTGGCCGAGAGCGTCTTGTCCATCGTGCTGCGCGCGGTGGCCATGTTCAGGGCCATCACCTGTTCCAGTCCCTTGACGGTCTTGTTGGCAAGCATGTCGAAGGTCTGCATTTGCAGGTCAAACAGGGTTTTGGTAGCGGATGCGAATTGTTCCGGACTCGTGAACATCTATGTCTCCTCGGTTCTATAAATAAAGCGATGGGCGACCTGCGGGCTAACCGACCTATTATTTAACAACGATGGGCTTTTCGCAATGACTGTTCGTCGCAGCCCGGACGCAGCAACGCAAAACGCCGCAATCCTTTTGCAAAGATTGCGGCGTTTTGCGCCGGTCTACATCGACCAGAAAAGCTTTTGGTGCCCACGGAGGGACTCGAACCCCCACACCTTGCGGCACACGGACCTGAACCGTGCGCGTCTACCAATTCCGCCACGTGGGCACTGCGAATTACGATATTGCGATTACAAACTATTGCGGAGTACTGCCAGTAGATGGTGCCCACGGAGGGACTCGAACCCCCACACCTTGCGGCACACGGACCTGAACCGTGCGCGTCTACCAATTCCGCCACGTGGGCACTGGAACTGCTTACAACGATACGACAACAACATGATGCGGATGTACTGCCAGTAGATGGTGCCCACGGAGGGACTCGAACCCCCACACCTTGCGGCACACGGACCTGAACCGTGCGCGTCTACCAATTCCGCCACGTGGGCATTTTGTTACTGCTTAAGAACATACTGAAGCTGATACAATATCAGGCTTTCCTGTTTTTCGCTAGATCAACTTTCGCTGCCCTGGCGCAGAACTTCCTGCTACTGCTCCTGCTTTTCTCCGCCTAAACATTGCTGTCGTTGCGAAGAGCCGAGATTATAGCGGAAGGTTTGCAAAAGTCAAAGACCCGCCCGCCATGTCCCCGGAGCGCACCGTTAGCACGCTCCGTTAGGCGAATTCCCCGGTCCTCCGTTACACTACGCCCGACAAGGTGTCAATCCAACCACGGCGCCGGCCGGTCTCGGCGCCTATTAAGAAAAATTCAAGAAAACCGATTTGAAGCAACCTACTCATACTATTCCTAGCCGAGAGGAAATCCTCGGTGTGTTCCGTGATGCAGGCACGTCGCTCGATGCGACCACGCTCGCACGTGCCCTCCAAGTCAATCCCGCCGCCCAGGAAGTGTTAGGCCGCCGCCTGAACGCCATGGAACGCGACGGCCAGATCCGAGCGAAGGCGAGGGCAGCTATGCGCTGGCCGACCAGGCTGGCTTCATCGCCGGTAAAGTCGCCGCGCACCGCGACGGCTTCGGCTTCGTCATTCCCGACGAACCGGGCAACGACCTGTTCCTGAACGACAAAGAAATGCAGAAAGTGCTGCATGGCGACCGCGTGCTGGCGAAAGTCACCGGCACCGACCGCCGCGGCCGCCTGGAAGGCACGATCGTCGAAGTCGTCGCGCGCGCCAATACCCACATCATCGGGCGCCTGCTCAATGAAGGCGGCGTCTGGATCGTGTCGCCGGAAGACCAGCGCATGAACCAGGACGTCCTGATCGCCGGTTCCCCAGGCAAGGCGAAAGCCGGCCAGGTCGTCTCGGTCGAACTGATCGAGCAGCCGGCGCGCTTCCAGAAGCCGACCGGGCGCATCGTCGAAGTGCTCGGCGAACTCGACGACCCGGGCATGGAAATCGAAATCGCCGTGCGCAAGTTCGGCGTGCCGCACGTCTTCTCGCCCGCCGCGCTCAAGCAGGCCAACCGCCTGCCGAACGAAGTGATCGATGCCGACCTGCGCGGACCGCGTCGACCTGCGCGACGTGCCGCTGGTGACGATCGACGGCGAAGACGCACGCGACTTCGACGATGCCGTCTACTGCGAACCGGTCAAGATCGGCAAGGAAAACGGTTTCCGCCTGCTGGTCGCGATTGCCGACGTCAGCCATTACGTGAAGCCGAACGACGGCCTCGACGTCGACGCCATCGAGCGCAGCACCTCCGTTTACTTCCCGCGCCGCGTGATCCCGATGCTGCCGGAAAAACTGTCGAACGGCCTGTGTTCGCTGAACCCGGCGGTCGACCGCCTGACCCTGGTGTGCGACATGGTCGTCAGCAGCGAAGGCGTGGTCCAGGCCTACCAGTTCTACCCGGCCGTGATCCACTCGGCCGCGCGCCTGACCTATAACCAGGTCGCCGACATCCTGCTCGACCCGAAGGGCGAAGAAGCGGGCCGCCGTCCGGCCATCGTGCCGCACCTGCAGAACCTGAACGGCGTGTTCCAGGCCCTGCTCGGCGCACGCCAGCTGCGTGGCGCGATCGATTTCGAGACCACCGAAACCTATATCGTCTGCAACCCGATGGGCAAGATCGAAAAGATCATCCCGCGCACCCGCAACGATGCCCACCGCCTGATCGAGGAATGCATGCTGGCCGCGAACGTCTGCGCCGCCGACCTCCTGATCCGCCACAAGCATCCCGGGCACCTTCCGCATCCACGCCACGCCGACCGAGGAAAAGCTGAACCAGCTGCGCAGCTTCCTCAAGCTGACGGGCCTGAACCTGGGCGGCGGCATCAAGCCGACCGCCGGCGATTACGCCGCCCTGATGCGCGAAATCAAGGAGCGTCCGGACGCGCAACTGCTGCAAACCATGCTGCTGCGTTCGATGCAGCAAGCGGTCTACAGCCCGGACAACGTCGGCCACTTCGGCCTGGCCTACGAGGCCTATGCCCACTTCACCAGCCCGATCCGCCGCTATCCCGACCTGCTGACCCACCGCGCGATCAAGGCGGTTTTGGCGGGCAAGAAGTACGAGCCGAAAGGCATCGACCTGTCCAAGCTGAACACGAACGTGTCGAACGCGACGCGCAAGCAGGCGGCCAAGGACAAGGCCGACGGCAAGGCGCCGAAGGACGCGAAAGACCTGACCATCTGGGACGCCCTCGGCGTGCACTGCTCGGCCAACGAGCGCCGCGCCGACGAAGCCTCGCGCGACGTCGAGAACTGGCTCAAGTGCTACTTCATGCAGGACAAGCTGGGCGAGTCCTTCACCGGCATCGTCGCCGGCGTGACGACCTTCGGCATTTTCGTCCAGCTCGATGAGCTGTACGTCGAAGGCCTGGTCCACGTGACCGGCCTGGGCGAAGATTATTTCCAGTACGACGAAGCGCGCCACGTGCTGCGCGGCGAACGTACCGGCAAGACCTTCGGCCTGACCGACCGCGTCACCGTGCAGGTGGCCAAGGTCGACCTCGAAGCACGCAAGATCGACCTGGTGCTGGCGCAGGACGGCAACGTCGAAGCGGCGCCGCTGCAGGATCGTGGTCAAAACCGCTCGGGCGGCCGCCGCGACGAGAAGAAGTCGGACCGCAACCGCGGATCGAACGCCCAGCCGGCAGCGCCGGCCCGGCGCCGGTTGAGCGCCAGGCGAACAACGTCGCGCCTGAAGAGGGCAAGAGCAGCCGCTCGAAGCGCTCGCGCCGCGGACGCAAGGAACGTGCAGCCAAACGTGAGTTGGCAGGTGATTTGCCGGTCGTCGCGCAGCAGCAGCCACAGGTTCAGGCGCAGCCTGCAGTTCAACGGCAATGCCGTCGACACCGCCGGCAACGGCGACGCGAAGCGTTCGCGCCGTTCGCGCAAGGAACGTGCAGCCGCGCGTGAATTGGCGAATGCGCCGGAAGCCGGCATTGCCGGTGATCGAGCAGGCGCAGCCGGCGCCGGTCAAGCTGGCCGACATCGGCCAGGAAACCGGCGAATCCAAGCGTGCACGCCGTGCGCGCAAGGAGCAGGAAGCTGGCCAGGTCAGCGCAGCAGCCGGTCGTCGTCGCGCAGCCGCCAGTCGTTCAGCCGGTCGCCGAGAGTCGCCGAAGCCAAGCCTGCGCGCCGTCCGCGCAAGGCAGCCGCCGTGGCGGAAGTCGCCGCAGCGCCGGAGCCGGTCGCAGTCGCCGCCGAAGCACCTGCCGCCAAGCGTCCGCGCAAAGCCAAGGCAGTCGCCGAGGCGCCGGTTGCGGTTGCAGCGCCGAGGTCGTGGCCGAAGCCGCGCCGAAACGTGCACGCCGCGCCAAGGCAGCCGAGCCGGCAGTTGCAGCGCCCGAGCCGGTCGTCGAAGCGCCGGCCAAGCCGCGCCGTGCCCGCGCCGCGAAAGCCGAGCCGGCAGCGCAAGAGAGCATCGCCGCGCCCGTCGTTGCACGCAAACCGGCGCAAAACCGGCAGCAAAAAAGAGCGTCGCCAAAAAGAGCGTCGCCACGAAGTCCACGGCCGCCAAGCCAGCCGCCAAGGCAAAGGCAGGCAGCGCCGCATCCAAAACGAGCAGTACCAAGAAAAGTACGAAGAAAAGCAACGCATGAAGAATAAAATGATTTTCGGCTTCCACGCCGTGACCTCGCGGCTGCGCCACGAAGCCCAGTCGGTGGAAGAAATTTTCGTCGACGCCGAGCGCAACGACGGCCGCATGAAGGACCTGATCGCCAACGCCAAGGCGGCCGGCGTGCGCGTCATGCCGGTCGAGGCGGGCCGTCTCGACAAGATCGTCGGCACGCGCCGCCACCAGGGCGTGATCGCCTTCGCCAGCCAGCTGGCGCTGGCGCGCAACCTCGATGAGCTGCTCGACGCCATCGAAGGCCCGCCGCTGCTGCTGATCCTGGACGGCATCACCGATCCGCACAACCTGGGCGCCTGCCTGCGCGTGGCCGACGGTGTCGGCGCGCACGCGGTCATCGTGCCGAAGGACCGCGCGGTCGGCCTGAACGCCACCGCGGCCAAGGTCGCCAGCGGCGCCGCCGAGACCGTCCCCTACATCACGGTCACCAACCTGGCGCGCACCATGCGCGAGCTGAAGGACCGCGGCATCTGGCTGATCGGCACCTCGGACGACGCCGACAAGGGCCTGTACGAAGCCGACTTCACCGGCCCGACGGCGCTGGTGATGGGTTCCGAAGGCGAGGGCATGCGCCGCCTGACGCGCGAGACCTGCGACCTGCTGGTCAACATCCCGATGTTCGGCTCGGTCGAGAGCCTGAACGTCTCGGTCGCCTCGGGCGTCTGCCTGTACGAAGCGCGCCGCCAGCGCGGTATCTCGGCCTGATCCGGGCTAAACAGTTAGCCGTGGTTTGAACGCGTGGCCGGGATACCCGTCCACCCTACAGCGTCTCCCGTAGGGTGGGCACTCCGTGCCCACGCGGATTCAGCGCACCATTAGCAGTGCAGGCAACAGCCCCACTCGCGCCTGCAAAGCAGCACACCCCCAAATAAATCCCCTCCCAAGCAGCCCGCAAGCGGATAAGCTACCATTGCCGCTGTTTTCCTCATGTCCTTATTATGTTTTCCTCGTTGCGCGAAGATATCAACAGCATCATCGAACGCGACCCGGCCGCCCGTAACGGCTGGGAAGTGCTGACCTGCTATCCGGGCCTGCATGCGATCGTCATGCACAACTGGGCGCACGCCTGCTGGAAGCTGGGCCTGAAGTGGCTCGGCCGCTTCATTTCGTATGTCGCGCGCGTCATCACCGGCATCGAGATCCACCCCGGCGCGGTCATCGGCCGGCGCGTGTTCATCGACCACGGTTTTGGCGTGGTGATCGGCGAAACCGCCGTGGTCGGCGACGACTGCACCATCTACCAGGGCGTGACCCTGGGCGGCACCACCCTGGTGGCCGGCACCAAGCGCCATCCGACGCTCGAGCGCGGCGTCATCGTCGGCGCCGGCGCCCAGGTGCTGGGGGCCTTCACGGTCGGCGAATTCGCCAAGGTCGGCTCGAACGCCGTGGTCGTCAAACCGGTGCCGGCCGGCGCCACGGCGATCGGCAACCCGGCCCACATCATCCGCAAGGAAGAGCAGTCGCGCAGCGCGCGCCTGTTCGCCGCCTATGGCGTGGCGCCGAACGGCGACGATCCGATTTCGAAGGCCTTGCGCGGCCTGATCGACCACGTGGCGCGCCAGGACGAGCAGCTGGAACGGCTGACGGCCACCATCAAGGCGGCCGGCATCGCCTGTCCGAATATGCTGGCGGGTGATAAACTCGACTCGGCCGAACTGAACCGGCTGGTCGACTAAGGAAGCCATGACTGAAGAAACCACCAACGCCGGACACGAGCGAGCTGCTCGATCCCTTCGAGATCCGCGTGCTGGCCGTGCTCGCCGAAAAAGAAGCGCTCACGCCCGACAATTACCCGATGTCGCTCAACGCCATCGTCAACGGCTGCAACCAGCTCTCGAGCCGCGATCCGGTGATGCAGCTATCGGAAGACGCCGTGCTCGACACGCTGCAGCGCCTGATCGCGCGGCGCCTGGTGAGCGGCGTCAGCGCCGCCGGCGCCCGGGTGACGAAATACGAGCACCGGATGCGCATCAAGTGGACGCTCGAGCAGGACAAGGTGGCGGTGCTGACGATCCTGATGCTGCGCGGCCTGCAGACGGCCGGCGAGATCCGCACCCGCAGCGGGCGCCTGCACGAATTCAAATCGGTGGCCGAGGTCGAAGCGCCGCTGCAGTTCCTGATCGATAAATACCCGCCGCTGGTGGCGCGCCTCGAACGTGCCCCCGGCACCAAGGAGCCGCGCTACGGCCAGCTGCTGGGCGGCGAAATCTCCGTCGCGCGCGACGACTCGGCCTTCGGCGCCGCCGCCACCTCCGCCCCGGCCAGCCGCATCGGCCAGCTGGAAGAAGAGGTGGCGAACCTGCGCGCCGAAGTGGCGAGCTCAAGGCGCAGTTCGAGGCGTTCCGGCAGCAGTTCCAGTAACGCTCCCGGTAACCGGCGGGCGCTTCGAAGCGCAGTTCCACCAGCGCTTCGTCGCTCCATTCGGCGTCGCCCAATCCCGATGCTGAACTCCTCGTTCTCGGTCTTGAGCGCCTTGCTGCGATTGCCTTCGCTGAGGATCGCCTCGACCAGCGGCGCCCCGGCCTTGAACGCGAAGGTCGCGCTGCGTTCCTTCTCCGAAAAGAAGCTGCACCAGTCGCGCGTCATGAGGACGCTGTTCAGGGTCAGGACCCAGAACAGCGGAATCTCTTCCTTGGCGATGTCGATCATGACCTTGCATTCGAGGCGCAGGTCGCCCAGGCGCCGCACATTGTCCGGCAAGCCGGGCGTGCGCACCTCGGGCACGATGCGGTAGTACTTGCGCTTCTGGTTGAGCACCAGTTCGCCCCTGGCGTCGAGCGCCGCTTCGCTGCGCGGCACCGTGAACCGGTTGTCGGCATCGAGCGCGAGCGGCATGACGAAATCGCGCTCGCCCTCGATGCGTACCCGCGGCTGCTCCGGCTTGCCGGCGCCGCCCCGTTGCTGCAGGCGAAAGCGCAGCGCGGGTACGCGCGGCGCCAGTGCGTGGTGCTTGTCGAAGCTGTCGAGGCCGGCCAGGATCGCCTTGTACTTCTGGATCTCCGGGTTGCGCAGCGCCTTGACGTGAATCGTCGAGGGCTCGTCCACCCCCGGCACCGCGGCGGCCGGGCCGCCGAGGAGCAGGGAGCTCAAGCGCACATGCGATCAATGTGCGCTTCATGATCAACCCTCGTCGCGCCAGCGGCGCAGGCGGATCGCAGCCGCAATCATCGCCACACCGGCCACCACGCCCGCCCACAGCGCCGGCTTGGCCAGCGTCGACCACGAGTAGGTCAGCATCGGCAGCAAGGGAACGCCGCTGCTGGTGGGCTGGGGCAGCGCGCTGCCGGCGTGGGCGAACCAGGTGCCGGGAATCAGGCCGAGCAGGATCGCTTCGAGCACGTTGTTGATGATCCAGTCGGCGTTGATCGTCGTCCCGCTCGGTCATGCCCAGCAGGTAGTCGAGCCACTTCAGGAGCACGGCGGCGAACAGCGGCACGCCGATGGCCCAGAGGAAGACCTTGGACTTCGCCCAGCTCGACACCAGCAGCAGCCAGCCGGCGGTCGGCAAGGCCCACAGGATGTAGACCGGCAGCATGCCGACCAGGTAGAGCGGCGCCAGGTAGAAGTTGACGTTGGTCAGCACCGGCGCCGAACAGGTTGACGCCATGCGAGCTGGTCGCAATCCCGGCAAAGAACAGGATCGCCAGCGCCGCCGCCGTCGCCACGCCGATCGTGATCAGGGGCGCGACCACCAGCACCGTCAGCAGTTTCGACAGCACGGTATCGGTGTCCGAGATCGGCAGCGACTTCCAGAACAGGATGCTGCGGTCGCGGCGGTCGTCGTACAGCGCGCGCCAGGCAGTAGAAGAAGGCCGACGATCGGCAGCACGAAGAAGATCGGCGCGCCGACCGCGATGTAGTTGTTCGCGGCCATGCTGGCCATCTCGGCGCGCTTTTCCGGCGTCAATGACCTTGGCGATCGAGGTGTGGTGCACTTCTTCGCCGTCGACCTGGACGCTGATGCTGTCGCCATGCATCTTGCCGCTG
Source organism: uncultured beta proteobacterium (assembly GCA_963729765.1). Lineage (GTDB taxonomy): Bacteria > Pseudomonadota > Gammaproteobacteria > Burkholderiales > Burkholderiaceae_D > Telluria. The sequence goes on along the minus strand of CAVSPL010000022.1, from coordinate 45,954 downwards.
GCGACGCCGTAGCCGACCACGCCGCCGACCAGCACCACCATGATCAGCGGCGGCGATGACCGGCGCCCAGACGAAGCCTCCCTTGTGCTCCCAGAACTCGCGGCGGAGCAGCCATTTCATCGTATTCATGCGTAGGTTCCTTTCATCGTTGCCACGAACAGGTCGGCGACGCTGGGATTGCGCGTTTCGCCGAGGGCGGACAGCTGGGCGCGCGAGACGCCGCCGGAGCGCGCCGAGTCGAACAGCATCACCGACTTGCCGAACACGGTGCGCTGGTCGAGCGGCTGCAGCGCGTTGGCGGCGGTGACCTTGTCGGCCGCGACCATGACTTCGACGTAGCGCTCGCCGACTTCGTCCATCGAGGCGGCCAGCACGATCTTGCCGTCGCGGATGAACAGCAGGTCGGTCAGGATGTGCTCGACCTCTTCCACCTGGTGGGTGGTGATGATGATGGTCTTGTTCTCGTCAAAATAGTCTTCCAGCAGGTTCTGGTAGAACTGCTTGCGGTAGATGATGTCGAGGCCGAGGGTCGGTTCGTCCAGCACCAGCAGCTTGGCGTCGATCGCCATGACCAGCGCCAGGTGCAGCTGGACGATCATGCCCTTCGACATTTCCTTGACCTTCATGGTCGGACGCAGGCGGGTGTTGGCGATGTATTTCTCGGCGCGGGCACCGGTCGAAACGCGGATGCACGCCGGCCACGAAATCGATGGCGTCCATCACGCGCAGCCAGCGCGGCAGGATCGCGACGTCGGCGATGAAGCAGACGTCCTGCATCAGGGCGTCGCGCTGGGTGCGCGGGTCGAGGCCCATCACCGTCAGCTGGCCGTCGAAAGGCACCAGGCCGAGGGCGGCCTTCAGGGTCGTGGTCTTGCCCGAACCGTTGGGGCCGATCAGGCCGACGATGCGGCCGGCCGGGATGTCGAAGTCGATGCCGTCGATGGCGACTTGCTTGCCGTAGCGCTTGGTCAGGCCACGTGCGGAAATCACGGCGCTCATGCTGTTCCTCCCGGCTGCGACGTGTGCAGCAACTGTTCGACGTTCAAACCCAGCAGGCGGATCCGTTCGACCATGGCCGGCCATTCTTCGCGCAGGAAGCGCTCGCGTTCGCTTGCAAGCAGTTTCTCGCTCGCTCCTTCAGTGACATACATGCCTATCCCCCTTCGTTTTTCTACTAGGTTTTCGTCCACCAGCTCCTGGTACGCCTTGGAAACGGTGATCGGGTTCAGTTGGTACTCGGCCGCAATCTGGCGAACCGAGGGCAGGGCGTCGCCAGCCTTCAGGACGCCGTCGAGCATCATGTCGATGACCCGGTCCTTCAACTGGCGGTAAATCGGTGCGTTGTCGTTCCAGCCAATGTTCATGGATGGCCTCCCTGTCGCTGCGGCGCGGCTGCATGGTCGTGCATGTCTGGCTCCTGTTGAGGTAAATGCGGTGGTGTTGTAGTGAAGTATGACACCAGCATTCAGGGCGAGGCCTGGAATGCGACGAACTGCAAAAAAGCGGGACTGGACGGCGCAAAGCGCGCGGCGAAGCGAACTGCGACAGTCTGCAAGGGCAGCTCCGCCATGATAAAGAAAATTTTCCTGTTGAAAACTAACCAACTATTGCATTTTGCAGTAAATTTGCGATGAAGTGATGCGACAACAGATCCGTCATCTTCGTTCAAGCGTTTCTTTCTTTCTTTAGATACTTTGAACATAAAATGTTCCCGATATAACAAGCGCGTCGCTGCATAGAACATTGGAGGAGGACATGGATTTCGCAAGTAGCAAGCAGGTCTCTGGCAACTTCTCGCTGACCGCGCGGCGTCGTCGCCCTGTTGGCCGCTTGCGGCGGTAGCGGCGGGCCGGCAATGTCCGCCGGCGCCCGACGGAGAAACGGTCGTGGTCCGTCGTCCCGGTCAAATATGCGGTCGGCGGTACGGTCAGCGGGCTGGGCGCCGGCGCCGCGCTGACGCTGAGCCTGGGCAGCGAAAAGCTGACGGTCGGCGCCAACGGCAACTTCGCGTTTCCCAACAAGGTCGAGACCGGCACCGCATACAGCGTTTCCGCCAGCGCGCCTGCCGGCTACACCTGCCGGGTGAGCGAGGCCGCGGGCGTGGTGGCCACCGCCGATGTCAGCAAGATTGCCGTTGCCTGCGCCCCGGTGGTGCTCGCCGGCGTGGTCAGCGCCCTGCAGTTGCCGCAGGCAGTCGCCGCGGACGGCGCCGGCAACCTGTATGCCTTCGACAGCCTGACCTCGTCCGTCCTCAAGTTTTCGGCGGCGGGTGCGGTCACGGTCCTCGCCGGCGGCTCGAACAAGCCCGGTTATGCCGATGGCGCGGGCGCCACTGCGCGCTTCGGTTCTGATCAGGGGTGACCTGGCGGTCGACGCCCAGGGCAATGTGCTGGTGGCCGACGGCTGCAACAACGTGATTCGCAAGATCAGGCCGGACGGCGAAGTATCCACGCTGGCCGGCAACGTGTCTCCGCTATGCAAGTATCAGTCCGTTCATCCAGCCTGCCGGCGGCGCCCGCCGAACAGCATCGGCGGCCAGGCGCAGTTTGCCCTGCCGAACCGGATGGTCGCGGATGGCGCCGGCGGCGCGCTCGTGCTCGACATCCATGAACCGCGGCATGCTGCGCAGAGTGAGCGCAACAGGCGTGGTAACCAGCCAGTACTGGCGCAATCCGAATCTCGCGGAAGGCGACCTGACCTTCACCACGGTGGCGCTCGGCGCCGACGGCACCCTGTATCTCTCCGACAACCGCCGGCGTATCTGGAAGGATGTCGCCGGGGTGCTCGTCCTCGTTGCCGGACAGCTCACCAGCGGTGCGCCGGTCGACGGCAGCGGCGCCGCGGCGCGCTTCCGGCTGATCAACGACATGGTGGTCGCACCGGGTGGGGACCTGTACGTGGCCGACAGCACGCAGGTGCGCAAGGTCACGCCTGCCGGCGTGGTCAGCACGGTCGCCGGCGGCTTGGCCGTACGTGCGGGGACCGATGGACAGGGCCTTGCCGCCGGATTCGGGTCGATCAGGTCGATGACGCTCGACGGCGCCGGCCTGGTCGTGCTGGACGCAGCGCAGGGCAACTTGCGCCGGGTCGGCTTCGACGGTACGGTGAGCGCGCTGGCGGCCACGCCTGCGCTGCGCGGCACTGTCGACGGCGCCGGCAGCGCGGCGCGCCTCAGCGGGCTCGGTGCGCTGGCCGCCGACGCCGACGGCAACCTGTACACGATCGATCCCGACCAGCATGTGCTGCGCAAGACGACGCCGGAGGGCAGCGTGAGCACGTTCGGCGGCCAGGCCGGCGTACGCGGCACCACCGACGGCGCGCTGGCTTCGGCCCTGTTCGATGCGCCCCATACGGTCGCGGCAGGCCGCGACGGCGTGCTCTGGGTGGCGCAAGCCGTGGGACTGCGCAAGATACAGAACGGTACGGTCAGCACCGTCAACGCTGCCCTCGAGCTTGTACGATCTGACGGTCGATGCCGATGGCAATGCCGTCATCGTCGACGCCCTGCAGCAAGTGGTGCGGGTGACGCCGGCCGGGCAAACGACCGTGCTGGTCACCCCCGACAAGGTCAGGCGGCATTGCTGAAGGATCCGGACGCCGCGTTTTCTCCGGCAGGCATGGTCGCGGATGCGGCCGGCAACCTGTACATTGCCGACGCCGGCACCTCGCTTGTCTACAAGCTCACGAAGTCGGGCGAGCTGAGCGTCTTCGCCGGCACCGTGGGCAAGGACAGCGGCAATATCGATGGACCGGTCGGTACCGCCACCCTGGGCTTCTATGACTACCGCCTTCCTGACCATCGATGACAAGGGCAACCTGTATATCAGCGGCCAGGGCAATGTGCGCATGATCAGTCCGGCGGGTGTGGTGTCGACGCCGAGCCTGGGCTGGGGCACGCCCGCCATCATTGCGCTGGCCTATGCGAAAGGCAAGCTGTACGGCATGACGCGCTACGCCATCCTGCAGACCTGGTTGCCTTGATCAGCAGGCGGTGCCGTCGAGGGCGTGGCGCGTGATCGCGCCGCGCTCGTCGACGGCGATCCAGCCGCCGCGCGGCGGCTCGGCATCGAGTTCCCAGTCGGGCAGCACGTAGCGGCGCTTGTCGCCGTGCAGGTGGAGGGCGGGGCGGTGGGTGTGGCCGTGGATCAGCACGTCGGCGCCGGTGGCGGCGAACAGCGCCTCGATCGCCTCAGGGGTGACATCCATGATCTCGCAGGACTTGGTGGTATGCGCTTCGCGGCTGCCTTCGCGCAGGCCGGCGATGATCGCCTTGCGCTGGGCCAGCGGCATGGCGAGGAACTGGTTTTGCCAGGCGGTGTCGCGCACCATCGTGCGAAACTTGATGTATTCGGTGTCGCGCGTGCATTCGGCGTCGCCGTGCACCAGGGCGATGCGCTGGCCGCCGATGGTGACGACATGCGGTTCGGCCAGCAGGGTCAGGCCGGCAGCCTCGGCAAAGCCGGCGCCGACGAGGAAATCGCGGTTGCCCGCCATCCAGAAGAGTGCGACGCCCTTGTCGGCGACGGCGCGCAGGGCCTCGATCACGCGCGCGTGGAAGGGCGTGCCGAGGTCGTCGTCGCCGGCCCAGTATTCGAAGATGTCGCCAAGGAGATAAAGCTGGTCGGCATGCGCCGCGTGTTCTTCAAGAAACGGAAGAAGGCGTCGGCGGTGCGCGGATGGGATTCCTGCAGGTGCAGGTCGGAAATGAAGAGCGCAAGGGCGCGCGCGGGAGTGGACATGGACATGCTGGGCTCCCGCGCGGATACGAACTATTACTGAACGACTTCGGCTTTTTCGATGATGATCGGCTCGACCGGCACGTCCGAATGCATGCCCGTACGCGAGGTCTTCACGTTGTTGAGCTCATCGACGATCTCGGTGCCGGCGGTCACTTTACCGAACACGGCATAGCCCCAGCCGTCCTGGCCCGGGTAGTTCAGGAAATCGTTGTTCTTGGTGTTGATGAAGAACTGGGCCGATGCCGAGTGCGGCGCCGAGGTGCGGGCCATGGCGACGGTGTACTTGTCGTTCTTCAGGCCGTTCTTGCCTTCGTTCTCGACGGTGGCAGCGGTGTCCTTCTGCTTCATGCCCGGCTCGAAACCGCCGCCCTGGATCATGAAGTCCTTGATCACGCGGTGGAAGATGGTGTTGGCTGAAGTGACCCTTGTTCACGTAGTCCAGGAAGTTGGCAACGGTCTTCGGCGCTTTTTCGGCGTCGAGTTCGATGGTGATATTGCCCTTGTTGGTGGTCAGCAGTACGGAGGTCATGGGATGTCCTGTTCTATTTGTTGAAGAAACGTGCAAGGCAGTTATTTTACAGCCTTGTCGGCACTGAGCACGGTTGCGGAGCGGATCACGATCGGCGTCACCGGCACATTTTGCATGCCGCGCATGTCGTCGACCATCACGCCCTTGATCTTGTCGACGGTTTCCTGGCCCTGCACCACGCGCCCGAAGACCGTGTAACCGACGCCATCCTGGCCCGGATAATCGAGGCCGGCATTATCGTTGACGTTAATAAAGAATTGCGAGGTTGCGGAATTCGGATCGCCGGTGCGCGCCATGGCCAGCGTGTACGGCTTGTTCGACAGGCCGTTTTTCGATTCGCTCGGGATCGGTTTGCGAACGCCAGGCTTGTCGATCAGTTTCTCGGTATAGCCACCGGTCTGGATCATGAAGCCGTCGATGACGCGGTGAAATACCGTGCCCTTGTAAAAGCCGGACTTCACGTATTGCAGGAAATTGGCCGTGCTTTTCGGGGCGTGCTCGGCGTCGAGTTCGACGACCATGTCGCCCATCGTCGTCTTGATCGACACCTGCGGATTTTCGAAGGCGAAGGCGCTGCCGGCAAGGCCGAGCGCGAGCAGGGCGCCGGCCAGGCGCGAAAAAAGGGCGCGGCGGGTATGTTTTTGTTGGTGCATGGAGCGGTCTCCTCGGTGGACGTGGCGCAAAGCCCTGTCAAGTCTTTTGCAGAAAAATAAACCTGAGCCGTAGGCGGCCAGTCGGGATTTTATCAATGCTATACTTTGCGCAGAACGCTTCCATTCTATCAAATAAGAACAACAGAGAAGGCTTGATGTTCCGACGCAATCATTGAATCCCGGCACGCGCCGTGCGGCGAACGTGCCCGGGATTCGTATTGCTCCGGACATCCGATCCCCTCTCGCATCATCACATCCAATGAGCCAATTAAAGATCTACAACACGCTGGCGCGCGAAAAACAGCAGTTCGTACCGATGGAGGCCGGCAAGGTCGGCATGTATGTCTGCGGCATGACCGTCTACGACTACTGCCACGTCGGCCACGCGCGCATGATGATGGCCTTCGACGTCATCTATCGCTGGCTCATGGAATCCGGTTACGAAGTCAAGTACGTGCGCAACATCACGGACATCGACGACAAGATCATCAAGCGCGCGGTCGAGAACGGCGAAACGCATGTCCTCGCTGGTCACGCGCTTCACCAAGTACATGGACGAAGACACGGCCGCGCTCGGCATCCTGCCGGCCAATTTCGTGCCGCGCGCCACCGAACACGTGCCGGGCATGCTGTCGATCATCGAGCATGCTCGAAGCCAAAGGCCTGGCCTACCAGAGCGAGGACGGCGACGTCAATTACGCGGTGCGCAGTTTCCCGAACTACGGCAAGCTCTCCGGCAAGTCGCTCGACGACCTGCGCGCCGGCGAACGCGTCGACGTCAACACCGGCAAGCGCGATCCGCTCGACTTCGTGCTGTGGAAAGCGGCCAAGGAATCCGAGCCGGCCGAAGCCAAATGGGATTCGAAATGGGGCCGCGGCCGTCCGGGCTGGCATATCGAATGCTCGGCCATGTCGTGCGCGCTGCTGGGCGAACACTTCGACATCCATGGCGGCGGCCAGGACTTGCAGTTCCCGCACCACGAAAACGAGATCGCCCAGAGCGAAGGCGCGTTCGGCGCGCCGATGGTCAACTACTGGATCCACAACGGGTTTGTGCGCGTCGATAACGAAAAGATGTCCAAGTCCCTGGGCAATTTCTTCACGATCCGCGACGTGCTCAAGAAATACGATGCCGAAGTCATCCGCTTCTTCATCGTGCGCGCCCACTACCGCAGCCCGCTGAATTATTCCGACGTGCACATCGACGACGCCAAGGGCGCCCTGACGCGCCTGTACACGGCGCTGGCCGATGTCGAACTCGGCGACGCCGAACTCGCCGTCGACTGGCACGAGGCGCACGCGCGGCGTTTCCGCGAAGCGATGGACGACGATTTCAATACGCCGCTGGCCGTGGCCGAGCTGTTCGACCTGGCAAGCGAAGTCAATCGCACCAAGTCGGTCGAGGCGGCGCGCCAGTTGAAGGCATTGGCCGGCGTGCTCGGCTTGCTGCAGCGCGCGCCGCAGGAATTCCTGCGTGCCGGTGACAGCGGAGCAGGGCGGTCTCGGCGAAGCCGAAATCGCCGACCTGATCGCCGCCCGCGCCGCCGCCAAGAAGGCGCGCAATTTTGCCGAGGCCGATGGCATCCGCGCCGAGCTGGTGGCCGCCGGCATCATCCTGGAAGACAAGCCGGACGGGACGACGAACTGGCGTCGCGCATGATGGCAGCGGAAAAGGACAACGGCGCGGCAAGCGCGCCGGAACTCGAGGTGCCCGCGTACTGGGCCGAGGCGAAAGCCGAGCTGATGAAGCGCGACCGCATCATGAAGCGCCTCATCCCGCAGTTCGGCGACATGCACCTGAAGGGGCATCCCGACCCGTTCACCACGCTGGCCCGTTCCATCGTCGGCCAGCAGGTCACGCCGAAAGCGGCCGACGCCGCCTGGACCAAACTGAATACCTGCTGCCCGAAGCTGACGCCGGCCCAGATCATCAAGCTCGGCGCCGAGCAGCTGTCCGCCTGCGGCCTATCGAAACGCAAGACCGAATACATCCTCGACCTGGCCGACCACTTCAAGGCCAAGCGCGTGCACACCAACCTCTGGTCCGAGATGGACGACGAGGCGGTGATCGCCGAACTGGTGCAGATTCGCGGCATCAGCCGCTGGACGGCCGAGATGTTCCTGATCTTCAACCTGCTGCGTCCGAACGTCCTGCCGCTCGACGACCCGGGCCTGATCCAGGGCATCAGCCAGAACTATTTCTCCGGCGAACCAGTATCGCGCAGCGATGCGCGCGAGGTCGCGGCCAACTGGGAACCCTGGCGCACCGTCGCCACCTGGTATTTGTGGCGCAGCCTCGATCCTGTCAACGGCGCGGGTTCCGCCTCCGGTTTGGCGTCCGCAGCGGCGTCCGGTACGGTAGAATAACGCCAAAATGCCGTGTGGCCGCCTGCGCGCCCCGGCCACAGAACAACCCCGGAGGTACAATGACTAAAACAACTTTCCTCAGTTTCGAGCAGCCTATTGCCGAGCTGGACTCGAAAATCGAAGAGCTGCGCTTCGTCCAGGACGATTCCGCCGTCGACATCTCGGAAGAGATCGACCGCCTCGACAAGAAGAGCCAGCAACTGACCAAGGACATCTACGCCAAGCTCACCCCCTGGCAGGTCGCGCAGATCGCACGCCATCCGCAGCGCCCCTACACGATGGACTACGTGAACGATATCTTCACCGACTTCCACGAACTGCGCGGCGACCGCAGCTTCGCCGACGACCAGTCGATCGTCGGCGGCCTGGCCCGCTTCAATGGCCAGGCCTGCATGGTCATCGGCCACCAGAAGGGCCGCGATACCAAAGAGCGCGCGATGCGCAACTTCGGCATGCCGAAGCCGGAAGGCTACCGCAAGGCCATGCGCCTGATGAAGGTCGCCGAAAAGTTCAACCTGCCGATCTTCACCTTCGTCGATACCCCGGGCGCCTTCCCCGGCATCGACGCCGAAGAGCGCGGCCAGTCCGAAGCCATCGGCCACAACCTGTACGTCATGGCCGAGCTGAAAGTGCCGCTGATCGCCACCATCATCGGTGAAGGCGGCTCCGGCGGCGCGCTGGCCATTGCCGTGGGCGACGCGGTCCTGATGCTGCAATACGCCACCTATTCGGTGATCTCGCCGGAAGGCTGCGCCTCGATCCTGTGGAAGACCTCGGAGCGCGCGGCCGACGCCGCCGACGCCCTGGGCCTGACCGCGCACCGCCTGAAAGCCATGGGCGTGATCGACAAGATCGTCACCGAGCCGCTCGGCGGCGCCCACCGCGACCCGAAGAACATGGCGCAAATGCTCAAGCGCGCGCTGGCCGATACCCTGCGCCAGTTCCAGGGCATGAAGACCAAGGACCTGCTCGAAGCCCGTCACGCAAAACTGATGGCTTACGGCAAGTTCAAGGAAACGACCCCGACCGAAGAGTGAGCCGTTCAACCAGTGAGCAGTCCCTCAGCCGGGTCCGTCCCGGCAACCTTTACGCGCGCGCTCGATGCGCTTGCGCGCGCAGTTCTCTCCCACCACGATCGCGATTGCCTGCAGCGGCGGCCTCGATTCGATGGTCCTGCTGCAACTGGCCTCCACCTGGTGCCATGCGCACGGGCATACCCTGCTCGTCTTCCACGTCCACCATGGCCTGAGCACCAACGCCGATGCCTGGCAGCGCCATGTCGAAGCCAGCTGCGGCCGCGCTCGGCGTGCGCGCCGACCACCGCCGTGTCGCGGTCGATAGCGGCGGCTCGGGCACCGAGGCCGCAGCGCGCAAACTCCGCTACCGCGGCGCTGGGCGACATGTGCCGCGAGCACCGCGCAACCCTGCTGCTGACCGCCCACCACCTCGACGACCAGGCCGAAACCGTGCTGCTGCAATTGCTGCGCGGCTCGGGTCCGGCCGGCTTGTCCGGCATGGATGCGGCCAACAGCGCGCCCGACCTGCTGGGCAATCCCGACCTGGTGATGGCGCGTCCGCTGCTGCCGCTGTCGCGCGCTCGAGCTCGAAGCCTATGCGCGCGAGCTTGGGCTCGACTGGGTCGAGGACGAATCGAACAGCGACACCCGCTATGCCCGCAACGCCTTGCGCCACCGCGTGATGCCGGCCCTGGCGCAAGCCTTCCCCGGCTTCCAGCAGCGCTTCGCGCGCAGCGCCGCGCACGCCCAGTCGGCCCAGCGCCTGCTTGAGCGAACTGGCCGAAGGCGACGTCGCGGCGCTGCTGGTCGACGGCGCGATCGACGTCGCGCGCCTGCGTTCGATGAGCCTGGACCGGGTCTACAACCTGCTGCGCCACTGGTTCGCGACGCAAGGACTGGCGATGCCTTCGACCGCCTGGCTGACCGAGATGGTCGCGCAGCTGATCGAAGCGCGCCACGACGCCCAGTTGCTGGTGACGCATCCGGCCTGCCACATCCGCCGCCACCGCGACCGCCTGTACATCACCCCGAAGCTGCCCGAGCTGGCCGGCATGCGCGACCCGGACGACGAGGGCATCTTCGTCAAGGAGGGCGAATCCTTCCGCTGGCAGGGCGAGGCGCAACTGGCGTTTCCGGCGTATGGCGGCGTGCTGCACTTCGCGCCTGCCGCACGTCGGCTTCGATCCGGCCTGGCTGCGCGAACAGAAGCTCGTCATCGATTTCCGCAAGGGGGGAGAGCGCCTGAAACTGGCCGCGAACCGCCCGACGCGCGGGCTCAAGGCGCATTACCAGGCGGCCGACATCCCGGCCTGGGAACGTGCGCGCCTGCCGACCGTCAGCAGCGGACGCGAGCTGCTGTTCGCGGCGGGCCTGGGCATGGATTGCCATCATTTCGCGCCAGAGCGGCGTCGACTGCATTGCCTTGCGCTGGGAGGCGAAGCGCCGAATAGTTTCTATGCGAAAACCGTATTACTTTATTTTATTTTCGTATAGCTTTTCGGCCTTCCCTCATTGCGACATTGCGGTGCAACATGCTAGAGTAAGTGTTCCCTTTTTCACCCTCTCCACGCTGGGAAGCTTCCTGTTATGGCATTAATTGTCCACAAATACGGTGGTACGTCGATGGGCTCGACGGACCGCATCAAGAACGTTGCAGCCCGCGTCGCCAAGTGGCATGACGCCGGCTACAAAATCGTCGTGGTGCCTTCCGCCATGTCGGGCGAAACGAACCGCCTGATCGGCCTGGCAAAACAGATCATGGACCAGCCGGATCCGCGCGAACTCGACATGATCGCCTCGACCGGCGAGCAGGTGTCGGTGGGCCTCCTGGCGATGGCGCTGCTGGCCATCGGCAAGGACGCCGTCTCCTACACCGGCTGGCAGGCCGGCATCCGCACCGATTCCTCGTTCACCAAGGCGCGCATCCAGTCGATCGACGATTCGCGCGTGCTGGCCGACCTGGACGCGGGTAAGATCGTCATCATCACCGGCTTCCAGGGCGTGGACGAGCAGGGCAATATCTCGACGCTGGGCCGCGGCGGTTCGGACACCTCGGCCGTGGCGATCGCCGCCGCGCTGAAGGCCGACGAATGCCTGATCTTCACCGACGTCGACGGCGTCTACACGACCGACCCGCGCGTCGTCGACGAAGCGCGCCGCCTGGAAAAGATTACTTTTGAAGAAATGCTGGAACTGGCCTCGCTCGGCTCGAAAGTGCTGCAGACCCGCTCGGTCGAGTTCGCCGGCAACTACCGGATGCCGACGCGCGTGCTGTCGTCGCTGACCGACCCCCAATTGCCGCTGGCCGAAGAAGCCAACTCCGGCACCCTGATTTCGTTCGAGGAAGAAACCAACATGGAACAAGCCGTCATCTCCGGTATCGCATTCACCCGTGATGAAGCCAAGATTACCGTCATCGGCGTGCCCGACAAGCCGGGCGTCGCCTTCCACATCCTGGGCCCGGTCGTCGGACGCCAATATCGAAGTCGACATGATCATCCAGAACCAGTCGGTGGACGGCAAGACCGACTTCACCTTCACGGTCTCGCGCGGCGACTACCAGCGCGCACTGGCGGTGCTGGAAGGCCAGCGCGACGAGCTGGGCTACGACCGCGTCGTCGGCGACGCCAAGGTCTCGAAGGTGTCGGCGGTGGGCGTGGGCATGCGCAGCCACGTCGGCGTCGCCTCGCAGATGTTCCGCACGCTGGCGGAAGAGGGCATCAACATCCATGATGATCTCGACCTCCGAGATCAAGATCTCGGTGCTGATCGACGAGAAGTACATGGAGCTCGCCGTTCGTGCCCTGCATAAAGCTTTTGACTTGGAGAAAGCTTAACTTTTTCCAATATTTTTGGCCGCGCCGCCTTGACCAAACGGGCACCGGCCATTAAGATGCTTGCACTCAGCGCTAGCGCAATTTGCTGGAGTTGATTGGAGACGTGGCCGAGTGGCCGAAGGCACATCCCTGCTAAGGATGCATACGGCTTATACCTGTATCGTGGGTTCGAATCCCACCGTCTCCGCCAAGATTGAGAAAAGAAGCCCTCGAAAGAGGGCTTTTTTTCGTCTCAAGCTGACCGCGCTGGCGGTGGCCAAAACAAGCAAGCCGGGCTATTACGGTGATGGCGGGGCTTGTGGCTGCAGGTAGCCAAGTCCGGTTCAAAAGCTGGATCTTCCGCTTCAAAATTGCAGGCAAGCAGCGGGAAATGGGCCTCGGGCGGCCTGCATACGGTAGAGCTGGCCAAGGCGCGCGTGTGGCCCGGGAATGCCGCACGCTGCTTCTGGACGGAAAGGACCCAATCGAGGCTCGAAAAGCCGTATGGCTAGACCTTGCAGCTTGACCGGCGAAGAAAACTCCCCCTTCTTGATCGCTTCGCTGTTGATTTGCAGCGAAATCTGACCCACTTTGCCGCATAATTTGCAAACGAAACTGACCCACGTTTAAGACACAATCCTACTCATGACATTGAGTGGGGAATTGGAGTGATCGACGTGGCATTACTAGGCATTATTCGACGCTGGCACATTCGTGACCAGGTCCCATTGAGAGAAATCGCCAGGCGGCTTGGGCATCTCCAGAAACACCGTCCGGCGCTACCTGCGCTCGGAAACCATAGAGCCAGCCTACGCTGAGCGGCGCTCCACCCAGCGCCATCGACAAATACGCGTTCCAGCTTTCAGCGCTCGCTCAAGACCGAGGCGGCCAAATCACGCAAGCAGCGACGCACTCTGAAGCAGCTCCATGAGGACCTGAGGGAATTGGGATTTGAGGGGTCCTACGACCGGGTCGCGGCGTTCGCGAGGGTATGGAGGGAGGGTCAAACTGAGAGGGTCAATCCAGCTAGCAAACGAACAGCCAGAGCAAATTACGTTCAGCTATTGCTTAGTTTAGTGTGTGCAGGAAAACCGTATCTGAATGAAGGTAAATGAGAACGGTTATGAGAATGATTCCCACGTTATCAGAGATGTGAGCTGCTTGCCACATTCCTAAATATATGTGTGTTGCATATCGGTTTTTTCCCTAAAACAGTTATAAGATCAATCGTCATGCGGTTGTAGGAAAATACTTACAAAAATAGGGGGGGATATGCGCGGATCCTTGGGGAAAGCCCGTCCGTTTGTGATCGCGGCAGCCTGCCTTGGCATGCCGGCAGAAGTGGAATACCGTTTCGAGGTACCAGAGCCGTCGGAACGGGCCATCAGATCGCAGGTCCACGGGAGCCCGCCCGGTTCGATGGACCCGACCCTTGCAATCCAGGAGGGCGAACGTCAGCGGATTGCATCGGAACTCCATGATGGACTCGGCCAGAAACTGTCGCTGCTGCTGCTTGACCTCTGCAACGCAAAGCAGGCGGTGCTTGCATCGGCAGCCGACCCTGCGGTAAACGCATGCCTGGAGCGCGCGTCAACGGGGGCGCGCGAGGCCATTGACGAACTTCGCAATTCAATCATGGCGTTGTATCCGTCCATGCTGAGTGATCTTGGACTCGTGGCAAGTCTGTCGTGGATTCTCCGCGGTATCTCTGAAGCCCAGCCAAATTTGCAGGTCGAGTCGGACCTCGGTATCAAGGAAACTGACGTGCCGCGCTCGCTACACATCACAGTATTTCGAATTGTGCAGGAAGCCGTGAATAACGCCTTGAAGCATGCTGGCGCGGGAAAATTAAAAGTGCTGCTGCGTGGGGGTACGCCGGCCGTAACATTGACGATCGTAGATGACGGACGGGGTTTTCATGCCCCACTGTATGCGAATCAAGGTCACTCCGGAGGGATCAGTGGCATGTTACGGCGCGCGCAAGCCTCAGGGGGAGATTTTCGGATCGTGACGGGGCCGGGCGCCGGCACCCGCATCACTGTGACATGGCCTATGGAGCATGTCTCCTGACGATTCCGCCAGCTGTCGGCGCGAATCGGATGCCTGCAAAAGAATCGTTCCTGCGACTTTTGTTGGGCGGTCAGCACGACGCCGATCCTGCTGACTTCAACAGGTCGGCAGCTGCACTTCCTCCTCCTCCGAACCCCAATGCGGGTACGGGATACGTAGTTCCCCGACTGCGACGAGCGGCGCTGGCTTCGACTGCTGGCGCCGGGCCTGGCTCCTCAAGCAACTGATTCCGGACTTTCCATGCTGGCGCTGACACGACCGTGCATGCGCACCGGCGCACGCCGATCCAGGCGCCCCGGCACTGGCCGTCCGGCCTGGTGCATGCTAGCGCGTACAGTGACTGTAGCGCTCATCCTGCATAGTTTTCCTACTGACGAAGTGCAGCATTTGCCTTCCTGTGCAAGCATTTTCCTTCCGCCATACTCAGAACCGGTCGTAACAAATTGTTACCACCTGGCTTCAATCTCGCTAACGGCGCCGAATCGTACGGCCAAAGGATCTGCTATGGATATTCTGAAGAAGGCAACGGCCCGCTCCGACAAGCAGGGTATATGTTCGCGTACGTTTCACTGGCCTTGTTTGGGTGTTTGTGCGCAAGCTACGCACATGCAGATCCACTCACGATCAAGGTGATCGGGACCGATCCAGCTGGTAACCTTACGGAGATAAAAGACTTTCGCTGGACGATCGAGAAAGACGTCGACCAAGGCATCGGTCCCTGGCCAGCATGCTACGCGCGACAACTATTCGTTCAGCTTGCACGCCAGCTACATGCCGGTGGTCGCGGCCGGCAAGATGACGAGCACCGGCCCGCTGATCGGCAACGATTGCACCGACCCGGCTTCCGTTGCGTGCCTCGATCCGGACCGGAAATACATGCCGCTGCCCGATCTCGGCGCGCTCGATGCGGCCAGCCGCTACTACATCTCGGTGCTGCCGGACGACGGCTATGCGATGGGCGGCGCTGCCATTCCGTCCCGGCGACAGCGTCGGTCACCGTGTATGTCAACCAATACCCGCTTCCCGACCGCGCAGATTTCGGTGTTTGTGTTCAACGACAACAGTCCGTTGAATGCGGCGCCGGACCTGCCGCAGGAACAGGGGCTGGCCGGATTCACGATCTTGCTCACCGAAGCCGGCGGCACCTACGGCGCGCTCCGGTGGCCAGGTCACCCAGGATGCCTTCGGCAACCCGCTGGGCACCACCTACAAGACGACCTGCACGGCACCGGACCCTGACTGCCGGTTACTGCTATGCCGATGGCAAGCCCGTCGTGCTGACACGCGGCACCGGCATCATCATGTCCGGGCGCGAACGGCGTGGCCGAATATCCGCAACCTGTTCCCGGCCAAATATACGATCCAGGTGATCCCGTCCGGCCGGTTCGCGACTGGCACCAGACCACGCACCATCGAAGGCACCAAGGGCGACGACGCCTGGGTGAAGAACGGCGAGCCGCTCGTTCTTCCAGGAATTCGGACCGCCGGGACACCATGTCTTCACCGGCTTCACCCACTCCGGCTTTCATCGCGCAGGAACGGCAACAGCCCGGCACTGAACGGCACCACCTCGGTTACCGGCAGGGTCGTCAACATCCATAACTCGCGTCCGCCCGATTACACGTTCTACAATGGCGCGCCGTTCCCAGATGCTGGGTCGGCCTGAACGAAGCTACCGGCACCCGGCGCGCCATGTACGCCGCGCCGTGCAATGCCGACAGCACCTTCGCGATTCCGAATGTGCCGGCCGGCACCTGGGAGCTGGTGGTCTGGGACGAGGCGCTCGACGTCATCATCGCCACCGCAGCGATCACGGTGCCGCCACCGACACCGACGCTACGCGCTCGGCGACGTGCCGGTGTTCAACTGGTTCGGCCGCTACGAAGGCAAGGGTGTTCTTCGACACCAACGGCGACGGCTTTCCCGATGCCGGACGAAACCGCGGCATCCCGAACCAGGCCCTGAATATCCGCTTCCGCGACGGCAGCATCTACCAGTCGACTCTGACCAAC
This sequence comes from uncultured beta proteobacterium, assembly GCA_963729765.1. Lineage (GTDB taxonomy): Bacteria > Pseudomonadota > Gammaproteobacteria > Burkholderiales > Burkholderiaceae_D > Telluria. Next base: position 29,752 of record CAVSPL010000022.1, on the reverse strand, counting down.
AGCAAGGGCGAATTCCAATTCACCGAAGTGTTCCCATTCTTCAACTGGATGATCGCCGAAGTCGACTATGCCCGCTTCAAGGCCACCGGCGCCACCATCATGGTCGATGCCGGCGGCGCGGTACCGCCGCACGACGGCTGGAGCAATCCGTCGTTCGGCAAGCTGACACCCCAGATGCAGACCTGCACGCCAGACGACGTCGCGGCCAATACCGCGGCCAGCCCGAACCTGTGCACCGCGGTCGGACAAACCAAGCCCTACCGGGTCGAGCACGGCGTGGTGCTGCTGGAAGGCATGCAGACCTTCCTCGGCCAGACCAACCACATCGAATGGGGCAAGAAGCAGCTACAGCGGCGCAGGAAAACGGCGGCATCGCCGGCATCGTCGAGTACGGCATCACGCGGGCCGAGGACGACCCGAAGAACGCCTTCGCCGAAAACTGGGAGCCGGGCATTCCGCGCGTCCAGGTCAACCTGTACCTGGACTGCGACGGCGACACCAAGCCGGACAAGCCGGCGGCGGCCGGCAACGGCACCTGCGCCTGCCGAGGCCGGCCTCAGCAGCGGCGGCTACGTGTACGACCAGGCCGGACGTCGACAACTATCCGTTCTGCTGGCGCGACCCTGCCTCGTGCGGGCTGACGGCGCCGCAGCCAGGGGCCGGAGGACATCAAGCGCAGCAGCACCGGCGGCGCAGCGTTCAGCTACGGCGACGTGTTCCGCTGGGGCGTCGATCCGGACAACCAGCGCTGCCGTACGTCGGACTCGGCATCACCGACGGCTGGGACGACAATCAGCCGTCCGGCTGCCCGGGCGACGCCATACGCGGTGCCATACGGCCCGGATGCCGGCCAGCCGCTCGACTGCTACGACGGCCTGCGCAACTGGAACCAGGTGCGTCCGGCCGTGTTCGACGGCGGCTATGCCTTCGGCAGCGTGGCCGGCCAGGCCAACCTGCCCAACGTCGAAATACATCGTCGAGGCGGTCGCGCCTCCCGGCTACTTCCACCAAGGAAATGGCGACAAGAACGTCGTCTTCGGCGACAACGTGACGCCCGTCGCCGCTGGCCGAGCCCTACCAGTGCGTCGGGCGCAGCCTGCCGGTGCCGCAGTTCCTGACGCTGTTCCCGGGCGCAGGAGCAGGCCAACGTCAACTACACCGGCGTCCCGGCCAAAGCTGGAGAAAGTGCGACATGAAGCTGGTCGACATGCAGCCAGGCCGCAATCCGGCGCCGAACTTCTTCCTGTACACGGAAAGCCCGGTGGCCGGCCACGGCGTCGGCTTCATCCTCGACGACATGTCGAGCGAGTTCGACGTCAATGCGCCGACTTTCGGCGAGAAGCACGCGCCGCCGCACCTGCCGGTTTCGGTGCAGGACTTGACCGGGCGCGAAGTCGAACCGGGTCTACGCCGACGAGTTCGGGTCGTTCAACTTCCTGGTGCCGTCGACCTTCACCATCAATCCGCCGTTCCCGTCCGGCGTCGCCCCAACATGCTGTCCGCCTGCATGAACTCGCCGGGCCCGATTGCCGACCCGAGCGGCGCCACCAATCCGGACGGCTCGCCGCGGATGGTCATCGACCCGTAGTTCAACCGCCAGTACAGCCAGTTCTGCTATACCTTGCAGTACCTGCCGGGCAAGACGACCTACCTCGACACCCCGGTGGTGCCGGTGGCCGCCTTCGCCGGCCCGGCGCAGAACCCGCTCGACTGCGAACTCGGCGATGGCGTGCCGATGATCTACAGCGTCACCGGCGCCGCCAACAGCGGGCCGTGGGTGCCTGCCAGCGGCGTGCGGACCTTGACCATCCTGTCGGCCGGCAGCAATGTCGACGTGCTCAATCCGTATTACGATCCCGCCGTCGCCGGCTCGCAGCGCACCATCAAGCGCGACTACGGCTTCGGCGCCGGCCGGACCGAACAGTTCCGTCACGCTGGGCGCCGTCACGCTGCCGGTCGACCAGCTGGTCGAACGACGTGCTGGTCGTCAGCGTGCCGGCCGCGGCGCAGACCGGCCAGCTCACCGTCACCCGCAATGGCGTGCCATCGGCGGTCGGCCTGACCGTCACGGTCGGCGGCAGCACGCCGAAATATGTCGCGCCCGGCGGCAGCATCCAGGCGGTCATCGATGCGCCGACCACCGTCGATGGCGACCTGGTCATCGTGCCGCCCGGGATCTACAACACCTCGATCATCATGGACAAGAAAGTGCGCCTGCAGGGCTGGGGCGCGATGGCGACCATGATCAATGCGGCCAAACTGAGCAGCGAGGGCCTGAAAACATGGCGCGCGCTGCTGATGCGCAAGATCGATGCGCGTCCCGCCAGCCCGCCGGTGATCGACCCGGATACCGGGCAAAATACCCTGGTCGTCGGCCCGAACCGGACCTTCGACATCCTGCCGGGACAGGTCGCTCGGGCACGACCTGAGCAACAACGAGCCCTTGCTGTTCGGCGCCGAGGAAGCACCGGGCGTGCTGGTGGTCGGCAAGGCCGGCGCAACCGGCGCGGGCAACGGCCACTTCAATGCCAACAACCCGGCGCGCATCGACGGCCTGTCGCTCACCGGCGCCGACGCCGGCGGCGGCATCCTGGTCAGCGGCTACGGCCGCAACGTGCAGATCTCGAATAACCGCGTGTTCGGCAACAGCGGCACGTATGGCGGCGGCATCCGCATCGGCCACAGCGAACTGCTCGACGCGAACAATACCAACTACGGCGGCTATACCGATTCGGTCGACGCCGAACGTCGAATATCCATCATAACTGGGTCGTCGCAGAACGGCGGCACCGAGGCCGGCGTCGGCGGCGGCATCAGCCTGGGCAATGGCGCGTCGCAACTACCAGGTGGCGAACAACTACGTGTGCGGTAATTTCACGCTGGGCGATGGCGGCGGCATCGGCCAGCGCGGCCTGGCCGACGGCGGCGCCATCACCGGCAACAAGGTGCTGTTCAACCAGACCTTCAACCAGTCGGCGAACCCGACCGGCGGCGGCATCTTCATCGGCGGCGCGGCAGCCGTCGGCGCCGTCGGCAACTCGGCCGGCACCGGCTCGGTGTCGCATTACCCAGAACCTGGTGCAGGGCAATAACGCGGGCGCCGGGGTGGGCGGCGGCATCCGGCTGGCGCAGGTCAATGGCCTCGACGTCGAGCCGTTCGCCAAACAACGTCAACCCGTGGAACACGGTGACGCTGACCAACAACATCATTGCCGACAACGTCGCCGGCGCCGCCGCGGGCGGGGTGTCGATCGTCGATGCGCTGCGCGTCACCGCGGTCAACAACACGATCGCTTTCAACGACTCCACCGCCACATCGCAGCAGGCATTTTCGAATGCGGGCGACACGCTCGTCGAATCCGCAACCGGCCGGGCTGGTGTCCGAAGTGACCAGCAGCGCGCTGCTGAGCGTCGATGAACGCCAGGCCTGCGCAACCAGAACCGGTTCTCCAATCCGAGCCTGATCAATAACGTCCTGTGGCGCAACCGCTCGATGTGCTGGGCGATCACCGGCCCCGGACCTGGCCAGTTCGGCCTGTTCGATCCGACCAGCTCGGGCGCCTGCAATACCGGCTCGCCGGCGGGCACCAATCCGGTCTACGTCGACCTGGCCGTGCTGCGGCACTGCCGCGGCGGGCACCTTCGCCAACAAGTACGTCGGCGCGGCGTCGACAAGCTGACGCCCGATCACAGCATCCTCACCGACCTGCTGGGAGCGAACGGCTACAACAACGGCCACGCCAACATTGCCGCCAATCCGTCGATGGTCAGCGTGTATGCGAACGGCAACCGCAAGCCGTCGCCGTTCATTCCTGGCTTTACCACGCTGATCGACACCGCGGCGACCTCGGACGAAGGCGGCAACTTCATCGACATCCGCTACGGGCCGCTGACGCTGTGGAACTGCCTGAACCCGGACGGCACCGTGAAGTCGCCGCAGAGCGCCGCCAACTGCCCGCTGTTCGGCAACTACCACCTGGCAGCCGGCTTCGCCGGCGATCAATGCGGGCGCCAACCGCACCGGCGCCAACGGCGTGCCGACCGTCGACATCGATGGCGATGCGCGTCCGGCCGCCGGCAATCGACATCGGCGCCGACGAGTTTACGTTGGTGCGCCGACCGCCGCCACCGCCGGTCGTGCTGCCGACGCTGGCGCTGCTCGACAACTTCAACCGCGCCAACAGCAATACGCTCGGGCCGCAGCTGGACGCAGGCTGACCTTGTTCGGCGCAGGCCGCCATTCGCGTCAACGCCAACCAGGCGTATCCGCTGCTGCCGGGCAACGCCTTCTGGAGCGCCTCGTTCGGCGCCAAGCAGGGCGCCGGCGTTCACCTTGGTGCAGGCACCCGCCAACGGCACCAGCCTGTTGCTCAAGGGCAGTGGCAGCCTGACGCTGAACACCTACCAGAACTTCGTCCGGGTGCGTTACAACGCCGGCGCGATCCTGGTCGAGACCACCATCAACGGCGGTCTCGGCTATGCCAACCTGAGCACGCTGGCGAGCGGCGTCAGCTTCGCCGTCGGCGAGACGATGGCCGCCATGTGCGACGCTGCGCGGCACCGTGACGGCCTGGAAGATCCCGGCTCAGCGGCCCGGCTGTGCTGCTCGGCCAGGTCACCTTGCCGGTGACCGGCGCCACCGCCTTCGTGGCCGGCGCCGGCCGCATCGGCATCCAGCTGCCGCTCGGCGCGCCGCGCGTCGACGACTTCCGCGGCGGCACGGTGCCCTGATGCGCTGCCGCCCACCACCATCAACCTGAGGAGAACTAACGTGAACGTCATGACTAAACGCCGGCTGGGGACATGCGTCGCCGCGGCGCTGGCGGCGTCGGGTTCGGCGGCGCGGCCAGGGCCACGGTGTTCGTCCAGTGCCCGGGCGACACCAATGGCGATGCGCGCTGGACCGGCAGCGAAGTGCGGCCGCCGAATACCAGCTGCAAGCACCTGACCGCCGGCGACGGCTTCATCACCATGGCCGACGGGCGCCAGATGTACACCTTCGGCTTCGATGACGTGACCGGCACCTTGCCCGCCAACGTCACGCTGAACCTGGCGCGCGCCAATTTCGTCGCGCCGCTGATCGAGCTGAGCGAAGGCGAGCGCTTCTACCTGTCGCTGAGCAACGTCGGCATGGTGGCGCGGCCCGACCTGTTCGACACCCACAGCGTGCACTTCCACGGCTTCGCCGACCAGGCGCCGATCTTCGATGGCGTGCCGGAGCCGTCGATGACGGCCAACATGGGCTCGAGCATCACCTATTTCTATAACCTGACCGAGCCCGGCACCTACATGTACCACTGCCACGTCGAGGCGACCGAGCACATCGAGATGGGCATGCAGGGGCAGTTGTTCGTCAAGCCGAAGCAGGATGGCACGCTCGAAAGTGTTCAACGGCAAGACGTATACCAAGTTCGTCTACAACGACGGCGACGGCTCGACCGGCTACGACAAGGCGGTCGCGCTGCAGCTGACCGCGTTCGACACGGCCACCCACGAAGCCGATTTCGCCATCCAGCCGATCCCGTTCAACGAGATCAAGACGGTGTATCCGATGATCAACGGACGCGGCTATCCGGATACGGTCAACCCGTCCGCCTTGCCGCCGACCCAGGTCGATCCGTACACCAGCGGCACCACCTTCCAGTCGCAGAAGACCACCGCGCTGATCACGCTCAACCGCGCCACCGAAGGCACGCGCCTGTTGTTGCGGCTGTCGAACCTGGGCGTGTCCGACTTCTACACCGTCACCGCGCACGGCCTGCCGATGAAAGTGGTCGGCGCCGGCGCGCGCCAGTTGCGCGGTACCACCGGCAAGGACCTGTATTACGACACCTCCTCGGTGACCTTGGGCGGCGGCGAGTCGATCGAGGTGATGATCGACACCTCGTCGGTGCCGGCGGGAACGTACTTCTTCTACACGACCAACCTCAATTTCCTCAGTAATAACCAGGACGATTACGGCGGCATGATGACCGAGATCGTGCTCACCGGAGCGCCGCGGTATGACAGCCCCGCTCGCACATTCTGAAGGGCGCCGCCTTGCTCGCCGCGGCGCTGGGGCTGCTCGGCGCCGCGCCCGCGGCCTCGGCCAAGGTCGACGGCATCAGCGGCGCCGGCGCCGGCACGCCGGCCTCGCCGCGCACCTTCAACCTGGTCGCCGCCGACGCCGCGCTGGTCACCGGCGACGGCAACACCATCTACGCCTGGGGCTACGCGGACGCGGCCAGCGGCATCATGCAGTATCCGGGGCCGACCCTGATCGTCAACCAGGGCGACAGCGTGACAGGTCAACCTCAGCAATACGCTGCCGGCGGCGACACTGAAGGTGTCGATCGTGTTTCCCGGCCAGTCGCAGGTCAGCGCGACCTGTGCGCCGGCCGGTCCCGGCTGCACCGACGGCGACTTGACCAAGGAAGTGGTGCCCGGCAGCAGCGTCAGCTACACCTTCGTCGCCGACCAGCCCGGCACCTACCATTATCACAGCGGCAGCAACCCGTCGCTGCAGGTCGACATGGGCCTGGTGGGCGCGCTGATCGTGCGCCCGACCGGCTTCAATCGCTGCACGCCGGCCAACCGCAAGGCGTATGCGCAGGCCGGCACCACCTTCGACCGCGAGTTCCTGTTCCTGCTGACCGAAATGGATGCGGTAATCCACGACACGGTCTACAGCCAGGTGCAGGCCGGCCAGCCGATCGATGTCGACACCTCGGCCTTCTACGCCACCATGTGGTTCATCAACGGCCGCAATGCGCCCGATACGCTGCTGGCGGCCGGCATTCCGTGGCTGCCGAACCAGCCCTACAATGCGGCGCCGATCATGCATCCGGGCGACAAGGTGCTGGTGCGCGAGATCAACGCCGGGCGCGACCTGCATCCTTTCCACCACCACGGCGCCCACATGCTGCCGATGGCGCGCGACGGCCGCGTGCTGGAAAGCGCGGCCGGCGCCGGGCCCGACCTGGCCGCGCCCGACTTCACCATCCGCAGCATCCCCGGCCAGACCATGGACCTGACGTTCGAGTGGACCGGCAAGAACCTTGGCTGGGACATCTACGGCACCAGCGACGGCCACACCTGCGTGCCCGATGGCAGCGGTTTCAGCCCGACCAAAGAGTGGTGCGCCGACCACGGCAAGCCGTTCCCGGTGATCCTGCCCAACCAGCAGGACGTCGCCTTCGGCGAGTTCTACAGCGGCAGCCCCGTATCTGGGCAAGTTCGGCGTCTTGCCCCAGGGCCATCCCGGCCTGAACGAGAACGGCGGCTATTTCCATATCTGGCATTCGCACAGCGAGAAGGAAATTACCACCAACAACGTATTCCCGGGCGGGATGAAGACTTTCCTGATTATCGAAGCACCCGGCGTCGCGATCACCGAATAGGCGGCATCATGCATACGAATCCATCCAGGCTGGTCCGCGGCAGCGCTGCGCTGCTGCATCGTCGGCGCCCTCGGCGCCGCACCCGCGCAGGCGGTCGAATATTGGCTGCAGACCGGCACCACCACGCTGGCCGGCGTGCCGATGTGGGGGTACGCGCTGTGCGGCAGCGGCAGCACCGCGCCGCCCAGCTGTGCCGGCACGGTCAGCGTGCCCGGTCCGGCGCTGGTGGTGCCGCCCGGCCAATCGCTGATCGTGCACCTGACCAATACGCTGCCGCAACCGACCTCGCTGGTCATCGCCGGCCAGGTCAAGCAGGAGGCGATGCTGCCGGTCTGGTTCGAACCGGCCGCGCCGGCCACCACCTACAGCGGCAGCCGGCCGCTCGGCAACACCAGCGCCCGCGTGCGTTCGTTCGACAAGGAGGCGGCGGCCGGCGGCGGCAGCGCCACCTATACCTGGGCCACCATCAAGCCCGGCACCTACCTGTACAGCAGCGGCACCCATCCGCAGGTGCAGGTGCAGATGGGCCTGTACGGCGCGATGACCAAGGATGCCGGGCGCAGGGCAGGTGGCCTACAACCAGGGCGCCACCAACGTCGTCTACACCAACCAGGCGACGCTGCTCTACAGCGAGGTCGATCCGGCGCTGCACGCCGCGGTCGCCGAGCGGCACGTACGGCGTCAGCGGCCGCCCGAGCACGCTCGAATACCGGCCCAAGTATCTTCCTGATCAACGGCAAGCCGTATCCGGACGCCGAGCCTGGCGCCGTTCATCACGGTGCCGCCGGGGCAGGCGTTGTTGCTGCGCTTGCTCAACGCCGGCCTGAAGACCCACGTGCCGACGCTCAACGGCCAGTACTGGCGGGTGGTCGCCGAAGACGGCAATCCGGTGCCCTACCTTGCCAATCCGCGCCAGCAGTACACGGCCTTCCTGCCGGCCGGCAAAACGGTCGATGTGCTGCTCAGGCCGGCCAATCCGAGCACCACCGACACCGGTGCGCTACGCCATCTTCGACAGCCGCCATTTCGACACCACCAACGGCGCGCCGGGCGGCGGCATGCTGGCCAAGTTCGATGTCGCGCCGAGCGTCGTCGCGCCGCCGGTGTTCGATTCCGCTCCGCCGGCCAGCGCGACCGTCGGGGTCAGCCTACCAGTACCTCGCGCACGCCACCGCCGACGGCCGGCAATCCGGTGCAGTATTCGCTGGTGTCGCCGCCGACGCCGCCGCGGGCATGACCATCAACAGCAGCACCGGCCTGCTGACCTGGACGCCGGCCAGCGCTCGGCAGCTATGCGGTGACGGTGCGCGCCACCGACACCGTGGCGGCGCTGGCGAGCGACCAAAGCTTCACCATCGTGGTCGCAGCATGCGCCGCCGCGCCCGCCAACCACGCGCCGGTGGCGGCCGCCAACACGCTACACCGCGGTGGCGCATGCCGCGGCGGGCGGCGCGCAGGTGGTGGCCGCGCCTGGCGTGCTGGCGCAACGACAGCGATGTCGACGGCAATCCGCTGACGGCGGTCTCTCCAGTGCGTCAGCGGCGCCTGCGCCGTTCGCCGTCGCCGCGGGTCGCGCTGAACGCGAACGGCGGTTTTCGCTGACCTCGTCCCGTCGACCAGCCGACTGCGATCCGTTCGTCTACCGGGCGCAGGACAATGGCTCCCCGGCCTTGTCCAGCGCGAACACCAACGTTACGTGACGATGATGGCGAACCGTGCGCCGACCGCCGCCGCCGACACCTCACCGCGCCGCGCTGCACTTTCCGGCTCAGCGGCAGCACCTTGCCGCACCGGCGCCGGCTTCTACCAGCCGCTGTCGTTCAACCCGGCCAGCAACGACACCGACCCCGACACGGCGACGATCGACGTGGCGAACCAGCTGCCGCTGGCGGTGGCGCGGGTGCGGCTGCCTGCCGCTGGCACCAACGCCGGCAGCAGTGACGTCGACCAGCAGCACGCGCAGCGGCGGCACGGCGACGATCGCCGGCGGCGCTGTGACCTATGTGCCGCCGTATAACTTCGCCGGCACCGACACGTTCTACTACCGGGTCAAGGACAAACTCGGCAAGGAATCCGGGTCCACCAGCACGACATCCAATAACACCAGGGCCGGCTGGGCCACCGTCACCATCACTGTTCAATAGCGACGGCGGGAGCGCAGATGAATACGCAGAAACGACCGTGGACGCTGGCTACGGCGCGCATGGCGCACTGCCGCTGCTGGCGGCGTGGCTCGGCCGGCCGGTTGCGCCGCGCGTCGCCAGCGGCGCGCGGCCCGGCCGCGGCGCCGACAGCGGCATCGAGATCCCATGGGCTGCACCTGTCCGCCCACGGCTACGTGCTGGACATGCGCTACCGGGTCCGCGACAAGGCCAAGGCGGCGGCGCTGCTCGACTCGAAAAAGCAGGTATCCACTGCTCGATCGACGCCCGTCAGCGCCGCTCGGGGTGCCGGAATCGCCGGTCATCGGCGGCATGCGCCAGACGTCGCGCAATCATGTGCTCTACACGGACCGGGATTACTTCGTCCTGTTCGTCAATCCGGGCCGGGCGGTGCGGCGGGCGAACAGCTGCAACTGGCCGTCGACGGCCAGGCGTCGCCCAGCTTGACGGTCGAGTAGGACGCAAGGAAGATCACCATGCAAGCCCGACATTACTGGAAACTGCTGCTCGGCGTGGCGGCCGTGTGCGCCGCCGGAGTCGCCGGCGCCGGCACCATCAGCGCCGAGCTGGCGCGCGAGATGGCGCGCCACGCGCCGGGCGACCGCATTGCCGTCATCATCGCAGCTGGGCGAGCGGGTCAACCTGCTGCCGTTCGCACTCAAGGACCGGCGCCAGCGCCACACCGGCCTGATGCGGCGCTGCGGGCGAAATCCGCGCTCACCCTGCCGCGCCTGAATGCGCTTGCTCGACCAGAGCGGCGCGACGGCGCGCAAGCCGCTGTGGATCAACAATGCGATCGCCGTCACTGTGCCGGTCAGCGCGATCGCCGCGCTGGCGCGCCACAGCGCGGTCGATCGGCGTGTCAGCATCGACGCCGTGGTGACGTTTTCGGCGCCGTGGCGAGCACCGCCGGCAGTCCAGCCGACCGCCACGTGGAACTTCGACGCGATCCATGTCCCGCGGTGTGGTCGCTCGGCGCATCGGGCGCGGGGATCGTGGTCGCCAACATGGATACCGGCGTCGACCTGGCGCATCCCGACCTGCAGGCCAGCTGGCGCGGCGGCGCCAACAGCTGGTTCGATCCCAACCAGCAGCACGCCAGCCCGTATGACGCCAACGGCCATGGCACCCAGACCATGGGACTGATCGTCGGCGGCGCCGCCAGCGGCACGCCGATCGGAATCGCGCCGCAGGCGAAGTTGGATGGCGGCGAAAATCTTCAACGACGCCGGCCAGGCCACGCTGAGCAATATCCACCTGGCGTTCCAGTGGCTGCTCGACCCGGACGGCGACCCGGCCACCGTCGACGCGCCGGACGTGGTCAACGCGTCGTGGGGCCTGACCGGCGGCGCGCTGGGCGCCTGCAACATGGAATTCGACGAACGACATCCAGGCGCTCGGCACCGCCGGCATCGTGGTCGTTTTCGCGGCCGGAAATGATGGCCCGGTGCCGGCGTCGAGCGCCAGTCCGGCCGGCCAATCCGGCCGCCTTTTCGGTCGGCGCGCTCGACGGCGCGGTCGCTTGTGGAGCCAGAGCAGCCGCGGTCCTTCCGGCTGCGACGGCGCGATCTTTCCGAAAGTGGTCGCGCCGGGGCAAAATGTGGTCAGCAGCGACCTGTCGTTCGGCGGCCTGCCGCTGTTTGCCACCGTGTCGCGGCACCTCGTTTGCCGCGCCGCACGTGTCCGGCGCGATGGCCTTGCTGGCCTCGGCGTTCCCCGCCGCGCCGCTCACGAGCTCAAGAACGGCCGTGACCGACAGCGCGCGAATCGACCTGGGCCCGGCGCCGACAACAACAACGGTTACGGCGTGCTCGACGTCGAGGCCGCCCACGCCTTGCTGGCCAATGGCAACGCGGGCGGCGCGGCGCCGGTCATCACCTCGCCCGCACCCGGGGCGGCGGTGGAAAACCAGCAGTACCGCTATCAGGTGAAGGCCAGCGATCCGCCGATGGCGGCGCGCTGCGTCTTCGCGCTGGCCGCCGGTCCGGCCGGCATGGCGATCGACGCCGCGACCGGGCTGCTCAGCTGGATACCCGCGCATGCCCAGTTGGGGGCGAACGCGGTGACGGTCAGCGTCACCGACCCGACCGCGCGCGTGGCAACGCAGACCTGGTCGATCCTGGTGGCGCCCGTCAACAGCGCGCCGGTCGCCGCCGCCGACAACTATTCAGCACCGCCGCCGGCAGCGCGCTGGACGTGGCGGCGCCCGGCGTGCTGGCGAATGACCACGACGCCGAAGGCGACGTCCTGACGGCGCAGCTGGCGGGCGGGCCGGCGCACGGCGCGCTGACGCTGGCGCCGACGGCGCTCCGGTTCGTGCCGGCGGCGGGGTATAGCCGGCACCGACAGCTTTCAGCTACCGCGCCTCGGATGGCAAGGCCGGCAATGCGGTAACAACCGTCACCATCACGGTCAAGCGCCGGCGACGCCGCCGGCGGCGGTTGCGGACAGCTTCAGCGCGCCGGTGTATCGCACCGCGCCGTACGCGGCGCGGAGGCTGGCCGTGCTCGCCAACGACAGCGCGGGCAGCGGCACCATCGTGCCACGTCGGTGGTCCTGGCAACCTCGCCCAACAAGGGCGGCCGCGTCACGCCGAACAGCGACGGCACGCTATCGTACTACCGCCGGCGCTGCGCTACAGCGGCACGGAATCTTCAGCTACAGGTTCAGGAACGCACAGGAAGTGGTCGAACAACGCCACCGTGTCGGTCAAGGTGCATTGAGGGCGCGATGGCGAGCCCTTCCACTGGCGCGCTGCGGCCTTGCTGCTGGCTTGCCTCCTGTACGGCGCGGCGTGCGCGCAGCGCCCCGCAGCGCCGCCGGCGACGCAGCCCGCGGCATGCGGCTGTACCGGGACGGCGTGCGTGCGGACGGCACGGCCTTGCACGCGCTCGGTGCCAACGGCATCCAGCGCAACGGCAGGGACGCCGCCTGCGCCGCCTGTCACCGGCGCAGCGGTTTCGGCATCTGCCGAAGGAGACGTTGGTGGTGCGGCCGATCACCGCCCACGACCTGTTCCAGGGCCGGCCTCGCCGTCGCCGCGACTGCCCGCATCGCGCACCAGCTCGGCACGCCGGCAAGGCCGGCGTACGACGGCGCGACGCTTGGCCGAGGCGCTGCGCGAGCGGGATCGACTTCGCCGGCCGGCCGCTGCGCCGCTGATGCCGCGCTATACCCTGGGCGAGGGCGAATTGCGCGACGCTGCAGGCCTACCTGCACGTCTTGTACGCCGCGCCCGCCGAGGCGTCGACGGCGAGGACATCCACCTGGCGACCGTCATCCAGCCGGATGTCGCGCCGGCAGCGGCGCGGCGCTATGCTGGACGTGCTCGACGCCTTTGTGCGCGACAAGAATGCGGCCGTGCGTTCCGAGCCGGCGCGCCGCCGTGCCGGCGCGATGCGCATGCACCGCGCCTACCGGAGCTGGGTGCTGGATGTGTGGGAGCTGGGCGGCCGCGCCAGCGTGGCCGGGCCAGCTCGATGCATTCTACCGGGCGCAGCCGGTGTTCGCGCTGGTGAGCGGCCTTGGCGATGACGACTGGCAGCCGATCCACCATTTCAGCGAACGCCGCCGCCTGCCGTGCATCCTGCCGCTGACCAGCCTGCCGGCCGTGATGGAGCCGAATTTCTACACCTTGTATTTCTCTACCGGCATCCTGCTCGAAGCGCAAGAACTGGGGCGCCACCTGGCTGCCGGCGGCGGGCGCGTGACGCAGGTTTACCGCACCGACGATGCGGCGGCCTGCGCCGCGGCCGCCACGCTGCGGCGTTCCCTTGCGGGCAGCGCCGTGGTGCTGGCCGACCGGCCGCTGCGCTTCGGGCCGGACAGCGACAATCGGGCCGGCACCGTTGGCGACGCAGCCGTGGTCGCCTGGCTCGGTTCGGACGACCTGGCGCGCCTCGGCGCACCGGCCGCCCCGGCCTATGTCGCGCAGTCGCTGGTGCCGCAGGCGTCGCCCCCCGGCTGGGAGCGTGCCCAACGGGTGTCGCGCTGGGAACCGGACGCACCGCGCGCGCTGCGCCTGCGCCGCGTGCGCGACTGGCTGACCGCGCGATCGATTCTCCCAGGCGAAGAGGAAGTACAGGTCAATGCCTGGTTTGCGATGTCGATGCTGGGCGAGGCCTTGATGCACATGATGGACAGCTTTTCGCGCGAGTACCTGCTCGAACAGGTCGAACACAACATCAACGTGACAATCCTGCCGTCGATGTATCCGCACCTGAGCGTGGGGCGCGACATGCGCATCGCCGCGCATGAAATCTATCTGGCCAGGCCGCTCCCCCTCTGTCCGACCCCACCGCTGTCGGCGCCCGAGCGCACAAGCCGCGATACTGACAAGGAGCAGCCATGATCTCTATCACTTTCCGCAGCGTCGCCATGACGACGCTGGCCCTTTCCGCCGCTGCGCTGGCCGCGGCTCATCCGGGGCCGCACCCTGCCGCGGCGCCGGCAGCGCCCCAGCGCAGCATTGGCGTCTACCGGCCTGGCCCGGTCGTGCTGACGCGTTCCGACGGAGCCCGCGTCGCGCTCGACGAGGAACTCGCATACGACGGCCCGGTGGCCCTGAATTTTATTTTTACGAGCTGTTCCGCCGTCTGTCCGATTGCCACGCGTACCATGGCCGAGCTGCAAGGCCAGCTGAGGCCAGGTGAAAAACTACGCCTGGTGTCGATTTCGCTCGATCCCCTCAACGATACGCCGGCCGCCCTGCGGGAGTATGCGCGCAAGGCCGGGGCGAGGCCGGGATGGCACTTCTACACGGGCAGCGTCGCCGCCAGCGAGGCTGCTCAGCGTGCCTTCGATTTGTTTCGAGGGGACAAAATGAACCATGCGCCGGTCACGCTCGTGCGCAGCGCTCCCGGACGCGCATGGGTACGCCTCGAAGGTTTCCCGACCGCTAACGAACTGGCGGCCGAGCTACGCGACATTCCTGCTGCGGTGGCCAGCCGCAGCGCCGGGACAGCAGTACAAATACAGTAAACACTGTAGTCCGAAATAGGGTCCTGCTCCCAGAGGCGTCCGACCGCTATTCACCTAACATAAGCGGCATGAAGTCCAGGCCCAGCGAGAGCGGGCCTGCCGGAGCCCCTTGTATCGTCCGAGCGCGAGCGCAAGCCATGAAATTCAACGCCACGATCATTCGTAACGGCATCAATTTCAGCCAGATCGAGATTGACGCCAACGACCGCGAGGATGCCACGGCGCAGTTGCGCGCCCAGGGATACGTGCTGCTGTCGCTCAAGCGGGCTGCGGGGTGGACGCTGGGCGCCACTGCCCACAGGCTGCGCTTTCCGCTGGCTCTGTTCAGTCAGCAGCTGCTGGCGCTGCAGCAGGCCGGACTATCGGTCGTCGAAGCCCTCGAAACCCTGGCCGACAAGGAAACCCACCCCGATATCGCCCGCGTGCTGCGACGTATCGTCGCCGCACTGTACGAAGGCCAGTCGCTGTCCCATGCAATCGAGCACTGCGGGGCTGCGATCCCGCCTCTGTATGTCGCCACGCTGCGTTCCAGCGAACGGACCGGCGCCCTGGAAGAGGCGCTGCAGCGCTATATCGACTACCAGGCCCAGGTAGACCGGCTGCGGCGCCACCTGGCGGGGGCCTCCGTCTACCCGGTCGTGCTGGCCGTGGTCGGCAGCCTGGTAACCTTGTTCCTGATGCTGTATGTGGTGCCGCGCTTCAGCAGCATCTATGCCGACGCTGGCGCCGACGCTGCCCTGGGCTTCGCGCTGTCTTGATGACAGTGGGCCAGTTCCTTGGCGACAATCGCAGCGCCATCGTGAGCGCGCTCGTGCTCACCGTTGCCGGGCTCTGGTACGGCGCGGGCACGGCGCCGGTCAGGGCGCGCGCGATGCGCTGCGCCTGGCGCCTGCCGGCGATCGGGGAGCGCCTGCGCTTGTTTTATCTGTCTCGCGTCTACCGCACGCTGGGAATGCTGCTGCGCGGCGGCATGCCGATTGCGACCGCACTACCGATGGCGGCGGCGCTGCTGCAAACGGAAATGCGCGCCCAGTTGGCGCAGGCGGCGCGCCATATCGACGAGGGCAATCCGATTTCGTGCTCGATGGAGCGCTACGGACTGACCACGCCGGTGGCATTGCGCATGATGCGAGTGGGCGAGCGCACCGGGCGGATGGGCGACATGATGGAACGCATCGCCGGCTTCTACGAAGAGGAAACCGCGCGCTGGGTGGAACGTTTCACCAAGCTATTTGAACCGCTGCTGATGATCGTCATCGGCTTCATGATCGGCGGCATTGTGGTGCTGATGTACTTGCCGATTTTCGACCTCGCGGGAAATATCCAGTGAGCGCCGCCATCGCACCCGGGGCCGCCAGCCCTTCTTCTCCACCGCCCAGCTGCGCAATGCACGCCGCATGGCCGATGGCGTGCCCGGGCGCGCCGTCGAGATACTGGAAGACGAGAGCGGCCTGCCACCTGGGCAGTTCATGGAGCGGCTGGCGGCCACGCTCGGGTTCGAAGCGATCGATGCCGCGCGCCTGGCCGCGCTCGAGCCAATGTTCGATGTCATTGCCTTTCGCCGAGGCCGGCGAGCATGCTTGTGTGGCGCTGCGCGGCTCGCACGCGGTACTGTGCTGGTTATGGCCGATCCGCTCGACGTCGGACTGGCAGTTGGGCCGACGCGCGCCTGGACGTTCGATACGAATGGCGCCTGGCACACCGCACCGACTTGCAGGCGGTGCTCAGCAGGCACGAGGAAACGCTGCGCGCGATGGACGGCATGGCAACGAGCGCGCCGGCAAGTGTTCCCGCTTCGCAGGATCCGAACGAGCTCTCATTCAAACGCATCAGCGAAGACACCAGCCCGGTCGTCAAGCTGGTGCACTCCACGCTGTACGATGCCTGAAACTCGGGGCCAGCGATATCCATCTGGAAACCGGCGCCGACGGGCTGGCCATCAAATACCGCATCGACGGCGTGCTCAGCGTAGCCGCGCGTCGTTGCCGGGCCGCGCATGGCCGAGCAGGTGATTTCGCGCATCAAGGTGATGGCCGAACTCGATATCGCCGAGCGGCGGGTGCCGCAGGACGGCCGCTTCAAGGTCAGTGTGCGCGGGCGCGAGGTCGATTTCCGCGTCTCCATCATGCCCAGTATTTTCGGCGAGGACGCGGTGCTGCGGATTCTCGACAAGCAGGCACTGTCCGACCAGATGCAGGGCCTGCGCCTCGACTCGCTCGGCTTCGATCCGGAGACCATGGCGCATGCTGCGCCGCCTGTCCAGCGAGCCCTACGGCATGGTGCTGGTCACCGGCCCCACCGGCAGCGGCAAGACCACGACGCTGTACGCCGCGATCGCCGAAATCAATCACGGCCAGGACAAGATCATCACCATCGAGGATCCGGTCGAATACCAGTTGCCGGGCGTGCTGCAGATCCCGGTCAACGAGAAAAAGGGGCTGACCTTCGCGCGCGGCCTGCGCTCGATCCTGCGCCACGATCCGGACAAGATCATGGTGGGCGAGATCCGCGACGCGGAAACCGCGCAGATCGCCGTGCAGTCGGCGCTGACCGGCCACCTGGTGTTCACCACCGTGCATGCCAACAACGTGTTCGACGTGATCGGCCGCTTCATGCACATGGGCGTCGATCCCTACAGCTTTGTCTCCGCGCTGAACGGCATCCTGGCGCAGCGGCTGGTGCGGGTGAACTGCGCGCGTGCCGGCGCCCGGTGCAGCCCGACGATCGCTTGCTGGCCGATTCCGGCATCACGCCCGAACGGCCGCGGCGGGCATGACTTCATCGCGCCGGGCACGGCTGCGGCCATTGCCGCGGCACCGGCTTCAAGGGGCGCGCGCGCGATCGGCGAAATTGCTGATGCTGAACGACGAAATCCGCGAACTGATCGTGGCCCGCGAGCCGATCCGCCTGATCCGAGAGGCGGCGCGGCGCAACGGCACGCGCTTGCTGCGCGATATCGCGCTCGACATGGTGGCCGGGCGAAACCACATTGCAGGAGATCAATCGTGTCACTTTTGTCGTTCGTTAACTGGAATATCCGCATCGGTGCGGAAAAGGTCGTCGTCGACCAGCGTGTTTCCCGGCTAACCTCCCGTGGCTGGGTGGGCTCGCATGCACAGAGCGAGGCCGTGTGCATGCGCGGCGTGGCGGACAAACCCTGGGAGCCGGCACTGTTCGCGCTGGCGGGCCTGCTCGAGACGGCGACCGGCAGCCGGGCACGGGTCGTCCTGTCCAACAGCCTGGTTCGCTACGCCGTCCTGCCCTGGAACCGGGCCCTGACGGGAGAAGAAGAGGAGCGGATCTTCCTCGACCACCGCTTCCGCCAGCTGTATGGCGAGGCCCGTGCGGGATGGCACATACGCTGCGAGCGCGCGCCGGCGGGGAGGGCGCGGCTGGCCAGCGCGATCGATACCGGTCTGGTTGCCGGGCTCGGGACGCTGCTGCGCAGTTGCGGTGTAACGCATTACTCGGCGGTCCCGGCGCTGGCCGATACGCTGCACCGCTACCGCAACCGCCTCGACCAGTCGAGCGCCTGGCTGGTTTCGCACGATGGTGACAGCCTGTGCCTCGCGCGCTGGCACGACTGGCAATGGATGGCGGCGCGCAGCCTGCGCGCCGATGGCGACTGGCTGCACATCCTCCCGGCGGTACTGGCGCGCGAAGAATGCCTGAACGATGCGCCCGCCGCGACCGACACGGTTTTCCTCGATGCCGCGGGCGACGACTTGCCTTCGCTGGCCGGCTGGAATGTCCGGCCGCTTCGATCCGCCGCGGAGGCCCCATGAGACGCCTGCCGGCGGTGCGCCTGGATCACGCGGGAAGCGCGCATGCCTGGCCGCGCTGGCCGCTTGCCATGACTGCGTGCGCGGCCTGCGCCTGCGCATTCCTGTCGTACCAGGCGGTCGACCTGCGCGCGCGCGCGGCGCTGCTCGATGGGCAGGTGCAAACTGCGCAGGCCCGGCGCGTCGCCGCCGCGCGCCTGCGCAGTGGACCGAAGCCGACGCCCGCCTCGCTTGCCGAGCAGCGCGCGCTGGGGCAGGTGCGGGAAGCGATGGACAGGCCGTGGGAACGGCTGTTCGGCGCGCTCGAACAGGCCGGCGGGCCTGACGTCAGCCTGTTGACCCTGGCGCCACAGGGCGGCCGTGCCGAGGCCAGCCTGGGCGGCGAGGCGCGCAGCATGGCGGCCTTGCTCGCATTCATGCGCCAACTGCACGATGGCGGCTTCTTTACGCAGGTCTATCTGCACGATCATCATGTCGACCCTGCGGACGCGTTTCACCCGGTGCGCTTCTCGCTCCAACTCAAGTGGAGGGAAACATGATCCGCGCATCTCCTTCCGCATTGCTTGCGCGCCTGGGCCGCCGCAGCCGGACAGGCCCCGGCGCCGCGCCCCTGACGCGCCTGGCCGAGGCTTGGGCAGTCTGGCGCCGCCGCCTCGGCACGAACGGTCTTGTCGCAATCCTGCTGGTCGCCACGGCGGTTGGCATTGAATGGTTTGCAATCGATCCGGCCCGGCGCGAGATCGCCGAAAGCGAGCAGCGGCTCGACAAGCTGCGCCGAATCGTCGCAGACGACCGCGGGGTACCAGGGGCGCCAACCGGGCAGGACCGCGTACGGTCCGTGCTCTCTGTCGAGGGTACATTCCCCGACCAGCTGGACCGGCTGGTACAACATGCTGCCGATCACGGACTGCAGCTCAACGATGGCTTGTACACCGTCACGCGCGAAGCGCAGGGGCAGCTCGTGTGTTACCAGGTGACCTTGCCGCTCCAGGGAACCTATCCACAGGTGCGCCGCTTTCTGGCGGCGCTGTTGAAGAGCGAGTCAGGGCTGGCGCTGCTCGACGTTCAGTTTCATCGGGTAAAGATCAGCGATCCCGCGCTCGACGCGGTGGTTCGCTTGTCGTATTTCATGAGGCCATCGCCATGATGACGCGGTTCGAGATTGAGCACAACGCAGCGCGACTTGCTGTCGTGGTCGCCATCCTGGGAGTGTGGCAGGTACCGATGCGCATGCCCCAGCGCGCGCTGGCAGATTCGGTGACGCGCCCGGCGCCCCTTCATCCGCGCGCGCCTTCACCCGCCGTCGCACAGGCGGGTCCGGCGCCGCTGCCGGCCGCTGCCGACGCCCGGGAACCGGCACCACTCGCTGATCCGTTCGCGGCAACATCCTGGGCGCCGCCCCCGGCACCGCCAGCGCCAGCGCCGCCGGTGCCGGCCGTGCCGCCAGCCGCCGGCCCGACCGCAGCGGCGCCGCCCCTTCCGCGCCACCCTTGCCCTTTGTTTATATCGGGATGTACGTGGACGAGGGGCGTGAGACCGTGATGCTGATGAGAGGGGAACAGCTGCTACTGGTAAAGCAGGGCGAAACGATCGATAACACTTACCGCCTCGAGCGCGTGACCGCCGACCGGATAGAACTGACTTATTTGCCGCTTGGCATGCGCCAGTCGGTTCATACCCACGATGCAGCATGATTGGAATCTCATGAAATCGTTCGCTCCCGTCCGCTCGCTGGCTCTCGCCGTGACGTTTGCGCTGCTTGCTGGCTGCGCGGCCGAGCGTCTCCATCGCGAGGGCCTTGACCTCATCGCCAGCGGCAAGGCCGAGGAAGGATTGCGCAAGCTCGATGAAGCCAGTGGGATCGAGCCGGACAATGCCAAATTCCGTATGAGCTTGTTGAGCCGGCGCGCCGATATCGTGAAGGGCCTGCTCGCGCGCGCCGCGGCCGAGCGGGCGGCCGGCAGGACAGCGGCGGCGCAGGCGCTGTACCAGCGCGTGCTGGCGATCGAACCAGCCGACCGCAGCGCCCGTACCGTGCTGGCGGAGCTGGAGCGCGACGAACGGCATGCCGGATGGATGGCCGCGGCGACGCAGGCCGCCGGGAATAATGACTTCGACACCGCCCTTGCATATACCCACCGCATACTGCTGGAGGATCCCGCGAACGCGGCTGCGCAGGCGCTGCAGCGCAAGGCCGACGACAGGCAAGCGAACATCGTGGCCGCAGGCTCGGGCCTGAACGTCAAGTTCAAGCGGCCGGTGTCGCTCCAGTTCCGTGACGCGTCGCTGAAGGTCGTGTTTGAAGCACTCGCGCGCGCCAGCGGTATCAACCTGCTGTTGGACAAGGAGGTCAAAGCGGACACCAAAGTGACGCTGTTCGTGAAAGACGTCGCCGTCGCCGATGCCATCGACCTGATCCTGATGCAAACCCAGCTCGAAAAGAAGGTCATCAGCGATAACACGGTGCTGGTGTACCAGAATACGCCGGCCAAGCTGAAGGAATTCCAGGACCTCAAGATCAGGAGTTTCCACCTGGTGAACGCGGACGCCAAACAGCTCGTGACGATGATCAAGACGCTGCTGAGGACCAAGGACATTTTCGTCCACGAAAAAACCAATTCCGTCGTCATGCGCGATACGCCCGACGTGATCGCGCTGGCCGAGAGGCTGGTCGACGACCAGGACATCGCCGACCCCGAAGTCATGCTGGAAGTGGAGGTGCTGGAGGTCAGCGGCTCGCGCTTGTCCGAGCTCGGCGTGAATTACCCCTCGTCGGCCACCTTCTCCCTGCAGGGTCTCGGCACGGCAGGCGCCGGCGGCTTGCCGATCGACGCGCTTCCGACACATTAATGGCAGCAATATCGTCGTCAGCCCGGCGCCGTCGTTGACGCTCAACCTGCTGCACCAGGACGGCAGCGCGAATCTGCTCGCCAGTCCGCGGATCCGTGCCCGCAACCACGAAAAAGCCAAGATCATGATCGGCGACCGGGTCCCGGTCATCACCAATGCCATCACCCCGGTGTCGACCGGCACGCCGGTTGTCACTGGCAACGTGCAGTATCTCGACGTTGGTCTGAAGCTCGAAGTGGAGCCGGAAATCCATCTGGACAACGATGTCAGCATCAAGGTCAATCTGGAAGTCAGTTCGATCGTCAAGGAGGTGCAGAACGCCGTATCGGGCACGCTTGCGTACCAGGTCGGAACACGCAACGCCACGACCGTATTGCGCCTGAAGGATGGCGAAACCCAGATCCTCGCCGGCCTGATCAACGATGAAGACCGCGACAGCGCGAGCCGGATTCCCGGCCTGGGCAGGCTGCCGGTGCTGGGCCACTTGTTTTCGAGCCGCAGGAACGACGTGCGCAAGACCGAGATCGTGCTGTCGATCACGCCGCATGTGGTTGGCAGCCGGCGCAGCACGGACGCCCGTAGCGCAGAGTTCTGGGCTGGCACCGAGGCAATGCCGCGCAGTGGCACCCCAATGGCGCGTTCATACGGCCTGGTGAGCAATACGAGCGCACCCGGGCGGCCAAATCCGCATGCCGCGATGAGCGCGGGCCAACTGTCAGCGCCCCCTCCGCCTGCGATGCCCTCTGCGCAGCCGCTTGTGCTGACATGGCAGGGGCCAGGCCAGGCGAAGGTAGGCGAACGGATCAGCGTCGCGCTCAACGCCCAGAGCACGCGCAGCCTGAAATCGCTGTCGCTGGCACTCGAATACGATCCGGCGCTACTGCGCGCCCAGGATGCTGCAGAGGGTAACTTCATATCCCAATCGGGCACGGGTTCGCAATTTAACAAGGTCATCGGGGCCGGTAACGGGGCCATGAGCATCACGCTCGACAGCGCAGCCGCCGCCGGGGCAAGCGGAGCGGGGAGCGTCGCTACCGTCGTGTTCGAGGTGGTCGCGGCCGGCAGGCCTGCCGAGATCCGGGTCGCACGGGCGACCGCCCTCGATCCAGCCGGACAGGAAATCCCAGTCAATCCGACCGCGCCCCTGGCCCTGGAGACGATGCCATGACACGTGGCTTTACGCTGATCGAACTCGTGATCACGGTGGCGATCATTGGCATCCTGGCCAGCCTGGCAATGCCGATGGCCGAACTGGCGCACCAGCGTAGCCGCGAAGCCGAGTTGCAACGGGTCCTGATCGAGGTGCGCGAGGCGATCGATGCCTATCACCGTGCTGCCGAGGACGGAAGGATGGTTCGTTCGGCGCGCAGTGCCGGCTACCCGCCCACATTGCAGGCCCTGGTCGACGGCGAACGCGATGCTTCCGACCCGAGCGGCAAGGCGCGCCTGTATTTCCTGCGTAAAGTGCCCCGCGATCCGATGGCGACCGACGCAAGCCTCGACAACGACGCTACCTGGGCCAAGCGCGAGTATGCCAGCAGCGCGGATGACCCGCGCCAGGGGGAAGACGTGTTCGACATCCATTCTCGCAGCGAGTCTAGCGGCCTCAACGGCGTGCCGTACAGGAAATGGTGACGCAGATGAGGGCAATGCCTGAACGCTGCCGTGGTTTCACGCTGATTGAACTGCTGGTGGTGCTTTCAATCATTTCGCTGCTATTGACGATAGGCGTGCCGCGCTATTTCCACAGCATCGACAAGTCGCGTGAGCAAGTCCTGCGCGCGAACCTGGCGCTGACCCGGCATGTACTCGACAAGTATTACGAGGACCAGGGCGTCTACCCTGACACGCTGGAAACACTGGTGACGAAGCGTTACATGAGAGCGGTGCCGGTCGATCCGCTCACCGGAAGGCGTGATACCTGGGTGCTGGTGCAGCCCGACAAGCCTGAGAAGGGGACGGTCATGGATGTGCACAGCGGCGCACCGGGGAATGGTCTCGATGGGAGCACATATGGAGAATGGTGACAGCCGCCTGTCGCCGCTGCGCCTGCACTGCGGCAATGCGCGAGGATTTGCCTACCTGGTGGTAATGATACTGGTAGCGGGCGTCGGTATTTCAATGGCAAAAGTACTTGATGGCTGGCATGATAGTGCGCAAAGATTAAAAGAAAAACAGCTCCTTTTCGCCGGAAGGCAAATTCGCCAGGCGCTTATTCGTTATTACGAGGAATCCCCGGCGCAGGCGGCAAAGTTTCCGCTGTCCCTCGCCGACTTGCTGCGCGATCCGCGCCAGCCCGGCACCGTGCGCCACCTGCGCGAGATCTACCGCGACCCGATGACGAATAAGAGCGAATGGGGATTGGTCAAAAGTACCGGCGGCGAAATTGTCGGGGTCTATAGCCAGACACGGCGCTCCCACTGAAACAAGGGAATTTTCCGCCTGCGGAGAGTGGCCTTCGAAGGCGCGCGTAGTTACAGCGAATGGGTATTCGTTTTTTCGCCAGGACGCTACACACCCCGGCTTGCGCCGGCCGCAGGGCAAACCGTCGACAATAACAAGTGAAAAGATCATGAACAGAGTCAGCCGGATTTTGATCGTCGAAGACCATGCGCTCCTGCGCGCCGGAATGCGCGCGCTGATTTCGAAGGATCCGATGCTGGAGGTTGTCGCCGACCTGAGCAATGCTCGGGAGGCTATCGCGTCCTTGCGTACGCTCCAGCCTGACCTGATCCTGATGGATATCTCGATGCCCGGGATGAGCGGGATCGAAGCCGTCATTGACATCAAAAAGCGCTATCCATTGATCCGGATCATTATCGTCACCGTTCACAAGGCCGATGAATACATCCACTCCAGCCTGCGCGCCGGCGCGAACGGCTACTTGCTCAAGGATGCAACGCACGAAGAGCTGCAGGTGGCGATCCGCAGCGTTCTGTCGGGCAAGACTTACCTGAGCCCCGACGTGTCCGCCGATGTCGTCCAGCGTTACCTGCAGGCGAAGGAGCCGACCCAGCCGGCCTCGTCCATCAGCAGCCTGACGCACCGCGAAAGGCAGGTGCTGAAGCTGATCGCCGAGGGGCACAAGAACAAATATATTGCCGAGTATTTCAGCCTGAGCGTAAAGACGGTGGAGAAACACCGTTCGAACCTGATGCAAAAACTCGACATGCACAATGCGTCGACGCTGACCGCCTACGCCATCGACCAAGGCTTGCTCGGCCATCTGCCGAGCGAGAATGCGAGAGTCAGCGCGCCGCAAGCCTGGGACGGCAACGCACCGGGTTGAGGACGCGGCGCTTGAACCGGTTAGTCAGTCACGATTGGATTCACCATGAACCTGCCGTCTATCGCGCTCGCAACCCTGCTCCTCAGTGCCAGCGCGTCTTGCGCGCTGGCCGATGTGTACAGTTATGTCGGCAGCGACAAGGTGGTGGTGCTGACCAACTTGCGGCCACAAGGGCAGCAAGCCGACGTGCTCGTTGCCGAGGCAGTCGTAGCTACGCCGGACATCGTTCGGTCGGGACCGGGCGCCAGAGCGGAGCGCCACACCGACTTCGATACGCTCATCGATGCTGCCGCGCAGGCCTTTTCCGTCGACAGCGCACTAATACACGCCGTTATCGCGGTCGAGTCCGGCTACCTGGCGAACGCGCGTTCACCTCGCGGCGCATCGGGTCTGATGCAGCTGATGCCGGCGACCGCCAGAGAGTTCGGCGCCAGCGATCCGTTTGACCCTGCCCAAAACATCAACGGCGGTGTTCGCTACCTGAAGTACCTGCTCGACAAGTACGACAACCGCCTGGACACTGTCCTGGCCGCCTACAACGCCGGCGAAAAAGCACTTGTACGGTATGGCGGGAAAGTCCCTCCTTTCCAGGAGACGTTGCGTTATATCGAGTTGGTCCGCCAGCGTTACTTGCGCAACGGGGGCTCAGCGCGGAATAAAGTAATACAGTTTCACGCGCCACCGTGGACCGATAAAGGTGCATCGCGCTCGGCAAGCGGAAAATTCGAGGAATGGCGCGTTGTCGGCGAAGGGTGCGACTGGCGACTTCAATCCGCCTCCTGTGCGGACCGGCTCTCGCAGCGCCTTGGCAAGTGCGCTGGGCATGCTGGCCTGGAACGTCATGGCGGCTAGCATCAGATTTCGAATCGATCACTGCACTTGAGCGATCAATTCTTGTACGCCGCCATGCGCGACACAGGGTTGACGTTTCGTCGTTGCAACGCCCAATCTTGTGGGTGGTCGCGGGGTTAGATTCAAAAAATCGACATTTTTCAAAGGCGAGATTGCCGACACCGTCTCGCCAAGTTGCAAAGAAGAAATCCACCGCAAGGTCGCTTTCTTTTCGCCTCCCCGTTTTTACCGCCGATCTGGACGTGCGCCTTTTTGATCCTGGCAAATGTGAACTCTTGATCATGCACAATTGATCGAAGTGGTGCATCATGTGTCAAGTCTGCACCTCGCCATGAGGGCTGAAAGATGAGATCGCAGGACCGCAGAGTCCAGTCGAACAGTTGACCCTGGCTATTGAGAATGTGCTGAGGACGGGGCCACATAGCATCGACGAGATTTGTCGTGAACTGGGCTATTCCGTGTCGGCCGTGCGCTCGCGGCTCGATGTACTTGTACGCGAGCAACGTGTGCATCGACGCAAAGTGAAGTTTAAAAGCTGGACGGGCGTTGGTTATTTCTGGCACTACGGCGCCGCGCCCGATATCCCGATCACGGAAGTCGCGCCGCAGGCCACAGTTCCGTTTCAGTCCACTGTGCGAACCTATCCAGCTATCAACCGTCGCGACCCTTTAGTAGCGGCCTTGTTCGGCGCAACGCGACAGGCGATTAAACGCGGCCATTAGGCGTGCGTCTGGCCGCGGCAAACAATGCGCGCGCTGTATCAATGCCGCATCTCGGGCGGTGCAACCTGGTATCCAGTGTAAGCAGATGGACGAGCGACTCGTTGCGTCATCATCGCAAAGCGCGGATGCCCATCACGGCTTCCTCTTGCTCCCCGCCACGCTCCCCGGCACCCGTGCCGGCCGCGCATGTCCCTGCGCGGGCCGCGCCAGCACCAGCGCCAGGTCCGTCGTCAAGCGGTGCAGCGACAGCAGGTCGCACGAAGCCGTCAGCGCCGCCCGGCCGAGCGGCGCATTACCGGTTTCGACCTGGGTGACGACGCGGTGCAGCGAAGCGAGCAGCAGCGCGTTCTCGGCGAGGCGTTCGTGCAGGCCGTCGAAGGCGAGCGCCTCCATGACCTTTTCCTCGTGCGCCAGGTCGGCTTCGATGGCCGTCACGATGGCTTCGAAGCCGGCGCAGAAGTCGGCATCGGGCAGGGCCGCATGCGCGTGCAGGCGCACGAACAGCAGCTTGCGCGCGTGGCGCAAGGCAGCGGCGGCCGTATGGGCAGGCGAGGGCGGAGAGCGGAGCCATCAGAAAACGGCGCTGGCGACAGGGTATTCATCCAGTGTGCGTCGACTATCGACACAATCTTTGCGTTAGATCAAAGCGGCGCGGAAAGGTTGCTAGCGCTTCGATTGAACGCTTGCGCCTCATGCGGGCCCGATCCTTATCCCGAGTCAAAGCCGCCCCGGCAACGCGATGGGAGCATAGCTTGGTTTCCAGCAACTTGAGAGTCCGTATGGATGAGCTATTACGCTATTTCGAGGAAGAGCTGGGACTGTTCGGCCAGTATGCGCGCGAGTTCCGCAGCCGCTTCCCGAAGCCGGCCGGCGACCTGCACGTCACCGGCGAAAGCTACGACGACCCCAGCGTCGCGCGCCTGATCCAGTCGGTCGCGCTGCTCAGTGCGCGCATCCACAAGCGCCTCGACGACGACTATCCGAAATTCACCGAGTCGCTGCTGGAAAGCCTGTATCCGCATTACCTGCGCCCGCTGCCCTCGTATTCGGTGGCCAGGGTCGCGCAGCCGGCGCGCGCAAGCGGGGAATTCGCCTGCATCGCGCGCGGCACGCCGCTGCGCAGCAGTCCGGTGGGCGGCACGGTCTGCCAGTTCCGCAGCGTCTACCCGGTGCTGACCGGTCCGCTGCACATCCATCAGGCGGCGTTCTCGATTCCGCTCGCCGCGCCGCGCTCGGTGCGCCTGCCGCGCGGCGTCACGTCCAGCATCGCGATCGGCTTCGAGGTGAAATCGCTGGCCAGGCTCTGCGAGCAGGGCCTGGGCCGGGTGCGCGTGTTCGTGGACGGCGAGCCCGCGCTGCGCGCTGCGCTGATCGACGCGCTCTTCATCCGTGCGCGCGGCGCCTGGGTGCAGGCCGAGGGCAGTGCGGCCTGGCTGGCGCTGGCGGAGCATTCCCGTGCAGCTGGCCGGCTTCGGCGACGAGGAGGCGCTGCTGCCGGCGCCGGCACGTTCGCATCCGGCCTTCCGCCTGCTGACCGAGTACTTCGTCTACCCGGAAAAATTCAACTTCATCGATCTCGACCTGCAGGCCGCGGCGCGGCTCCTGCCGCCGGGCTGCGAGCGCTTCACGCTGCACCTGGGCCTGGCGGGCATCGCCGGGGACAGCGACAGCGCGCGCCTGCTCGCGCCGCTGGCGGCCAGGCATTTGCTGCCGGGCTGTACGCCGGTGGTGAACCTGTTCCGCAAGGCCGGCGACCCGGTCCAGCTGACGCATACGCGCGCCGACTATCCATTGGCGGCCGATGGCGCCCACGCTGCCGCCTTCGACATCCACAGCATCGACAGGGTCTCTGTCGTGCGCGAAGCGCGCGGCACCAGCAGCGTCACCGAATTCGCGCCGCTGTACGCGGTCCGCCACGAGGGCGGCGGCGCGCCCGGGCATTACTGGGTGGCGCGGCGCGACGACACGCTCGCGTCCACCAGCCCCGGGCACGAATTCAGGCTGGCGCTGGTCGACCCGGACTTCTCGCCGAACGAGACCGGCAGCGCGACCATTTCCACCGAACTGACCTGTTCCAACCGCGACCTGCCGACCCGGCTGCGCGTGGGACAGGCGGAGGGCGACCTGCTGGCCGAATCGGCGTCCGGCGTACTGCCCCTGACCCTGCTGCGCAAACCAACGCCGAGCTGCCGCTTCGCCTCCGATCATGGCGCCCACTGGCGCCTGATCGCGCACCTGGCCCTGAACTACGCCGGCTTGACGACGCCGGCCTTGCCCGACCTGCAGAAAATGCTCGCCTTGTACGACTTGCCGCATTCGCCCATCGCGCGCCGCCAGATCGCGGGGATCGTCGGCCTCGAGCACGGCAGCGTGCGCGCCTGGATGAGGACCCGGCCCGTGTCCGCGCTGATGCCGGGCGTGGGCATCCGCATGACGGTCGACGAGGGCGCGTTTGCCGGCAGCTCGCTGTACGTGTTTGCGCGCGTGCTGGACCGCTATTTTGCGCTGAACAGCCAGCTCAACTGCTTTACGCGGCTCGAGGTCGTCTCGCAGCAGACCGGAGAGGAGATCTTCGCATGCGCCCCGCGCACAGCCGAAACCTTGCGAGCGTAATCGAGCGCCTGCTGGCGGCGCCCCACGAATTCGGTTTCGTGCAGGCGGTCGCGATCCTGCTCGCCCGGCTGGCCGAACAGGGCGTGCCGGAAGAAGCGGCCCTGCACACCTGCCTGCGTTTCGAAAACAGCCTGCAACTGGGCTTTCCGCCGTCCGAGCTCGAGGCGCTCAAAGGCGACGGCCAGTCATTTCACGATCACGCCCACCTTCATGGGCCTGCTCGGGACGCAGGGGACCCTGCCGGCCCATGTGACCGAGCGCATCGCGGCCTGGCAAAACGGGCGCGACGATGAAGCGCCGCGCGCTTTCCTCGACCTGCTGTCGAACCGCATGCTGGCGCTGTTCTACCGCGCTTCGCAAGTCTCCCGCGTCGAGCATCTCGCCGGCGGCCGCGCCGGTGCTCCCGACTGCGGTCCCGACCGTCTCCAGACCATGCTGCTGGCGCTGGCCGGCTTCGCGCCCGATTCCGCGGCCGCCGGCGGCGCGCCGCTTGCCAGCCTGAGCGCGCATTTCGCCGGCATGCTGCAGCAGCGCCCCTGTTCCGGCGTGGTGCTGGAACGCATGCTGGCCGATTTCTTCGGCGTCGCCATCACGCTCGAGGAGGCGGTCGGGCATTGGGACGTACTGCAGCCGTCCGAACAGTCATCGCTCGGCGTCAATGCCGAGCTGGGCGAAAATATCCTGCTGGGCGAACGCAGCTGGCGGCCGGACCTGCGTGCGCGCCTGCGCATCGGGCCCCTGGGCGGCGCCGCGTTCGCGCGCTTCCTGCCCAGCGGCGACGCCAGCGCGCAGCTCGCCGCCATCCTGCGCAGGTTCGCCGAGCCCACGGTGGGCTTCGAAGTCCAGCTCGTCCTGCGCGCGCAGGACGTTCGCCCGCTGCTGCTGGGCGGGCCGGCAAGCGGCGGCGCGGGCCGGCTCGGGCGCGACAGCTTCCTGGCGGGCGGCCACCCGGCTCGGGATCGCGCCGACATGCGCTACCTGATGCTGCCGATGGACCGCCTCGGCGCCTTGCGGGCTTCCCGCTGATTCCGCCAGTTTTACCAGCCGCCTGCAGGCAGGCGAGCGACACCATACAATGTGAACGGGGACCCGCCGGCGTGGCTGGCGGCCGGCGCCCGTAACC
>CAVSPL010000021.1:0-390594 GCA_963729765.1 uncultured beta proteobacterium | reverse complement strand
CCTTGGTAGGCCTTTACCCTACCAACTAGCTAATCAGATATCGGCCGCTCCAGGAGCATGAGGTCTTGCGATCCCCCACTTTCATCCTTAGATCGTATGCGGTATTAGCGTAACTTTCGCTACGTTATCCCCCACTCTTGGGTACGTTCCGATATATTACTCACCCGTTCGCCACTCGCCGCCAGGTTGCCCCGCGCTGCCGTTCGACTTGCATGTGTAAAGCATGCCGCCAGCGTTCAATCTGAGCCAGGATCAAACTCTTCAGTTTAATCTCTGTTTGTTGACATTTCTGTCACCGCTATTGCTAGCGGGTCGCTCACTCAAGATACTGACCGTTATCTCATTGCTGAGACAACGCTTAATACTTTTGTGAACATTTGATAATTTAAGTAATCAAGTGACCGAAGTCCCTGGCACCTTCATCAAACGCCCACACTTATCGACTGTTAATTTTTAAAGAACTTATTCGGTACTGCTTGCTACTTGTTGACAAAGCGTTTTGTTCGTCAGCAGCAGAGAAAAGAGAGTATGAAGTTTTTTGTGATTCTCGTCAACTTCTTTTTTGCTGCGCCGCAGTTCTCCGCGGCTCCTGTCTGTCAACACAACTACTTGATTTCGTTGTCGTTTTCAACAGGAGGCGAATTATAGCGAACCCCGTGCGGGGTCCGCAAGTGCTTTCTTCATTCGCTCTTGAGCGTCATGGTCGTGTAGTTCGGATCGGCCTTGACCTTCTCTTCGCGTAAAGGGCAAGACCGGCCACTCCTTGCGCGAATACACGCCGGTCTGGTCCGCGTAATACGGCGACTTCGGGATCGGTCGACTGCCCATACGTCAGCATGGCCTGCGCCACCGGCCCCTGGTCATCGAAGCTCACTGTCTGGATATAGCTCTCGCCCCAGTGCACGCCGTTATAGCCGGTGGCGGTCAGGCCGCTGCGCATGGTCAGCGAGTTGTACGAGCCGTCGATATTGCCGACGCCGCCGTGCAGCGCGATGCGGACCCCGTTCTTCGGCTCCGTCTGGTAGTCGCCCAGCTTGGCTGTCGAAGGGAATGCCCAAGCCCTGCAGCTTGAGCGCGGCATTCTTCAATGCGGCGAGCATGGCCGGCATGGCGGCCGGGGCGACGCCATGTCGGCGTATTCACCGGATCGGCCGGATTGAAGGGCACCGCCCACTTGTTGGGAATCGCGGCGGCGCTGTTCCAGAATTCGCGGAACAAGACCGCGCCCCGGCTGTCGACATTCACGCGGCGGTCCCAGGCGGACAGCGCGGTGCAGGCCTGGCAGCAGGACGGCGTCGCGTACTGGCGGTGCAGGCCGGCAGCAATTCGGGCAGCACCAGCTCGGCCGCATACAGGCGGTTCGCGAAGGCCAGCGCCTGCATGTCGGTCGAGGCCGATCTTCTTCGTCTTTGCCAGTTCCTCGAACTGGAGGAAGCCGATCCGCGTGCGCAGGTGTTGCTCGACCCCGACGCGGCCATACAGCGGAGAATAGCCGAGCGGCGCCGGCCCGCTCAACAAGCGCTTTCGGATTGTTCAGCCAATAACTGTCGTTCGAATTGCCGACGTAATCGGTGCGGATCGCCCAGGGACCGTTGGCCGGGGAATAAATCCCGGCCGGCGCGTTGGCATCCTGGCCCCAGCCGCAGCTGCTGCGCGAGCCGTCGAACAGCAGCGCCGCCTGCAGCAGCAGGCAGCCGTTGCCGAATTTTTGCGCACCCATGTGCGGAACCACGCTGGCGTCGGCGTACAGCACGTTGCCGTCGCGGTCGGCCGCCAGCGTATTCACCCAGGGCAGGCCGATCGTCTTGTCGAGCGATGCCTTGATTGCCTGCACATTGTTCGCCTTGCCGATGCCCAGCCACTGCTCGAGCATGCGGGTGTTGTTGCGGTTGGGGTCGGCCAGCACATAGGCGGCGCTCGCCGTCCAGGTCATGCCCGCCTCCGGCTTGACGATCACCGCCCCCTGCTGGCTGAACCAGAAGGTCTTGCTGCGTTTGGCCGAGCGTGCCGTCCGCCTGCAGCAGGTCGACGCTGACCGTCTTCGACGTCATCTTGCTGGCGCGCCGTCGACCAGATAAGTGGTGCCGCTCGTATCCGCCGGGTCGAGCGCCAGGCGGAAGGTCGTGAAGTGGATCGCCGTGGTGACCGTATGGCTCCAGGCGATGTCCTTGTTGAAGCCGATGACGATGGCCGGAATGCCGCCGATGATGACGCCCATCGCGTCGTAGCTGCCGGGCACGGTCAGGTGGGCCTGATAAAAGCGGTCGGCCGAGGTCCACGGATAATGCGGGTTGCCGAGCAGGAGGCCGCGGCCATTCGCCGACAGGTCCTTGCCGACGGCCAGCGCATTGCTGCCGAAGCCTTGCCGGTTGAGTTTATCCAGGCGCGCCAGCAGGAAGGACGGGATCGAACTTGCGCGCGCCCCTGGCCGCCACCGTCGCGCCCGCCGTCCGCCCGGCCGCCACGAATTCCCTGGCGAATACCTGGCCCGTCGCATGCAAGGCCTTCTCGGCCATGATCAGGATCATGTCGTCGATCGTGATCGGACGCACCCATTTGGCGTTGTTGCAGGCCGCCGGATACAGGCCGGCAAAGGCTTTGACGTAGCGGTTATAGCCTTCGACATAGCCTTCGATCAGTTCGCGCGGTTCGGCGGCGCCGGCCGCATAGTTGGCGCGCAGTTGCTCGATGTCGAGATAGCCCTTGAAGAAGAAGTCGCTGTCTTCGTTTTTCAGATCCATGAAGCCGCTGGCGGCGCCGTATTCGTCGCCCGTGCGCTGCGGCGCCCGCGCTTCGCCGCCGAAGAAGGCGCGAACGTTCGCCACGCACCGTCAGCACGGTATCGGCAAACATGCAGACATTGTCCTGGGCATAGGTGTAGGCCAGGCCATAGCCGAGACTGCGGAAATCCTTGGCGCGCACGTGCGGCACGCCATAGGTGGTGCGGGCGACATCGACGCTGATGCGGGAAGCGGTGGCGAGGGGCGGCGGCGACGGTGCTTGCGCTATCCGCGCTGTCGGAATCGCCTGCTGCAAGCGGCCAGGGCAAGCAGCGTGGCCGCGAGGCCGGCATGACGGAGAGAAGAGAAAGGCTTCGATTGCAGTTGCTGACGTTTCATGTGGACGCTTTCTGCGGAAGTCTCCGCGTGGCGAATGAAAAGGCAAACCGAATGTCCCCAGTGACTTAAACATTGACGGGGAGAACAAGTTTAGCGACAGCGCATGCGTCGCGCACCTAGTGGAAGTGAGGGGTGCGCAACAAATAAAATGCTGCAAGAAAAGAAAAAGCCCACCGGCTTGCGCGGGTGGGCTTCTCTATATAACTAGCCTGACGATAACCTACTTTCACACTGGTTGCAGCACTATCATCGGCGCAAAGTCGTTTCACGGTCCTGTTCGGGATGGGAAGGGGTGGGACCGACTTGCTATGGTCATCAGGCATAACTTGCTGGGACGCTGTTCCACAACTGGGCAACAACTCCCTGAATTCCGGGGTGCATTCTAACAGGCAAGAACAGGAAGCGCCAGCACGGATTGCAGCGCCAGCGCGTAAAATGCTTCCCTTTGCTCCAACGCTTCCCGCCATGACCATCCTGCTGTCCACCCTGAACGCCCGCTATGCCCACGCTTCGCTGGGGCTGCGTTACCTGCTGGCGAACATGGGGCCGCTCGGCCCCGACACCCGGATCCAGGAATTCGTGATCGGCGCCAAGACGACGGAAGTCGTCGAGCGCCTGCTGGCCCAGCACCCGCGCATCATCGGCTTCGGCGTCTATATATGGAACGTCGAAGAAACCACGCGCATCGTGGCGATGCTCAAACGGGTCGCGCCCCAGGTAAAAATCGTGCTGGGCGGCCCGGAAGTGTCGTACGAGACGAACGAACAGGAAATCTGCAGGCTGGCCGATTACGTGGTCACCGGCTGGGGCGAAGTCACGTTCGCCAAGCTGTGCGCGGAGATCCTGGCCGGCCCGCAGCCGCTGATGAAGATCCACGCCGGCGTGCAGCCGCCGATGGCGGAACTGGCGCTGCCCTACTCTTTATATAGTGACGAGGACATCGCGCACCGCACTTTATATGTGGAAGCCTCGCGCGGCTGCCCCTTCAAATGCGAGTTCTGCCTGTCCTCGCTGGATAAAACCGCCTGGCCTTTCCCGCTGGAGGCCTTTCTCGCGCAGATGGAAGATTTGCATGCGCGCGGCGCGCGCCTCTTCAAATTCGTCGACCGCACGTTCAACCTGAACGTCAAGACGAGCATGAAGATCATGCAGTTCTTCCTCGATAAACTCGACGCGAATCCGGAAGACCCGGTCTACGCCCACTTCGAGCTGGTGCCGGACCACTTGCCGGAAGCGCTGAAGGACATGATCGCGCGCTTCCCCGCGGGCGCCCTGCAATTCGAGATCGGCATCCAGAGTTTCAATCCGGAGGTGCAGGCGCTGGTCAGCCGGCGCCAGGACAATGCCAAGGCGGCGGACAATATCCGCTGGCTGTGCCAGCACTCGCAGGCGCACCTGCACGTCGACCTGATCGCCGGCCTGCCCGGCGAAGACATCGCCAGTTTCGCGCGCGGCTTCGACCAGCTGGTGTCGCTCGGCGCCCACGAAATCCAGTTCGGCATATTAAAACGCCTGCGCGGCACGCCGATCATCCGCCATACCGAGCCGTTCAAGATGGTGTACGACCCCTACCCGCCCTACACCGTGCTGGCGACCAGCCTGATCGATTTCCCGACCATGCAGCGCCTGGTGCGTTTCGCGCGCTACTGGGACCTGGTGGCGAACTCCGGACGCTTCGCCAACACCACGCGCGAATTGCTGGGCGTGCGCCCCTTCGAGAACTTCATGGCCTTCTCCGACTGGATCTATACGAAGACCGACGCCACCCACCGCATCGCCCTCGACCGCCTGGCCAAACTGGTGGCCGAATGGCTGCAAGTGACCGGCATGGCGCGCGAACAGGCGCTCGCCCTGGTGGCGAGCGATTACGCGGGCAGCATCGACGGCGCCCACAAAAAGACCCGCCACGGCCACGGTCGCCGCGCCGGCACGGCAGGTGCGCCACCTCGCCGCCTGAGCACGCCAGAACGTGGCGAATGGCAGAGACAGCGAAATCCTTTTACACTGCAACAATGCAGATTGAAAATACGCCAACATTAACCATCGAACACTCCGCCGGCGGCGCGGCGCAATCTGTCATGGCGAGCGGCATCTGGCAGGTGCATGCGCTGAGCCAGAAGGGCATGCTCAAGACCCTGAACCGGACCCTGGTCGGCCTGAGGAAGAAGGCCGGCGCTCGAATGGGACCTGACCGGCGTGGCCAGCATCGACCACATCGGCGCCCAGCTGTTCTGGAATGCCTGGGGCAAGAAGCGCCCCGCCACCCTGAAGCTGGACCCGCGCCAGGAAGAGCTGTTCGCGCGCGTCGAGCAGGCCAGCCGCCATGCCCTGCCGCGCCACAAGGTCAGCCCGCTGAACTGGATCATCGTGCTCGGCGCGGGCCTGCTCAGCTTTTTCGAGCACCTGCACGGCTTCATCGAACTGATCGGCCGCCTGATCCAGGACCTGGGGCGCTTCATCCGGCGCCCGAACATGGGACCGTGGCGCGAGATCTCGGCCAACATCTACCACTCCGGCTTCCAGGCGCTGGGCATCACGGCGCTGGTGGGCTTCCTGATCGGCGTGGTGCTCTCCTTCCTGTCGGCCCAGCAGCTGCGCCAGTTCGGCGGCGACATCTACCTGGTCGACATCCTCGGCATGAGCGTGGTGCGCGAACTCGGTCCGCTGCTGGCGGCGATCCTGGTGGCCGGCCGCTCCGGCTCCTCGATCACGGCGCAACTGGGCGTGATGCGGGTGAACGAAGAACTCGACGCCATGCTGGTGATGGGGATTTCGCACGGCTTTCGCCTGATCATGCCGAAGGTGGTCGCGCTGGCGATCGCCATGCCCTTGCTGGTGGTCTGGACCGACGCCATGGCCCTGCTCGGCGGCGCGGCCTCGGCCAAGCTGGAACTGGGCCTGTCGTTCCGCTACTTCCTGCAAAAGCTGCCGGACGCCGTCCCGCTGGTGAACTACACGATCGGCTTACTAAAAGGGATGACCTTCGGGATGCTGATCGCGCTGGTCTCCTGCCACTTCGGCCTGCGCATCCAGCCGAATACCGAAAGCCTGGGGCGCGGCACCACCACCTCGGTCGTCACCTCGATCACGGTCGTGATCCTGGCCGACGCCGTGTTTGCGATCGTCTTTAGCGGCGTGGGGTTCCGATGATCGACAAACAACGCGCTGCCCCAGCAGCTCAATCGCAAGCCGGAAGAAGACGTCGGCCCGCCGGTGGTCGAGATCCGCAAGCCTGTGGACCAAGTTCGGCAAGACGGTCATCCACCAGGACCTCGATCTCGAAATCTATGCGGGCGAGATCCTGTCGATCGTCGGCGGCTCGGGTACCGGTAAGACCGTGCTGCTGCGGCAGATGCTGGGCCTGGAGACGCCCTCGCGCGGCTGCGTGCGCGTGTTCGGCGAAGACATCAGCGAAGCCGGACCGGAGCAGCTGCAGCGCATGCGCAACCACTGGGGCATGCTGTTCCAGCAGGGCGCGCTGTATTCGGCGCTGACCGTGTTCGACAACATCGCCCAGCCGATGCGCGAACTGCGCGCCCTGCCCGAGGACGTGATCCGCGACGCCGTGCTGCTGAAAATGGACATGGTCGGCCTGGGCGCGGAACACGCGAACAAGATGCCGTCCGACCTGTCGGGCGGGATGATCAAGCGCGCGGCCCTGGCCCGTGCGCTGGCGCTGGAACCGCGATTGCTGTTCCTGGACGAGCCGACCGCGGGCCTCGATCCCGACGCGTCGGACGCCTTCGTGACGCTGATCCAGGCCCTGCACCGGGAACTGAAACTGACCGTGGTGATGGTCACCCACGACCTCGATACGCTGTTTGCGCTGTCGTCGCGCATCGCGGTCCTGGCCGACAAGCACGTGCTGGCCGTCGGGCCGTCGCGCGACGTGCTGCGGGTGGACCATCCGTTCATCAAACATTTCTTCCTCGGCGGACGCGGGCAACGGGCACTCGAAGTGCTCGATGAACGCGATGAGGAACGCGACGAAGCCGCCGAAGAAGACAACAAGGAGTGACATGGAAAATCGATCGTATGCACTAATGACGGGCATCTTCACGATCGCCCTGCTGGTGGCCACCGTGCTGGCCGGCCTCTGGCTCAATCGCGACAAGACCGAGCGCTCGCCGTATGAAATCGTCACGACCCAGTCGATCCCGGGCCTGAACCCGCAGGCGACGGTGCGCTACCGCGGCCTGGAAGTGGGGCGCGTGGAGGAAATCGTGTTCGATCCGAAGGTGACCGGCCAGATCATGATCCGCTGTCGGTCGAAGACGGCTCGCCGATCACCACCACCACCTTCGCCTCGCTCGGCTACCAGGGCGTGACCGGCATCGCCTTCATCCAGCTCGACGACGACCGCACCGGCTCGCCGCTGCTGAAAACCGATCCCGCCCACGTGGGCCGCATCCCGCTGCGTCCGGGCCTGCTCGACCAGCTGGAAAAGCGCGGCATCGCCATCCTCGACCGC
The DNA here is from genome assembly GCA_963729765.1 of uncultured beta proteobacterium. GTDB lineage: Bacteria > Pseudomonadota > Gammaproteobacteria > Burkholderiales > Burkholderiaceae_D > Telluria. The sequence goes on along the minus strand of CAVSPL010000021.1, from coordinate 383,004 downwards.
ACCGAGCAGATCACCGCGCGCATCAACAACCTGATGAGCGACGAGAACCAGAAGACCATCATCGGCGCCTTCGACAACATCAGCAAGGCGGCCGCGGCGTATGGCGCGATCCCCGAAAAACTCGGCCCGACCATCGACCGCCTGCCGGCGCTGGTCGAGAAGGTCGACCGCAGCGCCAGCGCCTTCGGCGCCTTCTCCGACAGCGCCAAGGCCACCGCCGACAACTACAATCGCCTGGCCACCGGCCTGCAGGCGCCGGACGGCCCGCTGAACCGCCTGAACGGCGCGATCGGCTCGCTGCAGGGCGTGACCAGCGACCTGGAAGCGGAAACCCTGCCGCACCTGACGCGCATGACGGACGAAGCACGCACCGCGCTGCGTTCGGTACGGCGCACCGCCGACTCGCTGTCGGACCGCCCGCAAAGCATCCTGTTCGGTAACCCGAACGTGCAACCCGGCCCCGGCGAACCGGGCTTCGTCGCCCCGACCAAATGAGGATCACCTTGAACACTACCCTGCACCGCTTCCTCGGCGCCGCCGTCATTGCCCTCGTTCGTCGCGGCTGCGCTTCGGACGGCAAGAAAACAGGCGGCAATACCCAGTTCGACTTCGGCCCGCTCGGCGCGCCCACGGCGCCGGCGGCGCAGGCGCCGCTGGCCGCCGTCATCGTGATGGACGCGACCGGCTCGCCGACCTTCGAAAACGAGCGCATGGTCTACCGCCTGAACTACAACGACCCGCTGCAGGCGCGCACCTATGCCAGCAGCCGCTGGAGCGCGAATCCGCTGATCCTGGTGACGCAGCGCCTGAAATCGCGCCTGGCCCAGGCCGGGATCAAGGTGCTGTCGGCCACCGACACGAGTGCGAACATCCCGGAACTGCGCATCGAGGTCGACGATTTTTCGCATGCGTTCGCCAACACCACCGACAGCGTCGGCGCCGTGACCCTGCGCGCCTCGCTGTTCAAGAGCCATGCGCTGCTCGACCAGAAGACGTTTGCACGCGCGACGCCGGCGCCGAGCGCGGATGCCGCCGGCGGCGCGCGCGCCCTGACCGGCAGCACCGACGCCGTCGCCGCCGACATCATTGCCTGGCTTGCCAGCGCCGGCAACCGACCGCGATGACCGAACCGCAAGCGCACGGGGAGCCGGCGAGTCTGCGCGACGCGCCGCCGCGGCGCAAAGGCTCGCCCGTCGCGCGCGCGGCGCTGCTGGCCTACCTGCTCCTGATCGTCTACGCCAGCTGGTATCCGTTCACGGGCTGGCGCAGCAATGGCCTGCCGCTGCTGTCCTTCATGAACCTGGTCAAGCAGCGCTACTGGACCGGCTTCGACGTGATGGTGAACGTGGTCGGCTACGTGCCGCTCGGGATCCTGCTGGTGCTGGCCCTGTATCCGCTGGTGCGCGGCGTCTGGGCGACGCTGCTGGCGACGCTGATCGGCTTCGTGGTCACGGGCACGATGGAAACCGTGCAGAATTTCCTGCCCAGCCGCGTGCCGTCGAACCTCGACCTGCTCACGAATGCGGCCGGCTGCCTCGTCGGCGCCTGCATCGGGCCCTTCATCGTGCGCACCCTGCTCGACCAGGGCCGCCTGTACCGGCTGCGCAAGCGCTGGTTCGCGCCGCACGCCAGCCAGGGGCTGGTGCTGCTCGCCCTGTGGCCGCTCGCGCAGATTTATCCGCAAAGTTTTTTGTTCGGCCACGGCCAGGTGCTGCCGATTATCTCCGGCTGGCTCTCCGACTGGTTCGAGGAAGACATCGACCTGATCGCCATGCTGCGCCCGGGGCCGGCGATGAGCGTCGAGCAGTTCTGGCTGTCGGAAACCATCATCACCGCCTGCGGCATGACCGGCGCCGCGCTCACCCTGCTCTGCCTGCTGCGCCGGGGTGCGCCGCGCTTACGCTGATGCTGCTGATGCTGGGCGCGGCGCTGCTATTGAAAACCCTGGCCAGTTCGCTGCTGTTCCGGCCCGATAACGCCTTCGTCTGGGTGACGCCCGGCGCCGAAGGCGGCTTCCTGATCGGCCTGATCATGCTGGCCGGCCTGGCGTTCGCGCCGCAGCTGGCGCAGCGCCGGCTGGCGGTGGTGACGCTGGTATTGAGTTTAATTGTGGTGAACACGATTCCGGCGAACCCGTATTTCACGCTGACGCTGCAGGGCTGGGTGCAGGGTAAATTCTTGAATTTCAATGGGGCGGCCCAGTTCCTGTCCCTGTTATGGCCGTTTTTCGCGCTCTGGTTCCTGCTGCTGCCCTCGCATAAACTGAATCGGCATTGAGAGCGGGTATCATTAAGGCTGGTCACGTCAAGGATAGCGAGAGCGACATGAGCGACAACAAACCGTTTTACGAACACCACGTCTTCTTCTGCATGAACGAACGCGATGGCGAGAACTGCCGCGAGAGCTGCGGCAAGTCCGGCGCCGAGATCGCGCAAAAGCATGCCAAGAAGCGCATCAAGAAGCTGGGCCTGAGCGAGCCGGGCAAGGTGCGCATCAACAAGGCCGGCTGCATGGAGCGCTGCGAAGAAGGCCCGGTGCTGGTCGTCTACCCGCAAGGCACCTGGTACACCTATGTCGATACCGACGACATCGACGACATCATCGATACCCATATCCTCGGCGGCCAGATCGTCGAACGCCTGAAAATCTGATTTTTACCGTACCATGAACAAGTTTTCGAAACGTTTTACCCTCGACGGCCCGGCCGGCAAGATGGAATGCATGCTCGACCTGCCGGAAGGCGCGCCGCGCGGCATCGCCCTGGTCGCCCACCCGCATCCGCTGTACGGCGGCACCATGGAAAACAAGGTCACGCAAACCCTGGCGCGCACCTTCGTCACCCTCGGGTATGCGACGGCGCGCTTCAACTTCCGCGGCGTCGGCCAGTCGGAAGGCGTGCATGACCGCGGCCACGGCGAAGTCGACGACATGGCCTTCATGATGGAGCACATGCTGGCGCGAGTATCCGGGGCTGCCGGTGGCCTTGTCCGGCTTTTCCTTCGGTACCTTTGTGCAGTCCCAGCTGCACGCGCGCCTGGTCAACGAGGGCAAGCCGGACGCGATCGAGCGCATGGTGCTGGTCGGCACCGCCGCCGGCAAATGGCCGCTGCCGAACGTCCCCGAAGACACCATCCTGATCCACGGCGAACTGGACGACACGATCACCTTGCAGATGGTGTTCGACTGGGCGCGGCCGCAGGAAATCCCGGTGATCGTGATCCCGGGCGCGGACCACTTCTTCCACAAGCGCCTCAACCCGATCAAAAATCTTGTCGTCCAAATGTGGCGGCGTGACAATTGAGCGCGGCACTGGCCTATAATTGACCACTTCTTTGATTCCATGCCGTTAGGCAACGCCTTGCGTACGCCTGCGGCATCCGCACCACCCTACTGACTTACTTAGCTCCCATGAAAAAACTGATTGCGGCCATCGCCGCCAGCCTGCTGACGCTGTCGGCCAGCGCGCAAACCGTGCCTGCCCCATCGATCGCGGCGAAATCGTGGCTGCTGCTCGACGCCACCAGCGGCCAGGTCATCGCGGCCCAGGACCCGAACGCGCGCATCGAGCCGGCATCGCTCACCAAGATCATGACGGCCTACGTCACCTTCCAGGCGATCCGCGACAAGAAGCTGGCCCTGAACACCGATGGTCAACGTCTCGCCGCGCGCCTGGAAAGTCGATTCGAGCAGCTCGAAGATGTTCATCGATCCGGCCACCCCGGTGAGCGTGGACGACCTGCTGCATGGCCTGATGATCCAGTCGGGTAACGACGCCGCCGTCGCCCTGGCCGAAGCCGTCGCCGGCGACGAAGCGACCTTCGTGGTGCTGATGAACCGCGAAGCGCAGCGCATGGGCATGAAGAACTCGAAGTTCGCCAACCCGCACGGCCTGCCGAGCCCGGACAACTTCTCGACCGCGCAAGACCTGGCCACGCTGGCCACCAACGTGATCCGCGACTTCCCCGAGTTCTACAAGATCGACTCGGTCAAGCAGTTCACCTACAACAAGATCACCCAGCAGAACCGCAACCGCCTGCTGTGGCTCGATCCGACCGTCGACGGCATGAAGACCGGCCACACCGAGTCGTCGGGCTACAGCATGATCGCCTCGGCGCGCCGCCCGAACGGCACCAGCGGCCAGCGCCGCCTGATCTCGGTCGTCTCGGGCGCCAGCTCGGACGGCGTGCGCACCCAGGAAAGCCAGAAGCTGCTGAACTGGGGCTTCCAGAACTTCGACACCGTGAAGCTGTATTCGAAGGGCCAGGCGATCGCCACGCCGGAAGTGTGGAAAGGTTCGCAGTCGACCGTCAAGATCGGCTTCACCAGCGACGTGCTGGTGACGGTGCCGAAGGGCGTCGCCGGTAAACTGAAGCCTGTGCTCGAGCGCAAGGACCCGCTGGTCGCCCCGCTCGCGCGCAACGGCCGCGTCGGCACCCTGCGCATGATGGTCGACAACAAGCCGCTGCTGGTGCTGCCGGTGGTCGCGCTGGAAGAAGTGCAGGAAGCGAGCATTTTCGGCCGCGCCTGGGATTCGATGCGTCTTGATGATCAAGTAAAGCGGCTTTCCGTCGCGTCTGAACAATGCCCGCCCGGTTCGCGCCCGGCGGGCATTTTTTACGCCGAACGCGTGCGCGTCGGCTACCGCTATAATGCGTTCTTACTTTTCCTGCAAAAAAAATCCCGCCTATGACCCCGTCCGCCGCCCTCGCCTGCCCCCGCATCGCCACCCGCAAGGACGGCCTCGGCACTGTCGCGCGTCATCGCCGGCATGTGGCGCCTGGGCGAATGGGACATGTCGGTGCAGCAGCGCATCGCCTTCATCGAAGACTGCATCGCGCTGGGCGTGACCAGCTTCGACCATGCCGACATCTACGGCAACTACAGCGTCGAGGGCCTGTTCGGCGAGGCCCTGCGCGCCCAGCCTTCGCTGCGCGGGCGCATGGAAATCGTCAGCAAGTGCGGCATCAAGCTGGTGTCGCCAAGCCGTCCGGCCAACACGATCCAGCATTACGACACCGAGCCTGGAGCACATCCTCGCCTCCTGCGAAGAACTCGCTGCGCGAGCTCGGCACCGACCACCTCGACCTGCTGCTGATCCACCGCCCCGATCCGTTGATGGATTTCGACGAAGTCGCCGAAGCGTTTACGCGCCTGCAGACGGCGGGCAAGGTGCGCCATGTGGGCGTGTCGAATTTCACGCGCCACCAGTTCGAGGCGCTGAATCGGCGCGTGCCGCTGGCGACCAACCAGGTCGAGTTTTCGCCGCTCGTACACGGCGCCGATGTTCGACGAAACCTTCGACGGCCTGCAAGACCTGGGCATTGCGCCGATGGTCTGGTCGCCGCTCGGCGGCGGGCGCCTGTTCAGCCAGGCCGATGCGCATGGCGCAACACTGCGCGCCGTCATCCAGGAAGTGGCCGACCGCCTCGACCAGTCGTTTGCCAGCGTGGTCTTCGCCTGGATCATGATGCTGCCGAGCCGGCCGATGCCGCTGACCGGCAGCGGCAAGATCGCCTCGGTCGCCGCGGCGGTGGCCGCGCACCGGCTTCACGCTCGAGCGCAGCGACTGGTTCGCGATCCTGCGCGCGGCGCGCGGTCACGAGGTGGCCTGATGCCATGGCCGAGCCGCTCAAGATCGTCGAGGGCAAGCGCGCTGACGGCGCAGCAGAAGAAGGATTTGTTGAACCGCCTGGCGCGCATCGAAGGCCAGTTGCGCGGGGTGCAGAAGCTGATCGCGCTGGCGGCCGAGCCGGCCGATTGCGAGGCGGTGGCCCAGCAGATGGCGGCGGCGCGCAAGGCGCTCGACCGCTCCTTCGTTCAATTGCTCACCGCGACCGTCGTGACCCACAGCGATGGCGCGGAAGACCTCGACGGACGCGCGTGCGGTGGCCGCGCGGCTGGCGGCCCTGCTCGACAAGTTCGCCTGAATCTTAGACTTCTTCCTCGTCCGCGTAGATGACCGGCGGCGCCACGCCGCGCCAGCCGATACGCCATGCGATATTGAGCAGCAGTGTGGCGCAGATGTACAACAGGAAGAACAGCACGAAAAAACGCTCGCGCAATATGATCAGGCAGCAGGACGGCGCGGCAATCACGACATATCCCCTTGCTCAGCTTTTGCTTGCTGCTGGGAAAGCGCACGGTCGAGACCATCAGCGTGCCGACCGCCACCATCAGCGCCATCACCGCGAAGGCTTGCGTGCATTGTTGACCACCGGATCGGGCCAGGCCAGCACGACCGCGGCGACGCAGGCGGCGCCGGCCGTGATCGGCATGCCGACGAAATAGCGCGGATCGGTGCGGCCCGACCGAAATATTGAAGCGCGCCAGGCGCAGCGCGCCGCAGGCGACAAAGATGAAGCAGGCCAGGCCGCCCATGCGCACGATGGTGGGATGACTGGCGCTCATCTGGGCGAAACCGTAGCAGTACAGCAGCAAGCCGGGTGCGCAGCCGAAATTCATGACGTCGGCAATCGAATCGAGCTGGACGCCGAAGTCGGACTGGGTATTCGTGGCGCGCGCAACGAAGCCGTCGAGCGCATCGAACACGCCGGCCAGCACCAGCAGGATGGCGGCCAGGCGGAAGTCGCCCGGCGCCCCGACCTGGGCGTTGTCGACCGAGATGACGATGCTGCCGAAACCGCAGGCGATCGACAGCAAGGTGACGAAACTCGGCAGGGCGAACTTGGCGCGCGCGAGGCGTGCTGGGCGGGATTGGTTCAATTCGGGTCCGGGCAAGAGGAAAGTGGCCCTATTCTACAGTGCGCACGTGTCCGGTCGCGCACGGTGCCCGACCGTCATGCATATTCGATTTGCCCTAGAATGTGCCCTTCCGGTATTGAATAATAATCAGGAGTGCAAAGGATGAGCGAATCGATTCGCGCGAGGATGATGGTGGCGGCTTGCGTAACCGCCCTGGCACTGGCCGCCTGTGGCGGGGGTGGCGGCGGCAGCGCCAGCACTGTCGATCCCGCCCCGGTCGGCACCACGCCGCCGACGCGCGCCCGCGCGACCACGCCCCCAACCCCGATCCGCTGACGCCGGCGCCGGCCACCCGGATACGCCGACCTGCCCGGCGCCGCCGGCGCACCGCTGGCGACCGGCAATATCGCCGCCGACGGACGCGAATGGATCAATTACCGGCGCGGCCTGATCGGCATGTCGACGCTCGTGCGCAGCAACCTGATCGACATCGCCGCCCAGGGCCACTCCGACTACCAGCGCATCAACAACACCATCACGCACGACCAGACCGCCGGGCAAGGAAGGGTTTCACCGGCGTCGATGTCAGTGCGCGCCTGGCCGCCGCCGGCTACCGCTTCAACACGAGTGCCTCGCGCGCGTATGGCGAAGTCATTTCGGCCACCAGCAACGGCTCGGGCCAGTACATGGCCGAGGAACTCATCACGGCGATTTACCACCGCTTCGTCATCTTCGAGCCCGTGTTCAAGGAAATCGGCACCGGGGCGGCCACCACGGCCAGCACCGGCTACAACTACTTCACGGCCAATTTCACCGCCAACAACGGCTATGGCGCGGGCCTGGCCACGCGGCCAGGTCGCGGCCTGGCCGTTCAATGGCCAGGTCTCGGTGCCGCGCAACTTCTTCAGCAATACCGAGTCGCCCGACCCGGTCCCGGACCGCAACGAAGTCGGCTATCCGATCAGCGTGCATGCCAACATCGACATGACGGTCGCGGTCACCAGCTTCACCGTGCGTCCGCGCGGCGGCGCCGAGCTGGCCGTGCGGCTGCTGAACGATCCGAACGACACCCATACCGGACGCTCGTCGGCCGCCATCATCCCGCTCGCGCCGCTGCCGGCGAACACGGTCTACGACGTCAGCTTCACCGGCACCGCGGGCGGCGCCGCCGGTCACGCGCACCTGGTCGTTCACCACCCGCTGACCGGATGAGCGCGCACAGCTCCGATTCGCCACCGCCTGCTGTTCCCGCTGCGCCGGTCCTCGATATCGAGGCCGGCGTCGAGCGCCTGATGGGCGACCGCGCGATGTATCTGCGCGCCGTCGCGCGCTTTCGCAGCGGCTACCGCGACTCCGCCCGGGCCATCCGGCAGCGCGCTCGGCGCCGCCGACACCAGCTGGCCCATCGCCTGGCCCATACGCTCAAGGGCGCGGCGGGCATGATCGAAGCGCCACGCCTGCGTGTGGCGGCGCTGGTCCTGGAAGCGACGCTGCGCGATGGCAGCGCGATACCGCGCTGGCGCTGGCGCGCCTCGACAGCGCACTGGCCGAGGTGCTGTGCGAACTCGATGGGATGAACTTGCTGACGGACGCAACGCCGCCGTGCGCGCGCCGGTGGCGGCGGTGGGGAACGGGATCGTCGCCAGCCTGCATGCCATGCTCGACATCGGCGACGGTGCGGCCGTCGAACTGGTCGCCGCGGCGCGCAGCGAACTGAGCGCGCATCTGGGACAACGGGGATATGAGGAACTGAGCGCGGCGATGCGAGCAATTCGATTACGAACTTGCCCTTGCCGTGCTCGAGCGGGCCGGCTGAACAGCCAGCTGCGCTTGAGAAACTCAGCTGCGGGTGAATTCGGCTTCTTCGTCGAAGGCGTCGGTGCAATCCTTGCCGCAGAAACGGCGCACGCTGTCGACCGGTTTATCGCAATACCAGCATGAGCCTTTTGGCGGCAGGCTGACGCGCGATGGCCGCGCTTGCGCCGCGGCGGCAGGGAGCGCGTCGGCAAGCCCGCCCTCGTTCATCACACTGTTTTCGATCGTTTCCAAGATCCACCCCCTACCGGCAGCACGTTCAAGTCGTCAAGCAAGATTACTGTAGTGGAACATCCTGGGTATGAGCAATCGCAACCCGTGGGTCCGATGCGGCAGCGCTGCCACAGCCGTGATGAATATCCAGTGTGCGCCCAACCCGACGCTGCTGCAACGCCCTTGTACGCCCGTTTTTATCCGTTGCGGCACGCATGCAACAGATCGTCAGACAGGTGTAAGCCAGCCGTGAAAGGCGATGTCAGCTGCGGAAATCATAGCAGCAGGAATGCGCCGATTCCGGCCGCGTTCCAATCGTGCGCCGGCGCTTTTTGTAACAGGATGCAAGGTCCAATTAACGCGCAGGCGCCGGCTCGAGCGACACGCGCAAACCGGTCGCCGTGGTCGCGATCCGGGTCGGCACGTACTGGACGCCGGCAAAGCGCAGCTCGTCCATGCGGAAACTGTAGACGGGAATATCGAGCACCGCCCGGTCGAGCAAGCCGTTCGCGGCGCGCGACAGGTGACGGCTCACCGATTCGTCCATGCCGCTGATCATGAAACGCTCCAGGCGCGGCTCGGTGAGGTAGACGCCGTTCTTCGCCTGGTCGATCACCAGGCGGCCCGAGAAGGCCAGGCTGCCGGACAGGGGATCGCGCAGGAAGGATTGGGCGACGCTGGCGTCCACCGTCAGCGCGACGCGGTCACCCGGCAGGATCGCCAGTTGCGGGCGCGACAGGCGCAGGTCGAACAGTTCGAGCAGGCGGTTGTCGACGGGGAAGCGGCGGTCGATGCCGGCCTGCAGCTTCGACAAGGGCAGGTCGACTTCGCGCGGGCCGAGCATGGTGGCGCAGGAACTTAATGCAGCCGCTGCCACCAGGCTGGACGCGATGAGGAAAACGCGCCGCGCGCGGAAGGTTGTTGGGTCAGCCATGCTCGCTCCTTGGGTTCGAACTCAAGGGTAGCACGGCGTCGCCGCGGCCTTCTTATTTGCCGATACAGAACCGGCTGAAAATCACCCCCAGCAAATCGTCCGGCGTGAATTCCCCGGTGATGCTGGACAGCTGATCCTGCGCCAGCCTTAACTCTTCCGCGAACAAATCGAGCGACTGGTCGTCCTGCGCCGCATGCTGGGCCGCCACATCCAGGTGCTGGCGCGCCGCGCGCAAGGCGATCAGGTGCCGTTCGCGCGCCAGGTACAGCGATTCGCCCGTCTGCTGCCAGCCGGCGATGCGCAGCAATTCGGCGCGCAATAAATCGATGCCGAGCATTTCGTTGGCCGACAAATACACGTGCGTCGCATCGGCCGCACCCTCGACCACGGGCCGGTGGCCCGACAAATCGATCTTGTTCCAGATGCGCACCACCGGCACCCCGGCCGGGAAGGCGGCGACGATGGTTTCATCGGCCGCGCTCGGGCCGAGGTTGGCATCCAGCAGGTGCAGGATCACGTCCGCCTTGCCGACCTCGCCCCAGGTACGCTCGATGCCGATGCGCTCGACCACGTCGATGCCGTCGTCGATCGCGCGGATGCCGGCGGTGTCGATGATATTCAGCGGAATGCCTTCGATCTGGATCGTCTCGCTCACCTTGTCGCGCGTGGTGCCGGCGATCGGGGTGACGATCGCCACTTCGGCGCCGGCCAGCGCATTGAGCAAGGACGATTTACCGACGTTCGGCTGCCCCACCAGCACGACATTCAAACCTTCGCGCAGGAGCGCACCCTGCGCGGCCTGGCGGAACACGTGTTCGAGCGAGTCGATGATGCGCGGCCAGCTGGCCGCGCGCGTTCGATTTTTCGAGAAAATCGATTTCTTCTTCCGGAAAATCGAGGGTCGCCTCGACCAGCATGCGCAAATTGATGGTCTGCTCGACCAGCCGGTGCACGACTTGCGAAAAGGCGCCCGAGAGCGACTGCGAGGCCGATTTCGCCGCCGCTTCGGTCGAGGCGTCGATCAGGTCGGCCACGGCTTCGGCCTGGGCCAGGTCGAGCTTGTCGTTGAGATAGGCGCGGCGCGTGAATTCGCCCGGTTCGGCCAGGCGCAGGCCATGTTCGCGGCCCGCTTCCAGCACCCGCGCCAGCAGCATCTGCAGCACGACCGGGCCGCCATGGCCCTGCAGCTCGAGCACGTCTTCGCCGGTGTAGGAATGCGGCGCCCGGAAGTACAGGGCCAGGCCCTGGTCGATGACGGCGCCGTCGTTCGAGGTGAACGGAATATAGGTCGCGTGGCGCGGCGTCAGTTTTGCCTGGGGAAACAGCGTTTCGATCAGCGGGCCAAGCGATTTGCCGGAGGCGCGGACCACGCCGATGCCGCCGCGGCCGGGTGCGGTCGCAATGGCCGCGATAGGAGAGGTATCTAGCTTCATGCGCGAATTGTAGATGATTTAACGAAGGAACCTGCCCTGCATAAAAAAGGTCTTGCCCCCAAGCGCGCCGGATAACCGCCCCGTGGTTCAGAGAAAGCCGATATTCCGGGTACTGGCATCGAAGTTGGTCAGCCCGGGCAGCATGGCCAGCAGTTCGCTGTCGGAGACACCCAGCCATTTACCCAGCGTCGCGGCGAACTGGTCGACCGATGTGGTCGGCAACAGCCTGCCCTGTCCGACATCGTCCGGGCCGCCGTTGGCGACGATCGGCGCCTTGCCGTAGAAGCGCTTGCCCTTGACGGCGCCGCCCAGCACGAAATGGATGCTGCCCCAGCCGTGGTCCGAGCCGTCGCCGTTGCCGGCCAGCGTGCGGCCGAAATCCGAGGCCGTGAAGGCCGTCACCTGTCTGGCCACGCCCAGTTCCACCGTTGCCGCTGTAAAACGACGCCATGCGCGTCGCTGAGCTTGCCGACAGCAGGCCGGGTGGTGCGTCATCAGGTTGTCGTGCATGTCGAAGCCGCCCATCGACACAAAAAATACCTGGCGCTTGACGCCCAGGCGTCGGCGCGCGGCCGAGATCAGGCGCGCCACCATCTTCAGCTGGTTGGCCAGGCTGTTGCCGGCGGGAAGGCGGTGGCCAGCGCCGGCGCCGAGGCAGCGCGCCGGTCAGGACTGCTGCCTCGGCGTCGATGGCCCGCTTGGTCACCCGCGTGTATTCGTTTTCCAGCACGTGGGTGCGCGGCTGGCTGCACCAGCGTGCGCCAGCGCGGCGTTGACCGCGGCCGATCCGTACAGCGGCGATCTTCATGCCCGTCGATGCGGCACCGCGCCGCTGGCTGGATGACCTGGTATTGCACCGCCGAGTCGCCCGACAGAAACACCGCATTGCCGGTCACGTTGATGCAGGTGAAGATCGCGTTGCCGTTGCCGCCGAGCGCAACAGGTCGCCGATGCGCCCGCCCCAGCCCGACCGTGGCGCCTTCGGGCGAGGAGGATTGCCAGACCGACTGCTGGTCGTTGTGCGAGAACAGCTTGGGCGGCAGCGGGTACCGATTTGCGGTCGGTGTACTGTCGTACTGGCGCGGTCGGCTGGCACCAAGCGGCCCGACGTTGAGCATGCACGGCCAGCCTGCCGGCATTGAACATGCCCAGCCAGCGGCGCCATGGCCGGGTGCCAGCGCATACTCGTGCGCGCCGCCGGCGCCAGGCGCCGTGGCGGCGTCGAGCAGCGTGGCGCGTCAGCGCTGGCGTGGCCGTAGCGCGATGCCGCCGCGCGCATGCGCAGGGATAGCGGCTGTAGCTGGCTGGTGTCGTAAGGCACGACCGTGTTGGCGTAGTCGTTGCCGCCGTAGAGGAAGACGCACACCAGCGCCTTGTAGTCGGTGGCAGTGGCGGCGGCCGCCTCGCCCATCGCGGCCAGGTTCAGCGCCCACGGCGCTGCCGCGCCTGCCACCGACAGGCGCCGAAGCGCGCTTGCAGGAACGCACGGCGCGAGCGCAGGTCCGTTGGTCTTGATGGCCATGGCGACTCCTATTTCTCGATGAGGTATTCAGGCGACGCCAGTCACCAGCAGTCAGCGCGGCGTGGATGCGGTTTGTAGGCGCGCGTCGGTCCCGCCTCGGCATGGTAGTCGATGCGCGCCTTTGATCAAGTCGACAAGGTGGTCGTGGGCGAGCTGACCGGCGGCAAGGACGCAGATTGAGCTCGTTCGAGCAGGCAGCTGGGCGGTATCGGCCAGCGGCAGCACCGCGCGTATAGTCGGCCTTGACGTCGCCCACCCCGCGGCTGACTACGGCCTGCATGAAGTTGAGGTAGCCGACCACGCTCGACTCGTTGGTCAGCTGGAATTCCGGCGCGACCATGCACGGCGCTGGCGATGGCGCTGTTCGGCGGCACGTAGCCCGGGCGGAAGAAATTAAAGACCCTGGGCGACGCGCAAGGGGCTTTGTCCAAGGCGGGTGGCGGGGTCGCAGGTATTGCCCACTGTCCCAGGCATTGCTGGCGCGAACCGGCCTTGAAGGCGCGCGCCCACGCGGCCAGCCGGAGGATGGGTTCGCGCTGCTTGCCAAAGCCGGATTCGTCAGGCCGATAGCGGCGACGAACGGGCTTCGCTGTCGAGCAGGATGGCCTTGACGACGGCTGGCGAGATTGCCCCTGACGCCGGCGCCGTCGTTGTTGAAGACCGTCGCCACCCGGGTGACATAGGCCGGGGAAGGATTGCTGCAGACCAGGCGCATGTATCAGCTGACGGCTGACGAATGGCGCCACGTTGGCGTGCCCGAAGATCGTGTCGAGCGCCTGCTTGAGGCTTATCTTCGCCGCTCGGTGCCGGCCGCAATGGTCTTGCCCAGGAAGGTCTTGGTTCTCCGTTTCGTGCGCGTCTTGCGGTCACGGTCATGGGGCGGCGCTTGTAGTCCGGGTGAGTCGGTGTTGTCCGCCGTCTCAGGTCGTAATTCCAGCCGGTGAACACCCGCGCCAGGCCGGCAATATCGTCCAAGCCATAGGTTTCCTCCTGCTGGCCGCCGACGAGCTTCGGGGTGCCGTCTCAGGTTCAGGGTGACCAGGCCGATGGTAAACAGCTGCATCAACTCGCGTGCATAATTCTCATCCGGCATGGCGCCGGCGCTGGCCCTGAACTTGACGCTGCCGCGGTAGGTCAGGTCTTCGCCCATCGCCGCGCTGGTCGAGATTTTTTCCAGCAGCTGGCGATAATTGCCGAAGGCCTGCGCTTCCATCAGGTCCAGGAAGGCGGCAGCGGTAAACGGCTTTCCAGCCTTGCCGCTGAATCCTCGATATCGAGGTCACCACGATTTCCGACAGGGCAAACGTGATCCGCTGGCGCAGAGTGTCGGGCGAGGACTAGCAGTTTGCGCCAGATCGCCGTCATCGGCGCCCGCCTCGCCATTCTTGTTCTCGCGGCCCCGTTCAGCCCCTGCGACACCAGGTAATCCCAGCGCGTCGGTCGAGGCCGGAAGGGCGATCTGTTCATCGAGCCAGGCGGCGTAGCCGATCGACTGGACGCTGCGCGATCTGTTCCCGCGTCGCGCCCATCGATGCCTGTGACAGGAAGCGCGACGCCTCGGCTGCGGTGGGGCCCGCCGGTGACGGCGCAGGCTCGGGCGCAACGGCCACCGGCGGCGCAGCGCCTGGCGCCGCGCCGCCGCCACCGCCGCCGCAGGCGGCGAGCAGGGCCAGCGGCAAGGCCGTGGCCGCGGTGACAGGCGCTGTCGAGGCGGCGTCGTGGCCGCAAGCAAACGTGGAACCGGGTGTGCCATGGCGTCGCAAATTGACTGGTGGAAAGTATTTACGATGCTAGCCAGTTTTTGCCCAACGCTCAAGCTGAAAGTCGCAACAGACGGAAATCAGCAACGTAACGCGAGGCATCGGCGAACCATGACGAAGCGAAAAAAAAGCCCGTGGAATCCACGGGCTTTTGCTGAGACTACGCGGCCGGCTTACTTCGCCACCGGCGTCCCGTAGCGCTTGGTGATGACCCACTGCTGCGCGATCGACACCATGTTGTTGACGACCCAGTACAGCACCAGGCCCGACGGGAAGAACACGAACATGACCGAGAACGCCAGCGGCATGAACAGCATCATCTTCGCCTGCATCGGATCGGCCGGCTGCGGGTTCAGTTTCGCCGTGATGAACATCGAGATCGCGTACAGCACCGGCAGGATGAAGTACGGGTCAGGCTGGGTCAGGTCGTGGATCCAGCCGACCCACGGCGCGCCGCGCATTTCGACCGAGGCTTGCAGCACGTAGTACAGGGCCAGGAACACCGGCATCTGCACCAGGATCGGCAGGCAGCCGCCCAGCGGGTTGATCTTCTCGGCCTTGTACAGCTCCATCGTGGCCTGCTGCATCTTCATCGGATCGGCTTTGTAGCGCTCGCGGATCGCCTGCATCTTCGGCGTGACGACGCGCATCTTCGCCATGCTGCGGTAACCGGCGGCCGACAGCGGGAAGAAGGCCAGCTTGATCAGGATGGTGAAGGCGATGATGGTCCAGCCCCAGTTGCCCAGCAGCTGGTGGATCTGGTCCATGACCCAGAACAGCGGCTTGGCGATGATCGCGAACATGCCGTAGTCCTTGACCAGTTCCAGGCCCGGGGTGATCTTTTCCAGCACCTTCTCGTCCTGCGGGCCCGAATACAGGCGCGCGGTGTTCGAAACGGTCGCGCCCGGCGCCACGGCGCCCAGTGGCTGGACGGTGCCGATCGCATACAGGTTCGTTGCCAGCTTCTTGGTGAAGATCTCGCGCGCGCGTGTTCTCGAGTCGGGATGAAGGCCGACACGAAGAAGTGCTGCGAAATCGCCACCCAGCCGCCGTTGGCCTTGGTCGCGTGCTCGGCCTTGCCCTTTTCGATGTTCTCGAAGGTCAGCTTCTGGTACTTGCTCGTCCGGGGTCCACAGGGTCGGACCGGTGAAGCTCGGCATGAACCACGAGCCGCCCGGCGGCTTGTTGCCGTCGTGCTGCAGCTGCAGGTAGAGCGACGGCTGCACCGGCGCTTGCGTCAGGTTCGTCACGTCGTGGCGCACGTCGACGACGTAGTCGCCGCGTTTGAAGGTCAGCGTCTTGGTCAGCTTGACGCCACCCTGCTCGGCGTCGAGCACCACTTGCACGGCATTGCCGCCGTCGAGGGTGCGCACGCCAGGACGCGCCACGAATGGCGTGTTGTGGTTCGGCAGGACGCCGGCCGGGGTCGAACCGATCAGGCCGGTCTGGCCGAGATAGGTGTTATTGCCCGACACGTCGAACAGCACCTGGTTCTTCGTCTTGTCGAAGTGGTCCGGGTATTTCAGCAGTTCGAGACGGCGGATCACGCCGCCGACGGTGTCGATCTCGGCTTTCACGACGTCGGTCGTGACGGTGATGCGTTGGCGCCGGCACGGCGCGACCGGCGCGGCCGGCTGGCCGGGGACGGCGCCTGGCACGGCACCCGGCTGGGCGCCGGCGGCCGGCACACCGGTGGTGGCTGGTGGCGTTGGTCGGCGCCTGCGGCGACCTTGGCCGGCGGCGTCGGCGAGAACATCGACGGCTTGCCGCTCGAGACCATCCAGTTATTCCACAGGACGACAAGCGAGATGGCGAAGACAATCCACAGAATGGTACGTTTATTGATTTCCATTAGGTATTAATCAGGAGTGGTTGCAACCGCAAGCGGCTGTGGGTGAATGCTTGCGCCGTGCCGGCGGAACCGGATCGACGCCGCCCGCGTTCCAGGGATGGCAGCGGCCGAGGCGGCGCGCGGCCAGCCAGCCACCGCGCAAGGCACCATGGGTGCGCAGCGCTTCGATGGCGTAACTGGAACAGGACGGATAAAAGCGGCAATTCTGCCCGAGCATCGGCGACAGCACGAGCTGATAAGCACGCACGATCCAGATGAGCAGGGTTTTCATGGCGTCGGCGGCACCGCGCGCAGGGCGGCGTGGACGCTGCGAAGCTAACAGGCGCGACAGTTCGGCATGCAGCAGGCGCTTGAGCGCGCCGTTCGTCGCCGGGCCCGTCCTTGGTATTCACCGGACGCGCCAGGCGAACGATGCAGTCGACCGACTGGATCTCGTTCGTGCGGAACAGTTCGCGCGTGATGCGCTTGATGGTATTGCGGGTGACGGCGCGCGGCGCGAAGCGCTTGGCCGCGACGATGCCCAACCGCGCATGGGGCAGCGGGCTGGGACGGGTGTACAACACGAAATGCGCGGATTTTTGCGCTGGCCGCAAACGAAAAACGGATGAAAACTCATCCGTTTTTAAAATGCGCCGAGCGCGCGCGAAGTCGTGCGAACCTTCGCCTGTCATGGCCGACCGCAGGGGTGCAGGCGAACTGGCTTAGACAGCCAGACGCTTGCGGCCCTTGGCGCGGCGTGCGTTCAGGACTTGGCGGCCACCACGGGTAGCCATACGTGCGCGGAAGCCGTGCGTGCGCTTGCGACGAACGACGGAAGGTTGGTAAGTACGTTTCATGGTGGTCTCGCTTAAAGCAAAATAGGATGCAAAATCGGGTCTGACGTCTTCTCGTCAGGAATCGGCGTCCGCATTTTCTCAACCATAAAACTGTTGGCTGACAGGCAGGCGGACAGGGAACCCTGAATTAGACTCGATTTCATGCGCCCACTGTCAAGGCGGCTGTTGTTTCCGGTCTTCACTTGCGCTATGGATAACTTCGCTTTTATCCCCAGCCATCCGACAAAAATCCGGCGCAACCTGTGGATAACTTGCGCGGAGACGGGTAAAATAGCGTGTTACGTATCACGAAGCCGCACACATGGAAAATTTTTGGCAGACCGCCTCCGCGCAACTGGAGATCGAGCTGACGCCGCAACAATACAGCGCGTGGATCAAACCGCTCGTCGCCCTCGACTACGAGGACGGCAAGCTGCGCATTGCTGCGCCGAACCGGTTCAAGCTCGACTGGGTGAAGTCGCAGTTCGCCAACCGCATCACGGCCCTGGCCTGCCAGTACTGGGAAGCCCCGGTCGAGGTGCAGTTCGTGCTCGACCCGAGCCAGAACAAAAAACTGCCGGACGCCGTGCGCCCTGCCCCGACCAGCCAGGTCGAGCCGGGCCAGCTGCGTGCGTCCGTGCCCGCCGAGCCCCAGCAGAACCTGAACATCGCCAATTCGCCGAAGCGCGAACAGAGCCGCATCAACCCGGACCTGACCTTCGACAGCTTCGTTACCGGTAAAGCCAACCAGCTGGCGCGCGCCGCCGCGATCCAGGTGGCGAACAACCCGGGCGTCTCGTACAACCCGCTGTTCTTCTACGGCGGCGTCGGCCTCGGTAAGACCCACTTGATCCACGCCATCGGCAACCAGGTGATGGTCGACAATCCGGGCGCCCGCATCCGCTACATCCACGCCGAGCAGTACGTGCGCGACGTCGTCACCGCCTATCAGCGCAAAGGCTTCGACGACTTCAAGCACTACTATCACTCGCTCGACATGCTGCTGATCGATGATATTCAATTCTTCGGCGGCAAAAGCCGCACGCAGGAAGAGTTCTTCTATGCGTTCGAGGCCCTGATCGCCGCCAAGAAGCAGATCATCATCACCTCGGATACCTATCCGAAAGAGATCACCGGCATGGATGACCGCCTGATCTCGCGTTTCGATTCCGGCCTGACGGTCGCGATCGAGCCGCCGGAACTGGAAATGCGGGTCGCGATCCTGCTGAAAAAGGCGCAATCCGAGGACGTGACCCTGTCCGACGACGTCGCCTTCTTCGTGGCGAAACACCTGCGCTCGAACGTGCGCGAGCTGGAAGGCGCGCTGCGCAAGATCCTGGCCTATTCGCGCTTCCACGGCAAAGACATCACGATCGACGTCGTGAAGGAAGCCCTGAAGGATTTGCTGTCGGTGCAGAACCGCCAGATTTCGGTGGAAAACATCCAGAAAACGGTCGCCGACTTCTTCAACATCAAGGTCGCCGACATGTATTCGAAGCGGCGCCCGGCGAACATCGCCCGCCCGCGCCAGATCGCCATGTACCTGGCCAAGGAACTGACGCAAAAGAGCTTGCCGGAAATCGGCGAACTGTTCGGCGGCCGCGACCACACCACGGTGCTGCACGCGGTGCGCAAGATCGCCGGCGACCGGCAAAAGAACGCCGAGTGCAACCACGAGTTGCACGTGCTGGAACAGACCCTCAAAGGCTGATCCGACCGAACTCAACCGGGGGTGGTAATTACCCCCGGCACACGGCAAAATAGTCAGTAGCAACACTTTCAAGTAATAACCCTTCTGAGGACAATTATGCAATTGGTCAAAACCACCCGAGATACCCTTCTCCGGCCACTGCAGATCGTGAGCGGTATTGTCGAGCGTCGGCACACCATGCCGATTCTGGCCAATATCCTCATCCGCAAGGACGGCGAAAGCGTCTCTTTCCTGTCGACCGACACCGAAGTGCAGATCACGACGCATGCGAACATCGGTTCCGGCGACGACGTCACCGGCACCACGGTCGCCGCGCGTAAATTGCTCGACATCCTGCGCGCGCTGCCGGAATCGGGCGACGTCACGATGACGCTGGCGAATAAACGCCTGGCTGTGCAGAGCGGCAAGTCGCGCTTCGCGCTGCAGACCCTGGCCGCCGAGGAATTCCCGACCGTCTCGGTCGCGGACACCTACAACGCCAGCGTCACCCTGCCGCAAAAGACGCTGAAGCACCTGTTCAACATGGTGCACTTCGCGATGGCCCAGCAAGACATCCGCTACTACCTGAACGGCCTGCTGCTGGTGCTGGACGGTAACAAGGTGATTGCAGTCGCCACCGACGGCCACCGCCTCGCCTTCTGCCAGGTCGAAGCCGAGCAGGAATTCGTGCGCCAGGAAGTCATCATCCCGCGCAAGACCATCATCGAACTGCAGCGTTTGCTCGAAGAAAGCGACGAAACCGTCCAGCTCGACATCGCCGCATCGCAAGTCAAACTGACCTTCGCCGACATCGAACTGGTGTCGAAGCTGGTCGAGGGCAAATTCCCCGACTACACGCGCGTGATCCCGAAGGGTTACAAGAACGACTTCACGATCAGCCGCGACGAATTGCTGCGTTCGCTGCAGCGCGCCGCGATCATGACCAGCGACAAGTTCAAGGGCGTGCGCTGCGTCATCACCCCGGGCAGCCTGAAGATCAGCTCGACCAATGCCGACCAGGAAGAAGCAGTCGAAGACCTGGAAATCGACTACGGCGGCGACCAGATCGACATCGGTTTCAACGTCACCTATCTGCTCGACGTGCTGAACAACCTGAAGTGCGACCAGATCAACATCGCCCTGGGCGACTCGAACTCGTCGGCCCTGATCTCGATTCCCGACAATGCCGACTTCAAGTATGTCGTCATGCCGATGCGGATTTAAGCAGTCCGCAGGCTGGTGAAATGCAGATCCCCGAACCGGCGAACGCCTGCTTCGGGGATCATGCAATCTGAATACATAGTTTTTTGAGAAAGCAGTCCATGTCCGATACCACTAACGAAATGCCGCAATCGCCGATGATGTCCGACGATTACGGCGCCGCCTCGATTCAAATTCTGGAAGGCCTGGAAGCGGTCCGCAAGCGGCCGGGCATGTACATTGGCGATACGTCGGACGGCACCGGCCTGCACCACCTCGTCTTCGAAGTGCTGGACAATTCCATCGACGAATCGCTGGCCGGCTACTGCACCGAAATCCACGTCACGATCCACGCCGACAATTCGATTTCGATCGCCGACAACGGCCGCGGCATTCCGACCGGCGTCAAAATGGACGACAAGCACGAGCCAAAGCGCTCGGCCACCGAAATCGCCCTGACCGAACTGCACGCCGGCGGCAAGTTCAACCAGAACTCCTATAAAGTGTCGGGCGGCCTGCACGGCGTGGGCGTGTCCTGCGTGAACGCACTGTCGAAACTGCTGCGCGTGACCGTGCGCCAGAAGGGCAAGATCCATCAAATGGAATTCGTGCGCGGCGTCCCCCAGGACCGCCTGATCGAAATCGTCGACGGCTTCGAAGTCTCCCCGATGAAGGTGATCGGCGACACCGACAAGCGCGGCACCGAAGTGCATTTCTGGGCCGACGAAGAAATCTTCACCCACGTCGAATTCCACTACGAGATCCTCTCGAAGCGCATCCGCGAGCTGTCCTTCCTGAACAACGGCGTGAACATCCGCCTCTCCGACCACCGCAACGGCAAGGAAGAAATCTTCGCCTTCGAAGGCGGCACCCGCGGCTTCGTCGAATACATCAACAAGACCAAGACCGTCCTGCACCCGACCGTGTTCCAGGCCACGGGCGACCGCCAGTCGGACCAGAACACGAATATCTCGGTGGACGTGTCGATGCAGTGGAACGACGCCTACAACGAGCAGGTGCTGTGCTTCACGAATAACATCCCGCAGCGCGACGGCGGCACCCACCTGACCGGCCTGCGTGCGGCGATGACGCGCGTGATCAACAAATACATCGACGAGCACGATTTCGCCAAAAAGGCGAAAGTCGAAATCTCGGGCGACGACATGCGCGAAGGCCTGACCTGCGTGCTGTCGGTGAAAGTGCCGGAACCGAAATTCTCGTCGCAGACCAAAGACAAGCTGGTGTCGTCGGAAGTGCGCGGCCCGGTCGAGGAAATCGTCGCCAAGACGCTCACCGACTTCCTGAACGAAAAGCCGAACGACGCCAAAATCATCTGCGGCAAGATCGTCGAAGCCGCGCGCGCCCGTGAAGCGGCGCGTAAAGCACGCGACCTGACCCGCCGCAAGGGCATCATGGACGGCCTGGGCCTGTCCTCGAAACTGGCCGACTGCCAGGAACGCGACCCGGCGCTGGCCGAACTGTACATCGTCGAGGGTGACTCGGCAGGCGGTTCCGCCAAGCAGGGCCGCGACCGCAAGTTCCAGGCCATTTTGCCGCTGCGCGGCAAGGTGCTGAACGTGGAAAAGGCGCGCTTCGAAAAGATGCTGTCGTCGGAGCAGATCACGACCCTGATCGCCACGCTCGGCACCTCGATCGGCCCGGACGAATTCAACGTCGATAAGCTGCGCTACCACCGCATCATCATCATGACCGATGCGGACGTCGACGGCGCCCACATCCGCACCCTGCTGCTGACGCTGTTCTACCGCCAGATGCCGCAGCTGGTCGAGCGCGGCCACATCTATATTGCCCAGCCGCCGCTGTACAAAGTAAAAGCCGGCCGCGACGAGCGCTACCTGAAGGACGACGTCGAAGAAGCGAGCTACATGATGATGGTGGCGCTGAACGGCGCCTCCCTGATCCCGCGCGAAGGCGCCGAGCCGATCGTCGGCGAAGCCCTGGCCGAACTGGTACGCCAGTACAACCTGGCCAACGCCATCATGATGCGCCTGACGCGCGTGATCGACCGGGCAGCGCTGACCGCCATCATGAGCGGCACCACGCTCGACATGATGACGCTGGACGCGGCCGAGGCCTCGGCCAAGGCGATGGAAGCGGCGATCAACGACCCGGCCGTGAGGTGGTCGTGCGTTCGGACGACATCAGCGAAAAGCACTCGCTGCGCATCGAGCGCATGCGCCACGGTAACGTCTACGTGACCTCGATCGACGCCGACTTCGTGCTCAGCAACGACTACGGCGTGCTGGCCAACGCCGCCGCGACCTTCCAGGGCCTGATGGGCGAAGGCGCCATCATGCGCCGCGGCGAAGGCGAGAAGATGAAGGAATTCGCCGTGCGCGAATTCCACGAAGCGATGATCTGGCTGCGCGAAGAAGCCGAGCGCGGCGTGTCGAAGCAGCGTTACAAGGGTCTGGGCGAGATGAATCCGGAGCAGCTGTGGGAGACCACGATGGATCCGAAGGTGCGTCGTCTGCTGCGCGTGCAGATCGAGGATGCGATTGCGGCGGACCAGATCTTTACGACGCTGATGGGGGATGACGTGGAGCCGCGTAGGAACTTTATTGAGTCGAATGCGTTGAGGGCGGGGAATATGATTACAATGTGTAGCAGGAACCATAACTTCAGATTTTGAAAAGCATTACTGAGATTTTCGTCGATTCATACTTCTGGTTCAGACTGATTTCTAGCTTATTTGCTTTAAAGAGCATAACGGCCACCTCATCCAGGCGGCCGTCTAATTTTACAAGATAGAAACAAACGCTACGCTTCGGTTTGCATCTCGCC
Organism: uncultured beta proteobacterium; assembly: GCA_963729765.1. Lineage (GTDB taxonomy): Bacteria > Pseudomonadota > Gammaproteobacteria > Burkholderiales > Burkholderiaceae_D > Telluria. The sequence goes on along the minus strand of CAVSPL010000021.1, from coordinate 360,263 downwards.
ATTAGCTAAGAGAATGGGCGCCGCCTGGGGTCACGTGCAGTATGTGCGCAGCGCTACCCTAAGCATGATGAGGCTGCCAGTATTGGAAATTTAACGACTCTTTCATGCTATCGAATAATTTATGGTTACAATCTCGTAACTTTTTGAGTATGATAGTAAGTAATTAACGACAGGTAATTTTGGAGTGGGTTTTGGCGGCATACGTTGATAACGTGCGGATAGCGTGGCGTGGACGTCATTGGTGTCATTTAGTGGCAGACTCACTGGATGAACTGCATGAATTTGCCCACACACTCGGACTGAAACGCGCATGGTTTCAAGCTCACGCATCGCTGCCGCACTACGACATCACTGTTGAAGTCAGAGGTGTAGCGCTCATTTGGGGCGCCGTTGCTGCGGATAGGCGCACGCTGATTTCTCGAGGGCGGCAGTTGAAGCTTGAGATGCTTGAAAAACGCGCGACGGGCGAACCCCAACTCCGATTGTTTGAGTGACTGCTAGCATCGGTCTTTTGGTTTACTAATACCATGAATCTCGGCGTGGTCGAGTGAGGCATTGTCTCTATGTATCTAAGCGCTGAAACACTCGATGACCTATTGCACAAGTTGTACAAGCATCTTCTGCGTAAGCGCGGCTCATCCGACATCACGCCTACGAAAGGCCCAGCGACAGAAATCAACGGGGCTCTTCTCCAGATTAAAAATCCACGCGCTCGCCTGAGTAGAACCGAGAAGAAAGGAACGCTGTTCAGTTGCTTGGGTGAGTTTCTTTGGTACTTGGCCGGCTCCAACAAAGTGGATTTCATCGAGTACTACATTCAAGGTTACGATGAGTTTTCTGACGACGGCAAGACGATTTACGGGGCCTACGGTCCGCGGCTTTTCGACCTGAATGGAACTATCAATCAAGTTCAAAACGTAATCAGATACCTTGAAGGCAAACGCCGCATCCCGTCGGGCAGTAATTCAGCTCTTTCGTGGAGAGGACCTAGCTGATAATTTACGAGACCGCGGCGGGAAGACTTGCCCTGCACGTGCACACTTCAATTTGCCGTCCGGAACAATCAACTTCACGCAATGGTGATGATGCGGTCCAATGACGCTTTCCTTGGACTTCCTCACGATGTGTTCGCATTCACGATGCTCCAAGAGCTCATCGCCCGCTCGTTAGGAGTAGAGGTCGGGCCTTACAAGCATGCGGTAGGCAGCCTCCACCTGTACACGAAACATACAAAAGAAATCCAAGACTACCTAGACGAGGGTATTCAAGAACGAATTCCAATGCCGCCGATGCCGTATGGTGACCCTTGGTCATCCGTCCAAACGCTACTGCAGGCGGAGCGAGCAATTCGGCGCGGGAGACAGCATTCCTACGGAAATCTCGACCTTACTGGAGCGATTTCGTCCGGCTTCTGGAAGTGTACCGATATTCCCGAAATGCTGCGCAAGGAGCACAGCCCAAGAAAATTAGTGAGCTTAAAAAACAGATGAGCTCGCCTGTCTATGACACGCACATATTGAAACGTCATCGTCGCGCGCTGAAGCAAGTTCAGCCAACAACCCCAATGCTATTCAACCCTGATGAACTCGACGCCCTTCAGACGGGAAAAATGGCCAAGCTAAGCCGCTAAGTAACCAGGATGACATGAAGAATCCCAAACTTGCAGCACATCTCGAACAGCAACTGGCGAATTATCGCGTGGGCGGGAAGGCCTTGCCTGGAATCCCGTCCCAAGCAGAACTTACCGCTCTGGTTGCTCAGATGGTGGACAGTGTTGCTCGCATCAACTACGTGAAGACAATCGCAACGCGTGATATTTCGCCGGCCAGGTTGGACCCAAAAAACGCGCATATGTTCGACCCATTGCGCGCCGCAATTCAGCACATCCGCGATGGTAATCAAGACGAAGCTTTCTGGCTAATATTCCTCTTCGTCCACTGCGGCAAAAACCTGACGAAAGGTTACAGCCTGCTCCGCATGGTCTACGGTGCGTTCAATGACCAGTTCGTTTGGACTTGGGACAAATTCTCGGCCGACCCGAAGCTCTTTTCTATGTGGCTTCATCAGCACTTGGATGAACTCACGAAGCAGAGGAAGAACTTCCCGTTCGGTAACCACCGCAAGTACGAGAGCCTGAAGCATCTCGATGTTACGCTCGCCAGCTATGCCGACTGGGTCGGACCTTCGCGGTCGCATCGAAAACTTCTTGACGCAGCAAAAGCTGAGGCCGGTACTGACCCGAAAGAACTCTTCGACTACCTTTATTACAGCATGGATGCCGTGCATCGATTCGGCCGAACGGGCAAGTTCGATTACCTCACCATGGTCGGAAAAATCGGACTAGAAAATATTGAGCCGCCATCGGCGTACATGATTCACGGCACAGGACCGGTGCGAGGGGCACGACTGCTGTTCGGCGGCGCTGTGGATAACGAATCGCTGTCGAAGAAGAAGCTGGACGAACTCTCTGTCGAGCTCGACAAAGCACTTGGCGTGGGAATGCAGGTAATCGAGGATTCGCTTTGCAATTGGCAGAAGAGCCCTGCGCAATACCTACTCTTCCGCGGTTAACTGCTCCCATTTGTAGCGGGTTTTTAAGCGATTAAACGGTCAGGTCTGACCAGCCCGCGGAACTGCATCTGGCCAAGGATAATGCCGTAGGAAACGCCTGCGTCACGAGCAAGCCTCGTAATCCCGATTAGGGTCTTAGAGGCAGCTGGTAGACGCTTCTGCAAATCAGGCGGTATCAGAACGTCCATCGCGAACTGATTGGCCTCTTCCTCTCGAGGGGATTTCGGACCATCTGAAGTCTCAAGGATGAGTAAATCCGCATCCCAGTGTAAAACCAGGTGGCCGGCTTCATGAAAGAAGGAAAACCAAAACTGGTCGTCGGTTAGATACCGAAACGATAGGAGCAATACTGCCTTATTCGGATTAGCAAAGAAAGTGGCGCCGCTAGCCCTGCATCCTTTGGGTGCCTTGACTGTTACGACGGCGACGCCAGCTTCTGCGCAAATTGCTCGAAGCTTCGGTAAGAATTCAGAAGGCTCTGCAATCTGGGTGAGGCCACGTATCTTGACCAACTGGGCCGCGAACCGCTGAGGGTTCCATTCCTTGCACTCGATACTCTCTGCCTGTAGTTCGCCTTGGCGTAACCAAGCGGCCGTCGCCGGCGCATGTTCGAGGTATGCATCTGTCGTACGGAACGCTGCTGCAGCCTTTACGTCGACGTAGGTTCGATACCAGGCGTCCAGATTTGGCACTCCGAAGAAATCTAGACAGCTGCGAAGCTTTTCTTGCTTATCTTTGAGCCGTATCAACCCATCCAAGAGATTGCATCTCCTTGAGCGGCAGGCTCTTAAGCCATGATTTGTACTCTTCCTTGTCGGCGTCAACACCTGCATTTAGTTCAGCCAACTGCTTGCGGTATTGTTCTTCACGGCGCAGCCAGAAGGTCGCAGGTGTTCCGAGTGCTTCCTGCAAACGAGCAGCAACACCCGCAGTTAATCGGATTTTTGCCCGCCAGGAGGCCAACTAACTGCCGCTCGCTCATATCGACCAAATTGGCTAAGCGTGAAGATGTTATCCCTTTGGTATGCATCAAATCAGAAATTGTTCGGCCTGGCGGAACCGCCCACATCGAGCAAATCGACTTCAGTTCTCATTGGCGCGCTCTATAGATAAGATTTTTACTCGGGTAACCTGGGTCCAGTCTAATTGTCCAGGTTTGCCGGGAGGCGGTTTATGATTGGCTACGCGTACAACCTGTAGGAATCATCGAGAAAGATAACTATTCGGTCATTCGCCGCTTCGTCAAACTTCGCAAACCCCCACTCAACTAACTCAGCCGGCGAGTCAGCAGCCCTAAGGTCTGCCAGCCGCGCGTGAAGCGACGGTCCTGCGATTCCGCCATATTTCCGCTTCGCCGAAATACTGCTCTCGCAAACTTTTCTAAGATTTTCGTCTTGAAACGCCAGTTGTATAGGCATTGGATTAAATATGTCGACCGTCGAGATTGCCGGCATGCCGACACTACAGACCCATCATGTGCGTACAGGACAAAAACGGTGGCTGTTAACTCTGCTGCGCACCGCTTTTGATGCTTTTGATATTGCGATTCTATCAAAAAAATTTGCAGAACTGGAAATATATACAGACCGCTCTTAGGTACCGGCCTGTCGATTTTAACGTTTCAGCAGCGGTGCGCGCAGGTTGATGTCCCGTACGTACCTGCCAACAGGACGCGACCGTCTGTAGGAGCAGCGAGGTGCAATTCATCATCATAACTTGGGCAGTCGCCTAATCATCGTCCTGGTCAAGAGTCTTCCTTCAATTGCCCTGCAAAGCTATGCGTAGCATGCGTCTTTAAGCAGTCCCATGTAAAGGTCGAACGCCGGTTCATGTTGGCTATGCGTCGAGAGCTCGGGCAATACCAGTTAGTGCGTTAAAACGTCTTTCCGCCATAATCCGTTAGGCCATCTGACCCACCCCAGGCATCCTCTCCTGCCATTCTCCCAAGCGGCGCTTCAACCCAGCGGAAGAACGCAGCCCCACCCGCCAAGCTCGCCGCCCACGCAAGCACAGTCCCAATCACCTGAAGCTCCGGCTCCGCCGGCACAAACCGCGCAAACGCCGCATTCACCACCAGGCACACCGGAAAGTGCACCAAAAAAATCGAATACGAATTCTTCCCCAGCCAGTTCGCCACCGCCCATCCAGCCCCTGACTGAACCCGCACCCGCCCCAGCAACATCAGCACACACGCCACGCTAAGCGCCACCGCAATCCGGCTCCGAAAATCCAGCGTCAACGCCAGCAGCGCCGGCACCGCCATCATCAGAAACAACAGCACCACCGCCCGCGGCCGCCGCACCGGATCACCCGCCCACCACGCCAGCATGCCCAGCCCATAGCTCCCAAAGAAATACGGCGCCCACACATCCCAGTCCGCATCGCGGTTGAAGTAGAACAGCGAGGAAATCACGGCAACCGCCACCACGACAGGCGCCAGCCACGGCCGCGACACGCCGCCAGACAAGCGCCCGCACAGCCACAGCAGCAACGCCGCCCCCGCATACAGCTGGAAATCGATGGCGACATACCAGGCGCCGGCCGACAGGGATTCGTAGCCGAGCACGCTGTGCAGCAGCAGCACGTGCGCAGCCAGCTGGGACACGCTCGGGGCGCTGGAGATCGAGTCGTGCGTCATCCAGGCGGAGGCGATGACGGAGGCGCCGGCGGCGAGCAGGGTCGCGATCACGAAGGGCGGCGCCAGCTTGGTATAGCGGCGCCACATGATCCCGAGCGGATTGCGCAACGCGGCACGCCCGTCCGGCGACAGCGATTTGGCGGCGAGGAAGCCGCCGATGACGAGGAAGATTTGCACGGCGATGCGGGCGTCGCCGGCGAGCCAGTCGAACAGCTCCGGCATCAGGACGCGGGCGTGGTCGGCCATCGGGCCGTAGAAGGCGAGGTGGTGCAGCACGATCAGCTGCGCGGCGCCTGCTTTCAGTAGATTGATGAGTCCGAATTGTGTTTGCTGCGCCGCGCCTGCTGCGGCTTCCATGCGACTACTTGCTGCCATTTGCATCCCAACCATATCTTCAACAAGGCTTCCGACCTACCGAAGCAAACATTGCCGTGGATATCGCCGAGCGGGCGCCATCATAGCCGAGCAGGCTGGATTGTTACCACTCCATACACAGTTTGAAACATTTTCCTATGGTACTCTCGCCATCCGTGCCGTGACCCAAGCTTCAAAGATGAAATTCGAAACAAAGATCAAGTTCGCCGCCAGTGCGATCATCCTCGTCATGTCGACCGTGGCGGCGCTGCCGATGATCGTCAACCACCAGGTGACGACCGTGATGTCGGCGCTGCGCAGCGCGTCGAATGTCGAGCGCCTGGAACTGACCCTGCTCGAGATGCTGGTCAATGCCGAGACGGCGCAGCGCGGCTTTGTGATCACGGGCAACGAGAGTTTTCTCGATCCTTACCACACGGCGGTGAACGGCATTCCCGCGATCGAACGCGCGCTGCGCGCGGAGATGCGCAGTCCGGAAGAACGCGCGCGCTATGCCGCCATTGCGGAAGGCAGCGCGCGCAAGATGCGCACCGTCGCGCTGACCATCGAGCTGCGCCGCGAACATGGCTTCGACAAGGCGGCCGCCTTCATCAGCGCCGGCACCGGCAAGGTGCAGATGGACCGCCTGCGCGAGTTGATCGGCAACGAGCTCGCCATCTATGCCCAGCGCCGCAGCGACTTCGGCGACCAGCTGCTCGCCACCTCGAATACGGCGGCCAACGCCAGCCTGGTGGCGACGATCACCAATATCCTGTTCCTGGCCGGCATGCTGATCGCCGGTTCGCGCGTGCTGCGCCAGCGCGACGCGGCCGAGCACAAGGCGAAACAGGCCGCCGGCCAGGCCCAGCTGACCAACGAACGGATCTCGCTGCAGAACGATTTATTGTTCCGCAGCGCCGAATTGATGCACTCGCTGGAACTGGCGGAATCGGTCGACGAATCGGCCGGCGTCATCGCCAGCTACCTGCCGCGGCTGTTGCCCAAGCTGTCGGGCAGCCTGTACTTGTATAACAATTCGCGCGACATCCTCGAGCGCAAAGCCGGCTGGGGCAGCTTCGAGGGCGAGCCGGACATCATCGAGGCGCTCGACTGCTGGGCGCTGCGGCGCGGCAGTCCGCACGCGTATGCCGGCGGCGACGGCGGCCTGGCCTGCCGCCACGCGGCCGACCTGGCCAGCGACCGCCTGTGCCTGCCCCTGGTGACCCAGGGCGAGGTGCTCGGCTGCCTGACCGTCACCGGCGAGGGCCTGGCGCATGGCGCCGAGGACCAGCGCGCCTGGATCGGCCAGCTTGCCGAGCAGCTCGGCCTGGCGCTGAGCAATGTGAGACTACGTGTCTCACTTCGGCAGCAGTCGATCATCGATCCGCTGACCCAGCTCTACAACCGGCGCTACATGGACGAGGTGCTCAAGCGCGAGCTGGCGCGCTCGAGCCGCAACGGCTCGCCCCTGAGCGTGCTGGTGCTCGACCTGGACCACTTCAAGCGCATCAACGATACCTTCGGCCACGAAGCCGGCGACGCCATCCTGCGCAAGGTGGCGCTGACGCTGCGCGAGAACATCCGCTCGGGCGACGTCGCCTGCCGCATGGGCGGCGAAGAGATGGTGGTGCTGCTGCCCGAATGCGGGATCGAGAACGCGCATGCGGCGCGCCGATATCCTGCGCCTGGCGATCGGCGCCAACGACGTCCTGCACCAGGGCCAGCCCATCGGCGCGACCGCCTCGATCGGCGTCGCCTCCTATCCGGAGCACGGCAACAGCGTGCAGGCGCTGGTGCATGCCGCCGACCTGGCGCTGTACGAGGCCAAGCACAGCGGGAGAAATTGCGTGCGGGTGGCGAAGGGCGATCCGCTGATTGCGCCGTCAACCGATGGCGGGAGCGACGCGGCCGGGGCCTGATTACATCCGGTCCAGCACCTGCAACGAGGCCCGGTCGCTCATCACCAGCACCAGTTTCAGCCGCGCCCGCGTCATCCCGACAAACAGTTTGCGCAGCACCGTCTCCGTCATTTCCTCGAAATCGATCTCGGTAAAAATCAGCGCCGGCGCCGATTGGCCCTTGAAGCGGTACACCGATTCGGCCAGCAGCCCGCCCTCGCGAAACACCGGATTGCCGAACAAGTCGTACGCGCCCGTAAACGATTTCAAGGTGTGCGCGTCGCTCAGCTTGTCGAGATTCAGGATGGCCGACTTCTCGCGCCCGCGGAACGAGCAGATCGCGATGTCGTGGCGCGCAAAGCCCGCCGCCAGGCAGGAGGTCACCGCGCGCCGGGTCTGGGCCAGCATGGCGTCGACATCGCCTTCCGGATAGGTGAGTTCCTCGATGTCGCCGCCTTTGAAGGGGCTGCCCGCCTCCACCGACTCGCTGGCGGCGCCGATCGATTTGAGCATCTGCACGATCTGGCGCGGGCTGCGGTAGTTGGTGTCGGAGTGCAGCTTGACCCAGCCGGGCAGGCCACCATCGGGCGGCCATATAAATTCTGGTCGGGGTCTTCGAGCCAGACCGCGCGCCCGTTCGGCTTGACCATGCCGAGCACGATGTCGCGCCAGGCGGTCGAAAAATCCTGGCCTTCGTCGACGATCAGGACGTCGTACTGCCAGGTTTCGGGCAGCGCGACTTCGGACAGCGCGGTTTCGATGTCGTTCCAGACCTCGGGCGACGCGTAGTCGGGCGTGATGTCCTGGGCGCGCATGTAGGCGTCGCACAGCATGTGGAAGGTGGAGACGCGCGCCGCCCGCCGGCACCAGTTGTTCGATGTGGTCGGCCAGCGGCCGGTTGAAGCAGACATATAAAGGGCGCAGGCCGGCGTCGATCGCGGCCTGGTATTCGGCCAGCGCCAGTTGCGTCTTGCCGCTGCCGGCGGTGCCGACCACGCGCAGGCGGAAGGGTTCGAATTCGAGCCGGCGCGCCCAGGTGGCCAGGCCGCCGGAGAGGCGCGTCACCATGTTGGTGGCCGAGCCGATCATCGAGCTGGGGTCGGGGCGCAGGCTGAGGGTGTCGCCGAGGAAGCGCGTGACCTTGTCGAAGTCCTCGGTCTTCTCGGTGATCGGCAGCGCTTCGCGGATGATGCGGCCCAGGCTGCCCTTGCTGGTGGCGTCGACGATGTGGCGCGGGTCGATGCCGGCCAGGTTCGGGTCGCGCACCGTGTAGTCGGGGCAGTACAGCAGGTAGTCGATCGACAGCTCGCCGTTGTAGCGCCGCGTCAGGCCCTCGATGGTGTGCAGGATGTGGGCGCGGATTTTACGCGGCTTGCCCTGGAAATTCTTCAGCAGGCCGTCCGCCGTTTCGTTCATCAGGCCCGCGACCTGCTCGATCAGCAGCATGCGTCCGTTCGGGGCGAGGATGATGAAGTCGACGTCGCCGTAGACCGAGTAGCCATTCTCGACATTCGTCCAGTGGACGCCGTGGTAGATGCTGTAGGGCGCGTCGGCGAGGCGCTGGTCGAGCAGGGCCAGCGTTTCGATCTCGCGGGCGGCATTTCCGGTGACGGACATCTCGCGCCAGCCGGCAGGATGGATTTGGGCCATGGATCGACGCTTCGCAATGATGAAGATGGCAAGATTGTAAGGCCGTTCACACCAAGAAACACACTATTGAAGTGGAGGCGCTATCTTCTTGCGGGAGACGTGCCCGGCGGCGGCGCTGAGCTACAATCAAGCCCCCAGAAATCCCCGACCGGACGCCCATGACGCCCCAGCAAGCAGGCCTGAACTTCGACGGCATGAAACACATCCTGTCGGATGCGGTGCGCGGCGCCTCCTATGACGTCATCCTGCAAAGCCTGCTCGACGAGGCGCGCCTGCTCATCAACGAGGAAAGCTGGGCCTCGGTCTACCTGACGGACGAGTCGGCGCGCCACCTGCGCCTGGCGGCGGCCAGCGGGATACCGGCGGCGCTGACCGCGGCGCTGGGGGTGCTGCCGGTCGATCCGGCAGGCCCGCCGTGCGGGCGCGCCGCCCATACTGGCCGCATCGTCATCGTCGAGGACCTGGGCGCCGAGCCCCTGATGGGTTCCTATCTCGCGGTGGCCGAGGCCCACGGCATCCGCTCGTGCTGGTCGTTCCCGCTGCATTCGCCGGGCGGCAAGGTGCTGGGCACGCTCGCCTTCTTCCATGCGACCCGGCGCGCCCCAGACGCCGAGCTGCTGGGGCGGATCGGCTACTTCACCGACCTGCTGGCCCTGCTCACCGAACGCCACCTGCGCGAACAGGAAGCCGAGCGCCAGCGCCGCCTCTACGAAACCGTGCTGTCGAACACGCCGGACCTGGTCTACGTGTTCGACCTCGAACACCGCTTCACCTTTGCGAATGCCGTGCTGCTGCAGATGTGGGGCAAGACGTTCGAGGAAGCGGTCGGTAAAACCTGCTGGGAACTGGGCTACGAGCCCTGGCATGCGGCCATGCATGACCGCGAAATCGAAGAGGTCAAGGCGACCACGCGCGCCGATCCGCGGCGAGGTGCCGTTCAATGGCGCCTTCGGCCGCCGCATCTACGACTACATCTTCGTGCCGATCCTGGGGCCGGACGGCGAAGTCGAGGCGGTGGCCGGCACCACGCGCGACGTCACCGAGCGCAAACGCTTCGAGGAAGAGCTGAAGGACAGCGAACTGCGTTTTCGCACGATCACGAATGCGACGCCGCAGATGGTGTGGACGGCGCTGCCCGATGGGACGATCGATTACCACAACGAGCAGTTCTATCAGTTCGTCGGCCAGGAACAGGGCATGGCCGAAGGTACGACCTGGGCCGAAGACCGGCTGCATCCGGACGACCAGCAGCGCGCCGGCACGCGCTGGGCGCACAGCGTTGCCAGCGGCGAGCCTTACGAAATCGACCTTGCGCATGCGCCACCACACGGGCGAGTACCGCTGGATCCTGGCGCGCGCGCTGCCGCTGCGCAGCGAGAACGGCGACATCGTCAAATGGCTCGGCACCGATACCGACATCCACGAAGCGAAACTCAACGAAGAGGCGCTGCAGGCAGCGAACCACCGCAAGGACGAATTCCTGGCGATGCTGGCGCACGAGCTGCGCAACCCGCTGGCGCCGATCAGCGCCGCGGCCCAGGTGCTGCGCCTGGCGCCGAATAATCCGGACAAGGTGCGCCAGTACAGCGACGTGATCTCGCGCCAGGTCAGCCACATGACGACGCTGGTGAACGATTTACTGGACGTCTCGCGCGTCACGCGCGGCATGGTGCAGCTGGACAAAGCGCCGGTCGACGTGAAAGCCGTCGTCACCAGCGCCGCCGAACAGGTGCACCCGCTGGTCGAAGCGGGCCGCCACACGCTGGCGCTGCAGCTCGGTTCGGCCCCGGCCGGCGTGCTGGGCGACCGCGCGCGCCTGATCCAGGTGACGGCGAATTTGCTGGCGAACGCCGCCAAGTACACGCCGCCGGGCGGCCGATCACGCTGGCGCTCGAGGTGCAGGACGGCACGGTGCGCATCGCGGTCACGGATAACGGCAACGGCATCGAGCCGTCCCTGCTGCCGCAGGTGTTCGACCTGTTCGTGCAGGGCGAGCGCACGCCGGACCGGGCGCAGGGCGGCCTCGGCCTGGGCCTGGCGCTGGTGAAAAACATCGTGCAGATGCATGGCGGCGCGGTGGCGGCGCACAGCGCCGGCCCCGGTGCGGGCAGCACGTTTACGGTGGAGCTGCCTGCCGTTGCCCAGCTGCCGCGCCCCGCCGCGCCGGCGCCCGCCTTCGCGGCGGTCAGCGCGCGCGCTGCGCATCATGCTGGTCGACGACAATGTCGATGCCGCCGCGACCCTGTCCGCCCTGCTCGACGCGGCCGGGCACCTGGTCACGACCATCAACGATCCGCGCGAGGCCGTCGCGGCGGCGCTGGCCTCGCCGCCGGACGTGTTCATCCTCGACATCGGCATGCCGCTGATCGACGGCCACGAACTGGCGCGCCAGCTGCACGGGCAGCCGGCACTGGCGGGCGCCGTGTATTTCGCGCTGACCGGCTACGGCCAGACCAGCGACCGCGAATCGTCGCGCCAGGCCGGCTTCGACCGCCATTTCGTCAAACCGGTGGAAGCGGCGCGCCTGCTCGCGGCCCTCGACGCACGCACCAGCGCGGCGTGACGTGTCATTTTTGGATAAGTACTTCATGCGCGATTCAAGCCTGTTCAATAACCTGACCGCCGGTTCGGTGGTCACCGCCACCTGCATCCTGGGCCTGCTGTATTTTGGCCGCGACGTGCTCGAACCGCTGGCGCTGGCAACCGTATTGAGCCTGGTGCTGGCGCCCCTGATCCGCCCCCTGCGCCGCCTCGGCCTGCCGCGCCTGCCGGCGACGCTGGTGTCGGTGGTGTTCGCCGGAACCTGCGTGGTCGGCATCGGCACCGTCCTCGCCTTCCAGTTGATCGCCGTGACGCGCGACCTGCCGGAATACCGGGCCGCGATCCGCTCCAAGATCGAACGCGTGCGCGAACTCACCGAGCGCCCCTTCGCGCGCCTGGAAGCCGAACTGAGTGCGGTGGCGCCGCAGTCCCCGAGCGCGCCGCCGCCGCCCGTCACGGTACGGCGCGGCACCCTGACCACCAGCGCGAACCAGCCGCTGCCGGTCGAAATCCGCGCGCCGCGCCCGACCACCCGCGACAGCCTGGCGCGCCTGTTCTCGCTGGCCTGGGGGCCGATCGGCGAAGCGGGCCTGGTGCTGGTGCTGCTGGTCTTCATCCTGCTCGAACACGAATCCCTGCGCGACCGCGTGATCCGCCTCGCCGGCCAGGCCGAGATCGGCCGCACGGTGCGCGCGCTGTCGGACGCGACGCGCGGCATTTCTCGCTTCTTCCTGTCGCAGTTCGTCGTCAACCTGACCTTCGGCGTGCTGACCGGCGCCCTGCTGTGGGCCTTCGGGGTGCCGCATGCGGCGCTGTGGGGCGCCCTGGCCGGGCTGCTGCGCTTCGTGCCCTACCTCGGCATCATGGTGGCGGGCGTGCTGATCGCCCTGTTCGTCGCCGCCATCGATCCGGGCTGGACGATGGCGCTGTCCTGCCTGGCGCTGTTCGCGGCGCTGGAGCTGCTGGTGGCGAACGTGGTCGAGCCGAAGGTGTACGGGCACAGCTCGGGCCTGTCGCCGCTGGCGGTGATCGTCTCGGCGCTGTTCTGGGGCGCGATGTGGGGACCGGTCGGGCTGCTGCTGTCGACGCCGCTGACGCTGTGCCTGGTGGTGGCCGGGCGCCACGTGCGCGCGCTGGAGCCGGTGACGATCCTGCTGGGCGACGTGCCGAACGTGAACGTGGCGCAGCGCTTTTATCAGCGCGTGATCGCGGGCGAGACACACAGTATCATTTCCGACGCGCGCGCCTACCTCGACGCGCCACAGCTTCGCCCGCTATTGCGACCAGATCCTGCTGCCGGGGATTTCGCTGGCGGCCGCCGAACAGCGCAGCGGCCAGCTCGAAACCCACCAGGTGGCGCAGATCCGCACCACGATCGCCGACGTCGCCGCCACGCTGACGCCGGACTCGAACGTGCCGAACCGCCGCCGCCGCAAGCGCAGCCGCGTGTCCCTGCTCGATGCGACGGTCGGCACCCACCTGCGCAAGATGCGCGAAGCGCGCCTGGGCCGCTGGCAGGGTTCGCTCGACGTGCCCGCGCAATCGATCGTGCTGTGCGCCGGCCTCGGCACCGAGCGCGACGACCTGCTGACGGAACTGCTGGTGCGCGCGCTGCGCGAACTCGACGTCGACGCGCGCAGCACGGTCATCGGCGCCGACCAGGACAATCCGGGGCCGGACAAGGCCGACCTGATCTCGACCGTGTTCATCACCTATCCGGTCGAGTCCGCACTGGAACAGTGGCTGCGCGTGACCGCCGAACTGCGCGCCGGCCTGCCGAACGCTTTATTGGTGACGATCCGCCTGCCCTTCGGCGAAACGGCGGCGAACCAGGACGTCGTGCAGGAGCACGTCGACATGGTGCTGCGCTCGTTCGAGGAAAGCCTGGCCTTTGTCGTGCCGGAGCGCGTCGGCAGCACGGCTGAATGACGTGCGGCATTGGTGAGCAGGCCTTCATGCGGCTTGTGTATCATGCGGCAGCATGAGCTACCGTCTCGCCATCTTCGACTTCGACGGCACCCTGGCCGATTCGTTTCCGTTCCTGCTCAGCGTCTTCAACCGGATCGCTGACGAGCACGGTTTTAAACGCATCGACGTGACCCAGATCGAGCGCCTGCGCCACTACGGCACGCGCGAAATGATGCGCCACGTCGGCATGCCGGCCTGGAAACTGCCGCTGGCCGCCGCCAGTTTCAAAACCCTGATGCGCGAGAACGCGGGGCAGGTGCGCCTGTTTCCCGAGGTCGACGCCGTCCTGCGCGAACTGGCGCGCGGCGACGTCACACTGACCATCGTTTCCTCGAATGCCGAAGACAACGTGCGCCAGGTGCTGGGGCCGGAACTGGCGCCGCTGATCAGCCAGTACGAATGCGGCATGTCGATCTTCGGCAAGACCGCGCGCATCCGCAAGGTGCTGAAACGCGCCGCCGTGGCGCCGGGATCGGCGCTCTACATCGGCGACTCCGCGACCGATGCCGACGCCGCGCGCAAGGCCGGCGTCGCCTTTGCCGCCGTGCACTGGGGCTATGCGCCGATCGAAGTGCTGCGCAAGGTCGGCGCCCGAGCACGAATTCGACTTGCCCTCCTCCCTCGCCGCCATTCCGACCCTGTAAATACCGGCCTTGCCCGTCAAGCCCGGCCTGCAAGAATTTACTTCGCATGCTAAACTTTCATAATCAAAATACCTGCCACCACCCATGGACGCCTTCGACCGCACCCTGATCCAACTCACCGCCACGATGACCCACGCCTCGCGCGCCTATAAATCGATGGCGGACAAGGTGGCGTCGGAGTACAGCCTGTCGCAGGCGACCGCGCTGCCGGTGCTGATCCTCGGCCGCCTCGGCCAGGACGGCGTGCGTCCCGGCGTGCTGGCCGACGCCCTCGGGCTGGAACCGTCCTCGCTGGTGCGCGTGATCGACCTGCTGATCGACAGCGGCCTGATCGAGCGGCGCGAAGATCCGCAAGACCGGCGCGCGAAAATCCTCAACTCACCGACGACGGCGCCACCCGCGCCGCCCAGATGGAAGAGGCGCTGCTGCCCTTCCGGCGCGGCGTGTTCGCCGGCCTCGACCCGGCCGACATCGACGCCTGCCTGCGCGTGCTGACCCACGTCCAGGCGCAAATCGGCAAGACCAAGCAGGCGTGAAATTCCCCTCGAAAAACGAGGCGCTGTTCTCCGTTAAAAGTTTTGGCGCCGCGATGCTGGCGCTCTACCTCTCCATGTCGATCGGCCTGCCGCGGCCGTTCTGGGCCCTGATGACGGCGTATATCGTCGCCGCGCCCTTCGCCGGCCCGACCCGCTCGAAAGCCGTGTACCGCTTCGGCGGCACGCTGCTGGGCGCCTTCGCCACCGTGATCCTGGTGCCGCTGTTCGCCAATTCCCCGGAACTGCTGTCGCTGGTGCTGGCGCTGTGGGTCGGCGCCTGCCTGTACGTCTCGCTGCTCGACCGCACGCCGCGCTCGTATGTGCTGATGCTGGCCGGTTACACCGCCGGCCTGATCGCCTTCCCGGCCGTGAACGACCCCGGCACGGTGTTCGACATCGCGCTGGCGCGGGTCGAGGAAATCCTGCTCGGCATCACCTGTGCGACCGTGGTCCATTCGCTGGTGTTCCCGCAAGGCTTCGCGCCGGTGATGCTGGCCCGCCTCGACCACGCCCTGCGCGACGCCCAGGCCTGGATCGCGCGACGCCCTCGCGCCCGCCGGCACCGCCAACGTCTCGCTCGATCGCCGCAAGCTGGCCGGCGACATCACGGAACTGCGCATGATGGCGGTGCACCTGCCCTTCGACACCTCGCACCTGCGCTGGACCGCGAACGCCATCCACGCGCTGCAGGAGCGGCTGGCCGCGATGGTGCCGCTGCTGTCCTCGATCGAAGACCGCCTGCAGGCGCTGCGCGGGCTCGGCGCCGTCGACACCTCCGCCCGCTGGCATGCGCTGCTGGCCGACATCACGGCCTGGACCGGCACCCGCAAGGGCGATACGCCGCCCGTCACGCCCGCCGCCCTGCGCGCAGCCATCGATGCGCTGACGCCCGCCGCGCGCCGCCATGCCGACTGGCGCGATTTGCTGCAGATGAACCTGGGCGCCCGCCTGCGCGCGCTGGTCGACGTCTGCGTCGATACCCAGGCGCTGCGCAGGCACATCGGCCAAGGCGCGTCCGGGATGCTGCCGGACGCCGCCTTTCACCTGCCCGCCGTGAAACCGCAGGCCCTGCACCTGGACCGCGGCATGGCGCTGGTCTCGGCGGCGGCCGCCGTGATCGCCACGCTGGCCGGCTGCGCCTTCTGGATCCTGACCGGCTGGCCCTCGGGCGCCGCGGTGCCGATGATGGCGGCCGTGATGTCCTGCTTCTTCGCCACCCAGGACGATCCGGTGCCCTTCATCAAAGGCTTCCTGGTGTGGACGATTTATTCGGTGCCGCTGTCCGCCTTCTATCTGCTGGCGGTGCTGCCGGCGGTGCACAGCTTCGAGATGCTGGTGCTGGCCTGCGCGCCCGTGTTCCTGGTGCTGGGCGTGCTGATCGCGCGGCCGGCCACCTTCGGGCGCGCCATGCCTTTCCTGTTCGGCATCTGCGGCACGCTGGCCCTGCAGGACACGAATACGGCCGATGCCGCCTCCTTCATCAATTCGACGCTGGCGCAGCTGGCCGGCCTGGCGCTGGCGGTGCTGGTGATCGGCGTGTTCCGCACCGTCAGCGCCGGCTGGACCGCGCGCCGCCTGCTGCGCGCCGGCTGGGGAGAACTGGCCCGCATCGGCGACGGCCGCCAGGCGCCGTCGGTGCCCGAATTTTCGGCGCGCATGGTCGACCGCATCGCCCTGCTTGACGCCGCGCCTGGCGCTGGCCGGGCCGCAGGACGATTTGCAGGCGGCCGACGCGCCTGACCGACCTGCGCATCGGCCTGAACATGACCCAATTGCTCGCCGTGCGCGCAGAGCTCGGACGCAGCCAGGCCGCGCTGTGGGCGCTGCTGGAACACCTGTCGCAGCATTTCGCGGCGCGCCCAGGCCGTCGATGCGGTCGAGGACGCGCACCTGCTGGCCTCGATCGACAATGCGCTGCGCTCGGTCAGCGCGGCCGGCAGCTCCGATGCGCGGCGCGATGCGCTGGCGGCGCTGGCCGGCATCCGGCGCGACCTGTTCCCGCAAGCCGCTCCCTTATGAACCCTCTCCCCTTCTCGACAAGGAAATCCGATGATCGGTGAAGTCAGCCTCTACGGCATTTATTTTCCGCCGCTGCTCTTGCTGGCCCTGCTCGCCTTCGTGGTCTCGCGCCTGTGCAACCGGGTGCTGGCGCGCACCGGCTTTTATCGCCACGTCTGGCATCCGGCGCTGTTCGATTTTTCGCTGTTCGTGATGGTGCTGGGCAGCCTCGTCTATTTTGGATCCAACTGGTTTTGATATGAAATTACATTCCCACTCCATCGCCCGGGTCGGCATCACCCTGCTCGCCAGCCGCCGGCGCCATCTATGCCGGCTGGCAGCTGTGGCGCCACTACGAAGTCGAACCCTGGACCCGCGACGGCCGCGTCAAGGCCTATGTCGTGCAGGTCGCGCCCGACGTCACCGGCCAGGTGACCAAAGTCTTCGTGCACGACAACCAGCAAGTCAAGGCCGGCGACGTCCTGTTCGAAGTCGACCGCGCCCGCTTCGAGCTGGCCCTGCGCCAGGCGGACGCCGCCGAGCAAGCCGCGCAGGCCGCCCTGAACCAGGCGCAGCGCGAAGCGCGCCGCAACGTCCAGCTGCGACGACCTGGTGGCGCAGGAAACGCGCGAGCAGGGCCAGTCGCGCGTCGAACAGGCGCGCGCGGCGCTGGCGCAGGCCGTGGTCAACCGCGACACGGCGCGCCTGAACCTGGAGCGCACCCGCGTCGTCTCCGTGGTGAGCGGCTCGGTCACGAACCTCGATTTGCGCGCCGGCGCCTATGTCAGCGCCGAGTCACCCGGTGATGGCGCTGGTCGACCGCGGCTCCTTCTATGTCGAAGGCTATTTCGAAGAGACCAAGCTGGCGGCGATCCACCTGGGCGACCCGGTCATCGGTCTCGCTGATGGGCGCGAAGCAGCAACTGACCGGCCACGTCGAGAGCGTGGCGGAAGGCATTTCCGACCGCGACCGCAGCGCCGGGGTCGAATATGCTGCCGAACATTAATCCCGACCTTCAACTGGGTGCGCCTGGCCCAGCGCATTCCGGTGCGCGTGGCGCTCGATCCGCTGCCGGACAACGTGCGCCTGGTGGCGGGGCAGACGGCGACGGTGCAGGTGCTGCCCGCCGCGCGCAGAAGAAGGCGCTCATGATGCGCGCCCGTTCCTTGACCCTGGCGGCGCTGCCGCTGCTGCTCGCCGCCTGCGGCACCGTCGTCGGCCCGAATTACCGGGTGCCGGAAGCCGCCGTCGTGAAACGGCCGGAGGCCGCCGCGCCCTTCCTCGGCGCCAGCGAAAAACCGTTCAGCCAGCAAGCGCTGCCGCCGCAGTGGTGGCGCCTGTACCGCGACAGCACGCTCGACGCCCTGATCGACCAGGCGTTGACCGCCAACACCGACCTGCGCGTGGCCGCCGCCAACCTGGCGCGTGCCCGCGCGGTGGTGGCGGAAGCCGAGCAGCTGAACCGGCCCGCTGTCGACCTCTCGGCCGCTCCCGGCTTTGGCCGCGCGGCGGGCGCCGCCAGCGGCGTCAACCACGCGCTGCCGGACCGCGCCAGCTACGACGCCGGCCTGCACGTGTCCTATCAGCTCGATTTGTTCGGCAAGATCGCGCGTGCGGTCGAGGCGGCCCATGCCGATTCCGACAGCGCGCAGGCGGCCAGCGACCTGGCCCGCGTGACGGTGGCGGCCGAGACCACGCGCGCCTATGCCGAGGCCTGTTCGGCCGGCCGCCAGATCGCGATTGCGCGCCAGTCGGTGGCGCTGCAGGACAAATTCGTCCGCTCCACCGCGCAGCGCGTCAAGCTCGGGCGCGGCACGGCGCTCGACAACAGCCGCGCGCTCGGCCAGCGCGACGCAGTTGCGCGCCGCCGTGCCGCCGCTGGAGGCGCAGCGCCGCGCCGCGCTCTACCGGCTGGCCGTGTTGACGGGCGAGACGCCGTCTCGTTTTCCGCAGGCCGTCGCCGCATGCGACCGCGTGCCGCGCCTTGCGGGGGCCATTCCCGTCGGCGACGGCGCCGCCCTGCTGCGGCGCCGGCCCGACATCCGCCAGGCCGAACGCGCTCCTGGCCGCCGGCACGGCGCGCATCGGCGTGGCGACCGCCGAGCTGTATCCGCAGATCAGCCTGGGCCTGTCGGCGGGCAGCACGGGTTCGCTGTCCGGCTTCGGCGAGGGCAATACCCTGCGCTACAGCCTTGGCCCGCTGATTTCGTGGTCGCTGCCCTCGACCAGCAGCGCCCGCGCGCACATCGCGCAAGCCGAAGCGGGGACGGCCGCATCGCTGGCGCGCTTCGACGGCGTCGTGCTGAACGCGCTGCGCGAAACGGAAACGGCGCTGACCAACTATGCGCGCGAACTGGATCGCAATGCCGCCCTGAAGGCCGCACGCGACCAGAGCGCGCTGGCCTCGAACCAGGCCGGCCGTTTGTATCGCTTCGGCCGCACCGACTTTCTCACCACGCTCGACGCCGAACGCACGCTGGCGTCGACCGAGGCAGCGGTGGCCGCATCGGATGCGGCGCTGGCGACGGACCAGGTAACGTTGTTCCTCGCGCTAGGCGGGGGCTGGTAAGGTAGGCGGCCACAGTTGCACGCACGAGAATACGCCGCGTTCTATACTGGCCCGAGCCGCCAGCGCCGCGCCCAACCGGATCCCTGCATGCGAAAACTTCTCCTCCTGACTCCCCTGCTGCTCGCCGGCTGCGTCGACGACTCCGCCACCTATTACATCGACGGCAACCAGCACGCGCTGACGGTGCGCGTGCTGCAGGAGTATTTCTGGAAGAAGGATGTCACGATCGACCTGCTCGCCTCGCGCATGCCCGATTGCCAGCGCCGCATCCCGCTGGGCGCGCTGCCGATGTCGGACGTGGAAATCGAGCTGTTCCAGTCGGGCGAGAACGTCTACACGCTGCGCGCCGGCGAACAGGCCTGGCGCGTCGAAACCGCAGGGCTGCAGCGAGCTGGAAGCGCCGGAACAGGTCACGGGCCAGCCGCTCGGCCTGTTCCACCTCGACGAGAACAAGAAGCTCGTGTTCGAGAAGGCCGAGCCGGAAACGCCGAAAAAATAACTACGGCCTCGAGCCAGCCGCGCGCGATGGGCGTGGCCAGCACGCGCCGGTAGACGCCTTCCATCCACCCCACCAGCGTGGCGGCGAGCGCCGCGCCGGTATCGGTGTTGACCAGCAGCGCCGCCAGCGCGGACACCATGAAGGCCGCGATCATGTCGAGCGGCCAATGCACCCCGAGGAAGACCCGCGCCCAGGCCACCGCCAGGCCCAGGGCCAGCAGCGCCATGCCGAAGCGGCGCGCCTCGCGCAGCCGGCAGAGCGCCAGCGCCAGGGCCACCGAGAACATGCCGGTGGCGTGATCGCTCGGGAAGGAGCTGTCGGCCGCGTGGTGCAGGTAGCTTTGTCCGAGCCCGATCATGAAGGGACGCGGATGGAACCACATCAGGCCGATGAGCTTACTCATCGTCAGCGCCACCAGCGCCGCCAGCAAGGCGCGCACCGCCGCCTCGCGCTGGCCCGGCGCACCGTTGATCCACATCAGCACCAGGCCGGCCGGCACGATCAGGATGAGCCGTTCGGCGGCAAAGAGCGCCACGTTGCAGGCGCCAGCCGGACAGGCCGGGCGCGGCATTGAACAGGGAGAACAGAAACTGGTTGAATTGGTCGAACATGGCGCGCCGGGACGAGAGGAAAACATGATCCCAGCCTAGCGCAGCCGTTTGGCAACGCATGGTTCGACATCGCAACAAGCTTGTCAAAGATCAGGCCGCCTTGGCGCTGCGGCTGAACTTCTTGCGGGAAACGTCGTACAAACGCATCAGACAACGTCAGCGCGGCCGCAGCAGGCGCTGCAGCTGCGCCAGTTCCACGTCGCGTCCCAGCTTGTCGAGGGTCTGTTCGAGCAGCGTGCGGTCGCCGTCGCGCAGCATGGTCCACTGCGTGAAATATTCGTGCACGGTACGCCAGGGAGGAAAGTCGCGCGGCAGGCTGCGCCAGGCGGCCCCCGTGTGCAGGAAATACAGCACCGCGCAGTACACGTCGTATAAATCGTGCTTGCGCGGACGCGTCTTGCGGCGCGCCGCCTCCAGCATGTCGCGCACAAGACTGAACTGCTCACGCCCAATATCGCTGGGGAATTCGGGCCGGGCCATGTCGTTCTCCCCAAATTAGCTTTGAGGGGAGAGTTCCGGAACAGGTTCCCGGCGCTGGATTAATCCGCGTGCGCAGCGCCAGGAATTCGGTGCGCAATGCCAGGTTCGGCTGCAGTTCGCCCAGCATGCAGGAGGTGATCGTTTCCTCGCCCTGGGTGCGGATGCCGCGGCTTTCCATGCACATGTGGCGGCATTTCACGACGACGCCGACCGCCTTCGGTTCCAGCACTTCCATCAGCGCATTGGCGATCTGCATCGTCATGCGTTCCTGCACCTGCAGGCGCTTGGAGAAAATATCGACCAGGCGCGTCAGCTTCGACAGGCCGACAATCTTTCCGTCCGGCAGATAGCCGATGGTGGCCTTGCCGAAGAAGGGCGCCAGGTGGTGCTCGCAATGGCTGTAGACCGGGATCCCGCGCACCACGATCAGCTCGTTGTACTGCTCGGCGCCGTCCTCGAACGCCTTCAGGACTTCGACCGGATCCTGGCCGTAGCCCGAAGTCCAGTGTTTCCAGGCTTTGGTCACGCGCGCAGGCGTTTCGTGCAGGCCCGGACGGTCCGGATCCTCACCGAGGCTGGTCAGCAAACGGCGCCAGTCGTTTTCGGTGAATGTTTCTTTGTCAGACATGGGAGAACCCTCAAATTACGATTGCCGCCAGTATATAGAAAATGGACGGATGCGGCCGGGGCCTGCCGTTTTCTTGAGCAAACCAGACTCATCTGTTGTAGCGATGGGCTAGCGTGGATTCAGTTCACTCACGCGATGGAGGCGGCCTATGTTCGGAAGCTCGGTACTGGAACTGGCAATCGGTTTGACGTTTTGTTATGGCACGGTGGCGCTGATCGTGGCCACCGTGCAGGAAGCGCTGGCGGCCGCATTCCGCCTGCGCGCCAACACCCTGCTCGCGGGCATCAAAAGCATGCTCAACGACCCGCGTTTCAATGCGCTGGCGCAGATGGTGTACGCCCATCCGCTGGTCAATCCGCACAGCGACGGCAAGGTGGCCGACGAACGCGGCATGGCCAGCCGCCCATCCTACATCGAACCGGGCTATTTCGCGATTGCCTTGATCGACAGCATCCTGCACGTGCCGGGCAACTTCGCGCGGCTCGGCGCCGATATCGATGCGGTGGCCGACCCGCAGGTGCGGCGCGCCCTGCAGGGGCTGTATGCGCGCGCCGGCGGCGACCTGGAACAGTTCCAGCGCCTGATCGCCGGCTGGTTCGACAATGCGATGCAGCGCCTGTCGGGCAGCTATAAACGACGGCAGTTGCTGATCTCGTTCCTGATTTCGCTGCTGCTGGCGATCCTGTTCAACATCGACAGCATCGCCCTGTTCCGCACCCTGTGGCAGCAGCCGCAGCTGGCGGCCCACATCACGGCGCGCGCCCGCCGCGCTCGACGCCGACAGCGCTGCGCCAGCTGTGGGCGCTGCCGATCGGCTGGTCGGCTTTCCCGCCCGTGCTCGATACGGCCTTTGCCCTGCAGGTGGCGGGCTGGATCGTGACGGCGTCGACCACGCTGTTCGGCGCCCCGTTCTGGTTCGATTTATTGCAGCGGGCGGTGCAGTTGCGCAGCACGGGGACGCGTCCGGACGACAGCGTGCGCGTGCAGGTGGCGACCTCCAGCCCCGGCCCGGCGGCGATCGAAGTGCGCACCACGCCGGCGCTGCCGGGAGTAGCAACTGATCTAGCGATGCCGGTGGCCGGTGCGCGTCGACCAACACGCTCGATACCGAGATGTGCGGCACGCGCTCCGGCCATTCGTCATCCGGGCCGAACCAGCGCGCTTCCGCAATCTCCGTCGGGTCGACGCGAATCTCGCCGCCCGCGTACTCGGCCGTAAACGCGATCATCAGCGAGTGCGGGAAAGGCCAGGACTGGCTGCCGAAATACTGCAGGTTCGTCACCGTCAATCCGACTTCCTCGTACACCTCGCGGTGCACCGCTTCCTCGATCGATTCGCCCGCCTCCAGGAAGCCGGCCAGCGGCGTAAACCGTTTGGTGGGCGAGGCCACGTGCATCGCCATCAGCACGGCATCTCCCTTGCGGATCAGGACCATCATCGCCGGCGAAATGCGCGGATAGGCAAGGTGGCCGCAATGGCCGCACTTGAAACTGCGCTCATGCGCCACGCGCGCCATCGGATGGGCGCAGGCGCCGCAGAAGCGGTGGGTGCGCGCCCATTCCGCGATCTGCGCCGCGCGTCCGGCCAGGCCCAGCAGCGACTCGTCGAGTTCGAACGAGCAGCGAACGCAGGCCGCGCCAGGCATACCCTTCCGGCAAGGCATCGCTTTCCAGCCAGCCGGCCTGGCAATAGCGCTCGCCCAGCATGCCGACCGGCTGCACGTTGGCGGGGTCGAGCTTGACCCGGTCCAGCGCGGCGGCGTCGGGCAAGGCGAGGTCGTGTTCGCGCACCAGCAGGCGGCCGCCGTGGAAGACGAAGGTGAGCGGGTCGGCATGGTCCTGCGGCGCCATCAGCGGCGTGAAGGTCGGGGGCGTTTGCAGCATGGTCGGGTCGCAGTCAAAGTGGTGGGCCATCATACCCCGACCGGCGCCGTCGTGGTCGGCGCCGCATCGCTCTCCTCCTGCTGACCTTGCCATCCATCCTGAGACCGTTTTAAAGCGCCGAGGTTTCCTGATTCTGCGCTTCGTCCGACCTGCATCAGCCGCGTTCGGCGGGCCGAACTAACCGCAGCTCATCCTGCTCAAAGATGGACCAGATCGCCCATCGCTGCGCCAGAAACAGGAGGAGACGATGCACCAGGAGACCGCCGCGTCCGGCACGATCCGCGCCTATCCCGGCCGCGCCAGCGTGCTGCCCGGCGAGCGCCTGGTGCTGCACGTGGCCACCGGCAGCCGCCGCTTCCGCGTGCACTTCTACCGCTGGCGCGACGGCTTCGAGGCGATGCACAGCTCGTCCTGGCAGGCGGGCGAGCGTGCGCGCGAGCGCGGCCCGGGCCAGGACTGGGGCTGGCCGGCCTACGAATTCCCCATCCCCGCGCACTGGCCGTCGGCCGTCTACATCGCCCATCTCGAAGACGCCGAAGGCAAGACGCCGCTGTCGCTCGGGCTCGATGCGGCGGCCGCCCTGTTCGTGGTGCGCGGACAGCGCCGCGGCGGCATGCTGTATAAACTGCCGCTCGCCACCTGGCATGCCTACAACCTCAGCGGCGGCGGCTGTTACTACGCCAATCCGGCGCCCTCGCTCGATCCGCCCGGCGCGCGCGTCTCGCTGCAGCGGCCCGGCGGCGGCATCGGCGGCCCGAGCCTGGGGCGCGCCCGACCACTACGACGCCGCCTCGACGCGCCAGACCTTCGCCCACTGGGATGCGCGCTTCATCCGCTGGCTGGCGCGCCAGGGCTATGCGCCCGAGTTCTGCACCGACCTCGACCTGCACGCCGATCCCGCACTGCTGCTGCGTTACCGCCTGCTGGTCGCGGCCGGCCATGACGAATACTGGACCGCGACAAACGCGCGACGCGGTCGAAGACTTCATCGCCGGCGGCGGCAACGCCGCCTGGTTCGGCGCCAGCCTGTGCCGGTGGCGCGCGCACCTGGTCGACGGCGGCCGCGCCCTGGTCTGCCACCGGGGCGGCGCGCGCGGCGCCCGCGACCAGTGGTGGCCCGCCAGCGGCGCGGGACGGCCCGAAGACTGCTCTGAGCGGCGCCAGCTACCGCCACGGCGGCGGCTGGCGCGAAGGCGCGCGCCACACCGGCGGCTTCATCGTCCAGCAGCCCGACCACTGGGTGTTCGCCGGCACCGGCTTGCGGCGCGGCGAGGCATTCGGCGCCGACACCTGGCCGCCGCTGGCCGGCTGCGCCTGCGACGGCGCGCCGCTCGACACCTTCGACCGCGCCAGCGGCCTGGCCCGGCTGTCGGCCTGGGCCGACCAGGACGGCACCCCGGACGGCTACCAGCTGCTGGCCGCCTGCCCGCTCGACCGCCGCTGGCCGGAGCTGCCGCCGCGCGCACGCCATGCGGCCGGCGAAGGCGTGCACGCGGCGACGCTCGGCCTGTTCGAGCGCGGCGGCACCGTGTTCTCGGCCGGCACCAGCGACTGGGCCCAGGTGCTGGCCGACGGGCGCGACCGCAAGGTCGAACGCATCACCCGCAATGTCCTCGACCGCCTGCTGCTGCACTGACGCGTCATGACCACCCTGCCCCACACCTATCGAATGGAGGAAACCGTGACCCGGCGTCCGCTTTTCCACCGGCTCGACATCGCATCGGTCATCGTGTTTCGCGCCCTGCACCTGGGCGACATGCTGTGCGCGGTGCCGGCCCTGCGCGCGCTGCGCGCTTCCCTGCCGAAGGCGCGCATCACGCTCGTCGGCCTGCCCTGGGCGCGCCAGTTCGCGCGCCGCTTCCAGCATTACATCGACGACTTCGTGGCCTTTCCCCGGCCATCCGCTGCTGCCCGAGCAGGAAGTGCGCCACGAGGAACTGACGCCCTTCTACACCAGCCTGTGCGGCCGGCGCGCCACGCTGGCGCTGCAAATGCACGGCAACGGCGCGGCCAGCAACGAGATCGTGGCCGGCTTCGGCGCCCGCGTGATGGCCGGCTACTGCGCCGGCAAGGCGGTCGCGACCGAGCGCACGATCCTGTACCCGTATCCGGAAGTGGGCGCGGAACCGGACCGCCTGCTGCGCCTGGTCGAGCGGCTCGGCGCCGGACGCCGCCGGCGACCACCTCGAATTCCCGCTGGCGCAGGAAGACCGCCAGGAGCTCGAGGCCAGCGGCATCGCCGCCGGGCTGGAACCGGGCAATTACATCTGCGTCCATCCGGGCGCGCGCCGGCGCGACAAGCGCTGGCCGCCGCAGCGCTTCGCCGAGGTGGCCGACCGCCTGGCCGCCGAATTCGGCGTCGGCGTGGTGCTGACCGGTTCGGCCGAGGAAGCCGCGCTGGCCAGCGAAGTGGCCAGCCACATGCAGGCGCGCGCCGTCAATGCCGCGGCGCCGCTCTCGATCGGGGCGATGGCGGCGCTGATGAAAAATGCGCGCCTGCTGGTCTGCAACGACACCGGCGTCTCGCATATCGCCGCCGGCCTGCGCCTGAAAAGCGTGGTCATTTTCAGCCGCGCCGACATCGCGCGCTGGGCGCCGCTCGACCGCGACAAGCACCGCTGCATCTGGGACCCGGACGCCCAGCGCAGCGTCGCCGTCCTGCAGCACGCGCGCGCACTGCTGGCGGGGACCGATCCGGGGCAGCAGCGGCGGGCGGGGATATGGCCGTACTGGTAGCTGCCTGATACATCTCGTTTCAAATGCCTGTCGCATGGCGGCGACACCTTGAAATTTCGCCGCAGTTCGGGAGTACACTTTTATTCAAAGCGCAAAACAAACAGCAGTCCCCTCCCCCACTTGGTTTCACCCATATCATGCGCAGCTTCGACACCCCGAGCACGGCCCATCCGCGTCCGCAGATGGTGCGCCAGCAGTGGGCCAGCCTTGACGGCTGGTGGGAATTCGCCTTCGACGACGCCAACGCCGGCTTGTCCGAGCGCTGGTACGACGGCCGCGAACTGCCCCAGCGGATCCTGGTCCCGTTTCCCTACCAATCGAAGACGTCCGGCATCGGCAGCCGCGAGATCCATGAAGTCATGTGGTACACGCGCAGCGTCGACGTGCCCGCGGGCTGGGACAGCGGCGCCCTGCTGCTGCACTTCGGCGCCGTCGACTACCGCGCCGACGTCTGGGTCAACGGCCGCGTGGCGGGCCGCAACCGCGGCGGCCACGTGCCCTTCTCGTTCGACATCGCGCCCTACCTGAAACCCGGCCCCAACCGCATCACCGTGCGCGTCGAAGACCGCCAGGACCCGTACCAGCCGCGCGGCAAGCAGTCCTCGTCGGGCACGCCGGTGCGCATCTATTACTACTGCACCAGCGGGATCTGGCAGAACGTCTGGCTCGAACCGGTGCCGGCGCTGCGCATCGATTACCTGCGCGTCACCGAATGCCGTCCCGACGGCACGCTGGCGCTGAACGTGCACCTGCACGGGCCGTCGAGCGACTGGGAAGCCGAACTCGACGTGCTGGACGAACTCGATTCGCGAGCAGGTGGTCGCGCAGGCGCGCACCAGCAGCCACAGCGCCTGCCTCGAGCTGCGCGCGCAGGTGCCCGCGCCGCGTCCCTGGTCGCCGCAGCGACCCGCACCTGTACAAGCTGCGCGTGCGCCTGCTGCACCGCGGGCAGCTGGTCGATACCGTCGAGTCGTATGCCGGCCTGCGTTCGATCGAACTGAAGGATGGCTGGTTCCACCTGAACGGCGAACGCATCTTCCTGCTGATGGCGCTCGACCAGGGCTACTGGCCCGACACCCTGCTGGCCGCGCCGAACGACGAGGCGCTGCGCGAAGACGTCCTGTGGGCCAAGCGCTTCGGCTTCAACGGCGTGCGCAAGCACCAGAAGATCGAGCACGAGCGCTGGCTGTACTGGTGCGACCGGCTCGGCCTGATGGTGTGGGAAGAGATGCCGAACGCGCGCTCGTGGTCCGAGGAGTCCGAAGAACGCCTGGAGATCGAATGGCTGCGCGCCGTCATGCGCGACGCCAACCACCCGTCCATCGTGGCCTGGGTGCCGGTGGTGGAGAGCTTCGGCTTTCCGGAACTGACGCGCCATCCGCACCAGCACGATTTCCTCGAGCGGATGGTGGCGCGCACGCGGCTGGTCGATTCCACGCGGCCCGTCATCGACAACGACGGCTGGCAGCACACCGACGTGACCGACGTCTGCACGATCCACGACTATTCGCACCCGATCGAAGCGCTGCTGGAACGCTATGCCGCCACGCGCCTGTCCGGCCTGCCGCCGGAACACGGCTGGCACAAGAGCAAGGCCCTGTTCCTGCAGGGCGCGCAATACCGCGGCCAGCCGATCGTGTTTTCCGAAGTCGGCGGCTACCTGCTCGCGCCCGACCACCCCGAACGGCGGCGCGACCGCCTGTACGACAGCTACGGCACCGTGCGCAACGAGGACGAGCTGGCGCAGCGCTATCGCACGCTGATGGAAGGATTGGCGTCGCTGCCCTTCCTCGCCGGGCTGTGCTACACCCAGCTGACCGACGTCGAGCACGAGCAGAACGGACTCTTGACCGCCGACCGCGTGCCGCGCATGCCGCCGGACCAGGTCGCCAGCCTGCACAAGCAACTCTGGCCGAACGCCTGAGGCAGTGGCGGGTCATCGACTGACCCGGCAATTTCGTCAATTTATCTTTTCAAAAGATTGCAGATCGTCCAGAATAGGCCACCAATCCTCAATAATGGCGCTTATGGACAAGATCTCGTCGCTGGTCGGCCGCTACTCGTTTCGTGCCCGCGTATTTTTCAACGGCGTGTTTTGCGACGCCAACGCGTTTGCCGAAGACAAGTCGGCCGGACAGTTGCACCTGGTGCGCAAGGGGCCGGTGATCTTCCGCCACGAAGGCGCGCCGCGCGCTGCGGGTCGATGCGCCGGCGATGGTGTTTTATCCGCGCGGCACGGCCCACACGCTCGAGATTCCGGACGGCGCCAGCGCCACCCTGCTGTGCGCCCACATCAGTTTCGAGGACGGCGGCGCCAATCCGCTGGCGCGCGCCCTGCCCACCTGCCTTCTACCTGCCGCTGGCGGACATGCCCGCCCTGCGCACACGCTCGAACTGCTGTTCGCGGAAGCGGCGGCCAAGGCGCAGGGACGCGAAGTCATCCTCGACCGCCTGTGCGACGTGCTGATGATCCAGGTGCTGCGCCACGAATTCGAAACGGGCACCTTGTCGGTGGGCTTGCTGGCCGGCCTGCCGACCGCCAGCTGGCGCCGGCACTGGGTGCGATCCACGCGCGGCCGCACGAACCCTGGCAGCTCGAATCGCTGGCCCGCGAAGCCTGCATGTCGCGCGCCCGCGTTCACCGAGCATTTCAGGAACGTGGTGGGCGTGCCGCCGGGCGAATACCTGACGCGCTGGCGCATCGGCGTCGCGCAGGATCTGCTCGCCAGGGGATGCCGGTGAAGGTGGTCAGCAGCCAGGCCGGCTACACCAGCGCGCCCGCATTTACGCGCGCCTTCACGGCCATGGTGGGCGCGTCGCCGCGGCAGTGGCTGAAGAGCATGTCGTGCCGAGCCCGAAACGATAACGCAGACGGTCCTTGCGGATGCGTCTGCGTCTGGTTTTTTCAGGCAAGCGGCCCGTTCAGGGCCGCACAACAATTACTTGAGCAAGCGCGTCCGGCTCGCCACAAACGCAATCACCAGCGACAGGCCGCCGATGTACCCGATCGCCACCTGCATCCCGATGAGTGCGCGATCGCGCCGATCACCGGCGGCCCCATCAGGCTGCCGCTGTAGGCCATGCTGGCGACCCCGGCCAGCGCCACCGGCCCCTGCGCGCCGGCCGCGCTGAACACGAACGGGAACAGCAGCGCCAGGCCAAGACCGGCGACCGCGAAACCGCCCAGCGCAAAATATGCGTTCGGCGACAGCACGGCGAAGAACAGGCCGGCGGCCGACAACATGCGCGCCGCTGGTGACCAGGCGCCGGGCGCCGTAGCGCACCTTCATCTTGTCGCCGACCATGCGCGAGACCAGCATCATCACCGAGAAGCAGGACAGGGCCAGCGGCGCCATGCCATCGCCGCACCTTGAAATGCTCTTTGAGGAACACGCCGCTCCAGTCGGCGATGCTGCCTTCGGACATCGAACCGAGGAAGCCCAGCAGGCCCAGCAGCACCATCGGACCACGCGGCAGCGCGAATTTTTTCTTCTCCACCTTTTCGGCGGCGTCGTCCAGGTCGAGCATCTGGCAGGCGCCATACAAGCGCCATCGCCAGCGGCAGGGCCAGCATCAGGAAGTGGGTGGCGGGGGCGATGTGCAGGCCGGCCATCAGGCTGCCCAGGGTGGCGCCGGCCAGGCCGCCGGCGCAGGCGCAGGCCGTGCAGCATCGACATTTCCGATTTGCCGGTCTGCTGTTCGCGCCTGGCGGCGGCGGCATTCATGGCGACGTCATAGGTGCTGGCGGTAATGCCGAGCATCAGCACGGCCAGCATCAGGCGCGGCACGGTCGGCGCCATGCCGATCGACACCAGCACGCTCAACAGCGCCAGGCCGGCGATCAGGAGCGACTTGCGGGCGCCGAAGCGTCCCATCAGGAAGGACGACACCGGGAACGACAGCAAGGCGCCGACGCCGCCGCACAGCAGCACCATCGACAGGGCCGAGTGCGACACGTGCACGCGTTCGGCCAGGGCCGGGATGCGGCCGGCCCAGGAACCCATGATCACGCCGAACAGGGCGAAGACGATGGGCAGGGAATATTGTTGTGCTTGTACGAGAACCGGGCTGCGCGACGAAGCGTTCGGGGCGGGGACAGCGCTGACAGAGGTGTGCATTTTTTCCGTAATCAGGAGAAAGCCTGCGCTTCAGTGCTGTCCGAGAGCGCTCCACTCTGCGGATTGGGCTTGGAACGGTGGCGTCTTTGCGACGTCTCTGCCGTTCGTAACTGAGTGCTAACAGGGGTCTAAAAAAACAAATGCCAACCGTAGAGTGGTTGGCGTCAAGAAGTGATGGCCGGCAATTTTACGCAAGCGAGCCGCATTTTTCCATTGCCGCACGGGAAAAATTTATGCGCGTTGCGTGAGGTTCACAGTCAATCTGGCAAGTCGTTGGCATAGGAATATGCGCTGTGTCACCACCGATCCCCGCCGCTCGGGTTAGCGTTAAAGCTTCCGACAGGAAACTTTTGAGGAGATCGCCATGACCCGTGCTTATTGGCCACTGTTGTTCGCGGGCCTGCTGGCCGGCGCCAGCCAGGCAGCGCCCTATCCGAACGTCTACGGCGCGCCGCCGGAGGTGCTGCGCAGCACCGACTGGTACCGCCAATGCCTGCGCGTGAAAAACGAAAAGCCGGTGCCGCCGGCGCTGGTTGCGAACAGCGGGACAAGCGCTGCGACGCCGGCGCGCTCTACTACGACACCCTGAACCTGCCCGACGCGACCAAGGCCGACTGGCAGCGCGTGCACGCCTGCGCGGCGCAGACGAATGCGCATGGCGTGCTGATGATGCTGCATGCGAATGGCGCCGGAGCGACGCCGAAGTTCGACCTGGCCTTGAAGCACGCCTGCAGCATCCAGAGTCCGGTCGACGAAATGAAAAGCCGGGTCCAGCACCTGCGCCGGCGCGCCAGCGGCGAGGACCGCGCCCCGGTCGACGTCTGCGACGACGCCGCCGCCGACATGCGCGGCCAGTGCGCGGCCATGCGCGAGCGCCAGCGCGACAAGTCGCGCAGCAGCGCAGCTGGCGGCGCTCGCGCGCGGCTGGAATGCGAAGGAGCAGCTGGGCCTGGAAATGGCGAGCAAGGCGGCCCATTATTTTGCCCAGCACCGGGTCGACTACGAGACCGATGCCAGCGGCAATGCGACGCGCTCGCTGCAGCTCGACGTGCAGGCGGCGGAACTCGACCAGTTCGCGCAGGACGTGATCGACGCCGAAGCGGGCAAGGCGCCGCGCTTCTCGGAAGCGGAATTCGACCAGCCTCGAAGACAAGATGAACGCGACCTACCGCCAGTTCATGCTGACCCGCCCGGCCAGCACCTCTTACCTCGGCACGATCCGCAAGAGCGGCGTCGAGAAGTCGCAGCGCGCCTGGCTGGCCTACCGCGATGCGATGGAGCTGTTCGGCGCGATCCGCCATCCGCAGGTGCCGGGATCGAGCTGGCGCGCCCTGCTCACCGCGCGCCGCATCAGGCAGCTGACCGAGCTCGATAACGCCGCGGCCGGCAAATAGTCAGGCCTCGCACCCGGAACAGCGCCAGCGCATCCGGCGGCACCTCCGCCCGTGCTGAGGATCACCAGGCGATGACTGGCGCGGGTCATCGCCATATACAGCTTGCGCGCATCGGCCTCGCGCGCGGCGCCGGCCTCATGCGCCGGCAACAGGCTCTCCATCCCCAGCAGGAACACGGCGCCGCCTTCCAGGCCGGTCGCCGTTTCCAGGTTCGCCAGGCGCAGGTAATCGGGGCCGTAGCCGTCGGGCGGGCTGCTTCTTGTCCTTGTTCAGCCACCAGACCCGTTTCGCGCCGAGCGCCGCCGCACAGTCTGCCGGTACAGCAGCTGCCGGGGCGTGTCGGCTGCCGTAGATGACGAGGAAGCTCGAGAGCGGCACGCCGTGCTGTGTCGCACCAGCGCCACGATCTCGTTGACGGCGCGGTCGACCGCGTCCTGCGGCGTGTCGACGCGCAGCAGGATCGGCGCGGCGCCCTCTTCCATTTCGGTGAAATCGGGCTCCAGGTAATCCTCGGGATCGGCCTGCACGGCGCGCGCCAGCAGGGTGCCGGCCGTGTGCAGGATCGCCTGCGTGGTGCGGTAGGAGCGCAGCAGTTTTTTGGTGCGCCCCGCCACGTCCAGCCCGGCGTTGCGCCAGCTCAGGCGGCTCTTCATGAAGCCCTGGTTCGGATCGGCGCACAGGAACAGGCGGCCCTGCGGTTTTAACGCCAGTTTGACCGTGTGGAACCAGGAGGGCGCGAAGAACTGCGCTTCGTCGACCAGGATGTGTTCGTAGCGTTCCAACGCGCCGTGCGCGGGCGCGCGGCAGACGTCCAGGGCCACCGCGCTCCACAAGCGCAGGCCCTCGGCGCGCAGCGCGTCGGTGAGCGCCTCGAACAGCTGCCAGAGCTCGCGCCGCTCCTTCGCCCGCAGCGAGAACCCGCGGCCGGCGCGGCTGGTGTCCATGTACTCGGCTTCGCTGGTCACCAGCATCTCGTTGAGGAAGTCGCACTCCTCGACCAGCTGGGCATCCGCCAGTTTCAACTCCGGCCAGCGCGGGCGCAAACCGCGCACCAGGTTCGGCACCTGGGCCGGGTCGGACGGCAGCACCAGCGGCATCCGGTAAATCCTGCGCCACTGGCGGTGGATCCAGGCCGAATAGGTCGTGATCTCGAGGTTAGTCGGCAGGCGGCCGTGGACGCGGTGCAGGCGCTCGCGGATGTCGGCCACGATCGGCGTGTTGTGGATCAGGATCAGCACCCGTTCGCGCGGATGCATCTCGGCCAGCAGCAGCGCGCGGCTCAGGGCGATCAAGGTCTTGCCGCTGCCGGCCACGCCGTTCACCAGGCGCACGGTCAAATCGGTAGCCGCTTGCGCCTGCTCGTCCGGCAGGTCGAGATCGAGTTTGCTGGCCCACTCCTGCTGGGGATCGAGGAACAGGCCCAGGCTGGCGCCATTGCTGCGCCTGAAACGGCGGCGCGCGACCGAGGGCAGCGGGATGCCTGATTCAGGAAAGAAGCGCGTACGTAAAGCATCTTCGTCGCCAGGCGCCAGCGGCCGCTGCAACGCCGCCAGGCCGGGCGCGCCGCGTTCGAGAGTGCGTTCGCGCGACAGCAGGCGCACGCCGGCGTCCTCGACCTGGTGGGCGAGCACGGCCACCTCCTCCTCGCTGCAGGCCCACAGCAACAACAGCAGGGGCAGCGCTTGCGGCAGCGCGGCGCGCCAGGCCCGCACTCGCGCGTCGAAAGCGGCGCGTGCTTCGCTGGCGAACAGTTGACGGGCGTCGAGTCCATCGAAAGGCGTGTCGATCACGGCCAAGGCCAGCCAGCCGCGCTCCGCGTGTTCGAGGAACAGGTCGGGCGCCGCGTCCTCCTCGCGCAAGGGCTTGCGTACGATGGTCGCGTCGTCCAGCGCGTTGAGCACGCGCTTGAGTTGCAGCTGGCGGCCGCTGGCACGGGTCCATTCGGGAATGAAGAGCGCCATCGTCAGAATTCGATGCGCCGCGCCGCTGGCCAGCAGAGCTGCGGTACAGGGACAGAGTTGCGCGCCATGCGTTCGTCGTTCGACTGGAACGCCGGCGGCAGCTCGGGGCCGATGATGACCAGCTTCGTCATCGCCCGCGTCACCGAGACGTTCAGGCGCTCGGGCTGGAAAAAGAATTCAGCCACCGCCGCCAGGAAGCGCAGGTCTCCCGCGGCCAGCGACAGGATGATTAACTCGCGCTCCTGCCCCTGCATGCGTTCGACCGTGTCGGCCACGATGGCGCGCGCAGTGTGCCAGCCGAAAGCGTCGACCAGGGCATTCCTCACCGTGCGCCCGTGCGCGCGGAAGGGCGTGACGATGCCGATCTCGTGCGGCGCCAAGCCGCCCTCGATCGCCGCCGCGCACAGGCTCGCTACCAGCTGCGCATCCTCCGGATTGCGGCTGCGCGCGCTCTCGTCCAGGGTCGGAATGAAGACCATGCTGGCCGCATCGCGCAGGGCCGCGTCGAACGGGTCGCCATCGTCGCGTGGACGCAGGCTGAGCTTGCGCTCGCGGTTCGGCCCCGCTGGCCGCAGGCGCCCCTGATAAAAGGCCTGGCTCGGCCAGGCAGCCAGTTCCCGGTTCAGGCGGTAGGTATCGGTCAGCATCACGCTGTCGACGTTGTGCGCGGTGAGCTTGGCGAAGATCGAGCCCGGGATGTCGTCGAGGATCGAGCGCGCCAGCAGCACCGGCGGCAGCTGCTTCTGGTCGCCGATGAAGACGAAGCGCGCGCCGCGGCGCATCGCCATCAGGGCCAGCGGCAGCGTCACCTGGCTCGCTTCGTCGAACACGACGGTATCGAACTCGCAGTTTTCGAGCCGGTAGGTGCAGGTGGCAAACGGCGTGGCGCCGATCGCGTAGCCGCCGTCCTGCGGGCGCCCGTGCCATTCGGCGAAGCTGTCGGCCAGGCGCACGCCCGGCTCCAGCCCGTTCGTTTGGGTCAGGCGGCCGATCTTCGCCACCGGCACGCCTTGCGCCGCGATCTTGTTGAGCGCATTATTGATCGCCATGTGGGTATGCGAGGTCACCAGCACCCGCTCGCCGCGCTCGACCAGCAGGCGCACCGCCAGTCCCAGCACCCGCGTTTTACCGGTACCGGGCGGGCCCTGGATGCAGGCCACCTGGTCGGCCCCGAGCATCTTGCCGACCGCCTCGGCCTGCGCCGCATTCAGGCCCTCGTCCAGGGCGATGGCTTCGGCTTCCTCGACATCGCGCGGGTCGAATTCATTGCTGATGTGGCCGTCCAGCAGCGGCATCAGGCAGCGGTTCGCGCGCGAAGGAGGAATCGTCTGGCCGATATCGTCCAGCACCTGCTCGTAATATTTGGTGAGATCGAAGTCGTCCGGGTCGGCATACAGGGGCTCGCCCGCGGCGGCCTTGATCACGGCGGCGGCGTGCTTCAGGCGCAGCAGCCAGCGCCCCTCTTCCTCGCATTCGAAGGCCGCCTCGCGCGACAGCATCGCCTCCAGGGGCGAGCCCCCATGCAGGCAGACCAGGTCTCCCTCGCGGAAACGCGATTCTCCGGCGCCGAGCCAGGCCCACGCGGTGCCCGTCTCGGGACCGGCCTCGAGGCGCAGGAAGCGTTGCGTCAGGCCCTTCGCCAGCCGGTCCGGCAGCGGCTGGCGCCAGACGTCGAGCAGGTTCTGCTGCGCCGCCTCGCGTTCGCGCGCGACGAACCTGCGCAAGCCCTCGAGCAGGCGCGCATGGCGCCGTGCCTTGTCGGCGCCGGCAATGGCTTTGCTGGGATCCTGCGTCATGGAGCGGCTCGTCGTTGCATAGCATGGCTTATAAGGCGCGGGCGGCGGCGCCGTCAAGCACGGCGGGTGTTTCGCGTGCCGCCAGCACGCTTGCTGGTGCGCGGTAGGATAAGTCTTTTGCAACCCTGAGGACTGACCCCATGAGCACGCTCTTCGATATCCCGCTGCACCGCCTCGAAGGCCAGGACGCCACGCTCGGCGACTACCGCGGCAAAGTCATGCTGATCGTGAACGTCGCATCGCAATGCGGCCTCACGCCGCAATACGCCGGCCTGGAAAAACTGTTCGAGCACTACGAAGAACGCGGCCTCGTCGTCCTCGGCTTTCCCTGCAACGATTTCGGCGCCCAGGAACCGGGCGACGCGGCGGAGATTGCCGATTTTTGCCAGCGCAACTACGGCGTGCGCTTCCCGATGTTCGAGAAGGTGGAAGTCAACCGCGACGCGCGCCACCCGCTTGTACCGCGAACTGATCGCAGCCCAGCCGCAGGCGCGCCAGGCCGACGGCAGCACCTTCGGCGACAAGCTGGCCGAGCACGGCCTGAGCCCGAAGAACGCGACCGACATCACCTGGAATTTCGAAAAATTCCTGGTCGGGCGCGACGGCCAAGTCATCGCCCGCTTCGCACCGGATGTGAAGCCGGACGACCCGGCCCTGGTGGCGGCGATCGAGGCGGCGCTGGGCTAGACTTACGCTGGCCGGAATTTTATTCCGGCCGCTGAAGTCCAACCAATCCCACATCAAAGGAGAAGGTCATGGCGTATGTCGATGGTTTTGTGGTTCCCGTCCATAAAGACAAACTCGAGGCTTACCTGGACATGTCGCGCAAATGCGCCGCCATCTGGCGCGAATTCGGCGCGACCGAGTTCCGCGAATGCGTCGGCGACGACGTCAAGCCGGGCAAGCTCACCTCGTTCCCGCAGAGCGTGAACCTGGAGGAAGGAGAATTGGTGGTCTTCTCCTGGATCGTCTACCCGTCGCGCGCAACACGCGACGAAGTCAACGACAAGGTCATGAAGGACCCGCGCATGGCCGAGTTCATGAAGCCGGAAAACATGCCCTTCGACGGCAAGCGCATGATTTATGGCGGGTTCGAGATGAAGGTGGATATGTAGCGGCTAGGGAATGTGTGCTTGAATGTCGGCGCTCGCGGCAGTCCCGCGAGCGGACGATTTGAAAACCAAAACTCATGCATATTGTTGAGCAAGTTCCAATCGCATGAATGCGGACGCAGGAACGGCAGGCGCTGCGTACACAGCGTTAGCTTGCATCATGAGGCAGCTTGATGTTGCTCATAGCGTTCGATATAGGCAATAACCTTTGCTGCTCCGTCCTCTGTCTCGACGAGATCGATCGGCATCTCCCCATCCAAATAGGAGTTCGGCTCCTCCATCCACTTGAACGCTTTGCTACGGCTGCCGCTCACCCTGATAGCAAGCATCAGCACGCGCTCCATTAAATCCGGTCTGGCATACCAAGACTCGGGTTTGATTGTGGGCTTACGTCCATTGATTACTCGTGGTAATTGTGCCTTTGCTAGTTCCTCTACGGTGATATGTGACCGCACCCAGTGCGAAAGGTCAGCTAACTCGGTATTGGGGATCCGCTGTTGATGGCGGGTTGGCACTACCAATCCTATCTTGACCTTAGTATGAGTTCGGATAAGCTTCAATGCCGGTGCAATATCGGTATCGTTCGTCACAATGACTACTTGGTCAACCTCACCTGTAATAGCGTCATGGTAAGCCTGCAACGCCAAGTTTAACATCTGACTGTTTTTCCTCAAGTTTCCAGACCAAGGTTTCGGAACAATCGCGCGGCCAAGTGTCGGGCTGACTGGAATCGACCAGTTTCGCCTTTGATTCAATAAGCGAATAATAGCCTTCAATGAGCTCAATCCGTTCCCCATATAGCTTGCGAAGTGCGGTATGGTAACGCGCCTGTGAGGAGACCGAATCAGATGCCTTGGCAGCTTTTTCGAGAATTTTGGCAGTGAAGAATTTGACGCTTAGCGGTAGTAAAACGCTTGCATGTGGGGCGCTGGAAGGGAGGATGCCTTGTTCGAAAAGGACCAATAAATCCAGCCACTTATAAGGCGTACCTTTAAGACAACCATAATAAAGGTTATAACCGTCGACGTAAATTCGAGTACGCAACAGTTCAGGGGGTGCCGGTGCTTCTGGCATTTTTACTCCCTAGAAATGAAAAAACCGGCTTGCGCCGGCTTTCTCCCCGCACCCCAGATGGTCTAGCCACACCGGCGTTGCGGATTAGTTGTTGCGTCAGAGTGTAACAGATTTGAAGAAAAACACAAATCGGCAAACATCTGGCGTTCTCTTAGCCATTGCTGAACGACACGAGCGATCGTGGCGAACTTGTTGACAGACCAAAGAGAGCTTGCGCTGTGACAGTGCCGCGCACGAACTCATCTGTCTCTCGGCTCGAGTAGAATTTAGAACGGAATATCGTCATCCATATCCGAGAAGTTCGGTGCCGGACGCTGTGGCTGCGGACGCGCTGCCGGTGCCTGTGGCGCCTGGCGTGGGGCCGGACGCTGCTGTTGCTGCTGTGGCTCGTAGCCGCCGCCGTCGTCCATGCCCATGCCGCCGCTGTCGCCGCCCATGCCGGCACGGCCGCCCAGCATCTGCATGTTTTCAGCGACGATGTCGGTCGCGTAGCGCTCGATGCCGTCCTTGTCCGTGTACTTGCGGGTCTGCAGGCGGCCTTCGACGTAGACCGACGAACCTTTTTTCAGGTACTGACCGACGATCTCGGCCAGGCGGCCGAAGAACGAAATGCGGTGCCATTCGGTCAGCTCTTTCTGCTCGCCGGTATTCTTGTCCTTCGACTTGAACGAGGTGGCGACCGCGATGTTCGCGATGGCGTCGCCGCTCGGCATGTAGCGGATTTCCGGGTCGCGGCCGAGGTTGCCGACGATGATGACCTTGTTAACTGATGCCATGTGTTACTCCTTCAGGATGTTGTGAGCCCTGGCTCTGCACGCTTCTAAGCGCCAGGGAACTGGGTGATGCAGCACGATATTATGGGGCCGAAGTGGGCGCCAGTAAAACACATTTTTGTTGGGGTCAGTCAGCATTCAGCACGGCGCAAAAACGGCGAATCGTTGTCGGCAGATGTCGCCCTACGCCCCGCAGCCAAATTTATTTTCGGATTCTGAACGGTTTGACATTGAAGCCCGGGCCAAACGGCTCACATACCACCAGAACTGATATTGTCGACTTCGAGTTCCCTTGCCAGAACGGCATATCAGGCTGACATCGCTGGTACACCCTAGTACTGGATGAATGTACAGCCGCAACAAAAACGCGTTAAACTAGCAGATTCCCCCTCGATTGGCCCGCCAACGCGACAGTAACGTGCGCGGCCCCGCAAAACTTATTGAAAGCCTGCCAAATTTAATGGAAGAAATTCGTATTCGTGGTGCCCGCACTCACAATCTCAAGAACATCAACCTCGACCTGCCGCGCAACAAGCTGATCGTCATCACCGGCCTGTCGGGCTCGGGTAAATCCTCGCTCGCCTTCGACACCCTGTATGCCGAAGGCCAGCGCCGCTATGTCGAGTCGCTGTCGGCCTATGCGCGCCAGTTCCTGCAGCTGATGGAAAAACCGGACGTCGACCTGATCGAAGGCCTGTCGCCGGCCATTTCCATCGAGCAGAAAGCGACCTCGCACAATCCGCGCTCGACCGTCGGCACCGTGACCGAGATCCACGATTACCTGCGCCTGCTGTACGCGCGCGTCGGCACGCCTTATTGCCCGGACCACCCGCACGAGCCGCTGGCGGCGCCAAACCGTCTCGCAGATGGTCGATTCCGTGCTGGCCATGCCGGAAGGCACGAAACTGATGATCCTGGCGCCGGTCGTGGCCGGCCGCAAGGGCGAGCACGGCGACCTGTTTGCCGGCATGCAGGCCCAGGGTTTTGTCCGCTTCCGCATCCAGAGCGGCGTCAATCCGGCCAAGATCTACGAGATCGACGAGCTGCCGAAGCTGAAAAAAACCGAAAAGCATACGATCGACGTGGTGATCGACCGCATCAAGGTCAATCCGGAGATCAAGCAGCGCGTGGCCGAGAGTTTCGAGACGGCACTGCGCCTGGCCGATGGCCGCGCCGTGGCCTTCGAGATGGACACCGAGCAGGCGACCGTGTTCTCGAACAAGTTCGCGTGTAACGTCTGCGGCTATTCGCTGCAGGAACTCGAGCCGCGCCTGTTCTCGTTCAACAACCCGATGGGCGCCTGCTCCGAGTGCGACGGCCTCGGCCATATCGAGTTCTTCGACCCGAAGCGGATTGTCGCCTTCCCGAATTTGTCGCTGGCCTCCGGCGCCGTCAAAGGCTGGGATCGCCGCAACCAGTTCTATTTCACGATGCTGTCGAATCTCGCGACGCATTACGAATTCGACCTGGACAAACCCTTCGAGCAGCTGGCGAAGCCGGCGCAGGACGCCGTCCTGTTCGGTTCCGGCAAGACCGCGATCCCGTTCACCTATGTGAACGAGCGCGGCCGCACCGTGATTCGCGAGCACACCTTCGAGGGCGTGGTGAACAACCTGCAGCGCCGTTACCGCGAGTCCGATTCGATGGCGGTCAAGGAAGAACTCTCGAAATTCATCAACGAGAAAAAATGTCCCTCGTGCGACGGCGCGCGCCTGCGCACCGAAGCGCGCTTCGTCAAAATCGGCCAGGGCGCCCAGCAGCGCGCCATTTATGAAGTGTCGGATAAACCCTTGCGCGATACGCTGGAGTTCTTCGAGACCCTGGTGCTGACCGGCGCGAAAAAAGACATCGCCGAGCGCGTGATCAAGGAAATCATCGCGCGCCTGAAATTCCTGAACAACGTCGGCCTCGATTACCTGTCGCTCGACCGCAGCGCCGATACCCTGTCGGGCGGCGAAGCGCAGCGCATCCGCCTGGCCTCGCAGATCGGTTCCGGCCTGACCGGCGTGATGTACGTGCTGGACGAGCCGTCGATCGGCCTGCACCAGCGCGACAACGACCGCCTGATCGGCACCCTGAAACACTTGCGCGACATCGGCAACAGCGTGCTGGTGGTCGAGCACGACGAAGACGCGATCCGCACCGCCGACTACATCGTCGACATGGGTCCGGGCGCGGGCGTGCACGGCGGCCAGATCATCGCCGAAGGCACGCTGGAACAGATCATGGCCAACGAGCACTCGATCACCGCCCAGTACCTCGACGGCCGCCGCAAGATCGTGGTGCCGAAGAAGCGGACGCCATCGAACCCCGAGCGCCAGCTGGTGATCACCAACGCCACCGGCAACAATCTGAAAGGCGAGACCCTGCACCTGCCGGTCGGCCTGATGACGTGTATTACGGGTGTCTCGGGTTCGGGTAAATCGACGCTGATCAACGACACGCTGTATCCGGCCCTGTCGCGCCACCTGTACGGCTCGCAGACGGAACCGGCGCCGCACGATGCGATCTTCGGCCTCGAGCACTTCGACAAGGTCATTTCCGTCGACCAGGCGCCGATCGGCCGCACGCCGCGCTCGAACCCGGCCACCTATACCGGCCTGTTCACGCCGATCCGCGACCTGTTCGCGACGGTGCCGACGGCCAAGGAACGCGGCTATTCGGCGGGCCGCTTCTCGTTCAACGTCAAGGGCGGCCGCTGCGAAGCCTGCCAGGGCGATGGCGTGATCAAGGTCGAGATGCACTTCCTGCCGGACGTCTACGTGCCGTGCGACGTCTGCCACGGCAAGCGCTACAACCGCGAAACCCTGGAGGTGCACTACAAGGGCAAGAACATCACCGAAGTGCTGGAGATGACGGTCGAAGATGCGCACGTGTTCTTCAAGCCGGTGCCGGTGATCGCACGCAAGCTGCAGACCCTGCTCGATGTCGGCCTCGGCTACATCAAGCTGGGCCAGAGCGCGACGACCCTGTCGGGCGGCGAAGCGCAGCGCGTGAAACTGTCGCTGGAACTGTCGAAGCGCGATACCGGGCGTACCCTGTACATCCTGGACGAGCCGACCACCGGTCTGCACTTTGCCGACATCGACTTGCTGCTGAAAGTCATTCACCGCCTGCGCGACCAGGGCAATACGCTCGCGATCATCGAGCACAACCTGGACGTCATCAAGACGGCGGACTGGATCGTCGACCTCGGCCCCGAAGGCGGCGCCGGCGGCGGCAAGATCGTCGCCACCGGGTCGCCGGAAGACGTGGCGGAGAATCCGGACAGTGTGACGGGCAAGTACCTGAAGCCGCTGCTGGTGCAGTAAGCGTTTGCGCTTATGTAATGGAAAAGGCAGAGCTGCGGCTCTGCTTTTTTTGCATCAGCCCCGTGGCATGGACTGCATCGCTGCCCGGATGAACCCAAGCATGCGCTCGTCCACCATGCCCGGCTGTTTCAGTTCCGGCTCGTTCTGCAGGGCCTGGCGGATCTTTTGCTGGGTTGCCGGATTGTCGCCGGCGTACGAGCGGAACAAATCGAACCATTCGCGCGCGAGCGCCTGCGCCTCGGGCGAATCGGGCGCCCTGCCCTCGTCCATTGCCGTACGCACGCGGGCCAGCAGCGGTGGCCATTCAGCGTTGCGTTTGCCGAGATTGGCGCGCACGAATGCCAGCTCGTGGGCATCGAGATAGCGCGCGTAGACCGCCAGCTGGGTCTCTTTCGTGGCTGCCAGCACGAAGGCCATCACTGCCGAGGTGACGCCAGTGCGCTCCTGCACCGACGGCTCCTGTTCGTGCATCGCATTCAGCTTGGCGAACAGGACCGGATTCGATCCGGTATCGCGCGCCACCGTCGCCATCCAGCGCTTTGCCAGCGCCCGTGAGCGTTCATCGGCGGGATCGGCGCCGGCGTCGATCAATCCCTGCGCCTCGGCCGCCAGTGCCTGCCACTCGCCCTTGATCTTGTCGGCATCGGTGTACAGCGGCAGTTCCTGCAACTCTTGCTGCGTAAAGTATTTGTCGTACATGGTCATCTGCTCCAGTGTGGTCAACCAGTCGGCCGGATCCGGCTGCCGCCCTTCGCCCAGCTGCCCGCGCAGGCGCGCGAGGCGGCTGCGCAAGGCAGTGGCCTGCTCAATCTGTCGATCGAGCAGGCCGATCTGGCGCTCGACGAGGTCCGTCAGCGGCAAGTCCGGTCCGGTGAGATAGGTCCCGATCTCGGCCAGCGCCATCCCGAACCTGCGCAGCGCCAGGATGCGGTGCAGCCGGGCGATGTCAGCTTCGTTGTAGAGCCGGTAGCCGGCGTCGGAACGCGCCGAAGGAGACAGGAGCGCGATGCCGTCGTAATGGTGCAGCGTGCGCACGGTCAAGCCGGTGCGTTTCGCCAGTTCGCCGATTTTCAGCAGCATCGTGTCCTCTCTTTCTTCATGCGTGCAGCCATGCTGGAGCCTGACCTTGCGTGAGGGTCAAGCATTACTTGAACAGGTTAATATAATACTTTGTGGAAATTAGGAAAGGTTCGCCATGCGATTACTCATCATGGGCAATTCCGGCTCCGGCAAATCGACACGTGCGCGCGCACTGGCGGCGCAGCACGATCTGGTGCACCTGGACCTGGACACCATCGTCTGGGAGCCGGGCAAGATCGCGGTCGCGCGCGCGCCTGAACAGGTGCAGGCCGAGCTGCTGGCATTCGCCACGACCCACGATCGCTGGGTTGCCGAGGGCTGCTATGGCGACGTGATCGAAGCGGCGCTCCCCTATTGTTCCGAACTCGTGTTCATGAACCCCGGACTGGACGTTTGCCTCGCGAACAACCGCAGGCGGCCGTGGGAGCCGCACAAATACGCGTCCATGGCCGATCAGCAAAGCAAGCTGGCCTTCCTGCTCGAGTGGGTGGCGGCGTATTACACCCGCGAAGACACGCTGTCCTACCTGCACCATCGCCGCCTGTTCGACGCCTTTCAGGCAACAAGCGCGAAGTCGTGACGCTCGGCTGAAGCTGGCGCCGCGCCGCGCCGCCTTCTACTCGGCCGTGTACAGCGGCTGCTGCATGCGCACCGGCCGCACATCCATCCGGATCCGGTAGATCGACCACGCATCCTCGCGGTTGGTGGCGTATTCGCGCGTATCAAGCGTACGGGTAAAAGTGAATTCGAAACCGCGTTCCGGCGCACGGCTGGCCGGCCCGTCGAAGGCGAGGCCGGTGGCGCGCTGCAGGTCGCTGTCGGCCAGTTTGACCAGCAGGTCGAGGACCGCCGTATTGCCCAGGATGTCGGGATAGAACAGGGCGTCGCGGTGCTCCACCCCCGTCTTTTCGACCGGCTCCTTGCCCGGCCCGGGGGCGAATGCGCGC
The DNA here is from genome assembly GCA_963729765.1 of uncultured beta proteobacterium. Taxonomy (GTDB): domain Bacteria; phylum Pseudomonadota; class Gammaproteobacteria; order Burkholderiales; family Burkholderiaceae_D; genus Telluria. The sequence goes on along the minus strand of CAVSPL010000021.1, from coordinate 316,492 downwards.
TGCGCGAGGCTGAAGCGGTCGCCGTTGTCCAGGTAGCTGATGCGCGCATTCGACAGGTTGAACTGCGCCCTGGTTTTGTCCGTGACCGCGTCGCCCAGGTCGAGCACGATCGCGCCGGTGCGGCCGATCACGCTCACCTCGCGCGTAGGCGCCACCACCATGGCGGTGTCTTCGTCGATCCCGAGCCCCAGCGTATAGCCCTTGCTCAGCATCGCCGGCAGCATGCGCGCGAAGCGTCCGCGCGCCAGCAGGTGCTGGTCGACGAAGACATCGTCGCCAATGAAACCCAGGCCGGGCGCGATATCCTTGCCATCCACGAGGCCGTGCTTGAGCAGCGGCAGCACATCGGGCGGCGGATCGTAGAACATGGTGCGGCTCATGATGGCGGCGCCGGCGCTGGTGCCGGCGATCACGCCGCCGCGCCGGTACAGCGCCCACAGCGCGTCCAGCACCGCGCTGTTGCTGCCGTCCGGGCGGCGCAGCGTGCCGGTGATGCGGGCCTGGTCGCCGCCGGTGAAGAACACGCCGCCGGCCGCGCGCACGGCCTGCGCCAGCGCCGGGTCGTCGGCCGCCTTGCGGACATCGCTGCCGGCCAGGCGCGGCGCCAGCGGCACGACGAAGGCCTGCGCGCCATGGCGGTTCAGGTTGGCGGCCGCCATGCCGCCTTCGCGCTCGGGATTGCCGGCGGCCGTCGGCAGCACCGCGATGCGCGCCCCCTTGCCGCCGGCCAGCGCCACGATCTTCTCCCACACGGCGGCATTCTCGGCGCGCAGGCCGCCGCCGATGATGACCAGCGATCCCTGCGGCGCCGTCGCAGCCGCCGCCGCGCATGCGGCCAGCGTGAGCGCCAGCGCGCCCAGCCATTGTCTTCAGCATGGCTTACCTGAACGAATAGTTCACGCTGACGAAGCCGCTGCGGCCGCGCGGATCGGTGTAGCTGGGGTCGTACCCGGCCAGGAAGAACCAGGCCTGGTTCGAGAACGGCGGGTCCTTGTCGAGCAGGTTGAGCAGGCCGGCACGCAACTTGAGTTGCTTGCTGATGGCCCAGCTGCCGGTCAGGTCCCACAGCGAATACGATTTGACCTTGTTCGGCGCCAGCAGCGCATCCGTAAACGGGTCGTAGGTCGTGTTCTGGTCGGTGTAGCTGGAGGAGTATTGATTGGCCAGGGTCAGGCTGACCGGCCCCTTGTCCCATTCGAAATTGATGCGGTGACGCCATTTCTGGATTGCCTGGTCGTTCAGGAACACGCTCAGGTTGCTGCGGTAGGGTTCGGCCGGTCCGAACTGGCGGTCGTAGCGCAGGATCCGGGTGCCCGACAGGTTGACGCCGAAGCGCCCCCAGTCGCCGCGCTCGGTGCGCCAGTCGGCCTCGACGTCGATGCCCGAGGTCTTCAGGCGGCCCTGGTTTTCCTTCATCAGGAGGATGTTCGAAATGAAGCCGTCCTCGTCGCGCTCGATGTACTTGCCGTTGTAGGCGGCCGGATTTTCGATGATGACCTGCTCGCCCAGCGTGCTGATGACATCGCGCTTCTCGATGTTCCAGTAGTCGACCGAGAAGCTGGTGCGCTTGTTCGGCGCGAGCACGGTGCCGAGTGTGAACTGGCGCGACTTCTCCGGCTTGAGGTCGGGATTCGAGCGGCGTTCGACGTTCCACTGGTCGGTGCACAGGTCGATGCTGCCTTCCTGGGCCACGCACTGGGGGTCGGTCAGGATGCCGGCCGAGGTGCCGAAGATGGTCGGGCGCTTCAGGTCCGACAGCGAGGGGGCGCGGAAACCGGTGCCGGCCGAGGCGCGCAGCAGCAGGGCCGCGTTCGGCTGCCAGCGCAGGCCGATCTTCGGATTGGTCGTGCTGCCGACTTCGCTGTAGCGGTCGTAGCGCAGCGCGAACTGCATCTCCAGTTCCTTGGTGAACGGGGCAACCAGTTCGGTGAAGACCGAGGCCACCCTGCGCGTATTGTCCGCCGTCTCGACCTCGAGCAGCTCGCCGGCCGGCACGGTACTGTCGCGGTCGCCGGCAATGTTGTTCGACACGAGCAGGCTCGACGGCGTGAAGACCTGGTGCTCGCGCCGGAATTCGCCGCCGACGGCCAGCGCCAGGTCGCCACCGGCGAGCCGCGTCAGCGCGCGCGACAGCTTGCCGTCGATCGAGGTCGAGATGCCCTTCGCCTTGCGCGCCTCGTCGCTGATCTTGATGCTGTTGATCAGGTCGAGGCCGGCCTGCGACGACGGCGCGAATGGATTGATGATGCCGCTGCGCACGCCCGCGTCGAACTGGTCGTACAGCACATAGCCGTTCACGTACTTGTCGATGGCCCGGTTCTCGGCGCGCGCCAGGGCCAGGTCATAGTCCCAGCCGGCGAGAAGGCCGCTGGCGCCCAGCACCAGGCGCTGGCCGGTGCTGCTCACCTCGTTGCTGCGGTTGCCCGCTTCCTGCATCCGGTAGCGGATGCCGCTGAAGGTCGCCGGCAGGCCCGGCCCGTGAGCGCGCTGCGGTAGGCCGCGGGCAGGATGCTCACCGGCAGGTTGCGGATGCGCACCGGATTCGGCGACAGCACATAGGTCGACTTCGCTTCGGTCTGCACCAGCTCGGCGAACAGCTGGTTGTTCTCGTCCAGCTGGAACGTGGCGCGGCCGATGAAACCGATCTTGCGCGAATCGGGGTAGATCTCGGTGTCTTCCATGTAGTCGTAGCTGCAGCCGGCCACGCCGCCCGGTCCCTGTGCCGCGTAGACGGTGGCGGGCGGATTGCAAGCCGGGCGCGCTCGGGTTGACCCGGCTCGACCTGCTGCCGGCCGGCAGCAAGCCGGCGCCGACCAGGGCGGCGCGCTGCGCAGCCGAGATGTCCACGTTCGCGGGGAAGGTGTTGCTCGACATCTGGGCCGGCAAGGTGGTCGCCAGCGCGCGCTCGGCGATGAAGCTGCGCTGGCGCGAGCGCAGGCGGTCGAGCTGCTGCACGTCGAGTACGCCGAACACGTTGAAACGGTCGGTGGCGAGATCGCCGGCGCCGGCGCTGAGGCTGGCGGTGCGCTTGCCGGCGCCGCCGTGCTGGGTACCGGCGGCCGAGGCCGCCAAGTCGATCCCGGTATAGTCCTTGCGCGTAATGAAATTGATCACGCCGCCGATGGCGTCGGTGCCGTAGATCGCCGAGGCGCCGTCCTTGAGCACCTCGACGCGCTGGATCGCACCGGCCGGGATGTTGTTCAGGTCGACGCCGGCGTTGTCGCCCGGCGAAGCGAAATTGGCCAGGCGGCGGCCGTTCAGGAGCACCAGCGTGGACGACACGCCCAGGCCGCGCATGTTGGCGCCATTCAGGCCGCGCTGGCCCGAGGTGCTGTCCGAGATGCTCGGCCCGTCCGTCAGCGGCGCCGTATTCGCGCTGATGTTGCGCACCAGTTCGGCAGCGGTGGTGGCGCCCATCTTGTCGATGTCCTCGCGCGAAATCACTTGCACCGGCAGCGCCGCCTCGTCGTCGAGCCGCTTGATCGACGAGCCCGTGATCAGGACGCGCTGCATCTTGCGCTTCGCTGCCGCTTCGCGTGCTTGCCAGCTGGCTGCGCCATCACGCCTGGTGCGGCAAGGATGCTCGAAGCCAGGACGCCTGGCCGCAAGATTTTCGACATCTGCTTACGCATGCAATGCTCCCTTGGATGATGGCTCAGGACTTCCGGAAGTGATGTAAATTTTTTATTATTTCCAAATGTAATGCACGTCCTGTAGCAAGCTCAACATCTATTTGAAAATAGGCGCGCGTTTATCCACACTGCGTAAAAAGCTGTGGCGGCGCGTGCTACCGCGTGGCGTCAGGACGCCACCCTGCCCCGCATCGCCTCCATCGCCGCCCGGAGGAACGCGCGCATCGGTGCATCGACCCATCCGCCCTTCGTCAGGCCGGGCTCGTTTTCCAGCGCCTGGCGAAACTTGAGCTGGGTGGCGGGATTGTCGCCGGCAATCGAGCGGAACAGGTCGAACCAGTGGCGTGCCAGCGCCTGCACTTCGGGCGAGCCGGGTGCGCGGCCCTCGTCCATCGCCGTGCGCACCTGCGCGATCAGGGGCGGCCACTCGGCGCTGCGCTTGCCGATGTTGGCGCGCAGGTAGGCGTACTCGTCGTCGTCCAGGTAGTTGCGGTACAGGGCGCACTGCGTTTCATTCGACGCGGCGAGAATAAACGCCCATCAGCTTCGGGGTGACGCCGGTCTCCTCCTGCACCGAGGGCTCCTGCTCGTGCATCGCGTTCAGCTTGGCGAACAGCACCGGGTTGCCGTTGGTGTCGCGCACCAGCTTCGTCATCCACTGCCGTTGCCAGCGCCTGGGCGCGCGGGTCCGCCGGGCGCGTCCCTGCTTCGATCAGCGCGTTCACCTGCGCCACCAGGGCTTTCCATTCGCCGCTGCGCGCTTGTGCATCCGTGTACAGCGGCAGTTGCTGCAATTCGTCCTGCGTAAAATATTTGTCGAACATGGTCATCTGCTCCAGGGTAGTCAGCCAGTCGGCCAGATCCGGTCCCTGCCCTGCGGCCAGCTGGCCGTGCAGCCGCGACAAGCGCCCTCGCAAGAGGCTCGCCTGCGCGATCTGCTGGTCCAGCATCGCGATTTGCCGCGCAACGACTGCGGCCAGGGGAAGGTCGGGTCTGGTGAGATAAGCGCCGATGTCGGACAGCGACATCCCGAAACTGCGCATGGCCTGGATCTGGTGCAGCCGTGCGATATCGTTCTGGTCGTAGAGCCGGTAGCCGGCATCGGTGCGCGCCGAAGGAGAAAGCAGGTCGATCGCGTCGTAATGATGGAGCGTACGTACCGTCAGCCCGGTACGCTTTGCCAGTTCACCAATTTTCAGCAGCATCGACACTCTCCCTTTCTTCATGCGTGCAACCAGCTTGAAGCCTGACGCTACGAGAGGGTCAAGCGTTTTTTGGAACGCTGCAATAGTACAGCGGGCGCCGCTGTTGGGCGGCTTATGGCTTGCTGGCGGTTTCCGGTTTGGCGTCTTCCGGCTTGGCGGTGTCCGGTTTCGCAGCGTCCGGCTTGCCGGCGGTTTCCGCCTTGCGGCGCAGGTCCATCCAGACGCAGGTGGCGGTGCAGACAAAGCCGGCGCCGGCCGGATCGCTCACGTTATAGGCCCAGTGTTCCAGCGTGCCCTGGTAGGTGACCTGGCACAGGCCCTGTGGCGGCAGGCGCACGGAAGAGAGAAAACAGGCGTCCGCGTCGGTGGAATCCGGAATCTGCTTCCACTTGCCGTTCGTGGACTCCTTGAACGGCACATGGCGCATGTTCGTGGTCACCAGTTCGATTTGTTCGGGGATTTGCTGCAGCAACTGCTTCTTGTTGTTGTCGATGGCCTGCCTGGAGCGGGAGGCTTCGGCGCTGACATGGCCCTCGACGCAGTTCAGCGCCGCCTGGACGTCGCCGATGGTGACGATCGAGTTGATCCGCGCGCTGCATTCGTCCTGCGCAGCGGCGCCGGCCGCCCATCCTGCCAAACCGCACGCCAGCATACCGGTCTTCATACGGGAATTCATGGGCAGCCTCCGATTGTTATTGTTTCTTGAACAGGCAGCTCGCAGGTCGTTCGCTGACCACGGCGCTCTTGCACATGTCGCCCCGCGCAGCCTTCGCCGATTGACGCGTCGGCTGGGCCTTTGCGTGGGGCCGCGGCAACGGACTTGGACGTGTCCGGATGGCGCTTGTGCTTGCGCAGGCGGATCCGGCTTGTCCTCGCCGGCGGTGTCGGAAGCGACGGGCGCAGTCTCGTGTACGGATGGCGGCTGCCGGTGCGGTTGCGACCGTGGCGTCTGGCGGTGAGCCGGGCGGCCATCGCGGGGCGCGCTGGTGACTTGGCGTGATCGGTGGCCTGGATGATGCCGCCTCCGGCGTGCTTCCCGTCGAAGGCAGGAATTTGACGCCGATCGCAATGCCGACGACAGCGGCGAGCAAGCCAGCCGTTGCGGCCACGCGAACCCGCTTCTTGCCCGGGGCCGGGCCTGCGGCCTGCGCCGGCGCGGCGGATGCCGGCGTCCGCCAGCGCCCGGGATGCCTTGCTGCGCCAGTTCCGGGTCCGGATCGAACGTGAATACCGGGACGAATGGCCTTGGCTGGGCATTCAACAGGGTTTTGTCCCCGTCCATCCCGGGTTCCAGCCTGGCGGGCGGGACGGGTGGGACGGGCCGCTCGGCCGGCTTCGGTTCCGGCGGCAGCGGCACCGTGAACTCCTCCGCTTGCACTGTCGGCGCAATGGGCGGGCGGTCGGACGCGATGCCGGTTTCAATGGCGCCGCGCTTGCCTTCGGTTCGGCTTTTGGCCGGATTGCGGTTCGGGCGGCTTCGGCTCGGACGCTGGGCCGGTGATCGCTTCGTCCGGCTTCGGTTCAGGCTTCGGCTCGGGCTTCGGCGGACGATGCGCTCGTTGCGGCCGGCTCGACCTGGCGGCCGGGGTGCGCCGCGTCCGGGGCCGCCGGCGGAAGGACTTGCTGCTTGGAGGCACGGCGGCGTGGGTAGTGGCGGGCCTGCCGTGGCGGGCTCTTCGCTGTGGGTCCGCGTGAGTCTTCGCGGCCGGCTCCACTGGGCTTTCACCGCTCAGGTATGCACCGGCTTGAGCTGGGACACATTGTCCTTGACCCGGACCACCCGCGGTTTTTTCTTGTCGCCCTGGCCTGCTCCCGGGGCAGGCGGCGGCGCATCCTGCCTGGCCGGCATACTCCCTGGTTTTCTTGCGCGGCTCATCGAGGTGCGGCTCCGCGCGCGGCGCAGGTGCGGCCGCCTGTGACCGGCGTCTCCCTGGGTGTGGCCGGTTCGTCCGGATACGATACCGGGTTCGGCTGCCGGCCGGAACAGTTGGCCGCTCAGTGCCCGCATGTACAGGACGGGCGTGCCCCATTCGATGGGATGGCCATTGCCCTGCATGCGCAGCCGCGCTTCGGTGAGCGAGGCATCGACGGCGCCGATCTCGACCAGGTCGCGATAAAAATAGCGGGTGAAAATCATGGCGGCGTCGTCCGTGATCGATGCCTGCATCGCCACCACCGCCGGCACGCCCTGGCGCAGGAATCCCTGCGCCAGGCCCGAGAAAGGCACGTCCTGGGTAATGGCGCCGGAACACGCGTTCAGGACGATCAGGCGCGGCAAGGCGCCGCTGGGAAAGGCGGAGCGCAAATGGGTCGCTTCCATCTCCAGGCCCTTGCCCGACTCCTGCTCGAGCACCAGCGCCCCCGGTATCCCGTGGCCGACGAAGTGGAAGATATGGGCGCCGAAATGGCGCAGCGAATCGCGCAGGTTGTCGAAGGTGCAGTGGCCCGGTACCCGGCGCAGCACCAGCTGGCCGGCGCTGATCGAGGGCTCGAGCGCATGGCACAGGATTTCCCATTCGCGCGCAATGTCGAGCCTGGGGTGATCGGTGGGCGAGGACAAGGCGACCAGCACCCGCAAGGGCCCTTCGACCGTGATCGGCGGTATCGGTTGCGCGACCGGCAGGTAACGCACCAGCGGCGTGTGCTCGCGGACGGCCAGGAATTCCCTGCTCTCGGTATCGAACAGGAACTCCCAGGGCCGCATGTGGAGTTCGCTGTCCTCGGGCAGGCGCAAACGGACGCGCAGCCCTTTTCCTTCACGGAAGGAGGTATCGAGCGACGACCGGAACAGGTGTTCGATGTCGCCGGAAAACACCGCTTCGAACAGCTTGCCGCCGAAGTCCTGGATCGAGTTCGCCTGGACCGACCGGCCGTGACGTTGCCGCAGTCCGCCATAGATGTCGGTGAGCAGGCGGTTTTCGGTATCGGCATCGAAGGGCCACTTCACGTCGATGAACGGGCAGTCGCCTTGGGGCGACTCCAGCACGCGCGCGCACAGCCGGTTCCCTCCTTGCGGACATATAATTTCCAGATCGAAGTTCTGGTAAATCATCGCAACTCCAGGGAAACGCCACGCCATGCTCGGGACGCCCTATTTTAGACCGCAGCACGCAATGAAGGTGCGCCGCAAGGGCTGTGCCTTGCGCTGCCTCTTACTTTGGCTTCCAGACCAGCTTGATGCGCATGCTGCCGTCGGCGCTGGAGTGCGCGATCACGGCGCCGATATGGACATCGAACTTCAGGGCGAACTCGACCTCGACCGTTTCCGGCAGGGTGGCGAGGTCGCGCGCAAGCGCTCAGCGCCGCTTCGGCGACGGGACGGATCACCGACAGCGTGTCGACCAGCGACTTGCCCACTTTTTCGGTGAGCTGGCTCAGGCCCGCACCGCGAACGATGGTGCCCGCGACGTCTTCCTGGGATTCGACGACAACCGTGCCATTTGGGACATTGAACTCGATAAGCTTATTCATGGCATTTTCTCGCTCAAAATGGAAAAAGGGATAGGCGGCTGCCTATCCCTTTTCCTGTTGTATGGAGGTTGCGTGACGCAACCCCGTCTCCTCTACTGCTTTACTCGGCCAAACGGCTTTCCAGTTGCTGCTTGGTTTCCACCAGCGCTTGCGGCAGGCGGTAGGACAGCTTCTCGAACAGCTCGGTGTGCAGCTTCAGTTCTTCGCGCCATGCATCCTTGTCGATCGAGGTGATCTGCGTGAACTGCGCTTCGGTGAACTCGGTGCCTTCCCAGTTCAGGTCGGCGTAGTTCGGCGAGGTGCCGAACAGGTGCGCCGTGCCGGCGCCGGCCTGGCCTTCGCTGTTGCTGCGGTCGAGGATCCACTTCAGCACGCGCATGTTCTCGCCATAGCCTGGCCAGACAAAGTTGCCCGACTCGTCGGTGCGGAACCAGTTGACGCAGAAGATCTTCGGCAGCGCGGCCGCGTTCTTCGCTTCCACCTTGGCGCCGAGATCGAGCCAGTGCTGGAAATAGTCGCTCATGTTGTAGCCGATGAACGGCAGCATCGCGAACGGATCGCGGCGCACGACGCCCATCTGGCCGGCGGCGGCGGCGGTCGTTTCCGAGCCCATGGTCGCGGCCATGTACACGCCTTCGACCCAGCTGTTCGCTTCGGTCACCAGCGGCACCGTGGTCGAACGGCGGCCGCCGAAGATGAAGGCCGAGATCGGCACGCCGGCCGGATCGTCCCAGGCCGGATCGATCACCGGGTTCTGGGTCGCGGCGACGGTGAAGCGCGCGTTCGGGTGCGCCGCCTTGGTGCCGGACGCCGGGGTCCAGTCCTTGCCCTGCCAGTCGATCAGGTGCGCCGGGGCTTCCTTGGTCATGCCTTCCCACCAGACGTCGCCGTCGTCGGTCAGCGCGACGTTGGTGAAGATCACGTTTTCGCGCAGGGACGCCATGCAGTTCGAGTTGGTCTTGTCGTTCGTGCCCGGGGCGACGCCGAAATAACCGGCTTCCGGATTGATCGCATACAGCTGGCCGTCGGCGCCCGGCTTGATCCAGGCGATGTCGTCGCCGATGGTCGTGACTTTCCAGCCGTTGAACGAATTCGGCGGGATCAGCATGGCGAAGTTGGTCTTGCCGCAGGCCGAAGGGAAAGCCGCCGCGACATATTTCTTGACGCCTTCAGGCGACTCCACGCCCAGGATCAGCATGTGTTCGGCCAGCCAGCCGGTGCCGCCCTGCTGCGCTTCCTGGTAGCCCATGTTCGAGGCGATGCGCAGCGCAAAGCACTTTTTGCCGAGCAGCGCGTTGCCGCCGTAGCCGGAACCGAAGGACCAGATCTCGCGGGTGTCCGGGTAGTGGACGATGTATTTGGTGTTGTTGCACGGCCATGGCACATCCTTCTGGCCATTCACCAGCGGCATACCGACGGTGTGCACGCACGGGACGATATTCGCCATCGGTGCCCAGCACGTCGTACACGGCCTTGCCCATGCGCGTCATGATGCGCATGTTGACGGCGACGTAAGGCGAATCGGACAGTTCGATGCCGATGTGGGCGATCGGCGAACCCAGCGGGCCCATCGAGAACGGCACCACGTACATCGTGCGGCCGGCCATGCAGCCGTCGAACAGGCCGTTCAGGGTGGTGCGCATTTCGGCCGGGTCGGTCCAGTTATTCGTCGGGCCGGCCAGTTCCTTGGTTGCCGAACAGATGAAGGTGCGGTCTTCCACGCGCGCCACGTCCGACGGGTCGGACTGGGCCAGGTAGGAATTCGGGCGCAGTGCCGGATTCAGGCGTTTCATCGTACCGGCTTCGACCATCTGTGCGCACAGGCGGTCGTACTCTTCTTCCGAACCGTCGCACCAGTAGATGGCGTCAGGCTTGGTCAGGGCGGCAATGTCTGCCACCCAATTGATGAGCTTCTGGTGTTTGATGTGGGCGGGGACGTTCAGGGCGGCGACACCGCTCATCACGGGCTGGTTCATGGTACCTCCAACAATTAAGAATTCTGTAGGGTCCCGGCATGGCAGGATCGTCGTAGGTGCGGGGAACTGCGCGATGGAGTCCCTGGCTCACTGCAGGAGCGGCGGTACGGCGGTCGTGTCGACGGCCTCGTTTTCGAGGCGATGGAACAGGGTGAAGCTTGGTCTGTTATACACTTCCGTGCTGTCAAACCCTTAATATTCGGGCCGATTGTACACCCCCTAAACGGCGATTCAAGCTCTTCGGCATCGAAAAATGTAGGAAATATAGTTGACTAAAGTAGTAGGCTACTTCGATTCCACCGGAACGCGTTATTCCTTTACGTGCCCATCAATAACTTCGCCCAACTCCGATGAAAATTGCCATTCTTGACGACTACCAGAACGCCACGCCTGGCCTCGACTGTTACAAAATATTGGACGGCCATGAGGTCAAAGTGTTCAACAATTCTGCCCGCGGCGCGGGCCAGCTCGCGATCCGGCTCGCGCCTTACGAGGCGCTGGTGCTGATCCGCGAACGCACCAGCCTGCCTGCCGCCCTGCTGGGCAAGCTGCCGAATCTGAAACTGATCTCGCAGACCGGCAAGGTCAGCGGCCATGTGGATGTTGCCGCGGCGACTGCGCGCGGGATCGCGATTGCCGAGGGAACCGGCTCGCCGGTCGCCCCCGCCGAGCTGACCTGGGCGCTGATCATGGCGGCCAGCCGCAAGATCGTGCCGTATGCCACCAGCCTGAAGGAAGGCGCGTGGCAGACGGCGTCCGTGAATCCCCAACTCAACGGCCTGGGGCGCGTGCTGCGCGGACGGACGCTGGCGATCTGGAGTTACGGCAAGATCGGCAAGCTGGTGGCGGGCTATGGCAAGGCCTTCGGGATGCGCGTCATCGTCTGGGGCAGCGCAGCCACGCGCCAGGCGGCGCTGGCCGACGGTGTCGAGGCTGCCGCGTCGCGCGAGGCGTTCTTCGAGCAGGCGGACGTGCTGAGCCTGCACTTGCGGCTGGCGGAGGCGACCCGCGGGATCGTCACGGCGGCGGATCTCGCGCGCATGAAGCCGGATGCTTTATTTGTGAACACGAGCCGTGCGGAACTGGTCGAACCCGGCGCGCTGGAGGCGGCCCTGCAGGCCGGACGGCCGGGAACGGCGGCGCTGGATGTGTTCACCGAGGAACCGCTGGCGCCGGACGCGCCGCTGCTGCGCATCCCGACCGTGCTGGCGACGCCGCACCTGGGGTATGTCGAGCAGGACAGTTACGAGATGTATTTCAGGGCGGCGTTCGAGAACATCGCGAATTTCGCGGCGGGCAAGCCGACGAATATTCTGAATCCCGAGGTGTAGGGTGGGCGGCCCGCATCCGCGCTCGAACGACGTTGCACGCGTGGCAGACCCACGTGTGCGAGAAGCAATTCAGCGCAGCTCCGGCTCACCCGTCAGATTGATTTTCCGCGCCGGCATCACATGCGAGCGCGTCCACAATCCGGCCCAGCCCGGCGGCCAGCCGATATCGAGCCCGGCATAGGCCGGCAACCCGGCGCGCACCGCGACCACCGGCACCGGCGGCGCCTCGATCAGGCCGCCGCCGGCCGGCCGCTCGATGTTCAGGCTGTACATGTAGCCCGGCAGCAGCGCGTCGCAGGTCGCGGCGAACCAGGCCGTGTGGTCCTCGTCGCGGCCCAAGCGCCTGGGCCAGGCCCTGCGGGTCGAATTTGGCCAGCGCATGGATCAACTCTTCGGTCGTGGCGCCGGGCGTATCGCCCCATCCCATGACCGGATTATTGTTGTACTCGGCGCCCGATCCATACCAGCCTTCGCGCCAGGAGCGCTGCATCCAGTTGCGCTGGCCGGTAAACAAATGCCAGCGCCAGTGCAGCCCGGACGGCTTGGGCCAGGAATACAAATACAGCTTCTGGTAGCCGGCCTGGTGCAGTGCGCGCACGACCGCCATCAGGCGCGCATGCGGCATGCGGTCGGGCGGCGCGCGCCTGAAAAGGATGGGTTCGCCATCGGCGTGCTGGACTTCGTCGCTCGACAGGTTCAGGTCGAGCGTGCGCGCTTCGCTACCGAAGCGCGCGGAAATCCAGCCGGTCAGCAGGTTGACGTGGGTGATCACGCCATACCCGCGATGACGGTGGAAAATAACGGTTCCTGGAGCAACGGCTTTCATCATGTTGCTGAGTCTACTCATCCGATCCAGCCGATTCTAGCGCAGTCACATATGGATACACACCGGTTTGGCGCTATCATGACCCACCTTTTTTTTCTGCGTTTATAAACCGATATGACTTTGCGACTCATCGCCACCGGCGGCACCTTCGACAAACACTACAATGAACTCAACGGCGTGCTCGGCTTTTCCGAAAGCCATTTGCCGGCCGTTATTAGCCGGGCGCGCATGACGATTCCGGTCGAACTGCAAGTGCTGCCGCTGCTCGATTCGCTCGACATGCAGGATGCCGACCGCCAGCGCGTGCTCGACGCCTGCCAGGGTGCGCCCGAGAAGGCGATCGTCATCGTGCACGGCACCGACACCATGCCGCAAACGGCCGCCGTGCTCGGCGCCGCAAACCTCGGCAAGACGATTATCCTGACCGGCGCCATGATTCCCTACGAAATCGCCAACTCGGACGCCCTCTTCAACCTCGGCTTTGCCTGCGGTGTGGCGCAAACGCTGCCCGCCGGCGTCTACGTCGGCATGAACGGGCAAGTGTTCGCCTGGGATAATGTGACGAAGAACCGCGCGGCCGGCGTGTTCCAGCCGCTGTAATGCTAAAAAAAACGGACCCAGCAGGGTCCGTTTTCACGATCCGTCCGGCAGGCTGATTACGCCTTCGCTTCGCCACCCAGTGCCTCGACCACGTCGGCCAGCATCTTCGCCAGCTCGCCCGTCATCAGCATGATGTCGTTGTCAAAACGCTCGTCGTCGCTGTTGGTGACGCTCTCGCCTTCCTTGATCACGTCCAGCGGCTTGACGCCCTTGATCGCCAGCGATTCGGTCAGCACAAACGACAGCGGCTGTTCCAGGTCATCGCCAGGCGCGTGCACTGTTTACCGGCGGCGATGTGGCGGCGGATGTCGTCCGGATCGAGCGAGTGTTTTACGTAACGCACGGCGGCGCGGCTTTCGCCGGTGGCGCGCAGTTCCGTGTCCTGGTCGATCGTGAAGTTGTACGGCGCTTCATCGGCTTCGAGCCAGCCGGTCATCACGGCCACTGGCGAACGCTGCACGCGCAGCGACTCGAGCGGCATGCGGTCCACGCCCTTGAGCAGCAGTTTCACGACTTCGTCGGCTTTGGCCGGGCTGGCGGCATCGACCACCAGCCAGCCGTTGACCGGGTCGATCCAGGTCCAGGTGTTGCTGCGGATCGTGAATGCGCGCGGCAGCAGTTCTTCGGCCACGCGTTCCTTCAATTCTTTCATCGCCTTTTTACCTGGCGGGAAACCTTGCTGCTCTTCCATCTCGGCAGCCTTGGCCTTGGCGACCTGGTTGATCACCGAGCTCGGCAGCAGCTTCTTTTCGGTGCCCAGCATCATCAGCATCTGCTTGTTGACGACGTGGACCAGCCCGCCGTTCGGACGCGGCGTATCCCAGCCCTGGCGCAGCAGTTCGTTGCTGTTCGCAGGCGTGAAGGCCATCGGCGCGAGCGCCTCTTCCATCTGTTCAGGCGTAAAGGCCCATGGTGCGGGCAGGCGGTAAATCTGAAGATTCTTGAACCACATAGTTGCTTTCTGTTGTCTCAGTATTTCAGGGGAACGGTATTTTACACGCTGCCGCCCCCGTATTTTCGGAAGGCAACAGACGCTTTTTCAATGTGTTGCGTGTTCGTCAAACAGCCGTAACTGCTCGACATGTTCGGTGTCGCCCAGGCGCACGCCGACGCCCAGCAGGCGCACGGGGCGGCTGGCGCGCAGCCAGCCGGTTTCCATGAGCCGGGCGAAGGTCGGCAGATGCGGCCCGTAGCCGACGCACTCGACGGTGGTCTGCTGGAAGTCCGAAAATTTAATTTTAATAAATAGCTTGTTGATGAATTTTTCGGCACCGGCACGTTTGATGCGGCCCAGCAGGTGTTCGTACAGATCGGGCAGCAAAGTAAGGCAGGCGGCCAGGTCGGGCACGTCGACCGTGTAGGTTTCTTCGGTGCTGACCGACTTGCGTTCGCGCTCCGGGCTGACTTCGCGGTTGTCGATGCCGCGGCACAAATCGTGCAGGCGCGCGCCAAAGCTGCCGAAGTGATGCTGCAGCTCCTGCATGGTCCAGCCGCGCAGGTCGAGACAGGTCTCGGCGCCCAGTTTGTTCAGCTTGGCCGCCGTGACCTTGCCGACGCCGTGCAGTTTTTTCACCGGCAGCGCCGAGACGAAGGCGTCGACCTCGTCCGGGCGTACCAGGAACAAACCATCGGGCTTGTTCCAGTCGCTGGCGATTTTTGCGACGAACTTGTTCGGCGCCACGCCGGCCGAGGCCGTGATGCCGACCGTCTCGAAAATCCGTCGCCGGATTTCCTGGGCGATCAGGGTGGCGCTGCCCTTGCAGTGCGGCGAATTCGAGACGTCGAGATAGGCTTCGTCGAGCGACAGCGGTTCGACCAGGTCCGTGTAGTCGGCGTAGATCTCCATGATCTGGCGCGAGGCGATGCGGTATTTTTCCATCGCCGGCGGGATGACCAGCAGCTCCGGGCAGAGTTTCATCGCCTGGGCGGTGGCCATCGCCGAATGGATGCCGAAGCGGCGCGCCTCGTAATTGCAGGTGGCGACGACACCGCGCTGGTCCGCCCGGCCGCCGACGGCGAGCGGACGCCCGCGCAATGACGGATCGTCGCGCATCTCGACCGACGCATAGAAGCAGTCGCAATCGCAATGGATGATTTTACGTGCGGGGGCGTTCACTCTGGCGGCGGCCGGGGCCGACTACTGTAATTCCGTACAGTATCTCGTCAATTGGGTTTGAAGTGCAAGGGTCAAAAAAAAACGCGCGGCAAGCCGCGCGTCTCGTTCCAGCTAACGACAGGAACCGTCGATTACCAGTTCAGTTTCAGCGTGTACTTGCCGTTGGTGGCACCCGTGCCGCCGCTGTAGTACTTGACGCGCACATAGCGGGCCGAGGTAGCGCTGGTCGTGTTCGCCACCGAAGCGGTGTCGGTCGCGCCGGCGCCGTTCTCGCTCGGGCCAGCTGCGTACCTGCGCTGTTGTAGATGTACAGGTCGTAGTCGTCGGTGGTCGAACCCTGGGTCAGCGTCGCGCTGCAGCGTTTTGCCGGCCGGCAGCTGGACCACGAAGTAGTCGGTGTCGGTCGTGGCGCTCATGGTTGCCGTTGACGGTGGTGCCGGCTGGTGCGATGGCGTTCGCGGTGGCGATCGTGTTGTTCGACTCGGTTTCCGAGATCGTCGGCGCCGGTCGCCGTGGTGGCGGCGGCGACGGCGGCGCCGGCGTCGACGATACCGGTGCCGCACTGCGAGCAGGTGCCCGGGAAGGCGCGCGCCGTGCTCTTGAGTTTCGACTCGATGTCGTCCGGGGTCAGCGCGCTGTTCTTCGCCAGCATCAGCGCAGCCACGCCGGCGACGTGCGGGGTCGCCATCGAGGTGCCCTGGTAGCCGGCGTAGTTGTCGGCGCCAGGCGAGCTGGTGCCGGCGTTCAGCGTCGACAGGATGTAGCCGTTGGCGTCGCCGCCTGGGGCTGCGACGTCGACCACGGTGCCGTAGTTCGAGTACGGCGCGCGGCGCGCCGTTGCGGTTGGTGGCCGCCACGGCCACGACGCCGGCGCAGTTGGCCGGATTCGAGTTGCTGGCGTTCTGGTTTTCGTTACCGGCCGCGACGATCACGACGGTGCCGCGCGAACGGGCGCTGTTGATCGCGTTCTGGGTGGTGGTGCCGCAGGCGCCGCCGCCGCCGAGCGACATGTTGATGACTTTCGCGACGTTGGCATTCGCCGGCACGCCGGTCACGGTGCCGCCCGATGCCCAGATGATGGCGTCGGCGATGTCCGAGGTGTAGCCGCCGCACTTGCCGAGCACGCGCACCGGCACGACCTTGGCGCCGTAGGCGACGCCGGCGACGCCGACACCGTTGTTGGTGGCCGCTGCGATGGTGCCGGCCACGTGGGTGCCGTGCCAGCTCGAGTTCGATGCCGGTTCGCCGGCGGCGCACTCGTTGGCGGCGGTCCAGTCGCCCGGATCGGTCGGGTCGGCATCGCGGCCGTTGCCGTCGTTGCCGATCGTGGCGTCGGAAATGAAGTCATAGCCGCCCACGTACTGGCCGGCGAGGTCGGCGTGCGGACGGATACCGGTGTCGATCACGGCAACCTTGACGCCGGTACCGGTCGAGAGGTCCCAGGCTGCCGGCAGGCGCAGGCCGCCGGTGGTTTCGTAGTAGTGCCACTGCTGGGTGTACATCGGGTCGGTCGGCGTGGCCATCTTGCGCATGATACGGTCGGGCTCGGCGTATTCGATCGAGTTGTCGCGTGCCATCATTTCCTTGGCCAGCGCATCGGCTTCCGCCACCGAGACCTTGCGGTCGATCTTGAACACATGGGCGCCGGTAGCGGTCGAGCGCAGCGCCTGCAGGCGCAGGCCGAGCTGCTGGCCGGCGCGGTCGGCGATCGCCTGGCGGCCGGCGGTCATCGCGGTGGCGACGCGGGCTTTGGCGCTGCCGACGTCGGCGTCCTTGTATTTGACGATCAGGCGGTCGGTGTGGAGGATGTACTGGCTGGGTTCGGTAGGCATGTTGCCGGCGGCGGAAGCCGAGGCGAGCGAACCGGTGACGATGGAGACTGCGACAGCAACTTTCAACAAACTCGGGTAAATCGAATGCGTCGACTTCATGTTGAGCCCTTCGTGTGTAGTTTTCCGTCAAGGCGTGATTGCCTTGGTTTATGGTCATCGGCGGATGGCCGATGTGCCCTCGAACTGGCGGCTCAGAAAATGTACTGCGGAGTAATCATGCATGTCGGGAATTTCGAATCGAGTGCAGCCTTTTCGCAACGTTTTCTACGGATGATTTAACAAAAACATCGTTTATTTGCAACATTCGTCTTTACGCAAAATAAACTACGGTGCAGAATTCATTAGCAACGTCACAACAATCCTTACTTAAGGTAGTTCGCCATAGATATACTGATGGGTTATGCATAAAAAAGGCCGCGTAATGACGCGGCCTTTTACTTTCTGACAGTGCTATTTCACATTGAACTGTGCGCTGTCAGCGTCCTGTCATTAAAAGTTACCCTTGAATTGCACGCCCCAGGTACGCGGTTCGTTGGTGAAACCGGTCAGGTTGTTGAAGTCGATGGCGCCCGTGATGCGGCGTTCGTCGAGGATGTTACGGCCGAACACGGCCGCTTCATACTTGCCGTTGGCCCAGGTGTAACCCAGGCGCAGGCCGCCTTCGGTCAGCGGCTTGCCCGTGAACTCGGCTGCTTCGTACAGGAAGAAATTGATCTTGCTGCGGTACGACCAGTCGGTGAACACGAACACTTCGCCGTCGGCGACCGGCATGCTCCAGCGCGCGGTGGCGTTGACGATCCAGCGCGGCGCCTGCGGCAGCATGTTGCCGTCGATGACGACGCGGTTCGCGGCATTGATCGGGTCCGTGATCGTGCACGAACCGCAGCGGTTCACCGACAGGCTGCCGTCGCGGATCTCGGTGAAGTTGTAGCTGGTGCTGCCGGTGACGCGCAGCGCCGGGCTGATTGCCGCCTCGACGTCGAGTTCGAGGCCGCGGCCCTTGGTTTTATCGGCGTTGATCAGGCGGTTCACGTTCGAGTTGCCGCCCACGACCGTCAGCTGCTGGTCCTTGACCGTGTAGTCGTAGACCGAGAAGGCGACGCGGCCGCGGCGGTCGAACAGGTCGGCTTTGATGCCGGCTTCGACCGAGGTGATGGTCTCGGCATCGGCCACCGTGATCGGCACCGAGGCCGACGCGGCGGCGATACTCGGCGCGCGGAAACCGGTGGCGACGCGGCCATACAGGTTCACCGTCGGGCTCAGTTTATAGGTGCCGGACAGGTCCCAGCTGACCTTGGCCTTGCTGGTGTCGACCGCCGGATTACCGATCTGCACGACGTTCTCGGCGACGACGGTACGGAAGTCCTTCTTGTCCTTGGTGTAGCGCAGGCCGCCGCGCAGGTCGAACACGCTCGACACCTTGTAGGTCGCCGAACCGAAGACGGCCCAGGCGGTGTTGTCCTGGTGGCTCATCAGGCGCGAGGTGCGCGCACCGGTGGTGCTGTTGAAGTTGTCGCTGCCGCCCGTCGCCGATTCGTCGAACCAGTAGACGCCGGCCTGCCAGTTCAGCGGGCCCGCGTATTCGGATTCGACGCGGACTTCCTGGCTCAACTGCTTCAGGCTGTCGATATAGCCGGCCGTCTCGACCTGGAAGGGAATGAAGCCGGGACCGCTTGGGGTGCCGCCGTCGATGTCGCCGCGGCTGATGTACTTGCCGATGGTCTCGACACCGGTGACCGAATACAGCTTGTAGTCGCCCAGGTCCCAGTTCAGGCGCACGTTGCCGCCGCGCGTGGTCAGGCCCTGGTAGTTCTGGGCATTCGTGACGATGCGGTCGAGGTCGAGGCCGTCGGCGATCTCGTTCGTGCCCTTCCTGATCAGGTTGGCGCGGAACAGGCGCGCGCTGCCGTTCGTGGTGCGCTGGTGCAGGTTGAACAGGGCGCTGAAGGGACCGGCCGGCTTGTACAGGAACTGCAAGCGCTCGGCGTGTTCGTTGTAGCCGTCGAGGTCGCCGCGCTTCTGGGTCTGGGCAACGTCGCCGAAGTTTTCGACGTAATCGTCGCGGTGCTGGCGCAGGGTCGAGAAGCGCATCGCCCACGCGTCCGACAGCGGCACGTTGACGGCGCCGTCGACATTGATCGTGTTGTGGCTGGCGACCGAGGCGTTGTAGTAGCCCTCGATCTTTTTCAGGTTGGGTTTCTCGGATTCGAATTTGACGACGCCGGCCGGGGTGTTGCGGCCGAACAGGGTGCCTTGCGGGCCGCGCAGGACTTCGACGTTCTGCAGGTCGAAGATCGGGAAGCCCTTCAGGATCGGGTTTTCCTGCACCACGTCGTCATAGATCAGCGACACGGGCTGCGAGGCGAAGGTGTTGAAATCGGTATTGCCGTAGCCGCGGATGTAGAAGCGCGGGAAGGTGCGGCCGTTCGACGATTCCACGTTCAGGCTCGGCAGCTTGCCGGCCAGCAGGCGGATGTCCTCGCCGCCCGACACCAGCACGTCGAGCTTTTCGCCGCGCAGGGACGTCACCGAGACCGGCACGTCGCGGATGTTTTCGCTGCGGCGCTGGGCGGTCACCGTCACGGTCTGCAGTTCGCCGGTCGTGGCGGCTTGCACCTGTTCCTGGGCGAAGGCCGGAAGCGCGCTGCCGAGGACCAGCAAGGCGTGTGCGTGCAGGACGCGTTTGTGCATCTTGGACATCTTGATCATGTTATTCCTTGAAGTGAGAAGAAAAAAACCTGACGTCCGCTAGTTCCTCCATGCGCTGCAAGCAGCCGGCGGTTTGCCCGCCCACGGCACCGCATCTTGACGATGTCTAAAGGTTGCCGCTGTTACAAGCCGCTATTGTTGGCGATGCCTGCCGGATAAGGCAAGGACATGAGGATATGCACGTACCGATTAACAACACTGCGCGGCAGGCCGAAGCCGGTTTTGCATATTTTCAGAAAAACCCTTGCACATCCGGGAACCCATACGCTATGATTCGGGCCTCTTCAGACGCAGTGACAAGCGTCAGACGAACAGAATACGGTGAGCCGGGCGCTTAGCTCAGTTGGTAGAGCGGATCCCTTACAAGGATTAGGTCGGGAGTTCGAGCCTCTCAGCGCCCACCATTCAGTTCGAAACGAGGAACCGATCAGTAAAAATGGAGCGGTAGTTCAGTTGGTTAGAATACCGGCCTGTCACGCCGGGGGTCGCGGGTTCGAGTCCCGTCCGCTCCGCCAGCATCAAAGTTAAAGGGTCCGACTTGTCGGGCCCTTTTTCTTTTCCCGTTTACTTTTCTTAATTACCCTCCCACGTTACCGAACGAACAGTCAGCCGTTGCAGCCGCATGGTATTGGTAGAGCTTCGCTGCACACGCCACCTGGAATTTCCCTCTCATGCCGCAAGACCACGATACCGCTCCCATCATCGACACCAACGCCCTCGGCCTGCAACTGTTCGAGAGCAGTCCCGATTGCCTGAAATTGCTGAGCAATGAAGGGCGTGTCCTGGCGATGAACAAGAACGGCATCTGCTCCATGGAGATCGACGATTTCAGTCGCTTCTCCGGCGCGCCGTGGCGTTCGTTCTGGCCCGCCGAGAGCCAGGAGATGGTCGATGCGGCCATGGCGACGGCCAACGCGTGGCGGCACCGGGCAATTCAAGGCCTTCTGCCCGACGGCCAAAGGCGCGCCGCGCTGGTGGGAAGTCGTGGTCACCGCCGTGCGCGCGGACGACGGCCGCATCCAGAACCTGCTGGCGGTATCGCGCGACGTGACCGCGGCGCACGAGGCCGACTTGCAGCGCGAACGCCTGCTCAAGGAACTGCAGGCGGCCAACGCGCGCATGGCCGACATCTTCCGCCAGGCGCCGGCCTTCATGTGCGTGCTGAACGGCCCGGAGCATGTCTTCGAGATGGTCAACGAGCGTTACCTGCAACTGGTCGGCAACCGCGACCTGGTCGGCCAGCCGGTGCGCCAGGCGCTGCCGGAAATCGGCGGCCAGGGCTTCTTCGAACTGCTCGACGGCGTCTACCGCACCGGCGACGCCTTCACCGGTACCGACATGCCGGTCATGCTGCAACGCCACCCTGGCGCGCCGCTGGAACAACGCTTCGTCGACCTGGTCTACATGGCCCTGCGCGATGCCGACGGCAAGATCACCGGCCTGCTCGCCCACGGCGTCGACCAGACCGAACGCAAGCTGGCCGAGAACCAGCCTGTTCGACAGCCGCGAACGCTTCGCCAAAATCGTCGGCCAGGCCGCCACCGGCGTGGTCGAGATGGATACGCAGGGCCGCATCACCCTCGTCAACCAGAAGTATTGCGACATGCTCGGCTACACCGAGGCCGAGCTGATCGGCGCGAGCGTGGCCGACGTCACCGCCCCCGATTCGCTGCAGCCGACCCTGCGCGCATCGCCGGCCTGGAAGCCGGCGGGCCCGGCTTCGTCATCGACAAGCATTACCTGCGCAAGGACGGCTCGCTGATGCCGGCCACCAGCAGCGTCAACGCGCTGCGCGGCCCGGACGGCGAATTCCAGGGCCTGGTGGCGATCGTGCTCGACACGACCGAAACGCCGGCAGGCGGCGCAGACATTGCGCGCCAGCGAGGAACGCTACCGCACCCTGTTCGAATCGATGGACCAGGGCTTTGCCATCATCGAGATGATCTTCGACGAGGCCGGCGTGCCGGTCGATTACGAATTCCTCGAAATGAACGCGATGTTCGAGCGCCATACGGGCCTGGCCAACGCCACCGGCAAGACGGCGAGGAACTGGTGCCGAACCTCGACCGCTTCTGGTTCGACACCTATGGCAAGGTCGCGCTGACCGGCGAGGCGGTGCGCTTCGAGAACGAAGCGGTGGCGATGGAACGCTGGTTCGACGTCTACGCCACGCGCCTGGGCGGGGCCGGCAGCCGCAAGGTGGCGCTGCTGTTTTCCGACATCACCGCGCGCCGCCGCTCCGAGGAACAGCTGCGCCAGCTGGCGGCCGACCTGTCGGATGCGGACCGCCGCAAGACCGAGTTCCTGGCGACGCTGGCGCACGAACTGCGCAATCCGCTGGCGCCGATCCGCAGCGGCCTGGGCGTCATGCGCCTGGCCGGCGACAATCCCGCCGCCTTGCTGAAGGTGCGCGAAATGATGGAGCGGCAAGTGGGCCACATGGTCCACCTGATCGACGACCTGCTCGACGTCGCCCGCATCAGCGGCGGCAAGCTCGAACTCAAGCGCGAGCGCACCGACCTGAAACGGGTGCTCTCGAGCGCGGTCGAAACCAGCATGCCGCTGATCGAGGCGGCGCGCCACCGTCTGCAAGTGAGCCTGCCCGACGCATGCGTGGGTGTCGACGCCGACGTCACCCGCATCGCCCAGGTCGTATCCAACCTCCTCAACAACGCCGCGAAATACACGCCCGCCGGCGGACGCATCGAGCTGTCGCTGCGCGAGGACGCGGGCATGGCGGTGATCACGGTGAGCGACAGCGGCGTCGGCATCCCGGCCGACTCGCTGGTGAGCGTGTTCGACATGTTCAAGCAGGTCGACCGCCATATGGAACGGGCGCAGGGTGGTCTCGGCATCGGGCTGTCGCTGGTGCGGCGCCTGGTCGAGATGCATGGCGGCGCGGTCAGCGCCACCAGCGCCGGCGCGGGACGCGGCAGCACGCTTCGAAGTCAGGCTGCCGCTGGCCCTGGGCGACGGCGCGCTCGAACGGCGCGCCACGCCAGCGCTCGTCGGACGACGCCTCCCCGCTCGCGGGCCTGCGGGTGCTGGTGGTGGACGACAACGTCGATGCCGCGCTCACCCTGTCGATGATCCTCGAGGCCAGCGGGCACACGACGCGGGTCGCCCACGACGGCCTCGCGGCCCTGGCCGTGGCGAAGGAATTCCTGCCGCAGGTCGCCTTCCTCGATATCGGCATGCCGGGCCTGAACGGCTATGAAACCGCCAGCGCCATGCGCCGCACCGAAGGACTCGAAAACACGGCGCTGGTGGCGCTGACCGGATGGGGAACCGAAAGCGACCGGATGCGCTCGAGCGATGCGGGCTTCGACCATCATTTGACGAAACCGGCGCAATTGAAGGCGGTGCAGGATTTGCTGGCGGGGCTGGCGCGCGCTTGACGGCGCCCTCCTTCGTTCATCACGCCCGGCGGCGGCCGGCGGCGCCCACTTCCACCCGATTGCGCCCATTGCGCTTGGCCTCATACAAGGCGTGGTCGGCGCGCGCGAGGCCGGTGGGTAAATCTTCGTCCAGATCGATCAGCACCACGCCGATACTGACCGTCATCGTGTAGCTGTTGCCGCAGGTGAGCAGGCGGGTGTCGACCACGCCCTGGCGCAGGCGTTCGGCGGCGTGGATGGCGCCATCGAGGTCGGTGCCGGGCAGCGCCAGCGCGAACTCTTCGCCGCCCAGGCGGCCCAGGATATCGTGCCCGCGCAAGGCCTCGCGGCAGGTGGCGGCGAATTTCACCAGCGCTTCGTCGCCGGTGGCATGGCCGAAACGGTCGTTGAGCTGTTTAAAATGGTCGATGTCGAGCATCAGCAGGGTGATCGGCTGGCGCAAGCGCAGCGACAGCGTGCGCGCCGCTTCGGCGCGGGCAAAAAAGGCGCGCCGGTTCAACAGGCCCGTCAGGTCGTCGGTGGTGGCCAGGCGCTCCATGCGCGCGTCGTCGTGCTGCTTGCTCATCAAAATAAAGCCGAAGCCGTTCACGATCAGCAGCAGGTAACCGGCGACATAGGCGGCGCGCATGGTCGATTCCGATACGGGCGGGCCGAAGATCCCGAGCGCGGCGAAATAAACCAGCACGGCGCCGCAGGCGATATCGGTCACGCCAATCATGCGCTGCAAGGCGGTGACCGTGGTCAGGCGTGGATGGATCAGGAGCAGTCCGATCAGGAATGCGCCGCCTCCCAGCAACAGCGACACATACGCGATCAGCGCTTCGTAGGCCAGGCCGGCCAGCGGCGATGCGCAGGCGAGCAGCAAGCCCAGGCCGGTCACCGGAACCAGGATGCGATGCAAGCGGGGATAGCCGAAGAAGCCGATATACGCCGCCGCCTCCAGCGCCAGGCCGGCCACCCAGCCGGCCGATTCGACAATGGCGAGGAGCGGCAGGCCGGTCTGCGGGCGGCCCCAGGCCAGCATCTGGGTGAGGCCGAACACCATGCGCGCCAGCATCCAGGTATGCAGGCCGGGGCTGGCACTGCTGCTGCGCATGTACACCATGATCAGCAAGGCGAACGCCAGGTTGCCGATGCCCAGGGCGAGCATGTAATTATGAAGAGTGATCACTGCGAATTCCTTGTGGGCGGGGCTGCGAACGCGCATTGCGCCAACTTATTCTTCAATCGATCAACCCGACTGAAATATTATTTAGCAGCTAACACCTGTTTCCCAAAGGAATTATTTTACCTTGTTTCGTCAAATAGGTTCGCACACATTGTGGAATTAGTGGCAGTCCTCAATTCGCAAACAACACAGCCGTGCAAGGCAGACAATGTTACGTCGCCAATGTACAACAAGGATGTCGGCAAAAGAAAAGCCGGCCGCTGCTGGATAGGCAGGGCCGGCTTTTTTGCCGATCTTGACGATGGCGATGTCTACTTGCGCTTGGTCTTGATGGTCGACAGGATCGACGGCCGCGCACGTTCCGGTGCGGCGGCGGCGGCACGGCCGCCAGCGGCCGGCGCACGTGCCGGTTCCGGCTTGCGCTTGACGGCCGCGATCTGGTGCGGCTGTACGGGCAGCGGCGGCATGCCGCCCTGGCGCTTGCGGTCGCCCACTTGCGGCGTCCCGCTGTCCTCGGACGGATGCCAGGCCGGCACCAGGTGGCGATCGCCATTGCCGATCAGGTCGCCACGGCCCATTTTCTGCAAGGTCTCGCGCAGGATCGGCCAGTTCTCCGGGTGGTGGTAGCGCAGGAAGGCTTTATGGGCCTTCCTCATCTTGCCGCTGCGCGCCGTTTCCACGACTTCCGACTCTTCCGTCACCTTCTTCAAGCGGGTTCTTGCGCGTGTGGTACATCGTCGTCGCCATGGCCATCGGCGTCGGCGTGAAGGTCTGCACCTGATCGAGCTTGAAGTTATTTTTCTTCAGCCAGAGCGCCAGGTTCAGCATGTCCTCGTCGGTCGAGCCCGGGTGGGCGGCGATGAAATACGGGATCAGATACTGCTTCTTGCCCGCTTCCAGCGAATACTTGTCGAACAGGCGCTTGAACTCGTCATAGGCGCCGATGCCCGGCTTCATCATCTTCGAGAGCGTGCCGGCCTCGGTGTGTTCCGGCGCGATTTTCAGCAGGCCGCCGACGTGGTGGGTGACCAGTTCCTTCACATACTCGGGCGAACGCACGGCCAGGTCGTAGCGCAAGCCGGAACCGATCAGGATCTTCTTCACGCCGGGAATCGCGCGCGCCTTGCGGTACAGCTGGATCAGCTTGCTGTGGTCGGTGCCCAGGTTGCTGCAGATGGTCGGATACACGCAGGACAGGCGGCGGCAGGATTCCTCGATCGTCTTGTCCTTGCAGGCCAGGCGGTACATGTTCGCGGTCGGGCCGCCGAGGTCGGTAATGGTGCCGGCTGAAATTCTTGGTCGTGTCGCGAATCAGTTCGATCTCGCGCAGGATCGACGGCTCCGAACGGCTCTGGATGATGCGGCCTTCGTGCTCGGTGATCGAGCAGAAGGTGCAGCCGCCGAAGCAGCCGCGCATGATGTTGACCGAATAGCGGATCATTTCCCAGGCCGGGATATGGGCCTTGCCATAGCTCGGGTGCGGATTGCGCGCGTACGGCAGGTCGTAGACGTTGTCCATCTCGTCCATCGCCAGCGGCAGCGGCGGCGCGTTCAGCCAGACGTCGCGGTCGCCGTGGTTCTGCACCAGCGCGCGCGCATTGCCCGGGTTCGACTCCAGGTGGAACACGCGCGAGGTGTGGGCGTACATCACCGGGTCGGTGCTGACGGTCTCGAAACTCGGCAGGCGCACCACCGTCTTCATCGCTTTTTCGCGGGCGGCGGCTTGCCGCTCTTCGCGCGTCATGATGATGATGGGTTTCAGTACCGGTTCCGGCGCGGCGTTGTCGAGCGCGCAGGCGTTCGGGTCTTCCAGCGCCATCGCGTACGGGTTCGGCTGCTTGTCGATGCGGCCCGGCACGTCCACGCGGGTGGAGTTATGTTCCGACCATTCGGCGTCCGGCAGCCAGCCCGGCTGCACCAGGAAGGCGGTGCCGCGGATGTCGCGGATCTCCTTGATGCTTTCGCCGGCGGCGATGCGGCGCGTGACGTCGACCAGCGCGCGTTCGGCATTCCCGAAGATGAGCAAATCGGCCTTCGATTCGAACAGCACCGAACGGCGCACCTTGTCCGACCAGTAATCGTAGTGGGCGATGCGGCGCAGCGAGGCCTCGATCGAGCCGATCACGACCGGCACGCCGGGATAGGCTTCGCGCACGCGCTGGGCGTAGACGGTCACCGCGCGGTCCGGGCGTTTATTCGGCTCGGCGTTCGGGGTATAGGCGTCGTCGGAGCGGATCTTGCGGTCGGCCGTGTAGCGGTTGACCATCGAGTCCATGTTGCCGGCGGTGATGCCCCAGTACAGATTCGGTTTGCCCAGCGCGCGGAAGGGTTCGGCCGAATGCCAGTCCGGCTGGCTGATGATGCCGACCCGGTAGCCCTGCGCTTCCAGCAGGCGCCCGACCAGCGCCATGCCGAAGCTCGGATGGTCGATGTAGGCGTCGCCCGTGACGAGAATCACGTCGCACGAATCCCAGCCCAGCGCATCCATTTCGGCGCGGGTCATCGGGAGGAAAGGCGCGGCGGCTGCGCGGCTGGAGCGTTTCGGAACGCTCGCGAAGAGGTTGGCTGGGGTCATTGGCCGATATTCTACCGGAATTCGGTTTTAGCCGCTGCTCCCCCTCCTAAAAATTGCTTACATTTCAATGACTTGTGGTTGAGCAGCGACTTTAAATGCCCATGCTCGACAGGATGTTGCCCAGTTCGCGCAGGGTGGCGGCCACGTTCGGGTGGCGCGCCGTGAAACGGGCGCTCAGTTCCTGGGTGCGCGAGCCGAGGCCATAGGTGTTGGTGTCGAGGTCGGCGTCGGCGCGGCGTTCGAGCACCTGCTTGATGTCGCCGTCGAGCTGGCGCAGCAGCATTTGCAGCTCTTCGTCGACCTCGTCGGTGTCGGCCAGGCTGCGGTGCAGCGTTTTCAGGTGCGCCTTCAGGTTCGAATCGTTCTCGTTCAGCATGTCATTCTCACTGGTTGGTGAAGCGGGTTGCGAGGAACAGCGCCTCGACCTGCTCGCGCGCCCACGGCGTGCGGCGCAAAAACTTCAGGCTCGACTTGATGCTCGGATCTTTTTGAAAACAATTGATGTCGATCCGGCGGCCGAGTCCCTCCCAGCCATAGTGCTCGACGAGGCGGGTTAACAGGGATTCTAAAGTAATACCTTCAAGGGATTGAACACTCATCGTTTGTGGCTGATTTAATCGGATGCAGTCAGTGTATACCACTGCATCCGTTGCGATCAGATCATCCGAATCAGCTTACTGCCCCGTCAACCCGCGACGCTCCAGCAGCGGCTGCACCTGCGCATCGCGCCCGCTGAAATTGCGGTACATCTGCATCGCGTCCAGCGTACCGCCGCGCGACAGCAGGGTCTTGCGGAAGTGGTCGCCATTCTTGCGCGTCAGCCCGCCATGCTCCTTGAACCAGTTGACGGTATCGGCGTCGAGCTTCTCGGCCCACAGGTAGCCGTAGTAACCGGCCGAGTAGCCGCCCGAGAACGTGTGCGAGAAATAGGTGGTGCGGTAGCGCGGCGGCACCAGCGCGAAGTCGACGCCCGCCTTCTTCAACGCGTCAGCCTCGAAGGCCAGCACGTCGGTCGGGATCTGGGCCGGCGTCAGCTGGTGCCAGGCCTGGTCCAGCAGCGAAGCCGCCAGGTATTCGGTGGTGCGGAAGCCTTCGTTGAACTGCTGCGAGGCCTGCACTTTATCCAGCAATTCCTTCGGCATCGGCGCGCCGGTCTGGTAATGCTTGGCATAGTTGGCCAGCACTTCCGGATACGCCATCCACATCTCGTTGACCTGCGACGGGAACTCGACATAGTCACGCGGCACGCGCGATCCCAGAGCGCGGGTATTTCACGTTCGAGAACATGCTGTGCAGCGCGTGGCCGAACTCGTGGAAGGTCGTGCGCACTTCGTCGTAGGTGAGCAGGGTCGGCTCGCCCGCGGCCGGCTTGGCGATGTTCAGGTTGTTGGCGATCACCGGGCGGGTGCCCAGCAGTTTGCTCTGGCCGACCCAGGCATTGGCCCAGGCGCCGCCACGCTTGTTCGAGCGCGCGTACGGGTCGAAGGTGAAGATCGCCAGCTGCTTGCCATCGGCGTCGAACACGTCGAAGGTGCGCACGTCGGCGTCGTAGGTCGGCAAGTCCTTGCGTTCCTTGAAGGTGATGCCGAATTCCTTGTTCGCGGCGAAGAAGACGCCGTCCTGCAGCACGCGGTTCAGTTCGAAGTACGGACGCAGCTGGCTGGCGTCGAAGGCGTAGCGCTGCTGGCGCACCTTGTCGCTGTAGAAGGCCCAGTCGTGGGCGGCGGCCTGGAAGCCGCCCTTCTCCGCATCGATCACCTTCTGGATCTCGGCCGCTTCCTTCTTCGCGTTGTTCACGGCGGGCTTGGCGAATTCGGCCAGCAGGCTGTTGACGGCGCCGGTGGTCTTCGCGGTCTGCTCTTCCAGGTTGTAGGCGGCGTAGTTCGGGTAGCCCAGCAGCGCGGCGCGTTCGGCGCGCAGCCTGGCGATCTTGCAGCACGTCGTCGCGGTTGTCGAATTCGCCGCCGCGCGACCCGCGCGCCAGCGAGGCGGCCAGCAGCTTTTCGCGGGTGGCGCGGTTGGTCAGTACCGACAGGCCGGCCTGCTGGGTGGTGTTCACGACCGGGATCGCGAACTTGCCGTCCATGCCACGCTTCTTGGCCTCGGCAGCGGCGGCGTCGATCTGCTTGTCGGACATGCCGGCCAGCTCGGCGCGGGTGTCGACGACCAGCGCCGAGGCGTTGGCTTCCTTCAGCACGTTCTGGGCGAACTGGGTCTGACAGCGCGGCCAGCTGGCTGTTGCAGGCTTTCAGCTTCTGCTTGTCGGCGTCCGACAGCTTGGCGCCGGCGCGCACGAAGTCGGTGTGGTAGCGCTCGACCAGGTACTGCCGACTCGGCGTCCAGGTGCAGCTTGGTGCGCTTGTCGTACAGCGCCTTGATGCGGGCGTACAGTTTCGGGTTCAGGCGGATCGCATCGCTGTGGGCCGACAGCTTCGGCGCCAGTTCCTTGTCGAGGGCGATCAGGGTGTCGTTGGTGTAGGAACCGGTCAGGGTGCCGAACGCGCTGCCGACGCGGTTCAGCAGCCGGCCCGAACGCTCCATCGCGACGATGGTGTTGTCGAAAGTAGGCGCCGCCTTGTTGTTGGCGATGGCCTCGATCTCGGCGGCCTGCTGGCGCATGCCCTCGGCGTAGGCCGGAGCGAAGTGCTCGTTCTTGATCTGGTCCCAGGCCGGGTAATTGAACGGCAGGGTGCTCTCTTTGGCGAACGGGTTCGACGCTTCAAGCAGCGAAGCCGGCGCGGCACAGGCGATATTCGCGACGGCGATGCCGGCGGCGGCGACGAGCAGGATGTGGGGACGGTTCATTGAGTCTCTTTACAGTGTGGTGCAATAAAAACGCGGACCTGGCATGCCAGGTCCGCGCGTTCAAAACCTCGATCAGTTACCGGTCAACCCGCGGCGTTCCAGCAGCGGCTGAATAATCGGATCACGCCCGCGGAAGTCCTTGAACAGGTTCATCGCGTCGGTCGTCCCGCCGCGCGAGAGCAGGGTCTTGCGGAAGTGGTCGCCGTTCTTGCGCGACAAGCCGCCGTTTTCCTTGAACCACTCGACCGTATCGGCGTCGAGCTTCTCGCTCCACAAATACGCGTAGTAGCCGGCCGAATAGCCGCCGTTCATCGAGTGCGAAAAATAGGTCGTGCGGTAGCGCGGCGGCACCGGGGCGAAGTCGACGCCGGCATCCTTCAATGCACCCGCTTCGAACGCGAGGACGTCGGTCGGGATCTGCGCTCGGGGTCAGCTGGTGCCAGCGCTGGTCGAGCAGGGACGCGGACAGGTATTCGCTGGTCATGAAGCCCTGGTTGAATTTTTTCGAGGCGACGACTTTATCGAGCAGCGCCTTCGGCATGGCTTCGCCGGTCTTGTAGTGCTTCGCGTAGTTGGCCAGCACCTCGGGCCAGATCGCCCACATCTCGTTGACCTGCGACGGGTACTCGACGAAGTCGCGCGGCACGCTGGTGCCCGAGAAGTGCGGGTACTTCACGTTCGAGAACATGCCGTGCAGCGCATGACCGAATTCGTGGAAGGCGGTGCGCACTTCGTCATAGGTCATCAGGGTCGGCTCGCCCGCGGGCGGCTTCGGGATGTTCAGGTGGTTGCCCACCACCGGGTGACGGCCGAGCAGGTGCGACTGCGAGACGTATTCGTTCATCCAGGCGCCGCCCTGCTTGTTCGAGCGCGCATACGGGTCGAAAATGAAGATCGCCAGCTGCTTGCCGTCGGCGTCGATCACGTCGAAGGTGCGCACGTCCGGGTCGTACACCGGCAGGTCCTTGCGTTCCTTGAAGGTGATGCCGTATTCCTTGGTCGCGGCGAAGAACACGCCGTTCACCAGCACGTTGTTCAGTTCAAAATACGGACGCAGCTGGTTCTCGTCAAAGTTGTACTGGGCGGCGCGCACCTTGTCGGTGTAATACGCCCAGTCCTGGGCGCCGATCTGGAAGCCGCCTTTCTGGGCGTCGACGATCTTCTGCATCTCCGCCGCTTCCTTGCGCGCGTTGCCGATCGCCGGCTTCGCCAGTTCGGCCAGCAGTTTATTCACGGCGGCCGGGTTCTTCGCCGTTTCCAGTTCCTGCGAATAGGCCGCGTAGTTCGGGTAGCCGAGCAGGACGGCGCGTTCGGCGCGCAGCTTCGCCAGTTTTAAAACCAGCTCGCGCGTGTCGAACTCGCCGCCGCGCGAACCGCGGTTCATCGACGCCATCTGCAGGCGTTCGCGCACCGAGCGATTCGTCAGGCTCGCCAGCGGCGCCTGGATGGTGGTGTTGGCGATGCCGATCACGTACTTGCCGTCCAGGCCGCGCTTCTTCGCTTCGGCGGCGGCGGCGGTGATCTCGGCATCCGACAGGCCGGCCAGTTCTTCGCGCGTGTTCAAGACCAGCGCCGAGGCATTCGCTTCCTTCAGCACGCGCTGCGAGAATTCCGATTGCAGGGAGGCGATCTGGCCGTTGTAGCCCTTCAGCTTTTCCTTGTCGGCGGCGGACAATTTCGCGCCGGCGCGCACGAATTCCTTGTAGTAGCGCTCGAGCAGGAACTTCGACTTCGGCGTCCAGGCCCAGCTTGTCGCGCTTGGCGTGCAGGGTCTCGACGCGTTTAAAGAGTTTCGGGTTCAGGAAGATCGCATCGTTGTGCGCGGCCAGTTTCGGCGACATCTCGCGGTCGACGGCGTCCAGGCGATCGTTGGTATTCGCGGTCTGCAGGTTCGAGAACACGGCCGAGACGCGCGCCAGCATCTGGCCCGAGCGCTCCATCGCGACGATCGTGTTGTCGAAAGTAGGCGCCTTCGGATTGTTGGCGATGCCCGCCACTTCGCGCAGCTGCTCGCGCATGCCGGCCGCGTAGGCAGGCAGGAAGTGCTCGTCCTTGATCTTGTCGAAGGCCGGGTAGTTAAATGGCAGCGCGCTCGGCTTGGCGAAGGGGTTCGATGCGTCAAGAACGGTGCTGGGGGTCGGCTGTGCTGCGAAGGCCGAGCCGGCGATGGCCAGGCTGGCTGCGATGATGAGCATTTGTGGGCGGTTCATGGTCTCTCTCACGGACTCGAAAGGGCTGCCCGCGGGATCGCCGCCGGCAGGTCGCGCCAAATCATAGCAGGCTTATTGTCGTGTCGGCACAGTGAAACAAACTGCATACAAAGATGTATAGGCAGGCCGGGCGACGTATGTATTTGCCGGTGCCTCTCAAGCGCGGATCCTTTCGGGTTCGCTCAGCGAATTGCCGTAAAATTAATAGACAGCAAGCTCATGCGCCACCATCACGGAGCCATCAATTGAAAACCTTAGTCCTTGGTGTGCCCTGCTCGCTGCAGCGCTCACTGCGTCGGCACAGGCGCCCGTGCCCTACACCCTGGAAAACACCGAAGTGCGCGACCTGCGCGCACCAGGCCTGAAGCGCGACTACCAGGTCTTCGTCGCCCTGCCCGACTCCTACCGCAGCAGCACGAAGAATTATCCGGTGGTGTTCGTGACCGATGCGAACTACGCCTTCCCGATCGTGCGCAACATCTCGCAGCGGCTGACCAAGCATGCGGGCATGGAAGAGGTGATCGTCGTCGGCCTGTCGTACGCGAAGGGAGATACGGGCGTGTACAGCCGCCGGCGCGACTACACGCCGAGCGTGCCGCGCAAGCACGACTACCGCTCCGACATGCCGGGCCGCCCGGTGGCGCTGGGCGAAGCGCCGGCCTACGCGCGCTACATCGCCGACCAGGTGTTCCCGCTGATCGCCAAGCACTACCGCGCCGACATGAAGCGCAAGTTCTTCGTCGGCCATTCCTACGGCAGCCTGCTCGGCCTGCAGATCCTGCTGACGGAACCGCGCATGTTCGAGCACTACATCCTGGGCAGCCCGTCGCTCTGGTACGACGCCGGCCTGATGTTCGACCGGCTCGAAGTGTATGGAGAGCGGCACCGCGACTTGCCGGCGAACGTCTTCTTCGGCATCGGCGCCCTGGAACGGCTGGCGCCGGGCAAGAAGCGCTCGCGACGGAAGAAGACGCCGACATGGTGGCCGACCTGCGCGAGTTCGACAGCGCGCTCAAGGCGCACCGTTATCCGGGGCTGCACACGCAAGTGAAGGTGTTTGCGGACGAGGACCATGCGAGCGTGTTTCCGCTGGTGCTGACGCATGGGTTGAGGGCGGTGCTGCCGGCGAAAAAGTAGAACCTTGCCGGATGCTTCCCATTTTCCGTTCCTCGTATGACGCCATCGTCGTCGGCAGCGGCCCCGGCGGCGCCAGCACGGCGCGCGAACTGGCGCGCTGCGGCATGCGCGTGCTGGTGCTGGAACAGGGCGGCGCCGACCCACTGAAGGGAACCCTGGGCCAGATGGCGGCGATGGCGGCGGTGCCCGGCAAGGGCGCCTACCTGCATCGCGACGCCTCGCTGCTGGTGGCCGGCATCACGGCGGGCGGCAGCTCGGCCATCAATTTTGCGACTGCCGCGCCGCCGCCGCAGGCGATGTTCGCGCGCTACGGCATCGATCTCGAACCGGCCCTGGCGCAGCTGCGCGCGGAACTGCCGATGGCGCCCCTGCCCGATTCGCTCGTCGGCCCGATGGCCGCGCGCATGATGGCGGCGGCGCATTCCCTCTCGCTCGACTGGCGCAAGCTCGACAAGATGATCCGGCCCGCCATCTGCCGCAGCGGCTGCTGGCGCTGCGTGTATGGCTGCCCGTTCGGCGCCAAGTGGACGGCGCGCGATTTTCTCGACGAGGCCTGCGGGCTCGGCGCGCAGCTGGTCGAGCGCGCGCGCGTGCAGCGGGTGCTGGTGGAAGATGGCCGCGCGGCCGGGGTCGAAGTGGAGGTCGGCGGCAAGCTGCGCACGATCAAGGCGCCGATCGTCGTGCTCTCCGGCGGCGGCCTGGGCAGCCCGCGCCTGCTGCACAGTTCCGGCCTGGGGCCGCGCGATGCTCCCTTCTTCAGCGATCCGGTGATCGCGGTGATGGGGACTGTCGACGATATCGAGGGCGGGGCCGAGGTGCCGATGGCGGGCGGGCTCTCGCTGCACGACGAGGGGATCGCGCTGGCCGACCTGACTTTACCGAAGCCGATGTACCAGGCCTTTGCGCTGCAGGTGGGGCGCGTCGACCGATTGCTCGCGCATGGGCGCACGCTGTCGATGATGGTCAAGATTCGCGACGAGATCGGCGGCGGCGTCGGGCCGCGCTGGGCGGACAAGACGCTGCAGGCGAGCGACCGGCGCAAATTGAAGCACGGGGTCGGGATGGCGCAGGCGATCCTGCGCGAGGCGGGGGCGCATCACATCTTTAAATCCTGGCATTTCGCGGCGCATCCGGGCGGCAGCGTGCGCATTGGGGATGGGGTGGATGCGGATTTGCAGACGCGCACGCCGGGGCTGTTCGTGTGCGATGCGTCGGTGATTCCGGAGCCGTGGGGGTTGCCGCCGACGGTGACCTTGCTGTGCCTGGGCAAGCGGCTGGGAGGCATCTGGCTCGGTCGCTAGCAAAACGTAGGGTGGGCGCTTGTGCCCACGCGGTACCGCTCCTGACGTACCGACGCGGTGAAAACGTCGGCGAGTCGCATGCGACCTTCGCATTCACCGGCGGCGTTCGGTACGACCGCGTGGGCTCAGGAGTCCACCCTACGGTGCGCCCCAGTTAGTGGTTGAAGTGGCGTTCGCGTTCACGTCGGACGGCCGCCGTTCATGCACCGTGGCTCAATAATGCGGCGGGCGCTCGTTCACCGGCGTCTGGCGCCCGATCTCGCGCATGGTGCGCAAATGCTCGGCCAGCTGCTGCACCATGGCTTCCAGCTGGTCGATGCGGCGCGCCTGCTGGTACACGGTCTGGTTCAGCGAGTCGACCAGGTCTTCCATGTGCGCCAGCTTGATTTCGATATCGACAAAACGGTCTTCGTGTTCCACGGCGGTTCCTGGCATCTTCTAAATGGGCGGCATTATGACATCAGCTTGCCGGCATCCGGCTTCGGCGTATTCAAGCAGCGCCTTCAAACTCGCCAGCCGGTCTTTCGGACTGATCACTTCGGACTCCAGCGGCACCGCAATGCCCTCGTCGAGCGCCATCTCCTTGATGAAGCGCGACGGGTCGCAGTGCACCAGCTCGCCGGCGCGCTTCCTCTTCTTGCACCAGGTGACCTGCAGCGTGCGCTGGGCGCGCGTGATCCCGACGTACATCAGGCGCCGCTCTTCCTGGATGCGCGCGGCGATCTTTTCGATCGGGTCGTCCGGATCGCCCTTATGCGGCAGGATGCCCTCTTCCACGCCGACCAGGAACACGTGCGGATACTCCAGTCCTTTCGAGGCGTGCAGGGTCGACATGCGCACCGCGTCCTGCTCTTCGTCCTGGCCTTCGAGCATCGACATCAGCGCCACCATCTGCGTCAGTTCGAGCAGGTTCTTTTCTTCGCCGGTGCCGTCGCGCCCGCCGTTGCCGCGCTCCTTCAGCCAGTTGGTGAACTCCATCACGTTCTGCCATTTCGACTGGGCCGCGCGGTCATCGAAATTCTCGTACAGGTAGTGCTCGTAATTCATCTCTTTCATCATGTCGTCCAGCACCTCGGCCGGCATTTTCTCCGCTGCCGGACGGTCCCGGACGGCTGGCGCGCGATTCGAGCTCGTTGATGAAATGGCAGAAATCGCGCAGCGGATGCAGTTGGCGGTCCGCCAGTTTGCCCTCGATGCCCGCCTTTGAGCGCCGCTTCGAACAGCGAGCAATTCCACTGCTTCGAAAATTCGCCCAGCACCTCCAGCGTGGCCATGCCGACCCCGCGTTTCGGCGTCGTCACGGCGCGAATGAAGGCGGGATCGTCGCCCTCGTTGGCGATCAGGCGCAGGTAGGCGATGATGTCCTTGATCTCGGCCTTGTCGAAAAAGCTCTGGCCGCCGGAAATCGTGTACGGAATGCGTTCCTTGCGCAGCGCCTGCTCGATGATGCGGGCCTGGTGGTTGCCGCGGTACAGGATCGCGTAATCGGTCCATTTATTTTTGCGCTGAAAATGGTCGGCCGAAATCATGATCGCGATCTGGTCGGCTTCCTGCTCGTCGCTCTGCATCCCCAGCACTTTGATGGGCTCGCCCAGGCCGTGTTCCGACCAGAGCGACTTCTCGAAGAGCTTCGGGTTATTGCCGATGACGGCATTCGCCGCCTGCAGGATGCGCGTCGTCGAGCGGTAATTCTGCTCGAGTTTAATCACGCGCAGGTCGGGGAAATCGGTCTGCAGCGTCTTGATGTTTTCGACCGAGGCGCCGCGCCAGGCGTAAATCGCCTGGTCGTCGTCGCCGACCGCCGTGAACATCGGCTTCTTGCCGATGCCCGTCACCAGCAATTTCACCAGTTCGTACTGGCAGGTATTCGTGTCCTGGTACTCGTCCATCAGCAGGTAGCGCAGTTTGCGCTGCCAGCGGTCGCGGATCGGATCGTTGTTGCGGAACAGTTCCACCGGCAGGCGGATCAGGTCGTCGAAGTCGACCGCCTGGTAGGCGGCCAGCGTCGCCACATAGCTGCGGTAGATGCGCCCGGCCTGGGCTTCGTCCTCGTCTTTCGCCGCCTTGATCGCGTCTTCCGGCGTAATCAGGCCGTTCTTCCACAGCGAGATCGAATTCTGGATGCGGCGGATTTCCTGTTTATCGGTCGTCAGGCCGAGGTCGGAGACGATCGTGTAGCAGTCGTCGCTGTCCATGATCGAAAACCGGTCCTTCAAACCGACGCCGGCCGCTTCCTGGCGCAGGATTTTCACGCCCAGCGAGTGGAAGGTGGAGACGGTCAATTGCTTCGCCTGCTTGGGCTGTTTCAGCAGCTTGGCGATGCGCTCCTGCATCTCCAATGCCGCTTTATTCGTGAACGTCAGGGCGGCGATCGTGCGCGGATCGTAGCCGCGGTCTTCGATCATGTAGGCGATCTTTTGCGTGATCACGCGCGTCTTGCCCGAGCCGGCGCCGGCCAGCACCAGGCAAGGGCCGTCCAGATAGAGCGCGGCTTCGCTTTGCGGCCCGTTCAGGCCGAACTTTGGTGCATTGGACATGGGAAATATTCTTGAAGGCAGCCGAGCATTGTAACGAAGCGGAATCGAAAGGAGTCACGCCCCGCGCTACAATGTTCAACATGAAAAAATTGCTCATTTTGCTACTGGCATGGACCTTTACCGGTCCGGCGCTGGCGCGCCCGCTGCTGGTCGCCGCTGCCAGCGATCTCGGCTATTGTATCGATGAACTCGTTGCCGCGTACCGGAAAACCGCGCCGGAGGCCGAGCCGAAGGTGTCGCTTGGTGCGTCCGGCAACTTTTTCGCACAAATTCGCAACGGCGCGCCCTTCGAGGTCTTTTTGTCGGCCGACATGGATTATCCGCGCCAATTGATCAAGCTCGGCGCGGCCGACAGCGCCACGCCGGCTGCCCTATGCCATCGGCCGCATCGCCCTCTGGTCGCTCGACCCGCAGATCGATCCTGCGCGCGGCCTCGCCGCCCTCGTCGCCGATGAGCGCGTCAAACGCTTCGCCATCGCCAACCCGGTCACCGCCCCCTACGGCCGCGCAGCCAAGGCGGCCCTGGAGCGCGATGGCGTGTGGGACAAGGTGCAAGCAAAACTCGTGGTCGGCGAAAACATTGCCCAGACGGCGCAATTCGTCCAGACCGGCAATGCGCAAGTCGGCATTATTTCGTTTGCCACCCTGCATTCGACCAAATTGAAAGGCAGCGGCCGCTATGCACTGGTGCCGAATAACGGCCTGGCGCCGATCGAGCAAGGCGCGATCGTCACCAAGGCCGGCGCCGGCAACCCGCATGCGGCCGGCTTCGTGCGCTTTCTGGGTTCGCCCGAGGCGCGCGCGATCCTGGCGCGCAACGGGTTCGGTCTGCCTGCGGGCGCGGCCGAATGACCGATTGGCAGTTCCCGCCCGCCTTGTGGGACGCCATCGGCCTGACGCTGCGCCTGGCCGCCGTCACCTCCGTCGTGCTGCTGATTGTCGGCATTCCGCTGGCCAATTGGCTCAACAACAGCAAGATGCGCGGCATCATTTTTGTCGAAACCCTGGTCAGCCTGCCGATCGTGCTGCCGCCCACCGTCATCGGCTTTTATTTGCTGATGCTGATGGCGCCGCAGCAACCGCTGGGCGCGGCCTGGATGTCGGTCTTCGGCCATCCGCTGCCGTTTTCGTTTGCCGGCCTGGTGGCGGGCTCGGTGCTGTACAGCCTGCCGTTCGCGGTACAACCCTTCCAGGCGGCCTTTCGCGGCGTCGGACGCGACCTGGTGCAGTCGGCGCTGGCGCTCGGGCTGACGCGCCGCCAGACCTTCTATGTCGATCGTGCTGCCGCTGTCGAAACACGGGATTCTGACCGGCGTGTCGCTCAGCTTTGCGCACACGATGGGGGAATTCGGCGTCGTGCTGATGCTGGGCGGGAACATCCCGGGCCAGACCCGGGTCGCCTCGATCGCGCTCTACGATGAAGCGCAGAAGTTGAATTATGGGACGGCGCACGCATATGCGTTGGTATTGCTGGCGATCTCGTTCGCCATCCTGATCGGGATTGCCTTCCTGCAGCGCCGGCAACATGCGATTTTGCTGTCGAACTAGCTGCGCCGAATCGGCTACCATCGCCCTTTGCACCACCTACCTATATGAGCACGACACAATGAAATTTGAACACCTGATCGAAGTGAACGACCCGCTGAACCCGCTGATGGACACGCTGACCCGCGAGCAGGTCTGGCGCGGCCTGGTGATCCGCGCCGAGTCGCCGAAGCTGTTCATCCCGCACCTGGACGAGTGCGAAATCGGCGACGCGCGAAGCCGGCAGTTTCAAACGCCGCCTGCGCTACGGCGACCTGGTGGTCGAAGACACGGTCGTCTTGAGCCCGCTGCAGGAAGTGCGCTACGAAGTGCCGGCCCAGGGCGAGATCAGCGCTTCGCTGCTGACCATGACGATCGAGGCGCCGTCCGAGCACATGCTGTACGTGCGCTTCAGCTACGACGACGGCATGGCCGAATCGACCGACGGCGCCAGCAAGATGTACGAGGACTTCAAGAAGTCCGCCTACCAGGAAGCCGATATCGACACCATGCGCATCGTGCGCCAGATGGCCGAGCAGGGCAACCTGGATGCGAGCTATTTGAACTGACGATGCCTCGATCGACCGTGCCTACGGCTGCCCGCGGCTGCCGGAACTCGGGCCGCACTCGCGTCTGCGCATCGTCGTTCGCCCTTCGCCAGGTTCGCCGCCAGGTCGCGCAGCGCGGTGCGCACGCCCTCTTCGATCACGGGATGATAGAAGGGCATGTCGAGCATCTGCGGCACCGTCAGGTGCGCCTGCGCCGCCCAGGCCAGCAGGTGCGCGATGTGCTCGCCGCGCGGGCCGATCATCTCGGCGCCCAGGAAGCGGCAGGAGCCGTATTCGGCATACACGCGCAGCATCCCCTTGTTCTGCAACATGACCCGGCTGCGGCCCTGGTTCTCGAACGAGACCTGGCCGATCGCGAATTTCGGCCGTCCGCCTTCGCACAGCGTTTTATAACTTTTGCCGAGCGTGGCGATGTTCGGCTCCGTGAACGCGATGCCGAGCATCGTGCGGCGCAGGCCCGGGCGCACGTCCGGATAGCGGCCCGCGTTCTCGCCCGCGATCTTGCCGTGGTCGGCCGCCTCGGCCAGCAGCGGCAGTTCGTTATTGGCGTCGCCGGCGATGAAGATATGGCTGGTCCCGCACTGCATGGTGCGGCTGTCGAAGGTCGGGATGCCGTTCTCCTGCAGTTCGATGCCCGTCTGCTTCCAGCCCCAGGTCACCCACGTTCGGCGCGCGGCCGGTGGCCAGCAGCACGTACTGGAAATGCTCGCTGGTTTCCTTGCCCAGCGCATCGCGCGATGGTGAGCAGCACCTCTCGCCCTGCTGTTCGGCGCGCACGACTTCGGTCTGGAAGCGCAGGTCGAGTTCCTGCGCCAGCGTGCGCCGCGCCGCGCCCAGCACCTCGGGGTCGCTCAGCTGGGCGACGCTGCCGCCGCGCGCGAACAGGCTGACTTTGACGCCAAGCCGCGTCAGCGCCTGGCCCAGTTCGAGCCCGATCACGCCGGTGCCGATCACGGCCACCGAGCTTGGCAGATCGTCCCAATAAAACACGTCGTCGCTGGTGACGATGCCTGGGCCCACATCCTGCAACTGCGGCAGGATCACCGGCGTCGAACCGGTGGCGATCACGACGCGCGCCGCTTCGATCTCGGTATGGTCGTCGACCTGTAACGTGTGCGGGCCGGTAAACCGCGCATGGCCGCGGATGCGGTCCTCGATCGGAAAACTCTCGACGCTTTCCAGCACGAAGCCGACGAAGCGGTCACGTTCGTTGCGCACGCGTTCCATCACGGCGCGGCCGTCGATGCGTTTTTCTCCCGGATGCACGCCGAAGCCCGGCGCCACGTCCAGCATGTGGGCGGCGTCGGCCGCGGCGATCAGGAGTTTGCTCGGCATGCAGCCGACCCGGGCGCAGGTGGTGCCATACGGTCCGCTTTCGATGACGACCGTGCGCGCGCCTTGCGCCACCGCTGCGCGATAGGCCGACATGCCGGCGGTGCCGGTGCCGATCACGGCGACATCGACTTGTAGTTTCTTCATAGTGCTCTCCATAGTCCCTGAACGATACGCCGTTTCAAATTTAAATGTCGAGCGGGTCCACTTCGAGCGACCAGCGCACCCGGCTCTTCATCGCGCGCAGCAGCGATAACCACTGCTTCAGGAAGGCTTGCAGCGCCGGGCGCGAAGGCGACTCGACCAGCAGCTGGGCGCGGTCGACGTTGTGGACCCGGGTCATGGTCATCGGGATCGGGTCGTTGATGGTGATGCCGTCGAACGGCAGGATGTCGCGCGCCTCCTCGAGGAAAGCGATCGCGGTGGCCAGCTCGGGCGCCTCGGCGCGCAGCAGCGCCTGGTACATGTAGGGCGGCAGCGCGGCCTGGCGCCGTTCCTCGAGCAGGTTGCCGGCGAAGCGGTCGTAGTCGTGGCGCACCACGGCCGCGTACAGCGGGTGCGCGGCGTAGCGGGTCTGGATCAGCACCTCGGAGGCCAGGCCGGCCCGTCCGGCGCGGCCCGCCACCTGCATCAGCTGCGCGAACAGGCGCTCGCTGGCCCGGTAATCCTGCGAGAACAGGGCCGTGTCGGGATTCAGGATGCCGACCAGGGTCAGCTTTTTGAAGTCGTGGCCCTTGGCGACCATTTGGGTGCCGATCAGGATGTCGACCTCGCCCCGGTGCACGCTGTCGAAGGCTTCCTGGGCGCTGCCCTTCAGGCGCGTCGAATCGGCGTCGATGCGCAGGATGCGCGCCTCCGGGAACATGGCCGACAAACCCTCTTCGAAGCGCTGGGTGCCGCGCCCGAGCGGCTGCAAATCGACGTTGCCGCAGGTCGGGCAGTGGCGCGGGATGCGCAGCTCCAGGCTGCAGTGGTGGCAGCGCAGCCGGTGCTCGGGCTTGTGCAGCACCATGAAGGAGGTGCAGCGCGTGCAGTTGCTGATCCAGCCGCAGGCTTCGCAGGTGATGACCGGCGCATAGCCGCGCCGGTTCAGGAACAGCAGCGACTGTTCGCCGCGTTCCAGGCGCTGGCGCAAGGCTTTCATCAGGCCGGCGGTGAGGCCGTCCTTCGGCTTGTCGCGTTCCATGTCGAGCAGGCGCACGGTCGGCAGCACGGCGTCGCGCACGGCGCGCTCGCGCAGTTCGAGCTTGCGGTAGCGGCCCGTCGGACGCGTGGTGCCAGCTTTCCAGCGAGGGCGTGGCGGAGCCGAGCACGATCGGAATGCCCAGCTGGTGCGCGCGCCAGACGGCCAGGTCGCGCGCCGAATAGCGCAGGCCTTCCTGCTGCTTGTACGAGGGGTCGTGCTCCTCGTCGATGACGATCAGCTGCAAATGCGGCAGCGAGGCCAGGATCGCCAGCCGGGTGCCGAGCACGATGCGCGCCTGGCCCTGGTGCGCGGCTAACCAGTGCAGCACGCGCTCGCCCTCGGACAGGCTGGAATGCAGGGTCGCCAGCATCAGGCCCGGGAAGCGCGCGCGGATATTCCCCTCCAGCTGAGGCGTGAGGTTGATCTCGGGGACCAGGATCAGGATCTGCGCCTGCGGGTCGCGCGCCAGCACCTGGGCGCAGGCCTGCAAATACACCTCGGTCTTGCCGCTGCCGGTGACGCCGTACAGCAGCAGCGGCGTGAACCCGACGCGCGCCGCCGATGGCGTCGGCCGCTTCCTGCTGCTCGCGGTTCAGCGCCGGCATGCCGATCGGGGCCGGGTCGCCGGGCGGCGCCAGCTTCGCCAGTTTTTTCAGGGCGCGGTCGAGCGCCACGGTCGACACCGTGCGCAGGTTCTTCGGCACGCCGGGCAAGGCGACTTCGCCCAGCGGGCGCTGGTAATAATCGGCCGCGAAGCCGGCCAGCGCCAGCCAGCGCGCCGACAAGGGCGTCAACTGGTGCGCGTACCGCGATCGCATTCTTGAGTTTTTCGGGCGGGACGGTGGTTTCCTGCGCAATCTCGACGATCAGGCCGGTGACCTCGCGGTTGGCGAAATTGACCAGCACCAGCTGGCCGACTTGCGGCGTCGCGCCCTCTTCATGCGGCCAGCCGTAATCGAACACGCTGTTGAGCGGTGTATCGAGTGCGATTCGAAGGATGCAGTGCGCCAATGTCCGACCTTGTATAAAAGCTGTGGAAAACTTTGTGGAGAATGATCCGCTTGACCGGTGGAGAAGTTTACGTTAAGTCAAATGATGTACGGATCAGCCAAAAACAAGCCCGAATAAACCCTATATATTCAATGACTTGCAGATATCGAAGTAGTCCACAGCAACTCGCGTACTGCAGTGCAACGATTGTGTATAACTGCGCTTTTTCTTCTCGTAAAGACTCGCAAGCTGTGAGCCTTTAAACAAGACTCTGCGATGCCGCGCGTAAGTCCTTGTCAACACTGGAATTTTTATGGCTGAGCTGCGCAGCCTGTGCATAACTTTGTGAACAAGGCTGGAAGAACTGCGGTTTCTATTCCAGGAGCATAGCTTCCAAGCGGTTATGTACGGCTCGGATTTAAAGATAAACCCCAGCAATTTCAACCACTTATGATTTCCGCGCGCACTAGTGCACATGTCCACAGGTTTAATTTGCGCCGTTCCGCAACATGTGAACAAGTGTGAGATTGCATGCAGATTTCATGGCATTTGCCGGGGCGCCGCACATGCGGCGCCGCAGCAATTTCAGTCAGGCCGCGCGCTGCCGGCGGCTGAAGTCATGCACCGCTTCGACCATCGCCGTGACCGACTCCGGCGGGGTGAATTGCGAGATGCCGTGGCCGAGATTGAAGACGTGGCCCGAGCCTGCCGAGGGCGCGCCATACGCGGTCAAGGAGCGCTCCACCTCGGCGCGGATCTGCTCCGGCGAGGCGAACAGGATGGCCGGATCGAGGTTGCCCTGCAGGGCGACGCGGTCGCCCACCAGCGCGCGTGCGCGGCCCAGGTTCACGGTCCAGTCCAGGCCCAGCGCGTCGGCGCCGCAGTTCGCCATCTCGTCGAGCCAGATGCCGCCGCCCTTGGTGAAGACGATCGCCGGAATGCGCACGCCATCCTTTTCGCGCTGCAGCTGGGCCAGCACGCGCTCCATGTAGCGCAGCGAGAATTCCTGGTAGGCGCCGTCGGCCAGCGCACCGCCCCAGGAATCGAAGATCATGACGGCCTGGGCGCCGGCGTCGATCTGGGCGTTCAGGTAGCGCGCCACCGAGGTGGCGTTGATGTCGAGGATGCGGTGCATCAGGTCGGGGCGGCCGTACAGCATCTTTTTGATGGTGTGGAATTCGCGCGAGCCCTGGCCCTCGACCATGTAGCAGGCCAGCGTCCACGGGCTGCCGGAAAAGCCGATCAGCGGCACGCGGCCGTTGATCTCGGTGCGAATTTGGGTGACGGCCTTGAAGACGTAGTCGAGCGATTCCATATCCGGTACGTTCAAGCGCCATCACGTCGGCTTCGGTGCGCAGCGGACGCTCGAACTTCGGGCCCTCGCCGTCGGCGAAATACAGGCCCAGGCCCATCGCGTCCGGCACCGTCAGGATGTCCGAGAACAGGATCGAGGCG
The DNA here is from genome assembly GCA_963729765.1 of uncultured beta proteobacterium. GTDB lineage: Bacteria > Pseudomonadota > Gammaproteobacteria > Burkholderiales > Burkholderiaceae_D > Telluria. The sequence continues at coordinate 272,607 of CAVSPL010000021.1, read as the reverse complement.
TCCAGCGGATAGCGGTCGAGCGGCTGCAGCGTCACCTCGGTGGCGTAGTCCGGATTCTTTGCCAGGCCCAGGAACGAACCGGCGCGCGCGCGCGTGGCGCGGTATTCCGGCAGGTAGCGCCCCGCCTGCCGCATCAGCCAGACGGGCGTGTACTCGGTCGGCTGGCGCAGCAGCGCACGCAGGAAGGTGTCGTTCTTGAGCGGAGCAAATTGTGGCATGGCTGACAATAGTGGACGTCGGAGGACGGCTATTATCGCATCCCGGTGGGCGAGTTCGTAGGTCCAAAGTCCTATTTGAGCTGGCCGGCGCGCGGCATAAGCTGGCTTACCGCTGATCCGCGCAAGCGGCGGTGCCCGCGCGCGGACCGAACTTTCCCCAACAAGCCGAGGTGTCACGATGAAACCGCTCACCATTCCCGTTCTTGCCGCCCTGCTCTCCGTTGCGCCCTGCGCGCCGGCACAGCCCACCGAGGCGACGTCCACCGTGACCAAGGCGCCAGGCGCGGTGCAGGCCGTGCAGTCGATGAAAACCACCGCGACAGTTACCGCCATCAATCCGGCCAGTCGGGTCGTCAGCCTGCAACGGCCCGATGGGCAGATTGTCGATGTCCACGCGGGCGCGGAGGTGAAGAATTTCGACAAGATCAAGGTGGGCGACAAGCTGGCGGCCGACTACACGCAGTCACTGTCGCTGGAACTGAAAAAAGGGGCGACTGGCGCGGCCAAGCGGATCGAGTCGCCGCCGACCGTGTCACGCTCGCCAGGCGAGTTCTCATCCAGGCGCGACGATAGGCGCAACAGGTGACGCTGCTGGCCGATGTGGTCGCCGTTAATCAGAAGACCCACTCCGTCAGACTGCGCGGGCCGGAGGGAGCGCATGGTCGATCTCGAGGTACCGGATCCGGAACAGCTCAAGCGGATCAAGCAGGGGGACCAGGTGCAGGCGGTGTATACCGAGGCCTTGGCGCTGAAGCTGGAGCCGGCGGAGGCGGCGACGGGCAAATAAAAGCAGGCATGGCTTGGCGGCCGCGCGTGCGATCGATTCGGCACGCGCCAGCGCGGCTCTGCCTGCGCGGCGGCGCTCTTATAATACGGTTCCCCTCTTTGAGAATGCCGACGCCATGACCCAGCCGACCCGCAAGCAGGCCGCCCCCAGCGGCACCTGGACTTCCCCGATCAGCGCCGCCGTGGTTGCGGCCGGCGCCGTGCCGCTGTCGCAGATCGCGCTCGACGGGCTTGATGTGCTGTGGCTGGCCGGGCCGCGCCAGCGAAGCGGGCCGCACCACGCTGCAGCGCCTGCGCGCCGGCGCCACCGACGAACCGACCCCGGGCCCGTTCAACGTGCGCACCCGCGTGCACGAGTACGGCGGCGGCGCGTATGCGGTCGACGGCGGCACGGTCTGGTTCTCTCACTTCGCCGACAACCACCTGTACCAGGTCGAGGACGGCGGCGCGCCGGTGCGTGATCACGCAGGAAGAAGCCGTGCGCTACGCCGACTTCGTGCCGGACCGCGCACGTTCGCGCCTGGTCGCGGTGCGCGAAGACCATCTGGCCGGCGAAGCCTATCCCGTCAATACCATCTGCGCGGTCGGTTTCGACGGCAGCGAGACGGTCCTGGTGGACGGCAACGATTTCTATGCCGCGCCGCGCCTGTCGCCGGATGGCACGCCAGCTGGCCTGGCTGTGCTGGGACCACCCGCGCATGCCGTGGCAGGGCACGGAACTGTGGGTGGCCGACGTCAAGCCGGACGGCAGCGCTGGTCGACGGGCGCCTGGTCGCGGGCGGCATGGAGGAATCGATCTGCCAGCCCGAATGGTCGCCCGACGGCCTGCTGTACTTCGTGTCGGACCGCAGCGGCTGGTGGAATCTGTATCGCTTCGAGCATGGCGTCGTGCACCCGCTGTGCCCGCGCGACGCCGAGTTCGGCGGACCGCAGTGGAACTTCGGCGCCTCGATGTACGGTTTCCGTTCGAGCGACGAGATCATCTGCACCTATATCGAGGACGGCATCAGCCGCCTGGGACGCCTGTCGACGCGCGGCTGCACCTTGACCCCGATCGAGACGCCGTACCAGGAAATCCGCGAATTGCGCGTCTCGCCGGAGCGGGTGCCGGTGCTGGCCGGCTCGCCGACGATCGCGCTGGAACTGGCCCTGATCGACCCGGACACCGGCAGGAACGCACCGTACTGGTGCAATCGATCGCCGACTTGCCGGGCGAGGGCTACCTGTCGGTCCCGCGCAGCATCCGCTACCCGAGCATGCAGGGCCGCAGCGCCTATGCGTTTCACTATGCGCCGGCGAATGCCGACTTCGAACTTCCAGCCGGCGAGCTGCCGCCGCTGATCGTGATCGGCCACGGCGGCCCGACCAGCATGGCGACCAGCACCCTGAAACTGGCGACCCAGTTCTGGACCAGCCGCGGCTTCGCCGTGCTCGACGTGAACTACGGCGGCAGCTCCGGCTTCGGCCGCCATCTACCGCGACCTGCTGAAGGGCCAATGGGGCGTGATCGACGTCGAGGATTGCGTGGCCGGCGCGCGCCACCTGGCCGAGCAAGGCCTGGTCGATCCGGAGCGCCTGCTGATCCGCGGCAGCAGCGCCGGCGGCCTGACGACCCTGTGCGCCCTGACCTTCCACGACGTCTTCAAGGCCGGCGCCAGCTATTACGGCGTGTCCGACCTGGCCGGCCTGGACGCCGACTCGCACAAGTTCGAATCGCACTACAACGAATACCTGATCGCCCCGAAAGCGCAGGCGCAAGCCGTGTACCGCGCGCGTTCGCCGATCCACCATACCGATGCGTTAAAACGTCCGATGATCTTCTTCCAGGGCCTGGACGACAAGGTCGTGCCGCCGCAGCAGTCGGAGACCATGGTCGACGCCCTGCGTGCGCGCGGCGTGCCGGTGGCCTACCTGACGCTCGAAGGCGAAGGACACGGCTTCAGGAAGGCCGACAGCGTCGTGCGCACGCTGGAAGCGGAGCTGGCGTTTTATTTGCGCGTGTTCGGCATCGCGCTGCCTGACAGGCCTGCCGCAGCTGGAGATCGAGAACCTGGCTGCATGACCCTACCCGCCCTGTTCGAACAACCCGGCGCGCTGACGGCGCGCGACAAGCTGATCCTCGCGCTGCTGGCGATTGCCGGCGAGCCGCTGGGACGCACGCGCCTGCGCGAACATCTCGAGGCGCTCGGCGAATTCGATGGCGAGGACACGCTGATCGACAGCATGAACGCGCTGCAGGCGTCCGGCCTGGTGATCCAGCAGGCCGCGCGCGGCAGCGTCGTCGCGCCCGACGCGGCGTGGCCGGCGATCGAGGCGCTGCTGCGCGGCAGCCGCTTCAACGAACTGCGCGAAGTCTACGAGACCGTCAACCCGCTGCGGCGCGACTGGCAGGGCCATCCGGTGCTGCGCAGCTACCGCCAGGGCCTGGCGCTGCTGCGCATGGCCCTGGTCGGCGGCGAAGGCGTCAAAACCGTCGCGCCGATCCTGGGCGCCTGCCTGCGCTGCCACGAGGCGGCCTACCTGCACCCGCTGGTCGAGATTTGCGCGCGGCCCTTCGAGCCTGACGCTGATCGACCATATCAACCCGGCGCTGCGCGACGAGGTGCTGTCGGTCCTGGTCAACCACGTCCAGCGCGAGCCGGCGCTGGCGCCCGCGGTGCGCGCCTACGCCGAAGCGCACGTGGCGCAGGGCGGCGCATCGATGGAACTGCGGATCGCCCTGGCCGAGCATTTGATCCTGTGCGGCCGCCTGGACGATGCCGGCGCCCTGCTGCAAGACCTGGACGATTCGGCCGCCCTGTTCTACCGCAGCCTGCTGCTGCTCCTGCGCGACCACATCGACGAAGCCCTGGCCGGCTTCGACGCGGCCTTAAAACTGCTGCGGCGCGAGACCGGCAAGCGCAAGGCGGTGTTCGCGGGCATCGGCGGCCACCTGTACGTCGCCGCCCTGCTGCGGCGCGGCGACGCCAAGCAGCAAAAGGCCGTCGAGAGCTATCTCGACAGCGCCACGCGCGCGGTGCAGAGCCACGACACGGCGGTCTATCAACAACTCTCCATGCTGCGCCAGATCCGCGGCGGCACGGTCGATGCCGAGGTGCTGCCTTCGCGGAACTGGGAAACGGCGCTGCAGCCGGTCATGTTCCGCGCCCTGCTGCACTGGTGGCTCGGCATGCCGCAGTTGACGCAGCCAGCGCGCGCGCCTGGAAGAAGCGCTGGCGCAGTCGGAAAGCGCCGGCTTCGATTTCCTGAGCGCGCAGCTGGCGGGCCTGCTCGGGCAGCTGGGCGGTGTCAGCTATGAACAGCGCGCGATCGCCCTGCGCCAGCAGCACCGCTTCACCGACATGACCCACTGGTTCGAACGCGAGCAGCCGTGGGAGCGCCAGTTGAATGCGCTGATCAACCTGCAGCCGGCCGTGAACGTCGAGGTGGTGAAAGAGTCGCGCCTGGTCTGGCTGATCCGCTACGACGAGCACCTGGGCGTGCAGGAGCTGGAACCGCGCGAACAGAAGCGCGACGCGCAAGGCGCCTGGAGCCGCGGCCGTCCGATGGGTCTGAAACGCCTGACGGAAGACGCGGCCACGCTCGATTTCCTGAGCGCGCAGGACGTGCTGGCGGTATCGAGCATCGGCGCGTCGCGCCAGTACTACGGCAGCGGCCTGCGCTACGAATTCGACATCGGCAAGACGCTGGCCGTGCTGATCGGCCACCCGCTGCTGTTCTGGTTCGACGCCCCCGGCACCCGGGTGGAACTGCTGCCGGGCGAGCCGGAACTGCTGGTCAAGGCGGCGCGCGAACACGTGACGATCTCGCTGCGCCCGCCGATCAACGAGAGCAGCGGCGACGTCGTCGTCTCGCGCGAAACGCCGACGCGCCTGCGCGTGGTGCGCGTGCGCGACGAGCACCGCCGCATCGGCGCCATCGTCGGCGAAGCGCTGGTGGTGCCGCTGGAAGCCGAGGTGCGCGTGCTGCAGGCGATCGGCGCGATCTCCTCGATCGTCACCGTGCAGTCGGACATCGGCGCCAGCGCGGCCGACATCGAACGCATCGCCGCCGACGCGCGCCTGCACGTGCACCTGCTGCCCTACCAGCACGGGCTGCGCATGCGCATCCTGGTGCGTCCGCTGCCGAATACCGGCGCCTATTACGCGCCGGGCAGCGGCGCCGAGCGCGTGATCGCCGATTTCAACGGCATCCGCACCGAAGCGAAGCGCGACCTGAACGCCGAGCGCGAAGCCGCAGCGCCAGCTGGTGGCCAACTGCCGCGCGCTGGAAAGCGCCGAAGAAGAACACGAGGAGTGGCTGCTCGGCCAGCCGATCGCCTGCCTGGAACTGGTGAGCGAACTGCAGGAACTCGATCCGGCGCAGGTCGTGATCGGCTGGCCGGAAGGCGAGCCTTTCCGCGTCAGCAAAAAGGTCACCTCGCAATCGGTGCGCGTCAACATCAAGCGCGACAAGGACTGGTTCGCGGCGAATGGCGAAGTCGCCATCGACGAGGGCCGCGTGATGGACCTGCGCCAGCTGCTCGACAAGGTGCGCGCCGGCGACGGGCGCTTCGTGGCGCTGGGCGACAACCAGTTCCTGGCGCTGACCAACGAGCTGCACCGGCGCCTGCTGGACGTCGCCGCGTTCACGGATGCCGACGGCGAAGTGCTGCGCGTGCATCCGCTGGCCAGCTTCGCGCTGGAAGAACTGGCGCTGGGCGCGGGCGGGGTCGAGGCCGATAAAGCCTGGCGCGCGCATATCAAGAAGATGGCGGACACCGCGGCCTATGTGCCGCAACTGCCCTCGACCTTGCAGGCCGAGCTGCGCGACTACCAGCGCGAAGGCTTCGACTGGCTGGCGCGCCTGGCGCACTGGGGCGTCGGCGCCTGCCTGGCCGACGACATGGGCCTCGGTAAAACCCTGCAGGCGCTGGCCCTGATGCTGCTGCGCGCGCCGAACGGCCCGGCCCTGGTGGTGGCGCCGACCTCGGTCTGCACCAACTGGATCGCCGAAGCCGAGCGCTTCGCGCCGACCTTGAAGATCAAACTGTTCGGGCCGGGCGAGCGCGCCGAGATGATCGAGCAGGCGGGCAACTTCGACGTCGTCGTCGCCAGCTACGGCCTGCTGCAGCTGGAAGCGCCGCTGTTCGCGAAAAAGCGCTGGCACACGATCGTGATGGACGAAGCCCAGTCGTTCAAGAATGCCGCGACCCGGCGTTCGCAGGCGGTGATGGCGCTGCAGGGCGACTTCAAAATGGTCGCCACCGGCACGCCGCTGGAAAACCACCTGGGAGAACTCTGGAACCTGTTCCGCTTCATCAATCCGGGCCTGCTCGGCACCGCCGACCAGTTCCAGTTGCGCTTTGCCGGCCCGATCGAAAAGGCGCAGGACAAACGCGCCGAAAGCGCGGCACGGTCGCGTTTGAAACGCCTGACGCAGCCGTTCATTTTGCGCCGTACCAAGAGCCAGGTGCTGACCGAACTGCCGCCGCGCACCGAGATCGTGCTGCCGGTCGAACTCAGTGCCGAGGAGATGGCGCTCTACGAATCGCTGCGCCGCGAAGCGCTGGATAAACTGGCGTCATTGGAGGCGCCGCAAAGCCAGAAGTCGATCGCGATCCTGGCCGAGATGATGCGACTGCGCCGCGCCTGCTGCAATCCGGAGCTGGTGGCGCCCGGGCTGGGGATTGCCAGCAGCAAGCTGGCGACCTTCGCCCACCTGATCGAAGGCCTGCTGGAAAACCGCCACAAGGCGCTCGTCTTCAGCCAGTTCGTGGATCACCTGTCCCTGATTCGCAAGCACCTCGACGCGCGCGGCATCCGCTACCAGTACCTCGACGGTTCGACGCCGATGCAGGAGCGCAAAAAGCGCGTCGACGCCTTCCAGGCCGGAGAGGGAGATCTGTTCCTCATCAGCCTGAAGGCGGGCGGGGTCGGCATCAACCTCACCGCCGCCGACTACGTGATCCACATGGACCCGTGGTGGAACCCGGCGGTCGAGGACCAGGCCTCGGACCGCGCGCACCGCATGGGCCAGCAGCGCCCGGTGACGATTTATCGCCTGGTGGCGCGCCATACGATCGAGGAAGGCATCGTCGACCTGCACCGCCACAAGCGCGACCTGGCCGACAGCCTGCTCGAAGGCGGCGACCTGTCGGCGCGCATGGCGCCGGGGGAGATGCTGGCGATGCTGCAGCAGGGACTGGGCGGCGAGCTAGCGCCGGCGAAGCATTCCATGTGATCATGCCGCTTTTGTAACGGAACACCACCATGGAAGAACAGAACGCGCTCGCCCCATTGAAGGCCCAGGTCATCGGCGTGAAATCGTGGCTGGCCTATGCGGGCGTGGCGGCGCTGGCCGTGATCCTGTTCGGCGTGCTGCTGCCGCTGGCGTTTGTCTGGCACGAGATGGCGGCGCTCGCGGTGCTGATCCTGTCGGCGCTCGCTGGTCGGCTATCAATTCCTGCTGGTGCGCAGCGTGCAGCTGTACATGGACGACCTGGGCGTCTGGGTCCATGCGGGCGTGCTGCCCTGGAAGAAGGGCGTCAGCGGCGTCAAATGGCGCGACATGGACGAAGCGACCTTCGTCAACGGTTTCACGAGCTGGGCCACGCGTTCCTACACGGTGCGCATCGGCCACCGCTTCACCAAGGACAGCGAGATCGTCCTGACGAATATCGCGCGCGGCAAGGACGCCGTCGCCATCGTCAATGCGCGCCACCAGGCCCTGATCCGCAGCGGCGTGGTCGAATGATGGATGCGCAGGCGGCGCTCGCTTTCGTGCGCGAACACGGCGTCGTGCTGGCCTCGGCGCGCGGGCCGGTGCCCACGCTGACCCATGCGATCGCCGGCGAGGCGATCAAGGGCAGCTGGTGGGGCCACCCGCAGGGCAAGCACATTTTCGCGGTGCTGAATGCGGTGAACGAGGACCCCGACATCCTCGTCTGCCGCCTGGTCGATAACAAGATCACGCTGGTGCACCGGCGCCTGTGGCCGGCGCTGGCCGCTTGCGCGGCCGCCTTCGATCCGGCCTGCCTGGCGCGCGTGGTGCAGGCGCACAGCGCCCGTGGCCACCATGAAAACATTGAAACGCCCTTCCCCGACTGGCTGCCCGCCGGCGTGATGGAAGAGGCAACGATGCTGGACCGGGACGCCGCACTGGCGGCGCTCGGCGCAGGATTTGTTACAAAGCCGGGGCAGCGCAATCCGCGCTAAAAATGCTAATCTGGCGCGCTGCCGTGCTGTAACGCCAAGGCGCCGCGCACCCGATGTCTCACATCTTTACGGGCCGAACACATGATGAAAACAAAACTCGCGCTGGCAGCCATGATCGCCAGCCTCGCGCTGGCGCCGGCCAGCGCCAAGCCAACCAAGACCTCCGCCAAGCCGAAAGCGGCAAGGTCGTCAAATGCGAAGGCGTCCGACAAACGCGCCGCCGCACCCGCCGCCAAAGCCAAGGGCAAGCCGGCCAAGGGTAAAGGCAAGGCCGCCGCCGCTGCCGCCGCCGCTGCCACGGCTGCCGCCGCCGCCGCGGCCAAGCCGGCACAGGTACAGCACGGCGCCGGCCCGCCCCGGCCTCGAACGAAAAGCGCCTCGACCGCCGCGCCGATTCCCTCGGCATGCAGTACCTGACGGCCTTGTGGCGCGTCGATCCGGAAGGCGGTATCGCGGTCGGCAAGTTCGACGCCGCCGCCAGCCTGACCATTCCCGACGCCGCCACGCGCGCCAAAAAGCTCGCCTTCGCCGACGAGTGGCTCGACAAATTCCGCAAGATCGACACGCGCCAGCTGTCGCCGCGCCAGCGCACCGACCTGGCCCTGCTGATCAACAAGCTGGAAACGGACCGCTGGCGCTTGACGACCCTGCGCGAATTCGAGTGGAACCCGGCGCTGTACAACATCGCCCAGCCGCTCGACCTGATCCTCAATACCGATTACGCCGCAAAACCGCAGCGCCTGCGCACCATCCTGAAACGCCTGGACAACGTGCCGGCCTATTACCAGGCGGCGCAGGCCACCATCGTCAATCCGACGCGCGAACACACGCAGCTGGCGATCGCGCAGGCGCCGGGCACCCTGGTCGTGCTGGCCGACCTTGGCCTGGCCGCGCAAAGCTCGATCCTGAACGCCCAGGAAAAAGCGCTCTTCGCCAAGCGCATCGCCGAAGCCGGCAGTGCGGTGCTGGGCTATGTCGACTTCCTGACCAACCTGGAAAAGACCCAGTCGGCCAATGGCCAGGCGCGTCCGTTCCGGCTCGGCAAAGCGTTATATGAACAAAAATTCGCGCTCGAGATCCAGTCGGCCAGCAGCGCCGAGCAGACCTACCGCAAGGCGCTGGCCGCGCGCGAAGAACTCCTGACGCGCATGAATACGATCGCGGACGAACTCTGGCCGCGCTACATGGCCGATAAACCCAAGCCGAACGACCGCTTCCAGAAGATCGGCATGCTGATCGACCGCCTCTCGACGCGCCACGTCGCGCGCGAAAACTTCTTCCCCGAGATCCGGCGCCAGATCCCGCTGCTGCAGGACTGGGTGATCAAGAACGACCTGCTCACGCTCGACCCGGGCAAACAGCTGGAAGTGCGCGAGACGCCGATGTACCAGCGCGGCGTGGCCGGCGCCAGCATCGACGCGCCGGGACCCTACCGTCCGAAGGATAAAACGTATTACAACGTGACGCCGATGGATGGGCTCTCGGCCGAACAGGCCGAGAGCAGCCTGCGCGAGTACAACGAGTGGATCCTGCAGATCCTGAACATCCACGAAGCGATCCCCGGCCACTACGCCCAGCTGGTGCACGCCAACCGTTCGCCGTCGCTGGTGAAATCCCTGTTCGGGAATGGCGCGATGGTCGAAGGCTGGGCCGTGTACGGCGAGCGCATGATGCTGGAATCGGGCTACGGCGCCAACGCGCCCGAGATGTGGCTGATGTACTCGAAGTGGAACCTGAGAAGCGTCACCAACACCATCCTCGACTACAGCGTGCACGTGAACGGCATGGGCCAGGCCGAGGCGATCGACCTGCTGACGCGCCAGGCCTTCCAGACGCGCCAGGAAGCGACCGAAAAATGGCGCCGCGTGCAGCTGTCGTCGGTGCAGCTGACCAGTTACTTCAGCGGCTACGAGCAGATCATGGAATTGCGCGAGCAGCGCCGCCAGGCACTGGGCGAGCGCTTCAACCTGAAGCAGTTCCACGACCAGTTCCTCAGCTACGGCAATGCGCCCGTCAAAATGATCGCGGAACTGATGCGCGATGATTGCATGGGCCTGCACCGATGCTGTGCAAAACCGCACAAACGGCGTGCCTGCGCGCCGCTTGTGCGGCTCCGCTTCAGGTCTAGAATAGTTTGGCGACTTCCCGTCGCGACAAAAAACTATACCTACAGCGGAGACTATCCCAATGACCATCCCTTTCCTCGCCCGCCTCCTAGCGTTCATTCGCAAGCTGTCCGTATTCCCGAACCCGGTGCGCTTCCTGCGGCGCCGTCGCGTCCTCACGCCCGGGCTTCTCATCTGCTTCATGCAACGGAGGCTTTACCATGGCATTTTCCCTTTCAACGGGCGGCCCGCCAGGCCGTCCTGCTCGCCGCGCTCGCTCCCTGGATCGGCGCCCAGGCCCAGGTGCAGGCCGGCCCCGGCGCCTGGTCCGGCAACCAGACCTGGGCCACCGACACCGTCAACGGCGGCGCCCTCACCGGCTACTACTACTGGCCCGCCACCAATCCCACGCTGGCCGGCAAGCGCGCGCTGGTGCTGGTGCTGCACGGCTGCGCCCAGACCGCCGCCGGCGACGTCATCGACGGCACCAGCGACAAGGGCTACAACTGGAAAGGCGTGGCCGACCAGTACGGCGCCGTGATCCTGGCGCCGAACGCCACCGGCAACCTGTACGGCTCGCACTGCTGGGACTGGGCCAAGAGCACCCACAGCCGCAGCACCGGCCACTCGGGCGTGCTGCTCGACCTGATCAACCGCTTCGTCAGCAACCCGCAGTACGCGATCGATCCGAAGCAGGTGTATGTCGCCGGCCTGTCCTCGGGCGGCGCCCAGACCATGGTGATGGGCTGCCTGGCGCCGGACATCTTCGCCGGCGTCGGCATCAATGCCGGTCCGCCGCCCGGCGTGACGACCCTGCAGATCGGCGCGGTGCCGTCCGGGTACACGGCCACCACCGCCGCCAACAACTGCAAGACCCTGGCCGGCACCAACGTCTCGCAGTTCGCGACCCAGGTGGCCGGCGTCATCTGGGGCACCAACGACTACACGGTGGCGCAGGGCTATGGCCCGCTCGACGCGGCGGCGATGCGCATCGCCTACGGCGGCACGTTCACCAAAGGGACGGCGGCGACGGTGCCGACCGGCGGCAGCAACATCCCGTACACGGACGCCAACGGCAAGCTGCGCACCTCGGAAATCACCGTCACCGGCATGGGCCACGCCTGGCCCGCCGGCACGGGCGGCCAGAACAGCAATTACGTCGACGCGACCAAGGTCAACTACCCTGCCTTCGTGATGGATTTCTGGTTCAAGAACAACCTGCGCGTGGCGCAGGTGGCGCCGCCCTCGATGACCGTCCTGCAGCGCCAGCGTCTCCGGTTCGACGGTGACGGTGAACGGCGCGGTGTGAGCAGCCGGGACGATCGGCAGCTACCAGGTCGTCCTGAACGGGCCGACGCCGGTGAACGACGCGGCCGCCGGCAGCGGCGCCAGCTTCAGTAAAGCCTATACGGCGCGCGCGGACGGCTATTACAGCGGCAGCGTGACGGCGACCGACAGCGGCACCGGCCTGACCTCAGCCGCCTGCAGCATCGCCCAGTTCCTGGTCGGCAGCGCACCGGCCCTGCAGGCGCCGGCCAACCTCGCGGTCGGCGCCAGCACGGCCAGCAGCATCGCGCTGACCTGGAACGCGTCGAACGGCGCCACCGGCTACAACGTCTACCGCAACGGCAACAAGGTGAACGGCGCCGCGATCGCCGCCACCAGCTACACCGACACCGGCCTGGCGGCGGCGACCAGCTACAGCTATCAGGTCTCCGCGGTCGGCAACGGCGGCGTCGAAAGCGCGCGCTCGGCGACGGTCAGCGGCAGCACCACGTCCGGTTTCGTCTGCACCGCGACGACCTCCAGCAATTACGCCCACGTGCAGGCCGGGCGCGCCCACGACAGCGGCGGCTATGCGCTGGCGAACGGCTCGAACCAGAACATGGGCCTGGATAACACCTTCTATACGGCCACGCTGGCGCAGACCTCGGCCGGCTATTACATCATCGGCAGCTGCCCGTAACTGACCGGGTGCAGGACTTTGCCGGGGCCCTGGCCCCGGCTTTTTTTCGCCCATACCGTGCCGCCTGTCCCGAATCCGTTGCGCGCCGCCCACTAAGTCATGCTTCGCTTACATTGTCTTCCGTTTAACTCTAGAATTAAAACCGCCAAGCGGACTCTAGTTTCGCTGTGCAAAACAATAATTTATGGAGACAAATCGATGAAAAAGCAGCTCAGCATTTTCGTATCGCGCCGGCTCATCCTACCCCTGCTGGCGACGCTCGTCCTGTCCGCCTGCGGCAGTAACGACGACGATACGGCGCAACCCCCGCAGGCGGTCGTCACGCCGGTGCCGGTCGCCGTCGTCACCGGAATCGACCCGCGCGCAGGACACGCGCACCTTCGCCGTCAGCCAGAGCGCCACCACCTTCGCCGCCCTCGCCGGCGCGCCCGACAGCGACCGCTGGATGGGCGTGCTGAACAAGCGCCAGCTACCAGGTCGAGGTGCCGAAGAACTGGAACGGCATGCTGGTGATGTATGCGCACGGCTATGCCGGCGAAGGCGCCAACCTGTCGGTGTCGCCGCCGGCGATCCGCCGCCACCTGCTGAGCCAGGGCTATGCCTGGGCGGCGTCCAGCTACAGCAAGAATTACTACGACGTGCGCGCCGGCGTCGAAGACACGAACGCGCTGGCGATCGAGTTCGTCAACATCGCGCGCCAGAACGGCCGGACCCTGGCCGCCCCGTTCAAAACCTACATCATGGGCGTGTCGATGGGCGGCCACATCACGGCCGCCGCCGTGGACGAGGAAAACATCGCCACCGCCGTCAACCGCATCCGCTACAACGGCGCGGTGCCGATGTGCGGCGTGCTGGGCGACACCGAACTGTTCGATTATTTCGCCGCCTACCAGACCGCCGCCCAGGTCGAAGCCGGCATGCCGGCCACCAGCTGGCCGGTCGCGAACTGGTCGACGATCGGCCCGCAGGTGCAGGCCAAGCTGTTCTCCAGCTTCCCGGGCGGCACCCCGAACGGTCCGGCCGTGCCGACCGCGCAGGGCCTGCGCCTGAAGCAGATCGTCCAGAACCTGACCGGCGGCACCCGTCCGCTGTTCGACTTCGCCTACGCCGGCGCCGCTGCAAAACACGGTCTGGGGCGTGTTCGGCCGCGACGGCAAGGTCAACGGCATCCTGAACGAAGACGTGCGTGTCGACCAAGGACATCGTGTTCCAGTTCGATGGCGACGCCGGCCATCAGCGCCGAGGAGCAGGCCTATAACGCATCGATCTACCGCGTCCAGGGCTCGCGCCGAAGCAAACCGCCTGCGCCGCGACGGCCTGCGCTGGATCCCGAAGACGAACGCCCAGATCAAGGTCCCGGTCGTCACCATCCACACCCTGGGCGACATGTACGTGCCCTTCAAGATGGAGCAGATCTACAAGCGCCGCGCCGACGCCAACGGGCACCTCGGGCCTGCTGGTGCAGCGCGCGATCCGCGGCATCAGCCACTGCGACTTCACGATCGCCGAGCAGGTGTCCGCGTTCGAGGCGATGGTGAAATGGGAGCAGCAAGGCGTGAAACCGGCAGGCGACGATGTCCTGACGCCGTCGGTGGTGGCCGATCCGAAGTACGGCTGCAAGTTCACCGACAACACCGCCTCGCCGGACGACAGCACCAGCACCCTGAACGTGCGCAAGACGCTGCCGTCTGCACCTGAGCTGATCGGTGGTGACGAACGCCGGCCCGCAAGGCCGGCGTTTTTTTGGCGTAGTTGGGCGCCGGCCCGGCCTGGTCTTCCTCGCGCAAGCTGTTCGTGCGCCAGTACCCGGCGGATGACGGCGCCGCTGACCGCATGCGGGTTTCAGGAACTCGAGCGCACCGACTGTCCCCAGTCCAGCCTGCAACAGCACGCCCTCGCGCACGATGCGCGTGGTCGCCGGGAAGTTCGGCGCTTGCCGCGCGGCGATCGGTGTGCATGGTGTCCATCATCGTCCTTTCTTGAGCAACAGGCCCACTCTAACGGCAAACCCCCAGCTTCGCATGGGCATCCACCCGTTCGTGGCTAGGCGCTGTCCTACGCATGGCGCGCGCAAAAAAAAACCGGCCCGCTGAACGGGCCGGTTTGACGCATCCATTTAAAAATTAAAAATTGACCTTGAACTGGGCGCCGAGCGTGCGCGGCTCGTTCAGGATACCGGTCAGGTTGTCGAAGTCGATGGCGCCGACCACTTGCACCTCGTCGGTGATGTTGCGGGCGAATGCGGCGACTTCGTACTTGCCGTCGCCCCACTTGTAGCCGACGCGCAGGCCGCCTTCGAGCAGCGACTTGGCCTTGTATTCGCGCGCCTCGTACAGGAACATGTTGTAGGTACTGCGGTAAGCCCAGTCGGTGTAGGCGTAGAAGTCGCCATTGCCCATCGGGACGGTGTAGCGCAGGCTGAAGTTCGACTGCCACTTCGGCGCGCGCGGCATCGGGTTGCCGTCGATGCGCACCGTGCCCGGGAAGGGACCGGCCGGGTCGGTCACCGTGCAGCCGGCGCGCGCCGCCCGTGTTGGCGAAGTTGCCGCACTGCTGGACGAACAGGCGCCGTCCTTGATCTCGGTGTCGTTGTAGCTGCCGCCCAGGGTCATGCGCAGCGAATCGCTGAGCACGGCCTGGAAGTCGAGTTCGACGCCCTGCCCGGTCACCTTGTCGGCGTTGATCAGCTGGTTCATGTTGACCACGCCGCTGCCGGCGGTGAGCTGCTTGTCTTTCACGCGGTACTGGAACACGCTGGCCGAGATGCGCGCGCGGCGGTCGAACAGTTCCTGCTTGATGCCGGCCTCCCAGGACAGGGCTTTCTCGGCCTCGGCGAAGGACGGACGGTCGCCCAGGCCGTTCAGGCGCCCCTGCATGCTCGGTGCGCGGTAACCGGTGGCGACGCGCGCGAACAGGTTGGCGTCCTTGTTCAGCGCATACGTGCCGCTAAGGTCCCAGCTGACATTGGTCGAATCGTTGTTGATGACGAAGGGACCGGCCGTCGTCGCTTCCACGCGGCGCGCCGCGAAGTCTTTCTTGTCGCTGGTGTAGCGCAGGCCGGCGCGCAGTTTGAGCTGCTCGGAGACCGTATAGTTCAGCGAACCGAAGGCCGCCCACGATTTGGTCGACTGGTCCTGGGTCGCATAGAACGGACTTTGCGGGTTGCCCGGCGCGAGCGAATCGAAGCTGATGCTGTCGATGCGGATGTCTTCCTTGAAGAAGAACAGGCCGCCGATCCATTGCAGCGGACCGGGCACGTTCGACTCGGCGCGGAACTCCTGGGTGAACTGGCGGTGCTCCGGCAGCAGGTCGGCCGTCTCCACCACGAAGGGGATGTAGCCGGGACCCATCGGCTGCGCATACACGGCGCCGTAGCCGCCGTCGACGTCGGCGCGGCTGTAGAAATCGGCCGTCTCGTAGCCGGTGATCGAGTGCAGGGTCACGCGGTCGAGGTTCCAGCGCAGGCGCATGCTGGCGCCATGGGTTTTCAGCGTCTGCTTGTTGATGCCGTCGGTCGGGTAGCTGCCGTAATCGAAACCGTCGACCAGCTCGTTCGTGCCCTGCTTGATGATGTTCGCGCGGAACAGCGTGGCGTTGTTGTCGAGGTCGCGCGCATGGAAGTTGAACAGCGCGCTGAACTGTTTATTCGGCTGCACCAGCACCTGGATGCGGCCGGCATTGTCGCTGTAGTCTTCGAAGTCGCGGGTGCCGGTCGGGCGCGGGTTGTGCACGCGGTTGTCGCGGTTCTGCGTCTGCAGCGAGACGCGCGCGGCGATCGTATCGCCGAGCGGCAGGTTGTACGCGCCCTCGACATTGAAGGCGCCGTAGTTGCCGAAGCCGGCCGTGACATAGCCCTCGGTCTTGCCCAACACGGGGCGCACCGAATCGAACTTGATGACGCCGGCCGGCGAGTTACGGCCGAACAGGGTGCCTTGCGGGCCGCGCAGCACTTCGACCTGCTCGACGTCGAACACCGGGAAGCCCTTCAGCATCGGGCTTTCCTGCACGATGTCGTCGACCACCAGGCCGACCGGCTGCGAGGCGTTCAGGTCGAAATCGGTATTGCCCTGGCCGCGGATATAAAAGCGCGGGAAGGAGCGGCCATAGTCGGATTCCACGTTCAGGCTGGGCGCGCGGCTGGCCAGGAAACGGATGTCCTGGCCGCCGGCGGTCACCGCTTCCAGCCGATCTCCGCTGAGCGTGGTGATCGCCATCGGCACATCCTTGATGTTTTCGGCACGGCGCTGGGCCGTCACGATCACGACGTCCAGGCGCTGCCCATCTTGTGTGGTTGTCTTGGCAGAGGTGTCCTGCGTAGCCGGGGCTTCCTGCGCCAGCGTCGCCTGCAACGGGAAAGCGCCGGCGATGGCCATGAACATGAGGGTGCGGCAGCGTGAACGTTTCATCGGGTTCCTTGGTGGCGGCGAGAAGGGGCGACAATGCTTGAGTTAGGCGCAAGATTGTTAAAACGTAAGTGTATCGAATGGGATTACGCTACGTCTTGCGGATTTTCTGTAGAGTGATGTTTTTTTTGCACACGCCGCACTTGTCAGGTTCCAGACAGGCTTCCGGTATAGTGATCGGATGACATTTACCTACCCCGACCGACCAGCACGAGGTACGCGTCAACGACCGCGAACAGCTCATTTATTTGCTGACCGAAGCGGCCGAAATCGAACACGGCCTGATGTGCACGTATCTGTACGCCGGCTGGAGCCTGAAACAGGCGACGTCGGAAGGCGTGACGCCCAGCCCAGCTGGAGGCCATCGACCGCTGGCGCAAGGAGATCCGCAGCGTCGCCATGGAAGAGATGGCCCACCTGGCCAGCGTCAACAATCTCCTGATGAGCATCGGCTCGCCGCCCCACTTCCGGCGCCAGAATTTCCCGGTCCCGGCGGGCTACCATCCGGCCAGCCTGGTGGTGCGCCTGGCGCCGCTCACGCGCGCTACGCTCGACCACTTCGTCTATCTCGAGCGTCCCGAAGGGATGGAGATGGCGCAGGCGCCAGGGCTTCGAATCGGCCCCTTATGAACGCCGCCCGCACCGGACGCGCCTCACGCCCACGGCCGAAGATTTCGACACGGTCGGCCACCTGTACCGCGGCATCGGGCAAGGTTTCGAGACCCTGGCCGAGCGCCTGGGCGAAAGCGCCTTGTTCGTCGGCCACCCGGAGGCGCAGCTGGGGCCCGCCATCATGGACCTGCCCGGCCTGGTCACGGTCACCGATTTGACAAGCGCGCTGCAGGCGGTCGACGTGATCATCGAACAGGGAGAGGGCGGACGCCAGGACAACGAAGAGTCGCACTATGCGCGCTTCGTCGCGATGGCCGCCGAATACGACGCCTTCCTGCGCGACGATCCCGGTTTCACGCCGCACCGGCCCGTCGCTGCCGACCCCTTGATGTTCGCGCCGATCGGCGACGCGCCCGGCGTGCAGGTCGAGGCCCCCGACAGCGCGCGCGTGCTCGACCTGGCGAATGCGACCTATGGCCTGATGCTGCGCCTGCTGGCGAGCGGCACCGGCACGACCCGGGGCGTGGCGGCGCGGCGCGCGGAAATCGATGGCGCCGTCGGCCTGATGCATGTGCTGAATGCGCTCAGCGTGCTGCTCACGACCCTGCCCGCCGGCAGCGATGCGACCCCGCACGCCGGCATGAACTTCCACCTGCCGCGCAGTGGACTGGCCCTGCCCCAGGCCGGCGCCGGCGCGGCCCTGCTGGCCGAACGCGCGCATGAAATCGCCTTGGCGCTCGATGTGCTGGCGAAGTCGGTGCCGGGGCTGGATGCGAAGTTGGGCGAGCAGTTGCGCGCAGTGGCGGCGGCGCTGGCAACGCCGCCGACGACAATAATCATTCTTAGCATTGGATTGTCATGACCCAGGACGGACCCCTCACCCCCGACTCGCTGACGGCGCTGCGCGCGCGCTTCGAAGCACAATCGCGCAAGGCGCAGACCTATTACACCGTCATGCACGAAGTGCGGCGCGTGCTGGGGAGCGACGAGGCGGCAAGCAGCTGGATGGAAGCGCCGCTGGCGGCCTTCGACGGCAAGACGCCGGCCGCGCTGGTCGGCGACGGGCGCGAGGCGGAGGTGCTGGAGCAGGTGCGCGCAATTGAAGACCGGGCCGCGCTTAAAAGAAAAAGCCGGGCGTAGCCCGGCTTCGATTGTCGTATTGCTCGACGCGTGCCTTTACGCCGGTTCTTCCGGCGCCTGCGTCATGCGCACGAACAGCGGCGACACCAACAAACCCAGTTCGAACAGCAGGCACATCGGGATGGCCAGCGACAGCTGGCTGACCACGTCCGGCGGCGTGACGATGGCGGCGATGACGAAGGCGCCGACGATGATGTAGGGACGGATCGATTTCAGCTTCTCGACGCTGACGATCCCCATGCGCACCAGGATCACGACCACCACCGGCACCTCGAAGGTGGCGCCGAAGGCCAGGCACATCGACATCACGAAGTCGAGGTAGTTCTCGATATCCGGCATCACGGCGATCGAGGTCGGCGCGAATTCGGAAATGAAGTGGAACACGCGGCCGAACACGAGGAAGTAGCAGAAGGCGACGCCGCCGATGAACAGCAGCGAGGACGAGAACACCAGCGGCAGCACCAGGCGCTTCTCGTGGGTGTACAGGCCGGGCGCGACGAAGGCCCACATCTGGTAGAAGACCCAGGGCAGCGCGACGATCAGCGCGAACATCAGGGTGACCTTCATCGGCACCAGGAACGGCGAGACGACGCCGGTGGCGATCATCTTCGCACCGGGCGGCAGGGACGCCAGCATCGGCATCGCGAGGAAGTCGTAGATTTCCTTCGGCCCCGGCCAGATGAACAGCGCGATGCAGACGATCGCCACGCCGATGATGGCTTTGACCAGGCGGTCGCGCAGTTCGATCAGGTGGGAAATGAAGGTTTCTTCGACTGGCGCTTCTTCGGTCATCGAGGTCTAGAAAAAGGAGGAATTGGATTTCACGCCCGGGCGGAACTTGCGCACGCGCGCGGCGCCCGACAGGACCCGGGTCTTGCCGCCGTTGCGGTGCTTGTACCAGGCCGGCACGGCCGACGAACGCACCAGCTTCTTGCGCCGGAAGTCCTTCGCCTTGCGTTCGAGGTTGTCCATGCTGGCCAGCGGCGCCGGGGCGCTCGGCTGGATGTCGCCGCGCCAGGCCGACTCGACCTCGCCGATGCTGCTCTGCATGTGGAACTCGACATCCGACTTGAACTCGGCCGCGCTGTCGTGCACTTCCTTGTGCAGGTTGCGCAGCTCGTCGAGCTGGATCTCGCGGCTGACCTCGGACTTGACGTCGTTCAGGTAGCGCTGGGCGCGGCCATACAGCGTGCCGGCCATGCGCGCCACTTTCGGCAGCTTTTCAGGGCCGATCACGATCAGCGCCACCACACCGATGATGGCAAGCTTGGACAGTCCCAGGTCGATCATAAGGCCGCGACCGGATTACGAACGGTGCTTTTCGCGGGTTTCGACGTCGATCGTCGACTTGTCCGCTACGTGCTGGGTCGGGTGGACGGTGGTCGTGGTCGTCGTCGGTCGTCTTTTCTTCTTCGCCCTTGACGCCATCCTTGAAGCCTTTGACGGCCTTGCCGATGTCGGAGCCGACATTGCCCAGCTTCTTGGTGCCGAACAGCAGCACTACCACGACCAGCACGATTACCCAGTGCCAAATGCTCATCGAACCCATCTTTATCTCCTCAGCGGGCGCAAACGCCCATGATCATTGAAGCATACCGCGCCAGTATAAGCCATGCGGGCGCTGGCAAGGCTTAGTAAAAGCTTAGCAAGAGTTTCAGGTGCCCAGGCCGCGCCATGGACGCGGCCCGCCATACATGTGCAGGTGCAAGTGATAGACCTCTTGCCCGCCGTTCGGCCCGCTGTTGATCAGCGTCTTGAAGCCGCCGCTGCGCTTGCCGTCGGCGTCCGTCGTCACCGCCACGCCATGCTCGGCGGCAAGCTTCGGCGCCAGCGCCAGCATCTTGCCCAGCAGTGCCGTGTGTTCGTCGGTCGCGTCCGACAGCGTATCGACGTGCTGCTTCGGGATCACCAGGATGTGCACCGGCGCGGCCGGGTTGATGTCCTTGAAGGCCAGCACCTCGTCGTCTTCATAGACCACGTTGGCCGGAATCTGCTTGGCGGCGATCTTGCAGAAAATACAGTTATCCATGCGTGACTCCAGTGTTTGATGCAGCTTAGTTGAAAACGATGACGCGGCGATGACGCCGGGTTGCATCAAGCGTCCTTGCGCGCGGCCTTTTCTTCCAGCCCGGACAAGCCTTCGCGGCGCGCCAGCTCGTCGAGCACCTGCTGCGGCGTGAGGTCGAACTTGGCCAGCAGCACCATCGAATGGAACCACAGGTCGGCCACTTCGTACAGCAGCCCGGCAGGCATCGCCCGAGACGCGCGCGTCTTTCGCCGCCATCACCGGTCTCGGTGGCTTCTTCGCCGATCTTTTTCAGGATCGCGTCGTCGCCCTTGGCAAACAGCTTGGCGACATACGAGGTCGCCGGGTCGCCGCCGTTGACCGGTTTGCGCGATTCGATCACTGCGGCCACGCGGGCAAGGGTCGTGCTCATGGGGTCTTCTTGGTATTCGTATAAATCGTTTCCGGATCCTGCAGCACCGGTTCCACCGCCTGCCAGTCCTCGCCATCGAATTTCTGGTAGAAGCAGGAGTGGCGCCCGGTATGGCAGGCGATGCCGCCGGCCTGCTCGATCTTGAGCAGCACCACGTCTTCGTCGCAGTCGAGGCGCATCTCCAGCACTTTTTGCGTATGCCCGGACTCTTCGCCCTTGTGCCAGAGCTTTTTGCGCGAGCGGCTCCAGTACACGGCTTCGCCCAGTTCCACGGTGCGCGCCAGGGCGTCGCGGTTCATCCAGGCGAACATCAGGATGTCGCCGGTGCTCGCTTCCTGGGCGATCACCGGCACCAGGCCGTTCTCGTCCCAGCGCACTTTTTTCAGCCAGGCGGCATTGTTCATCGTCGAATGGGGCATGTTCACTCCAGGCGCATCGGGATGCCGAGGTCCGCCATGAAGCGCTTGGCTTCGCCGACCGTGTGCTGCCCGTAGTGGAAAATGCGAGGCGGCCAGCACCGCATCCGCATGGCCCTTGCATGACGCCGTCGGCCAGGTCCTGCAAGCCGCCGACGCCGCCCGAGGCGATCACGGGAATGCCGACCGCGTCCGACACGGCGCGCGTCAGGCCCAGATCGAAGCCGGATTTGGTGCCGTCGCGGTCCATGCTGGTGAGCAGCAGTTCGCCCGCGCCGAGCTGTTCGATCTTGATGCGCCCACTCGACCGCATCCATGCCGGTCGCGTTGCGCCCGCCATGGGTGAACACTTCCCATTTGCCGGGCGCGACCTGCTTGGCGTCGATCGCCACCACGATGCACTGCGAACCGTGCTTTTGCGAGGCGTCGAACACCAGTTGCGGATTCTGCACGGCCGAGGTGTTCATGCTGACCTTGTCGGCGCCGGCATTGAGCAGGCGGCGCACGTCTTCCACCTTGCGCACGCCGCCGCCGACGGTCAGCGGAATGAAGACCGTCGAGGCCACCGCTTCGATGATCGGCAGGATCAGGTCGCGGTTGTCGCTGGACGCGGTGATGTCGAGGAAGGTGATTTCGTCGGCGCCTTGCCCGTCATAGCGGCGTGCGATTTCGACCGGGTCGCCGGCATCGCGCAGCTCGGTGAAATTGACGCCCTTGACGACGCGCCCGCCGGTCACGTCGAGGCAGGGAATGATGCGTTTTGCGAGCATAGTGTTGCGAGGCGCGTTACGCCTGTTCGCCCTCGGTCAGTTCGTCGGCGCGCGCCTGGGCCGAGGCCAGGTCGATCGTGCCTTCGTAGATCGAGCGGCCGCAGATCACGCCTTCGATGCCTTCGTCCTGCACCGCGCACAGCGCCTCGACGTCGGCCAGGTTGTGCAGGCCGCCGGAAGCGATGATCGGGATGCGCACCGCTTGCGCCAGGCGCACGGTCGCTTCGATGTTGATGCCGCCCATCATGCCGTCGCGGCCGATGTCGGTGTAGATGATCGATTCGACGCCATAGCCTTCGAATTTCTTGCGCCAGGTCGATCACTTCGTGGCCGCGACATCTTGCTCCAGCCGTCGGTGGCGACTTTGCCGTCCTTGGCGTCGAGGCCGACGATGATGGAGCCGGGGAAGGCGCCGCAGGCGTCGTGCAGGAAGCCCGGGTTCTTCACGGCGGCGGTGCCGACGATGATGTAGCTGATGCCGTCGTCCAGGTAGCGCTCGATGGTGTCGAGGTCGCGGATGCCGCCGCCCAGCTGGACCGGGATCTCGTCGATGCCGTTGTTCTTCGGCGTATTCCTGCACGATTTGCAGGATCGATTTGATGGCCGGCTCGTTCTTCGGCTTGCCCGCGAAGGCGCCGTTCAGGTCGACCAGGTGCAGGCGGCGCGCGCCTTTCTTCAGCCAATGCAGGGCCATTTCGGCGGGGTCTTCGGAGAAGACGGTGGCGAGGTCCATATCGCCCTGTTGGAGGCGAACGCAGTGACCGTCTTTCAGGTCGATGGCGGGGATCAGCAGCATGGTCGTTGTCGGTAGAGTGAACGGAAACGGTGAAGTTCAAGGATTCCAGTGGATGAAATTGTGGTACAGGCGCAGCCCTGCGGCCGCGCTTTTTTCCGGGTGGAACTGGGTGGCGACGATATTCTCGCGCGCGACGGCGCAGGTGTAGGCGCCGCCGTAGTCGGCTTCGCCGATGGTGTCGCTGGCGACTTCGGGCGCGACGTAATAGCTGTGCACGAAATAGAAATAGCTGCCGTCCTCGACGCCGTCCCACAGCGGGTGGTGCGCGCGTCTGGCGCACGCGGTTCCAGCCCATCTGCGGGACCTTGAAGCGCGAGCCGTCGGCCTGCAGTTTGCCGTCCAGCTGGAACCGCACCACCTTGCCGGGCAACAGGCCCAGGCCCGGCGTGCCGCCGTTTTCTTCGCTCTCGTCGAACAGCATCTGCTCGCCGACGCACACGCCCATCACCGGGCGGTTCTTCACGGCGCGCAGCAGCGCTTCCTCGGCGCCCGATTCGCGCAGGCTGGCCATGCAGTCGCGCATCGCGCCCTGCCCCGGCAGCACGATGCGGTCGGCCGCATCGATGTCGTGCGCCTGGTTCGACACCAGGATGTCGGCTTCCGGCGCGGCGGCGCGCAGCGCCTGCGCCACCGAGCGCAGGTTGCCCAGCCCATCGACCACTACGATCTTGTTCGCCATGGTCGTTACAGGCTGCCTTTGGTCGAAGGGATGATGCCGGCGGCGCGCTCATCGAGCGTGGTCGCCATGCGCAGCGCGCGCCCGAACGCCTTGAAGACGGTTTCGCACTGGTGGTGCGCATTCACGCCGCGCAGGTTATCGATGTGCAGGGTCACGCCGGCGTGGTTGACGAAGCCGCGGAAGAATTCGCCGGTCAGGTCCACGTCGAAGCTGCCGATCATGGCGCGCGTCCACGGGATGTGCATTTCCAGGCCCGGACGGCCCGAGAAATCGATCACCACGCGCGACAGCGCTTCGTCCAGCGGCACGTAGGAGTGGCCATAGCGGGTCATGCCCTTCTTGTCGCCGACGGCCTTGGCGATCGCCATGCCGAGCGTGATGCCGGTGTCCTCGACCGTGTGGTGGGCGTCGATGTGCAGGTCGCCCACGGCCTCGACTTCGAGGTCGATCATGCCGTGGCGCGCGATCTGGTCGAGCATGTGGTCGAGGAAGGGCACGCCGGTGTTGAGCTTCTGGCGGCCGGTGCCGTCGAGGTTGAGCGAGACGCGGATCTGCGTCTCGTTGGTGTTGCGGGTGATGTCTGCGGTGCGGGTCATGAAAGGAGCTCTTCGGGGTCAGGCAGGCTGCGAGGGCCGCCTTCAGGGCATTCAGGAATGCGGAATTTTCTTCCGGGGTGCTGACCGTGACACGGATGCAATTGGCCAGCGGTCCCTGCATTTTACTCAAATTTTTGATCAGCACCTTTGACAGCGAGGAGTTTTGCGCAGACGTCGTCGGCGTCCGGCACGCGCAGGGCGATGAAATTCGCCTTCGATGGAAATACTTCGACCCCGGCCAGCGCCGCCAGTTCGGGCATCATGCGCTCGCGCTCGGCGATGATGCTGGCGGCCTGGGCGTCCAGCACCTCGATATGGTCGAGCACGAATTCGGCCGCCACCTGGGTCAGCACGTTGACGTTGTACGGCGGGCGCACCTTCTCGAACTCGGCCAGCAGCTGCGGATGCGGCCGTCATGTAGCCGAGGCGGATGCCGGCCAGGCCGAGTTTCGACACGGTGCGCATCACGACGACGTTCGCGTGCTCGAGCAGGCAGCTCCATGAAGCGTGGTGCCGGCGAACGGCTGGTAGGCTTCGTCGATGACGACGATGCCCTTGTCGCCCAGCGGCGGCGATGATGGCGTCGATGTCGGCGCGATCGAACAGGTTGCCGGTCGGGTTGTTCGGGTAGGCCAGGAAGACCACGCGCCGGCTGGTGCAGGGCGATCGCGGCCAGCATGGCCGTCCATGTCGAGCGAGAAGTCGGCCTTCAGTTTCACGCCGACGAAATCGGCGCCCGCGAACTGGGCCGAGCGCGCATACATGACGAAGGCCGGAATCGGCGCCAGCACGGCGGCGCGCCGCTTCTGGTTGGCGACCGTGGTCGTCGACGATCTGGATCAGCTCATCCGAGCCGTTGCCGAGCATGACCTCGTAGCCGGCCGGGATGCCCAGCTTGGCGCAGACTTTTTCCTTCAGGGTCGCATACGAAGGCACCGGATAGCGGTTCAGCACCGCGTCGGCCAGGCGCGGCCGAGTTCCTCGCGCAATGCGCGCGGCAGCTCGTACGGGTTTTCCATCGCGTCGAGTTTGATGAAACCGCTCGCGTCCGGCACGATATACGCGCTGTTGGCGCGGATGTCCTCGCGGATGACGTTGGCGATCAGGTTGTCGATAAAGCTCATGCTTGTTCCTCGGTGGCGCTGGCGGCGCGGATCACAGCCTTGGCTGCGCGCGCGATGCTCTTGCGTTGTTTGATGGTGGGGCTCGGCGCCGGCGCGGCCAGGCGCTGCTGCGATGATGGCGCAGTATTCCGGATTCAGTTCGAAGCCGGTGTACTGGCGCCCCAGGCCGCGGGCGGCGATGGCCGTGGTGCCGCTGCCCATGAAGGGATCGAGCACGACGCCGCCGGGTGGGCAGGAGGCCTTGATCATGCGCTCGATGATCTCGAGCGGCTTTTGCGTGGGGTGGTCGGCGCGCTCCGGATGCTCGCGGTGCAGGCGCGACACGCTCCATAAATCCTTCGGGTTGTAGCCGACCTCGAGCCACTTGGCGCCGATGAAAATCGAGCGCGAGCGCGCCTTCTTGGTCGCCGCGTCGTAGGGAATGCGCACGGCGTCGAGGTCGAAGTAGTAATCCTTGCGGTTGACGAAAAAGCCGATGGTGTCGTGCACCGAACTGAAAGCTGCGCACGCTGCCGCCCATCGAGGGCACGCGCCGGTCCCAGATGATCTCGTTCATCATCGTCATGCGTTTTTTCAGCATCACGAAGATCTCGGGCGCGAAGCGCCAGGTGAGGAAGATGTACAGGCTGCCGTTGGGTTTCAGCTTGGGCAGCACCGCATCGATCCACTGCTCGGTCCAGGCCAGGTAGGCTTCGACGCTTTGCTGGTCGGAGCCGTTGCCGTAGTCCTTGCCCAGGTTGTAGGGCGGGTCGGTCAGGATCAGGTCGATGGATGCATCGGGGATGCGCGCCAGTCCCGCCAGCGCATCCTCGCAGAAGACCTGGTTGACCCAGTCCGTCATGGCTGTGCTTCGAGCCGCAATTCCGCGCTGCGCGCGTGCGCCTGCAAGCCTTCGCCATAGGCCAGTTCGGCCGCCACTTTACCGAGCGTCTGGGCGCCCGCTTCGCTCACCTGCAGCACCGAGGAGCGCTTCTGGAAATCGTAGACGCCCAGCGGCGAAGAGAAACGCGCCGTGCGCGAGGTCGGCAGCACGTGGTTCGGGCCGCAGCAATAGTCGCCCAGCGCTTCGGACGAGAACTGGCCGAGGAACATGGCGCCGGCGTGGCGGATTTTATCGGCCCACTGCTGCGGATTCTCGGCCGAGATCTCGAGGTGCTCGGCGGCGATGTCGTTGGCGATGGCGCAGGCTTCGTCCATGTCGCGCACTTTGATCAACGCGCCGCGGTCGGTCAGCGAGGTGATGATGGTGTCCTGGCGCGGCATGGTCGGCAGCAGTTTATGGATGCTCGCTTCCACGCTGGCGATGTAGTCGGCGTCCGGGCACAGCAAAATCGCCTGCGCCAGTTCGTCGTGCTCGGCCTGCGAGAACAAGTCCATCGCGACCCAGTCCGGATCGGTGGTGCCGTCGCACAGCACGAGGATTTCGGACGGTCCCGCGATCATGTCGATGCCGACGACGCCGAACACGCGGCGCTTGGCGGCGGCGACATAGGCGTTGCCGGGACCGACGATTTTATCGACCGCCGGAATCGTCTCGGTGCCGTAGGCCAGCGCGGCCACGGCTTGCGCGCCGCCGATGGTGATCACGCGCGTCACGCCGGCAATCGCGGCGGCGGCCAGCACCATCTGGTTCTTGACGCCGTCCGGGGTCGGCACCACCATCACGATGTCCTGCACGCCCGCCACCTGCGCCGGAATCGCGTTCATCAGCACCGACGACGGATACGCCGCCTTGCCGCCCGGGACATAGATGCCGACCCGGTCCAGGGGCGTGACGCGCTGGCCCAGCACCGTGCCATCCGGTTCGGTATAGCTGAAACCGTTGAGTTCCTGCTTCTGGCGCTCGTGGAAGGCGCGGATGCGCTCGGCCGCCGTCTGCAGCGCGGCGCGCTGGGCGTCGGGCAGTGCCGCCAGGGCGGCGTTCAACTCGTCCTGCGACGAGGTCGAAGGCGGCCATGCTGGTCGCGCTGACGCGGTCGAAGCGGTTGGTGTATTCCAGCACCGCGGCGTCGCCGCGCTTTTTCACATCGGCGAGGATCTGTCGCCACGGCCGTTTCGATCGCATCGTCCGTCTCGGCTTCGAACGCGAGCAGCGCATGCAGCTGCTCCGTAAAACCGTCGTGGGTGGAGTCGAGGGTGCGGATCTGTACAGCCATGGGGTCAGCCTTATTGCGTAAGTTGTTTCGACGCCCGTTCAAAGGCTTCGATGATGGGTTGCAGGCGCGCGCGCTTGAGTTTCAAAGCCGCCTGGTTGACGACCAGGCGCGAGGAGATCTCCATGATCTTCTCGACTTCGACCAGGTTGTTCGCGCGCAGGGTGTTGCCGGTCGAGACCACGTCGACGATGGCGTCCGACAGCCCGACCAGCGGCGCCAGTTCCATCGACCCGTACAGCTTGATGAGGTCGACGTGCACGCCCTTGTTGGCAAAGTGCTGGCGCGCCGTGTTGACGAACTTGGTCGCCACGCGCAAACGCGCGCCCTGGCGCACGGCGCTCTCGTAATCGAAGCCCGCGTGCACCGCCACCGACATGCGGCAGGTGGCGATGTTCAGGTCGACCGGCTGGTACAGCCCTTCGCTGCCGTGCTCGAGCAGCACGTCCTTGCCGGCCACGCCGAAGTCGGCCGCGCCATATTGCACATAGGTCGGCACGTCCGAGGCGCGCACGATCAGCACGCGCACGCCCGGGTCGTTGGTCGCCAGGATCAGCTTGCGCGAGGTCTCGGGATTTTCGGTGACGGTGATGCCGGCCGCTTCCAGCAGCGGCAGCGTGTCCTCGAAAATCCGGCCTTTCGACAAGGCCAGGATCAGGCCGGTGTCGGTCGATTGTGTTGCGATGCTCATGCTCATGTTCACGACTTGATGCGGACGATCTCGGCGCCGACCTTCGACAGTTTCACTTCCATGCGGTCGTAGCCGCGGTCGAGGTGATAGATGCGGTCGATCACGGTCGTGCCTTCGGCGGCCATGGCGGCGATCACCAGCGAGGCCGAGGCGCGCAGGTCGGTTGCCATCACCTGCGCGCCGACCAGGCGCTCGACGCCCTTGATCAAGGCGGTATTGCCTTCGGTGAAGATGGCGGCGCCGAGGCGGTTCATCTCTTGCACGTGCATGAAGCGGTTCTCGAAAATCGTCTCGGTCACGCGGCTCGGGCCGTTGGCGATCGTGTTCACGGCCATGAACTGGGCCTGCATGTCGGTCGGGAAGCCCGGGTATTCGGTGGTGCGGAACGAGACCGGCTGCGGGCGGCCATCCATGCGCGCGCGGATCGTGTTCGCGCCGATGTCCATCTGCAGGCCGACTTCGCGCAGTTTATCGAGCGCGACGTCGAAGATGTCGGTGCGGGTATTCGTCAGCAGGATGTCGCCGCCGGTGGCCGCGACCGCGCACAGGAAGGTCGCCGCTTCGATGCGGTCGGAGATCACGGCGTGCTTCGCGCCATGCAGTTCAGCCACGCCCTGGATCACCAGGCGGTCGGTGCCGATGCCTTCGATCTTCGCGCCCATGGCGACCAGCAGGTTGGCGAGGTCGGTCACTTCCGGCTCGCGCGCGGCGTTTTCCAGCACCGTCTCGCCTTCGGCCAGGGTCGCCGCCATCAGCAGGTTCTCGGTGCCGGTGACGGTGATCATGTCGGTCAGGATGCGCGCGCCCTTGAGCTTCTTCGCTTTGGCGTAGATGTAGCCGCCTTCGATCGTGATCTCGGCGCCCATCGCGCGCAGGCCCTTGATGTGCTGGTCGACCGGACGCGAACCGATCGCGCAGCCGCCCGGCAGCGACACCTTGGCTTCGCCGAAGCGCGCCAGCAGGGGACCCAGCACGAGAATCGACGCGCGCATGGTTTTCACCAGCTCGTACGGCGCTTCCAGGCTCGTGATGTTGGCGCCGTTCAGGGTGACGTTCTCGTCGTCCCGCGTCGACGGTGCAGGCCGGTCTGCTCGAGCAGCTTCAGGATGGTCTTGACGTCGTGCAGGCGCGGCACGTTCGACAGTTCGACGTCGCCGGCGGTGAGCAGGCCCGCGCACAGGATCGGCAGCGCCGCGTTCTTGGCGCCGGAGACGGCGATCTCGCCATTCAGGCGTTTGCCGCCAACGATTTGCAGCTTGTCCATTTAGCCTCCGTATTCTTCAGGCGTCAGGGTTTTCATCGACAGCGCGTGGATTTCTTCGCGCATGCGGTCGCCCAGTGCCGCATACACCAGCTGGTGGCGCTGGATCGGGCGCTTGCCGGCGAAGGCAGGCGAGACGATCAGGGCCGAGAAGTGGCGTCCATCGCCCTCGACCGTCAAATGCGTGCATTGCAGGCCGTTTTCGATATAGCTGTGGATCAGTTCTGGAGTGGTCGACACGATAGTTCCTAAATATTCAGTTCAATGACGGAGTTTATAGCCGCCGCGCAGCAGGTTGATCGCCACTGCCGCGAGCACCGCGAAGAAAGCGGACACGATGGCAAGGCTGGTCCACGGCGAGATATCGGACTGGCCGAAGAAGCCGTGGCGGAACCCGTCAATCATATAAAAGAACGGGTTGAAATGCGAGACCGCCTGCCAGAAAGCGGGCAGCGAGTGGATCGAGTAGAACACCCCGGCCAGGAAGGTCGCCGGCATGATCAGGAAATTCTGGAACGCGGCCAGCTGGTCGAATTTATCGGCCCAGATACCGGCGATCACGCCGAGCGTGCCGAGAATGGCCGCGCCCATGATGGCGAACACGATGATCCACAGCGGCGCCGCGAAACTCAGGTGCGCGAACCAGGCGGTAATCGCGAACACGCCGGCGCCGACCGCCAGGCCGCGCACGACCGACGCCGCCACATAGGCCAGCAGGATTTCCCAGTGCGACAAGGGCGGCAGCAAAATAAACACCAGGTTGCCGGTGATCTTCGACTGGATCAGCGAGGAGGAGGCGTTCGCGAAGGCATTCTGCAGCACGCTCATCATCACCAGGCCGGGCACCAGGAAGGCGGTGTAACTCACGCCCGGATAGACCTCGACCCGGCCCTCGAGCACGTGGCCGAAGATCAGCAAGTACAGCATGGCCGTCAGGATCGGCGCGGCGATGGTTTGCGTCGCGACCTTCCAGAAGCGCAGCATCTCTTTGTAGAACAGGGTGCGGAAACCGACAGATACGAAACTCACAGCGCGCCCTTTTCCATAATCTGGATAAAAATGTCTTCGAGATCGGCCTGTTGCAGCTGCATCTCGTCGATGACGGCCCCGCTTTCGCGCAGGCGCGCCAGGATCGGTTCGACTTCGGCGTAGTCGTTCACGCGCAGGCTGTACTTGTTGCCGCTGCCATTGCCGTGCTCGTCGTGCGAGACCAGGTGGCGCAGATCATCCGGCAACGCGCCGCTTTTCAGGTGCACGATCAGCTGCGAACCCGACACGCGGCGCAGCAGTGCGCTCATCGTGTCGAGCGCCACGACCTGCCCCGATTTCAGCATCGCCACGCGCTGGCACATGGCTTGCGCCTCTTCCAGGTAGTGGGTGGTGAGCACGACCGTGTGCCCGCCTTCGCGGTTCAGGCGCGAGATGAATTTCCACAGGGTCTGGCGCAGTTCGACGTCGACGCCGGCGGTCGGCTCGTCGAGCACGATGACCGGCGGTTTGTGCACCAGCGCTTGCGCAACCAGCACGCGCCGCTTCATGCCGCCCGACAGGGCGCGCATGTTGACGTCGGCTTTGTTCGTGAGGTCGAGGTTTTCCATCACCTCGTCGATCCACTTGTCGTTGTTCTTGATGCCGAAGTAACCCGACTGCAAGCGCAAGGTTTCGCGCACCGTGAAGAAGGGATCGAACACCAGTTCCTGCGGCACCACGCCGAGTTTTTTTCGCGCTTCGCGGAAATCGGTGACGACGTCATGGCCGTGGATCTTGACGCTGCCGACATCGGGCCGGATCAGGCCGGCGATGGTGGAAATCAGGGTGGTCTTGCCGGCGCCGTTCGGACCGAGCAGGCCGAAGAACTCGCCCTGTTCGATCGTCAGGGAAACGCCTTTCAGGGCCTTGAAGGCCTTGTAGCTTTTCTCGACGCTGTTAATCTGGATCGCTGTCATGGGTGTTCGATGTGGCCGCGGCACAGGCGTGCGCAAACCGGGCGGGGAAACGACCCATTATAGGGGAATTTGGAAATACAAGAGCCTGGCGGCATTGGGAGGAAGCATTCGGGCAGCGCGTCCGGTAGACACGCCGCCGACGTGCACATTACAACTTACGACCGTGCCAGCAAGCCATCCAGTCCATACAGATGCGTCAGGGCATCAATATTCCCCGGCACATTGATGAACGTGAGTTTCTGCCCCGCATCCCGCGCGTGCCGCTGCCAGGCCAGCAGCAGCGCCACCCCCGACGAATCGGCGGCGCGCACGCCGCCCAGGTCGAACACGGTCTCGCCGGCCTGGATCGCCGCAAAGCCCTGCTCCATGGCCGCTTGCGCGGTCTCGAAGGTCAGGGCGTCGAGCGACAGCATGGGATTTGCTTCGGCCATGTTTATTTCGGCGCCTTCAGCGGCTTGCTGGCCAGCTGGCGGTTGCGGTCGGCCAGCTTGGTGATCAGGCCATCGACGCCCGACTTGTTGATCTCGGCAGCGAAGGTGCCCTTGTAGGTCTCGACCAGCCACGCGCCCAGCACGTTGATGTCGTAGATCTTCCAGCCGCCGTTGGCCTTGGCCAGGCGGTAGTTCAGGGTGATCGGCTCGCCGCGGGTGACGTTCACCTGCGAACGCACTTCGACGTCGGTGTCGGTTGGCTCCGAACGCATCGGCTTGAACTCGACGGTTTCGTTCTTGATCTGCGACAGCGCGCCCGAATACGTGTACACGAGCAGCGTACGGAATTCTTCCGTCAGGCGCTTTTGCTGTTCCGGGGTGGCCTGGCGCCAGAAGCGGCCAGCGGCTTGCGCCGTCATTTTCTCGGCGTCGACATACGGCAGGATCTTCGAATTGACCAGATCCATGATGCGGTTGCGGTTGCCGGCCTGGATGTCCTTGTCGGCTTTCACGGTGTCGATGACGTCGGCGCTGATGCGCTTGACGAGCACGTCCGGCGCTTCATTGGTGGCTGGAGCGGGTGCTGCGATGACGCTGGTGGCAAACACGAGGGTTGCGGCGGTGGCGATCAGTTGGGCAATTGGTTTCATAAGCTCTCTTTTTAAAGGTTAGGGAAGGAGGCCTGGGTCACGCGTCGTGCGTCGGCCAGGCCAGCCTTCGAACTATTACTTCCGCTGCGCTTCGGTTGCATTCGATGCCGGTTCCGGCACCACTTGCGTGTTCGATGCCGGCGCGATGGCCTTCGACTCGCCTTTCGGCATCTCTTTCGCGGGACCGGATTCGCCGTCGAACACACGGCTCTGGCGGCGTTGCAGGTAACCGTCGCGGATGAACTCGTAACGGTCGAGCGCGGCTTCTTCCATCAGGTTCGATGCGTCCAGGACCGAGGCGCGCTGGTCGACCGCGCGCACGCCGATGCCGATGTTGCGCACATGCACTGGCGTGGTGTAGGCCCAGGGATCGGCCCACAGGTCGGCCGGCAAGGCAGCGGTGTCACGGATCGTAGATGGGCCCAACAATGGCAACATCAAGTAGGGACCGGAAGGAACACCCCACACGCCCAGCGTCTGGCCGAAATCTTCGTTGTGTTTCTGCAAGCCAGCTTCCGAGGCGATGTCGAGGATGCCGGCGATGCCGAGGGTCGAATTCATGGCGAAGCGCATGAAATCGGTCGCGCCGTCTGCGCCCTTGCCTTGCATCAGGTTATTCGCCGAACTCCAGGCATCCGACAAGTTACCGAAGAAATTGCTCACGCCCGTTTGCACGAAGCCCGGCAGCACTTTCTTGTACGCGGTCGCGGCCGGCTTGAGGGCCACGCGGTCGACCGTGTCGTTGAAGGCGAAGGTGGCGCGGTTGAATTTTTCGAGCGGATCTTGCGGATTGCTCGGGGTTGCGCAACCGGCCGACAGCGCGCAAGCGGCTGCCGCCAGGGTCATGGCGGTCCAACGTGGCAGACTTTTCATATTTTTGCTTTTCATTTGCTGCTTTCTTTTCCGTCGGCAGCCTTGCTGTAGATGAACTGATTGATCAGGTCTTCCAGCACGGTGGCCGATTGCGTGCGGTTGATTCGATCGCCGTCGACGAGATTCTTCGTGTCGCCGCCGGGTTCGATGCCAATGTATTGCTCGCCCAGCAGGCCTGCGGTCAGGATCTTGAGCGACGAATCTTTCGGAAACTTGTAGTTTGGATCCAGGTCGAGGCGCACCATGGCCTGGTAAGTCTTGTCGTCGAAGGTGATACCGCCCACCCGGCCGACCACGACACCGGCGCTCTTGACTGGCGCTTGCGGCTTCAATCCACCAATGTTATCGAATTTGCCGGTGACGGCGTAGGTCTCGGAGAACGACAGCGAGCTCATGTTCCCTGCCTGCAGCGCGAGGAACAAGACAGCGGCGGCGCCCAACAAGACAAACAAGCCGACCCAGATATCGATGATTTTACGGTGCATAGTATTTCCTAATTTTCAAGCCGTCTGTGCGCGGCCATACGAAACGATTGAGTGTATTTACTGCGTGAACATCAGCGCGGTCATCACGAAGTCCAGCCCCAATACCAGCAGCGAGGCGATCACGACGGTACGGGTGGTGGCGCGCGCCACGTCGGCCGGGGTCGGCTTCACGTGGTAACCCTGGAACACGGCGGTAAATGTCACGGCAATGCCGAACACGAAACTTTTAATAATGCTGCTCACGACGTCGCGGTTGACATCGACGCCGGCCTGCATCTGCGACCAGAACGCGCCTTCGTCCAGGCTGAGCATTTTGACGGCGACCAGGTAGCTGCCCATGATGCCGACCGCCGAAAACACCGCCGCCAGCACCGGCATCGCAATCACGCCGCCCCAGAAACGGGGCGCCAGCACGCGCTGCACCGGATTGACCGCCATCATTTCCATGGCCGACAACTGCTCGCCGGCCTTCATCAGGCCGATTTCGGCGGTCAGCGAGGTGCCGGCGCGGCCCGCGAACAGCAGCGCGGTGACGACCGGACCGAGTTCGCGGATCAGCGACAGGGCGGTCAGCGAACCGAGTTTTTCCTCGGCGCCGAACTGGATCAGGTTGACGTAGAACTGCAGGCCCAGCACCAGGCCGACGAACAGGCCGGAGACGATGGTGATGACCAGCGAGTAGTTACCAATAAAATGGACCTGCTCGGAAATCAGGGCCGGACGGCGGAAGGCGCCGGGTGCGAAGCGCAGCAGGTTGAAAAAAGCGCGCGTGGCAAAGCCCAGGCTTTCGATCGCTTCGCGCACGGTGGCGCCGGCGCGCTCGAGAAAACGCAGGATCATGTCGGCGCTCCCAGGCCCAGGTCGTCGGCCAGCGACTTGCCGGGATAGTGGAAGGGCACCGGACCGTCCGGTTCCGCATTCACGAACTGTTTCACGTACGGGTCTTTCGAGACGCGCAGCTCGGCCGGCGTGCCTTCGGCCACGATCTTGCCGGCCGACATAAAGTAGACGTAGTCGGCGATGGCGAAGGTTTCGTTGACGTCGTGCGAGACCAGGATCGAGGTCGAACCGAGCGCGTCGTTCAGGTTGCGGATCAGATTCGCGGTCAGGCCCATCGAGATCGGGTCGAGGCCGGCGAACGGCTCGTCGTACATGATCAGTTCGGGGTCGAGGGCGATGGCGCGCGCCACGGCGACGCGGCGCGCCATGCCGCCGGAAATCTCGCCCGGCTTCAGCTTGGAGGCATTGCGCAGGCCGACGGCATTCAGTTTCATCAGCACCAGGTCGCGGATCAGCTCTTCCGACAAGTCGGTATGCTCGCGCAGCGGGAAGGCGACGTTATCGAAAATGGTGAGATCGGTGAACAGCGCGCCGAACTGGAACAGCATGCCCATCTTGCGGCGCAGGCGATACAGCCCATCGGTGCGCAGCTCGTGCACGACTTCGCCGCCTACCCGGACCGCGCCGCGCTGCGGACGGATCTGCCCGCCAATCAGGCGCAGCACCGTGGTCTTGCCGCAGCCGGAACCACCCATGACGGCAATGAGCTTGCCGCGCGGGAAATCCATACGCAGGTTCGACAAGATCTTGCGATCGCCATAGGCGAACTCGAGATCACGTATTTCTACAAGGTTAGACACAAGGGGGATAGGCGGATTTGAGAATCTCGTATTGTAGTGCAGAAACGGCAAGCTCTGCTTGCGACGACCCCGTTTCAATCCCGGTTCCGACGTATCAATACAACACTAATAACCGAAAAGTCAGCTATTTCATTCCGCAAGTCATTGTTTTTGTTGACATATGCATATATGTCAACATTTCAAATCATTGATTTACATTAACATTTGATCACGTAAGTACGCGTAAAGATAACGTAGGGTGGGTCCGACCACGCGTGCAGCGTATTGCGAACATTTCGATCAGGAGCCGTTGTACGCGTAGACTCGAGCCACCCTACCAACTCAACTTATCGTGGCAGGACCGAGGCGCCCATCAGGAACTCATCCACCGCCCGCGCACACTGGCGCCCTTCGCGAATCGCCCACACCACCAGCGACTGGCCGCGGCGCATGTCGCCGGCAACGAACACCTTCGGCACCGAGGTCTGGTAGCAGGTCTCGCCATCGGTCGTGGCACGCGCATTGCCGCGCGCATCCTTCTGCACGCCGAAGGCGTCCAGCACCTGCTGCACCGGCGACACAAAGCCCATGGCCAGCAGCACCAGGTCGGCCTTCATCTCGAATTCGCTGCCGTCGACTTCCACCATCTTGCCGTCTTTCCACTCGACGCGGCAGGCGATCAGTTTTTCCACTTTACCGTTCTTGCCCTCGAGGCGCTTGGTGGCCACGGCGAAATCGCGTTCGCAGCCTTCCTCGTGCGAGGACGAAGTGCGCAACTTGGTCGGCCAGTACGGCCAGACCAGGGGTTTGTTTTCGTGCTCGGGCGGCATCGGCATCAGTTCGAACTGGGTGACGCTCGCCGCGCCATGGCGGTTCGAGGTGCCGACGCAGTCGGAACCGGTATCGCCGCCGCCGATCACGACCACGTGCTTGCCGCTCGCCTTCAATTGATCCTTCAGCTTGTCGCCGGCATTCACCCGGTTTTGCTGGGGCAGGAAGTCCATCGCGAAATGCACGCCCTTCAGTTCGCGCCCCGGCACCGGCAAATCGCGCGGCTGCTCGGCGCCGCCGGCCATGACCACGGCGTCGAAGTCGGCGCTCAGGGTCTCAGGGAAAATCGTGTCGCGCGCCATGTTGCTGACCGTGGCCGGGAAATCCTTGCCGATCAAAACGCTGGTACGGAAGGTGACCCCTTCGGCCTGCATCTGCTCGACGCGGCGGTCGATCAGGCCCTTTTCCATTTTGAAATCGGGGATGCCGTAACGCAGCAGGCCGCCGATGCGGTCGCTCTTTTCGAAGACCGTCACCTCGTGGCCGGCGCGCGCCAGCTGCTGGGCGGCGGCCAGGCCGGCGGGGCCGGAACCGACGACGGCGACCCGCTTGCCGGTTTTCACCAGCGCCGGCTGCGGCACGATATAGCCGTGTTCCCAGCCGGCGTCGGCGATCTTGCGCTCGATCGACTTGATGCCGACCGGCTCGTCATTGATACCGAGCGTGCAGGCCGATTCGCAAGGCGCCGGGCAAATGCGGCCGGTGACTTCGGGAAAATTATTCGTCGAGTGCAGGTTGTCGACCGCCGCCCGGTAATTGTTGTGATACACCAGGTCGTTCCAGTCGGGGATCTGGTTGTTGACCGGGCAGCCCGTGTTGCAGAAGGGGATGCCGCAGTCCATGCAGCGCGCACCCTGCACCTTGGCCTGGCCGTCGGTCAGGGTGATGGTGAATTCCTTGTAGTTCTTGACGCGTGCGGCAGGGTCCAGGTGATCTTCTTCCTGCCGTTCGAATTCCATGAAGCCGGTGATTTTGCCCACGTTTTATCCTTTTAATCTTGTGCCAGGTACGCTTAAGCCGCGAGCTCGATCTTGTCGTTCGCTTCTTCCATGCTGCTGTTGTGCATTTCTTCCAGCGCGCGCTTGTAGTCGGTCGGGAAGACTTTGACGAACTTGCCGCGGCTGTTGGCCCAGTCATCGAGCAGGTTGCGCGCGCGCGTGCTGCCGGTGTACTTGAAGTGGCGTTCGATCAGGCGGCGCAGAATCGACTTCGTCCGATTCGCGCTCAGTCTCGCGGCTCTGGCTGTGCCAGCCGGAGACGTCGCCCTGCTCCTTGGTCGACACCACGCGCTCCAGGTTGACCATGGTCGTGTTGCAGCGGCTTGCGAACTCGTCTTTCGGATCGTAGACATAGGCCACGCCGCCCGACATGCCGGCTGCGAAGTTGCGGCCGGTTTCGCCCAGCACGACGACCGTGCCGCCGGTCATGTATTCGCAACCATGGTCGCCGCAGCCTTCGACCACCGTCGTCGCGCCCGAGTTACGCACCGCGAAACGTTCGCCGGCCACGCCGTTGAAGAAGGCTTCGCCGGAAATCGCGCCGTACAGGACGGTGTTGCCGACGATGATGTTGTCCACCGCCCAGCCGCGGAATTCCGTGTTCGGACGCACGATCACGCGCCCGCCCGACAGCCCCTTGCCGACGTAGTCGTTACCTTCACCCACCAGGTCGAGCGTGATGCCCGCCGCCAGGAAGGCGGCCGCCGATTGCCCGGCCGTGCCCTGCAGCTGGATGTGGATGGTGTCGTCCGGCAGGCCGGCGTGGCCGTAACGCTTGGCGACTTCGCCCGAGAGCATGGTGCCGACGGTGCGGTTGACGTTGCGCACCGGCGAGATGAAGGAGACGCGTTCGCCCTTTTCCAGCGCGGCCTTGGCTTGCGCGATCAGTTTATGGTCGAGCGCGCGGTCCAGGCCGTGGTCTTGCTCGCCGGTGTGGAACAGGTTGCCCGGCGCATCGGTCTTCGGCTGATAGAAGATGTTGCTGAAATCCAGGCCCTGCGCTTTCCAGTGGGTGATCGCGCTCGATTTATCCAGCAGGTCGGCGCGGCCGATCAGTTCGTCGTAGGTCCGGATGCCGAGCTGGGCCATCAGCTGGCGCGCTTCTTCGGCGACGAAGAAGAAGTAGTTCACCACGTGTTCCGGCTTGCCCTGGAACTTGGCGCGCAGGACCGGGTCTTGCGTGGCCACGCCCACAGGGCAGGTGTTCAGGTGGCACTTGCGCATCATGATGCAACCTTCGACCACCAGCGGCGCGGTCGCGAAACCGATTTCGTCGGCGCCCAGCATGGCGGCAATCACGACGTCGCGGCCGGTCTTCATCTGGCCGTCGGCCTGCACGCGGATACGGCTGCGCAGCCCGTTCAGCACCAGAGTTTGCTGGGTCTCTGCGAGACCCAGCTCCCACGGCGTGCCGGCATGTTTCACCGACGACAGCGGCGAGGCGCCGGTGCCGCCATCGTGGCCGGCGACGACCACGTGGTCGGCCTTGGCTTTCGAGACGCCGGCGGCAACCGTGCCGATGCCGACTTCCGACACCAGTTTTACGGAGATCGAGGCACGCGGATTCGCGTTTTTCAGGTCGTGGATCAGCTGCGCCAGATCTTCGATCGAATAGATGTCGTGGTGCGGCGGCGGCGAGATCAGGCCGACGCCCGGCACCGAGAAGCGCAGACTCGCGATGTATTCCGACACCTTGTGGCCCGGCAGCTGACCGCCTTCGCCCGGCTTGGCGCCCTGCGCCATCTTGATCTGGATCTGGTCGGCCGAATTCAGGTATTCCGCGGTGACGCCGAAGCGGCCCGAGGCGACCTGCTTGATTTTCGAGCGCAGCGAGTCGCCGTCTTCCAGCGGGATGTCGACCGCGACGCGGTCGGTACCGATGACCGAGGCCAGGGTCTCGCCCTTGGTGATCTTGATGCCCTTGAATTCGTTCATGTAGCGGCGTGGGTCTTCGCCACCTTCGCCCGTATTGCTCTTGCCGCCGATGCGGTTCATGGCGATCGCCAGCGTGGCGTGCGCTTCGGTCGAGATCGAGCCGAGCGACATGGCGCCGGTGGCGAAACGCTTGACGATGTCTTTGGCCGGCTCGACTTCGCCCAGCGGAATCGCCTTGCTTGGATCGAGCTTGAACTCGAACAGGCCGCGCAGCGTCAGGTGACGGCGGCTCTGGTCGTTGATCAGCTGCGCGTACTCTTTATAGGTGCTGAAGTTGTTCGCGCGGGTCGCGTGCTGCAGTTTCGCGATCGCGTCCGGCGTCCACATGTGGTCTTCGCCGCGCACGCGGAAGGCGTATTCGCCGCCGGTGTCCAGCGCATGGGCCAGCAGCGGATCCGGACCGAAGGCCAGATTGTGCAGGCGCAGCGCTTCCTCGGCCACTTCGAACAGGCCGATGCCGCCCACCGTCGACGAGGTGCCGCGGAAGTATTTGTCGACCAGCGACTTGTTCAGGCCGACCGCTTCGAAGATCTGGGCGCCGCAGTACGACATGTAGGTCGAGATGCCCATCTTCGACATCACCTTCATGAGGCCCTTGCCGATCGCCTTGGTGTAGTTATACGCGGCGACGTCGGGCGCCATTTCGTGCGGCAGGTGCTGGGCCAGGTCGACCAGGGTTTCCAGCGCAAGATACGGGTGGACGGCTTCGGCGCCGTAACCCGCGAGCAGGGCGAAGTGGTGGGTTTCGCGGGCCGAGCCGGTCTCGACGACCAGGCCGGTCGAGGCGCGCAGGCCGCGCATCACCAGGTGCTGGTGGATGGTGGACGTGGCCAGCAGGGCCGGGATCGCGACGACGTCGCTCGACAGCGCGCGGTCCGAGATGATCAGGATGTTGTGGCCCGATTTCACCGCATCGACCGCTTCCGCACACAGCGAGGCGAGCGAGGCTTCGATGCCCTCTTTGCCCCAGGCTGACCGGATAGCAGATATTCAGTTCATACGATTTGAACTTGCCGCCGGTATGGATGCTGATGTTGCGCAGGCGCGCCATGTCGTCGAAGCCGAGCACCGGCTGCGACACTTCGAGACGCATCGGCGGATTGACGTTGTTCGTGTCCAGCAGGTTCGGCTTCGGACCGATGAAGGACACCAGCGACATCACCATGCTTTCGCGGATCGGGTCGATCGGCGGGTTCGTCACCTGGGCAAACAACTGCTTGAAATAGTTATACAGCGGCTTGAGCTTGTTCGACATCACCGCCAGCGGCGAGTCGTTGCCCATCGAACCGGTCGCTTCTTCGGCCAGTACCGCCATCGGCGCCATCAGGAATTTCAGGTCTTCCTGGGTATAGCCGAAGGCTTGCTGGCGATCGAGCAGGGAGATGGCCGCCTTTTCGCCCTGGGCAGGCGCATGGGCGTACCGTCCTTGGCGCGGTTTTGCGCCAGCTGCGATTCGGACAGCTTGATTTCATTGAGCTTGATGCGCACCGACTTGATCCAGGCTTTATAGGGCTTGGCGTTCGAATAGGTGTCTTTCAGCTCTTTGTCGTCGATGATGCGGCCCGCTTCCAGGTCGATCAGGAACATCTTGCCGGGCTGCAGGCGCCATTTCTTGACGATGCGCGATTCCGGAATCGGCAGCACGCCCGATTCGGACGCCATCACGACCAGGTCGTCTTCGGTCACGACATAGCGCGCCGGACGCAGGCCATTGCGGTCCAGCGTGCCGCCGATATGGCGGCCATCCGTGAATGCCATCGCGGCCGGGCCGTCCCACGGCTCCATCATCGCCGCGTGGTATTCATAGAAGGCCTTGCGGTTCTCGTCCATCGACGTGTGGTTTTCCCAGGCTTCGGGAATCATCATCATCATCGCCTGGGCGATCGGATAGCCGGCCATCACCAGCAATTCGAGCGCATTGTCGAAGCAGGCGGTGTCCGACTGGCCTTCATAAATCAGCGGGAACAGCTTATTCAGGTCGTCGCCCAGCACGGCCGACTTCATCATGCCTTCGCGCGCGCGGGTCCAGTTGAAATTGCCCTTGACCGTGTTGATCTCGCCGTTATGCGCGATCAGGCGGTACGGGTGGGCCAATGGCCATTCGGGGAAGGTATTCGTCGAGAAGCGCTGGTGCACCAGGGCCAGTGCCGAGACGCAGCGCGGATCTTGCAGGTCTTTATAGTAGACGCCGACCTGGTCGGCCAGCAGCAAACCCTTGTAGACGATGGTGCGCGCCGACATCGAGGGCACGAAGAATTCCTTGCCGTGCAAGAGTTTTAAGGCCTGGATCGCGTGGCCCGAGGATTTGCGGATCACATACAGCTTACGTTCGAGCGCGTCGGTGACCATGATGTCCGGACCGCGGCCGATGAAGATCTGGCGGATCACCGGTTCCTTGGCGCGCACGGTCGGCGACATCGGCATCGCTTCGTCGACCGGGACATTGCGCCAGCCGAGGACGACCTGGCCTTCGATGCGCACGGCGCGCTCGATTTCCTGTTCGCAGGCGATGCGCGAGGCGTGTTCCTTCGGCAGGAAGACCATGCCGACGCCGTATTCGCCGGGCGGCGGCAGTTCGACGCCCTGCTTGGCCATCTCGTCGCGGAAGTACTGGTCGGGAATCTGGATCAGGATACCGGCACCATCGCCCATCAAGGCATCGGCGCCGACGGCGCCCCGGTGATCCAGGTTCTTCAGGATTAACAACCCCTGATCGATGATGGAATGGCTTTTGTTGCCTTTGATATGGGCAATGAAACCGACGCCACAGGCATCATGTTCATTGGCGGGATCGTATAAACCTTGGGCAATCATGCGGGACTCTCCACAGCTTTTTCAGGGGTGAAGGACGAGAATAGTGCAATGCAGCAGAGGCGGCAAGCGGAACAATTAGGGTCGGAGTCGAATTAAAACCGCTATCCATCCTCATGATATAAATAGGGACAGGTTGAATAAATCCTGAAAAAGGTTTTTATGGCGATCGAAATTCGATGAAAGCTCTCTCGGCAGCAGAAAATTGCCCGGGTTGGCCTAACGTTCAGGGCGCCGGATCGAACGGGCTTTTTGAGCAGGACGGCCGCGCTTGGCCGGCAGGATGCGGCGTTGGGTCTTGCGTTCGAGCTCGAGTTTGAAAGCCTGGCGCGCCGAGCGGCTGGCCTTTCTGGACGGCGCCGGCGATGTGCGCCAGTTCGTCGGCGCCGATGCCCTGACTCGACCAGGTCGATATACGCGGCTTCGCGCTGGAAGGGGGTATTGCCCAGTCCCCAGAACAGGGCGTGGTCGGTGACCACGGCATCATGCTGCACGCCGGCATGGTGGCGGTAGCTCGACCAGGCATAGGCGGCCGGCTCGCCCGCTTCTCCTTCGTGCACCGGCGCCAGTTCGATATAGCGGCTGCACATCAGGAAGTGGCGGTCGGTATCGACCACGGCGGTGCGGAAGCGTCCTTCGAACAGGCCGCCGGCACGGTCGTATTTGGCGTTGTACCAGGGAACATAGAAGCGGCCGAGCTTTTGCATCATGGCGGCCAGGCCCTCCTCGGTCTCGGGCGTGGCCAGCAGGTGCAGGTGGGTCGGCAGCAAGGCGTAGGCGTGGATGGCGACGCGGTAGAAGCGCGCCGATTCGGTCAGCCAGCCGAGGAAGCGCTGGTAGTCTTCGGGCTCGCGGAAGATGCGCTGGCGGTCGTTGCCGCGCTGGAGGATGTGGTGCGGCTGCTTGGGGAGGATGAGGCGGGGTTGGCGGGCCATGGTTGCGGGAAGAGAAAGCGGATGCAGCGCTATTCTAGCGCAGCGGCGGCACCATGTCCCCGATTTATTCGATATTGAGCATGGCTCTAAGCCCACGCGGTCCCGTTTGCGAGTCGAAATACATTTCGATCAGGAGCGTCGTACCGCGCGGACCCAAGTGCCACCCTACGCCAGCGTGAACCCGGCCGATAAACTGTAACCCTCGCCATACGCGCTACGCAGCGGCAACTCCTGCCCCAGCGCCGTTCGCGTCTTCTTGCGCAGGCGATAGACCAGCATGTCGACGCGGCGGCTGGCGTCGGGGTCGTCTCCCCCCATGCCGGCGACGATGGTGGCGCGCGGCACCGGGCGGGTGTTGATCGTCAGCAGGTGCAGGAAATTGAATTCCTTCTCGGTCAAATCGATCACCTTGCCCATCAGCTCGAGCTGGCGCGCACTCACGCGCAGCGTCCATTTGACGGGCGCCGGCGCCGGTTCGGCCGGGCGCACGCGGCGGTCCGAGGGCTTCGATGTGGGCGGCCAGTTCCGGGAACTTGATCGGTTTCGTCAGGTAATGGTCGGCGCCCA
Source organism: uncultured beta proteobacterium (assembly GCA_963729765.1). Classification (GTDB taxonomy): domain Bacteria; phylum Pseudomonadota; class Gammaproteobacteria; order Burkholderiales; family Burkholderiaceae_D; genus Telluria. The sequence goes on along the minus strand of CAVSPL010000021.1, from coordinate 229,176 downwards.
GCTGCAGGCCGAGGATGCGGTTGTCGAAGGCGACGCGCCCGGTCAGCACCAGCAGCCGATTTCCGGGTACAGCTGGCGCATGCGCGGGATCACCGTAAAGCCGTCTTCGTCCGGCAGGCCGAGGTCGAGCACGACGACCGCAGCCGGGGTGCGCGTCAGCGCAGCCCACATCTCGCCGGCGGAGGTGGCGACCGTCACCTCGTGTTCGAGCTCGCGCAGGAAATCGGCCATGTCGCCGGCGTAATCGCCGTTGTCTTCCACAATCAGTATCTGCGTCATGCGTAAGCCATCTTCTATTCAGGTGTTGCCAGATGGTGGCAGGGCCATTGCCGCGCCGTTACCGCGGTCGGCGCGGGATTATCAGGGCTGGCGCCTTGCCGCGCAAGCTGCTTCGCTCCGGCCACCGGCAGCCAGATGCGGAATTCGGCGCCGCCGCCGGCCGGGGTGACCAGGCTCAGCAGGCCGCCATGCACTTCGACGATCGAGCGCGCCATGTACAGGCCCAGGCCGCTGCCCGGCATGCCGTCGGCGTTGCGGCCGCGATAGAACTTGTCGAACACGCAGACCTGCTCGTCCTGCGGCACGCCCGGCCCGTGGTCGCGCACCGACAATTCGATGCCGCTGGCGGCCAGGCGTCCGCCCAGCACCACCGGCGAGGTCGGCGGCGAGTAGGCGATCGCATTATCGATCAAGACCTTCAGCGCCAGGCGCATGCCTTCCGGCTCGCAGCGCAGCGCCTCGGGCAGCTCGCGCGCCTGGATGCTGGCGACTGCGCCCGGCCGCGCGCAATTGTTCCGCGCCCTCTTCCAGCAAGGCGCGCGGCGCCAGCGAGGTCGGCTGGCGCTCGCTGCCGATGCCGGCCATGCGCTCGGGCGACAGGTAGTCGTCGAGCATGCCGATCAGGCGGTCGGTGGCCAGCGCGATCTTGCGGTAGCGCGCGCGGGTCGCCTCGTCGGCATGGGTGCAGGTCGCTTCCAGGCGCTGGATGGCGCCGTCGATGGTCGACAGGGGCGTACGGAATTCGTGGTTCAGCATGCTGGCGAAGCGCTTTTGCTCGGCTTCGCGCAGGCGCCGCGGCGACAGGTCGCGCACCAGCCCGACCAGCGCCGTGGGTTCGCCATCGTCGCCGCACAGCAGGGACGAGATGATCTCGGCCGGCACCGGATAGCCGTGCGCGCCATGAAATTCGGTCTCGCGCACCAGGCGCACGCGGCTGCGGTCGCCCGCGCGCAGGCGCCGCACGCGCTCCGGCAAGCCGGCGCACAGGGCCGCCAGCGGACCGTCGGCGCCGGGCTCGACACCGGCGGCGACTTCGTCCGGGGTGTAACCGATCAGTTGTTCGATGGAAGGGCTGATATAGCGCAGCGCGCCGCTGGCGCAATCGATGCTGAAGGCGATGTCGCCGCCGATTTCGGCGATCACACGGAACTGCTCGGCCAGCGCCAAGCCGGCATGGCCGGAATCGTCGATGCTGCCGCTGCGGTTCATCCAACACCTTCCAAAAATAGACGGAAAATCATGCGCACCGGATTGGTGCCGCCGATGAGTATATCGCCCGGAATGCCCATCTGTATAGTTACGCATTACGGCGAGGTTGATTGATTAAAATAGCCTATTTTGCAAAAGTGTGGAATATCGTTAAATCGCAGGCCATTTTTGCCGAATCCTGTTCGAATCCTATGCGCGCCGCATGAACGGCGAAAAAAATGCCCGCTGCGCCGCGGGCATGTTCGGGTCGTAGAACCGGACAACGCTTACTGTTCGGCGAGCGGCGCAAAGATCGCCTGCAGATCTTCCTGCGTCAGCGCCATCTTTTGCGATTCGCCTTCGGCCAGGATCGAGTTCGCCAATTCCGATTTTTTCTGCTGCAGCAGCTGGATCTTTTCTTCCAGCGTGCCCTTGGCGATCAATTTGTAGACGAACACGGGTTTATCCTGCCCGATGCGCCAGGCGCGGTCGGTGGCCTGGTTTTCCGCCGCCGGATTCCACCACGGATCGTAGTGGATGACGGTATCGGCCGCCGTCAGGTTCAGGCCGACGCCGCCCGCTTTCAGGCTGATCAGGAAGATCGGCACCGCGCCCTGCTGGAAGGCGGCCACCTGCGCCGAGCGGTCGCGCGTTTCGCCGGTGAGGATGGCGTAGCGGATGCCGCGCGCCATGAGTTCCTCTTCGATCAGCGCCAGCATGCTGGTGAACTGCGAGAACACGAGGATCTTGCGGCCTTCTTCCAACAGATCGTCGACCATCTGCATCAGGTCGATCAGCTTGGCCGAAATCGCCGCCGTGTTCTTCTTCGACGGCATGGCTTTTACCAGGCGCGGATCGCAGCAGACCTGGCGCAGTTTCAACAGCGCTTCCAGGATCACGATCTGGCTGCGCGCCACGCCCTTGCGGTCGATTTCCTCGCGCACCTTCTTGTCCATCGCCAGGCGCACGGTTTCGTACAGGTCGCGCTGCGGACCGGTCAGTTCGACCCGGCGCACCATTTCCGTCTTTTGCGGCAGTTCCTTGGCGACGTTGTCCTTCGTGCGGCGCAGCAGGAAAGGACGGATGCGGCGATTCAACAACATGCGCCGCACCGGATCGTCCTGGCGCTCGATCGGGTGGCGGAACTGGGTATTGAAGGCTTTTTCCTCGCCCAGCAGGCCCGGCAGCAGGAAGTGGAATTGCGACCAGAGTTCGCCCAGGTGGTTTTCCAGCGGCGTGCCGGTCAGGCACAGGCGGTGGTTCGCATTCGAGCGAACCGGCCGTTTGCGCCGCTTTCGAGCGGGTGTTCTTGATGTAGTGCGATTCGTCGAGGATCACCAGGTGATAGTGGTGTTCGCGCAGCTTTTCCTCGTCGCGCGGCAGCAGCGCGTAGGTGGTCAGCACGATGTCGGCCTGCTCGATCTGGTCGAACAGGTCCATGCGCTCCTTGCCCTGCAGCAGCAGCACGCGCAGGCTCGGGGCGAAGCGCGCGGCTTCTTCCTGCCAGTTGGTCATCAGGCTGGTCGGCGCGATCACCAGCGCCGGGCTGGTCAGGCGGCCTGCCTCTTTTTCGATCAGGATGTGGGCCAGGGTCTGCACGGTTTTACCGAGACCCATGTCGTCGGCCAGGATGCCGGCCAGGTCGTATTCGCGCAGGAATTGCATCCACGACAAGCCGTCGAGCTGGTAGTCGCGCAGGGTCGCCTGCAGGCCGGCGGGCGCCGCCACCTTTTTGACGGAACCGAACTGGCTGAGCTTGCGGCCGGTCTCGCGCAATTGTTCGCCGCCGAACCAGCGCATCTCGACGCCGCGCGCCAGTTCTTCGAGGCGGCTCGCGTCCAGCGTCGACAGGCGCACGCGGTTCTTGATCTTGTCGTTGAAATACAACTCGCCCAGCGTCGCCAGGATCGGTTTTACGCGCGCCCATGGCAGGGCCACCCGCAGACCTTCCGGCAGGGTCGCCAGCATCTGGTCGGTTTCGCCATGGGCGGCGAGCACGGCCGGATCGAAATCCATCGGCGCGTTGCGGATCATCTGCACCAGCACCGGCAGCAGCGGCACGCGCTGGCGGTTCACGACGATGCCCAGCTCCAGCTCGAACCAGGCTTTACCGGCTTCTTCCGGCTCGTCGATCTCGGCATACCAGTCTTCCACCGGCACCACGTCGTAGCGGTATTTGGTCGATTTCTGCAGGTGCCAGCCGGCGTCCGACAGGGCGTCGAGCTGGCTTTCGGCAAAGCGCAGCCAGTGCGCCTGGCTCTCCAGCTGCACCGCGCCGGCCACGGCGGATAAGGGCGTGGTGGCCGGCTTGCGGAAGCCGAGTTCGGCCAAGGCTTCTCGAGCGCGGCGGCCTCGGCCACGGTATCGCGCTCGATGATTTCGGTGACGTCGCCGATCTGGCGCACCACGCGCTGCGACGGATCGAAGGACACGCGCTGGCCATCGTAATCGAAGGACAGCACGGCGAAATCATGCCAGCGCTGGGTGCCGGTGTCGGCCAGGGTCACGGCATCGAGCAACAGGAAGGGCTGCGGCTTGACGTCGCTGCGCAGGCGCTGGGTCAGCGGCTGCGGCAGCGGCATGAGTTCTTGCAGGCCATGCGCCAGCAGCAGTTGCGACACGCGTTTCTTGTCGTTGCCGGTCAGTACCGGGGCTTGCGCCACCAGCGCCTGCAGTTCGGCCAGCGAGATGTCGACGCCGCCGCGGTTCAGGGTCAGCGGGCCGCAGGACAGGTTGTCGATATACCAGGGCGGATCGGTCGGCAGCATGTAGTCGATCAGGTCGGCGCCGGGGTGGTTCGCGCCGTTCGCCGGTTCCACCGACCAGCCGAGCTTGGCGGCGCGGCCTTCGTCGCGCCAGGCCAGGTTCGCTTGCCGGTTCGGGCCGGCCTGCAGCGGATACACGAGGCCATTCGCCATGTCGGCCCAGGAATTTGCCCACAGCAGCTTACCCTGGCGCAGCAGCAGATCGAGCAGGATGGCGCCGACCTTGCCCTTGGGCTCGGTCGCGCTGGTGCTTTGCGAGGACCCGCTGCGCATGGCGATGAAGAAGCGCACCAGGTCTTCGTCTTCCCCTTCCAGGTAGGCGGGCGGCGCCGACAGCAGCGAAAACACTTCGTTGACGGGACTGGCGGCGGCCACTTCGCCGTTCGGGCGCAGGCGTGCCTTGCACAGGCAGACCGCCACGTGGCGCCCGCCGCTGGTGGGCGCCATCACATACACGAACTTGTACTGGATGGCCTTCGGATCGGCGACCTCGATGTTCAGCTTCGGTTGAGGATGCGCAGCCGCTTCGACCCGTTGCAGCCAGGTCGTCACCGGCGCGGGCAGTGCGGGCGCGCGTGCCGGCGTCGCGCGCGGTGCCGGGGCATCGTTCGCGTGTTCGCGTGGGTAATCAACTGTGTGCATTGGGTCCTTGAACCTGTATGAAAAAAAACAACAACCACCATTATCTCTCATACGGGCACTTCAGTTTTGTTCGTGATCTCACGTTTCCGAAGAAATCTTTACGTTGTGAAAGAATTGCCGCACTGATGCGTTGTCAAGACTGGCGCTTCGCGCGCGTTTGGGTAACACTGCCCGCCTGACTCACGCGCACTTACGGATCTTTGCCCCATGCTGCCTTCCATCGAACAACGCCTCGCCATCGAACTGGCCGCCAAGCCGGCGCAAGTCGCCGCTGCCATTGCCCTGCTGGACGAAGGCGCCACCGTCCCCTTCATCGCACGCTACCGCAAGGAAGCCACCGGCGGCCTCGACGACATCCAGCTGCGCCTGCTGGAAGAGCGCCTGCGCTACCTGCGCGAGCTGGAAGACCGGAGAAGCGCGATCATCGCGTCGATCACCGAGCAGAACAAGATGACGCCGGAACTGCTGCAGTCGATCGCGCTGGCCGAAGATAAAACCCGTCTCGAAGATTTGTATCTGCCGTATAAGCAGAAGCGCCGCACCAAGGCGCAGATCGCGGTCGAAGCGGGCCTGGCGCCGTTGGCCGACGATTTATTGGCCGACCCGTCGCGCAATCCCGAAGAAGAAGCCACCAAATACCTGCGCGAGGCCTTCAGCAATGCGGACGGCGTGAACAACCCGGGCGTGCCGGACACCAAGGCGGCGCTCGACGGCGCGCGCCAGATCCTGATGGAACGCTTTGCCGAAGACGCGACCCTGCTGCAATCGCTGCGCGAATACGTGCAGGAACACGGCGTGGTCGAATCGAAGGTGGTCGCCGGCAAGGAAGACGAAGGCGAAAAATTCGCCGATTACTTCGATTATTCGGAGCCGCTGGCCACCGTCCCCTCGCACCGTGCGCTGGCCCTGATGCGCGGCCGCCGCGAAGGCATCCTCGACGTCGTGCTGCGCCTGGATACCGAGGCGGAAAAACCGAAATGGGATGCGCCGCACAACCCCTGCGAGGGCCGCATCGCCGCCCGTTTCGGCATCAAGGGCGCGGGCCGCCCGGCCGACAAATGGCTGCTCGACACGGCGCGCTGGACCTGGCGCGTGAAAAGTTTCATGTATATCGAAACGGAATTGATGGGCGCCCTGCGCGAAAAAGCGGAGCTCGACGCCATCAACGTGTTTGCGCGTAATTTGAAGGCGCTGCTGCTGGCGGCGCCTGCCGGCCAGCGCGCCACCATGGGCCTGGACCCGGGCCTGCGCACCGGCGTCAAAGTGGCGGTGGTCGACGCCACCGGCAAAGTGGTCGATACGGCGACGATTTATCCGCACCAGCCGAGGAATGACTGGGACGGTTCCCTGCACGTGCATCGGCCAGCTGGCCGCGAAACACAATGTCTCGCTGATCTCGATCGGCAACGGCACCGCCTCGCGCGAGACCGATAAGCTGGCGCAGGATCTGATCAAAGCGCGGCCGGAACTGAAACTCACGAAGATCGTCGTCTCGGAAGCCGGCGCCTCGGTGTATTCGGCCTCGGAATTCGCTTCGCGCGAATTGCCGGACATGGATGTCTCGATCCGCGGCGCGGTCTCGATCGCGCGCCGCCTGCAGGATCCGCTGGCGGAACTCGTCAAAATCGATCCGAAATCGATCGGCGTCGGCCAGTACCAGCACGACGTCTCGCAGACCCAGCTCGCGCGCTCGCTCGACGCCGTGGTCGAGGATTGCGTGAACGCGGTCGGCGTCGACGTGAACACGGCCTCGGCGCCGCTGCTGGCGCGGGTGTCGGGATTGTCGTCGAGCGTGGCCCAGAGCATCGTCAGCTACCGCGACATGAAGGGCGCGTTCGCTTCGCGCGCGGCGTTAAAAGCCGTGCCGCGGCTGGGCGATAAAACCTTCGAACAGGCGGCCGGTTTCCTGCGCGTGATGGGCGGAGACAATCCGCTCGATGCGTCGGCGGTGCACCCGGAATCCTATCCGGTGGTGCAAAAGATCCTGGCGGACGTGAAACGCGACATGCAGGCGGTGGTCGGCGACAGCGGCTTGATCAAAACCTGAATCCGGCCAAGTATGCGGACGACAAATTCGGCGTGCCGACCGTGACCGACATTTTAAAAGAGCTGGAAAAGCCGGGACGCGATCCGCGCCCGGAATTCACCACCGCGACGTTTAAAGAGGGCGTCGAGGAGATCAGCGACCTGCGTCCGGACATGATCCTGGAAGGGGTCGTCACCAACGTGGCGGCCTTCGGCGCCTTTGTCGACATCGGCGTGCACCAGGATGGGCTGGTGCATATTTCGGCGCTGTCGAATACCTTCGTCAAAGATCCGCACACGGTCGTCAAAGCGGGCCAGGTCGTGAAAGTAAAAGTGCTGGAAGTCGATCCGAAGCGCAAGCGCATTGCGCTGACGATGCGCTTGACGGATGCGGCGCCGCAGCCGGGCGCGCAGCCGCAGCAGCGCGGCGACCGCGATGACCGCAAGCGCGTGGCCCAGCACCAGCGCCAGGAACGTCCCGCCGCGCAGGATGCGGCCGGCGCGATGGCGGCGGCGTTTGCCAAGCTGCGCAAATAAGCCGTGGTCTGCGCGCCGCTCGATCCGGACAGCGCCGAGGCGCGCGTATTGATTACGGAACTCGATGCCGCGCTGGCGGCGATCTGCGGCGACAGCGGCGTCGGGATCCTTCGATCCGGCCGATGTGCGCGGGCCGCGGTCCGTGTTCCTGGTCGCGCGCGCTGACGGTGTCGCGCTCGGCTGCGGCGCGCTGCGGCCGCTGGCGCCGGGGTGGCGGAACTCAAGCGGATGTATGCGCGGCCCGGGAGCGGCGCCGGGCGCTTCTTGCTGGCGGCGCTGGAAGAACAGGCAGCTAGCGTTCGGCTATCGCGAGGTGTGGCTGTCGACGCGGCGCGTCAATGAACGGGCGCTGGCGTTTTATGCGCGGCACGGCTATCTGCCGGTCGAGAATTACGGCAAATATGCCGGCCGCGAGGCATCGGTTTGCCTCGGCAAGCGTTTGCTAACTAGCTAAAAAACTGCGCCAGCTCCGGCACGCGTTTGACCAGCACCCCCACCACGTACAGCGCCAGACAGGCCAATCCGATCTTGTTCATGCGCGCCCGGCTCATCGCCGGCTGGCCCGTCTTGCGGATATGCAGCGCGTCGCGCAGCAGCACCCCCGCGTAGATCGTCAGCGCCAGGCCGGTGATGAAGACGCCGGCGCCATCGCGCATGATGCCGCTGGCGATGTCGTAGATGCCGATAAAGCCCAGCACGGCGGCGAGCACGAGATTGAAACCTGCCGAGGGGGCGGCCTTGGGACCTTGTTGCATGAGCAATCCTGAAAGTGTTGGCACAAGTGAAACCGGGCGATCATACCGCAATCGCCGCCCTGCCTCCAGCCGAGCGAGGGCGCTTGCGCCGCACCGCCGCGGTCGATTTCTTATAGAATGGCGCCATCCCCATTTTCTCACCGAAGGCAAGCACATGAGCGACGTTCAAACCTGGATCAAAGAGACCGTGACCACCACCCCGGTCGTGCTGTTCATGAAGGGCACCGCGCAATTTCCGCAATGCGGCTTTTCCGGCCGCGCCATCCAGATCCTGAAAGCCTGCGGCGTCGATAACATCGCCACCGTCAATGTGCTGGAAGATCCGGAAGTGCGCCAGGGCATCAAGGACTACTCGAACTGGCCAACCGTTCCGCAGCTGTACGTGAACGGCGAGTTCATCGGCGGCACCGACATCATGAACGAGATGTACGCGTCGGGCGAACTGCAGGCCATGTTCCCGAAGAATGCCTGATCCACCGTCCCGCGCCGCATCGTCGTCGGCATCACCGGCGCGACCGGCGCGGTCTATGGCGTGCGCCTGCTCGCGCGCCTGCACGACGTACCCGGCGTCGAGACCCACCTCGTGGTCTCGGACGCCGCCTCCTTGACCCTGCATCAGGAAGTCGGCATGCAGCGGCGCGACGTGGAGGCCCTGGCCCACGTCGTCCATAAAAATCGTGAAATTGGTGCGTCGATTGCCAGCGGCTCGTTCCAGACCGACGGCATGGTGATTGCGCCCTGCTCGATGAAGACGCTCGCCGCCGTGGCCCATGGCCTGGCGGACAACCTGGTGGCACGCGCGGCCGACGTCATCCTGAAAGAACGGCGGCGCCTGGTATTGATGGTGCGCGAAACGCCGCTGAACCTGGCGCACCTGCGCAATATGACGGCGGTGACGGAAATGGGCGGGATTATCTTCCCCCCGTTACCCAGCTTTTATCATCGCCCGGCCAGCATCGACGAGATGGTGGACCACACGCTCGACCGCGTGCTCGATCTGCTCGGCATCGAGAATGTCGCCGCGCCACGCTGGTCCGGCATGCGCAGCACGCCGGAAACGCCAGTCGGCTGACGAGCCAGAAGCGCTCAGCGCTTCATGAAAAGTCGCTGTCGCCGGCCTTCTTCAATTCCCTTGCTTCCTCCAGCATCCGGCGCTGGGCGATGCGTTTGCGCATCACCTCTGCATGGCGCGCGGCCGTCATCGGCGGCGCAGTCATGAGCTCTTTCAGCTGGGCGGTGTTCATGTAATTGCTTTTCATTTGGCGCAGGATCCTCGGCTGTGACAAATTGATTATGCGCCAGTCGGGGCAATTTGTATTGCCTGTCCCGGAAGAAAATTTGTAAGAGGAAACGCAGCCGGGAAGCAGGCGCCGGCTTACTTCGGGGTCGGTTGGTGGTTCATCCGTACCAGCATGCGGATGAACTCGCGCGCCAGCTGGCGGTGATGTTCATCGAGGCGCTGCAGGTCGGCGATCAGCTTGACGTCGGCCGATTCGAAACGCGCACTGGCGCTGCCTTCGGCTTGCGCGCCCGGGGTTTCGGAGCCGCCAAAGCGCAGCCAGTCGGCAGGCACGCCCAGCCATTGCGCAATCATGCGCAGCTTTTCCTGGGTCGGAATCGCTTCGCCCACGAGCCACTTGCGGGCAGCGTGCACCGTGATCGGCCGGCCTTCGAAGCGAATGTTAAATTCGCGCGCCAGACGGGTCGGGCTGTCGGGTGAATAATGTGCGTTTTTCAGCGCTTGCTGGAGACGCTCACTAAAGCTCTCCCGTTCGTTCGTGGAATTCATGATGGCACTATTTCATGCTCGACCATAAAAGTCAGTTCATGGCCCGCAAGGACCACTTGTGACATTCATTCAGGCCGATGACTTAACAAAGAAGTGGAAATTGAATAGAGTTTTCGCGCTCTTGGCGCATCATGCCACAAAATTTCCGAGTGGCACGAATGTATCGTATTTGTGTGCGTGCGGAAATAGGTAACTGCATTCGCGTGGGGGACACGCGTCGCCGGCGGGTGCCGTTGCACCGGATCCGGGGGCGGACGCCCCAGGCGGACCCGGCAGAAATGCAAGTCAGGTCAGTTGAAACCGGAAGACGCCATCGGCGCCGGTTACACGCTTTAACATACCATCATTCCAAAGCTTGTGCAGGTGCGCGAGTGCCTCGCCCAGGGCAAAGCTGAGCTGGTGGGCGTCGAGCGGGCGCCGGAACATGATCGGCACGATGTCCATGGCGCTGACATGGCGCGCGGCAGGCTTCCTGCACCTCGGCCAGGCGCGCCACGTGGTGTTCGCGCAACTGATCGATACGGGTGTGCAGCCCGCGGAAGGGTTTGCCGTGCGAGGGCAGCACCAGTACGTCCTCCGGCAGGTCGGCGAATTTATCCAGCGAATCGAGGTAGTGCTGCAGCGGATTGCCTTCCGGTTCGACGGCAAACACGGACACGTTCGTCGAAATGCGCGGCAAGACCATGTCGCCCGAAATCAGCACATTCAGTTCTTCCGAATACAGCGATGCGTGTTCGGGCGAGTGGCCGAAACCGGTGATCACGCGCCAGTGCACATCGCCGATCGCCACCAGCTGATTGTCCTGCAGGCGGGTGTAGGCATCCGGGAACGCTGGGCACCAGCGACGGATAGTAATTGCGGCGGCTGCGCATCTGCTCGAGCATGGCGGGGTCGCGTTAAACCGTGGCGCTCGAAATGGGGAATCGCCGACGGCCCGTCGACGCCCGGCAAGGCGGCCGCCATCATGCGCGCAAAGCCGAATTCGCCGGCCGTCAGCCAGAACGGCGCCTGGAAACGCGTCGCACAGCCAGCCGGACAGGCCGACGTGATCCGGGTGGCAGTGGGTCGCCAGCACGCGCAGCACGGGTGCGCCGGCCATCGGGCCTGCCAGCACCTGCTCCCAGTTGGCGCGGGTGGCGTCGGTCGCCACGCCGCAGTCGATCACCGTATAACCGCTGCGCCCTTCGCGCTCGTCGCGCAGCAGCCACAAATTGATGTGGTCGAGCGCGAACGGCAGCGGCATGCGCAGCCACGCCACGCCCGGCGCCACCTCGCGCACGCTGCCGGGGGCAGGCAATTCGTCGGCGAAGGGATAAACGAGCTGGGCTTCGAGCGGATTCATGTTCGACAATCTTTCGTGGTTATGCAATGCGGGCGCGCTACAATGTGTTTGACGTTGACGTAAACGGAAAACATCGAATGGGGAATTCTAAGCGATTCTCCGAACTGCCACTTTCAGCCGCATTTCATGCCCACGACCTATACCATCGCCGAACTGGCGCGCGAATTCGACATCACCGCGCGCGCGATCCGCTTTTACGAAGACCAGGGTTTATTGAGCCCGAGCCGTGAAGGCGTCGGTGGACGCAGCCGCGTCTACACGCCGCGCGACCGGACGCGCCTGAAACTGACGCTGCGCGGCAAGCGCCTTGGCCTGACCCTGTCGGAAATCAAGAGCATCGTCGACATGTACGAGTCGCCGAAAGACACCACCGCGCAAATCGACCGTTTCCTGGGCGTGCTGGCGCACCAGCGCGAAACGCTCGAGCAGCAACGGGCCGACATCGAGATGGCGCTGGAAGAAATTGCCGCGCACGAGGAAGAATGCCGGCGCCTGCTGGCCGAAGCGCACAGGCGACGCGCCCGGCAGCGCCAGCAAGGCCGCCTGATTTTCACCGGAAGCAGGCGCCTTCTTCTACCTGCTACTTGACGTTTACGTTAACGTCACACGCGAGTATGATTCCAGGTGCCCATCTACTATCCGTTCACCGAGAGGACGACATGCTGCATCTTCCAGGCTTGACCTTTGACCATGGCGAAGACATCGCCGCCCTGCGCGAAGCAGTCCAACAGTTCGCCGCAGCCGAAATCGCACCGCGCGCGGCCGAGATCGACCGCAGCGACCAGTTCCCGATGGATTTGTGGCGCAAGATGGGCGAACTCGGCGTGCTCGGCATCACCGTCAGCGAGGAATACGGCGGCGCCAACATGGGCTACCTGGCCCACATCGTCGCGATGGAAGAAATCTCGCGCGCCTCGGCCTCGGTCGGCCTGTCCTACGGCGCCCACTCGAACCTGTGCGTGAATCAAATCAAGCGCAACGGCACCGAAGAACAAAAGCGCAAATACCTGCCGAAGCTGATTTCGGGCGAGCACATCGGCGCCTTGGCGATGTCCGAGCCGAACGCCGGTTCCGACGTCGTCAGCATGAAGCTGCGCGCCGACCTGAAGGGCGACCACTACGTCCTGAACGGCAACAAGATGTGGATCACGAATGGTCCGGACGCCGACACCCTGGTCGTCTACGCCAAGACCGACCTCGAAGCCGGCCCGCGCGGCATGACCGCCTTCCTGATCGAAAAGGGCTATAAAGGTTTTTCGATCGCGCAAAAGCTCGATAAACTCGGCATGCGCGGCTCGCACACGGGCGAACTGGTGTTCCAGGATTGCGAAGTGCCGGTCGAAAACGTGCTGGGCGGCCTCGGCAAGGGCGTGAATGTCCTGATGTCGGGCCTGGATTTCGAGCGCACCGTGCTCTCCGGCGGCCCGCTCGGCATCATGGCGGCCTGCATGGATGCGGTCGTTCCTTATATCCACGAACGCAAGCAGTTCGGCCAGGCGATCGGCGAATTCCAGCTGATGCAGGGGAAAATCGCCGACATGTATTCGACCATGATGGCTTGCCGCGCCTATGTGTATGCCGTCGGCCAGGCCTGCGACCGCGCGGACAACGCCGCCGCCGATCCGCGCCCTGCGCAAGGACGCCGCCGGCGCGATTCTGTACAGCGCCGAAAAGGCGACCTGGATGGCCGGCGAGGCGATCCAGACCCTGGGCGGGAATGGTTATATCAACGAGTATCCGGTCGGTCGTCTCTGGCGCGATGCGAAGCTCTACGAAATCGGCGCGGGCACCAGCGAAATCCGCCGCATGTTGATCGGGCGTGAGTTGTTTGGCGAGACGATGTAATTGTTGTTCGTCGCGTGGGCACGGCCGTGCCCGCGCGATATCAAACCCAGGCGCGAGACGAACGATGACACAAGTTGCGTTCCCCAAACTGCTGTCTTCCCAGATCGCATTCGACATCGCGCGCACGATCCTCGACGGCTTCGACAAGCATTACCGCCTGTTCCGCGAAGCCAGCCAGGCCGCGAAGCGCCATTTCGAAACCGCCAACTGGCCCGTCGCCCAGCGCGCCGCGCGCGAGCGCATCGATTACTACGACCAGCGCGTGCAGGAAGCCGTGCAGGCCCTGGAGGACGATTACGCGCCCGAGGACCTGGCCGACCACGTCTGGCGCGAAATCAAGCTGCACTATATCGGCCTGCTGTCCGGCCACAAGCAGCCGGAACTGGCCGAAACCTTTTTCAATTCGGTCAGCTGCCACATCCTGCACCGCACCTATTATCACAACGATTTCATTTTCGTGCGCCCGGTGATCTCGACCGAGTACATCGAGACCGACGAGCCGCTGCCGACCTACCGCGTGTATTACCCCGCCAGCGACGGCTTGCGCTTTGCATTGAAACGCATCGTCACCAATTTCCAGCTCGACTGCCCTTTCGCCGCACTCGATCGCGACGTCGCGCTGGTCGAAGCGCGGATGGTGCGAAGCCTTCGGTCTCGACAAGGCCGAGCCGAACCAGCAATTCCACGTCTTATCCAACCTGTTCTTCCGCAACAAGGGCGCGTATATCGTCGGCCGCGCGGTCAATGGCGCGCGCGAGTATCCCGTTCGTGATTCCCGTGCTGCACGACCGCCACGGCGAACTCGTGCTCGACACGGTATTGACCGACCACGAACAGATCGCCATCCTGTTCTCGTTTACGCGCGCTTATTTTCTGGTCGACATGGAAGTGCCCTCGGCCTATGTGCAATTCCTGCGCAGCCTGCTGACGCGCAAACCAAAAAGCGAAATCTATACCCTGCTCGGCCTGCAAAAACAGGGCAAGACCCTGTTCTACCGCGATTACCTGCAGCATTTGAAACACAGTTCGGACCGTTTCCGCAGCGCCCCCGGCATCCGCGGCCTGGTCATGCTGGTGTTCGAACTGCCCTCGTTTCCCTATGTGTTCAAGGTGATCAAGGATTTTTATCCGGCCCCGAAAGACACGACCCGCGCCCAGGTCAAGGAAAAGTATCTGCTCGTGAAACACCACGACCGGGTCGGGCGCATGGCCGATACGCTCGAATATTCGGACGTCGCCTTTCCCCTGGCGCGCTTCAGCGAAGAATTGCTGGCCGAGCTGCGCCACCATGCGCCTTCGCTGATCGAGATCGAAGGCGAGCGCATCATCGTCAAGCACCTGTATATCGAGCGGCGCATGGTGCCGCTGAATATCTATCTGTCCGAAGCCGAGAAGGCGGGCGACGAGGCCCGCATCGAACACGGCGTGCGCGAATACGGCAACGCCATCCGCGACCTGGTCGCCGCGAATATTTTCCCGGGCGATATGCTGTATAAAAATTTCGGCGTCACGCGCCAAGGCCGGGTCGTGTTCTACGATTACGACGAAATCGACTATCTGACCGATTGCGTGTTTCGCGATATTCCCGAGGCGCGCAACGAGGAAGAAGAGATGGCGGCCGAGCCCTGGTATCCGATCGGCAAGCACGACGTCTTCCCCGAACAATTCGGACGTTTCCTACTTGGAAATACCAAGATTCGCCACCACTTTCATGCAGCATCACGCGGACCTGTTGACGCGCGCCTGGTGGCAGGCGCACAAGGACCGCATCCTGGCGGGCGAGGTGCACGACATCTTTCCTTACCCGCAGCACATCCGTTTTCACCACCCGATCACCACCCCGGCGCTTTCAATCAAACCAGCGCCATCCTTTTGGAGAACCAAAAAATGAATGATCCAGTCGTTATCGTCGGCGCCGCCCGTACCCCGATGGGCGCCTTCCAGGGCGATTTTTCCTCGAAAACGGCGAGCGACCTCGGTGCGGTGGCAATCAAGGCCGCGGTCGAGCGCGCCGGCGTCGATCCACAAAGCGTGGAGCACGTCTATTTCGGTAACTGCCTGATGGCCGGCCAGGGCCAGGCCCCGGCGCGCCAGGCCCTGATCAAGGCCGGCCTGCCGCTGTCGACCGGCGCCGTCACCCTGTCGAAAATGTGCGGCTCGGCCATGCAGGCCGCGATCTTCGCGCACGACCAGCTCGTTGCCGGCAGCGCCGACGTCGTCGTCGCCGGCGGCATGGAGTCGATGACCAACGCCCCCTACCTGATCCCGAAGGCACGCGGCGGCTACCGCATCGGCCATGCGCCGATGTTCGACCACATGATGCTCGACGGCCTGGAAGACGCCTACTCGCGCAACGAGAAGACGGGAGAAGGCCGCTCGATGGGCACCTTCGCCGAAGAGTGCGTCGCCTCGTACAACTTCACCCGCGAAGAGCAGGACAATTTCGCCATCACCTCGGTCAAGCGCGCGCAGGCCGCCAACAGCGACGGCTCGTTTGACTGGGAAATCGCACCGGTCAGCGTCGCCGCCCGCAGCGGCGACGTGGTCGATCGAGAAGGACGAAGGCCCGCTGAAGGCCAAGATCGACAAGATCCCGACGCTGCGCCCGGCCTTCAAGAAGGACGGCACCGTGACCGCCGCTTCGTCCTCGTCGATCAACGACGGCGCCGCGGCCCTGGTCATGATGCGCGAATCGAAGGCCAAGGAACTCGGCCTGACCCCGCTCGCGCGCGTCGTCGGCCACGCCACCCACGCCCAGGAACCGAACCTGTTCACCACCGCCCCGATCGGCGCGATGCACAAGCTGTTCAAGAAGACCGGCTGGACGGCGGGCGACGTCGACCTGTTCGAGATCAACGAAGCCTTTGCGGCCGTGCCGATGGCCGCCATGCGCGACCTGGGCATCCCGCACGACAAGGTCAACATCCACGGCGGCGCCTGCGCACTGGGCCACCCGATCGGCGCCTCGGGCGCCCGCATCGTCGTCACCCTGCTGGGCGCCTTGAAGAAGACCGGCGGCAAGCGCGGTGTGGCGGCGCTGTGCATCGGTGGCGGTGAAGCCACCGCGATGGCGATCGAGATGGTGTAATTTGGTGGTACGCGACGGCCACGCGGCCGTCGCGTTATCAACCTTCAACCAGGAGCTCAGCATGCCTACTGCCCTGATCATCGGCGCCTCGCGCGGCATCGGCCACGAACTGGTGCGCCAATACCGCGCCGACGGCTGGCGCGTGATCGCCACCGCGCGCAAACCGCAAGACCTCGACGAACTGACCCGGCTCGGCGCCGAAGCGCACGCACTCGACGTCACCGACGCCGAGGCCATCGCCGGCCTGGGCTGGAAACTCGACGACGAAAAGATCGACACCGCCTGGCTGGTCGCCGGCCTGTATGGCCCGCGCAGCGACGGCTTTCCCGACCCAGGACGATTTCGACGCCGTGATGCACACCAACGTGCTGGCCGCGATGCGCCTGCTGCCGATCGTCGCGCCCGCTGGTGGCCAACGCGCGCGGCAAACTCGGCGTGCTGTCCTCGCGCATGGGCTCCATCGGCGCGCGCAACAGCGCCATCGGCTCGCTCTACCGCGCCAGCAAGGCGGCCCTGAATTCGGTGCTGCGCGATACCGCCATTACCTACGGCCCGCAAGGCGCCACCTGCATCGCCTTCCACCCCGGCTGGGTGCAGACCGACATGGGCGGCGCCGGCGCGGCCATCAGCGCCGAGGACAGCGTGCGCGACCTGCGCGCGACGCTGGCGAAGCGCCACGCCGGATGCGAACGGCACTTTCCTGAACCACGACGGCGAGCCGATTCCCTGGTAAGCCGATCACACGATAATACGACAAGAGACCCCATGATCCTGACCGAAGAACACCAGATGATCCGCGACGCCCTGCGCAGCTTTGCGCAGGAACGCCTGGCCCCGCAAGCGGCGCGCTGGGACAAGGAGCACTATTTCCCGAAAGCCGAACTGAAGGAACTGGCCCAGCTGGGCGCCTTCGGCGTGGCGGTGCCCGAGCAGTACGGCGGCGCGGGCCTCGACTACGTGTCGCTGGCGCTGGTGCTGGAAGAAATCGCGGCCGGCGACGGCGGCATCTCGACCATCATCTCGGTCAACAACTGCCCGGTCTGCAGCATCGCCATGATGTACGCCAGCGAAGCGCAAAAGCAGCAGTGGCTGGTCCCGCTGGCCCAGGGCGAACTGCTGGGCGCCTTCGCGCTGACCGAACCGCACACCGGCAGCGATGCCGCGGCCCTGCGCACGACGGCCACGCGCGATGGCGACGACTACGTCATCAACGGCACCAAGCAGTTCATCACCAGCGGCAAGTACGGCGACGTCGCGATCGTCATGGCCGTCACCGACAAGGCGGCCGGCAAAAAGGGCATCAGCGCGTTCTGGGTGCCGACCGAACACGCCCGGCTACATCGTCGCCGGCATCGAACAGAAGATGGGCCAGCATTCCTCGGACACGGCGCAGATCGTGTTCGAGAACTGCCGCATCCCGGCCGCCAACCTGATCGGCGAAGAAGGCATGGGCTACAAGATTGCCCTGTCCGGCCTGGAGGGCGGACGCATCGGCATCGCCTCGCAATCGGTGGGCATGGCGCGCGCCGCCTTCGAGGCGGCGCTGGCCTATGCCAAGGACCGCGAGAGCTTCGGCAAAGCCGATCTTCGAGCACCAGGCGGTGCAGTTCCGCCTGTCCGAAATGGCGATGCAGATCGAGGCGGCGCGCCAGCTGATCCTGCATGCGGCGTCGATGAAGGATGCCGGCCTGCCCTGCCTGAAGGAAGCGGCGATGGCGAAGCTGTTCGCCTCCGAGATGGCCGAGCGCGTCGTGCTCGAACGCGATGCAGGTCTTCGGCGGCTACGGCTATGTGGCCGACTTCCCGATCGAACGCATCTACCGCGACGTGCGCGTCTGCCAGATTTACGAGGGCACCAGCGACATCCAGAAGATCCTGATCGCACGGGCGCTCTGATGAACGGGCCGCCCGCCATCCGCAGCGTCGTGCCCGCCGACCTGCCGGCGCTGTTCGTCTACCTGGACGACCACCTGCAGGACAACGGGCGCGGCGGCACGCCGCTGTTCCAGCCGATGGCGCGCGCCGAATCGCGCTTTCCGACCGACAAGCGCGCCGCCTTTGCCATCGGCCTTGACAGCGGAGGTGGGCGCGCCGGGCTGGCGCCGCGCCTGGATGGCGCTCGACGCCGACGGCGCCATCTGCGGCCACGTCGACCTGCGCGCGCGGCCCGGAGCGGGCATCAAGCCACCGCTGCCTGCTCGGCATGGGCGTGCACCGCGATTATCGCCGCCAGGGACTGGGCGAACGCCTGCTGGCCGCGGCGCTCGCCTGGGCGCGCACGCAGGAGACCCTGGATTGGGTCGACCTCGAGGTCCTGTCGGCGAACCTGCCGGCGCGCCGGCTGTACGAGCGCTGCGGCTTTACGTTTGCCGGCGAATTGCCCGACCTGTTCCGCATCGATGGCGAGCCGCATGGCTATGTCTACATGACTTACCACACCTGAGCTCCTCCTCCGGCAGCATTCGATTTTATTGCTTTACTTGCAATGGAATGTAAGCGCATAATGATGCATTCGAGCATCATTGCTCTCTTTCATAGGACCGAATCATGCACCTTCCCCTGCGTCGTCGTGTACTGCTTCTAGCTATGCTGTGCCTTCCCCGCCCTGTCTGCCGCTGCCGAGCCGGCCTGGATGGGCGCGGCCGATTGCCGCTTTGCCGCGCTGCGAGCCCGCCCTCGCGCTCCGCCGACGCCGTGCGCTGGACATGGCGCCTGCAACGGATGGCTATGCCGAGGGCAAGGGCGAGCTCTGCAATGGACGGCGAACGCGGGGCAAATATCACGATCGAGGCCAGCCTGGTACGCGGGAAATCAGCGGCGAAGCCAAACTGACGAGCAGCGAAGGCATCTATACCGGCATGCTGAGAAACGGCCTGCCCCATGGCCAGGGTTATTTCGAGTATGCCAATCAAGGCGGATGGTATGAAGGCGCGTTCGTCGAATGGCCAGCCCGAGGGCCCACGGCATTTACCTGGCGGCCGATCGCTCGGAATATACGGGCTACTGGAAAGACGGCAAACGCCACGGACTTGGCGAAGCAAAGCTTTGCATCGGGCGGCAGCTATCAACGGCCACTGGAAGAACGACGTATTCCACGGCCACGGCAAGATCGTGTATGCCGGCAGCGCACGCCCCTACGAAGGAGAGTTCGTCGACGGGCCGCGTGGCCGGCCTGGCCGTGCCGGCGACCGCGACAGTCGCTACGCCGGAATACAAGCGAAGGACGCACCGCGCACCGGTCGCACCTCGCGTACGATCACGCCGTCAGCCCGGTACCTGCCGCTAGGCGCCACCTGGGACGCAGTTGACCGACGCCCCAGAAAACACCGGATCCGTGCTCCCTACCCGGCGCTCGAAGCGCGGCGACGACCCGCCATTCCCGCTGTCGGGCGCGGCGAACTCGTCCACCTCATTCAGCGGCTCAGCCGATGAAGCGACAAGCTGGCGTGCTCGAGCAGCGGCTACCTGGGCGTGAAGTGCTGGTCGGCGCCAGACGGCAAAGCGATCAGTGTCACGACTACGGTCAGGCACCAACCCGCAGCTGGTGCAAGGCTGATGCTCGCAGGCTGATGATGGTGCGAGCAGCTACAAGCCCGGCCCAGCTGCCAGGGCGAGCCCTGCGAGATGGGCTACTGCCGGTCCGACTATCGAGTTTTCACGCCGTCGAACTTTCAGCGCCGCGGTTCTGCTCAGCTGACCGCGCTCTCCAGCAGCGTCACCGTCTGGCGTTCGGTATCGAGCGTGGCGCGGATCCCCATCGGGATCGTGAACTGGTCGCGGATGTGGCCGATCGAATAGCCGGTCACCGCCGGCACCGACAGCGGCTGCAGGTGGATATCCAGGGTCTGGTCGAGCGTCAGCGAAATGTCTTCATGCTCCGGCCCGCAGCCTTCGCAAACGCCGACCATGACGCCTGCCGCCTTGGCAAAGCCGACCGATAAATCGAGCTGGGTCATCCAGCGGTCGATCCGGTACGGCGCCTCGTTCACCTCTTCCAGGAACAGGATGCTGTCCTTGAAATCGGCCGCGTAGGGCGTGCCGGCCAGCGCCGCGACCAGGCTCAGGTTGCCGCCCATGAGCGGGCCCGTCGCCACGCCCGCGTGCACGGTGCGCGTCGCGAACTGGGGCTCCTCCAGCGCGCGCCGGCTGTTTTCCAGCGCCATCGGGATCGTGTAGCTCGGCTGCGGATCGGACAGCACGGCCATCATGTGCTCGATCGCATAATCGGTCAGCGTCGACGACGCCACCGGGCCGTGGAAGGTGACCAGTCCGCGCGTGTTTGAAAATCGCCAGGTGCAGCGCCGTGATGTCGGAATAGCCCAATAAAATCTTCGGGTTGGCGCGGATCAGCTTGAAGTCGAGGTGGGCCAGCAGCGAAATGCAGCCCGAGCCGCCGCGGATCGGCCAGATCATTTTTATTTCCGGATCGCCGAACATCGCGTGTAAATCGGCCAATCGCTGCGGCACGCTGCCGCCGTAGTTGCCGTTCACTTCGCGCAAGCTGGCGCCTTCGCGCACCTTCAGCCCCAGCGACTCGATGTTGCGGCGCGCCTTGGCGATCGATTTTTCGGTGGTATAGCCGCCCGGGGCGATCAGGCCGACGGTGTCGCCCGGCCGCAGGCGCGGAGGTTTGATCAGGGGTTTCATGGTGGATGACGTCGCACGGCGCCGGCGTGGCGCGGCCGCCGCCGGCAGGGGAACAAGGCGGCGCGGCCGCCGCGCAGCAGCGCTGCGAAGCGCGCGGCGGCGGCTGGAAGTCGCATCAGGTCGGCATGCGATCGCGTCGAAATACGGCACAAAGCAGACAGCCGCGAGCGACTGCCTGTCATCGCGTCGACGCGACGACAATCAGAAGAACCTGTAGTTCGCGTCAGGGTGTAGGCGCGGCCACGCGGATCGGCGACGCGCGGATCCCAGCCGGCGCCGACGACGTCGTCGACGTTGTGCGCGGTGAACGGCGGATCGCGGTCGAACAGGTTCTGGATGCCGAAGGTGATCGACGTGTTCTTGAAGCCTTTATACTCGCGCCGGCCGAAGAGGGTGTAGCTCGACGTCCGGATCGAAGCCGGCCGGCGGCGTCGCCCTTGCCACGTTCGGCAACTGGTCCTTGTAACCCGAGGCGAAGTTATTGCTGACCAGGACGTTCCAGTCGCCGCGCTTACGCTGAAGGTGGCGCTGTGCTTCCACTTCAGGTCCAGGTCGCGCGTGAGGAACAGGCCGACTATTCCTTGTACGGCTGGCCTGTCGACTTCGGCGAATTTGAAACTGTCGGTCCAGGTGCCGTCCAGGGTGGCGCTCCACTTCCAGCCGCCGTCGAACTTGCCGTCGCCGCGCAGGCCGAGTTCGATGCCGCGGGTCTTGGCGCCGGCCGCATTGATCCAGCGCTGCCGTCGACGTAGTCGATGGTGCCGTCCGGATTGCGGAAGATATTGCCCGCAACAGGCCGATTTGTCAGGATATCGGTCGCGCTGCGATTCAGGATACGTGTCTCCTTGCGATATTGTCCCACCAGTCGGCGTTGCCGAGAAGCCCTTGCGATCGGCTCGAACACGACGCCCAGCGTGCCCTGCTTCGCGTTTCCGGCCTCAGGTCTGGTTGCCGCCGGTCAGCTAGTCGAAACGGTCCGGCGCGCAGTAGCGCGCATCGCCCGGATGGGCGGCGCAACCGACCGGGTCGACCACGCCGCTCGGCCAGTTCCTGGCGGTCGGTCACGCCGGTGAACAGCTGGGTGAAGCTCGGCGCGAGGAAGCCCTTGTTGGACGAACCGCGCAGCAGCAGCCAGTTGGTCGGCTGGTAGCGGAAGGCGATACTTTCGGATTGGTGGTGCCGCCGAAGCACGCTGTAATCGTCCTGGCGGACCGGCGAGTGCAGTTCCAGGTCTTTCGTGACCGGGACCATGAACTCCGCGATACACCGCCTTGATGTCGCGCGTGCACGCTTCGAGCGCATTCGTCGTCGAAGGCGCTGGCAGACAGCAGGATCGGCTCGGCGGCGCGACGTCGCGGTTGAACTTGTATCTCTTCACGGCGGAAGTCGAAGCCGGCGGCCATGCCACGTGCCGGCAGGCAGCTGGAACAGTTCGCCCGACATGTGCGCCATCGAACTGGGTCATGGTCGTCTTGCCGGCCGGAAAGCGCCGCGGCCTTGGTGCGTTCGATCGCATCGATCGCCGCCTGGGTCTGGCTGCCGTCGAGCGAGGCAGGGATTGACGATGCCGCTGCCCAGCGCTTTGGCGAACGCGGCGTGTAAGCGTAGCCGTCCAGCCAGCGTCGATTGCGACTCGCTCTGGCGCTGCGACAGGCCGAGCTTGTAGTCCCAGTTGCGACAGCGTGCCTTCCATGCCGACCAGCAGGCGGCCGGCTCTCGGTCGTGTTTTCGCTGGGTGCGGTTGCCGCACTCGATTGGCAGCGCCATCGGTAGACGATCGGCTAGGCCGCGGTCGAAGCTCGGGATGATCGACGTCAGGTCCTGGTAGTAGGGGCCCCCGACCGGATAGGCGTTGCCGATTGGCGAGCGAGGTCGAGATCTGGGCCGGGGTCGAGGATCGCGATCGACTTTCGAACGCGAGCCGATCGCCTCGACGAACAGCTTGTGCTCGGCGACCGTTTATACGTGGCGCGGCAACAGCAGATTGGTCTGTTCCGACGGCGCTGCATGACGTCGGCGCCGCCGTAGTCCTAGGCGCAGGAATAGGTCGAGCGCAGCGGCGAGGTCACATCCCCACAGCGCCGTCTGGTATTGCGACATGCCCGTCGACGCTGTCGCACTTGCCCTGGAAGCTCAGCGGATACTGATGCCGGTATGGCACCGATCGGTCGGATTGACCTTGACGCCCGCGCCGGGAACCAGGTCGCCCATAGGCGCGGCAGCGGCGCCGGTCAGCGGTTGGCCTAGGGTGTGCCGGTGGTGTCCGGCGACAGGCCGCGGTCCGGCTGGAAGCCGTTGGCGAAGTCGCGCTGGTTGCGATCGCAGCGCTCGTTCTTGGCTATGCGACGCCGTGCCCATCACGTTGAAACCGTTGGTCTCCAGGTCGCCGATGGCCGCCGGTCAGCGAGACGCGGTGGATATTGCCGCCGCCGGCTTCGGTGACGTCGGTATACGCCGAGGCTTCCACGCCTTGGTAGTCGTTGCGCAGGATGAAGTTGATCACGCCGCCGATGGCATCGGTGCCGTAGATGGCCGAAGCGCCGTCCTTCAGCATTTCGATGCGCCGAATCGCCGCCATCGGGATCGAATTCAGGTCGACCGCCTAGCCTCTCTTGCCGTGGGTCGGCGACGCGGCGGCCGTTGAGCAGCACCAGGGTGCTGCTCGGAGCCCAGGCCGCGCAGGTTGGCGGACGAGGCGCCGCTGTTGACGCGGTGGGCGCCGCGCCGACACGTCATTGCCCGAGGCCAGGTTGTCGGCGCCGTTGCCGTTGCCGAAATCATGCTCGATCAGTTGCTCGGCGGTGGCGATGCCCTGCTTTTGCAGCTGTTGCGGCATTGATGATCTCGCACCGGCAGCGCGCCTTCTTTGGCAACCCGCTTGATGCTCGAACCGGTGATCTCGACGCGTGCCATCGGGGTGGTTTGTGGTTGCACTTCCTGTGCAACCGCCGGGCTCACCACCCCAATCAGGGCAATCAGATGGGCAATTTTCTTCAGCTTCACGCGTCTCTCCTAAGGTTTCCGTCGAACTTTAAACTGGGCGGTACTGCATCTGTTGTACGGCGAGGTCATGGCATCGCCTTGATGGTCATTTCGAGACTACGCGGGGCATGTGGCGCCAGCCAATGAAATAACTGGCGGGAAGTATAACTTTGCGGAATGTTTGCACAAGGAAATCTATCGATTTCTAACGCGCCTGCTTCGACAAACGTCCTCTTTGCGCAACATCCAGGTCCAGATAACGCCAGTGACGTGAATTCCACCGGATGGCGCTTGTAGTTTTTTAGCCACGGGTGGCGGATGTCGGCCGATACGGCGTGGGTCAGCGGCACCCAGGGGTTGTAGGCGTGGATCAGCTGGTTCATCTCGCCAGTACAGGTGTTGGCGGGCCGGACCGTCGGCCAGCACGCGCGCCTGCTCGTAGCGGCGTGTTGTAGGCCGGCAAATTAAAACGGGCATAGTTGGCGCGCCCGGCGTTCGGACCGTAGAGCAGCTGGTAAAAATTGTCGCCGTCGGGGAAGTCGGCAATCCAGTTACTCTCGAACATCGTCACCTTGCCCAGGCGCGACGCCTTGATGATCTCGGTCTTCTTGTCCGACTTGAACACCACGCGCAGCCCGATCGAGTTCAGGCATTTTCTCCACAGCTCGTCGCGCAGGCGCCCGCCGACGGTCGCTTCGCTGTGCATGGTCAGCGTGAACGGCTTGCCGTCGGGCGCGCGCCGGAAGCCCTCCGCGTCGCGTTTGCCGTAGCCGTGGCGGTCGAGTAAAGCGTTGGCCAGCGCCGGGTCGTAGGGCACCGGGCTGCGGTAGGCCGGATCGTAGCCGAGCACGTTGGGCGGCAGCGGCGACTCGGCCTTGATGGCAAACCCTTTCTTTAACAGCGCCACGTCTTCGGCATTGTTGTAGGCGAGCGAGATGGCGCGGCGCAGGGCGATCCGGTCGGGTGAATAACCGCCCAGCTGCGGGTCGTTCATGTTCATCCACATGTAATAGGTCTGCAGCACCGGGAAGCGCGACAGCTGCATGCCGCGCTTGACCAACTCCGGCTTCAACTGGCCGTCGCGGATCACCATGTCGGTCATCGATTCGGGCACCTGCTCGAGGTAGTCGTATTCGCCGTTCAAAAAGCCGAGCATGCGGCCCTGGAATTCCTCGGCGATCTTGACTTCCACGCGATCGACGCGCGGCAGGCGCTTGCCGTTCAGCGCGGCGGCGATTTGTTGATCTTCCGGGTCCTTGCCGGGCGTCGCTTCGAACACGGCGCTCGAATACGGGTTCGCCAGCAGCACGATGCGGTCGCTGCGCTTCCACTCGCCGATCATGAAGGGGCCGGTGCCGACCGGGTGGTTGCCCGCCTGGCCCGGATAGGCCTCGATGACTTCGCGCGCCACCACGCCGGAGGCCGGCGTCGCCATATAGAACAGGAAATTGTTATCCGGCTCTTTCAGGCGGATGCGCAGCGTGTAGCGGTCGAGCGCCTGCAGGCCGGCGATCGGGGTGTCGTAGCTGAACTGCTTTTTGAGCGCCTCGTCGCCCTCGATCTTGCCGTCGAACATATACGACCAGGGCGATTTCAAGGTCGGGTCGTACAGGCGCGTCAGGCTGTAGACATAGTCTTGCGCCGTCATTTCGCGCTTGACGCCCTTGAAGGCGGGGTCCGGCGTGAAATAGATGCCCGGACGGATTTTGAAAGTATAGGTGCGCTTGTCAGGACTGATCTCCGGCATCGCCGTCGCCGTGTTCGGGCGCAGTTGCACCGGGCGCGCCAGGTAGTCGTAGCGCAGCAGCGGGTCGAACAGGTTTTCCAGCAGGGACAAGGTGGCGATGTCGGAGGCGGCGGCCGGATCGAGCCCGGTTTCGCTGGTGGACAGGAACATGTGCAGCACTTTCTGTTCCGGTACCGGCGCGGCGCTTGCCGGCAGCGTCGAGACAAGGGTGGTGGCGGCAAGCAGGGAACAAAGAGCGGTGCGCAGTTTCATGAAGCGGGTCCGGGTTGGGCGTTGCGTATGATAGGCGCGTGGCCTGCGGCAAGCAAACGGAACGCTGCATGCATAACTTTTCTGCATGGCGCGCTTGCATTCTTTCATCCTTGCACCTTGCTCTGCGCCTATACTCTCCGCTGCACAATCGTGCGCATGCACTTGCCGTGACTGTCGTCTGCGGCGTGAACCAACGGCGTCAGCATGACCCCGCCCGCTTTATCGGACCGACTCATGGCATTGAATTACATCTGGACTGGTTTCTTCCTCGTCGGCTTCGTTGCAGCACTTGCCCAATGGCTGTTCCTTGGTGACACCGAAATCTTCAAACGCATCGTCGACGGCACGTTTACGTCGGCCAAGCTGGCCGTGATGGACATCGCCCTGCCGCTGGCCGGCGTGATGACGCTCTGGCTCGGCATCATGAACATCGGCGAAAAGGCCGGCGCCATCAATGTGCTGGCGCGCTTCATCGCCCCCTTCTTCTCGCGCATCTTCCCCGGCGTGCCGAAAGACCACCCGGCGAACGGCCACATGGTCATGAATTTCTCGGCCAATTTGCTCGGCCTGGACAATGCGGCCACGCCCTTCGGTTTGAAAGCGATGGAGAGCCTGCAGACGCTCAACCCGAACAAGGACGAGGCGACCGACGCCCAGATCATGTTCCTGGTGCTGCATACCTCGGGCCTGACCCTGATTCCGCTGGCCATCATGGCCCAGCGCGCCATCCTGGGCGCGGCGAATCCCGCCGACATCTTTATTCCCTGCCTGATCGCGACCTATGTCGCGACCATCACCGGCATCATCGTGGTCGGCATCCGCCAGCGCATCAACCTGTTCGACCCGGTGCTGGGCGGCTGGATCGGCGGCATGACGGCGGCCATCGGCGGCATGATTTATTACTTCAGCAATTACTTGACCAAGGACCAGATCCAGCTGTTCTCGAACGTGGCGGCGAACCTGGTCCTGTTTTCCATCATCGTGATCTTCATGGTCGGCGCGCTGCGCAAGAAAGTGAACGTGTACGAAGCCTTCATCGAAGGCGCGAAGGGCGGCATCCAGACCTCGATCACCATCATTCCCTACCTGGTCGGGATGCTGGTGGCGATCGGCGTGGTGCGTAACGCCGGCATCCTCGACTTCGTCGTGCGCGGCTTCGAATGGGTCTTCAACCAGTTCGGCCTGGTGACCGATTTCCTGCCGGCGCTGCCGACCGCGCTGATGAAACCGCTGTCCGGCAGCGGCTCGCGCGCCCTGATGATCGACACCATGACGACCTATGGCGCCGACTCCTTCGTCGGGCGCCTGGCCTGCATCTTCCAGGGCTCGGCCGACACGACCTTCTATATCGTCGCGCTGTACTTCGGTTCGGTCGGCATCCGCAAGACGCGTTACGCGATTTCGTGCGGCCTGATGGCCGACCTCGCGGGCGTGATTGCCGCCATTTTTGTTGCTTACCTGTTCTTCGGTTAATGGAGATTCGCATGTTGCGCCCACTCGTCCTCGCCGCCGCCCTGCTTTGCCTGTTTTTCCGCCCGCGCCCAGTTGCCGGAGCCGGTGACGCGCCTGCTGGCCGAACAGGGCATGACGCCCGCCTCGGTCAGCGCCCTGGTGCTGCGCGGCGACCAGGTCGTCATGGCGCACCTGGCCGAGCGCCCGATGCAGCCGGCGTCCACCATGAAGCTGGTGACGACCCTGGTCAGCCTCGAGCACCTGGGACCGGTGTTTCGCGGACGCACCGAGCTGCTGACGAACGGCGACGTGAAAAATGGCGTGCTCAAAGGCGACCTGGTGCTGCGCGGCGGGGCCGATGCCGACCTCTCGGGCGAGGTGCTGGAGGGCATGCTGCGCACGCTGAGCTATGCGGGCATCAAGCGCATCGACGGGCAACCTGGTGCTCGACCGCAGCCTGTTCAATCCGGCCCGCGGCGATGTCGGCCTGCCGCCCTTCGACGAGTCGCCGGAAGCGTATTACAACGTGATTCCGGACGCGCTGCTGGTCAACAAGAACATGCTGCAAGTCGACATGCGCTCGACCGATAAACGCCTGCAGCTCGACATGCAGCCGGCCCTGGCGGGCGTGACGATCGCCTCCAACATGCGGCTCATCGACGCCGATTGTGCGAAGTGGGAAGACGGCTGGAAGCTGCCGCAGGCGGTGCGCAGCGGCGGCAAGATCAAGGTCGTGCTGGAGGGGACCTACCCGAAAAACTGCGCCCGCACCAACAGCATCAACGTGGTCGACCGCGACGACTATATCGACGGCCTGTTCCGCCTGAAGTGGAAGCAGCTGGGCGGCAGGCTGGACGGCAAGACGCTGGCGGGCACGGCGCCGCTGGACGCGCGCCTGCTGGCCGAGCACCGCGCGCGCGCGCTGCCGGAAGTGGTGCGCGATACAAATAAACCGTCGGACAACGCGCTGGCGCGCACCCTGTTCCTGAGCCTGGGCGCACTGGAGGCCGACCCGGTGCTTGGCAGCCGGCCGCTGCCGGCCGTGCGCCGACCAGAGCACCTATACGCGAGCGGACGCCACGGTGCGCAGCTGGATGCGCGCGCATGGGATCGACGACAGCGGGCTGGTGATGGAAAACGGTTCCGGGCTGTCGCGCATCGAGCGCATCAGTCCGCTGCAGATGGGGAGCTTGTTGCGCGCCGGCCTGCGCAGCAACTGGGCGCCCGAGTTCATGGCCAGCATGCCGATCGCGGGAACCGACGGCACCATGCGCCGGCGCCTGAACGGCAGCCCGGCCGCAGGGCGCGCGCGCCTGAAAACGGGGACGCTGCGCAATGTGGTGGCCGTGGCCGGGTATGTGCCGGATGCGAACGGCGTGCAGAACGTGGTGGTGGCGATGGTCAACGACGAGCTGGCGGGCGACGGGCGCGGGCGGGCGGTGGTCGATGCGCTGGTGGATTGGGTGGCCAAGTCGGGAGTTGCGCGCCGTAGGGTGGACTCCGAGTCCACGCGTTACGCCGGCACTGCATGCTGACGCGCGCATTACGCAGCGGACTCGGCCAAGTCGAGCTTACTGTCTTTTCTCTTGCTCCGCACGCAATATTGCTGCGGTAACACGCAAATACAACGCTTATGCATGTCGCGTTGTATGTACTGGGTTCGATTGTTACCATGACTTTCACGCATGGAAACATATCCATACGTTATGACGTGAGGCGCCCGCTTCGCACCCAAGAAAAAAGAGAGATCATGACGAGACGCCCTGCCCAGTACCCATTCCGGCAAACCCTGCTCGCGACCGCCCTGCTGGCGGCGCTCTACCCTGCCGCCGCGCAAGAAACCGCCGCCAGCGCCGACGAGAACAATCCGGCCCGCGTGGTCGTGCTCGGTTCGCGCGCGAGCGCGAAGACCGCGCTCGATACGGCCAATCCGGTCGGCCTGATCAATGTGAAGGACATGCAGACCGCCGGCCCGCTGGAACTGGGCAAGCTGCTGCAAACGCTGGATCCGTCGTTCAACTTTTCGACCACCTTCATCAGCGACGGCACCGACATCATCCGTCCGGCCACCCTGCGCGGCCTCGGCCCCGACCAGTTGCTGGTGCTGGTGAACGGCAAGCGCCGCCACCAGCAGGCGCTGGTCAATGTCCAGCAAACCATCGGCCGCGGCTCGGCCGGCACCGACATCAATGCGATTCCGATGTCGGCAATCCACCATATCGAGGTGCTGCGCGACGGCGCCGCGGCCCAGTACGGGTCGGACGCGATCGCCGGCGTGATCAACATCGTCTTGAAATCGCAGATCAAGGAAACGCAGGTCAGCAGCTCGGTCGGCACCACGTCCGAAGGCGACGGCGACATGATCTCGGCCAGCGCCAACACGGGCTTTGCGCTCGGCACGGACGGCGGCTACGTGAACCTGTCGGCCGAAGGCCGCCGCCGCGGCGAAACCAACCGCGCCGGCGTCGACAGCGCGCGCGTGAATCCGCCGCGCGTCACCCAGCGCATCGGCGACAGCCTGGCCAAGGATGCCTTCCTGTGGGTGAATGCCGGCCTGCCGATCGACAAGAACAGCGAATTCTATGCCTTCGGCGGCGTCTCGAAACGTACCGGCGACTCGGCCGGCTTCTACCGCACCGCCGGCGATGGCCGCAACGTGCCGGCCGTCTACCCGAACGGTTTTCTGCCGAACATCATGACGACGGTGAAGGACGCCTCGTTCGCCGTCGGCTACCGCCGCGACCTCGCCAACGACTGGAAATTCGACACCAGCGTCAACCACGGCCGCAGCCAGCTCGGTTTCCATGAGCGCGAGTCGATCAACGTCAGCTACTGGTACGAGCCGAAACCGGGTGGCGGCATCTATGGCGCATCGCCCGCTGGACGCCGATACCGGTACCTTGAAATTCAACCAGACCACCTTCAATGCCGACCTGCGCGGCCCGATCGTGCTGGGCGGACGCACCATTTCGCTGGCCACCGGGTTCGAATACCGCCGCGATAACTACCAGATCGAAGCGGGCGACCCGGTCTCCTACCAGTACGGCCGCACCAACAATCCGGCGATCGTGATCCGCGACCAGACCGGCGGCATCGCGGCCTCCGGCGCCCAGGGCTTCCCCGGCTACACGCCATCGACCGAAGTCGACGCCGGCCGCCACAACATCGCCCTCTACGTCGATGCCGAGCACAACATCACCGACAACTGCTGGTGGCCGGCGCGATCCGCCACGAGAAATACTCGGACTTCGGCAGCACCACGACCGGCAAGCTGTCGATGCGCTACGACCCGACGCGCACGGTCGGCCTGCGCGGCAGCATCTCGACCGGTTTCCGCGCGCCATCGGTGCAGCAGAAGTTCTACAGCTCGGTGTCGACCAACCTGAACGCGGCCGGCGTGCTGACCGAAACCCTGACCGCGCGCGAAGGCAGCGCCGTCACCCGCGCCTTCGGCATCGCGCCGCTGAAAGAAGAAACCTCGAAGAACGCCAGCGTCGGCATCGTGCTGCGTCCGCTGCCGAACTTCTCGGTCACGGCCGACCTGTACCGCATCGATATCGACGACCGCATCGTCTTCTCGAGCAATATCGCGCCGGAAGCCGGCGCCGGCCCGATCCGCGCCATCCTCGACCCGCTGAAGGTCGGCCAGGCGCAGTTCTTCACCAACGCGATCGACACCCGCACCAACGGCTTTGATCTGGTGGCCGAGCACACCACGCGCTGGCCCGGTTCGACCCTGGTGCTGTCCGGCCAGCTCGGTTTGAACAAAACCGAAGTCACCGCGCGCCGCTCGCAGTCGCCGGTGCTGACCGGCGCCCAGTTGTTCGACGACGCGCAAGTGACCTTGATCGAACGCGGCCAGCCGCGCCAGCACCACGTGATTGCCGCCGACTACACCGCCGGCCCATGGAACGTGAACACCCGCGCCAGTTACTTCGGCGAAGTGCAAGGCCAGGGCTTTACGGCGCCCTTCGTCCAGACCTGGGAAGCGAAGTGGCTGGTCGACCTGAGCCTGCGCTATGCCTTCACCAAGCGCCTGTCGCTGGCGGTCGGTGCGAACAACCTGTTCGACACCTACCCGACCGAATGGGACAAGGTCCGCGCAGCGCCCTTCCCGCAACTGGGCTTTACGCACTGCTGGGAAACCTGCCCGATCGGCATCAACGGCCGCCAGATGTATGCGCGCGTAGATTGGGCCTTCTAAGGCTTAGCCCAGGCTAGTACCGCGCACGCGGCGTCAGGGTTTCGACGTCGGCGTGCGCGCTCCCGCGGGCTCCAGCCAGGGGGCGCCGGTCACCTCGGGTTTGGCTTCGACCAGCGCCACCTGCGCCTTGGTCGTTTCGCGGATCGTGCGCACCAGGTCGAGCATGGTCTTGTCGATGAATTTCTCCGGCGTGCCGAGCACGAAGCCGGTGGCGCGGCGCGGCCATTCGAGCCAGCCGCCTTCCTTCTTGTTGAACGCGGCGTACATGTCGAGGTGGTAGCCGGTCTTGTATTGGTACAGGCAGGCGACGATGTGCACGTCCTGCCCGCGCACGTCGGGGCGGGCCTTGGCGGTCCAGCTGGCGCCGTCGCAGGTGGGTCCGCGCGCGGCGCCCGGGGTCTCGGCCAGCTTGAAGCGGTCGGGCTGGTCGAGCACCTCGCTTGTGGCCGGCACCGGCGTGGCCAGCGTGGCATTCTGGATGTTGCGGCTGATGCCCTCGCTGGCCGCGTGCAGCACGCTGGGGGTCGGCGACTCGGTCTTGATGTCGAATACCCGCACATATTCGACCGTCCGGTCGCGCGACGCGAACATCTGCCCCGCACCCGTGCTGCATCCTGCGAGCGCCACGCCCACGGCAGCGGCCATCATCAATCGTTTCATTGCGCACCTCTCTGGTCCGGTTGGAAGAATGGTATTGCGCGAGAAGAAGAAGAGACGACCCGGAAGCGGACTCGTCAAGCAGTTGCATCAACCTCTCGTCAATACAAGAGGATTGTCCGGGCGTCAAAGAGAGCTGAAGGATGAGAAAACTCAAGTGTGCGCGGATGACGCAACACGGCGCGAAGGCTGGAAAAAGCCTTACAGCACCAGGTGGAAAGTGGTGCGCACCCGTTCGCGGTCACCGCAGTCGAAATGCCACCATTCCGTCCGAATCCCGACAAAACCAGCGCCGAACATGGCGTCGCGCAGCAATTGCCGGTTCGCGACTTGTTGTTCGCTGATGGCGCCGGCGGCCAGAAAACCTTCTTCCAGCGCCGGGTGCGACAAATCCGTCATGTCGTCGAAGCCGGTGCCCATGTCGAGTTCCTGCCCTTGCGGATCGAGGATGGTGAGGTCGAGCGCCATGCCGTAGGAGTGAATCGAGCCGCGCGCCGGGTCGGCCAGGTACATTTGCAGGCCGGTACCGGCCAGCGCATCCCACAATTGCTGCTGCACCCGTTGCGGGCGCAGGGCGTCGAGCACGAGCAGGGTGTGGCCCGGGGCGTGTTCGGCCAGCCAGGCGACGGCGGCTTCGAGGGCGCTCGCCGCCTCGACGTGCAGCCAGGCGCAGTCGAAAGGCGAATACAGGTCGCGCCCGACGAAGTTGTTCGGGCCGGCATAGCGCAGGTCGACGCCAATCCCGGCGATCGACGACAGGTGGCGAAACGCCGGGCTGGCGGCGATGTCCTCGCTGGCCAGCGTCAGGCGTGGCGCGGCGACGCTCATGCGCCCGCCTTTTCCAGCAGCGCGCGCGCGGTCGCGGCGATGCAGTTGGCCAGGGCGCGCGCGCCGTGCGACAGGGGCGCGTGGTTGGCCGTCGAGCAGGTACAGCTGGACCGGCATCGCCGGCTCCCACAGGCGGCGCTGGACCTTGTCGGCCGGCGCCGAGGCCGCCGTGAACGGATCGACCACGGCCGTGCCGGCGCCCGCTTCCACCAGCGAACGGGCGATTTGATAGGTTTGCACGACGGTGCGGAACACCGGTTGCACGCCCTGCGCCTCGCAGGCGGCGACGACGATTTCCCCGATCGGGTCGTTGTCGGCCAGGCCGATCGAGTTCGCCCGTCAGCCCGGCGGGGCCGATCGGCTGCGCGCACTCGGCCGCGCTCCAGGTGCCGGCCGGGGCCATCACGGTGAGCATGCCCTGGGCGATCGGTTCGGCCACGATGCCGGGGTGGCGCGGGTCCTGCAGCGACAGGGCCAGGTCGGCTTCGCCCAGGCGCAGCGCGTTGACGATCTCGCTGGTGTGGTAGGTCGCCAGTTCGCAGCGGGTCTGCTCGAAATCGCGGCGCCAGGCCGTCATCGCCTGCGGCAGCACGCTGATGGCAATCGTCGGCGTCGACACCAGGCGCACGGTCTCGACCGCGCGGCCCTTGAGGCTGGCGGCCAGGCGGCGGATGCCTTGCAGGTCGCGGTTGAGTTTTTCGGTCTCGGCGAACAGGCGGTGCGCTTCCGGCTTGGGATACAGTTTTCCGCGCACGCGCTCGAACAGGGGCATGCCCAGCTGCAGCTCGGCATGCTGCAGCACCTTGGTGACGGCCGGTTGCGAGATGTGCAAGACCTGGGCGGCACCGCTGATGGTGCCGACCTGCATGATGGCGTGGAAAACTTCGATGTGGCGCAGGCGCATGTTATGTCAATCCTTCGGGATGCCCATGCAAAGCGGGCAGGCCGAAGGATACAGGGAAACGGGATCCGCGGCGACCGTCACTGTGGGGTCGATGCAACCGGCGTGGCCGGGGTCGTCGTCGGTTGCGGGGCGGGCGGCAGCGCCGGTGTCGGCGGCGTCACCGGCGGCACGGGTTGCAGCGGCTGCTCCGGTTGCACCGGCCGCATCTCCGGAATCGGCGCCGGCGGCACCGGCGGCAGCGGCGCATTCGCCGGCGTCGTCAGCACTTCCAGCAGGGCCGCCGTTTCCGCATCCGGCTCGCCGGCGATGTTCGCCGGGCGGTATTTCATCTGGAAAGCGGCGATCACGGTTTTGGTCGGCTGGATCGAACTGGCCGCTCTGGGTCAGTCCAAAACCGTGGCTGGCCAGCTTTTTCTGGAACCAGAGCGCGTCCGGCGTCTGGACGTCGAACACCTGGCGCACCAGGGCGACGCGGTTCGCGTCCGGCCACACGACCAGGCCCGCTTGCGCCAGCTGGTACCAGGGGAACATCGGGCCCGGGTCCTGCTTGCGCAGCGGGGCGATGTCGCTGTGGCCGATCACGTTTTCCGGCAGGATGCCGTGGCGCTGGACGATTCCTTTTACCAACGGAATCAGGGCGTCGATCTGGGTCTGCGGGAAGGGGGCGTAGACGCGGCCTTGCGGCGTGTCCTTCCAGCCGGCGTTGACGATCTCGATGCCGATCGAGCTGTTGTTCAGCTGGGTATATCCCTTCCAGCTCGAGTTGCCGGCGTGATAGGCGGCGCGGGTTTCGTCGACCAGGTTGTAGATGGTGGGCGTGGCGTCGTCGGTGAGCAGGTAATGGGCGCTGACTTGCTGCTCGGTCAGGATTTTCAGCGAGGCCGGCCGGTCCGAGACCGTGTAGTGCAGCACCAGGAAGCGCACCCGGCTGGCCTGGCCCTTGGCGGAATAAGTCTTGTCGATGCCGCCGGGGGCGGTGGCGCAACCGGCGAGTAAGGCGATCAGGAGGGTAGCTGCCAGGGATTTCATGGTGGTCCGTTAGATAAATGAAGTGATCAGGTGGTGGCGCCGTCGTGGGCGGCCAGGCGGGCGGCGGCGTGGTGCGCGCGCATCGCGCTCTGCGTGACGATGGTGCCGGACGGCAGGCTGGCGCGCATGCTCGCCGCGATCGCCGGATGCAGGTCGGCGGCGCGCCCGCTGAGCGCCACCGGGCGCGGCCCGAAGCGTTCGATCAGGGCCCGGGCCAGGCGGCCCAGTTCGCGGCCGGCTTCCAGCAGGATGGCATCGGCGGCCGGATCTTGGCCGGCGCTGGCGGCAACCGCGAGCGCGAGTTTGCCGACTTCGCCGCGTTCCTGGCCGTAGATGAACTGGCGCGAATCGGCCCAGTCCGAGCCGCCGACGTGCTCGAACACGGCGCGCGCCATGGGTGAGTCTTCCCAGCTGCCGGGCGCCTCGTCCTCGCGCCGCCAGATGTGGCGCAGCGCTTCGCGCGCGATCCAGAAGCCGCCGCCGCCATCGTCGAGCACCACGCCGCGGCCGCCGGCGCGATGAAAGCTGCCGTCGGCATCGATGAAGGCGCCGATCGAACCGGTGCCGGCGTAGACCAGGTAGCCCTCGCCCGGCAGGAAACAGGCGCGGTAGGCGATGTCGATGTCGTTGCACATGGCAATCGCGTTCGCCGGCGACACCGAGCAGCTCGGCCAGCCAGCCGGTCAATTGTTCGCCGTCGCCGCCGAAACCGGTGAGGCCGGCGCGCACGCGGGACGGCTGCGCATGGGCCAGCACCGCGTGCGCGAGCGCTCGTAAACGTGGCGTGCACGCTGGCGCGGCCGTCAGGCTTGCTCATTTGCAAGGCAGACAGGCCGGCGACCGTGCCTTCGGCCAGGATCGCGCCGTCCCGGCGCCGCCAGCGCCCAGCGGGTCTGGGTGCCGCCGGCGTCGATGCCCAGGCCGATGTCAGAGTGAGGATTCAACTGCATGAATAGAATTATGAACTAAGCGGCTCAATACATGACGCAGGCGCACTGGGTACAGCCGGATTACGGCTTGCCCCAGACCTGGATCCGGTCGCTTTCGATCCCCAAACGATCGACCGCGCCGACAAACACCGCCTCCGCATCACCCTGCACCGTCCAGTCCACTTTGGTGGCCGGCACGACCTGGAAGCGCCATTCGTTGCCATGGCGCGACCACACCGTGTACAGCGCGTTCGCCTTCCCGGCCGCCAGCTTCAGGTCGATCCCCTTGCCGTTGCGCACCGCTTTGACGCGCGGCAGGCCCGGTTTGACGTTGCCGAGCCAGGGCGTGGCCGGCACCAGGGCGGGCGTCGCGTACGATCCCGTGCTCAGCTGGTCGGCGATGCCTTTCCGGTTCTGCATCAGGGCAATCATGCTGAAGTGTACGTGACCGCCCGCTTGCGGGCGCGCACGGGTCGATGCGATCTGGTCCAGGATTTCCTGCGGCTGGTACTCCTTGGTCGGCGCGCCGATGCGGCTCGTGAACAGGCCCGGCCAGAGGTGGCGGCCCTGCGTGTTCTGGCCGATCCAGTAGTCGAGCAGCACGTCATACGCCTGCGGCGCCTGGCTGCGCGCCCAGTACAGTTGCGGCGTGAAATAGTCGAGCCAGCCCTTCTGCAGCCAGAGTTCGGCGTCCGCATACAGCTTGTCGTACTGCGAGAAGCCGACGATGCCGGGCGGACGCCGGTCCGGACGGCCGAGGCCGAAGGGACTGATGCCGAAGCGCACCCAGCTCTTTTCGGCGTGGATGCCCTTGTACATGTCCTCGATCAGGTTATTCACGTTCTGGCGGCGCCAGGAAGCGCGGTCGAGCTTGCCGCCACGGGACAGGTAGCGCTCCCAGGCCGGCGTGTCCGGGAAGTCGAGCTCGGCCTTCATCCCCTTGCCGTCGAGCGCGGCCTCGTTGCCGGCAACGGTCGGGGTCGCTTCGATCGGGTAAGGATAAAAATAATCGTCGATGTGCACGCCGTCGATGTCGTAGCGGCGCACCACGTCGAGCACCACGTCCAGCGTCTGCTTCGAGGCCGATTCCTCGCCCGGGTCCATCCACATGAACTTGCCGTAGCGTTTGACGGCGGACGGATTCGAGCGCGTGATGTGATTGCTCGCCGCCGGCGAACGGGCGCCGTCGTGGCGCGCCCGGTAGGGGTTGAACCAGGCGTGCAGTTCGAGGCCGCGCGCATGGGCCTCGGTGACCCAGAATTTCAGGGGGTCGTACCAGGGCTGCGGCGCCTGGCCCTGGGCGCCGGTCAGGTATTCGGACCAGGGTTCGATGGGCGACGCGTAGATGGCGTCGGCCGAAGGACGCACCTGCAGCACGATCGCATTCATGTTCATGGCCTTGGCGCGGTCGAGGATGGCGATGGCCTCCGCCTGCTGCTGGGGCGCCTTCAGGTTTTGCCGGCTCGGCCAGTCGATATTCGCCACCGTCGAGACCCAGGCGGCGCGGAACTCGCGCGGCGCGGCGGGCGGCAGCTTGCCGCTGGCGATGATGATGCCCTTCGACGCCGTGACGCCCTTTTGCACGCTTTTCTGCGGCGTCGAGCAGCTCGCGAGGAAGGCCCCCAGCGACAACATGCCCGCGATACCCGCCAGCGCAAACGCGCGTTTTTTCATATCCGCCACACCTGCTCCTACCTTTTATCGATCGTTATACTTTGACAAACCAGCGCTTGCGCCACAGCGCCCAGGCCAGCGCGAACATGCAGGCGTTGAACAGCAGCGCGTACAGCACCGAGGTGTTCACCGCACCCAGCGGCAAATCGCGGATCGGCGCGTACAGGGTGCGCCCGAGCGACTACCGTGCTGCCATCCGGCTGCGCCAATTTAATAAAACCAAACATCTTCGCCACCAGCCCCGAGAACGCGAAGATGAACAGCGCATTCATGCCGTAGATCCGCAGCGGCGTGGTCCAGCGCGCCGCCGCTTCGCGCACGGCCGCATGGGGATTCACGTCCAGCAGCCAGAAGAAGGCGGCAAATAGTAGCAAAGCCCAGCCCGTCATCAGGAGACAATAGGAAGGCGTCCACAGGCTTTTGTTGATCGGCATGAGGATGGCGTCGCCGATCACGCCCAGCCACAGGAACAATAAACCCGCCAGCAGCAGCCAGACGGTCTGCTCGGTGCGGGGCAGTTATTCAGTAAAAAGCGCCCGGCCAGCACGCCGAACAGCTGGCTGCACAGGGCGGGGATGGTCGTAAATACCCCTTCCGGATCCCAGGTTTTCGATTGCACCCACATGTGATTACCGAGCAGCATGCGGTCGATGTACGCGCCGAAATCCTGGCCCTTTTCCAATACGCCGGCGCCGATGCCGGGAACCGGATAGCACAGCATGAAGGCGCAATACAGGGTCAGCAGGCCCACGATGATCAGCAGTTGCAG
The DNA here is from genome assembly GCA_963729765.1 of uncultured beta proteobacterium. Taxonomy (GTDB): domain Bacteria; phylum Pseudomonadota; class Gammaproteobacteria; order Burkholderiales; family Burkholderiaceae_D; genus Telluria. The sequence goes on along the minus strand of CAVSPL010000021.1, from coordinate 190,847 downwards.
GCGCCAGCGGCAGTAGACGACGATCGGCGCGGCCAGCAGGGTGCACAGGGCGATGCGTTGCAGCACGCCGGGGATGCGCACTTTCTCGAAATTGAAATAGGGGATCAGGTTCAGCAGGAAGCCGATCAGGAAGATCAGGCAGGCGCGTTTTGCCAGTTTTACTAGCAGCTGCGGCTTGTCCGCGCCGGCGCGCCGCCAGGCGGCCGAGCGAGAGCGCCATCGAGACGCCGCCGATAAACAGGAAGAAGGGGAAGATGGTGTCCGTAAACGTCCAGCCGTTCCACTTGGCGTGTTCGAGCTGGGAATACAAGTGCGACCAGTCGCCCGGGTTATTCACCAGCACCATGGCGGCGATGGTAAAACCGCGGAAGGCGTCCAGCGAATCGAGGCGCCCTCCGGCGGCGGTTGGCGGCATCACTTCTTCCCGAACTCCGGATCGATTTTTACCAATGCCGCCATGATAAACGCCGGAATCGTCGCGATACACACCCAGATAAAGAAGTGCTGGTAGCCCAGGTATTCCTGCAGGCGTCCGCTCCACATGCCCGGCACCATCATGCCGAGCGCCATCAGGCCGGTGCAGATCGCGTAATGCGCCGTTTTATGTTCGCCGTCCGCCACCATGATCATGTACAGCATCATGGCCGTGAAACCGAAGCCGTAGCCGAATTGCTCGATCGCGAGGAAGGCCGAGACCAGGTAGACGTCGGTCGGCTGGGTCTGCGACAGGTAGACGAACACCAGGTCCGGCAAGTGCACGGCAAACACCATCAGCCACAGGCAGCGTTTTAATCCAAGGCGCGAAATCAGGTAGCCGCCGGCCAGGCCGCCGATGGTGAGCGCAATGATGCCGACCGTGCCGTAGGCCCAGCCGTACTGGGCGGTGGTCAAGCCGAGCCCGCCTTTTTCCAGCGGATCTTTCAAAAAGGGTGCTACCAATTTAAGCAGCTGCGATTCGCCGAGGCGGAAGGTCAAAATAAAACCGAGGATCAGCCAGATGTCGCGCTTGCGGAAAAAAGCGCCGAAGGTGCCGAAGAATTCGCGCAGCGGGTTGGCGCCGGCGGCCACCGCACGGTCGTCCTTCGGGGTCGGCAGCATCAAGCCGTGCCAGGCAAAGGCGGCGGCGAACAGGCCGGCCAGCACGAAGAAGACGATCGACCAGGCCTGGTGCACGTCGCCCAGGGAGACGGCGAGATAACCCGCCAGCACCACCAGCGGCCCCTGCCCGGCCAGCGTCGCCAGGCGATAGAAGGTGCTGCGCACGCCGACGAAGGCCGCCTGGTCTTTCTGGCGCAGGCCCAGCATATAAAAGCCGTCGGCCGAGATGTCGTGGGTGGCGGAGCTGAACGCCATCAGCCACATGACGGCCAGGCTGACCGGGAAGAAGGCGGGCAGGTGCAGCACGGTGCCGACCGCCGCCAGCGAGGCGGCCACGACCAGTTGCAGCAGGACCGTCCAGCGCCGCTTGGTGCCGAACATGTCCACCACGGGCGACCACAGCGGTTTGATGACCCAGGGCAGGTAGAGCAGGCTGGTGTAGAAGGCGATGTCGGTATTCGAGATGCCCAGGTCCTTGTACATGATGACGGACAGCTGCATCGCCACGACGTAGGGAATGGCCTGGGCAAAGTACAGCGATGGCACCCACAGCCACGGACTTTTCGCTTGAGAAGTTTGCATAACGCTTTCGTGATCGGGCAATTGACCCGGCCGGCGCGCCTGCAGAGCGAGCTGCTTACGCTTACCGGCCAAGGCCTGGCGCACGCTGCCGCGCGCGGTCTTCCAGCAAGGCCCGCGCTTGCTCGACACTCGGTTTGTTTGGACAAGGCCACGATCGCGGTCTTGACGTGGAAATCGCACTGTTCCAGCACCGCGCGCGCCGCGTCTTCGTCGACGCCGGTGGCAAAGGCCGTCAGGCGCACGGCGCGCAGCACCAGCTTGGCGTTGGTCGCCTTCAAGTCTACCATCAGGTTGCCATAAACCTTGTTCAAACGCACCATCAAGGCGCTCGAAAAAGTGTTCAAGGCAATTTTTTGCGAGGTGCCGGCTTTTAGACGCGTGCTGCCCGAAATGACTTCCGAACCGGTGTCGAGGGTGACGCCGATTTCCGCCTCCATGGCGACCGGCGCGTCGACATTGTTGGCAAAGCCGATCGTCAGGGCGCCGGCCGCGCGCGCGGCGCGCAGGGCGCCCAGCACATACGGCGTGCCGCCGGAAGCGGCGATCAGCAGGACGACGTCGTCCGCTGGTGACGTTCACGGAGTGCAGGTCGGCCGCGCCCTGGTCGATGTCGTCCTCGGCCCCTTCGACGGCGACGAACATGGCGTCGTTGCCGCCGGCCAGCAGCGCCACGGCGCGCCCGTGCGGCCAGGAGAAGGTGGGATACAGTTCAACGCTGTCGAGCACGCCCAGGCGGCCCGAGGTGCCGGCGCCGACATACACCAGGCGCCCGCCCGCTTCCATGCGCGGCAGCGCGGCGGCCACGGCGGCGGCGATGCGGGGCGCGGCGGCGCGCACGGCGTTCACCGCATTCATCTGGTCGTCCACCAGCACGTTGACCAGTTCCGCGGTCGGGTACTGGTCGAGCAGGGCGTGGTCCTGGGCTGGGGTTTCGGTTTTCAGCATGGCGGCGTTCTGACAGATTGTTTGATAAAACCAGTGTAATACCAATTGCACAAGCCTTCCCATGAAAGGAAGGGCCGGCCTTATTCCATAGGGTTATGCAAATACGTTATGCCGGCGCCCTGCGCAACTCGGCCACGAAATCGTAATAATCGCTGCGGCAATACGAATGCGTCAGCTCCACGGCGACGCCCGATTCCAGATACCCGACGCGGGTAATGAACAATACCGCCTGTCCTTCCGGCACGCCCAGCTGATTCGCCAACTGGGTGGACGCGTTCATGGCGCGGATGTGCTGCAGCGCGCGCACCGGCATCTGCCCGCCGCGCTCCAGGTGGGCGTACAGCGAACGGTCGACCGCCTGCGGATCGGGCAGCACGCTGGCCGGGATCACGCTCGTTTCATAGGCCATCACCACTTCGTCGGCCAGGCGCAGGCGCTCCAGGCGCGCCACCCGGGCGCCGGGCGACAGGCCGAGCGCCAGCTGCTCGTCGGCGTCGGCCGCCACCACTTCACGCCGCAGCCAGCGCGAGTTCGGCGTGTAGCCGCGCTGCTGCAACTGCTCGGAAAAGCTCGACAGGTTCGACAGGGGCTGCTCGATGCGCGGGGCGATATAGTTGCCGGAACCGCGGCGGCGCACCACCAGGCCCTGCTCGACCAACTGGTCGATCGCCTTGCGCGCGGTGACGCGCGAGACGTCGAGCTGCTCGGACAGGGTGCGCTCCGAGGGCAGCGCCTGGTCGGCCTGGTAGCGGCCCTCGCGCACGTCCTGGGTCAGTTTGCGCGCCAGCTGCATGTAGAGCGGCGAATTGTCGTTGAGATCGATTTTAAAATCGATGGTGGCCTGGTTCATGCCGCCAGTGTAAGGGGAGTGCAGGCCCCGGCAGGCCGAAAATTGTGCGGATCGCATCGTTTATGATGTGGCAGACGCGGCGATACGAAGGAGACAGGATGAATGGAAACAGGAGAACGGTGCTGGGCCTGGCCTTACTGGGCGCATTCGAGCCGCTGCTGGCGGCGAGTGCCGATGCAGCATCGCATGCGGCGCTGGATCGCGCACTGGCGGCGATCGTGACGGACCCCGCCTGCGAACTGGCCAGCCTGTCGGTGCTGGCGATCCGCAAGCATGCAATTGTCTACGAAGGCCAGTTCGGCCGGCGCCGGATCGGCAATGGAGACGTGCCCGACTTGCCGGCCAACCGCGACACCCTGTACCGGATCGCCTCGGTCTCGAAGATGGTCACGACCCTCGGCCTGATGCGCCTGGTCGAAGAGAACAAGCTCGATCTCGACGCCGACGTCTCGCGCTATCTCGGTTTCAGCCTGCGCAATCCGCACTTCCCCGAGCGCGCCATCACCTTGCAGCACCTGCTCACGCACCGCTCTTCCCTGCGCGACGACGCCGGTTACTCCTTCCCGGCCGGCACGCCATTGAAAGACTTCGTCACCCCGGGTGCGCGCCTGTACGACAAGGGCGCGATGTGGGCGAGCAATGCCGGTCCCGGCGACTATTTTACGTACTGCAACCTCGGCTGGGGCCTGATCGGCACCCTGATGGAGCGGGTCACGGGCGAACGTTTCGACCGCCTGATGCAGCGCCTGCTGCTGCAGCCGCTCGGTTTAACGGCCGGCTACAACCCGGCCGAACTGGCGCCCGGCGCCCTGGACAACCTGGCGACGCTCTACCGCAAGCGCACGACCGACACCGAAGTCTGGGATGCAAGCGGCCCCTGGATCGCCCAGGTCGACGACTATCGCAGCAAGCCGCCGAGCCTGCCGCCCGGCATCGAGCGGTATGTCATCGGCGAGAATGCCACGCCCTTCAGCCCGACCGGCGGCCTGCGCATTGCGGCGCGCGACCTGGGCACCCTGATGCTGATGCTGATGAATAAAGGCGTGCATGACGGTCAACGCATCCTGCAAGCGGCCACGCTCGAGCGCATGTTCGCGCGCCAGTGGACGGCCGACGGCGGCCGGCGCGAATGGCGACACCTTGCACGGCTTGTTCAACGCCTGGGGCCTGGGCAACGCCCAGTTCCCGGACCAGCCGGGCCGGCGCCTGGTGGCAGGCGGTTTCGACGCGGCCGGCCACCTGGGCGATGCCTATGGCTTGCGCTCGGTGTTCGCCGCCGACCTGCAACGGGGGAACGGGATGATCGTGCTCGTCGGCGGCACGTCGAGCGATCCCGACCTGGCGCAAGGCCGGTATTCGGCGCTGGCGCGCTTCGAGGAAGACATATTGACGAGCATGTTCCGCCACGCGATCGCGGGGTGATGCGAGGTTTCACGCAGATTTAACATGACTGCCGGTTATGGCGTGACCTTTCACTTTCATTGGCCGTAACGGCGCGCTGCCCCTAAGCTCTTCCCTTATGTCAGTAAAAATAACGGTATAACGGGATGCAGCAAGAAATCAGCAAGTCATCGTCATCGGGGGCGGCGTGGTCGGCCTGACCTCGGCCTGGTGGCTGCTCGAGGCCGGCTTCCGGGTGACCGTCGTCGAGCGCGCGCCGGAGGTGGCCAGCGGCGCCAGCTACGGCAATGGCGGCCAGCTGAGCTACCGCTACGTGTCGCCGCTGGCCGACGCCGGCGTGCCCTTGAAAGCCATCGAATGGCTGTTCCAGGAACACGGTCCGCTGCGTTTCAAGCCCGAATTCGACCTGCGCCAGTGGACGTGGCTGGTCCGCTTCCTCGGCCAGTGCACGGCCTCGGCGAATCGCCGCACCACCGCCAAGCTGCTCGAACTGGGCGAACTTTCGCGGTCCGGCATGAAGCAGCTGGACGACATCATCTCCCCCGACGATTTTGCCTGGCGCGACGCCGGCAAACTGGTGGTGTATCGCTCGTCGAAGGTGTTCGAACAAGCCGCCGGCAAGGCCACGGCCGGCGCAGATCTGGAGCGGCGCCGAATGCGCCGAACGCGAGCCGGCGCTCGCGCAAGCGCGCTCGCTGCTGGCCGGCGGCATCTATAACGGCGGCGAAGCGGTCGCCGATTGCCACGCCTTTTGCGTGGCGCTGGCCGAGCGCGTGCGCGCCCACCCGCGCTTTACCGGCTTTATTCAGGCCGAGGTGACGCGCATCGCCGCCACCGGCGGGCGGGTGGTCGGGCTCGACACCAGCGCCGGCGCCATCGGCGGCGACGCCTTCGTGCTGGCCGCCGGCATCCAGAGCCGCAACCTGGCGGCGCACGCGGGCATCAAGCTGCCGCTGTATCCGCTCAAGGGCTACAGCCTGACGGCGCCGATCCGCGCCAGCGACACCGCGCCCGACATCAGCGTGACCGACTTCGAGCGCAAGGTGCTGTACGCGCGCATCGGCGATAAACTGCGCGTGGCGGCGATGGTCGACATGGTCGGCGAAGACCTGACCCTGACCGCCGAAACGGATCGGCAGCCTGACGCGCCAAGTCAAGGAAACCATGCCGCACGCCGCCGACTACACGCGCCTGTCGGCCTGGGCCGGCCTGCGTCCGGCCACGCCCAACAGTGCGCCCATCATCGGGGCGACTGCCCTGTCGAACCTGTGGCTGAACGTCGGCCACGGCCCGCTCGGTTTTACGTTTGCCGCCGGCACCGCGCGCGTGCTGGCCGACCTGATGCTGGGCAAGGCGCCGCCGTTTCGATTGGACATGCTGGCGCTCAAGCGCTGAGCACGCATCCAAACCCTCCGCGGAGGGTTTTTTATTGCCCGCGTTTCGAGCCGCGCGTGCCCGTTTGCTGAATGCACTATCATGAGGCCAACATTATGAAAAGAGCATCGGCATCATGACCCAGTACACCCTGCAGCAAAAATTCTTCCTGCTACCTGCTCGTCCTTGTCACGATCGGCTTCGGCTGGATCCTGCTGCCCTACTTCGGCGCCGTGTTCTGGGGCGTGGTGCTGGCCATCCTGTTTGCGCCGATGTACCGCCACCTGCTGCGCGCCACCAAGTACAAGTCGACGCCCGCCGCCCTGATTGCCCTGCTGTCGATCATCGTGATGGTGATTTTGCCGCTGTCGCTGATCGGGGCCTCGCTGGTGAAACAGGCCGCCGCCGTGTATGCGATGATCAGCTCGGGCCAGATCAATTTCGGCGCCTATTTCGTGCGCATCGTGCACGCGCTGCCGCAGTGGATGGTCAATCTGCTGGAACGCTTCGGGCTGACCGACCTGCCCTCGCTGCAGCAAAAACTGTCGGAAGGCGCGGCCCAGCTGAGCCAGACGGCGGCGAAGCAGGCGATCGTGATCGGCAGCAGCACCTTCGATTTCCTGGTCGAGCCTGGTGGTGATGCTGTATCTGCTGTTCTTCCTGCTGCGCGACGGCCAGTCGCTGGCCACCCGCATCAAGCACGCCTTCCCGCTCCCCAGCAACTACAAGCAGCGCCTGTTCAATAATTTCACGACCGTGATCCGCGCCACCGTCAAGGGCAATGTGCTGGTCGCCGCGGCGCAAGGCGCGCTGGGCGGCCTGATCTTCTGGTTCCTGGACGTCGAGGCCGCCCTGCTGTGGGCGGTGGTGATGGCCTTCCTGTCGCTGCTGCCGGCGGTCGGCGCGGCCATCGTCTGGGCGCCGGTGGCGATCTATTTCCTGGTGACGGGGTCGATCTGGCAGGGCGTGGTCCTGATCGCCTTTGGCGTGATCGTCATCGGCCTGGTCGACAATATCCTGCGTCCTTTATTGGTCGGCAAGGATACCAAGATGCCGGATTACCTGGTGCTGTTGTCGACCATCGGCGGCATGGCGCTGTTCGGCCTGAACGGTTTCGTGATCGGGCCGGTGATTGCGGCGCTGTTCATCGCCTGCTGGGATTTGTTCGTGTCGACGGACGAATTCCAGCTGCATTGACAGCTGACGTATCGCTATTCAGGGCTAACGAGATTTCACCTGGTAGTTCCTTGATAAATGCGGCGAGCAAGAGCGCGGCACGGTCCCTGTCGACAGGCTGGGACCGCATCATTTGGCCAATGAACTTCTCGGCGATTTTTTCCGTGGCGAATACCTTGTGACTTGCGCCCGAGTTTCCTTGGCGACGTCACGTCTGGCATCGCAGCCCAGGAGGGCCGCCCCTGCCAGTTCCAGATCATAGCCATGCTTCTCGAGCAAGGCGATGTTGTCGTCCTCGTAGAGCCGGTCAAACTGACCGGTTTGGTGATAGTGTCGAAGGATGAGCAGGACGTCGCTTGCATGCTTGTCGCGTTCGGGCCTGTCGTTCCATGCCAGGATTTTCAGGATCGTCATCGCTGGAAGGGAGACAATCTTCACGGTAAAGCCGGGCGCAATTTCGACATCGAGCGCACTGTCCGCGCGCATCCGTGTATCCGGCGACATTCATGACGAAGTCCCCCTCAGGCGGCCAGGCGATCTCACCGTGACGTTCCACACCGTCGAATGGCACGAGATCGAGAGGGTAAGCGCCCCGACCCTCGCCAAATGTGAGGCGATGCGATTGCTCTCCCGCCTGAAAGGCGCCTGTGCCGATCAATTGTTCCTTCAAGCCAGCAAACGCCTCCCAGGAAGCGACCGCCACGGCAAAATCGATGTCTCTGGTGGCGCGCGTGGTTTCGAGCCCGTGTACATGCTCGATCAGGATGTCCCGCGCCGTTGCACCGATAACGAAATAGGGAATCTGGCGTTGTGTCGCTACCCGGTCAAGCGCGCGTATCAGCGTGACCAGGCTCGGAGATAGTGGTTTATCCGGCTTTATTTTCAACATCGGCACAGATTTCCTTTCTCAACTCGGCAGCAATTTCCATCGTTCTCTGCTCGCCAGTTCCGATCAGGTCCGCATAAATCAATGCTGCTGGTACGGTCGGGAAGCTCGATAGTTCTCGTGTATTCCAGAACATGTCGACCAGTTCAATTTTTCCTTCTGGGTCCCGGCGCAACTTCAGTTCCTGTACAAGGTCGCGCATGACGGCTGGGTCACGCAAATCAATGTAAAGCGTAATCGTTCCAGGCTTCAGGCCTGATTCACGTGCTGCCGTGCCGCCTCTCCCCCTAGCACTACCTCACGGTATTGTGGACCGATTCTCTCCAGAACAGCGGAGATTGGAAGTGATGCGCTCATTCTGTACTTTTTCAATTTTGGACGAATCCGTCCCAGGTAGCCTTCCGTCCAGGCGTCAAGCCAACGCTCGGGCATCGCCAATATGCGGCGTCCTGATGGTGCACTGGTGAAGAAACCGGCTTCTTCCAGAAGGATGAGGGCGCTTCCCGCTGCGCCATGGGAAATCGACGCCACTTCAGCAATCCGTCGTACGTTGCTGTTCAAGATGGGAGGACAAGTTAGAACGGCAAAGACAACACGCAAGGTAGCCGGCGTCAATCCGCGCGTTGACGTCTGCCTCAGCTTTGACGTTTCCTTTGCCCCTGTGACAAAGACAAACAGGCCGGGTTGCCGCAGGTAGCAATTGCCGGCGTGATCGATAAATTGAATACCGAGCTCACGGCACTGCTCCGCCATTTTTCGGCTGAGCTCTCTGGGTGATCAATACAGCGCCATCGTGACGGTTCTTGAAACTCAGCAGCTGATCGCGACGGTCAATCGTGGTTTTCACGTCGTAAGGCAGATCAAAAGTGCTGTCCTTCCCCGGTTCTGATGATTATTCGTCCGTCGTGGCTCGCAGTGTCGTGGCTGAGCACCTGCGCATGCAGGCCAGCAGTTTGCGCCAGGCTTTCCGCAGCCTGATGTGCGGATAACAGTCCATATTCGTTCGATGACATAGAATCCACGGCCAGTTGTCCACGTTTAATCGAATGTCCACGAAACGTGAACATGGTAAAAGTTTGGACGATGTCCATTTAAATGTCAATGTCCACGTTACGTGGACAATTAAAAATACATGGACAATATTTACCTGCAATGAATTGCCAGCCTATAGGCTCTACGGCATGATAGTCGAGCAGCCGGCATGAAACTATGACATCATGCCGCGCGCCCCCTTCCTACGCTCGCTCCCGGACCCCATGCCCGATCCAAGCTCCGCCCCATCAGGCATCGAACACCACCCCAGTTCCGAGACGCGGTTCCGGGAATTGTTCGAGCAGGCGCCGACCAGCATCCAGATCCTGGCGCCCGACGGCCGCACCCTGCGCGTCAACCAGGCCTGGGAAGACCTGTGGGAGATCCGCGCGGGCACGCCGCTGTACGACTTCGTCCTGAGCGCCGAATACAGCCTGCTGACCGACGCCCAGCTGATGGAAACCGGCGTGGCCGGCTACCTGCAACGGGCGCTGGACGGGGAATCGGTCGCAATTCCCGCGATTTATTACGACGTCGTCGTGCTCGGCGGCAGCGGCCGCGCGCGCTGGGTGACGGCGCGCGCGCATCCGATCAAGGCCGCCGACGGCCGCATCCTCGAAGTCATGCTGATGCACGAGGACATCACCGAGCGCGTGCAGGCGGAAACGGCGCTGCGCGAGCGCGAACAGCGTTTCCGTTCGCTCGTCATGGCGACCTCGCAGATCGTCTGGAGCACTACCCCCGATGGCCGCGTGCTCGAGGATTCGCCTACCTGGCGCGCCCTTACCGGCCAGACCTATGACGAGTGGAAAGAATACGGCTGGCTCGACGCCGTGCATCCGGACGACCGCGAGCACAGCCCAGCGCGACCTGGCGCGACTGCGTCGCCACGCGCGCGGTCTACGAGACGCAATACCGCCTGCGCCACGTGGACGGCAGCTACCGCTGGACGGCGGTCAAAGGCATGCCCATCGACGACGCCGATGGCAGCGGTGCGCGAATGGATCGGCGCCAACAAGGATATCCACGAGATGGTCATGGCGCAGGCCGAACTGGCCGAGCGCCTCGGCCGCGAGCAGCGCCATTCGGCCTTGCTGGCGAAAGTCGCGCAAGCCTCGCGCAGCCTCGGCAGCGCGCTGTCGAGCCAGGAGATTGCCGACGCGCCTGGTGGAAGAGGTGCGCGCCATCTTGCAGGTGCACCAGGCGGTCGTCTCGCTCACCGAGAACGGCGTCCAGACGATCAGCGCCGTGTCGCTGTCCGACAAATACGCACGCCTACCGCGGCTTCACGACCACGCCCGACGGCAGCGGCATCTATGCGCAGGTGTGCGAGCCACAACCGCATCATGCGCCTGACCCAGACCGAGCTCGAAGCCCATCCCGACTGGCGCGGTTTCGGCGCCCATGCGGCGCACCACCCGGCCATGCGCGGCTGGCTGGCGGTGCCGCTGGTCGACCGCAAGGGCAAGAATATCGGCCTGATCCAGGCCTCGGACAAGTTCGACGGCGATTTTACCGAGCAGGACGAAGCCATCCTGGTGCAGCTGGCCTCGATCGCCGCCAACGGCTTCGAAAATGCGCGCCTCTACAGTTCGCTGAAAGAGCAGGACCGCCGCAAGGACGAATTCCTGGCGATGCTGGCCCACGAACTGCGCAACCCGCTGGCGCCGATCGCCTCGGCTGCCGAACTGCTGAACATCGGCACCGCCAGCGAAGAACGGGTACGCCGCTCGAGCGAAGTCATCAGCCGGCAAGTCAAGCACATGACCTCGCTGGTGGACGACCTGCTCGACATCTCGCGCGTCACGCGCGGCCTGATTCAGCTGGAAAACGTCGTGGTCGACATTGGCGCCACCATCCGCAGCGCCGTCGAGCAGTCGCGGCCCCTGATCGAATCGCGCGGCCATTTTCTCGCGATCGAACAGGACCCGCAGGGCGCCAGCGTCATGGGCGACCCCAACCGGCTGGTGCAGGTGGTGGCCAATTTGTTGAACAATGCCGCCAAATACACGCCGCGCGGCGGGCGCATCCTGCTGGCGGTCGAACGCAAGGGGCACATCTGTGCGCATCCGCGTGCAGGACAACGGGATCGGCATCGACCAGGCGCTGTTGCCGCAGGTGTTCGACCTGTTCACCCAGGCCGAACGCACGCCGGACCGCTCCCAGGGCGGGCTCGGCATCGGCCTGGCGCTGGTGAAAAATGTCGTCAGCCTGCATGGGGGCAAGGTGATGGCGCACAGCGACGGGCCCGGCGCCGGGCAGCACGTTTACGGTCTCGCTGCACACGATTTAGGCAGCCCAGCCCGCGCTAGCGGCCGCGTCGGCCTGCGCCAAAATCGCGGATAATCGCGGGATGTCCACACCGACCATTTCCTGTCCCTGCGGCGGACCCGCGCTGGCCGCCTGCTGCGGCCCCTACATCGCCGGCGAATCCCTGCCGCCCACCGCCGAAGCGCTGATGCGTTCGCGCTATACGGCCTATACCCAGCGTAACGAAGACTACCTGCGCGCGACCTGGCACCCGCGTACGCGCCCGCAAGACGCCATCCTCGATCCCGACGAGCACCTGCGCTGGCTCGGCCTGGAGATAAAATCTGCTTTACGTTTACGTCAACGTAAAGCAGAATCACCGGATCATCCAGATAGCGATAACGGTCGAATTCGTCGCGCGTTATAAAGTGGGCGGCCGCGCACACCGGCTGCACGAACTGAGCCGCTTCCTGCGCGAACCCGACCCGGCGCTCGGCGGCCAGGCGCGCTGGTTCTATCTGGACGGCACATTCCCCGAGTAAGACAGAACGAGAATAGAGGACGGCATGCCCCATATCGAGAGCAAACTCAACCCGCGCAGCGAAGACTTCAAAGCCAACGCCGCAGCCATGCAGAGTCATCGTCGACGACTTGCGCGACAAAGTCGCGGCCATCGCCAAGGGCGGCGGCGAAGCGGCCAGCGCGAAACACGTCGCGCGCGGCAAACTGCTGCCGCGCGACCGCGTGCAGATGCTGCTCGACCCGGGTACGCCCTTCCTCGAGTTCTCCCAGCTGGCCGCCTACGAAATGTATGAGGGCGCCGCCCCCGCCGCCGGCATCATCACCGGCATTGGCCGCGTCGCCGGCCAGGAATGCGTGATCGTCTGTAACGACGCCACCGTCAAGGGCGGCACCTATTACCCGATGACGGTCAAAAAACACCTGCGCGCCCAGGAAATCGCCGAGCAGAACAATTTGCCCTGCATTTACCTGGTCGACTCGGGCGGCGCCAATTTGCCGAACCAGGACGACGTCTTCCCGGACCGCGACCATTTCGGCCGCATTTTCTTCAATCAAGCCAACCTGTCCGCCAAGGGCATCCCGCAGATCGCCGTCGTCATGGGTTCCTGCACGGCCGGCGGCGCCTACGTGCCGGCCATGAGCGACGAGTCGATCATCGTCAAGGAGCAAGGCACGATTTTCCTCGGCGGCCCGCCGCTGGTGAAAGCGGCGACCGGCGAAGTCGTCACGGCCGAAGACCTGGGCGGCGGCGACGTCCACACCCGCCTGTCGGGCGTGGTCGACCACCTGGCCCAGAACGATCTGCACGCGCTGTCGCTGGCGCGCACCATCGTCTCGAACCTGAACCGGACCAAACTGGTGCAGGGCGCGACCCGCGAATCGGTCGAGCCCAAATACGCGCCGCAGGAACTGTACGGCGTGATCCCGGTCGACACCCGCAAACCCTTCGACGTGCGCGAAGTGATCGCGCGCGTGGTCGACGGCAGCGAATTCGACGAATTCAAGGCGCGCTACGGCACGACCCTGGTCTGCGGCTTCGCCCATATCTACGGCGTCAAGGTCGGCATCATCGCGAATAACGGCATCCTGTTCTCGGAGTCGGCCTTGAAGGGCACGCACTTCATCGAGCTGTGCTGCCAGCGCAAGATCCCCCTCGTCTTCCTGCAAAACATCACCGGCTTCATGGTCGGCCGCAAGTACGAAAACGAGGGCATCGCCCGCAACGGCGCCAAGATGGTCACCGCCGTCGCCACCGCCTCGGTGCCGAAGTTCACGGTCATCATCGGCGGCTCGTTTCGGCGCCGGTAACTACGGCATGTGCGGGCGCGCCTTCTCGCCGCGCTTCCTCTGGATGTGGCCGAACGCGCGCATTTCCGTGATGGGCGGCGACCAGGCGGCCTCGGTGCTGGCGACCGTCAAGCGCGACGGCATCGAGGGCAAGGGCGGCCAGTGGACGCCTGAGGAAGAAGCGGCCTTCAAGCAGCCGATCAAGGAGCAGTACGAACACCAGGGCCACCCGTATTACGCCAGCGCGCGCCTGTGGGACGACGGCGTCATCGACCCGGCCGACACGCGCATGGTGCTGGGCCTGGGCTTGTCGGCCGCGCTGAACGCGCCGATCGAAGAGACGAAGTTCGGCGTCTTCCGGATGTAAGGGGTTAATATAAAATGAACTACGAGACCCTCACGATTACCGTGGCCGACAAGGTCGCCACCGTTACCCTGAACCGCCCCGAGCTGCGCAACGCCTTCAACGAAAGCGCGATCGCCGAACTGGCGCTGGCCTTCGATGAACTCGGGCGCAACGAGCTGGTACGCGCGATCGTGCTGGGCGCGAACGGCCCGGCCTTCTGCGCCGGCGCGGACCTGAACTGGATGAAGAAAATGGCCGGCTACTCGCACGACGAGAACGCGGCCGACGCGGCGCGCCTGGCCGACATGCTGCGCACGATCTACCTGTGCCCGAAACCGGTCGTGGCCAGGGTGCAGGGCGACTGCTATGCCGGCGGCATGGGCCTGGTCGCGGCCTGCGACATCGTGGTGGCCGCCGAAGGAGTAAACTTCTGCCTGTCCGAAGTCAAACTCGGGCTGATCCCGGCGACGATCTCGCCCTACGTGATCAAGGCGATGGGCGAGCAAGCGGCGCGCCGCTACTTCCTGACGGCCGAGCGCTTCGACGCGACGGCGGCGCTGCGCATGGGCTTTGCGCACGAAGTGGTGGCGGCGGAAAACCTCGACACCACCGTGGCCGGCATCGTCAAAGCGCTGGTATCGAACAGCCCGAACGCCGTGCTGGAAGCGAAAAAGCTGGTGCGCGAGGTGGTCGGCGCAGCCGGTCACCGACGCCCTGCTGGCCGACACCGCCCAGCGCATCGCGGTGATCCGCGCCTCGACCGAGGGACGCGAAGGCGTGGCCTCCTTCCTCGAGAAGCGCAAGCCGAATTGGCTCAACTAAGACAGCATCAGGAATGATTGTGAAGCAGCAGACCTCCTCCGACTGGATCGCACGCAGCCTGCGCAGCGTGTGGCACCCCTGCACGCAGATGCAGCACCACGAAGCAGGTGCCGCTGATCGCCGTCGCGCGCGCCAAGGGGCCGTGGCTGTACGACCACGAAGGCAAGCGCTACCTGGATGCCATCAGCTCCTGGTGGGTGAACCTGTTCGGCCACGCGAATCCGCGCATCAACGCGGCCCTGAAGGACCAGCTCGACACGCTGGAACACGCGATGCTGGCCGGCTTTACCCACGAGCCGGTGATCGAACTGTCGGAGCAGCTGGCCGCCCTCACCGGCCACGCGCTCGGCCACGCCTTCTATGCGTCCGACGGCGCCTCGGCGGTCGAGATCGCGATGAAGATGAGTTTTCATTACTGGCGAAATAGCGGCTTCTCCAGCAAGCAGGAATTCGTCTGCCTGCAGGGCAGTTACCACGGCGAGACCATCGGCGCCCTGTCGGTCACCGACGTCCCGCTGTTCAAGGATGCCTACGGCCCGCTGCTGCGCGCATCCCACGTCGTCGCCTCGCCCGACGCGCGCCATGCGATCGAGGGCGAGTCGGCGCCAGGACGTGGCGCGCCGTGCGATCAAGGATGTCGAACGGCTGTTCGAAGAACGCGGGAATCACATCGCCGCGATCATCGTCGAACCGCTGGTGCAGTGCGCGACCGGCATGGCGATGCACGATCCGCTCTACCTGACACTGCTGCGCGAACTCTGCGACCGCCACCAGGTGCACCTGATCGCCGACGAGATCGCGGTCGGCTGCGGCCGCACCGGCACCTTCTTCGCCTGCGAGCAGGCCGCCATCTGGCCGGACTTTCTGTGCCTGTCGAAAGGCATCAGCGGCGGCTATCTACCCCTGTCGCTGGTGCTGAGCACCGACGACATTTACCAGTCGTTCTACAGCGAAGACATCACGCGCGGCTTTCTGCACTCGCACTCCTACACCGGCAATGCGCTGGCCTGCCGCGCCGCGCTGGCGACCTTGCAGATCTTCCGCGAGGACGACGTCTTGAACCGCAACCGCGCGCTGGCGACGCAAGCTGACGGCCGCGCTGGCGCCGCTGGCCGGACACGCGCGCGTGCAACACTTCCGCCAGCGCGGCATGATCCTCGCGTTCGATGCGATCGAACCCGATGCCGCGCGCGCAGCGAGCTTCTCGCGGCGCTTCTTCAGCACGGCGGTGGAGAACGAACTGCTGCTGCGCCCGATCGGACGCACCGTCTACCTGATGCCGCCGTACGTGCTGGACGACGAAGAAATCGCCCTGCTCGGCAGCGCGCGTGCAGTCGGTCTTCGAATCCGTGATCGCGGGCTGACGATGGACCTGATCGACAACGTCAACCACAAGCTGGCCGCGCTCGATGCGCAAAGCCTGCTGCGCCGGCGGCGCATCGCCGACACCCGCTGCACGCCGCTGCAGGTGGTCGACGGCCGCGCCATGCTGGCCTTTTGCAGCAACGATTACCTGGGCCTGGCCGCGCACCCGCGCGTGGTCGATGCGCTGCGCGCCGGCGCCCAGCTGTATGGCGCCGGCAGCGGCGCTTCGCACCTGATCAGCGGCCATAGCCGCGCCCATGCCCTGCTCGAAGAACGCCTGGCCGAACTGGCCGCGCCGCATATCGAGGATGCGCGCGCGCTGTACCTGAGCACCGGCTACATGGCGAACCTGGCCGTCTTGACCGCGCTCGGGCTTGATGCCGACGCCATGATCTTTTCGGAAGCGCTGAACCACGCCTCCCTGATCGACGGCGCGCGCCTGGCCAAGGCCGGCGTGACGGTCTACCCGCACGGCGACGTCGCCGCGCTCGAGGCGCTGCTCGCCGCCAGCAGCGCCACCACCAAGATCGTCGCCACCGACGCCGTCTTCAGCATGGACGGCGACCTGGCGCCGCTGCCGCAACTGCTAGCCGCTGTGCGAACGCTACGGCGCCTGGCTGTTGGTCGACGACGCCCACGGCTTCGGCGTGCTCGGCGCCGCAGGGCCGCGGCGCCCTCGAACATTTCGGCTTGCGCTCGCCGCACATCGTGTATGTCGGCACCCTCGGCAAGGCGGCCGGCGTCAGCGGCGCCTTCATCGCCGCCCACGCCAGCGTGATCGAACTGATGATCCAGCGCGCCCGCCCCTACATCTACACGACGGCGGCGCCGCCGGCGCTGGCGCATGCGCTGCTCACGAGCCTGGACATCATCACCAGCGACGAAGGCGCGGCCCTGCGCAGCCACCTGGACCTGCTGATCGCCCAGCTCGACGAAGAACTGCACCTGAAGCGCTGGCAGCGGGTGGCGTCGACCACGCCGATCCAGCCGATCATCGTCGGCCCCAACGACGAAGCGCTGCGCATCGCAGCAAGCCTGCATGGACGCGGCCTGTGGGTGCCGGCGATCCGCCCGCCGACCGTCCCGAAAGGCACCGCGCGCCTGCGCGTGACCCTGTCGGCGGCGCATACCCATGACGAAGTCGCGCAACTGGCGACGGCACTCAACGAACTGGAGGCCATGTGATCCACAACCTGAACGATCCGCAGGAACCGGAGGTCGAGACCGTCGTCGCGCCGGCGCCCATGCTGCCGGAGCTCGACGACGAACCGGTCACCGCGCCTGCCGAGGCACTGGCGGCGGAAGGCATTCCGATGCGCTTTTGCTGTTTTGTCACCGGCACCGACACCGAGATCGGCAAGACCCTGGTCTCGAGCGCGATCCTGCATCGCCTGGTCGCGAATGGCCAGCGCGCCTGCGGCATGAAGCCGGTCGCGGCCGGCGCCGAAATGCGTCGACGGCGAACTGCGCAACGAAGATGCCGACATGCTGTCCAGCGCCGGCAACGTGCACCTGCCGCAGAACATCACGCACGCCCTACCTGCTGCGCGAAGCCTGCGCACCGCACATCGCCGCCAGCCTGGAAGGCGTCACCATCGAGCCGGTGCCGATCATCGCCGCCTATGCCGAGATCCTGGCGGCGTCGGACGCGGTCGTGGTCGAAGGCGTGGGCGGCTTCTGCGTGCCCTTCTCCGACAGTTTCGACAGCGCCGAACTGGCCACGCAACTGAATCTGCCCGGTGATCCTGGTGGTCGGCATGCGCCTCGGCTGCATCAGCCACGCCCTGCTGACGGTGGAAGCCATCGTCGCGCGCAACCTGGTGCTGGCCGGCTGGGTCGCGAATACGGTCGACCCGGAGATGGGCTTCTTTGACGAAAACCTGCAGGCGCTCGCCGCACGCATCCCGGCGCCGATGCTGGGCATCGTGCCGCGCCTGGAACAAGCAACAGCCGCCAACGCGGCCCGATTCATCGACCTCGCGGGACTGCCTGGCTGGCCGTCGCGCGGGGTCAGCACCAACTGAAGGATTATACACCATGAATGCACCTACAACACCGTCGCCCTCCACCGCCCAACCGCCGCCATCAACGAGCGCGCCGACGCCACCTGGCCGCTGGCCGACGTGCTGGCGCTGTTCGAACTGCCGTTCAACGAACTGATGTTCCGCGCCCAGGAAGCCCACCGCGCCCACTTCCCCGACGGCGACGTCGAACTGGCGACCCTGCTGTCGATCAAGACCGGCGGCTGCGAGGAAGACTGCGGCTACTGCCCGCAGGCGGCGCGCTACGACACCGGCGTCGAAGCCAAGAAAATCCTCGACATCGACACCGTGCTCGACGCGGCGCGCCAGGCCAAGGCCAACGGCGCCACCCGCTTCTGCATGGGCGCCGCCTGGCGCAGCCCGAAAGAGCGCGACATGGAAAAGGTCGAAGAGATGGTGCGCGAAGTCAAAGCGCTGGGCATGGAAACCTGCGCCACGCTGGGCATGCTGGAAGAAGGACAGGCCGAGCAGCTGAAAAAGGCCGGCCTGGACTTCTACAACCACAACATCGACACCGCGCCCGACTTCTACAACAACGTCATCTCGACCCGCGAATACCAGGACCGCCTCGATACCCTGGGCCGCGTGCGCCAGGCCGGCCTGAAAGTCTGCTGCGGCGGCATCGTCGGCATGGGCGAGACGCGCGAACAGCGCGCCGGCCTGCTGGCGCAGCTGGCGAACCTGAATCCGTATCCGGAATCGGTCCCGGTGAACCACCTGGTGCAGGTCGAGGGCACGCCGCTGCACGGCCTCGACCCGCTCGATCCGCTCGAATTCGTGCGCACCATCGCGGTGGCCCGCATCACCATGCCGGAAGCGCGCGTGCGCCTGTCGGCGGGCCGCCGCCAGTTGGGCGAAGCGGTGCAGGCGATGTGCTTCATGGCCGGCGCGAACTCGATTTTCTATGGCGACAAGCTGCTCACCACCGGCAATCCGGAAGCCGAGGACGACCGCGTGATGCTGGCGAAACTGGGCCTCAAAACCCGCTCGGCCACGCTGGAATCGGCGCCGAAGGAAGCCTGCGGCTGCTAAGCCCGTTCTTCTTCGATCACACATCCAAGAACCATAAAGCGAGACAAGCGCATGTTCAACAAAATCCTCATCGCCAACCGTGGCGAAATCGCCTGCCGTGTCGCCGCCACCGCGCGCCGCATGGGTATCCGCACCGTCGCCGTGTATTCGGATGCGGACGCAGGTTCGAAACACGTGGCGGTCTGCGATGAGGCGGTGTGGATCGGGCCGGCCGCCGCCAAGGAAAGCTATCTGCGCGGCGAAAAAATCATCGAAGTGGCGAAGGCCACCGGCGCCCAGGCGATCCACCCGGGCTACGGCTTCCTGTCCGAGAACGCGGAGTTCGCCGAAGCCTGCGAGAAAGCCGGCCTGGTCTTCATCGGACCGCCGGGCTCCTCGATGCGCGCGATGGGCTCCAAATCGGCCGCCAAGCAGCTGATGGAAGGCGCCAACGTGCCGCTGGTGCCGGGCTACCACGGCGACAACCAGGATCCGGAATTCCTGCGCCAGCAAGCCGACGCGCATCGGTTACCCGGTGCTGCTCAAAGCCAGCGCCGGCGGCGGCGGCAAGGGCATGCGCGTGGTCGAGCGCAGCGAGGATTTCGTCGCCGCGCTCGGCTCCTGCAAGCGCGAAGCGATCAGCTCCTTCGGCGACGACAAGGTGCTGGTCGAAAAATACCTGCAGCGCCCGCGCCACATCGAGATCCAGGTGTTTGCCGACAAACTCGGCAACTGCGTCTACCTGCACGAGCGCGACTGCTCGGTGCAGCGCCGCCACCAGAAGGTGCTGGAAGAAGCGCCGGCCCCCGGCATGCCGCCCGACCGCCGCGCGGCGATGGGCGAAGCGGCCGTGAACGCGGCGCGCGCCGTCGGCTATGTCGGCGCCGGCACCGTCGAATTCATCGCCAACCAGGACGGTTCGTTCTACTTCATGGAGATGAACACGCGCCTGCAGGTGGAACACCCGGTCACCGAAATGATCACCGGGACCGATCTGGTGGAATGGCAGTTGCGCGTCGCCTTTGGCGAGCCGCTGCCGAAGAAGCAGCATGAACTGGCCATCCACGGCCACGCGATCGAAGCGCGCATCTATGCCGAAAATCCGGAAAAGGGTTTTTTGCCGTCGATCGGCACGCTGCGCCACATGGATACGCCGGATGCGGTCGAATTTTGAATTGGGCGGCGTCGCGGGCGTGGAACCGGCTGCGGTGCGCATCGATTCGGGCGTGCGCGAGGGCGATGCGATTTCGCCGTTCTACGACCCGATGATCGCCAAGCTGATCGTCTGGGGCACGGACCGCACGCAAGCGCTGGCGCGCCTGTCGCAAGCGCTGAGCGACTTCCAGATCGTCGGCCTGGCCACGAATATCGCCTTCCTGAAACGCCTGGTCGAAGGCGAGGCCTTTTCCACGGCCGACCTGGACACCGGCCTGATCGAACGCAATGGCGCGACGCTGTTCCCGCCGTCCGCAAGCCGCGCCCGCCGGCGCCCTGGCGCTGGCTGCCGTGGCGCTGATCGAAGGCGAGAAGCGCCTGTCGGCCGGCGCCTCGGCGAATGCCGCCGATCCCTGGGGCCAGGCGCAAGGCTGGCGCCTGAATGGCGACTATCGCCGCGTGCTCTCGTTCGGCGACGAGCACGCGGCCGGCTTGCCGGGCGGCGCCTACCAGGTCGGCGTGGTGTACCACCCGCAGGGCTGGGAACTCGACGTCGAATGGCGTCAAGCAGCCCTTGACCGTCAGTGGCCATGCCGGCGCGACGCTGTCGGTGCGCCTCGGTGAACAATCGATGCACGGCACCGTGCGCCGCGACGGCGATCTGTTCCACGTCTTCAGCAACGGCGAGCACCACACGCTGGCCTACAACGACCCGATGGCGCATGCCGGCGAGCTTGAAGCCGCCGGCGGACGCCTGACCGCGCCGATGCCCGGTAAAGTCGTCGCCGTGCTGGTCGAAGCGGGCCAGGAAGTCAAAAAAGGCGATCCGCTCGTCATCATGGAAGCGATGAAGATGGAGCACACCATCGCCGCGCCCTCGAGACGGGCTGGTGGAAGAAGTGCTGTACGCGGTCGGCGACCAGGTGGCCGATGGCGCGCCGCTGCTGGCCTTCAAGGCGGCGTAATGCGCATCCTGCTGTACCGGGGCGATGGCGAGATCGGCCACTGGGCCGAGGACCTGGCGCGCGCGCTGCCGGGCGTGCAGACGCTCGGCTGGCAGGAGGGCGAGACGCTGGCCCCTTGCGACTACGCGGTGCTGTGGAATCCGGCGCCGAGCCTGCTGCCGCAACTGGCGCAGGTAAAGGCGGTGTTCCTGATGGGCGCGGGGGCCGACGCCATTTTGAAATTCGGCGACGCGCTGCCGAACGTGCCGATCGTGCGCCTGGGCGACGCCGGCATGGCGGTGCAGATGGCGGAGTATGTCGCGTATGCGACGCTGCGCTACTTCCGCCGCTTCGACGAATACGAGGAGCAGGCGCGCCACGGCCTGTGGGCGCCGCTGCCTGTCTACGCCAAGGAAGCGTTCACGATCGGCGTCATGGGGCTGGGCAAGCTGGGCCTGCGCGTGGTGGAGACCATGCGCTCGTTCGGCTTCCCGGTGCGCGGCTGGAGCCGCACGCCGAAAGAGCTACCCGGGCGTGGACTGCTTCGCCGGCATGGAAGCGCTCGATGACTTCTTGGGCGGCACGCGCGTGCTGGTCTCGCTGCTGCCCCTGACGGCGCGAGACGAATAACCTGCTCGACCGCCGGCGCCTGTCGCTGCTGCCGCAAGGCGCGTATGTGATCAACGTGGCGCGCGGGGCGCAGCTGGCGGAGCCGGATTTGCTGGCGCTGATCCGCGCCGGGCACATCGCCGGCGCCACGCTCGACGTGTTCCGCAACGAACCGCTGCCGGCGCCGCACCCGTTCTGGGAAGAGCCGCGCATCACGATCACGCCGCACATCTCCGCGGTGACCCTGCGCGTGGACGCGGTGCGCCAGATCACGGAAAAAATCGCCGCCTTCGAGGCGGGCCAACCGGTGGACGACATCGTCGACCGCAACCTGGGATACTGAGATGAACAGCCAAGCTAGCCTGCCGAACAAGGTCAAAATCGTCGAAGTCGGTCCGCGCGACGGCCTGCAAAACGAAAAGGAAACCATCAGCGCCGCGGTGAAAATCGAACTGGTCGACCGCCTGTCACGCGCGGGCTTTCGCAATGTCGAAGCGGCTTCCTTCGTCTCGCCGAAATGGGTGCCGCAGATGGCGACCAGCGCCGAAGTCATGGCGGGGATCACGCGCCTGCCCGGCACGATCTATTCGGCGCTCACGCCCGAACATGCAGGGTTTCGAGGCGGCGCTGGCAAGCCGCGCCGACGAAGTCGTGATCTTCGGTTCGGCCTCGGAAGCCTTTTCGCAAAAGAACATCAACTGCTCGATCGCCGAGTCGATCGCGCGCTTCGAGCCCGTGGCCAAGGCCGCCAAGGCAAACGGCCTGCGCCTGCGCGGCAGCATCAGCACGGCCTTTGGCTGCCCCTACCAGGGCGAGGTGCCGCTCGATGCCGTGGCCGACGTGGTGCGCCGCATGCGCGACCTGGGCTGCGACGAGATCGACATCGCCGACACCATCGGCGTGGCGACCGCGCGCAAGACGCAGGCGGTGATGCTGGCCGCGGCGCGCGAATTCCCGCTGCAGCAATTGTCCGGCCACTTCCACGACACCTATGGCCAGGCGCTGGCGAACATCTACGCCAGTCTGGAAGTGGGCGTGCAGATTTTCCACTCGTCGGTCTCGGGCCTGGGCGGCTGTCCGTATGCCAAGGGCGCGACCGGGAACGTGGCGACCGAGGACGTGCTGTATTTGCTGCACGGCCTCGGCATCGAGACCGGGATCGACCTCGACCAGGTGGTCGACGCCGGCCAGTTCATCTCGCAGCAATTGGGGAGGAAGGGCGCCAGCCGCGCCGGGAATGCGATCGCGGCCAAGCGCCAGGGGTGAACCAATAAAAAAGCGCCCGGTCGAAGCTTGTTCGACGGGCGCTTTCTTGTTCATGCATTGCCTCGGCGACACAAGAACGAAAAAAGCCGACAACTTTCGCTGTCGGCTTTTTTCTCAATACTGGTCGGAGTACAAGGATTCGAACCTTGGACCCCCTGGTCCCAAACCAGGTGCGCTACCGGGCTGCGCTACACTCCGAAGACACGCATCATAGCGGTTGAGCTTCCTTTGGTCAAGGGTCGGATTTTCATTTCTGGATTTTTTACTGAGCGGGACGGCGAATGGCGAGATTGGCAGCAGCGGGGCTCGGTGCTTTCGAGGGCGGTATGGGGCGGACCGAGCGGCGCATCGTGGCCGCGATCGCGGTCTCGCTGGCCGTGCACGCGTTTGTGCTGAACCTGCAGCGCAGGGAGGTCCAGCGCGAGCCGGTGCAGGAAGCGCGGCCGCTTGCCGTGCGCCTGCGGCCGCCGCCGCCACCGCCGCCTGCACCGCGGGTGGAGCAAGCGCCCGCGCCGGCGCCCAGGCCGGCCCCACGGCCGCCGCGCCGTGCGCCAGCGGAAACCCCGCCGCCGGTGATTGCGGTCGATCCGGCGCCGGCGCCGAGTCAGCCCGATCCATTTACGGTGCAGCAGGCGCCGCAAGCCCGCGCAAGAACCGGAGACGCCGCACTTCGACCACGAGGCCGCACGCAAGATGGCGCGCTCGCTGTCGCATATCCGCGACCCGGCCAAGGTCGGCACGGCGATCGGGCAATTTCCCGATCAAGCCATTGGAAACGGAAACCCGCGCCGCCCGCGCGATCGGGGCGGCGAAACGGAGGGATTGCAAGGATGGGTTGCCGGGCGGCTTGCTGGCGCCGCTGTTGATATTGGCGGACAAGAAGGACAGTGGGTGCAAGTGGTGACGCATGGACCGCCGCGGACGGGGTGGAGTCGACTCCACGCGGACAGCGGTGATCATTCGGAACGGTCTTACGGCCAGCTGATACAGCTCATACGCTCTACCGCGTGGATCTGCAGAGTCCACCCTACGCCCTTCGCGACACAGCTTCGGCTACTCGCCCTTGATCTGCAGCGCCCGCTCGTACAAGGCATTCTCTCTCCCGGAATTTGCGCCGTCAGATTCGCCGCCTGCTTGACGCTGCACTCCGCCAACAAAATATTCAGGATCCGCTCCGCCTCCGCATCCTGCGCATCGGTCGCGATCGTCGCGCCTTCCACCAGCACGACGAATTCTCCGCGCTCGCGGTGCTGGTCGGCCGTGACCCAGGCCAGCGCTTCGCTCACCGGGCAGCGGTGGATTTCCTCGAACATCTTGGTCAGTTCGCGCGCGAACACGACCTGGCGCGTCGGCTCGAACACGGCAACCAGCGCTTCGACGCAATCGACGATCCGGTGCGGCGCCTCGTAGATCACCAGTGTCGCCGGCTCGCGCACCAGCGCCGCCAGCGCCGCTTCGCGCTGCTTCGGTTTGGCCGGCAGGAAGCCGACAAAACTGAAACGGTCGTTGACCAGGCCGCTGGCTCGACAAGGCGGTGACGGAGGCCGAGGCGCCCGGCAGCGGCAGCACGCGCAGGCCGGCGGCGCGCACGGCGTCGACGATCCGCGCGCCCGGATCGGAGACGGCGGGCGTGCCGGCGTCCGACACCAAAGCGACACGTTCGCCGGCTTGCAGGCGTGCGACCAGCTTGTCGGCCACCTCGCGCTCGTTGTGCTGATGCGCCGCGACCATCTGTTTGTTCAAGCCGTAACGGGTGAGCAGGGCGCCGGTTTTACGCGTATCCTCACAAGCGATCACGTCGGCCAGCGCCAGCAGGTGCAGGGCGCGCAGCGTGATGTCGGTGGCGTTCCCGATCGGGGTGGCCACCACGTATAATGTTGCTGTAGGATAAGATTGTTGAGCTGCCTCGGCCATCACGGGGAGCTGGGCGATATCGATGGACTGGTTGTCGGTCATGTTGAGGATACGATGCGCATAAAAAGTCTGACATAGCGTGATTGCGACCGCCGTGGTCGGCCTGGGTGCCGGCTTGGCTGGATGCGGCAGCACGCCCTTGCCGCCCGATCTGGGTTGCGGCGTACCGGGCGGATTGTGCGCGCCCGCCGAGCCAAACACAAGTGCGCGCGCGCCCGCGCCAGCGCAGCCGCAGGAACCGGCGAGCTCGGAAACCAGCACCTCTCCCGTGGAACTGTATCCCGGCACCGGCACGCCGCAATCGCGCGCCCAGCCTGCGGGCGGCACGGCGCACATCGCCCTGCTCCTGCCGCTGCAATCGCCCGGCCTGGGCCAGGCCGCCGAGGCGGTGCGCGCCGGCTTCATGGCCGGTCACGAACGCGACCGCGCCGGCATCGAAGTGACCGTCATTGCCAGCGGCGATACGCCCGAATCGACCTTGCAGGCCTATGCCCAGGCCGCCGCGCAGAACGACATCATCGTCGGCCCGCTGGCGCGCTCGAGCGTCGCCGCACTGGTCAACAGCAATGCCGTCACCAAGCCCACGATTGCCCTGAACCATCCGCAAAGCGAGCGTCCGCTGCCGCCGCAACTGCTGGTGGTCGGCCTGTCGCTGGAAGAAGAAGCCCGCCAAGTGGCCGACTGGGCCGCCCGCGAACACCCGGCCGGGCGCGCGCTCGTGCTGGGCGGACGCGCGGCCTGGCAGCAGCGCGCCGCCGGCGCCTTCAGCGCGCGCTGGACCCGCCTGGGCCACAACAACGCCAGCGTCGAACTGCCGATCAACGATGGCTATGTCGATGCGAATGCCCTGTCCGAGCTGCGTTCGCGCCTGGAAATCGACCGTCCCGAACTCGTGTTCGCCGCGCTCGACGCCGGCGCCCTGCGCCAGGTGAGGAGCGCCCTCGGCACCTCGCTGCCGACCTATGCCATTTCGGCGGCCAATCCGGGCCGCGCGCCGGGGGTGTCCGTGCCGGAACTCGACGGCGTGCGCCTGGTCGACCTGCCCTGGACCATCCGGCCTGACCACCCGCAAGTGATGGTCTACCCGCGCCCGGTGGACGCCGACTCGCTCGACATGCAGCGTTTATATGCGCTCGGCATCGACGCCTTCCAGGTGGCGCGCACCCTCGTGCAACAGCCGGGTGCGGATTTCGAGCTCGATGGCGTGACCGGCCGCCTGTCTGTACGCCAGAACAATGGCCTCTGGTCAGTGCAGCGCACGGAGGCGGCCGCCGTCTACCGCGACGGCATCGGTTACGAAGCGGTCGCCGAGAAACCGGTGGCCGGACAATGACATGGGCGCCACGAAGCTGTCCGAGAAGCAGTCCCAGGGCCGCGATTGGGAGCAAACCGCGCTGCGCCACCTGCGCCGCCACGGCCTGGTCCTGGTCGAAGCCAATTTCACCTGCAAAGGCGGCGAGATCGACCTGATCATGCGCGACGGCGAGTCGCTCGTGTTCGTCGAAGTGCGCCAGCGCGCCGACCGCCGCCACGGCGGCGCCGCCGCCAGCATCACGCCAGCCAAAATCCGCCGGCTGATCCGCGCCGCCCAGTTCTACCTGCTGCGCTTTCCCCAGGTGCCGCCCTGCCGGTTCGACGTCGTCGCCATCGATGGCGAGACGCTCGACTGGCTGCGCGATGCGATTCAAGTCTGACTGACGCTCTATTTGTAAGCAATGTTTTCATCGCTTTGCCGTCCACGATCCCTACTGCACTATAATCCTCGGCTATGAATACTCAACGCATCCTCGCTCACTTCCAGGAGAGCGCCGACCTGAAACTGCAGTCGGCCGCGGCTCTGTCGCAACCTATTTCGCAGGCCATCGAACTGATGTTCGGCGCCCTGTCCAACGGCAACAAGATCCTGGCATGCGGGAATGGCGGTTCGGCCGCCGACTGCCAGCACTTCGCTGCCGAGCTGGTCGGGCGTTTCGAGCGCGAGCGCTTCCCGCTGCCCGCGATCTCGCTGACCACCGATACCTCGATCCTGACCGCGGTCGGCAACGACTACAGTTACCGCGAGATCTTCTCGAAGCAGGTGCAGGCCTTCGGCCAGGCCGGCGACATCCTGCTGGCGATCTCGACCTCGGGCAATTCGGGCAATGTGCTGGCCGCCGTCGAGGCCGCGCTCGAGCGCGAGATGCGCGTGGTCGCGCTCACCGGCAAGGATGGCGGCGCGCTCGCCAAGCTGCTGACCGACGCCGACGTCCACATCAACGTGCCGCACAACCGTACCGCGCGCATCCAGGAAGTCCACCTGGTCACGATTCACGCTATTTGCGACGGCATCGACGTCGCGCTATTCGGAGGAGACGAGAATGAATAAACCCGGCCTGAAGGGCTCCCTGGCGAAAGCCGTCCTCTGCGTGTCCCTGCTGGGCGCGCTGCAGGGCTGCGTGCCGCTGGTCATCGGCGGCGCCGCGATGAGTGCGGCCGCCACCATGGACCGCCGCACGCTGGGCGCGCAGACCGAGGACAAGTCGATCACGGTCAAGGCCGAGGTGCAGGTGCCGAAGCTGGTCGGCGACGCCGGCCACGTGAACATCGCCAGCTTCAACCGCAAGGTCCTGCTGACCGGCGAAGTGCGCGACGAGGCCATGAAGGCCGCGGTCGAGCGCGAAGTGCGCGGCATCGAAGGCGTGGCCAACGTCATCAACGAACTGGTCGTCGCCGGGCCGTCGAGCTATACCTCGCGCTCGTCGGACGCGCTGATCACCGGCAACGTCAAGGGCAGCCTGGTCGAGATGAAAACGATCTCGGCCACCTCGTTCAAGGTCGTGACCGAGCGCGGCATCGTCTACCTGATGGGCCGCGTGACCCAGCGCGAAGGCGATCTGGGCGCGAAGATCGCCCAGAGCGTGTCGGGCGTGCAGGGCGTCGTGAAAATCTTCGACTACCTGACCGAAGAAGAACTGCGCACCCAGTTCCCGAAAACCTCCTCGGTCGCCCTGTAATCCCGCAAGGCCCGCGCCATGACCGCCGATCGCCGTTCCTGGATCAAACCCGCCGCCGCCGCCCTCGTGCTGGCGCTGGCGGGGGTCGGCTACATGGCCTTCGGGCGCGCCGAACAGGCGCCGCAGGTCACCTTCATCAGCATCGCCGGCGACAAGATCAGTACCGCGAACCTGCGCGGCAAGGTCGTCATGGTCAATTTTTGGGCAACTTCCTGCACCACCTGCGTGAAGGAAATGCCGGCCATGGTCGACACCTACAATAAATTCAAGGGGCAAGGCCTTCAATTCGTGGCCGTCGCCATGCAGTACGACCCGCCGAATTACGTGCTGAACTTCACCGAGACGCGCAAACTCCCCTTCACCGTCGCCATCGACGCGGGCGGCGACCTTGCCAAATCCTTCGGCGACGTCACCCTGACCCCGACCACCTTTGTGATCGGCAAGGATGGGACCATCCTCAAGCGCTATGTCGGCGAACCGGATTTCGCCGAGGTGCACGCCCTGCTGCAAAAGGCGCTGGCGGCCGGCTGACGCTGCTATTGCTGCCGTGCTCGCCTTGCTGCGATGCCGTTCTGTCATTACACTGGTTCGACTGCATGGCGCGCACGCTTGCCGAGAGCGTGAATGCTACAGCACGCCTGACTTAGCGCAAATCCGAGGCGCCGGAACGGGCCAAGCTTGATGCATTCGCTGGCTGCGGGCGCGCCGCCATGCGCGCAAAGGAGATGCAATGGGTCATTACTTTCGCAGGATAGCCGTGTGCGCCGCGCTGCTGGCGCTGGCCGCCTGCGCCGGGCCGAAACCGAAGGCAGTCGCCGTGCTGCACTACCAGCATGTCGCGAATGCCCACGAAATCCGTTTCACGAATCCGATCCCGCTGTCGGCCGCGCTGTACCGCGTCGGCTACCTGTCGCCGGTCGACTCGCAGGGCTTCTGGGCCATTTTTGTCCTGTGCAATATCGACGTCAACGACCAGGCGCTGCGCGGCTTTCACTACAACGTCAATCAATTTCGCGTCAGCCATGAGGGGCGCGAGTTCGGCGGCCTGCCGCCCTATTCGCTGCGCTACCAGGGCCAGCTCGACCTGAACAATGCCGGCGATACGCTGCCGATCCAGGACGCCATCGCCGCCGAAATCCAGGAAGGCCCGCCCGAACAGATTTTCCAGAGCGGCTTCTATCCCGACCTGAACTACCGCTTTGCGGTCTTCGTGCCGAAGGCGCTCGCCAACTATGCGGGCGAGGAATTGGCGCTCACCTATCAAGGCCAGCCGGCGATCCTCGTCGGGAATGGCAAGTCGCCGTCGGACTTGCCGGCCGTCGGCGGCACCGCGGCGGGGGTGGCCGCGGCCTGCGTGCCGCCGCTGCCCTGAGGTTTATTTCGGATACAGGATCATCTGCGTGCAGCGGAACAGGGCGATGGTCTTGCCGTTCGATTTATCCGTCACCTTGACGTCCCACACCTGCGTCGTTCGCCCCATGTGCACGACATTCGCCACGGCGACGATCGTGCCTTCGCGCGCGGTGCTGAAATGGTTCGATTTCAGTTCGATCGTCGTGAAGCTCTGCGCGCCTTCGGGCAGGTTGGCGATGCAGGCATAGCCGGCGGCGGTGTCGGCCAGCGTCACCACGCTGCCCGCGTGCAGGTAGCCGTTCGGCGCCAGCAGATGCGGTTGAATCGGCAGCTGCGCGGTCATGCTCTGGTGGCCGATGTCCATGATCTCGATGCCGAGGTAGCCGGGCAGCGTGCCGATGCCGCGCTGGTTAAAACTTTCCAGGGTGTGGTGGGTGCTCATGTCAGGTTCCGGTGGCGAATTTGATATCGTACACCGGCCGCCTTCCAGTCGCTTACGCGCGCCGTTTTTGCTTGCCCTGTTTACCGCACCGCCCCACCCTGCCGCTTGCGCGTCGCCGCATTCTGCTGCTGCAACAGCGAATCGACCCGCTCCGAGGCTTCGCGCGCCAGTTGCTGGGCCTCCTCGATGCTCGGGAAAAATTCCGGTGCGCGGTAGCCGAGCCAGGCATAGGCCGAATACAGGCGGCACGTGTCTTCCACTTCCTGCAGATTTTTCCAGAGCAGCCCTTCCGGATGCGGCGTCAGGCGCGAACTTTCTTTTTCGCCAGCGACAGCGCCCAGTGTTCCCAGGCGCTTTGCAGCATCGGCACCCGGCTCGAGATCGGCACCAGCGACAGCATGAATTTATCGGCCACCGACAAATCGCAGGGTGTCGAGCCACTCGGCGCGCTGGTTCTGGTCTTCCGTGATGCGCGGATAGAAGAAACCATCCGGCACGTCGATGTTGTGCACGAAGCGGCGCAGCAGTTTGACGAGGGAGGTCTCCTGGTCACCGACGAGATCCGGTGCAACTGCTCGAGCGAGGGCGCGACGGCAAAGCCGGTGGCCGGCACCGGCGGGATCTTTTCCTTCATCAGCGCGCGCATGACTTCGTGGGTGTCGTCGTCGTAGCCGGCGACAAAGCCTTCCTCGTGCACGCCGTAGCGCCCCGCACGCCCGGCGATCTGCTTGGCCAGCGCCGCCGAAATCTCTTCTTCCTCGACCCCGTTGTATTTCACCGCCGTCGTCATGACGATGCGCGCGATCGGCATGTTCAGCCCCATGGCGAGGGCATCGGTGCCGACCACGATGTCGGCCTTGCCCTCCCTGAAACGTTCGGCCTGGGCGCGCCGCACTTCCGGCGACAGGTTGCCGTAGACGGTGGCGACCGATAGCCCCTTCTCGGTGATCATGTCGCGCCACATCAGCACCTCGCGCCGCGAGAAGGCAATCACCGCATCGCCGCGGCGCAGGTTCGACAGCTTGCGCACCGGCCCCGGCTCCATCGCCAGCGGCGCCATGCGTTTTAGTACGTGCACCTCGAGCGGCACTTCCAGGCGTTCGGCCAGCGCCTCGATCGCACGCCGTGCTTCCGGCGCGCCGACCAGGTACACGGTCGACGCCGGTGCGCCGCAGACGGCGGCGGTCCAGGCGGCGCCGCGGTCGCGGTCGGCCAGCATCTGGATTTCGTCGATCACGGCGACCTCGATCGGCGTTTTACTGTCCAGCATCTCGACGGTGCTGGCGACGTGGGTGCTGCCTTCGGCAATGCGCCGCTCTTCGCCGGTGATCAGGCTGACCTTGATCGGCTCGCCATGCGGGCGCGCCGCCTGCAGGCGTTCGTAGTTTTCCAGCGCCAGCAGGCGCAAGGGGGCGAGGTAGGCGCCGCTGTCCGCTTTCGCCAGCGCTTCCATCGCGCGGTGGGTCTTGCCGGAATTCGTCGGCCCCAGCAGGGCGATGAATTTGCGTTGCATGCGGCTGGCCACCTCGAACGATTCGGGGTACTCGGCCAGATTGATGCTTTCCTTGGTGCGGGCGGCGTGGCGTTCTTCCTGTTCGCGCTCGATCGCGTGGTCGACCCGCTGGCGGATGCGCTCGAACACGTAGTCGGCCGGCTCCGAGGTTTCCAGTTCGTCCAGCACGCCGAGGAAGAGGCGCGGGTCGAAGCCGGCGTCGTCGGCCTGTTCGGCGATGTCGCGCACGAATTCCTCGGCGTCGAGATGCAGTTCGGCCAGCGCCTTGGCGCCGGTGCGCTCCTCGATCAAGGCGCGCCGCGCGGGCAAGTCCATCTTGCGCCATTTACTCGGCTTGGCCAGCACGCCGCGCGCCGGCACCAGCGCGTAGGGCACGCGCAAGCCTTCGTAGCTGCACTTCGCCGGAAAAGCGCAGGAATACCCGCCCTTCCATTTTGACCAGTTCGATGCCGCGTGCGGCCAGGTCGAGTTCGCGTTCGAGGACGGCGTCGTCGCCGCCGGTATCGTTGTCGGAAGGCGTCGTGGCGTGGATTGCTCATGTGTCTTGGTGATGATGTCTGGTTGTTATCACTATAGCGCGGATGGCGCGCGCTCCTGTTCCACATCGCCGCGCCGCGCCGGCGCCGAACCTTACCATTCGTCCGGAAGTGTGTCCTGGTATCGACAAAAGTTTGACCGGAGGGGTCGGCGCAGCAGAATGTTATTTTCCTTAAAGAAATTTTCAACTATAGTCTGACGCTTCCCCCATCACTTGTTATCGACCTGTGGCCCTACCCGCCCGGACGGATCGCCCACTCATGAAAAATAACCGGATCGGCCTGATTCTCGTCGGCTCCTCGCTCGCGGTGATCGCCTTGGTGGTCACGCTGCTGCTGCAGCGCCAGCAGACGGAACACGCCGAGCAGGTGCGTGCCCAGGGCCTGGGCATGGTGCGCTCGCTGGCCGCGCTGCCGGCTTCGGTGCTGGTACCGGGCAAGGGCGCACCGGGCGTGCTCGATTCGATCCTGGCCTACCGCGACAATCCCGATTTCGCCTACGCGGCCGTGACGCGCCGCCGACGGCCGCAGCCTGGCCGAAGTGGCCAGCGCCGGCGCCCTGGTGCCGCCCGCCGCCCCGCTGGCCCTGACCGGTTTCGCCGAACGCGCGGTACCCGCCGGCCAGAACGGACGCGCGATCCGCGAATTCCACGGCCCGCTGGCCAGCGCCGACGCCAAAACCCAGGTGCGCATCGGCTATTTCGAGCCGCGCACCCCGTTCGCCATGAAGGACCTGCCCTTCTATGCGCTGATCGCGCTGGCGATGTTCCTGCTGGTGCCGCTGATCTACCTGGTGATCAAACGCGAGATGGCGCCGCTGGCCGCGCTGGGCGAGCAGTTGCGCGTGGCCGCCGGCCAGGCCAGCAGCAACCAGGCGCTGGCGCTGGCGTCGCTGCCGATGCCGACGCCGACGTGCGCGGCCTGGCCCATAAACTGAATCGCTACCTCGACCAGGCCAGCACGCGCATCCGCGAACTGGAACAGGAAAGCGTGGCCAGCATGGCCAGCGGGCGCCTGCTCGAATACGGCAGCAACAAGATGCAGGCGGTGCTGCAATGCCTGCCGGACGGTTTACTGGTGCTCGACCCGGCCGGCGAAGTGACTTTCGCGACCGGCAAGATCGAGCCGCTGCTGGGCGTTTCCGTGGCCGA
The DNA here is from genome assembly GCA_963729765.1 of uncultured beta proteobacterium. GTDB lineage: Bacteria > Pseudomonadota > Gammaproteobacteria > Burkholderiales > Burkholderiaceae_D > Telluria. The sequence continues at coordinate 157,982 of CAVSPL010000021.1, read as the reverse complement.
CGTGCTGTCGCAGCCGGTCGAGGCCTGGTGCCGCGATCCCGAACTGCGCGCGATGCTGGCGCGGTTCAGGAGCGCCGGACTCGATACGCGCAGCCAGATGACGATCGAATTCAATCCCTCCGGCGTGCCGGATAAGCGCCTGTGGGCCACCGCCCAGGCGCTGCTGGGCCACTCGATGGCCTACGGCACCCTGGTGGTGCTGCGCGACGCCACCCGCGAGCACCTGGCGCGCCAGGCCGGCAACGACTTCGTCGCCCACGTCGCGCACGAACTCAAATCGCCGCTGAACGTGATCGGCATGTACGGCGAGATGCTGGCCGACGCCGGCGAAGACGACCCGGCGGTGCGGGTCGAAGCGATCAACGTGATCCAGGACGAGGTCGAGCGCATGAATTCGCTGGTCAACAACCTGCTCAACGTCAGCAAGCTGGAAATGGGCAGCATGCGTCCGGAACGCCACCGCGTCAAACTCGACGACCTGCTGCGCGACGCCTGGCAGCAGGCGCGCACCCGTGCCGAAGCCAAGGGCATCCGCCTCGACCTGCAGGTGTCGCGCGAGCTGGCGGCCGTGTCGGTCGACAAGGACCTGTTCCGCATCGCCCTGAACAACCTGCTGAACAACGCCATCAAATACAACCAGGCCGGCGGCAGCGTGGTGCTGGCGGCCGACGAAGCCGACATGGACGTCGTCATCGCCGTGCGCGACAGCGGCATCGGCATGTCGCCGGAAGACACGGCGCGCGTCACCGAGAAGTTTTACCGCGTGCGCGAAACCGGCGCCGAGCAGCGCGGCGGCCACGGCCTCGGGCTGTACCTGACCAACCAGATCGTCGAGCTGCACCATGGCCGCCTGACGATCGAAAGCGAACTGGGACACGGCAGCGTGTTCTCGATCCACCTGAAAAAAATGCCGGCCCTGGTCGAAGGAGGCCAAGTCCTATGAACAAACGCATGATCCTGCTCGTCGACGACGAGCCGCACGTGATCCGCGTGCTGCGCCTGATGCTCGAACGCGAGGGCTATGAAGTCGCCAGCGCCAACGACGGCAACGAGGCGCTCGAGAAGATGCGCCGCACGCCGCCCCGACGTGATGGTCAGCGACATCCAGATGGCCGGCATGGACGGGCGCGAATTGTGCCGCACCGCGCGCGCCCGCTATCCGGACGAGCCCTTCCCGATCTTCGTGATGACCTCGATGACGGCGCTCCGGCGAGCGCGAATGGGTGCGCGAACTGGCGCACGTCGATTTCCTCGAAAAGCCGCTCAGCCCGCGCCAACTGGTCGCGCGCCTGGCGACCCATTTTGCGCATGCCGCTGCCCAGCCGGAGAACACCCATGCAGCCTGACACCCTGAACGACCTCGATTACACCCGCTACGCGCGCTGGCTGCGCCGCATCACCGGCGCCGAGCACGACTTCGCGGTGTGCGGCGCCGGCGGCGAGGTGGCCTGGTCGGCCCTGCCGGACAGCGACATCCAGCCCTGGATCGCCGCCCAGTGCGCCGCCGGCTTCGCCTGGCCCTGCGATGGCGAAGGCATGCAGCGCCTCGATGCGGACGGCGTCACCCTGCTCTACATGGCGATCCACGGCAAGACGGGCTTGCTCGGCTATCTGGCGGTGCGGGTTGCAACCGAGCTTGACGCGCCGACCGCCTGGGATGCGCTGGCCGAAACCTTCGAAGACATCGGCGCCGGCATCGCCGACGAATGCGCGTCGCGCCGCGAACTCGACAACATGGCGCTGGAGCTGTCCGAGCGCTACGAAGAGCTGCACCTGGTGTACGCGATCGACAAGCAGGTGCAGCAGCTGGAGCCGGGCGCCGACCTGTTCCAGAAACTGCTGCAAAGCTGGGCCGAGCACATGGACGCCGACGTCGCCGCTTTTGTGAAACCGGGCGAAAACCTGTGCGTGCATGCGACCAACCTGTCGGCGCCGATCCACAACCTGGACCTGGTGCTGGTCGAGATGCGCGGCGACCTGTACCGCTTTACGCACTCGGCGCGCGCGCCGATCGTCATCAACGACGTGGACGACCCGCGCCGCGCCTACATCTTTACCGACCTGCCCTTCAAACTGCTGTGCTGCCCGGTGATCCACGACCGCAGCGTGGTGGCGATCCTGGTGCTGGCGAACCACCTCGCCAAGCCGGACTTTTCGAACAGCGACCGCAAACTCGGCGAAGCTGCTGGCGAACCAGCTATCGGGCCTGTCGAAAATGTACGGCATGCTGGCCGAGACCCAGAAATTCAACGACCAGATGGCGAATGCCCTGATCGAGGCGGTCGAAGCGAAAGACCCGTACACGCGCGGCCACTCCGAGCGCGTGCACCACATCACGATGCAGATCGGCGCGGCGCTGAACCTGGGCACGCGCGACACCGAAGACCTGTTCTGGGGTTCGCTCCTGCACGACGTCGGCAAGATCGGCATTCCCGATGCGGTGCTGTGCAAGCCGGGCCGCCTGACGCGCCGACGAGTTCACCTTCATCAAGGTGCACCCGGAGCGCAGCTACGAGATCCTGCGCCACATCGACCGTTTGAAAGGTGCGGTGCCGGGCGCGCGCCACCACCAGGAAAAATACGACGGCACCGGCTACCCGCACGGCTTGCAGGGCAACGATATCCCGCTGCACGCGCGCATCATCGCGGTGGCCGACACCTACGATTCGATCACCAGTTCGCGCGCCTACCGCGCCGGGCGCAGCCACGAAGTGGCGATGGCGGAGATCGCGCGCGTGGCCGGCAGCCAGCTCGACCCGAGCATCATCAAGGTCTTCGAGGCGGTCTGCGCCGAAGAGCCGGAATGGATCGCGCGCTTCAATATCGCGCGCGTGACGTCGTGAAGGCCGCAGCATAAATGAGCGACGCCGTCACCCGCAGCCGCATCGGCTCGATGACCTACCTGGCGCCGGCGATGGCGCTGGTGGCGGCGAGGCCATCGATGCGCTGGAAAGCGCGATTGCCGAATGCATCGCCCAGCACCAGGTCAGCATCGTGCTCGACCTGGGCAAGGTGGCGCTGCTGTCGGGGCGCGCGCTGGAACTGATGACGCGCGCCGCCGCCCGCCTGGGCGCCCTGGGCGGCTGGCTGAAACTGGCCTATCCGAGCCCGCTGCTGCTCGACATCCTGAAGGTGACCGGCGTGGCCGACCAGGTGGCGCTGTACGACGCCCCGCCCGCCGCCGGCCAAGCCGGCGCGCGCCCGCCGGCCAGCTGAAACTGGGCGACATCCTGGTCGAACGCGGCATCGTCACGGCAAGCCAGGTGGCGGAAGCGGCGCGCTTGCAGGAGCAGACCGGCAAGCGCATGGGTTTCATCATGGTCGAGAAAAAATGGCTGTCGGAGTCGGCCCTGTTCCAGGCGCTGGCCGAGCAGCTGGACCTGCCCTTCGTGAGCTTGCGCGCCGGCCTGTACGATCCGGTGGCCGTGTCGCTGCTGGAACGCGATGTCGCCAAACGCCTGAACGTGATCCCGCTGTTCGTGGTCGAGAACACGCTGACGATCGCCACCGGCGAGCCGCAGGCGGTGCACAGCATCGACGAGATCCGCGCCCGCACCGGCTGCCGCATCCGGGTCGCGATGGCGCCGCCGGCCGACATCAACCGCGTGCGCGACGATGCCTACGGCGGCACCATGCCGGACTTCATCCACAGCGAGGCGAACGACCTGGAACTGGTGGAGAACCAGATCCCGGACGACTACACCCAAATCGACCAGATGGCCGGCGCCAGCCCGGTGATCAACATGGTCAACGCCGTGATCCAGCGCGCCATCCACGACAACGCCAGCGACATCCACATCGAGATCTCGCGCAACAAATCGCGCATCCGGCTGCGCATCGACGGCATCCTGTACGAAGTCATGTCGCCGCGCGTCGAACTGCATCCGGCGATCGTCTCGCGTTTGAAGGTCATGGCCCACCTCGACATCGCCGAGCGCCGCCTGCCGCAGGACGGCCGCATCCAGGTGATGACGCAGGGCCGCACGGTCGACCTGCGCTTTTCTTCGCTGCCCGGCATCTACGGCGAAAAGGTCGTGCTGCGCGTGCTCGACAAAAACCAGTCGATCCTCGACGTCGACAAGCTGGGCATGAACGGCGGCGCGGTCGACACCTTCAAACGCCTGCTCGGGCGCAGCCACGGGCTGATCCTGGTCACCGGCCCCACCGGCAGCGGCAAGACCACCAGCCTGTACGCGGCGATCAACTACCTGAAAAGCATCGAAAAGAACATCGTCACGATCGAGGACCCGGTCGAGTACCAGCTCGACATCATCAACCAGAACCAGGTGAACGATGCGATCGGCCTGACCTTCCCGAAAATCCTGAAGCACGTGCTGCGCCAGGACCCGGACATCATCATGGTGGGCGAAGTACGCGACCGCCAGACCGCGGAAATCGCGGTGCAGGCGGCGCTGACCGGCCACCTGGTGCTGACGACCCTGCACACCAACGACACCCTGGGCGCGGTGGCGCGCCTGGTCGAGATGGGCGTCGAGCCGTATCTGCTGTCGTCGGCGCTGATCGGCGTGATGGCGCAGCGCCTGGTGCGCCGCATCTGCCCGGGCTGCAAGACCAGCTACCTGGTGCCGCCCGAACGCCGCGGCGGCCTACGGCTACAAGGGAGAGGGCAACCTGAAACTGCTGAAGGGGCGCGGCTGCCCGTCCTGCTACGACTCCGGCTACAAGGGGCGATTGGGCATCTACGAGCTGCTCGAAGTCGGGCCGGACCTGGCGCGCATGATCGTGGCGAATGCCAGCAAGGACGCGATGGCGCAGCACGTCGCCGACAGCGGCCACCGCGATCTGTACGCCGACGGCATGGAGCGCGCCTTCGGCGGCGACACCACGCCCGAGGAAATCGCGCGCGTCGTGCATTCGCTCTAAGGAACGGCCATGGCACTCGAATGGGATGACTTGCCGAAGACGGCGACGGCGACCGAGCTGGCCGGGCCCGCGGCCAAAGCGCAGCGCGCGTCAAGGCTTCTGGAGCCTGAGCCGCGAGGCGCGCATCGGCAGCGCCGACCGCATCCTGTTTACCGAACGCCTGACGCTGCTGCTGGAAACGGGCGTGCCGCTGCACGATGCACTGCGGCGCGCTGCGCGACCAGACCGTGAAACCGCGGCTGAAGGCGATCATCGGCGAAGTGGCGGACGACATCGTCGGCGGCCAGCGCTTTTCCGAAGCGCTGGCGCGCCACCCCGACCTGTTCCCGCCGACCTACATCAACCTGATCGGCGCCAGCGAAGAAGGCGGCTTCCTGGCCGAGGTGCTGGTGCAGCTGATGGACATGGACGAAAAGCAGGAGCGGCTGCGCAGCACCATCGTCTCGGCCCTGTCCTACCCCGGTTTCCTGATCGTGTTTTCGATCCTGGTGGTGGTGTTCATCCTGATTGTCCGTGTTCCCGAAATTCTCGGTGATGTTCACGTCGATCTACGACGAGCTGCCGGTCACGACCAAGGTGTTCATCTTCGCCAGCGACGTGCTGACCAAGCACGGCGCGGCTGTTCGGCATCGGCACGCTGGCCGTCGCGGCGCGGCGCCCTGCTGGCGCTGCGCCGTCCCGATGTGCGCGCATGGCTCGACCGCATGAAGCTGCGCCTGCCCTTCGTCAAGGACATCTTCATCAAGATCTACCTGACGCGCCTGATGCGCGTGATGGGCATTTCGCTGGAACGCGGCGTGACCATTCTCGCCACGCTGGGCGCCTGCCGCAACGTGATTCCGAACGCCGAGTTCCAGCGTTTTATCGGCGAACTCGAAATCGCAAGTGACCGAAGGCCGCGGCATCGCCGCCGGTTTCCGCGACAGCCCGCTGATCCCGGTCAGCGTCAAGCAGATGATCGAGACCGGCGAGCAAACCGGCACCCTGGGGCGCGTGATGGGCCGGGTGGCCGACTTCTACGAACGCGACCTGACGCGCCAGCTGAACGGCATGGCGAAGATGGCGGAACCGGTGATGCTGCTGGTGATGGGCGTGCTGGTCGGGACCATCGTGACCTCGATCATCTTGCCTATTTTCAAAATGTCACGGGCTGTGCATTAAAAAACCACAATCGCAAGAAGTTAATGCGTATCGGCAACAAATGAATTAGTGCTTCATGCTACTCTTCGTTTCTCCACCTCAAATTTGCCGAAACGCAAACCGAACGTAGCCAACTACTTAAAATGATGATGACCTCCAATTTCCGCCGCTACGCCGCCAAAGGCTTCACGCTTATCGAGCTCCTGATCGTGGTGATCATCATCGCGATCCTGGCTGCGATCGCGATTCCCCAGTTTTCGAACACTTCCAGCGATGCGCAGGAATCGGCGCTCGATCGCCAACCTGAGCACGGTGCGTTCGGCGGTCGAACTGTACCGCGTCCAGCACAACAGCATGTATCCGTCGAAAGCCACTGCCGGCCGGCGCGCACTACGACTGACCTGCACAGGCGACGACTCGGTGCACGGCAAGATCGACACGACGGACAGCGTTCGTCGAACAGCTGACCAAGTTACTCGAATGCCGCCGGCGGCCAGCCTGCAGCCAGGCCGGCACGGGCTTCATCTACGGTCCCTACCTGCGCACCATGCCGGCCGAACCGATCAGCAACAAGCGCTGCATGTCGACGTCGTGACGGCAGCCGATGCCGCCGAGCCGGCTGCAGCGACCGGCCGGCTGGCGCTTCAACAACGCGACCGGCATGTTCCAGACCAACAGCAATGCCGCAGGCCGCGCGACGGCACGACCTGCTGTCCGCGCACTAACTCGTCTCGTCCTTGTCATGACTGGTGTGCATCGTCCTGGCATTCGGCAAACAGGCACGACACTGGCCGAGATGGTCGTCGTCGTGGCCATCCTGGCGGTAGCGGCCGCGATCGCCATCCCCAAGGCCGACCCGCAGGCCCGGCGTTCGCGCCGATGCGGTGGCCGCCGAAATCGCCAGCGCCATCCGCTTCGCCCAGCGCGAAGCGGTCCGCACCGGCGACTTACCAGCAGGTCAGCGTCGACCCCGCCACCCAGGTGCTGCGGGTCTACCAGCCGATACATCGACCGGCATCACCGCCACCCATCCCGTCGATAAACGTGCCTACCAGATCAGCTTTGCCGGAAATGCCATGCCGCGTGCGACCATCGTCAGCGCCGTCTTCAAGTACGACGGTGGACCCACCGACGAATTTCATCTCGTTCGGCCCGGACGGCGCGCCCGCCTATGTCGACCCGAACAAAGCTGACCCAGTCGTCTGAGCCAGCTGCTGTTCGGCGCCAAGGACATCGACCCGCTGAAGGAAGAAGGCAAGATCACGCTCCGCTATGGAAATGCAGCGAACGCATGGTGCGCGTCGCCCCCGTCACGGGCCGGGTGACGTTTTGAACGCTGCCGTGCGCCAGCACGGTTTCTCGTTCGTGGAAATCATGGTCGCCGTCGTGCCTGCTGGCCATCTGCGCGGTGCCGATGGGCGACGCGATCCGCAACGGCATTGCGCGCGTCGACGGCCGGCGTCGGACAAGGCGCGCGAACTGCGCTGCATGAAGAATACGATGGAAACCGTCCTCGCCGACACCCTATCCAGACCCTGTGAACGCCGCCCGCAACCAGGGGCACGGCGTCGAGCTACGCGCTGCCGCCCGATCGCCGCCTGCGCCGGCATCGCGCGCACACGTGTCGATCAACTGGTACGAACGCGACAGCCGGCAAGAACGAGGTCTTTCTCGCTGACGACGCCGATCCGAGAGCGCCTCGAGGACGCCATGCTGTACGTCACGCGTCGCGCTCGAGCGAAGGCGGCTATTCCTTCACCAGGCTGGTGGCGCGATGAGCGTACCCGCCTCTTGCGCCGCCAGCCGGGCTGAGCCTGATCGAACTGCTGCTCGGCCTGGCCATCACGGCGCTGGTGCTGGCGCCGCTGGTGCCGATGCTGCAGACGGCGACGGCCGCCGCGCGCATCGGCGGCGACCAGGCCGCGCTCGAACAGCGAGGCGGATTTCGCCCTCGAACGCATCGGCGCACGGATCCGCGCCACCACGCCCTCGACCCAGCTGCCGGCCAACCAGCGACCGACTGGCTCAAGCCTGCCGTCTACGTCCGCACCGGCACCACGCTGGTCGAACAGCAGGACAGGCACAACTATGCGCTGGCCGAGTCGGTGACCGACCTTCAGCCTGACCGCGCCGGCGTCGATCAGCGGCCAGCCGCTGATCCAGGTCAGCCTGACCCTCGCGCGCGACGAGCTGCCAGCACCACCGCCAGCGCCACCGTGCGCATGGGGGACGTGCAATGACGCGCCGCAGCGCGGCATCCTGCTGCTGCCGGTGGCGCTGACGCTGGCCCTGGTCGGCACGCTGGCCTATACCATGACGCGCGAAGGCAGCATGAGCGTGTCCGGCCGTGGACGCCGAGTACGACATCGAGGTGGCGCGCTATCTGGCCGAGAGCGGCGTGCACCTGGCGAAATGGCAGAACGAGAACGCATCGGCTGCAGCAAGCGAAATCGGCTTCGGCAAGCTCGACCTGCCCGGGATCGGCAGCCTGGTCGCCGGCACCATCGAGCGCGAGGGGCAAGGGCGTAGCCTGCACGTCAGCGTGAGCGCGACGCACCAGCCGCGCGCGACCGGTCCGCAGCCTGATCGGAACAAAGGACGCGTCGGTCCACGAACTTCAGCGACGCTGACGAGAATGACGCTCAACGAGCGCGGGCGGCAACGACACCACGATCATGGCACGGGGTCAGTACCAACCTGGCAAGCGCGAACGACCTTGAGCTGAGCGACGACAAGGCGCATGCGCTGATCAGTCTTCAGCATGCCGGGCGAACTGGACAACGCCATCATCCTCAGCGCGCAGCTGAAGCTGGTGCAGTACGTACACGGAATTCGACGCAAGCCGGGCGCACGCTGAGCCGCGCACCGTGTCACGCGCGACTGGGGCCCGGACACCACCTGGGACGATCGCCCTGGAGCACGCCCGGCGGCGATTCGCCGCCAGCCTCGGCAGGCGTCACCGTCGGTCGGCGGCACGACCGAAGGACCTATATGCTGCCGCATCGACGGCCTGGTCCAGAGCTGGGCCAACAAGACGCTCGCACAACCAGGGCGTGCTGCTGAAACCGAGCGGCCTGCTGAATGCCCGCTTCTACAGCCTGGACGCGACCACCATCAGCAACCGCCCGAAACTGGTCGTGCGTTACCACCCGCGCTGCTGAACACATGCGCACCAACAAGAACAACAGGCCATGAAAACAACTGCCTCCACCTTCGTCAGCGACCTCGCCAATGTCTGGTCCTGCCACGACTTCGCCGGCGAGCTGGGCGACTATGCCACGCCCGTGATCACGCGCGAAACCCGGCGCGGCGTCGCCTTGTTGAGCCTGGTCGCCCTGCTCTTCCTCGGCATGGCCACCGCCATGTCGGCCGTGTTCGAACTCGGCAGCGCCTACACGTACACGTATTCGGTGCTGTGCGCCCTCGCCCTGCACATCTACCTGTCCAGCGCCAAGGTCGAGCAGCTGCGCGCCCTGTACCTGCTGGCGATGCTGCTGCTGGTGGTGTGCGCCTCCTCGCTGGTGCTGCTGGCGCAGCGCTCCGGCCACCTGCATGCGATGCTGCTGCTCTCCGTGGCGGTGCTGATCATGCTGGTGCCGGTGGTGCCCTGGGGCCTGCGCGAAGCGGCGCGCGACCACCGGCGCCATCTACCTGATGTTCACCGCCTCGACTTACCTGAGCCGCTTCCGCTTCGCCGCGCTCGACCTGTGGGTGCTGCAATGCCTGATGCTGGTGGCGGCCGTGATCTCGCTGGCGCTGGTCGCGCGCGCGCTCGGCCTGCGCAAGCACGACCTGACGATGCGCTTTCACCTGGAACGGGCGCAGCGCGAGCTGACCGACCTGGTCAACCGCGACCATCTCACCGGCGCCTGGAACCGGCGCCATATCGAGCGCGACTTCGACCGCGTGGTGGCGCACCATCACGCGCTCGGGGCGCCCTGCTGGTTCGGCCTGTTCGACATCGACCGTTTTAAATCGATCAACGACACCTTCGGCCACGGCTGCGGCGACGAAGTGCTGCGCGCGGTGCAGCGCGGCGTTTGCCGGCCTGCCGGGCGACGTCGAATACCTGGCGCGCCTGGGCGGCGACGAGTTCGCGCTGCTGATGTGCGGCACCGACGTGCCGGCGCGCGTGCAAGCGGCGCTGGCATCGATCTCGTCAAAAATGGCATCGCCCCTGCCCGGCGCCGTCACGCCGACCGTCAGCCTGGGCCTGGTGCAGCTGCCCGCCGACGGCGCCCTGAACTTCGACGGCGCCTATAAACTGGCCGACGAATTGCTGTACGAAGCCAAGCACGCGGGCGGCAACGCCATCCGGACCAATGCACCGGCCGGGGCGTTCGCATGAAGTCCTGGCTGTCCTCCTTGACGCGACGGGGCGCCGCGGCGCCTTCTCCGATCGGCGTCGACTTCGCCGCCCAGCGCCTGAACATGGTGCAGACCGCGCCCTCGGCGGACGGCCCGGTGCTGCGCGCCGCCCTGTCGCTGCCCTACCCGCTCGAGCGCGCCCAGTTGCTGGAAGACCCGCGCCGCTTAAAACAGTTCGTGCGCGACGCGCTGCAGGCGGCGCCGTTCGCCGGGCGGCGCGTGGTCTCGGTGCTGGCGCCGAGCGAAGTGCGGATCCTGCCGCTGACGGTGCACGTGCCCAGCGGCCAGAGCGAACCGCAGGCGGTGGCGAAGGCCGTGCGCGAGCAGCTGGGCGCGGCGGCCGCCGCATCGGTGGTCGACTACTACCAGGTGCGCAGCGTGGAAGCGGCCGGCCCCGAAAAGCAGGTGCTGGCCGCGGTGGCGGCGTCCGCCAACGTGCTGGCCTACCTGGAGACGCTGCGCGGCGCCGGCCTCGAGCCGGTGGCGCTCGACATCGGCCCGGCCGCGATCGCGCGCCTGCTGGCGGCGATGCAGGAAGATTTCGACCAGTCGGTCCTGCTGATCAATTTCGGCGCCAGCAAAAGCTACCTGACCGTGATCTGGGGCCGGCGCCTGATGCTCGACCGCGAGATCGACTTCGGCGAAATGCAGCTGGTCGACCGCCTGTCGCGCGCGCTGGGGCTGTCCACCGAGGTGGCGCTGGCGCTGCTGCGCGAGCACGGCATCGGCACCCCGGCCGGCGCGCCGCACCAGGCCGGCGCCGCGCCCGACATCGGGCGCACCGTGCGCGAGATCCTGTACCAGGAATTCGCGGCGCTGGCCGAGGAACTGGTGCGCACGCAGGTGTACGTGGCCTCGCGCACGCGCGGCAGCGCGATCAGCCGCGTCTACCTGAACGGCAGCGTCGCGCGCTACCGCCATATCCAGGAGCGGGTCGAGGAACTGGTGCGCCTGCCGGTCGAACTGCTCGATCCCTTGAAAGCCTTCCAGGGCGCGGCCTTGTCCAGCCCGGTCGGCAGCGACACGCACGGCATCGCCCTGGCCACCGGCCTGGCATTACGGGGAGAGGCCCATGGCTGATATCGACATGATCCCGCGCAGCTACCGCGAGGGGCTGCGCGTACGGCGCACGCTGACGATCTACGGCGCCGCCCTGGCGGTCCTGCTGGTCGCCGGCGCCGGCGCCAGCGCCTTCCTGCGCTGGCGCCTGGGCGTGGAAACACCGCGCCTGGATGCAAGCCGCTCGGCCTCGAGCCAGGCCGGCGCCATGCGCATCCAGCTGACCGCTGCGCTGGCGCGCAAGGAGCTGCTCGCCGAGAACGTCGCCGCGCTGGCGACCCTGCGCGGCGCCGGCGAAGTGGCGGCGCTGGCCGAGCGTGCTCGATGGCGCGCTCAACGAGCAGGTCTGGTTCGGGAAGCTGCGCTTTGCGCGCACCCAGGAATTGCTGCAGGCGGCGCCGCCCGCGCCGCTGCCCGCCGGGCGTGGTGCAGGCGCGCGCGGCGCAATCGGGCGCAGCGCAGGCCTGGCGCCTCGGCAGCCAGATCCAGATCGCCGGCCAGGCCCGGGACAACGCCGCCATGACCGCCTTCCTCGCGAAGCTGGCCGCCGACCCGGGCTTGACCAACGTGCGCTTCCTCAACAGCAGCACGGCGGCGGCGGACGACGGCGGCGCGGTGAATTTCAGCGTCGCCGCGGCGCTCGTCAAACGCGGGGAACAACCATGAATCCGACCCTGATCCGCAAGGCCGCCGCGCTGCCGGCGCGCCAGCTGCACCTGATCGGCGCGGGCTTGCTCCTGATCGTCGCCGCCGCGCTCTGGTTCTATGGGCTGCGCGCGCCGCTGGCGGCCCTGCGCGCGGTGCGCGCCGAGCAGGCGCAGCTGGACCTGGCCGGCAAGCGACCCGCGCCTGCTCGGCGCGCAACTGGCGGTGCTCGAGGGCGATACCGCAATGCTGGCGAAACGGCTGGGCGCCGTCGCCACGCGCAACCGTCGGCGCAACTGCTGGTGCGCCTGATCGGCGAGCTCGGGGCGCTGGCCCAGGCGCAGGGCGTGACCCTGCACGGCGTCACGCCCGCGCCCGAGGAAACGGTGCTGGCCTTTACCCAGGCCGGTTTCGACGCCGAGGTCAGCGGCCCGTACGCCAGCCTGCTGGCCTGGATGCGCGCCATCGAGCAGGCGCAGCCCAACCTGGCGATCGCCAGCTTCGAGATGCGCCCGGCCGACACGCCGGGCCAGGTCGCCATGAAAATCCGTATCGCGGCATTCCGGCCGCAGGAAAGCACACCATGAAGCATCGCATGACCGCATGCCTGGCGCTGGCGCCGCTGCTCGCCGTGCGCGCAGGGGCAGCCGCTGCGCGATCCGTTCGCGCGCCCTGCCGCGCCGGTCAAAATCGCAGCGCTCGAGCCGGCCGAACCGGAAGCGCCGCAACCTGCTGCCGCAGCTGCGCGCCGTCATGGTCGCGCCGGGGCGCGCGCTGGCGAACATCAATGGCCAGATCCTCGCCGTCGGCGAGTGGTTCGGCGACTATCAACTGATCAAGGTGGAAGAACGCGGCGTCACGCTCATTAAACGTGGCGTGAAAAGCGTTCTGGAACTGAACGAGGCAAGCCGCAAATGAAGCAAGCTGTCATGAAACAAGCCGTCCTGGCGGCGCTGCTGGCCGCCGCCGTGCATGCCGGCGCCGCGCCGCAATCGCCGGCGAAACCACGCAGCCCGCGACCGCGGTGTCGTCGACCACCGCGCCGCTGGCCGGCGCGCCGACCTCCTTCGTGTTTCGCGATACCCCGATCGCCGAACTGTTCGAGATGATCTCGCGCCACGAGCGCGTCAACATCATGCTGGGCAAAGGCGTGACCGGCAACGTCGCCGTCAGCCTGTACGACATGACGCCGCGCCAGGCGATCTACGCGATTGCCGAAGCGGGCGGCTACCAGGTCATCAAGCGCGACAACGGCTATGTGATCGTCAACCCGGCGCAGGCCGCGGCCGACGTCGTCGTGCCCTCCGGCGCAGATGGAAGTGCAAGGCCTTGAAAGTGCTGTATTCGGAGCCGCAGCTGGTGGCCGACATCCTGTCCAAGTACGTCGGCCGCGGCGGCAAGGTGACGGTCCTGCCGGCACGGCGCATGATCGTGGTCGAGGACACGCCGGAAGGCATGAACCGCATCGTCGCCCTGCTGCGCGAAATCGACACCCAGCCGCAGCAGATCATGATCGAAGCGAAGATCCTCGAGATCACGCTCGACGATAACGAGAACTTCGGCATCGAGTGGAACAAGGTGTTCAGCGGCGAAGGCGCTGACACCAGCCGCATCGGCACCACCGGGCTGGTCCCGCGCGGCGGCGCCGGGCCTGGTCTTCAACCTCGTCAACCAGAACGTCGACCTCTACCTGAACGCCTTGAGCAACAAGGGCCGGGTGCGCACGCTGGCGACACCGAAGCTGCTGACGCTGGAAAACCAGGAAGCGACGACGAATATCGGCGACAAACTCGGCTACCGGGTGACGACCACGATCAACAACGTCACCACCGAGACGATCCAGTTCCTCGAGACCGGCGTGATCCTGCGCGTGACGCCTTCGGTCGACACCGACGGGCGCATCGCGCTGCGGGTGCGCCCGGAAGTGAGCTCGGGCACGCTGCTGGGCGGGATCCCGTCGAAGAAGACGACCGAAGTGAACACGCAACTGGTGGCGGAAAACGGTCAATCGATCCTGATCGGCGGCCTGATCAAGGCCAGCTCCGGCAAGCGCCGCACCGGCGTGCCGCTGCTGGCCGACGTGCCCGGCCTCGGTAAACTGTTTTCGAACACCGAGGAAACCGGCAGTTCGACCGAGACCATCGTCCTGATCACGCCGCGCATCGTGCCGACCCGCGCGGTCGGGCCGCGACGCGCAGACCGTCGACCGGGTCGATGGCGTGGAAGCGGAGTTGAACACGAAGTTCAAGGGACCGGCGGCCCTGAAGTAAGACGCCGGCGACCATAATAAAAACGGCCTCCTCGGAGGCCGTTCTCGTTTGCGCTGCCAGGCTGGCTGCTTACGCCGCCACGCCCGCGCTGTGCGCCTGCACGTCCGCATGATACGAACTGCGCACCATCGCGCCGACCGCCGCGTGCACAAAGCCCATCTCGTAGGCGGCTTCTTCGAATTTCTTGAACTGGTCCGGGTGCACGTAGCGGCGCACCGGCAGGTGCGAGTTCGACGGCGACAGGTACTGGCCGATGGTCAGCATCTCGACGTTATGCTCGCGCATGTCGCGCATCACTTGCAGGATCTCTTCGTCGGTTTCGCCGAGGCCGACCATGATGCCGGACTTGGTCACCGCGTTCGGGTACAGCGCTTTAAAGTCGCGCAGCAGTTCGAGCGAGTGCTTGTAGTCGGCGCCGGGACGGGCTTCCTTGTACAGGCGCGGCACGGTTTCCAGGTTGTGGTTCATCACGTCCGGCAAGCCGTCGGCGAAGATGGCGAGCGCCTTGGCCAGGCGGCCGCGGAAGTCGGGCACCAGCACTTCGATCTTGGTGTTCGGCGACAGCGCGCGCGTCTTGCTGATGCAGTCGACGAAGTGGCCGGCGCCGCCGTCGCGCAGATCGTCGCGGTCGACCGAGGTGATCACGACATACGATCAGGCGCAGGTCGGCGATGGTCTTGGCCAGGTTGGCAGGCTCGTTGACGTCGAGCGGATCCGGGCGGCCGTGGCCGACGTCGCAGAACGGGCAGCGGCGCGTGCACTTGTCGCCCATGATCATGAAGGTGGCCGTGCCCTTGCCGAAGCATTCGCCGATGTTCGGGCAGCTCGCTTCTTCGCAGACGGTGACCAGGTTATTTGCGCGCAGGATGTCCTTGATCTCGTAGAAGCGCGAGGAGGCGGTGGCCGCTTTGACCCGGATCCAGTCCGGCTTTTTCAGGCGTTCGGCGTCGGCGATCGGCACGATCTTGATCGGGATGCGCGAGGTTTTGCTGGCGCCCTTCTGTTTATCGAGGGCGTTGTAGGCGGGATTCAGACCGGTATCGGTGTCGGTAGTCATATCGCGAAGGGCCCGGGCGGGCCTCAGTTGGAGTTGTTCGGTTCGGCAGGTGCCAGGTGGGACACGAGTGCTTGCGCCAATGCCTGTTGCACGTCGGCCAACGGCGCCTCGATGCCCATGGTGCGCATGTCGACGGTGGAAAGGCCGGAATAGCCGCAGGGATTAATCCACGAGAACGGCGTCAAATCCATCGCCACGTTCAGCGAGACCCCGTGGTAGGTACAGCCATTGCCGCGCACTTTTAAACCCAGCGCGGCGATCTTGGCGCCGCGGCGCGGGCCGGCGGCAATATAAATGCCGGGCGCGCCGGCAACGCGTTCACCGCCCAGATTATACGCCGCCAGCACGTCGATGACCGCCTGTTCGATTTTTTCCACAAATTGCCGGGCGTAGAGCTTGCCGCCCGGCTTGTTGCGGCGTAAATCCATCAGCAGGTAAATCACGACCTGGCCGGGGCCGTGATAGGTCACTTCGCCGCCGCGGTCGGTCTGCACGACGGGAATCGCGTGGGCCGGCACGCCGGGTCCGGCCAGCAGGTGGCCGCGATCGGCGCCCAGGCCCAGCGTGAACACCGGCGGATGCTCGACGATCCAGAGTTCGTCCGGCGTCTCCGGCGTGCGCGCGTCGGTGAAGGCGCGCATGGCGGCAAACACGGGTTCGTAATCGGCGCCGCCCAGCGTCGCGGATGAGCGGCGGGGCGGGGCGGGTGGGGGCGCTGCCTGACAACATTACATGACGATCTTGACCATCGGATGGGCCGACAGCGCGCGGTATAAATCGTCGAGTTGTTCGCGGCTGATGGCGCGCACGGTGCAGGTCAAACCGGTGTAATTGCCCTTGCCGGAGGGACGCACTTCCATGCGGCCATCGTGGAAGGTCGGGTCGAAGCCGGCAGACGACTTCGACGATCGTGGTGGCGAAGGCGTCGTGCGTCGGGCCCATCACCTTGATCGGGAAGTCACTCGGGTATTCAATGAGGGATTCTTTCGGGTCCATGAGGGCTCCTGTGCAAAACGCCATTGTAGCCAATGCGGGGCTTGCGCGTGAAATTGCCGGCTGGCGACGACGCCACGTCCTCGCGCATCAACGGTCCAGCTGGCGTGCGCCATCGCGCTCGCGCCGGCCGTCGCCGCCGCGACGCTCGGGCGCTTCGCGCACCTCGCGCGCCTCGCGCGGCGCCGGCGCGGCGGCTGGGGCAGGCGGCGGGCTCGGCATGGCGCGCTGTGGCGGCGGCGCCACTGCCGCGGCGGCCTCCCTTTGCATCTGCGCCTGGGCGCGGGCTTGCATTTGCGCCTGGATATTTGCCTGCTGTGCCTGCTGGGCCTGCATCCGTGCCTGCTGCGCTTGGGCTTGCTGAGCCTGCATCTGCGCCTGGGCTTGCGCACGCATGGCCGCCGCCTCCATCGCCCCGGCCGCGCCGCCGCGCTGGCTAAATGGCTGCGGGGCCGGCTGGGGTGGCGCAAGCGCTGCCGCCGCTGCGGCGTCGCGTTGTCCGAAACCACGCTGGCGCCGGCCCTCGTCGGCCGCGTCCCGTCCATCGCGCATCCGTCATCGCGCTCATCGCGTCCGCGCCAGTCGCGTTGCGCGCCCGGCTGCGGCGCCGTCGTGATCACGCCCGGCTGGCGCACGAAGACGGGCTGTGACGGCTGCACACCGGCTGCCGGCGGCGCGACTGCGACCGGCGGCGTTTGCACGGGCTGGCCATCGCGTCCCGCCTGGCGCCCGTCGCGGCGCCAGCCATCATTGCCATCGCGCCGGCCATCCGGACGGCCATCGCCGTCGCGGTCGCGCCGCTCCCGCGCCATGCCACGCGGCACCGGCGGCTGGGCGCCGGACGCGGTTTGCCAGTTCGCCGGCGGCGTCACGCGCGACTCGTGTTTGACGACGACTTCGCCGCGCTGGCCGAAGCGGTCCTGCGGCACCACGGTCAAACCGCGCTGGCGGTAGTCCGGGACGCCGTCGCGATTCGCATCACGCTTGCGCCCATCGCGGCCGCCATGGTCGTTCAGGCGCCGTAAATGGTTGTCCGACAGGCGGTAGCCGGGCACGAAGCGGTCGTAGGGAGACAGGGGATACCAGCCCTGCGCCACGCTATTCACGCCCAGGCTCCAGCCGGCGCCGCCGACCCAGCCGACCAGCGCCGGCGCCCACACCGGATGCCGCTCGAGGCGGCCCGGGGCCCAGGCCCAGCGGCTGTTGACTTGCACCCAGCGCCCGTAGTGGAAGGGCGCATAGCCCCAGGGCGCGTTGTCGACCCAGGTCCAGCCCCAGGGGGCGATATAGGTCCAGCGGCCGTCGCGGTAGGGCACCCAGTTCGAGGCGACCGTCGGCAGCCACAGGGCGCCGTATTCGCTGTCGTCGCGCCAGCTGCCGTAGCGGTCGAGGTCTTCGTAACCGGTCATCTCGTCCGGCACGTAGCGGGTGGCGCGCACCGCCTCGGTACGCGGTCGCGCAGCGCGGCCCATTCGTCGAAGCTGTCGCGTCACCGCTTGCGTCATGCGCACATCCTTGCCCGAGCACCTCGGCGCTGCGCCCGCTGCGCACGGTCAGGCGTTCGCCGCCGCCTTCGACCACGGCGACGCCGTCGAAGACGCGGATGCTGCTGGTGTCGCGTTCGCGCTCGGCGTCCACGCGCAGGCGCCCCGGCTGCTGCAGCAGCACGCGCGCCTGCGGCGTGGTGAGTTCGAAGCCGCCGGCCACCTCGTCGCTGACGACGCGGATGCTGGCGCTGCCGTAGTGCAGGCGCAGGCTCAGCCTGTCGTCGTCGAGCTGCATGACTTCCAGCGCGGAGTCGCCGTCGAGGCGGATCGCGGTCGAGCCGATCCGCAGTTCGGTGCGCGCGCCGGGCGCGGTGGAGATGGTCTGGTTCGAGGTGACCGGCCAGTTGACCAGCGCGGCGTTGGCGGTTTCGCCGGCGCTGCTGATGCTGACCTGGCCCTGCGTCAGGGCGACGCGGCCGACCCGGGCCGGCGGATCGTCCGCCAGGGCCAGGGTGGAATACACCGCCAGCGCGAGCAGCGTGGCGGATTTCAGCGTACGAAGGGTCATCGATAGGCTCCAGGCGGTGGGGACGGAATGCGTCGACCTGATTACACCGCATGCGGCCAGGCCATGACAACCGGAATTACAGACGGTTGCAAATGCTGCACAACCGAAACAAGCACGGCTGCGCTCAAGCGCCGGCGCGTTTGACGAAGAACAGCATCGAGCCGACGACGACCAGCACCGCGCCAAAAAAGCGGTTCTGGATGCGCATCGCGCGCGGATCGCGGAACAGGCGCTGCATCGACGACGCCAGCGTCGCGTAACCGTGCATCACCAGGCTGTCGATGGTGACCATGGTCACGCCGAGGATGGCCAGTTGCGGCAGCAGCGTCGGCATCCTTCGAGATAAATTGCGGCAGCACGGCGACCATGAAGATGATGCCCTTCGGGTTGGTCGCATTCGTCAGGAAACCGGTCAGCACGCGCTTGCCGAAGGAGGGGTGGGCGGCGAGGCCGGCGCTGCTGGCGCTCGGGCCGGCCTCGACCTTCGAGCGCCACTGCGACACGCCCAGGTAAATCAGGTACAGCGCGCCGATGATTTTCACGACCAGGAAGGCGGTCGGGGAGGCGAGCAGCAGGGTGCCGACGCCGGCGCCGGCAATGACGAGCACCAGGATCAGGCCGAGCTGCAGGCCGAGCACGGTGGCGCTGGCCTTCTTGACGCCATAGGCAAGGCCGTGCGACATCGACAGCACGGCGCCCGAACCGGGAGAAATGGCGATCACGGTGCCGGCGATGACGAAGGCGATCCAGGTGGCGAAAGACATGGGGGAACTCGGGAAGACGGGAACAACAGGAGGGGGAGATGGCGCGCGGCTGCATGCCGCGGCGCCAGGTGGATGCGGCTCTGGATGATTACTTCTTGCGCGGATTGACGGCAGCCTTCAGGGTGGCGCCAGCCGAGAAACGCGGGGTTTTCGATGCGCCGATCTTGATGACTTCGCCCGTTGCCGGGTTGCGGCCCTTGCGCGCGGCACGCTTGGTGACCGAAAACGTGCCGAAGCCGGTGATGCCGACCGTATCGCCTTTTTTCAGACGCTCGGTGATGATCTCGATGATCGTGTTGACCGCGCTGTTGGCAGCGGTACCGCTCATCTCGGTACGCTTGGCAAATTCCGCGATCAGTTCGCCTTTTTTCATGGTGCCTCCGGGGTTGAAAGAGCGGAAAGAGTAGCACAAATGTTTGCTACATGTAACTTTCTCGCGCCTTCAACCGGACGCCGCATGATGCGCCGTTTTTTCCGGGTGTTTTGCGGCGCGCCCGTCAGAGCAGGCTCGGTTCGATGCCGGCCGCGGCCAGGCGGGTGCGCAGGGCGGCGTTGATCAGGGTCTGGTAGCCGGTGCCGCAGCGCTCGGACAGGGTGCGGAATTCGCTCAGCACCTCGTCGTCGAGGTAGATCGTGATGCGCGTCTTGCGCTTCGGCGGGCGGGTGCGGCGCAGTGGGGCGGTAGTCTGGCTCATCATGGTCGGTGTCATCGTGGTCTCCGTCGGCAGGGGCGAGGCTGGCGAACCGCAGCCTTCGATACTGACTATACGTATGACGCCGCGGGAGCACGCGCCGAAAGCGACGAGCTGCAGATTTTCGGGGGTGAAGCGCAGTTAATCGCGCTGAACCGTGTGCGCGCGCGCACTACGCCTCGGTTAAGATGCTGCCATATTGCTAATTTCAGGAGTAGTTCCATGGCCGCAGGCAGTTTGCTCGCATTACTCGACGATATCGCCACCGTCCTCGACGACGTCACGCTGATGACCAAGGTCGCGGCCAAGAAGACCGCCGGCGTGCTGGGCGACGACCTCGCGCTCAATGCCCAGCAGGTGACCGGCGTCGACGCCGACGCGCGAACTGCCGGTGGTGTGGGCGGTGGCCAAGGGTTCGCTGTGGAACAAGGCGATCCTGGTGCCGGCCGCGCTGCTGATCTCGGCCTTCGCGCCCTGGCTGATCATTCCGCTGCTTGATGATCGGCGGCGCCTTCCTGTGCTTCGAGGGCGCGGAAAAACTGGCCCATAAATTCCTGCACAGCCCGGAGGAAGACGCGGCCCACAAGGAACGCCTGGCCGCGGCGCTGGCCGGCAAGGAAGACATGGTCGCGCTCGAAAAGGACAAGATCAAGGGCGCGATCCGCACCGATTTTATTTTGTCGGCCGAAATCATCGTCATCTCGCTCGGCACCGTATCGGCGATGCCGTTCATGCAGCAGGTGGCGGTGCTGGTCCTGATCGCCGTGATCATGACGGTCGGCGTGTACGGCCTGGTCGCCGGCATCGTCAAGATCGACGACGCTCGGCCTGTATCTGACGCAAGAAGAGCGGCGCCGCCGCGCAAGGCTTCGGCCGCATGCTGCTGGCGCTGGCGCCGCGCCTGATGAAATTCCTGTCGGTCGTCGGCACCGCCGCCATGTTCATGGTCGGCGGCGGCATCGTCGCGCATAACTGGGAACTGCTGCACCATTATTCGGAAGCCATGGCCACCAGCGATGGGCACGGTGCCGGTCGTCGGCGGCGTGCTGCACGCGATCGGCCCGGTCGTCTTCGACGCCCTGGTCGGGATCGCGGTCGGCGTGCTCGTGCTGCTGGTGGTCACGCTGGTGAACAAAATGCGTGGAAAGAAGGCTGTCGCCGAAGCACATTGAGTCAAACTGGCCTGGCCGATTTCCTTGCCCTGAGGGTGCGCAGTAGAATGGCCCGCTACCCTATTATTCATGGAGAACACGATGCGGGCTTACCAGATTCTGCCGGGCGACAATATCGACGGCTTGCAGTGCGTGGACTTGACGCAGCGTGAACTGGCGAATGGCGAAGTGCGGATCCGCGTGCACGCGGTGTCGCTGAATTACCGCGACTTGATGGTTGCCAGCGGCAATTATCTGGTGAATGTGGATAACCCCATCATTCCCTGCTCGGACGGCGCCGGCGAAGTGCTGGCCGTCGGCCATGGCGTGACCCGGCTGCAGGTGGGCGACCGCGTGGCCGCCTCCTTCTTCCCCCACTGGCAGGACGGGCGCACCTCGGCGATCAAAATCCGCCATGCGCTCGGCGGCGACATCGACGGCATGCTGGCCGAGGAAGTCGTGCTGCACGAGGATGCCCTGGTCAAAATTCCGCCGCAGCTGAGCTATGTGGAAGCGGCGACCATGCCCTGCGCGGGCGTCACCGCCTGGAATGCGATTTTCGAGTCGAGCAACGCCATCAAGCCGGGCGACACGGTGCTGCTGCTGGGTACCGGCGGCGTCTCGGTGCTGGGCCTGCAGCTGGCCAGGGCGGCCGGCCTGCGCACCATCATCACCTCGTCCTCCGACGAGAAACTGCAGCGCGCGCGCGAACTCGGCGCCCACCACACCATCAACTATGTCACCACGCCCGAGTGGCAGGAAGAAGTGCTGCGCTTTACCCATGGCGCGGGCGCCGACGTGGTGCTGGAAGTGGGCGGGCAGGGCACCGTCAACCGCTCGGTGGCATCCTGCGCGATGGGCGGCAGCGTGGCGATCATCGGCGGCGTGAGCGGCTTTGGCGGCGAAGTCAATCCGGCGACTTTACTGGCCGGCGCCAAGCGCATGGTCGGCATTTTCGTCGGCAGCCGCGCCATGCTGGAGCAAGTGATGCGCTTTGCCGCCACCAGCGGCATCAAACCCGTGGTCGACCGCGTGTTCAACTTCGACCAGGCCCGGGAAGCGTATCGCTACATGGAATCGGGCTCGCACTTCGGCAAGGTCGTGATTTCCGTCACCAGCTAAGGCTTATCGTCCTTCGAAACGCACCAGTTCGATTTCGAACAGTTTCGGCCAGAATTTGCCGGTGACATACAGCTTGCGGTGCTTGCCATCGTAGGCGATGCCGTTCAAGACCGCGTCGAGCGAACTGGTGCCGCGTTTTTCGCGCGGCAGCAGGTTGCTCAGGTCGATCCAGCCGGTGACTTTGCCGGAGCCCGGGTCGATGCGGGCGATGAGGTCGGTGCCCCAGACGTTCGCATACAGTTCGCCATCGACCATTTCCAGTTCGTTCAGCGAATCGATCGGTTTCCCTTCGGCCGTCACCTGCACGCGCCGCACTTCCTTCAAGCTGGCTGGATCGAGCACGCGGATGCTGGCGCTGCCGTCGCTCATGTAGACATTTTTCGCATCGCTGGCCAGGCCCCAGCCTTCGCCTTCGTAGGGGAACTTGCCCTTCATGGTGAAGGTCTTGGCGTCGAAGACATAGCCGGTCTTCGATTGCCAGGTCAGGCCGAGGATGTTGTCGCCCACCGCCGTCGACCCTTCGCCGAACACCTCTTTCGGGAGTTCCGTCTTTTGCAGGACCTTGCCGGTTTTCAGCTCGACGCGGCGCAGGGTCGAGCGGCCGGTGAGGCCGGTCGTTTCGAACAGGTGGCCGTCGCGGAAGAACAGGCCCTGGCGTAAAGGCTTGCGGGTCGTGCGGATAGGTGTTCTTGACGATGAAGCCGTAGACGGGAATGGCGGCGACGGCGGCGTTGCAGGCGCAGGCCGACAGGAGGAGCGCAGTGATAGCGGAAGGTTTCAGCATGCTGGCAGGGGTACGGTTGATCGAACGGGCACTGTAGCATGCGGCGGACCGGGCCGCAGGCTTGGCAGCGCTGTTACAGATACGCCAGCATCCGGGTGCGGCTATGTCTATCGTGCCGGGGGCGGCGCGCCGGCGGAGACGGCAAGGCGGCCGATCACCTCCAGCTTGCCGTCGCGCACGCGAGTCAACACCATTTCCCCCGGCGCCAGCGATTGTCCAGTCAGGGCGCGGATGTTGACGTCGTGCGTGACCAGCACCAGCGGCGTATTGTCCGCGGCGTGCGGCCAGGCGCGCACGCAAGCGTGCGCAGCTTGGCGGCAGCGCTTCGTTCATCGTCGTTGAACATCGAATCCAGACCCGGCTCGGGAACGACGCTTCCAAACGCCATGCGCGCGGTGTCGAGGCAGCGGCACCAGCGGCTCGACCAGACGGCGCCGGGCGCCACGCCGTGCCGGCGAAAGGCGGCGCCGATGCGGCGGGCGTCCTGGCGGCCCGCGTCCGACAAGTTGCGCTGGGTCGCGCATTGGTTCAGTTTGAAACCGGGCGGATCGCCGATGCCGGGGTCGGTGGCGGCATGGCGCATCAGGACGGTCACGCCGCCGCCGCGCAGCTTTTGCCACAGCGCATCTTCATCGCTCGTCGCTGCTGTGGCATGCACGCCGATGAAGGCCGGCAGCAAGAGGAACAAACGCATTCGCATGGGGATCCCGGTCTCCGGTGGTGGCGCGGCAGATTGCCGCAGGGCGGCGTTCCGACGTATGTTACGCTTGTTTGATTGCCTTTTTGAGAACGAAATGATGGGTAGCCGAAGCACCATATATGTCCTGGTTTCACTCCTGGCCGCCGCCGTCCTGGCCGCGCCCGCCTGCGCCGCGCCGGAATGCGCCTCCTATGCGCAGCAGCTGGTGGTCATGGAAGAAGCGGTCGAGGCCGTGCGCAGCCGGGTCGATTACCTGGCCCCGCCCGAGGACGCCGTGGCGGCGCGCCACCTGGCCCAGCTCGCGCTGGTCGAGCGCGACAACACCGAGCGCCTGGGCGCCCTGCTGGCGGCCTGCGGCTGGCCGCGCCGCAGCAGCGAGGGGCTCGACGCGGCCCGGCGCGCCTGGCTGGTGGCCCAGCAGGGCAGCGACGACTCTACCCTTCCAGCGCCAGGTCGTGCGCCAGCTCGAACTGGCCGTGCTCGACGGCGAAGCCTCCGCGATCCACCTGGCCACGGCGTCGGACCGGCTGGCGGTGAAGGAGGGACAGCCACAGCGCTACGGCACCC
This sequence comes from uncultured beta proteobacterium, assembly GCA_963729765.1. GTDB lineage: Bacteria > Pseudomonadota > Gammaproteobacteria > Burkholderiales > Burkholderiaceae_D > Telluria. Next base: position 133,731 of record CAVSPL010000021.1, on the reverse strand, counting down.
AGCTGCGCCAGGTCGACGGCTGCGCCTGGGACTATTACCCGCTGGACGACCTGGCCCGGGTCGAGGCGCGCCGCAAACGCCTCGGCCTGCCGCCTCTGGCAAGCTACAAACGCGCCATCAACGAGATGATCATCAAGGAAAACTGCCTGCTGCCGGCAAGCTGAAACATACGATATATACCGTTTATTTTGTATAAATCAGATAAACGATAATATTGTTTATTTGCCTGTTTTTGCAGCAATTATTTCTTTGCCAAAAAGATGGCAAGAGACAACTAAATTTCGGCTTAAAACCCTTCCAGCACCACCTTGCCGCTGGCCGCGCCGCTTTCGATGAAGGCGTGCGCGCGGCGCAGGTTGGCGGCGTTGATGGTGCCGAGGTTCTGGGCCAGCGTGGTGCGGATGCGCCCGTCCTCGACCAGCTGCGCCACCTCGTTCAGCAGGCGGTGCTGGGCCTGCAGATCCGGCGTGTTGAACAGCGAGCGCGTAAACATCAGCTCCCAGTGCAGGGAGATGCTTTTCCGTTTTAACAGGCGCACGTCGATCGGCTCCGGGTCGTCGATCAGCGCCAGCTTGCCCTGCGGCTTGATCGCATTCACCAGCGCACTGAAATGTTTGTCGGTGTGGGTCAGGCTGATCGCGTAGTGGACTTCGCCCAGGCCGGCGTCGATCAAGGCGGTGTCCAGCGGCGTGCCGTGGTCGATCACGTGGTGGGCGCCGAAGATGCGCGCCCACTCCATCGTCTCGGGGCGCGAGGCGGTGCCGATGACGGTGATGCCGGTCAGCTGGCGCGCCAGCTGCACCAGGATCGAGCCGACGCCGCCGGCCGCGCCCACCACCAGCAGCTTCTCTCCCACATGGCCGCCGAATTCCAGTCCCAGGCGGTCGAACAGCAATTCCCAGGCCGTGATCGCCGTCAGCGGCAGGGCCGCCGCTTCGGCAAAGCCGAGATTCGCCGGCATGCGCCCGACGATCCGTTCGTCGACCAGCTGCAGTTCGCTGTTGCTGCCGGGGCGGTTGATGGCGCCGGCATACCAGACCCGGTCGCCGGGGCGAAACAGCGTCACTTCCGGACCGACGGCGCGCACGATGCCGCTCGCATCCCAGCCCAGTACCTTCGGTTCATCCTGCGCCTCGGGCTGGCAAGCCGCGCCGCACCTTGGTGTCGACCGGATTGACGGAGACCGCGTGCACCTCGACCAGCAGATCGTGGCCGGTCGCGACCGGGTCGGGCAGCACGATGTCCTGCAAGGCGTTGACGTTGTCGGCGGGCAGGGATGCGAAGGCGGCGATGGCTTTCATGATGACCTCTTGTCTGTGTTGATGGGTCTCCAGTGTAGCGAGTCCCGACGATTCGATCGGCCGGGCATTCGTGCGCCGGTTACCCGCCGCTTGCTACTAAGATGGACGTAGCGGAATGACAACAGCGAATGACAACTGCATTCCGGGCTGCCGCCCGCGCCGGCCCAGCTCCATCGACACCATCCAGAAAGGATTCACCATGACCGCTCCCGAGCGCTATCCGCTCACCCTGCGCATCAACGGCCAGCAACACGACATGGAACTCGAAGCCTGGGTGACCTTGCTGGACCTGCTGCGCGAGCGCCTCGACCTCACCGGTTCCAAGAAGGGCTGCGACCACGGCCAGTGCGGCGCCTGCACCGTCCTCATCGACGGCAAGCGCATCAATTCCTGCATGACGCTGGCCGTCATGCAGAACGGCCGCGAGATCACCACCATCGAAGGCCTGGCCGAGGGCGACAAGCTGCACCCGATGCAGCAAGCCTTCATCGACAACGACGCCTTCCAGTGCGGCTACTGCACGCCCGGCCAGATCTGCTCGGCGGTCGGCCTGATCAACGAGGGGCAAGCCAAGACGGTGGCCGAAGTGCGCGAACTGATGAGCGGGAACGTCTGCCGCTGCGGCGCCTATCCCGGCATCCGCAAGGCGGTGTGCGCAGTCGCGGGCATCGAGGACGGCGATAACGCCGTGCGGCCCGTCATCACCGGAACGGTGCCGGCATGAACCCGTTCACCTTTGCCCAACCCGAGAGCCTGGAGCCGGCGCTCGCGCAAGTGGCCGGCAACGCCAGCTTCGCCGGCGAGGCCGTGCGTTTCATCGCCGGCGGCACCAATCTGATCGACCTGATGAAGGAAGGCGTGATGGTGTCGAGCCGCCTGGTCGACATCAACCGCCTGCCCCTGGACAAGATCGAGGCGGAGGGCGAAGGCCTGAAGCTGGGCGCCCTGGCGCGCAATGCCGATACGGCCTACCACCCGCTGGTGCGCGAGCGCTATCCGCTGCTGTCGGCCGCGATCCTGGCCGGCGCCTCGCCCCAGCTGCGCAACATGGCGAGCAATGGCGGCAACCTGCTGCAGCGAACCCGCTGCTTTTATTTTTACGACCTCGCCACGCCCTGCAACAAGCGCGATCCGGGCAGCGGCTGCTCGGCCATCGGCGGCATCACCAAGCAGCACGCCATTCTCGGCGCCAGCGACCATTGCATCGCGACCCACCCGTCCGACATGTGCGTGGCGCTGGCCGCCCTGGAAGCGACGGTGCACGTCGAATCGGCACGCGGCAAGCGGGCGATCCCGTTCGCCGAATTCCACCGCCTGCCCGACGACGCGCCCCAGTACGACAACGTGCTCGAAGCCGACGAACTGATCACCCACATTGTCCCTGCCCGATGCGCGCCGCTATGCCGCCCACTCGGCCTACCTGAAAATCCGCGAGCGCCTGTCGTATGCGTTCGCGCTGGTGTCGGTGGCGGTGGCGCTGGACATCGGCGCCGACGGCGTCATCAAGAGCGCGCGCATCGCGCTCGGTTCGGTCGCGCATAAACCGTGGCGCAAGCCGGAAGCGGAAGCGCTGCTCGGAAGGCCAGAAGGAAGACCCGGCGCTGTTCGGCCGCGTGGCCGACCTGCTGCTCGAGGGCGCGGTCGGCCAGGGCGACAACGATTTCAAGATTAGGCTGGCGCGCAAGGCCATCGTGCGCGCGCTGCAGACCGCGGTGCAAGGCACCGTCACCAATACCGGAGAGCCGCATGACTGACCTGATCCAGGCCCTGAAAACCCCCGTCGCCGAGCCGGGCACCGGCCAGGTCGTCACCGGCGGCGCCGTCTCGCGCGTCGACGGCCGCGCCAAAGTCACGGGCGACGCCCGCTACGCCGCCGAATACGCCGCGCCCGACCAGCTATATGGCGTCGTCGTCAGCGGCACCATCGCCAAGGGCCGCATCCTCGACATCGATATCGAGGAAGCCATGCTGATCGACGGCGTGGTCGAGGTGATGAGCCACCTGAACCGCCCGAAGGTGCGTTCCTTCGACATCGCCTACAAGGACATGACGGCGCCGGCCGGCTCGCCCTTCCGCCCCTTCTACAACGACCGCGTGCTCTACAGCGGCCAGCCGGTGGCGCTGGTGCTGGCCGAGACCTTCGAGGCGGCGCGCCGCGCGGCCGCCCTGGTGCGCATCCGCTACGAGGAAGAAGAGCACGACACGCGCCTGGTGGCGAACCTGGAGCGCGCCTTTACGCCGCGGCCCCTGAAAGCCGGGTATCGAACCGCCGCCCAAGGAAAAGGGCGATGCCGATAAAGCGTATCAAGCGGCGCCCGTCAAAATCGACGCCGAGTTCCATCACGGCGTCGAGCACCACAACCCGCTCGAACTGTTCGCCTCGACCGTGATCTACGAGGAAGACGGTCATCTGACCATCTACGACAAGACGCAAAGTTCGCAGAACAGCCGCTGGTATGTCTCGCACGTGTTCGGCCTGTCGAAGGACAAGGTCACGGTGCGCAATCCGTATGTGGGCGGCGCCTTCGGTTCCGGCCTGCGCCCGCAATACCAGCTGACCCTGGCCGTGATGGCCGCGCTGCAGCTGAAACGCTCGGTGCGCGTGCAGCTGACGCGCCAGCAGATGTTCAGCTTCGGCCACCGCCCGGAGACGGTGCAGTGGGTGAAACTGGCGGCCGAGCGCGACGGCACCTTGACCTCGATCCAGCACGAAGCGGTCGCCGAAACCTCGCAGCTCGAGGATTACGTCGAAGTCGTCGTCAACTGGTCGGGCCTGCTCTACGCCTGCGACAACATCAAGCTCGGTTATAAACTGGTGCGTCTCGACCAGTACACGCCGATCGACATGCGCGCCCCCGGCGCGGCGCACGGCATGCATGCGCTGGAAGTGGCGATGGACGAGCTGTCCTACGAACTCAACATGGACCCGCTGGCCCTGCGCCTGAAAAACTACGCGGAGGTCTCGCCGGCCGACGACAAGCCGTATTCGAGCAAGGAACTGCGCGCCTGTTATGCGCAAGGCGCCGAGAAATTCGGCTGGGCGCAGCGCCCGCAGGCGCCGCGTGCGCGCAAGGAGGGCTCGGAATACGTCGGCTGGGGCATGGCGACCGGCGTCTGGGATGCGATGCAGATGTTCGCGCGCGCCAGCGCCGTGATGCATGCGGACGGCAGCCTGGTCGTCTCCAGCGCCGCCACCGACATCGGCACCGGCACCTATACCGTGATGGCGACGATCGCCGCCGAAGCCATGGGCCTGCCGCTGGAGCGCGTGACGTTCCAATTGGGCGACTCGACCCTGCCGGCGGCGCCGATCGAAGGCGGCTCCTCGCACGTGGCCACCGTCGGTTCGGCCGTGGCCGGCGTGTGCGAGAAGCTGCAACTGACGCTCCTGCGTTACGCCCAGTCGGACGCCGATTCGCCCTTCCGCGACAAGCGTGTCAAAGATGTGGAATTCGTCGAGGGCGTGATGCGCCTTGAAAAGGATCCGCACACCTTCATTTCGCTCGGGACCATCGTCGGGCGCGCGGGCCGCGAACGGATCGAGGAAAAATACCTGATGCTGCCGAACATGCTGAAGCAACGCAAATTCCGGCGCATGACCCATTCGGCGGTATTCGTCGAAGTGCGGGTCGACGAAGACCTGGGCGTGGTGCGCGTGACGCGCGTGGTCAGCGCGATCGCGGCAGGGCGCATCATGAACACCAAGACGGCGACCAGCCAGATCATCGGCGGCGTGGTCTGGGGCATCAGCCAGGCGCTGCACGAGGAAAGCCATACCGACCACCGCTTCGGGCGCTTCATGAACCACAACCTGTCCGAATACCACGTGGCGGTGAATGCGGACATCCACGATATCGACGTCGTCTTTGTCGAGGAGGACGACCGCATCGTCAGCCGCCTGGGAGCGAAAGGCGTGGGCGAAATCGGCCTGGTGAGCGTGGCGGCGGCGGTCAGCAATGCGATCTACCACGCCACCGGCAAGCGCATCCGCAGTACGCCGATCACGCCCGACAAGGTGCTGGCCGGCGAACCTAAGCACAAGGAGCCAGGCGATGAGAACCGATCCCCGTTGACAATGGCGTCGCGGCCTCGCGCGAGGACCTGGGCGGCTCGTGCTGCGCGTGGCCCTGGCCGTGCTGCTGCTGTTCCACGGCGTCTCCAAGCTGATCGGCGGCGTCGGTTTCATCACCGGCATGCTGGCCAAAATGGGCTTGCCGGAGGCGATCGGCTACCTGGTGTACGTGGGCGAAGTCATCGCGCCCTTGCTGATCCTGTTCGGCGTGTGGACCCGGCTCGCCGCGCTGATCGTCGCCGGCAACATGATCGTGGCGGTGCTGCTGGTGCATACCAAGCAGTTCTTCACGATGTCGCGAGACCGGCGGCTGGGCGCTCGAACTGCAGGGGATGTATTTCTTTGCGGCGATCGCGCTGGCCCTGCTCGGTGCGGGCCGCTACAGCATCGGCGGGCGCGCCGGCAAGTGGAACTGAGCGCGGCCACGCAGGCGCTTACACCTGCGTGGTGGCGCCTGGCCGGCGCGGGACCGGGCTGGTCGGCCCGATCTTCGCATACATGGAGATCGTGAAGATGCGCGCCGTCTGCGGCGGAAAGGTTTTTGCGGCGCGCAGCGCTGCTTCGGCCGCTTCGTCGAAGCCGGCCAGCGTGGAGTCCTTCAGTTTATTTACGCCGATCACCTTGCCGCCGGCGTCCAGGAACACCTCGAATTCGACGGTGTAGTTGCCGGGCAGCGCATCGGGCCCGGGCTGGAACTGCGGCAGCGGCACATATTGTTCCAGCTGCGCCTGGGTCGGTGGATTGGCGCGCGGGTCGACATGCCTGGCTGGCGCAGCGACATCGGTCCCGCGCCTGCAGGCGCTGACTTTCCGGGGTCGGTTGTACTGCCTTGTAGGCGAAGAAAGCGACCAGCACCAGCGATCGACGAACATGAACAGGCCGTCCCAATGCCGGTTGCGCTTGCGCGATGCGCTGTTCTTCATCGATCCCGGCACTCCGGGTAGCTGGGCATGCCAATAGGCGACACTCTCGGCATTCGTCACCACCTGCAGCAGCGCCGGGAAGCGCTCCTGCATCTTGCGCAGTTCGGCCATGCTTTGCACGATGTCGCGCGCGTCGGCCGGCTGTTCGCGCCGCAGCAGCATGGCGATGCGTTCCTGCACCGAGCGCACGGCAATCGCCTGGCTGTCGAACAGGGCGCGTTCGTCGATCGCGGCATTCAACACGTCGCCGAAATAACCGAATTGACTCAACAGGCGCCGGTCGCGCGCCCAGTCGAAGGCGGCGACGGCCGCCGGAAACAGCGCTTCGTGGCCGGCTTGCCAACCGTTGCCCAGGATGTGCACGATGCGCCACTCGAACTGCATGCGCGCCCCGATATGGATCAGCTCCTCGTCCTGCAGGCGCGCGCGCAGCACATCGTGCCAGGCATCCGGGTCGCCCAGGCGGTGGGTCTGCAGCAGCTCCTGCCTGCCGTCGACAAACCGTTCCCAGACAATGTTGGCCAGCTGCTCTTCCTCGGAAGGCGCAGGTTCCGGCTGCGTCCTTCTCGAGCGCATGCCACTGCGGCCGGCGCGTCGTCCGCCGCAGGCGCCGCGACGACGGTCTCGGCTTCCTCGCGTTCCTGCGCTTCGTACGCCGCCCAGTCCAGCGCCGTCTCGTAGGCTTCGCGCAGCGCCTGGAAGCCGGCGGCATCGGCTTGCTGGTCGATCGTTTTGAGCTTGCGCGCATAGGCGCGCCGGATGGCGCGCGCGTCGGCCGTCTCGTCGAGCTCGAGCGCGGCCAGGAAGCCGCAGGTCTCCTTCATGCGCGGCTCCTCAGGCGTCCGGCAGCAGGAAGCTCTGGTGCTCGAAATAGTCGAGCACGCGCGTGAACTCGGCGGCGGCCGGCAGGATCACGTGGCGCTCCTGCGATTCGAGCGCGTTCTCGAACAAGGTGATCTGTTTACCGAGCTGCTCGCGCGGCATGCCGCGCAGCTGCTGGTACAGGCGCTCGCCGCGCGCGAGCAGGGTGCGATTGCCCATCTGGTCGCGCGGGTGGATTTTCAGTTCCGACAGCGCGGCAAAGCGCTGGGCAATTTCCGCTTCGCTGAGCATGCCGGGATTGCCCTCGATGACCAGGGTATGGGTGTCGCCGCTGCGCACCAGCGTCGCCTCGACCTGCAGCAAACCATTCACGTCATAGGTCAGGCGCACGTCGACCGCGTTCTCGTCGCGCGGCGCGGGATCGAGCTTGATGTTCAGCTGGCCCAGCCGGATGTTGTCCTTGGCCATGCGCGCTTCGCCCTGGTAGATGTTCAGTTCGACGACCGTCTGCTTGTCCTGGATCGGGAAATAGCGTTTCACGCGACTGACGGGAATCACGGTATTGCGCTCGATGATGGGATCGAAGTGGCCATGCGAATAGCGTCCGCCATCGAGCTGCATGGTGGTGTCGGTGCCGAGCGAATAGGGCGCGACGTCGGTCATCACGACTTCGTCGAGCGCGGCATCGTTCATCTTGAGGCCGGCCTGCACCGCCGCGCCCAAGGCGACGACTTCGTCCGGATTGATGTCGCAGGCGGGGAAGCGCCCGAACATGCGCGCCACCATCCGGCGCACGGCCGGCATCCGGGTCGCGCCGCCGGCCAGCACGATGTTGTCGAGTTCCGCGATCGGCAGGCGCGCATCGCGCAGCGCGCGTTCGACCGGGTGGCGCAGGCGCGCCAGCAAATCGGCGCAGCTTTTCTCGAGCAGCGCCTCGTCGAGTTCCATCGTGTAATCGATCTTGCCGTCGCCGACGCGGATGGTGGCGTGCGGCGACTCGCTCAGCGCCCGTTTCGCCGCCTCGACCTGGGCGTGCAGGCGCTGCATGAAGTGGGCGTCCGCCTTGCGTGCCTGCGGTACCTTGGCGGCCTCGAAAAAGCGCTCGACCAGCACCGTCACGAAATCCTCGCCGCCCAGATAATTGTCGCCGGCCGAGGCGCGCACTTCCATCACGTTCTCGAACAGGTCGAGGACGGAGACGTCGAAGGTGCCGCCGCCGAGGTCGAACACGAGGAATTTGGTTTCGCTGTCGCGCTGGTGGATGCCGTAGGCCAGCGCCGCGGCGGTCGGCTCGTTGAGCAGGCGTTCGACCTTCAGGCCGGCCAGCTGGCCGGCGGCGCGCGTGGCCTTGCGCTGGGCATCCGAAAAATAGGCGGGCACGGTGATGATCGCCTCCGTGATCGTCTGCCCGAGCGCGGCCTCGGCATCTTCCTTCAGCGAGCGCAGCACCATGGCCGACAGCTCTTCCGGGCGAAACGCCCGCTTGCCGAGCGTTACCGTGGTGTCGCTGCCCATCATGCGCTTGAAATTGGCGGCGCTGGCACGCGGATGGGTCTGCAGGCGTTCGCGCGCGGCGCGTCCGACCAGGATGGAACCGTCGTCGTCGATGCTGACGCAGGAAGGCGTCAGCAATTCACCGACGCTGTTCGGAATCAGGCGCGCTTTGCCGTTTTCCCATACCGCGATCAGGCTGTTGGTGGTGCCCAGGTCGATTCCGACGATCATGCCCGCTCCTGCCGTTTTAAAGATTGCAAAATTGCATCATATCCCAGGCTTCAGCGCTGGGCACGAAAAAAAGCCGGCGCGCGGCCGGCATCGGCAAGGCAAGGCGTGCGTGTTCATGCCATGCGCAGGTCGTAGTGGACGTCCTTGCGATTGTCCTTCTGCGGGCCGTTCACCAGATAGGTGCCCCAGCCGAGGCGCCCGGCGTGGCGCTCGCCGGACAGGGTCGCGCACTGCACGTCGGCCGCGCGCAGCACCAGTTCGACTTCGTATTCGAGCGCGAGCCCGGTAAACATCGTCATCAGGCTGGTGAGCGCGCGCGCCGCCAGTCCGCCCGGCAAAAATGCCTCGAAGCCGGCGCGGTCGAGCGGCCCGACGACCAGGCGCAGCCGTAAATCGCGCTGCCAGACCCGTTCGCCGGCAATCGCCCGCGTGCCGAGGGTGGCGCTGTCGCAGCCCAGGGTGCTTTGCTGGAGCGGCGGCACGGCATACCAGGCGCCGACGAACTGTTCGACCCGGATCGCCTGCCCGAAATATTCGCTCAAGACGCGCGCCACCTGCACGCTCGAGACCGGGCGCTGGCGGATCGAGGCCGCGAAATAGCCGAGCGACTCGTCGAGCACGGCGCCGTTTTCCGGGCGCGATAAACGCCGCCGCAAGGCCGGATTGCCGAGGCCGCCCAGTCCCAGCAGCAAGGGCAAGAAGCTGTCCTTGCCGCCGAGTTCATATTTCAGGTGCAGCCGGTACTTGCGCCAGGCCGCATAGAACAGCGCCAGCGAGCGGTTCGAAAAGGTGTCGAGGAAGGCGCGCGCGCCCTCGTCCTTATCGGCAAATTGCTGCTCGGCGACGCGCTCCGTGTAATGCGGCGGCAGCACGCCATGTCCGCCCAAGAGGCCCATGAAGGTCGGCGTCAGGCGCACCCATTTCAGGGTGCCCGATTTCAGTGCCTCGCCCAGCGCTTGCGCAGTCGGTTCGATCGCGCGCGGCTCGGTGGCAATGCCCTCTAACTGGCTTGCCGGAAAACGCAGCGAGGTCGAATTTTGAAAGCGCAAAAAATTCGCGACAAGACTTTGCTGGGGAGCGCCGTGTTTGCGCAGCCAGAGTTCGAGCATGCGCACCGCCTGGAAATACTCGAAGCGGTAGGGCTCGCGGAACAGGCGCTCGATTACAGCAGGCTCAAATCGCCGCTTTTGGGCTGGCATGTGAATAACTCTTCTCCGGTTTTCGCCGAGATGATGACCAGTTGCGTAAAACTGTTGGCGTGCACGTACAGCGCAAGAAAACGTTCGACGATGGTGGCGAAGGCGTGGATGCCGCTGCCGACAAAGGCCTCCTCGTCGATCACGAGGCGCACCTGCACCCCGCGTACCAGGCAATTGAACGGGTTGCCGGCCAGCCAGGCGCTGGTGGCCTTTTGCTCGATGGCGCGCATGCCGCCGATCTGGCGCTGCGAGGAGGGAGAACGCGGCAGGTCGTACAGCGCCAGCATTTCGCGAAACGCCTCGATGCCGCCGGCGCTGATCGACAGGTGGTTCAATGCCAGGTGCGAAATCAGGCGCCAGTGCGCGCTTCTGCCGCTGGTAAAACGCCAGGAATTGGTCGGTTTGCGCAAAAAACTGATGGCGCGCACGCTCGAGCCGCCTTCGAGGAACAAGTCGCCGCCTTCCTGGCCATAACTGAGCAGGGCAGGCAGGTCGCGGTTCGAGCAGGTCAGTTCCAAATTCAGCGTGTCGGTTTCGACGGCGGCCGGATCGAAATCGATATCGACGATGGCGATTTGCGTCTCGAAGCCGGGGCTGCGCTCGGCCAGCGTCTCGTCGCGGCGCATGGCCCAGTAATGGCCGTTCTGCTCGGCCGTCTGGGCGTGCTGCAGCGAATAGAAGGGGCGGAACTGGACCACCGTTTCCCCCTGCGGCGTCTGGCGCACCAGGTTCACCGAATCGATCGACTGCACCTCGAAGGCAAAGGCGCGGCGGGCATCGGCCAGCACCGGATAGCTGGCCGTCGTGTGGGTCAGGCGGATCGGCTCGCCGCGCTGGCGGAACAGGTTGACCACCGGCGTGCAGCCGAGCAGCAGATTATTCGTCGACAGCGTGCCGAGCATGCGCGCCGTGTTCGAATCGCTGCGGATCCCGGTTAACGCCAGGTGCAGCGTGACCGATTTGGCGCCGGGCAGGGCGGCGCCCAGCATGGTCAGATCGATGTCGACGAAATTGAATTTTTCGGGAAAACAGAAATATTCGGTCAGCAGGCGGTAGGCGGCGTGGGAACGGGCCGGGAAATCGATCAGCGCATCTTCCTCGTCGAAACCCGCCGCCACGATCGGCGTCGCCGGCAGCGCCACCCAGCGCCCGCTGCCCGGCACTTCCGCGTAGGCGACCAGCGTGCGCATGAACAGCGCGTCGCGCAGGGCTGCGCAAAACGAGGGTTCGCCATCGAGGAAGACGCGCAGCTTGGGTACACCCAGCGCGCCGATGCTGATTTGCGGGGCGCAGCCGGAAATGGTCACGCTGATGCTGGCCGTGGCGCCGGCGGGCGCGCGCACGGCCTCGGGGGCGCGCAGGATCTCGGAAAAGCGGGCCTCGGTCAATTCTAACGGGGCGACCGCCACCGGATACACGGTGCGGAAGGTGCAGGCGGCGCCGCGCACCGGACGCGTGGTGAGCTGGGTGCCGCGCGGGATGGTGCCGGCCGTGGTTTGCTGCTTGGCCGCGCCGGTCAAGTCGAAACAGGCGATCGAGCACGAGGGGAAGGGCCGCAGGTAATGCGGATAGAGGACGTCGAACAGGGCTTCCGTGAATTCGGGATAGTCGTCGTCGAGCCGCTTGGCGATGCGGGCGTTGAGCAGCGCAAACGATTCGATCATGCGTTCGGTATGCGGGTCCTCGCACACTTCTCCGCTGATCAGGAGGCGCCCGGCAATCTTCGGGTAGCGCTCGGCGAATTCGCGCAGGTTGCGGCGCAGGTAACCGAGTTCGCTTTCGTAATACGGCAGCAGTTGTTCCACTGATTACCCTCCCGCCGGCGCGGCGCGGCCGGCCTTGCTGATGCTGTAGCTCAGGGTCGAGGGTTGCAGCACGGCGTCGAAATTCACGGCTTCCTGCGAGGCGCTGGCAACCAGCACCCCGGTAATCGAGAAGTCCAGGCGATTCACGGCGCCATGCCGCATTTCGAGCGAGGCCTTGACCTTGCTCAGGCGCGGCTCGTGGCAGGCAATCGCGTTTTCGATGCATTCGCAGATGAAGGCGCGGTCCGAGGGGCTCGACAGCGACAGGTCGGCGAAATCGTTCATGCCGTAGCTGACGATCGAGCGCGCGCACTCCGGATAGGCGTCCAGGAAACCGTCCGGCAGCACGGCGCGGGTATTCAACAGCGCTTCCAGGTCGCGCGCCACGGCGTCCTTCATGTCCTCGACCGACAGGCGCGCCATCACCGGCGACATCGCCGTATTCCCGCCGCGCAGCGGCACCCCGAGCAGGCGGTCGAACAAGCCTGGCGTGAAACCTTTCATCGATTCCCTCCCGATCAAACCGCATCCATGGACAAGCGTCCTAGTGTTACCGCGCCCGCCTGGCCCAACGTTGAAAAAAGATAAGGAAGCGCCATCGCCCGCCGTGGCGTTGTGCAAAGCCGACGTTTGCGGAAACGCAAATCCCGACCGGGGAGGGCAGTGCTACTGTTTCCGTTGGAAAAAGTTGCGCGCAACTAAAAATCACGGACACGATGAGGGCGACATGACCAGCAAAGTACTCTGGGGCGAGGGTTTACTGCTGCGCCCCCAGCATTTCCAGCGCCAGGACCAGTACCACGAGCATTGCCTGCAAAAGGGCATCAAGGCGGTGCACCCGTATGCCTGGGGCGTGGAAAGGCTGCAGGTCGACCGCGAGGCGCTGGCCAACAACGTGCTGCGCATCCTCGACCTGGCGCTGCGCTTCCAGGACGGGGAACTGGTCGACGCCCCGAATCTCGACGCCCTGCCCGACACGGTCGACCTGAGCCTGCTGCAGCAATCCCAGCAAACCATCACCTATTACGCCGCCCTGCCCGGATTAAAACCGTTCAACGGCAATTTCACGCCCCAGGGCCAGGCCGCGAACACGGCCCGTTTTATACAGGTCAACCAGGAAACGGCGGATTTGTTTACCCATGCGGCGCCGGTGCAGCTGGCCTATTTGAAAAAATCGGTGCGCCTGGTGAGCGAGACCGAGCCGCGCGACGCCTATGTCCACTTCCCCCTGCTGCGCCTGCGCCGCGCGGCCGCCGGCGGTTTTGAAATCGACCCGGCCTTCGTGCCGCCCAGCCTGTCGATCGGCGCAGCCGCCCCGCTGTTCCAGCAACTGCGGCGCCTGCTCGACGCGCTGCAGGCCAAGGTCAGCGCCCTGTACGGCCACCACCGCGAGCCGAGCCGCAACGTGATCGAATTTCGCTCGGGCGACATGTCCTCGTTCTGGCTGCTGCACACGGCCAGTTCCGCCTACGCGACATTGACCCACCATTTTCACCATCCCGGCCTGCATCCGGAACGGCTCTACGAACAATTGCTGGACGTCGCCGGCGGCCTGATGACCTTTTCCAAAAGCTGGACCCTGGCCGATCTGCCGGCCTATCAACACGGCGACCCGGGCCCGCATTTCACGAAGCTGCACCAGATCATCCGCGAATTGCTCGACACCGTGATCTCGTCGAAATATTTCGCGATCGCCCTGTCCGAGGTGCGCCCTTCGTACCACATCGGCGCCCTCGACTCGGGCAAGATCGACGACAAGACGACCTTCTATATTGCCGTCTCCGCCGACATCCCGGCCGTGCAGCTGGTCGACGTGGTGCCGCTGCGCTTTAAAGTCGGCGCGCCCGGACGACGTCGAAAAATTCGTCCTGTCGGCGCTTCCGGGCGTGCGCCTGCAATACACGCCGCAACCTCCCGCCGCCCTCGCCGTGCGCCCCGACACCTGCTATTTCATGCTCGAATCGAAAGGGCAGATGTACGAACGCATGCTCAAGGCGCAATCGATTTCGATCTATGTGCCGGCCGGGATGAAGGAATTGAAACTCGAATTGCTGGCTGTGGCGGCTTGACCATGGCCGGCCCCCTGATCGTCCTCGGCGACAAAACCTCCCACGGCGGCGCCGTCATCGAAGCCTCCCCCCACAGCGACAGCGGCGGCGTCCCGATCGCGCGCGTCGGCGACAAGACCGTCTGCCCGAAGCACGGCCCGAACCCGATCGTCAGCGGCGACTCCACCCTGATCGTCGACGGCAAACCCGCCGCCCGCCACGGCGACAAAACCGCCTGCGGCGCCTCCCTGATCGCCAGCCAGCAAGCGACCATCGACAACATTTAATTGACAGCCCATGACTTCGACCACTGGCCCCGCCTGGCTGAAAAGCATCCTGGCACGTCCCAAGTCCGACACGACCGCCGCCCCCGCCGCCGCGCCGGCGCCAGCCACCGTCTGCTGCGCCGCCGCTGGCGCTCCTGGCCGCCGCCCTGCGCGCCCCGCACGGCGCGTCTCCCGAAGAACTGGCGGCAGCGATCGCGGGCAACAAGGCGCGTCCCGACCTCGACCCGGAACTGGTCGACGACGACGGTTTTCCGGTCACCAGCGCCCGCTGCGATGACGCCGCCGACGAAGCAGTCAAGGAAGAAATCGTCGAGTGGCTGGCGCTGAGCGGCATGGCCGAGCTGCATTGGGGCGATGCGCAATGGCGCGCGCTCACCTTGGGCACGGCCGTCGTGCGCGACCTGGCGGGAGAAGCGCTGGCGCAGTTGATGCCGGCGGAAGGGGCGCCGCCGCAACTGCGCCTGCTGCCGATCCTGCCGTCCGGCTGGACGGCTCGAGCAGCGCCAGGCGGCGGGATTGTGGTTCAAGCACGCGGTGGCGCAGTTCGGCTGGCCTGTGGATCACCTGACGCGGATCGATGTGCCACTCGAACCTGGCGCTGCGGTCTCTGCAGTACTCCACAGTCAATTTGCACCTGGCAGCGCCGCTCCGTCAGTGCGGCAGGCGGCGATTGTCATCGCTTGTGAGTCGAATATCGATCAGGAGACGATAGACACATGGGCGGCTAACAAAACCTTGTTCACGCCGACACAGCCGCAAGGTTTGGTTCCAGGCGAGGGCGCGGCCGGCCTGCTGATGACCGACGCTGGATTATGCGCAGTCACTGCCAGAAAGTACCTTCACCTTGCTCGACCCATTAAAGGAAGCGCCTCTGCCGTCAGCGGCCGATGAGAACAGGCGTCCGGACGCAACGCTGCTCGGCAGTTTGGCGCAGCAGGCTTGCAAGGATCTCGATCTGGCGAATGTCGGAATGATTGCCGCCGATGCTGGGCAACGCCGCTACCGTGTTCGCGAGCTGATGGCAGTGGCGTCAAGTACGTTCCCGCATCTCGAGGATACGACCGATGTCGCCTGTGTCGGTATCAGCAGCGGTCGCTGCGGCGCTGTGCCGTCTGTGACCGCGCTCGCGCTGGCGCAGCATCAAGCAAGCGCCCGTGGCGCGCCGGTGCTGTACGTAATTAACGAAGAGCCTCACGTCTGTTACGCGGCGCTTGTTCGTCCCGCGGCTCCACTCTCCTAAATAACGCTTGTCTTGCCGTCCCGCAGAGATTACTATGTGGCGGCTTGCAGGTCAACTCTTCTATCCTTTCCACATCTCAAATCATGCGCATTCTTAAACTTTTCGCGTTTCCATTATTAGCCAGCCTGCCTGCCTTGGCGCTCTGCGGAGAAGCCACACCGCTTGCAGAAAAACCGAACCCGGATGCCAGCGTCGAGGCACGCGTCGCCAACTTGCTAGCAAAGGTAAAAGCTTCACTTCGGCCGCTGAAGGGAGGTACATTTGAGATGGGAGATTGGGGAAATGAGGAAGGTGTCCCTTACGATTTCGATGCGCATTCCAGGCCCTTGCACAAGGTGACGCTGGATGGCTTTTCGATGATGGCCTACAAGGTGACGTTCGAGGATTTTGATGTTTTTACGGATGCCACCGGCAATGAGCGTATACACATGGGTCCGCATGACTTGGAAGAGCGGGCACCGAAACGTCCGGCAGGGGTAAGCTGGCATGGAGCAAAGGCCTATTGTGGTTGGCTAGCAAACATGACGAAGCTTCCCTTTGATCTGCCTACCGAGGCGCAGTGGGAATATGCAGCCCGGTCAGGCGGGAAAAAATTTCTTTTCGCCACGGACAACGGAAAAATTGAAAGAGGAAGAAATTTTCCAGAGAAATGGGAACATGGGGAGAAAGAGCCTCCAATTCCAGATGTTGGAAGTTATCCGCCTAACCCAGCTGGTTTATATGGAATGTCTGAAGATACAGGGGAATGGGTTAACGATTGGTTTAGCACGGATTACTATAAAATTTCGTCCAAAAAAAATCCAGGCGGCCCACCAAGCTGGAACTGAAAAATTAATACGCGGAAGTGTAGGTGGTACCTCTGAAATTGCCGCCATGGTTTTTATGCGGACTGGAAGGTTACCTCAACCCTTGCAAGCTACTTATCCTAATGGAATTAGAAACGGGGAAGTCATGGTGCCATTCCCTGGTTACTCGGGATATCGATCTAGATAACTTTCGATGTATTGTCAATAGAATTATCATACGCACTTAGGCTACATTGTAAGCCTGGTGATGTAAAGGAAACTGAGCCAGACTAAATTCTGGCTCATCGTTACGAAGAAACGCCCGACCAAGTAAGAGGTGTAGCTTGTGCTAATTGTGTTTCACAGCGGCTAATACAATCAGCAAATTTTGTTCCTTCAACCACCGAGTTTATTATTGCGACACCTTGGTTGCGACCCGACTCAGTCTCCTAAAGCAATATTAATGCGATCTAAAGTATTATTTAAGTGACCGCTTGATTGAGTAGTGGACAATAACTCGTTGATTGAAAAAGCAGCGAGCTTCTCTCAATTCAAAGTTCGTTTGAATAATTCGGCTGATTGAGCACATCAGCAATACTTCTGATTAAAGCGCCTCTGGACTCAGGCGGCATGTAGGAAAACCATCCCCACCCAGACCTAAGCTGCTCTTCAACTATTCTTATCATTTCATTTCCATTCTGCTTTACCGCCTCAATAGCATTCTTGTAATTTCTCAGCAATATTATCAACCTCAACACCCATAAAACTTTCTATATCTTTTACCAACAGCAACATGCAAATATAATATCTGATTAAATATCGTAAATGCTAGTTCACCCATCATACCCGGCATCTTTCGGTAATCTGCTTGCTTTAGCTGGTGGGAAATACACATGAAAAATTGGCCAATCTGTGCTGCGCCGACTTCGCACGCCACACTCCCTGTCCTCCAAGACCAAGACAGGCCCCTGCCTTGGCAGCAATCACAAACTTTCTGTCGCGATAAGCACACTCAAAGCCGAGTGTCGCCGCCAGGCCCTGAATCGCACTAACGCCAGCGCTTACCTTGGCCACGTCCGCATAGGCTGCAATCGCCTTGTTCGGATCAGGTTTTTTCGGGCCAGCCGGATCGATGAGTCCTTCGGGATTGAGCCATTGCAGCGCGCCCGCCAAGTCAATCGATTCTTTCAGCCCAGCGAATACGTCTGCCTTCCCTTTGGCGCCGGCTTTCGCCGTCGCGCCAGAACTGATGCCGTGGCGTGCCGCGTACCCCCTGCTTGTGACCCGTAATCATCAGCGCCGCGCCAGCTTCCAAGGCAACGCTGGCGCCTGCAACTGCGGAGAGCGTAAGATCGCCACGCATGCGGAAATAGCCAAAATCCAGCGACTGACCTCCAAGATCACCGTTCAAGTGCCATCCCGCAGCGTGCGGAAGGTAGAGCGTGGTTGCGACCTTGGCTTCGCCAACGGCAAAGGAGGCTTCCGCATTGGCCTTGACGCTGAACTGGGCAGCTTTTGCCGCTCGCTTGAAGCGCTGTTTCCAGTTCGTGTCGCGCGCACTATACAAATTACCCTGAAACGGCATGAAGGTAGCTTCAGCACCGGCCCCCGCCGACCAGCGCAGGAACTGGGCTTCCGGTTTCATGTCGATATTTCGATACGGATTGTTCGGATCGCTTGTTTCGGTACGGAAGACCCCGTCAATGATCTCCTTCTGGCTTCGCTCCAACCAGGATGTGGCATCAGCGCCCATGACCTTTGCCCAATCCGTCAGGATGCCGCTGAATTTATCTGCATCTTTCGGAGCAAGCTTCCACTTCTTGCTGAATTTAGCCTTGTCTTGCACGTTATTCAGAATGCGATTGCGGATTTCCTTCGTGTTGAGCGAGGTGCCGTCAAAAAGCTTCTCCTTGGGCTGTTTTTTCCTTTCAGCCGAGCCTTCCACCACGTAGACGCGGCGGTCGGACAAAGCGCCGCGCAACCGGTCGACGTTGACATAAATCGGTGTATGCGTTCTTCCCTCCATGCGCTTCATCGTCACCGGCACGAGCTCAACCAGTTTGCTGGGATCGACTTTCTGGCTGCCAAGCGCTTCCACCCGCGCCTTGGCAGCATCGCTTTTTTGCGATAGCGTGTTCAAGGCGGCGTCGAGCTCCTTCCTTGCTTGGGCAATATCCGCTTTTGCAGCATTCGGCTGTTCGAGCAGTTCCTGCAGCAGAAGCGACTTGGCGGTCACGTCGCGGTTGGCTTCCTGTAGCTCTTCAATGGCGGTTTTGTTCTGATGGCCATCCGCACGGCACATGAGCCATTCGTCTGGATAGAGGGCAATGAAGGAATTATCGCCAGGCCGATACACAAGAACGCCTTCTGTCAGCGTGTGCGACACCTCGATATAGGTTTCTGGTGGCGTCGTAGCCGGGGTGGATTTCACAGCAGTGAAGGTTTCGCTCATGGGTATCCTGGGGTTCTGATGACGTTGGCAAATGAACTGCTGTGTTCACTCGTCGGTTGGCAAATGCAGGGTCAGTTCTTCCCGTTTTGAAGTAAAAATGCGTTGGGTGCGTCCCAGCGCATCGGTGACGCCTTCGACGACCACTCCGCTCGCCGATTCCAGCCGATAGCGCACATGGGCCATCGGCTCTTTCGTTTCTTCGTTCATGACAACGAAAGCTTCGTTATAAATGTCCTTTGCTTTCGGCAGGTCTGGCTTGCTGACGCTGCCATCGGCAGGTCCCGTAATTTCCTTCATCGTTGCCTTGAAATCGACCTTGCCGGGGGCATGCAACATGATGTTTCCACCCTCGAGCTTTAGAAAGGCGCCTTGTGCAGTGAGCAGGACATGCTTTGCCGCTGCGATACGCATGTTCTTGTTCACACTGGCGACGGTAATTGCCTTGTCTGCCGTAAGACGGGTAGCGCCGGACTGGCTCTGGCTGCTGACCTTGCCGCTAGCTGCATGTAACTTGACCCCTGTTTCCTGATTGGGTTTGTCCTTGGCGCTGGCTTTTCCATATGTGAACAGGCTGATGCCATCCTTTACGACGTGCGAACTGCTCCCGGACGCTACAAGGTTCATATCCTGTGCAGCGGTGATCCCTGTGGTGCGTCCAGCAGTGAAGATGGCATCGGCCGGTGTGCTCATCACAATGCCTGCTGGACTCGACAATTGAAGATGCGGTTGACTGTAGGAGGTGACGTTGCCCTGCCCGCTGTTCACGCTCTTGAGAATGTCGATCGTGGTTTCCATTGCACTAATTGCAGGCAAGTCCGACGACTGTGGCATTTTTTGGTTCCAGTACGGCGTTGTGCTGCCTGGCCGTGCGTTCGATCGAGCCCTGCAGTTCCTTGCTTTCCTCGTTCTGGGCTTGGGCCTCACGGGAATCAAGCTGAGTGCCGGCAGCACCGGTACGGGCATCTGCCGACAACAGCATGCCTTTGCCTGCCCGCAACGCTGCGCCATGTGCCGTCTTCAACTCCGCACCAAACCCAATGGCATGAAGTCGCTGGTTATCGGTCTGGTGGCGCAAGCTCCCGAGGTTAAGTTCCGCCGTACCGGCATGCGGACCCAGGTGACTTTGTAAAGCAATGCGGGACTGTGCCGCGCTGTCGTCGAACACCAACTGGTTGTAGGCGCCGTTTCCGTCCTGGCTGGTCTTCATGCCCTGCGTTTTGATACCGGATAACGTCGCCGGGTGTGCATGTGCGCCGTTTTCGCCCGGGAACCAGGCAGGAGCAGCGCCGATTGCGGCGCCCGCGCCATAGGCTGCTCCATTGTGCTGAGCATCACGAGCGCCCCTGCCGTTGTATAAAGCACCGATGACTACCGGCCGGTCGATATCGCCTTCCAAAAAGTCGATCAGGACTTCGGTACCGACGCGCGGTATCGCAACCGCGCCCCAGTTTGCTCCAGCGATCGCCGCCATTGAGCTTGCGACACGGACCCAGGTGCTGGCGCGGTCATCGGCCGGGGCGCCTACCTGGGCATTGGGGGTCGGATGATCCAGGCGGCTGTGACTTTGATCGTTCCTTGATGTATTGCGCTGCCAATGAAACTGTACTTTGATGCGGTGGTCGCGATCCGTATGAATTACCGAACCAGCCGGACCGACGACGATTGCCGTCTGCTGTCCCGTGATCGTCGGCCGTGGATGCAGCACTGCCCCATGAGCATCGACATTGCTGCTTCGGTAAGGGACGGCGCTACGGATTGCATCGATGCGATTGCGGTACAGCGGCCGCTCCGCAATCGAGGTGCCAAGGAGTAGACCATCGCGTGATCCATTCCCGAACGTGGGAGCCGTATCGTGCCCGAGTGCTTGTGCGATTGCTGAACGCAGCTCGGCGCTGAGATTGTTGTGTGCCAAATGGACGACGCGCGTGATGGCAAAAGTGCGGCCATCATCGTTCTCGGCCTGATCCAAATGCGCGTGACCGCGCAGGACAAAGGTCGTGCCGGCAGCGAAGGTGCGTACGGTTCCAGCACCGATATGCTCTTCTTTTTTTACCTGCAGCGCTTCCAGCTGGTTGTCGGCGATGCGTTGTCCTTGAGTACGGTTGGAATAGCCGTAAGCCCCGGGCGTGTCGCGACTTTTTGGCCCTGGCCAGTTGCTATCCTTGCCGGTACTCGCCTCGACAGGGCGGGTCCTCATCGACCGATAGTCCCAGCTTTGCATGCTGGTCGCGCCGGGGACGGAACGCGTTGTGATGCGCCAGCGGTCGACGCTATCTTCCCGCATGACAGCACCAGGCTGGGTAAAGCGAACTTCCGCTTGTGTGTTCGGCTGGAAGGCGCCGTTGTGGTCCGCAATGACTAAAGTGTGACTTCCCGCCTCACCTCTATTTGTAGGGGGATTGTGCTCGAAATAATAGAACAGACCTTCTTCGTGCATCAGGCGATCAGCGAAGGCAAAATTCGATTCCTGGTACTGGCAAATCAGCGAATGCGATGGGTAGATACTGCGATCAGCGATATCGTATCGCCACGCCGGTACAAGCTTTCCCTTACCCTGCAAGCTTTCAAAAACGCCGTCGAGTATTTGAAAAACCGTTTTATCCTGGAACATTCGGCTGTCTCGGCCGAGTTTGAGAAAGGCAGACCACGGTTCGATCGTTACCGTATAGCGGGCGAAGCCACCATTGGCGCCGACGCATTTTGCAGAGGTAACGTAGCCATGAAATGGCCGCCAATTCATGGCCGTGCCGGCTGTCAGAAGTTCGATTAAAGCCGGCTGGCCGAGCAGGGATTTCAGTGGGATATGCGCGTCGGTGGAAAGTAGAGAGACTTCAAAACAGAAGTTATTGCTCAGGCTTTCTTCACCTCGCAAACACTCAACCAGTAGTTTGTCAGGTCCAAGTGGCGTGTTAATGCGAAGTAGGCGGGTGTCCTGCGTAAAGCGTGGAAAGAGCTCAACCACTCGGTGCTCCTGTCAGGGTCTACAACTCATCAGAAACGCGCAAATCATGCCGCACATTTCCAGCCAAGGCCAAGTAAGCCTGGCCGTAAAGGGGCATTGTTGACCGCTGGCCCACCGCAATCGTTGATGATTAACAAGAGTTACTTTGGTGTGGGTTTCTAGCCTCAGGTGGATGGTAAGGAGCTAGCAAAATTCGCATCATCGTACGTCGCTTCCTACACCTCCTCAGCTTTCCCTCCTATTGGTGTACTCCCATAAACGACTACCATCGACCCATGGATCAATCACACCAGGGAGACGATCATGGCTGGAAATAAGCAATACGATATCGGCGCCAACAACGGCGGCACGCATAGCCCGGGCACGCGCGGACCGGATTCGCTGTCGGGCAGGTCGGATCCCGCCGATCCGGATACCGGGCAGCGCCAGCAGGACGCGGGCCACTATACCGGCAGCGCCAAAGCGGACGACGACCGCGCCGGCGGCATCGTCAAGGCCCCGCCGGAAAGCAATGTCGGGCCGGCGGGCGCGGCGCAAAGCAGCCGCGGCAGTGCCGGTGCGGCTGGGTCGGGCGAGCAGCGTCAACAGGCGCCCGACAAGCCGGAGGGAGCGGATTCGCGCTGAGTCCTGGACGGCGGACATAAAAAAGCCCGGACATGTACGCCCGGGCTTTTTGCTTGCTTACCGCTTACCGAAATTACTCCACCGTCACCGACTTCGCCAGATTGCGTGGCTTGTCGACGTCGGTACCACGCGCCAGCGCCGTGTGATACGCCAGCAGCTGCAGCGCGCACACGTGCAGGATCGGAGACAGGTCGCCATAGTGTTCCGGCAAGCGGATCACGTGCAATCCCTCGCCCGAGGTGATGCGCGAATCGACGTCGGCAAACACGTACAGCTGGCCGCCGCGCGCGCGCACTTCCTGCATGTTCGATTTCAATTTCTCCAGCAGCGCATCGTTCGGGGCGATGGTGACGACCGGCATCTCTTCGGTCACCAGCGCCAGCGGGCCGTGCTTCAGCTCGCCCGCCGGATAGGCTTCGGCGTGGATGTACGAAATTTCCTTGAGTTTCAACGCGCCTTCCAGGGCGATCGGGTAGTGCATGCCGCGGCCGAGGAACAGGGCGTTTTCCTTGCGCGCGAATTCTTCGGCCCAGGCGATGATCTGCGGCTCCAGCGCCAGCACCGCGGCAATCGCGACCGGCAGGTGGCGCATCTGCTTCAGGTGCGCGGCTTCTTCTTCGTCGCTCAGGCGGCCGTTGACTTGCGCCAGGGTCAGCGTCAGCAGGAACAGGGCGGCCAGCTGGGTCGTGAACGCCTTGGTCGAGGCGACGCCGACTTCGACGCCGGCGCGGGTGATGTAGGCCAGTTCGCATTCGCGCACCATGGCGCTGGTCGAGACGTTGCAGATGGTCAGCGTGTGCGGCATGCCGAGGCTGCGTGCGTGTTTCAACGCGGCCAGGGTGTCGGCCGTTTCGCCGGACTGGGTAATGGTGACGACCAGGGTTTTCGGGTGCGGCACGCTGTCGCGATAACGGTATTCGCTGGCGATTTCGACGTTCACCGGCAGCTTGGCGATGGACTCGATCCAGTATTTGGCGGTCAGACCGGCATAGTAACTGGTGCCGCAGGCCAGGATCAGCACGCGGTCGATGTCCTTGAAGACCTTATAGGCGTTGATCGCCGAACAGTTCCGGCATGATGCCGGTGACGCCCTCGAGGGTGTCGCCGATGACGCGCGGCTGCTCGAAGATTTCCTTTTGCATGTAGTGGCGGTAAGGGCCGAGCTCGGCCGCGCCGGTGTGGGCGTGCACCGTTTTGACTTCGCGCTCGGCCGGCTTGCCGTCGACGTCGACGATCCAGTAACGCGACAGTTGCAGGTCGACGACGTCGCCCTCTTCCAGATAAATGATCTGGTTGGTGGTGCCGGCCAGCGCCATGGCGTCCGAGGCGACGAAATTCTCGCCCTCGCCCACGCCCAGGATCAGCGGCGAGCCCTGGCGGGCGGCGACGACGCGGTGCGGTTCTTCGCGCGAGAAGACGGCGATGGCGTAGGCGCCATGCAGGCGCTTGACGGCTTGCTGCACGGTATCGAACAGGTCGCCGTTGTACATGTGGTCGACCAGGTGGGCGATCACTTCGGTGTCGGTCTGGCTGGTGAAGACGTAGCCGAGGCTCGGTCAGTTCGGCGCGCAGTTCGTCGTGGTTTTCGATGATGCCGTTGTGCACCAGTGCGATGCGCGCGTTCTCTTCGGTCGGCGAGAAGTGCGGGTGGGCATTGTGCGAGGCCGGGGCGCCGTGGGTGGCCCAGCGGGTGTGGGCGATGCCGGTAAAGCCGCGCAGGCCGCTGCTCTCGACTTGCGTTTCCAGGTCGGCCACGCGCGAGGTGCTGCGCGAACGCGCCAGGCGGCCTTCGACGTGCAGGGCAACGCCGCAGGAATCGTAGCCGCGGTATTCGAGGCGTTTCAGGCCCTCGAGCAGGATAGGGGTGATGTTACGTTGAGCAACTGCGCCGACGATACCGCACATGGACTTACCTCGTTATAAAAAATTAGCAATTAAGCGTATCCTAGGGCAATACGTATGAAATAAGCTTTCAGAATCCAGCCTATTTTTGTTATAAAATTTCACGCACCATGAAAGATGAAATATTCTTTCATTTATAGCTAAATATTTTATGGAAATTTCATGACGACTGCGCCATATCGTGCTGGATGAACTTGATCGTCGCATCCTGAACACGCTGCAGGCTGACGCATCGCAGACAAATGCGGAGCTGGCCGAGCAGGTACATGTTTCGCCGCCAACTTGTCTGCGCCGCGTCAAGCAGCTGACCGAGAATGGTGTTATCTCACGGCAAGTCGTGATTGTCGACCCGGACAAGGTCGGGGCGCGCCTGACGGCCATCGTCGAGATCACGCTCGACGTGCAGGCGGCCGAACGCATGGCGCAATTCGAGCAACTGGCGGCGAACGAGGATGCGGTGATGCAGTGCTACCGCGTCGCGCCGGGCCCGGATTTCGTGCTGGTGATCCAGGTGGCCGACATGCCGGCCTACCACGCGCTGGCGCACCGCCTGTTTGCGACCCATGCGAACGTGCGCAACGTGAAGGCCTATTTTTCTACCTTCCGCAGCAAGTTCGACACCCGCATCGCGGTGTGAAACTGCAAGATAATGCCTGTGGATAATTCTGTGCAGAACAGGGTGAACATGACAAGGGGTATCCACTGTATAAGCCAGTGGATATCCCTGTGATTTGCCGGTGGATAGCCGTGTAAAACCGGTGGATTACTTCGGCTTTTTCACTGGACGGCTCCAGCCGTCGATGGTGATTTGCTTGGGACGCGAGATGGTCAGCTTGCCGGCCGGCGCATCCTTGGTCAGCGTGGTGCCGGCGCCGAGCGTCGCGCCTTTGCCGACGGTGACCGGCGCCACCAGCTGGCTGTCGCTGCCGATGAACGCGTCGTCCTCGATCACGGTGCGGAACTTGTTCGCGCCATCGTAATTGCAGGTAATCGTGCCGGCGCCGATATTCACGCGCGAACCGATCGTGGCGTCGCCGACATAGGCCAGGTGATTGGCCTTGCTGTGCGCGGCGACCTGGCTGTTCTTGATTTCCACGAAATTACCGATGTGGACATCTTCGCCGAGTTCGGTGCCCGGGCGCAGGCGCGCATACGGGCCGATCTGCGATTTCGGCGCCGACGACCGCCTGTTCGATATGGCAGAACGGTTTGATGGTGGCGCCGGCGGCCACCGTGCGCATTCACCAGCACGCAATGCGCGCCGACCGTCACGCCATCGGCCAGTTCCACGCGTCCCTCGAAGACGCAGCCGACGTCGATCGTGACGTCGCGCCCGCAAATCAGTTCGCCGCGCACGTCGATGCGGCCGGGTCCATCAGGGTAATTCCCTGTTCCAGCAGCGCATGCGCGATATTCAACTGGTGGCGGCGCTCGAGTTCGGCCAATTGCACCTTGCTGTTGACGCCCGCGACTTCCCATTCGCCGGCGGGGGAGGCCGACACCACCTCGACGCCGTCATGCACGGCTTGCGCCACGATATCGGTCAAATAGTACTCGCCTTGCGCGTTATTGTTCGACAGCGCCGCCAGCCAGCGTTTCAGATGACGGGTCGGGATCACCATGATGCCGCTGTTGATTTCGCGGATCGCGCGCTCGGCGTCGCTCGCATCCTTTTCTTCGACGATGCGCACGATGCGCTCGTTCTCGCGCACGATGCGGCCCAGGCCGAAGGGATTGGCCTGTTCGACGGTCAGGATGCCGAGCTTGTCGCTGCCGGCCGCCTGCACCAGGCGGCGCAGCGAGTCGGCGCTCGTCAGCGGCACGTCGCCATACAGCACCAGGGTCGGCACGTCTTCGTCGAGCTGGGGCACGGCTTGCATCACGGCGTGGCCGGTGCCCAGCTGCGGCTGCTGCAGCGCGGTGTCGATCGGCGCTTCGCCAGGTGGCGGCCAGGGCGGCGACCATCTCCGGCACCGCTGCGCCGCCGTGTCCGTAAATCACGCATAATTTGCTCGGCCGCAGCAGACGCGCGGTATCGATCACATGCTGCAAAAGCGGCTTCCCAGCCAGCGGATGCAACACTTTAGGCAGCGCGGACTGCATGCGCTTTCCCATGCCGGCGGCAAGGATGACAACGTTCATAGGCCGTATTCAATTAGAGTTAATAAGATGAAAAATTTTAGCACGCATGACACCGTGTTCCAGCGCACGCGTGCGCTGTTCCTGATTGCCTTGCTGGCCTTGACGGCCGCCTGCAGCACGATCCGCTTCAGCTACAACCATGGCGACACCTTACTGTACTGGTGGCTGGACGCCTATGTCGATTTTGAAGGCGATCAGTCCGATTGGGTCAAACGCGACATCGGCGAACTGTTTCAATGGCACCGCAAAACCCAGCTGCACGACTATGCGGCCCTGCTCGGCACCTTCCAGCGCCAGCTGGCCGGCAATCCGACCCAGGCCGATTTGATCGGCGATTACCGGGAAATGCGCAGCCGCACCGAAACCCTGGCCATGAAAGCCGTGCCCGACATGGTCGACCTGGCGCGCTCCCTGACGCCGGACCAGATCGCGCAAATGGAAGAGCGTTTTAAAAAGAAAAACGACGAATACCGCCGCAAGTTCGTCAGCGGCAGCGTCGAAAAACGCCAGGAAGCCCGCTTCGACAAGTCGATGGAACAATTCAAATTGTGGTTCGGGTCCTTCAACAAGGAGCAGGAAGCGGCGCTGCGCCGCGCCTCGGACGCGCGTCCGCTCGACAGCAACATCTGGCTCGAAGAACGCATCCAGCGCCAGCGCAAAATCCTGGCATTGACGCGCAAGATTCAACAGGAAAAGCCGAGCAAGGAACAGACGGCGACCATGATCACGGCGCTGGTACACGACTTCTTCACCCACATGGAAGCCCCCGAGCGCAAGGCTTTCTATGACACCTATATCAATGCGACGACCAACTACATCCTGACGGCGATCAAGATCGCGACGCCGGCCCAGAAAGCCCATGCCCAGAAACGCATGCAGGGCTGGATCGACGAGTTGAATGCGCTGGCCAAAGAGGCGAAATAAGCGTCTGCTATCATGCGCGCCATGCAAAAAAGACCAACAAATAAGTCCCAGGGCCAGCATGGGCGTCCGCGCCTGGCGCCGCAGCAGGTGCGCATCATCGGCGGCGCCTGGAAACGCCGCCTGCTGCCGGTGCTCGACGCGCTCGGCCTGCGCCCGACACCGGACCGCGTGCGCGAAACCGTGTTCAACTGGATCCACCACCAGGTCGGCGGCGATTGGGAACAGGTCGACTGCCTCGACCTGTTCGCCGGCAGCGGCGCGCTCGGCTTCGAGGCGGCCAGCCGCGGCGCGCGCTCGGTGACGATGCTCGATTTTCATGCACCCGTCGCGCGCCAGCTGCAGGAAAACAAGGACCTGCTGAAAGCGGAGAACGTCACCATCCTGCGCGCCGACGCCTTTGACATTGCCGCCGACCTGGCCGCGCGTGGCCAGCGTGTCGACGTCATCTTCCTCGATCCGCCCTACCAGCAGGATTTCATTGCCAAGTCCTTGCCGCTGTGCGTGAGCCTGTTGAACCCGGACGGCATGGTGTATGTCGAAGCGGAATACGCCGCTGCCGCGACGGTGACGGACGCGCCGGACTGGCTGGCGCCCTGGGAGATCGTCAGGGCCGACAAGGCGGGGATGGTGTTTTACCACCTGCTGAAGTTGAAGCCGAGCGATAACTTGCACGAAAACAAGGCTTAAACGCCCCATGTTTGCCCAATTTGCGGGCAACATGGGCCCCATGCTGGGGCGATTGCCGGATTTTCAGGCATAATGCGCGTTCCAATACAGGTCTTTAATCCTCCAGGGAGCCGCAATGGTTGTAGCCGTTTATCCAGGTACCTTCGATCCGCTCACCCGCGGCCATGAGGATCTGGTCCGCCGTGCATCCGGTCTGTTCGACACGCTCGTCGTCGGTGTCGCCGACAGCAAGAACAAGAAGCCGTTCTTCTCGCTCGAGGAGCGCCTGGAGATCGCCAATGAGGTGCTGGGCCATTACCCGAACGTGAAGGTCGAGAGTTTTTCCGGCTTGCTGAAGGATTTCGTGCGCAAGCACGATGCGCGCGTCATCGTGCGCGGCCTGCGCGCCGTGTCCGACTTCGAATACGAATTCCAGATGGCCGGCATGAACCGCTATCTGCTGCCGGACGTCGAGACGCTGTTCCTGACCCCGTCCGATCAATACCAGTTCATTTCCGGCACCATCGTGCGCGAAATCGCGATGCTCGGCGGCGACGTCTCGAAATTCGTCTTCCCTTCGGTGGACCGCTGGCTGCAAGCGAAGATTGCATCCTTGAACCTGCCGCAAGCCTGATCCGGCATTCACTGATTAAAGCAGCCATCATGGCCTTACTGATTACCGACGAATGCATCAATTGCGACGTGTGCGAGCCCGAGTGCCCGAACGACGCGATTTCGATGGGCGAAGAGATCTACGAGATCGATCCGCATAAATGCACGGAATGCGTCGGCCACTTCGACGAACCGCAGTGCCAGGCCCTGTGCCCGGTCGCCTGCATTCCGTTCAATCCCGCCTGGCGCGAATCGCGCGAAGAACTGCTGGCCAAGTACGAACGCCTGACGGCCGATAAAAACGCCGCCTGATCGCGCTGCCGCCAGCGCGGCGGCGGCCGCTATGCGGCCCGTGCTATCCTCGCCCGATGGCCGATCACGACGACGAATTAACTTCCCGGCTGCCACAATCGGTCAACGACAACCTCGGCACCATCGCCGAGTATTACGCGCGCAACGAAGAAAAAGTCACGCGCGCCCAGGCCTTCGTCGAGAAAATGAGCGTGTTTCTCGGCAGCCCGGGGTATGTCGCGGCGAATGTCGTCTTCATCGTCTGCTGGATCGTCCTGAACCTGGCCGCACCCGGTCTGGGATTCGACCAGTTCGACGAACCGCCCTTCTTCTGGCTGCAAGGCTTCGTCAGCCTGAACGCGTTTATTATTTCCACCACCGTGCTGATTCGCCAGAACCGGATGTCGATCCTGGCCGAGCACAATGCCCACCTCGATCTGCAAATCAGTCTGCTGTCCGAGGAAAAAATCAGCAAGATCATCGCCATGCTCGAGGACATCCGGCGCGACTCGCCCACCTTGCCCGACAAGGTCGACGCAGGAAGCCGACGAACTATCGCAGTCGGCCGATACCGGCACCGTCCTCGAAGCGATCGAGCGCGACCAGGAACGCGACCACACCCACCCTCCAGCCTGAAACTACCCCGCCGCATTGTGCTGTTGCAGCATTGAAATAGTCATTCTGTCTTGATTTTCGACAAGATTTCGATGCTATATTGGTATTGCTGTTTTAGCACGATCATACTTTTTCCAATCCACGGGGACGTTCGGTGAACATCAATAATTTGCGCATCGGCCAGCGGCTGGCCATCGGCTTTGGGGTCGTCATTGCATTGCTGGTCCTGTTGGCCGGCTTGTCATATACCCGCCTTGCCAGCCTGAACGCCGAGATGGGTGCGCTGATCCACCTGCGCTACGCGAATACCGTCAGCGCGAACGCCATCAAAGCCGACGTCAACGAAGCCACGCGCGGCATGCTCAGCGTGCTGGTGATGAGCGATCCGGACCAGGTGCGCAAGGAACTCGACAACGCGCGCCGCAAGAGCGCGAATGCCAGCGCCGCCGTCGCCAACCTGGCGCATACCACGGACGATGCCGAAGCCGCGCGCATCCTCGCCAGCCTGGGCACGATTCAAGCCAAATTCCTGCCGGCCCAGGACGCGTTCACCAAACTCGTGCTGGAAGAGCGCAAGGACGAGGCGATGGTGAAATTCATGTTCTCGCTGCGCCCGCAACAAACCAAATATTTCGAGCAGCTCGACAAGTTCATCGCTTACCAGAATGCCGCCATGACGGCCGCCGGCGACGCCGCCGCCACGCTGACCCGGCGCACCCAGCTGCTGGTGCTGGGGCTGGCCGGCTGTCGCTGCCGTCATTTCGCTCGGCGTGGCCTGGCTGGCAACGCGCAGCATCGTGCGGCCGCTGCGCCACGTCGTCAAAGTTGCGCGCCGCGTCGCCGATGGCGATCTCACCAGCGAGATCCGCGTGGACACCCGCGACGAGACCGGGCAAATGTTGAACGCCCTGCGCCACATGAACGACAGCCTGCAGCGCATCGTGGCCGACGTGCGCGTCAGCACCGAGGCGATGGCGTCCAGCTCGAGCCAGATTGCCAGCGGGAATATCGATCTGTCGGTGCGCACCGAACAGCAAGCCGCCTCGCTCGGCCAGACGGCCGATTCGATGCGCGAACTCACCGATACGGTCCAGCAAAACGCGGACAACGCACGCCAGGCGAACGCCCTGGCCGCGCAAGCATCGACGGTGGCCGCGCGCGGCGGCGACGTGGTGGCGCAAGTGGTCGACACCATGGGCTCGATCACGGCGTCCTCGCAGCGCATCGTCGACATCATCGGCGTCATCGATTCGATCGCCTTCCAGACGAATATCCTGGCCCTGAATGCGGCGGTGGAAGCGGCGCGCGCCGGCGAGCAGGGGCGCGGCTTTGCCGTCGTCGCGGCCGAGGTGCGCAGCCTGGCGCAACGCTCGGCTGGCGCCGCCAAGGAAATCAAGGTGCTGATCGGCGACTCCAGCGACAAGGTGCGCGCAGGGCAGCCTGCTGGTCGAGCAGGCCGGCGCCACCATGCGCGAGGTGGTCGACAGCGTGCGCCGCGTGACCGACATCATGGCCGAGATCACGGCCGCCAGCGCCGAGCAGAGTACCAGCATCGCCCAGGTCAGCCGGAATGTCGTCGACATGGACCACAGCACCCAGGAAAACGCCGCCCTGGTCGAGGAAGCGGCGGCGGCCGCCGCATCGATGCAGGAGCAGGCCGCGCAACTGGCGCGCGCCGTCAGCATTTTTAAATTGACCCCCGCGGCCGACCTTGTAAAACGCTTGCCGGCGCCCGCCGCCGAGAACAACTAAAACATCATCACCACAGGAGACAGCATGACCATTATCCACCACATCAAAACCATCCTCACGCGGCGCCGCGCTCGCCGTCGCCTTGCCTGTGCAGCGCCCAGGCCGCGGTCGACGTCAACGGCATCAAGTTCGAGGACGTCAATCAAGTCGGCGGCAAGGAGTTGAAACTCAACGGCGCCGGCATGCGCACCAAGCTCGTCATCAAGGTGTATGCCGCCGGGCTCTATCTGCCGGAAAAGAAGACGGCCGTGGCCGACATCCTGAAACTGGAAGGACCGCGCCGCGTCACCCTGGTCATGGCGCGCGACATCGCCTCGGAAGACCTCGGTAAAGCCTTCATGGATGGCATCAACGAGAACCTGGACAAGGCGGAAAAGGCGAAGATCGTCGGCCAGATCGCCAAGTTCGGAGAAATGTTCGCCAGCATCGACGCCATCAAGAAGGGCGACACCCTGCACATGGACTGGATCCCGGGCACGGGCACCGTCTGCGAACTGAACGGCAAACGCATCGGCGAGCCGGTGTCGGACGTGAATTTCTATAATGCCGTGCTGCGCATCTGGCTGGGCGACAAGCCGGTCGACCGCTCGCTGAAACCGGCGCTGCTGGGCGGCGCAGGTTAAACGCATACGACAATAAAAAACGCGGCGCCGGGTGACCGGGCGCCGCGTTTTTTTATGCTGGACGTCGTTCAGGGCGCGGCGTTGCGCGCTGGCCGCGGCAGGCGCGGGCGCACGGTCAGCACCAGGGCGCGCACCAGGCCGGACAGCAGGGGACGGAAGAACATCAGGAGTACTGGCCAGCAGCGCCAGCAGCAGGAAATTGGTAACAGCGTCGGCAAACGGCATGATTTAGGACGACTTGGTGTTGTTTTTACAAACTATAGTGCAATGCAACATATACATCCAATTCCGTTTCCTGATGAGCCTTATATTGATCGTGAATGAAATGGGGTACACTTTGATGCAGACCAATTGCCGCCCAATCGTTGCCACCGAGACCACGCCATGAGCTTCCTGACCCTGGACCTGAACCTGCTGCGCGTCTTCGACGCCGTCATGACCGAACAAAATCTAACGCGCGCTGCCGGCCATCTCGCCATGACGCAGCCGGCGGTATCGAACGCCATCAAACGCCTGCGCGAAAGCCTGGGCGACGAGCTCCTGATCCGCACGGCCTACGGCGTAAAACCGACGCCGCGCGCCGAAGCGCTGTGGCCGGCCGTGCGCGCGGCGCTTGCAGTCGCTGGAAGCGGCCGTGATGCCGGAAACCTTCGATGTCTCGAAAGCGCAGGCAACCTTCCGCATGGCGATGGCCGACGCCACCGCCGCCTACTGGTTGCCGTCATTGATGCGTTCGATCGAAAGCGAAGCGCCCGGCGTGAATATCCGCATGGTGCCGCTGACCACGCGCGAACCGCGCCCGATGCTGCTGCGCGGCGACATCGATCTGGCCGTCGGCTTCTTCCCCGGCGTGGCGGCGCAATTGTCGTATGAAACCGGCTCGCCGATCCGCCACGAGCGCCTGTATTCCGGCCAGTACGTGTGCGTGATGCGCAAGAACCATCCGCTGTCGGCCGCGAATAAACTCGATCTCGATACCTATTGCAAGGCGAACCATTTATTGGTGAGCTTTTCCGGCCGCGCGCATGGCCTGGTCGATGAGGCGCTGTCCCAGATCGGGCGCGAGCGGCGCATCCTGTTGACGGTGAACCAGTTCTTTACGGCGGGACGGGTGGTGGCGAATTCGGACTTGATTACGGTCTTGCCGAAGCATTTGATGGGATCGACCGGGATGACCGATTCCCTGGTCTGGCGCGAACTGCCCTTCGCCCTGCCGGCCGTCCACCTCGACATGCTCTGGCACGAACGCGACGGCCGCAGCCCGGCGCACCGCTGGCTGCGCAATAACCTGGAAACGACGGCCGCCGTCGCCACGGCGCCGAAAGGCGAGCGCCAGGCGGCGTAATGAAGACGACGTCGCTGCCTGATTAGCGGATCGGCAGCTTCGTCGTATTTTTGACTTCTTCCATCACCGCATAGGTGTGCGTTTCGCGCACGCCCTTCTGCAACAGGGTTTTACCGAGGAATTCGCGGTAAGCCGCCATGTCTTTTACGCGCGCCTTCACCAAATAGTCGAAGCCGCCCGCCACCATGTGGCATTCCAGCACTTCCGGGATCAGCTGCACGCTCTGTTTGAAAGCGTCGAACACTTCGGGCGTGGTGCGATCGAGCACGACCTCGATGAAGACGAGCAAGGACACATCCAGCAGCTGCGGGTTCAACTGGGCCGTATAGCCCATGATGTAGCCGGACTCGTGGAGTTTGCGGACGCGCTCGAGGCAGGCTGCCGGCGACAAATTCACCCGGGTTGCCAGTTCGACGTTGCTGATGCGGCCATCGTTCTGCAACTCGGCGAGAATCTTCTTTGAAATCTTGTCCAGCATGCCGTCTCTCCCACATAAATATTATTTGGTGGAATTCTCGCACCAAAAACTATCTATTGCTAGTACCCCGTAAAAACAGAATTAATCCAGAAGAAATCCTTTTACAATCAAACGATTGAAGCACGCAGTCTAATCAACACGCGCGCCGGCTGTCATGACAGACCGGCGCGTTTTGCTACGTGCACTTCCTGACTTCCCTTTTCAAAGAACCCCATGCAGATCGCCACCGACCTTCGTCCCCTTCGACGCTTTTCAATCCGAACTCAAGCCGGAGCAGACGCCCGCTGCGCGCCGCCATCACGGCCGCCTACCGGCGCGACGAAACGCGAAGCCGTGCAATGGCTGCTGGCCCAGGGCGCGCGCCCGAGCGCGGACGCCAAACCGCTGGCGCACCGCCTGGTCTCAAACGTCCGTTCGCAGCGCACGCGCGCCTCGGGCGTGGATGCCCTGATGCATGAATTCTCGCTGTCGTCGGAAGAGGGCGTGGCCCTGATGTGCCTGGCCGAAGCGCTGCTGCGCATTCCCGACAGCGCCACCGCCGACCGCCTGATCGCCGACAAGATCAGCCGCGGCGACTGGCGCAGCCACCTGGGCGAATCGCCGTCGATGTTCGTCAACGCCGCCACCTGGGGCCTGCTGATTACCGGCAAACTCGTCTCGAGCAACAGCGAGCGCGGCCTCGGTTCGGCCATGACGCGACTGATCGCCAAGGGCGGCGAACCGCTGATCCGCAAGGGCGTCGACCTCGCCATGCGCATGCTCGGCAACCAGTTCGTCACCGGCCAGACCATCGACGAGGCACTGAAAAACAGCCAGCCCAACGAAGCGCGCGGCTATCAATATTCCTACGACATGCTGGGCGAAGCGGCGCTGACCGAATCCGACGCCCAGAGCTATTACGCGTCCTACGAAACAAGCGATCCACGCGATCGGCAAGGCCTCGAATGGCCGCGGCATCAAGAACGGCCCGGGGATTTCGATCAAATTGTCGGCCCTGCACCCGCGCTACAGCCGCGCCCAGTCGAGCCGCGTGATGAATGAACTGCTGCCGCGCGTGCGCAGCCTGGTCCTGCTCGCCAAACAATACGACATCGGCATCAATATCGATGCCGAAGAAGCCGACCGCCTGGAAATCTCGCTCGACATGCTCGAAGCGCTGGCCTTCGACGCGGAACTCGCCGGTTTCGAGGGCATCGGCCTGGTCGTGCAGGGCTACCAGAAGCGCTGCCCCTTCGTGATCGATTACGTGATCGACCTGGCCAAGCGCAGCGGCCGCAAGTTCATGGTGCGTCTGGTCAAAGGCGCGTATTGGGATGCGGAGATCAAGCGCGCCCAGGTGGACGGCATGCCGGGCTTCCCGGTGTACACGCGCAAGGTCTACACGGACGTGTCCTATCTGACCTGCGCCGAAAAACTGCTGGGCGCGACCGACGTCATCTACGCCCAGTTCGCCACCCACAATGCCCACACCTTATCGGTGATCTATACCTGGGCCCAGGAACGCGGCATCGAGAACTATGAATTTCAATGCCTGCATGGCATGGGCGAGACCCTGTACGACCAGGTCGTGGGCAAGGAGAATCTGAACAAGGCCTGCCGCATCTACGCGCCGGTCGGTTCGCACGAAACCCTGCTCGCCTACCTGGTGCGGCGCCTGCTGGAAAACGGCGCCAATTCCTCCTTCGTGAACCAGATCGTCGACGAAAAAGTCGCCATCGACACCTTGATCGAACGATCCGTTCGAGGTCGCGCGCGCCAGCGGCGGCGCGCCGCATCCGGGGATTGCCCTGCCGCGCGCGCTGTTCGGCAGCGAGCGCAAAAATTCGGCCGGCATCGACCTGACCAATGAAGATGTCGCTGCGCACGCTCGGCACGGAACTGGCGCGCCAGCGCAGTTATCACGGCGGCGCCATTGATCGCAGGCGCCGTGCGACGCGTGCGGACACGCTGGCCATCGTCAATCCGGCCCAGCATGCCGATGTCGTCGGCCAGGTGCAGGAAGCGTCGGCAAGCCGACGTCGAAACGGCACTGGCCGCCGCCAGCGCCTTCGCCGGCGAATGGAACACCAGCGCCAACGCCGACGCGCGCCGCCATCCTCGACCGCGTGGCCGACCTGTTCGAAGACCATTGCGCCGAGTTGATGGCCCTGGCCGTGCGCGAAGCCGGCAAATCGCTTGCCGAACGCGATCGCCGAGATCCGCGAAGCGGTCGACTTTTTGCGCTATTACGGCGCCCAGGTGAAAGATGCGCCGGCGTGCCGACGCGCTCGGCCCGGTCACGCTGCATCAGCCCATGGAATTTCCCACTGGCCATTTTCACGGGCCAGGTCGCCGCCGCGCTGGCCGCCGGCAATGTGGTGCTGGCAAAACCGGCCGAGCAGACGCCGCTGATCGCGCACCGCGCCGTGCGAACTGTTTTATGAAGCCGGCATCCCGCGCGCGGCGCTGCAACTGCTGCCCGGCCGCGGTGAAGTCGTCGGCGCCGCCCTGACCGGCCGATGCGCGCGTCAAAGGCGTGATTTTCACCGGTTCCACCGAAGTGGCGCAATTGATCAACCGCACGCTGGCCAAACGCGGCGAACAGGAAGGCATCGACATCCCGCTGGTCGCCGAAACCGGTGGCCAGAACGCCCTGATCGTCGACTCCTCGGCCTTGCCGGAACAGGTCGTGCAAGACGTCCTCAGTTCGGCCTTCGACAGTGCCGGCCAGCGCTGCTCGGCGCTGCGCGTGCTGTTCCTGCAGGAAGATATTGCCGACAAGACGATCCGCATGCTCAAGGGCGCGATGCGGGAATTGCGCGTCGGCAGCCCGGACCGCCTGGCGACCGATATCGGTCCGGTGATCGATGCCGAAGCCCAGCGCAACCTGCTGGCGCACATCGAGCGCATGCGCGCCACGGCGCAAGCAGCATTTCGCGCTCGAGCTGCCGGCCATCGGTGACGGCGCAAGGCACCTTCGTGCCGCCGACCGTGCTGGAAATCGGTTCGCTGTCGGAACTGAAACAGGAAGTCTTCGGCCCGGTGCTGCACATCGTGCGCTACCGCCGCGCCGACCTGGCCAAGGTGGTCGACGCGATCAATGCCACCGGCTATGGCCTGACCCTGGGCGTGCATTCGCGCATCGACGAAACCATCGATTTCATCACCAGCCGCGCCCACGTCGGCAATATCTACGTCAACCGCAATATCGTCGGCGCCGTGGTCGGCGTGCAACCCTTCGGCGGCGAAGGCAAATCCGGCACCGGCCCGAAAGCGGGCGGTCCGCTGTACATCAAGCGCCTGCAGCAGCAACGCGGCGCCGCTGCGCGAGCACGGCACGCAAGCGTATGCCGGCCTTGTCGGCCCTGCTGGTCTGGGCGCGCAACAATGGCCACCAGGATATCGTGCGCCTGGGCGAGACCTATGCGCCGCACCCAGCTGAACGGCACGACGCTTGCCTTGCCGGGCCCGACCGGAGAGAAGAACAGCCTGGCCTTCGTGCCGCGCGGCGTCGTGCTGTGCGCGGCGGCATCCATGCCGGGCATGCTCAATCAACTGGCGGCGGCGCTGGCGACCGGCAACCGCGCCTTCGTGCTGGCGACGTCGCAGGCGCTGGTGCCGGAAGACTTGCCGCCGGAAGTCAAGGACCGCATCCGTTTTATCGGCGCGGCCGAAGTGGACAACTGCGAATTCGAGATCGCCCTGGTCGAAGCCGGCTTGCAGGGCAGCCTGCGCTCGCAACTGGCGGCGCGCCAGGGGCGCCATCGTCGGGATTGTCGATACCGATGCCACCTCGCCGGTCGCCCTGTGGCGCCTGGTGGCGGAACGCGCCGTGTGCGTCAACACGACCGCGGCTGGCGGCAACGCAAGCCTCATGACGCTGGGACTGTAATGATGGTAGTAGTTTTGCTATATAACTTGGAGGAAGACATGTTAGTTGGCGTTCCAAAAGAAATCAAAAACCATGAGTACCGGGTCGGCCTGACCCCGCCTTCCGTGCACGAGCTGGTCGCACGGGGGCATCAAGTCATTGTCCAGAAGAACGCCGGCACCGAGATCGGCCTGCTGCGACGAGCACTACGTGGCGGCCGGCGCCATGATCGTCGACACGGCGGAGGAGATTTTTGCGCGCGCCGAGATGATCGTCAAAGTCAAGGAACCGCAGCCGGGCGAATGCGCGATGCTGCGCGAAGGCCAGATCCTGTACACCTATCTGCACCTGGCGCCGGATCCGGAGCAGACGGCGGCGCTGGTGAAATCGAAGGCGGTCTGCATCGCCTACGAAACCATCACCGGCGCCGGCGGCGGCTTGCCGCTGCTGGCGCCGATGAGCGAAGTGGCGGGGCGCATGGCGATCCAGGCGGGCGCCGCGCACCTGGAAAAATCCAAGGGCGGCATGGGCCTGCTGCTGGGCGGCGTGCCGGGCGTGGCGCCGGGCCACATCGTCATCATCGGCGCCGGCGTGGTCGGCACCAATGCGCTGCAAATGGCGGTCGGCACCGGCGCCCGGGTGACGGTGCTCGACAAAAACATCGAGCGCCTGCGCCAGCTCGACCTGGTGTATGGCAACCGCATCGCCACCGTGTATTCGACGTCGCACGCGATCGAGGAAGCGGTGCTGGCGGCCGACCTGGTGATCGGCGGCGTGCTGGTGCCGGGTGCGGCGGCGCCGAAACTGGTCACGCGCAGCATGATTTCGCGCATGAAGAAGGGGGCGGTGGTGGTCGACGTGGCGATCGACCAGGGCGGCTGCTTTGAAACCTCGCATGCGACCACCCACGCCGATCCCGACCTATGTCGTCGATGGCGTGGTTCATTATTGCGTGGCGAACATGCCGGGCGCCGTGGCCCGCACCTCGACCTTCGCACTGAACAACGCCACCATCGGCCATGCGGTCGCGCTGGCCAGCAAAGGCTGGCGCCGCGCCTTGCTGGACGACGCCCACCTGCGCCAGGGCCTGAATGTCTGCCAGGGCCAGGTGACCTACCAGGCCGTGGCGCAGACCCTGGGCTACGACTACGTGCCGGCCGATTCCCTGCTGGCCTGATTGGCTTCTGCACGCCTGCGTCCTGCAGGCAAAAGCGCCGGACGATGTAAAACGCATACTGCGCGGCCACCGACTTTACGAAACGTAAAAAATCGGTGGCCGCGTTTTCATTGGCGTTGTCCGAAATCGTGCGGATGACGGCGCAGGGCACGTTCAACTCGTAACAGACCTGCGCCACCGCCGCCCCTTCCATTTCCACCGCCACCAGGCCCGGCAACGCCGCATTCAAGGCATTGATGTGGGCGCGCTCGTTGACGAACTGGTCGCCGCTGGCAATCAGGCCGCGGTGGATCGCGTGGCCGGGTCAGCCCGAAGGCCGCTCTGCTCCGAGCGGATCGATCGCCTCCATGAAATCGTCGTCCAGGAAAGCATGCGGCCGCATCGAGCAGGCGCGTGACCAAGCCGATGGTCGGCCGGAAAATGGGACAAGCCCGTCAACGGCACTTCGAAACGCGGAAACAGGGGACTGGCATCCATGTCGTGCTGGACCAGCGATTCGGCGACGACGATGTCGCCAACCTGGATCGATTTGTCGCCAGCACCGGCAACACCCGTAAACAGGATGTGGGTAACTCCGAACTTCTCCACAAGCGTGGTGGCCGTCATGGCGGCTGCAACCTTGCCTATACGCGACAGGACGCACACAGCGTCGATTTCCCACAGCTGTCCGACCCAGTAGTCGCGTTGACCATGGATGAGCTTGTAGGGGCCCTTGCATGGCTTCCACGAGCCCCTGCTGTTCTTCAGCCAGCGCGCTGATGATCCCGAGACGCATATTTTTCTTGATCGACGAGGTTGTAAAAGGGCTGAAACAGCGTTTTAAGCCGTGGTTTTTGCCTGGCAGACGGTTTTCCACGCTGTTCCCGCTGTTCTCTGTTTACAGTAATAAAGGTATGTATACAAATTGGTAGTAGTAGTAAACGCGGCAGTTATCTGTGGATAAGCACGGTTTACTCCACAAGATCAGCAGTTTACGTCGTGCTAAACGAACTGGACAAAGATTGTATCGAGCTTGCACCGATGGTGGAGAAAAAATGCCTTGTCTTCAGTAAACGTCGTTCTGCACATCCGGTCCTGTGGATATGCAATGGCTTGTCCACAGCCGAGCTGCCGTTAACCGCGTTTTTTTCAGCCAGACCAGTCGCATAGCGGTAGGGTGGGCGCCCCTGTGCCCACGCGGTTCACCGGCTGAACAACGGCAACGTCCGCTTCACCTCATCCATCCGCATCTCGTTTCCTGCCAAACCTTCAACCTCTAATCGTCTGCAATGCGTCCCTGGTCGTCACGCGGTTCGCATCCCGTTTTTCCTGCAGACCCTTCAACCGTCGAAACAACGCAGCGTTTGCCCTGGCCAGCAGCCGGCGCGAGCCGGTTTTTCAACAGGCCGCGTCCTTTATCTATTTAATTAAAAGTCTTGTATACAAAATAGTAGTAATAGTTAACGCCGCCGTTAACTGTGGATAAGTTCAATTTTCTCCACACGCTCAAGGACTTAGCGCCTTTTCGAAGTCCTGCACAAGCGCTGTATCGGGCTTGCACCGAAAGTGCACAGATTTTGCGAGGTCGACGACAAGGGCGCTTCTGCACATTCGTTCCTGTGGATATGCATGGGCTTGTCCACAGCCTGTTTGGCAAGGCGCTGGCAAGGCGAGGCAGTCCACGTCGTGGCGGACCGGTGTCGGTCCAGGAGGACCGGATCTGAGGTTGGCAGCCAACAGATCGTGGCGTCGAGCGAAAAAAAAATTTTCTTCGACCACGCAGCTTTCGCTTTCAGGTTTACAAGCAATATAGGTATACAAGCATAGTAATAGTGTTAACACAGGCCCTTTTCTGTGGATAAGCCTGTTAACAGATATAAAATCATCGGCTTACGCGCGGTATAAGCCTGTGAGGGCGACTGTATCGGGTCCGGGGTAAACCTGAACAAGATTTTGGCGCGCCGCCAAAGCCGCGTTTCTTGCACAATTCGTACCTGTGGATATCAATAGGCTTATCCACAGATGAGCCACTGGCGCGAAGTTTACGATCTGGTAAGCTTGCCTCGGTGAAAATTGAACGGCATGAAAAACCGGAGGCGGACATGGCAATCGACGACTTGTTCCAGATACCGATCATCCAGGGCCCGATGGCGGGCGGCGCTTGCACGCCGGAGCTGGTGGCCGCCGTGTCGAATGCGGGGGCGCTCGGCAGCCTGCCGTGTTCGCTGCTCAGTCCGGCGACGATCGAGGCGCAGGTGGCGCGCATCCGCGACGCTCACCGAGCGCCCCTTCCTGCTGAATTTTTTCGTCCAGGGCACGCCGCAGCCCGAGCGAGGCCGAAGTCAAGGACGCCGCCGAATTGCTGCGTCCCGTCTGGTCCAGCCTGGGCTGGGACAGCCTGCCGGTTCCGCAACAGTGGTGCGAGGATTTCGCGGCGCAGTTCGAAACGCTGCTGCGACTGCGTCCGGCGGCCGTCAGTTTTACCTTCGACATCCTGGAAGCGGTGCAGGTCGAACGCCTGCATGGGGCCGGGATCCTCGTGATCGGCACCGTCACCACGGTCGCCGAAGCGCTGGCCTGGCAAGCGATCGGCGCCGATGCCGTGGTCGCTTCCGGCGTCGAGGCGGGCGGACACCGCGGCACGTTTATCGGGCGCCAGGAAGACGCGACCCTGTCCAGCCGGGCGCTGTGGCCGGCGGTGGTGGCGGCCGTCGAACATTCCCGTGATCGCCGCCGGCGGCATCATGACCGGGGCCGACATCAAGCAAGCCTTGCAACTGGGCGCGCGCGCCGTGCAGATGGGCACCGCCTTCCTCGTGACCGACGAAGCGGCCACCCATCCGGCCCATAAAGCACGGATCTTGAGCGGGGAAGGGCGCACCCGGCTGACCCGCAGTTTTTCCGGACGCTATGCGCGCGGCATCGAAAACGGCTTCATGCGCCAGATGGAAGCGGTGGAGGCGCAAGTGCCGCCTTATCCGGTGCAGAATGCGCTGACCGGCCCCATCCGCGCGGCGGCGGCGAAAAGCGGCGATACCGACTTGATGTCGATGTGGGCCGGCACCGAATTTGCGCGGGCGCGGCCGATGCCGGCCGGGCGAGTTGGTCACAGTTGTCTGGCATCCGAAATGCAAACCTGAGGAGACGAAGCACGTGGAATCGGCTGGAGAATACGACTACATCATCGTTGGGGCCGGTACTGCGGGCTGCGTTCTTGCCAATCGCTTGACGCGCAATAAGGACGTCAAGGTGCTCCTGATCGAAGCGGGCGCGCGCGACGATTACCTGTGGATCCACATTCCGGTCGGCTATTTGCACTGCATCGGCAATCCGCGCACCGACTGGCTGTTCAATACCGAGCCGGACCCCGGCCTCGGCGGCCGCGCCCTGATCTATCCGCGCGGGAAAGTGCTGGGCGGCAGTTCGTCGATCAACGGCATGATCTACATGCGCGGCCAGCGCGAGGATTACGAGCGCTGGGCCGAAGTCAGCGGCGATGCCTCACTGGCGCTGGGACCAGGTGCTGCCGCTGTTCAAGAAAAGCGAAGACCATTATCTCGGCGCGAGCGAACTCCATGGCGCCGGCGGCGAATGGCGCGTCGAAAAGCAGCGACTGTCCTGGAAAATCCTGGATGCGTTCCGCGAGGCCGCAGCCGAGGCCGGCATCGAAAAAATCACCGATTTCAATACCGGCAACAATGCCGGCTGCGCCTATTTCGAAGTCAACCAGCGCCGCGGCATCCGCCTGAATACCGCGAAAGCGTTTTTGAAACCGGCCGCCCAGCGTCCGAATCTGACCGTCATGACCGGCTGCCACGTCGAGCGCCTGCTGCTGGAAAAGACGGAATCGGGCACGGTCTGCCGCGGCGTGCAATTTACCGGCGGCGGCCAGGCCTACACCGCGCACGCGCAGCGCGAAACGGTGCTGGCCGCCGGCGCGATCGGCTCGCCCCATATCCTGCAACTGTCCGGCATCGGGGAGGGCGGTCACTTGCAGCGCCATGGCGTCACGCCGGTCGTCGACTTGCCCGGCGTCGGCGAGAATCTGCAAGACCACCTGCAACTGCGCATGGTCTATAAGGTGCAGGGCGTCAAAACCCTGAATGTGAGCGCGTCTAGCTGGTTCGGCAAGATGAAGATCGGCCTCGAATACGCGTTCCTGCGCAGCGGACCGATGTCGATGGCGCCTTCGCAGCTGGGCGCGTTTGCCAGTTCCGGCCCGGAGCAGGCGACGCCGAACCTGCAATACCACGTGCAGCCCTTGTCGCTGGAAAAATTCGGCGACCCGCTGCACGGCTTTCCCGCCTTTACCGCCAGCGTCTGCAACCTGCGCCCGACGGCGCGCGGGCATGTGCGCCTCAGCACGCACGACAGCTATGCGCCGCCCAAAATCACCCCGAATTATCTGAGTACGGCAGAGGACCGCCAGACGGCCGCCGCCGCCCTGTCGCTGACGCGCCGCATCGTCGCTTCTCCCGCGCTGGCCGCCTATCAGCCCCAGGAATTCAAGCCGGGCATCGCACTACCGCACCGAGGAAGAGCTGGCCGAAGCCGCCGGCCTGATCGGCACCACGATTTTTCATCCGGTCGGCACCTGCAAGATGGGCCGCGCGGACGATGCGCAAGCCGTCGTCGACAGCCAATTGCGCGTGATCGGCGTCCAGGGCTTGCGCGTGGCCGATGCCTCCATCATGCCGTTTATTACCTCGGGCAATACCAATGCGCCGACCCTGATGATTGCCGAAAAGGCGGCGGCATTGATCGCCGCCCATGCAAGGTGAATAAGCGCAGGCCCTGTGTAAATTTGCACAATCGGTCTGCGTTTTACGCCTGATTGTGCGCAGCTGCACAGGTTGACGCTTGTATTGTGTAAAGATCCGATCTGTGTAATATTTGCCAAGTTGCTTCGCGACGCAGCACATCCACGCACTTGGAGACACGATGGCAGACGTCATTCTCGAAACAAAAAACTTGACCAAAGAGTTCAAGGGTTTTACCGCAGTTAACGATGTCAACCTGCGCGTCCAGCGCGGGCACATCCACGCCTTGATCGGCCCGAACGGCGCCGGCAAGACGACCTGTTTTAACTTGTTGACCAAATTCCTGGTCCCGACCTCGGGCCAGATCCTGTTCAACGGGCGCGACATCACCCAGGACAAGCCGGCGCAGATTGCGCGCCTCGGCATCATTCGCTCCTTCCAGATTTCCGCCGTCTTCCCCCACCTGACCGTCTTGCAGAACGTGCGCATCGGCCTGCAGCGCGAGCTCGGCACCAGTTTCCATTTCTGGCGCAGCGAAGGCTCGCTCTCTTCCCTCGACGAGCGCGCCATGGCGCTGCTGGACGAAGTCGATCTGACCAGCTTTGCCGACACCATCACCGCCGACCTGCCGTATGGCCGCAAGCGCGCGCTCGAGATCGCCACGACCCTGGCGATGGAGCCGGAACTGATGCTGCTCGATGAGCCGACCCAGGGCATGGGCCACGAAGACGTGCACCGCGTCACGGCCCTGATTAAAAAAGTGTCACAAGGACGCACGATTTTGATGGTCGAACACAATATGAACGTCGTTTCCGGCATTTGCGACCGCATTTCCGTGCTCCAGCGCGGCGCCATGCTGGCCGAAGGCACGCTATGCCGAGGTTTCGAAGAATCCGCAAGTGATGGAAGCCTACATGGGCACCGCCGACGGCGCACTCGAAGCGGGGCACGCATGACCGCCGCACTCGAAATTACCGACCTGCAAACCTGGTACGGCGAATCGCACATCCTGCACGGCATCAGCCTGTCGGTCGCGCAGGGCGAAGTCGTGACCTTACTCGGCCGCAACGGCGCCGGCCGCACCACGACCCTGCGCGCCATCATGGGCCTGACCGGACGGCGCAGCGGCTCGATCCGCATCAATGGCGTCGAAGCGATTGGCTTGCCGACCCACCGCATCGCCCACCTCGGCGTCGGTTATTGCCCGGAAGAGCGCGGCATTTTCTCGTCGCTGTCGACCGAGGAAAACCTGATGCTGCCGCCGGCCTTGAAAGGGGGCGGCACGGCGA
Organism: uncultured beta proteobacterium; assembly: GCA_963729765.1. Classification (GTDB taxonomy): domain Bacteria; phylum Pseudomonadota; class Gammaproteobacteria; order Burkholderiales; family Burkholderiaceae_D; genus Telluria. Next base: position 89,081 of record CAVSPL010000021.1, on the reverse strand, counting down.
TGTCGATCGACGAAATCTACGAGATGTTCCCGAATTTGAAGGAGCGCCGCCACAGCCAGGGCACGCGCCTGTCGGGCGGAGAACAGCAGATGCTGGCCGTGGCGCGCATCCTGCGCACCGGCGCGCGCTTGCTGCTGCTCGATGAAATTTCCGAGGGCCTGGCGCCGGTCATCGTGCAGGGCCTGGCCCGCATGATCACCATGCTCAAGGCGAAGGGCTACACGATCGTCATGGTCGAGCAGAACTTCCGCTTCGCCGCGCCCCTCGCGGACCGCTTCCACGTTGTCGAACATGGGCAGATCGTCGAGACCATCGAGGCCCAGGACCTGAATGCCCGGATGCCGGTGCTGACCGAACTACTCGGCGTTTGATGTAATAATAAAGTACCATCAACCACAAGAACGGAGACACAACAATGAAACGTACCGCCCTCGCCCTCGCCGCCAGCGCCGCCTTCGCCGGCTTCGCCGTCCCCGCCCACGCGCAAATCAGCGGCGACACCATTAAAATCGGCTTGATCACCGACCTGTCCGGCGTGTATTCCGACGTCGACGGCAACGGCGGCGCCGAAGCCGTGCGCATGGCGATCGCCGACCTCGGCGGCGCCGTGAACGGCAAGAAAATCGAGTTCATGGTCGCCGACCACCAGAACAAGCCGGACATCGCCGCCTCGAAAGCGCGCGAATGGTTCGACCAGCAAGGCGTCGACATGGTCATCGGCGGCACCAATTCCGGCGCCAACCTGGCCATGGCGAAAGTCGCCAGCGAAAAGAAGAAAGTCTTCATTTCGATCGGCGCCGGTAGCGCCCAGCTGACCAACGAACAATGCTCGCCGTACACCGTGCATTACGCCTACGACACCGTGGCGCTGGCGCGCGGCACCGGCGCGGCCGTGCTGAAGCAGGGCGGCAAGAGCTGGTATTTCATGACCGCCGACTATGCCTTCGGCCAGTCGCTCGAGCGCGACACCACCGAAGTGATCAAGGCCAATGGCGGCACCGTCCTCGGCAGCGTGAAACACCCGCTGTCGGCCTCGGACTTCTCGTCCTTCCTGCTGCAGGCGCAATCGTCCAAGGCGCAGGTGCTGGGCCTGGCCAACGCCGGCGGCGACACGATCAACTCGATCAAGGCGGCCAAGGAATTCGGCATCACCCCGGGCATGAAGATCGCCGGCCTGCTGGTGTTCATCAACGACGTCCACACCCTGGGCCTGGACGCCACCCAGGGCATGTACCTGACCGACGGCTGGTACTGGGACATGAACGCCGACACCCGCGCCTGGTCGAAGCGTTATTTCGCCAAGATGAAGAAAGAGCCGTCGATGCTGCAGGCGGCCGACTACTCGGCAACGACCCAGTACCTGAATGCGGTCAAAGCGATCGGCACCGACGATTCGACCAAGGTCATGGCCAAGCTGAAAACGATCAAGATCAACGACATGTTCACCAAGAACGGCGTCATCCGCGAAGACGGCCGCATGGTGCACGACATGTACCTGATGCAGGTCAAGGCGAAGGCCGAGTCGAAGTACCCATGGGATTACTACAAGGTCGTCGCCACCATCCCGGGCGATCAGGCGTACACCAAGAAGGCCGAGACCAAGTGCGCGGCCTGGAAGTAATGTAGTCAGTTTCGCCGTACAGCGTGGACGGGTTTCTCCCGTCCACGCGTTCAAGCGCGGCATGCACCTCGAATTCGGTTTCTCTGTAATCTGAATTTTTCTTCACCAACTCCCTTTGGCCGGTCCGGCCGCCCCGGCTGACCGCCATCCCGACTTTTTGCTTTGGGTATCTATGGAAATTTTCGGAGTTCCCCTGCAGGCCATGATGAGCCAGCTTCTGCTGGGCCTGGTCAATGGCTCCTTCTATGCGATGCTCTCGCTCGGCCTGGCCGTCATTTTCGGCTTGCTGAACGTCATCAATTTTTCGCACGGTGCGCTGTACATGATGGGGGCCTTCATGGCCTACATCGGCGTCACCGAGTACGGCCTGAACTACTGGATGATGCTGGTGCTGGCGCCGCTCGCCGTCGGCCTGTTCGGCATCGCCGTCGAAAAGACGATGCTGCGCTGGCTGTATAAACTCGATCATCTGTACGGTCTGCTGCTGACCTTCGGCATCACGCTGCTGCTGGAAGGCGTGTTCCGCTCCTTCTTCGGCGTCTCGGGCCAGACCCTGAACGTGCCGGAACAGCTGCAAGGCGCGACCAACCTCGGCTTCATGATCCTGCCGAACTACCGCGCCTGGGTCGTGGCCTGCTCGCTGGTGGTCTGCCTCGGCACCTGGTTCGTCATCGAAAAAACGCAGACTCGGCGCCTACCTGCGCGCCGGTACCGAAAACCCGAAACTGGTGGAAGCCTTCGGCATCAACGTGCCGCGCATGGTCACCCTGACCTACGGCTTCGGCGTCGCCCTGGCGGGTCTTGCCGGCGTGCTGGCCGCGCCCGTGATCAACGTCACGCCGCTGATGGGCTCGAACCTCATCATCGTCGTGTTCGCCGTCGTCGTGATCGGCGGCATGGGCTCGATCCTCGGTTCCATCATCACCGGCCTGCTGCTGGGGGTGATCGAGGGCCTGACCCGGGTCTTCTATCCGGAAGGCTCCGAGGTCGTCGTGTTTGTCGTCATGGTCATCGTGCTGCTGCTGCGCCCGGCCGGTCTGTTCGGTAAGGAGAAATAAGCGATGAACAAGAAAATCTTATACGTGCTGGCCCTGGCGCTGGCCCTGGCGGCGCCCTTCTTCGGCTACCCCGTGTTCCTGATGAAGCTGCTGTGCTTCGCGCTGTTCGCCTGCGCCTTCAACCTGCTGATCGGTTTTACCGGGCTGCTGTCGTTCGGCCACGCCGCCTTCTTCGGCAGCGCCGGCTACATCGACCGGCTACCTGCTCTCGAGCGTCGGCCTGCCGGTCGAACTCGGCATCCTGGCCGGCGTCGCCACCAGCGCCGTGCTCGGCCTCGTGATCGGCTCGCTCGCGATCCGCCGCCAGGGCATCTATTTTTCGATGATCACGCTGGCGCTGGCGCAGATGGTGTATTTCGCCGCCCTGCGCAGCCCGTTCACGCATGGCGAAGACGGCCTGCAAGGCGTGCCGCGCGGGAAGCTGTTCGGCATGATCGACCTGGCCAACGATTTCACCCTGTACTACGTCGTGCTGGCCATCGCCGTCGCCGGTTTCGCCCTGATCAACCGCACCGTGCACTCGCCGTTCGGGCAAGTACTCAAGGCGATCAAGGAAAACGAGCCCAGCGCCATTTCTCTGGGCTATGACGCCGACAAGTACAAGCTGCTCGCCTTCGTGCTCTCAGCGGCCCTTACAGGCCTTGCAGGGGCGACCAAAACCCTGGTGCTGGGCTTCGAGACGCTGACCGACGTGCACTGGACCATGTCCGGCCTGGTGGTGCTGATGACCCTGGTCGGCGGCATGGGCACGATGGCCGGCCCGATCATCGGCGCCTTCATCATCGTGCTGCTGGAAAACAAGCTGGGCGAAGTCGGCAACTTCCTGGCCGAGCACACCGGCATCGGCTGGTTCACGACGCTGGGCGAGTCGGTCGGCATGGTCACCGGCCTGATCTTCATCGTCTGCGTGCTGCTGTTCCGCCGCGGTATCGTCGGAGAAATCGGCGCGCTGTTCGAACGCATGGGCAAGAAAAGCCCCGGCCGCTGCGCCGCGCGTGACTCCCGCCAAGGACCGGGAAGTCGCATGAAGCTCGACTCCCTGTCCTTGACCGTGAATGGCTTGCGCATGCAGGTCCAGAGCGCAGGGCAGGGACCGGCGGTCGTGCTGCTTGCACGGCTTTCCGGATAATCACGTGGTCTGGCGCAAGCAGATTGCGCCGCTGGTGGCCGCCGGGTTCCGGGTGCTGGCGCCCGACCTGCGCGGCTGCGGCGACAGCGAGATGCCGCGCGCGGTCGACGCCTACCAGTTGAACACGTGTGCGCCGACGTGCTGGCGATGCTGGACCAGCTCGGCATCGACAAGGCACGCGTGGTCGGCCACGACTGGGGCGCCGCCGTCGGCTGGATGCTGTGCATGAAGGCGCCGCAGCGCATCGAACAATATGTGGCGCTCTCGGTCGGCCATCCGGCCGCCGTGGCACGCGCCGGGATCCTGCAGCAGCTGCGCTTTGGCTACATGCTGTGGTTCCTGGTGCCGGGCCTGGCCGAGCAGTCGCTCAGCGCCGGCGATTTTTATTTGATGCACCGCTTTACGAAGACCGCACCCAGGTCCGCTACTGGATGAAAAGCCTGCGCGAACCGGGCCGCCTGACGGCGGCGCTGAATTATTACCGCGCGAATGTCGTGCGCGCGATCGCCCTTGGCGCCCGCCGCGAGCCGGTGCAGGTGCCGGTGATGGGTATCTGGAGCAGCGGCGACGTGGCGCTCGGCGAAGCCCAAATGCGCGACTCGTCCGCCTATGTCGCGCAGCGCTTCCGCTTCGAGCGCATCGAAGGCGCCGACCACTGGCTGCAAGTCACGGCCGCCGAGCGCGTGAATGCGCTGCTGCTCGACTTTTTCGCAGCAGCGCCTTCCTCTACTTCGTCTAGTTACAGCGCGGCGGCGTAGATCGCGCGCGCATCCGCACGGGTGAGTTCGCGCGGATTGTTCCCGAGCAACCGCGTCTGCAGCATGGCATCGTCGGCCAGCCGGTCGAGATCCGTTTCCGCAATCCCCATCTGCTGCAGGCGTCGTCTGGATGCCCGTCCGTTGCGCGATGTGTTGCATCGCAGCAATCAAGCGCTTCCGCGCGCGCTGCGTCGCTGCCGCTCGCTGCCCGGCACCACGATGTCGGCCAGCTCCGCATACAGCGGCGCCGCATGCGAGGCATTGAAGCGCAGCACGTGCGGCAGCACCAGCGAATTCGACAGCCCGTGCGGCACGTGGAAAATGCCGCCGATCGGATAGGCGAGGGCGTGCACCGCCGCCACCGGCGCATTCGAAAACGCCTGGCCGGCCAGGCAGGCGCCGAGCAGCATGGCCTGGCGCGCTTCCAGGTTGTTGCCATCCTCGCACGCGCCAGCAGCAGGTTGCTCGAGAGCAGGCGCAGCGCTTCGCGCGCCAGCTTGTCCGACAGCGGATTCTTCTTGTGCTTGCTCGTATAGGCTTCGATCGCATGCACCATCGCATCGATGCCGGTCGCGGCCGTCACCAGCGGCGGCAAGCCCAGCGTCAATGTCGCATCCAGCACGGCCAGGTCGGCGTACAGCTGGGGCGCCACGACGCCCATCTTGGTGGTCTCGCCGGTGGTGACGATGGCGATGTTCGTGACCTCGGAACCGGTGCCGGCCGTGGTCGGCACCTGCACCAGCGGCAGGCGCTGACCCTTGACGTTGCCGATGCCGTAGATCTGGCCAAGGGCTGGTGGCTGCCCGCCAGCACGGCGACCAGTTTCGCCACGTCCATCGAGCTGCCGCCGCCGAAGCCGATCACCAGGTCGACCCCGTGCTCGCGTGCGAATTCCACGGCCGTGTAGACGACGTGCTTCGGGCGGGTCGGCCACGACGTCCGAGAAGATGCTGACCGCCATGCCCGGCTTGCTCCAGGCTGGCGCGGGCCGGCTCGAGCAGGCCGGTGCGCAGGAAGCCGGGATCGGTCACGATCAGCACGCGCCGCGCCTCCGGAAAACGTTCGGCGATGAGTGGGCCGAGCCGGGCGGCGGCGCCCGGTTCCGAAACGATGCTGGCAACGGTGCTGAAGGCAAAGGCGGTCATGGTCATCCCGAGTCGAAGAGTGGTAAATGAGCTTACACCAGAAACCGCGATGCAGCGGACGCGGCAGGGCACTGCCGGTGCTTGCCGTACAATTTCGCCTCTTCAATGGCTTAGCGAAAGCAGTCGATGATGGATTTTGTGTGGCTCGGCGGCGCGGCCTTTCTCGCCGGCCTGGTGGATGCCGTGGTCGGCGGCGGCGGCCTGATCCAGGTGCCGGCGATTTTTTCCTTCCTCCCGCAAGAAGTCGCCGGCGACCCTGCTCGGCACCAACAAACTGGCCAGCATTTGCGGCACCAGTGCGGCGGCCGTGAATTACGCGCGCCGGGTGCGGGTGGCCTGGAGCGCGGCGGCGCCGGCGGCGATCGCCGCCTTTGCCCTGTCCTTTGTCGGCGCCTGGACCGTGACGCGGGTGCCGGGCGATTTCGTGCGCAGCCTGCTGCCGTTCATTTTGATTGGCCGTCGCCATCTACACCTTCCGCAAGAAGGACCTGGGTGCGGTGCATGCGCCGCTGCACAGCGGCATGGCCGAGCGCTGGTGGGCGGTCGGTATCGGCGCCGCCATCGGCTTTTATGATGGCTTCTTTGGCCCCGGTACCGGCAGCTTTTTGATCTTCCTGTTCGTGCGCTTTTTCGGCTTCGATTTCCTCAGCGCGTCGGCGGCGGCGAAAATCGTCAACGTCGCCTGCAACCTGTCGGCCTTGATGTGGTTCGGCTACAGCGGCCACCTGCTGTGGCAGCTCGGCTTGCTGATGGCGGCGTGCCAGGTCGGCGGCTCGCTGGTCGGCACGCGGCTGGCGCTCAAGCATGGCAGTGCCTTCGTGCGCAAATTGTTCCTGGTCGTGGTGTCGACGCTTGATCGTCAAGACGGCCTTCGATGCGGTGGTGCGCTCTGGCGCGTGAATTGTTTCACGTGGAACAAAGCCGGATCGGTGTGCGCCATCCGGCTTTTTTTCGCCTGTTTTTTAGGCAGTGAAGCAGATTGTTTCACGTGAAACAGCGCGACGCAGCCTTGCATTGTGTTCCACGTGAAACAACAACCCGGCTGTTTTTCGACTGCGCTGAGTTGGCAGCGCGCAAAAGATTCTATAATCGCGAATTAGACTCCTCGCCTCACACCTCCATCATGCTATTTCCAACTGAATTTGACGTGATCGTCGTCGGTGGCGGCCATGCCGGTACCGAGGCTGCACTCGCGTCCGCACGCATGGGGCAGAAGACTCTGCTCCTCACCCACAACATCGAAACCCTGGGCCAGATGTCCTGCAATCCGTCGATCGGCGGCATCGGCAAGGGCCACCTGGTCAAAGAAGTCGACGCCCTCGGCGGCGCGATGGCGATCGCCACGGACGAATCCGGCATCCAGTTCCGGATCCTGAACTCGTCCAAGGGACCGGCCGTACGCGCCACCCGCGCCCAGGCCGACCGCATCCTGTACAAGGCGGCGATCCGCTCGCGCATCGAAAACCAGCCGAATCTGTGGCTGTTCCAGCAGGCGGTCGACGACCTGATGGTCGAAGGCGACCGCGTGGTCGGCGCCGTGACCCAGATCGGCCTGCAGTTCCGCGCCCGTGCCGTGGTGCTGACTGCCGGCACTTTCCTCGACGGGAAGATCCACGTCGGCCTGCAAAACTACACGGCGGGCCGCGCCGGCGACCCGGCGGCGGTGTCCTTGTCCGCCCGTTTGAAAGAGCTGAAGCTGCCGCAGGGCCGCCTGAAAACGGGCACGCCGCCGCGCATCGACGGCCGCAGCATCGACTTTTCCGTGCTGGCGGAACAGCCGGGCGACCTCGATCCGGTGCCGGTGTTCTCGTACATGGGCAACGCCGCCATGCACCCGCGCCAGGTGCCGTGCTGGGTGACGCACACGAATGCGCAGACCCACGACATCATCCGCAGCGGTCTCGACCGCAGCCCGATGTACACCGGCGTGATCGAAGGCGTCGGTCCGCGCTATTGCCCGTCGATCGAAGACAAGATCCACCGCTTCGCCGGCAAGGAATCGCACCAGATCTTCCTCGAGCCGGAAGGCCTGACGACGCACGAAATCTACCCGAACGGGATCTCGACCAGCCTGCCGTTCGACGTGCAGATCGCCCTGGTGCGCTCGATGAAAGGCATGGAGAACGCCTTCATTTTGCGTCCCGGCTACGCCATCGAATACGATTACTTCGACCCGCGCGGCCTGAAAGCCTCGCTGGAAACGAAGGCGATCAAGGGCCTGTTCTTCGCCGGCCAGATCAACGGCACCACCGGCTACGAAGAAGCCGCCGCCCAGGGCCTGCTCGCCGGCATGAACGCCGCCCTGCAAACCAAGGGCGAAGAGAGCCTGGACCCCGGGCCGTTCGGAAGCCTATCTGGGCGTGCTGGTCGACGACTTGACCACCCAGGGCGTGGCCGAACCCTACCGCATGTTCACCAGCCGCGCCGAATACCGCCTGTCGCTGCGTGAAGACAACGCCGATATGCGCCTGACGGAAATCGGCCGCAAGCTCGGCGTGGTCGGGCGACGCGCAGTGGGCAGCGTTCGAGACCAAGCGCGAAGCGGTGGCGCGGAGCTGGAACGCCTGCGCTCGACCTGGGTCAATCCGCGCATCCTGGCGGCCGCCGAATCCGAACGCGTCGTCGGCCAGGCGCTGGAACGCGAGTACAACCTGGCCGATTTGCTGCGCCGTCCGGGCGTCGAATACGCAACCCTGATGACGATGACCGGCGTCGAAGGCCAGGCGCTGGCGGGGCCGGGCGTCGACGATCCGGCAGTGAAAGAGCAGGTCGAAATCCAGCTGAAATACGCGGGCTACATCGACCGCCAGGCGAAAGAAGTCGAGCGTCACGACCATTACGAAAACCTGAAATTGCCGGAAAACCTGGACTACCTGGACATCACTGCGCTCTCGTTCGAGGTGCGCCAGAAGCTCGATAAACAGCGTCCGGAAACCCTGGGCCAGGCTTCGCGCATCTCGGGCGTGACCCCGGCGGCGATCTCGCTGCTGCTGGTGCACCTGAAAAAGCGCGGCGCCAAGGGATTTACGGCAGTGCCGAGCACGGCGAACGAGGAGGCAGCACAGTGAAGGGATTTTTCGACCGCGAAAAACTGATGGGAATCCTCAGCGACGGCATCGACGAGATGGACTTGCCCCTGTGGGCGGCCCAGCGCGAGCAGCTGATGGATTACCTGGCATTGATGAACAAGTGGAATAGCGTCTATAACCTGACGTCGCTGCGCGACCCGCTGCAGATGGTGACGCACCACGTACTGGACTCGCTGGCCGCCGTGCCGGCGTTCAAGGACGCGAAAAACGTGCTGGACGTCGGGGCAGGGGGCGGATTGCCGGGCATCGTGCTGGCCATTGCCCGGCCGGACATCAACGTGTCCCTGATCGACACCGTGCACAAGAAAACCGCCTTCCTGACCCAGGTGAAGGCGGAACTCGGCTTGAAAAACGTCACGGTCTACACGATGAAGGTGCAAGACCTGAAAGCGGGGCCCTTCGACGTGATCACCTCGCGCGCTTTTGCCGACCTCTCCGATTTCGTCAACTGGTCCGGGCATTTGCTGGCCGAGGGCGGGCAATTCATCGCCTTGAAAGGGACGGCGCCGCCGGAGGAGCAGGAAAGGCTGCCGGAGGCATGGAAAGTGAAGGAATTGCGGCCTATCAAGGTGGCGAAACTGGAAGCGGAGCGGCACCTGGTATTCATCGAAAAAGCAGCACAACCAAGCTAACAGTATAAATCGTTTATACCGTTTATCTAATATAAACCGAATGTAACGGTTTATCAAGACTAAACGGTATGACCTGAATTGGCGCGTCCGGAAAGAATAGATGGCAAAGATATTTTGTGTTGCAAACCAAAAGGGCGGCGTCGGCAAGACGACGACCAGCGTCAACCTGGCCGCCGGCCTGGCCAAGCTGGAACAGCGCGTGCTGCTGGTCGACCTCGACCCGCAGGGCAATGCGACGATGGGCGCCGGCATCAACAAGGCGTCCTTGAAGGCGTCGACTTACCAGGTGCTGCTGGGCGAGGCGGAAGTGACGCGAAGCACGCCAGCGCTCGGAAGCGGGGCGCTTCGACGTGCTGCCCGCGAACCGCGAGCTGGCCGGCGCCGAAGTCGAGATGGTGGAACTCGACAACCGCGAGCGCAGGCTGAAGCACGCCCTGGCCAAGGTCGATGCCGATTACGATTTTATTTTGGTCGACTGCCCGCCGGCCTTGTCGATGCTGACCTTGAACGGCCTGTGCGCCGCGCACGGCGTGATCATCCCGATGCAGTGCGAGTACTACGCGCTGGAGGGGCTTGTCCGACCTGGTGAACACGATCAAGAAGGTGCATGCGAACCTGAACACGGATCTGAAAATCATTGGCCTGCTGCGCGTGATGTTCGATCCGCGCATGACCCTCTCGCAGCAGGTGTCGGCCCAGCTCGAGCAGCACTTCGGCGGCAAGGTCTTTAAAACGATCATCCCGCGCAACGTCCGGCTGGCGGAGGCGCCCTCGTACGGCGTGCCGGGCGTCACCTTCGATCCGTCCTCGAAGGGCGCCCAGGCCTACATCGCGTTCGGGGCCGAAATGGTCGAACGCATCAAGACAATGTGAATCAGAGAGACTTATCCACACATGGCGACGAAAAAACTCAAAGGCCTCGGCCGCGGCCTGGATGCATTACTCGGCGGCGACATGCTCGATGCGCCGGCGCCCCCGGGCGCGCCGTCCGCGCTGGCGCTGTCCCAGCTGCAGGCCGGTAAATACCAGCCGCGTACCCGCATGGACGAGGGCGCCCTGAACGAGCTGGCCGCCTCCATCAAAACCCAGGGCATCATGCAGCCGGTGCTGGTGCGTCCGATCGATGGCGGACGCTACGAGATCATCGCCGGCGAACGCCGCTTCCGCGCGGCGCAGCTGGCCGGCCTGGACGAGATCCCGGTGCTGGTGCGCGACGTCGACGACCAGGCCGCCGCGGCCATGGCCCTGATCGAGAACATCCAGCGCGAAGACCTGAATCCGCTGGAAGAAGCGCAGGGCATCGCGCGCCTGATCTCCGACTTCGATTTCACGCACGAGCAGGCGGCGACCGCCGTCGGCCGTTCGCGCAGTGCCGTGTCGAACCTGCTGCGCCTGGTGAACCTGGCGCAACCGGTGCAGACCATGCTGATGGCGGGCGACATCGACATGGGCCATGCCCGTGCGCTGTTGTCTGTGGACAACGCCAGCCAGATCGCGCTGGCCAGCCACGTCGTCTCGAAACGCTTATCCGTGCGCGAAACCGAAAAGCTGGTGGCGCGCGCACTGGAAGAGCAGGCCAGCTCCGCCACCGCGCCGCGTCTGAAAGAAAAGTCGGGCGACATCGTGCGCCTGGAAGAAGAGCTGTCCGACAAGCTGGCCACGCCGGTCGTGTTCAAGATGGGGCCGAAGGGCAGGGGGCAGATGATCATCGACTTCGCCGACCTCGATATCCTCGAAGGGCTGCTGGCGCGCTTGCGCGCTTGAGTCTCCGCCTCCGTTCACGCGCTTGTGGATAAACCTGTCGATAAGCGTGTGAACAGGGCTGTGCAGGGGTGTGGGGAAGTGGTCGGATAAGCGGTGGGCAGGCGGGGGATAACTTTTATACTGCCCAGACGCTTCACGTGCGCGCAGGTGCCGGACGCACGGCAACGCTTGCCGGATCGTCGATTCGCAGGGCGGCAGCTTGTGGATAAACATGTCGATAAGCCTGTCGACAGCCTGTGCGCAGCCGTGTGCACAGCCAGTGCACAACCGCCATCAACATCTCGACCAGCAAAAACGCACCAGATTGGCGCGCGCTCGCTGCGCCGACAGCGCACGGCCGGCGCCGACCTTCCCTGCGTGTGAATATTTCTAGCGTTGCAACACCGGCACAGTTCCACCTCTGCTCAGCTCGCTTGCGCATTCATGCTCCAACATCTGTATTTCCAGACACGAACTACTGCGAAAATGGGCAATTTCCGCGATATTCTGTGGTATTTCGGGCCGCATTGAAGAGGCCTTGCCCAGCCGGAAACGTTTGACTCGACTACCCTAACGAACTTATAATCCCGCTGATTCATGTAATTACCACACCGATACTCGTTTCAAATGTCCAAGGCGAAATAATAAAAATGCTACGCCTTGTCTCCCTGCAATTGATCGCGACAGCAGTCGTCGGCGTCCTCGCTGCACTGTTGGGGGGATGGCCTGCGATGTTTTCGGCGGTACTCGGCGGAATCTGTTGTGTCGTGCCCAACGGCATTATGGCGGTGCGACTGTTCGCAAGCGCGCAGAAACCAGGCGGCGCGAACCCCGCAACGTTTTTCATCTGGGAATTTATAAAGATTGCACTGACGGTCGCCTTCTTGTGGCTGACCGCCACGCTGTACCACGACCTGAACTGGCTGGCGCTGATCGCCGGGTTCGTCGTGGCGCTGAAAAGTTACATATTCTTATTATTTAGGCACTGATATGACGACAACCGTAGAAGGCGCAGCACAGCACGCGCCCACCGCATCAGAGTACATCACCCACCACCTGGGGCACCTGTCGAACAAGCACCAGGATTTTGTCGTCGATTTTTCGATCATTAACTACGACACCATGTTCTGGTCGATCGCCATGGGCGTGCTCGGTTGCCTGGTGATGTGGATGGCCGCGCGCCGCGCCACCTCCGGCGTGCCGGGCCGCTTCCAGGCCGCGGTCGAAATCCTGTACGAAATGGTCGACAACCAGGCAAAAACCATCGTCCACGGCGACCGCAGCTTCATCGCGCCGATGGCCCTGACCGTCTTCGTCTGGGTTGCCCTGATGAATTCGCTCGACTTCCTGCCGGTCGACCTGTTCGCGGCTGCCTTCAGGGCGCTGGGCTTCGGCAACTGTTCCCGCACCACCGCGTCGTCCCGACCGCCGACCTGAACGGCACCATCGGCATCTCGCTGGGCGTGCTGATCCTGATGCTGTTACTACGGCATCAAGATCAAAGGTTTCGGCGGCTGGATCCATGAATTGTTTGCAGCACCGTTCGGCATCTGGATGGCGCCGTTCAACCTGCTGCTGAACGTGATCGAATATGCAGCAAAAATGGTGTCGCTCGGTATGCGACTGTTCGGCAACATGTTTGCCGGCGAGCTGCTGTTCCTCTTGATCGCCATGCTTGGCTCGACCGCAACCGTCATGCGGTTTTGTCGGCCAGGTAATTGCCGGCTCGATCTGGGCAATCTTCCACATCCTGATCGTGTTCCTGCAGGCATTCATCTTCATGATGCTGACGCTGGTGTACCTCGGTCAGGCCCACGAAGGCCACTGATCGGCGCAGCACGCATCGAACAGAATAGTAGTAGTAACGAAGTAGTAGTTTTTAATCTAGTTTTTTTAAATTTCACTTTTTGGAGTAATCATGACTGACCTTTCTTTTGTTGCACTGGCTTGCGGTTTGATCATCGGTCTGGGCGCTATCGGTGCTTGTATCGGTATCGCTATCATGGGCGGTAAATACCTCGAAGCTTCTGCACGTCAGCCAGAACTGATGAACACCCTGCAGACCAAGATGTTCCTGCTGGCTGGTCTGATCGACGCGGCATTCCTGATCGGCGTCGGTATCGCCATGCTGTTCGCATTCTCGAACCCATTCGTCCCACCTGTCGGCTAAGACGAAGCATCTCAGGTTTTGAAGGGCCGAACCATCGCGGTTCGGCGTCCGTTTTTGTGAGAAGGAAAATACCGTGAACCTTAACGCAACCCTGTTTGCCCAGCTCGTGGTCTTCTTCATCCTGGCGCTGTTCACGATGAAATTCGTGTGGCCGCCGACTGATGAAAGCGCTCGACGAGCGCGCCGAGAAGATCGCCAATGGGCTGGCCGCCGCCGACCGCGGCAAGGCCGACCTGGCTGCCGCCGAAAAGCGCGTGCAGGCCGAACTGGCTGGCGCCCGTGACGAAGGCCAGAAGCGCATTGCCGACGCCGAAAAGCGCGCGCAGATGATCATCGACGACGCCAAGAAGACCGCTGCCGAAGAAGCCGCCCGTATCGTCGCCGCTGCCAAGGCCGACGCCGAGCAGCAAGTGACGCGCGTGCGCGAAGAACTGCGTGGCCAGGTCGCTGCGCTGGCAGTGCAAGGCGCCGAGCAGATCCTCAAGCGCGAAGTGAACGCAGACGCGCACGCCGCCCTGCTGACGCAACTGTCGACCGAGCTGTAATCATGGCCGAACTCGCAACCGTCGCCCGTCCCTACGCCGAAGCGCTGTTCCGTGTTGCCCAGCAAGGCAACATGGCAGCCTGGTCCGAACTGGTGTCCGAACTGGCACAAGTCGGCGCCAACCCTGATGTGCAGGCGTTTGCCGCCAACCCGACCGTGACCGCGGCCGAGCTGGCCGCTACCCTGGCCTCGCTGGTCAAGTCGCCGGTCACGCCGGAGGCAACGAACTTCCTGACGATGCTGGCCGAAAATGGCCGCATCACGCTGCTGCCGGAAATCGGCGCGCAGTTCCAGGTGCTCAAGAATGCCCAGGCCGGCGCTGCCGATGCGGAGATCGCCAGCGCGTTTGCCATGAGCGATGCCCAGGTGGCCGAGCTGGTGGGTGTGCTGGAAAAGAAATTTGGCCGCAAGCTGAACCCAACGGTCACCGTGGACCCATCGCTGATCGGTGGCGTGCGCGTGCTGGTCGGCGATGAAGTGCTCGATACCTCGGTACGCGCCAAGCTGCAGCAGATGCATGCTGCGCTGACTGCGTAAGCGACATCGCAACGCACTCTGACCGAACTTTGCACGTCTGGCCGGCATCTCACGTCTTGCCCTACGCATCAAGAAACTATTAGGAGTTAGCACTCATGCAACTTAATTCATCTGAAATCAGCGAACTGATCAAGAGCCGGATCCAGGGCCTCGAAGGTTCGGCTGACGTTCGCAATCAAGGCACGGTGATCTCCGTCGCCGACGGTATCTGCCGTATCCACGGTCTGTCGGACGTGATGCAGGGCGAGATGCTGGAATTCCCAGGCAACACCTTCGGCCTGGCCATGAACCTCGAGCGCGACTCGGTCGGTTCCGTCATCCTGGGTGCTTACGAGCACATCTCGGAAGGCGACATCGTCAAGACCACCGGCCGCATCCTGGAAGTGCCGATCGGTCCTGAACTGCGTGGCCGCGTGGTCAACGCACTGGGCCAGCCGATCGACGGCAAGGGTCCGGTCAACGCCACGCTGACCGCCCCGATCGAAAAGATCGCCCCAGGCGTCATCGCCCGCGAATCGGTGTCGCAGCCTATGCAGACCGGCATCAAGTCGATCGACGCGATGGTGCCGATCGGCCGTGGCCAGCGCGAGCTGATCATCGGCGACCGCCAGACCGGTAAATCGGCTGTGGCGGTCGACGCGATCATCAACCAGAAGGGCCAGAACGTCACCTGCGTGTACGTCGCGATCGGCCAGAAGGCATCGACCATCAAGAACATCGTGCGCTCGCTCGAAGCAGCACGGCGCGATGGAATACACCATCGTCGTCGCCGCATCGGCGTCGGAATCGGCCGCCATGCAATACATCTCGGCCTACTCGGGCTGCGCGATGGGCGAATACTTCCGCGACCGCGGCGAAGACGCGCTGATCGTGTATGACGACCTGTCGAAGCAAGCTGTTGCCTACCGCCAGATCTCGCTGCTGCTGCGCCGTCCACCAGGCCGCGAAGCCTACCCTGGCGACGTGTTCTACCTGCACAGCCGCCTGCTCGAGCGCGCAGCACGCGTGAACGCCGACTACGTGTCGAACTTCACCAACGGCGCCGTCACCGGCAAGACCGGTTCGCTGACCGCACTGCCGATCATCGAAACCCAAGCGGGCGACGTCTCGGCCTTCGTGCCGACCAACGTGATTTCGATTACCGACGGCCAGATCTTCCTGGAGACCTCGCTGTTCAACGCCGGTATCCGTCCTGCGATTAACGCCGGTATCTCGGTGTCGCGCGTCGGTGGCGCCGCCCAGACCAAGGTCATCAAGAACCTGTCCGGCGGTATCCGTACCGACCTGGCGCAGTACCGTGAGCTGGCTGCGTTCGCGCAGTTCGCATCGGACCTGGACGAATCGACCCGCAAGCAGCTGGACCGTGGCGCGCGCGTGACCGAGCTGCTCAAGCAGCCGCAGTACTCGCCGCTGCCGATCTCGCTGATGGCCGCATCGCTGTTCGCCGTCAACAAGGGCTACTTCGACGATATCGAAGTCAAGCAAGTGCTGCCGTTCGAAGCTGGCCTGCACGGCTACCTGAAGACCAAGCAGGCCGCGCTCCTGTCGAAGATCGAAGAAACCAAGCAACTGGACAAGGACGCCGAAGCAGCACTCGCCGCCGCCATTGCTGATTTCAAAAAATCCGGCGCATTTTAATCAATGGATAGTCCGGCGCCGCTGCTCGAATGCGGCGCCGGACACCGGAAGGAGTAAGGACTCATGGCAGCAGGCAAAGAGATTCGTGGCAAGATCAAGAGCGTAGAGAATACGAAGAAGATCACCAAGGCGATGGAAATGGTCGCCGCATCGAAAATGCGCAAGGCGCAGGACCGGATGCGCGCCGCCCGTCCCTACAGTGAAAAAATTCGGAACATCACCGCCAATCTGGCCGGCGCAAATCCGGAGTACACGCACGTCTTCATGGCGCAAGCCAAGAACGTGCAGGCGAAGGCAGTCGGCTTCATCGTCGTCACGACCGACAAGGGTCTGTGCGGCGGCATGAACACCAACATCCTGCGCCAGGTAACGCTGAAGTCGACGCGAACTGGAAGCCGCGGGCAACCGCGTCGAGGCAGTTGCGATTGGCAACAAGGGCCTGGGCTTCCTGAACCGCGTCGGCGTCAAGGTGGTGGCGCAAGCGACCCAGATCGGCGACACCCCGCACCTGGAAAAGCTGATCGGCCCGATCAAGGTCATGCTCGACGCATACCAGGATGGCCAGCTCGACGCCGTCTACATCTGCTACACCAAGTTCATCAACACGATGAAACAGGAACCGGTCATCGAGCAGCTGCTGCCGCTGCCGGCCAAGCACATGGAAGCGGACAAAGGCGCGATCTCGTGGGATTACATCTACGAGCCGGAACCGCAAGTCGTGATCGACGAACTGCTGGTGCGCTATGTCGAAGCCCTGGTCTACCAGGCCGTCGCGGAAAACCTGGCGTCCGAGCAGTCGGCGCGCATGGTCGCGATGAAGGCGGCAAGCGACAACGCAGGCAGCGTCATCGGCGAGCTGAAGCTGGTCTATAACAAGACCCGCCAGGCAGCGATTACCAAAGAACTCTCCGAGATCGTCGCCGGTGCGGCAGCGGTCTAAACGACAAGTATTTAACTATATCTGAAGGAACGAACATGGCTGATGGCAAAATCGTTCAGTGTATCGGCGCAGTGGTTGACGTGGAATTCCCACGTAATGCCATGCCGAAGGTCTACGACGCACTGAAAATGGAAGGCTCCGACACTGACCCTGGAAGTCCAGCAACAGCTGGGTGACGGCATCGTCCGTACCATTGCGCTGGGCAGCTCGGAAGGCCTGCGTCGCGGCATGATCATCCAGAACACCGGCAACCCGATCATGGTGCCGGTCGGCGTCGCCACCCTGGGCCGCATCATGGACGTGCTGGGCAACCCGATCGACGAATGCGGTCCGGTCAGCGCACGAGCGCATGGCGTCGATCCACCGCTACGGCGCCTGCCTACGACGAACTGTCGCCATCGCACAGACCTGCTGGAAACCGGCATCAAGGTCATCGACCTGGTCTGCCCGTTCGCCAAAGGCGGTAAAGTCGGCCTGTTCGGCGGCGCCGGCGTCGGCAAGACCGTCAACATGATGGAACTGATCAACAACATCGCCAAAGCGCACTCGGGCCTGTCCGTGTTCGCCGGCGTCGGTGAGCGTACCCGCGAAGGTAACGACTTCTACCACGAGATGGCGGACGCCAAGGTCGTCGACCTGGAAAATCCGGAAAACTCGAAGGTCGCGATGGTCTACGGCCAGATGAACGAACCACCAGGCAACCGTCTGCGCGTCGCGCTGACCGGCCTGACCATGGCCGAAGCCTTCCGTGACGAAGGCAAAGACGTTCTGTTCTTCGTCGACAACATCTACCGCTACACCCTGGCCGGTACCGAAGTCTCGGCACTGCTGGGCCGTATGCCGTCGGCGGTGGGCTACCAGCCGACCCTGGCCGAAGAGATGGGCCGCCTGCAAGAGCGCATCACCTCGACCAAGACCGGTTCGATCACCTCGATCCAGGCCGTCTACGTCCCTGCGGATGACTTGACCGACCCGTCGCCAGCGACCACCTTCGCCCACCTGGACTCGACCGTCGTTCTGTCGCGTGACATCGCTTCGCTGGGTATCTACCCTGCGGTCGACCCGCTCGATTCGACCTCGCGCCAGCTGGACCCGCTCGTCGTCGGCCAGGAACACTACGACACCGCGCGCGCTGTCCAGGGCACCCTGCAGCGCTACAAGGAACTGCGTGACATCATCGCGATTCTGGGCATGGACGAACTGGCGCCGGAAGACAAGCTGCTGGTCGCTCGCGCTCGCAAGATGCAGCGTTTCCTGTCGCAGCCGTTCCACGTCGCTGAAGTGTTCACCGGCGCGCCAGGCAAGTACGTTTCGCTGAAAGACACGATCAAGGGCTTCAAGATGATCGCATCGGGCGAACTGGACCACCTGCCGGAGCAGGCGTTCTACATGGTCGGCACCATCGAAGAAGCGGTCGAAAAAGCCAAGAAACTGGCTGCCTAAGTCCGCTCTTCAACCTGAAGGACACACATGGCAAACACAATTCACGTTGACGTGGTCTCGGCCGAAGCCCAGATTTTTTCCGGTGAAGCCGTGTTCGTCGCGTTGCCGGGTGAAGCGGGCGAGCTGGGTATCTACCCGAAGCACACCCCGCTGATCACGCGCATCCGCCCGGGTGCGGTACGCATCGAGAAGGCCGACGGCAGCGAAGAGTTCGTCTTCGTCGCCGGCGGCATCCTCGAGGTGCAGCCGAACGGCGTGACGGTCCTGGCCGACACCGCGATCCGCGGCGCCGACCTGGACGAAGCGAAAGCGACCGCGGCCAAGAAGCAGGCCGAAGAAGCTGATGCAGTCGCAGGACTCGAAGATCGACTACGCGAAAGCGCAAGCCGAACTGGCGTCGGCGATCGCCCAGCTGGCGGCAATCCAGCGCCTGCGTTCGCGCGGCCGTTGAGTTTTTCGGTAGCGCAGTAACAAGAAAGGCAGCCTCAGGGCTGCCTTTTTTTATTCCTTCAGCCGCAGGCCACCTGCTCCTTGAAATACCCGCTTTGCACGTAGCGGTACAGGTTCGCGCCGGGACACACGGTGTTGCTCGACATGATCGCGGTGGCTGGCGATGTTCTCGACCGGCACCCCGTATTTTTTCGCCAGCATGGCCATCACGTTCACCACGGCGTCGAGCTGCTGCTGGTTCGGTTCGACTTCCTCGAAATTGCCCACCACCTCGATCAGCGCGTGCCCGCTCGGGTCATATTCGGTATTCGTGTCGCCGGCGTAGGCGATGTCGCGTCCGGCATAGGTCCGGCCCTCGAGGTCGATGATGTAGTGGTAGGGGATGTCGAGCCAGCCCTTGGTATTTCTCGACCAGGTCTGCAGGTTGCGCAGGTACTGGCGCGGGTCGGTGCCGGCTTTGATAGGGTTCGCCCTGGTGGTGCAGGGTGATGTGGGTGATCGTGTGGCGCCGCGCCTTGCTCGGGTCGGCCGGCGTGCCGCCCCAGTCGGCGACCGCGACGACCGCCGGGTCCTGCGTGGCCGGCTGGATGGCGCAGCCGCCGGCGGCCAGGACGAGCAATAAGGAGGCGAGGGCGCGCGTGGCGCGGTAAACGGTTTTCATGGAGGGGTCCGGACGAGAGAAGGCGCCATCTTTTCACAGGTGGCAGGGTTCATGCAACGCGCAGCGCGTGATGCTTTCCTGTTAAGCTAGCAGCGACCACCACCTCCAAGCGACCATGAGAACGATTGCCCAAATTCTGCAAGACAGCAAGACCATCGCCGTTGTCGGCCTGTCCAACAAGCCCGAGCGCGCCAGTTTTGGCGTCGCCGAATACCTGCAAGGGCAGGGCTACCGCATTTTGCCCGTGAATCCGGCGTATGCGGGCGAAGAGATCCTGGGCGAGCGCGTGTACGCCACCCTGCAGGAAGCGGCCGACGCGCTGGCGCCGAGCGGGCAGCGCATCGATATCGTCGACTGCTTCCGCAAGTCCGAAGACATCCCGCCGCTGGCGCGCGATGCGATCGCGGTACGCGCCGGCTGCCTGTGGATGCAGCTCGAGATCGAGAACCAGGCCGCCGCCGACCTCGCGCGCGCCGCCGGGCTCGACGTGGTGATGAACCACTGCCTGAAAATCGAACACCGCAAGCTCAACGCCTGAATACTCACGGAACCCATCATGCTGAAAACCGTTTTTTCGCTCTCCCTGCTCGCCGCCACGGCCTCCGTCGGCGCCCAGCCTGCCGCGGTCGTGCCGCGCCATACCCTGGCCGCCGCCAGCCCGGCGCCGGCCAGCTGCCCGGCCCTGTTAAAACAGAGTTTCAAACGCCTGCAGGACGAGGCGCCGCAGGACCTGTGCCAGTACGCCGGCAAGGTGGTGCTGGTGGTGAACACGGCCAGCTACTGCGGCTACACCAAGCAGTACGAGGGCCTGGAAAAGTTATATGCGAAATACAGCCCGCGCGGCCTGGTCGTGCTCGGCTTCCCGTCGAACGATTTCAAACAGGAGTCGGCCAGCACCAAGGAAATCGCCGACCTCTGCTACAACACCTATGGCGTGAAATTCCCGATGTTCGCGCCGACCGTCGGTCAGCGGCGCGAACGCCAATCCGCTGCACGCGGCGCTGGCCAAGCAGACCGGCAAGGAACCGAAATGGAATTTCACGAAATACCTGATCGGGCGTGACGGTAAAGTGATCGAGCATTTCCCGAGCAAGGTGACGCCGGACGATCCGGCAACTGGTCGGCAAGATCGAGGGCGCGCTGGCGCTGTAGGGTGGGCAAGGTCGCGATGACGCGCCCACGCGGACGCTGCGCCACGTTGGCCGATGAACGCGACATCCGCGTCCACGGATGCTACAGGCGCCGCAGCGGGCCGCGCAGCGCATTGCACACGACGATGCCTTCGGCCCGCAGCAGCATCTCGCGCGTGATGACGCGCTCGACCGCATCCCAGGCCGGCGCCGCCAGCATCACCGACCGCATCACGCCCGGCAGCAGGCCGCAGGCCAGCGGCGGCGTGCACCATTGGCCATCGAGCAGCACGAACACATTGCTGCGTCCCCCTTCCGTCAATTCCCCGCGCTCGTTGAAGAACAGGGCGTCGAAGGCGCCTTGCGCCTCGGCGCCGCGCCAGGCGGCGTCGTAGCGGCTGCGGACCGCCGTTTTATGGCGCAGGAAGACGTCGCTCGATTGCGGTCGGCGCGTCGGCCAGCACCAGGCGCACCGGCTCGGCCAGGGGCGTCAGGGGCGCCGACGTGATGGCCAGCTCGCCGCCCGCAGCGAGCGCCAGGCGCAGGCGGTGGATGCCCCCTTGCGGCGGCAGGCCGAGGCAGGCGTCGACCACCAGCGCGCGTGCAGCCTCTGCATCGAAGGGCATGCCGAAATAGGCGGCGGAGGCGCCGATTCGCGCCAGGTGCAGGTCGAGGTGGCGCGGGCCGTCCTGCCAGGACGCCTTGATGGTCTCGAACAGGTCGAACTCGTTCGCCAGCCCCGTCAGGAAGCGCGCCTTCAAACGGCATTCGGCAAACTCGCCGTGCGGGTCGCTGTCGTAGACGATGCCGGCGCCGACGCCCAGTTCTCCGCGGCGCAGCCCGTCTCGTCCGCGGCCCCAGCGCCAGCGTACGGATCGGCACCGACAGACAAAAATCGCCGAAGCGCGCGGCCGTCGGCCGGCGGGTCGAACCAGCCGATCGCGCCCGTGTACAGGCCGCGCGCATCGGGTTCGAGTTCGTCGATGATTTCCATGGTCCTGCGCTTGGGCGCGCCCGTGATCGAGCCGCAGGGGTACAAGGCCGCGAACAGCTCGGCCAGGGTGACGTCCTCGCGCAGGCGCGCCTGCACGGTGGAGGTCATCTGCAGCACGGCGCCGAAGCGCGTCACCTCGAACAGTTTCGGTACGCTGACGCTGCCGGTCTGCGCCACGCGCCCGAGGTCGTTGCGCAGCAGGTCGACAATCATCAGGTTTTCGGCGCGGTTCTTGGGGTCGCGCGCGAGGGCGAGCGCGCGCTCGGCATTCGTCGCCTCGTCCTCGCCGGCGGGCGCCGTGCCCTTCATCGGGCGCGCCAGCAGCGTGTCGTCCGCTGTGGCGCACGAACAGCTCCGGCGAGAAGGACAGCACGGCGCTCCCGTCCGGCAAGCCGATCAGGGCGCCGTAGGGCACCGGCTGGCGCGCGCGCAGGCGGCTGTACAGCGCAAAGATCGAGCCGAAGGCGTCGAAGCGCAAGCGATAGGTGTAGTTGACCTGGTAGGTGTCGCCGGCCGCGATGTAGTCGCGGATGCGCCCGATGGCGTCGACGAAGCGCGCCTCGTCGACGTTCGCGGCGATGTTCGCGACGCCGGCCGGCGTGTCGCCGGCGGCGCGCGTCGCGATCCAGGCCTGGGCTTCGCTCGCGCTCGAGCAGCTCGCAGCGTTCGAACAGCAGTACCTGCGCCAGCGGGCCCGCCAGCGGTTTGCACGGGATGCCGAGCAGGTGCGCGCCGAGTTCATAGCTGAGCAGGGGCACGGCGTACAGGCCGCGCGCCAGGGCCGCTTGCAGGTCCTCCAGCACGCCGTTCCAGCCGGCGGCGTCGACGCAGCTGCAGGGTGCCGGCGTGGCCCGTGTACAGGCGCGAGCGTGCCTGCTCATGCCCCTGGGCGCTCGCATCGTCGAGCAGTGCAAACACCGTGTGCATGGTGCTCACGCCGCCAGCAGCAGCGACAACTGGACGCCGGTTTCGTCGGAGGGATTCTGTTTGAAGCCGCTTTTCGCGTAGCGGTGCCAGCGCCCGGTCACATAGCTCACCAGGAGGCTGGCGCGCGCGGCGACGTCGTCCTCGATGCCATGGCCCTGGCTGGCGGCCAGGCGCAGGGCGCCCTTGCAGGCCAGCTCGATGCGGTCATAAAAGCCGTTCATGCGCAGTTGCAGGCGTTCGTCTTCGCCGACCAGGGCGTCGCCGATCAGCACGCGCGTCATGCCCGGATTATTCACGGCAAACGCGAGCAGCATCTGCAGCATCGCATGCAGCTGGTCGAGGCCGCGCTCTTCCTTGTCCGTGATCTGGTTGATGACGCCGAACACGCTGGCCTCGATGAAATCGATCAGGCCCTCGAACATCTGCGCCTTGCTGGCGAAGTGGCGGTACAGCGCCGCTTCCGACACGGACAGTTTGCGCCGCCAGCGCGGCGGTGGTGATCTTTTCTCCCTTGGGCTGCTCGAGCATGGCCGCCAGGGCTTGAAGGATTTGCAGTTTGCGCTGGCCTGGCTTGGTGCTTGCCATGGGATCCCAAAAAAGTGATTAAAAAGAAGCGCGCAGCCGGTGCAGGCGCTTCGGCAGCTGCCGCACGGATTTTACTTTGACATCGACATAATTTGGGCGAATCAATCTGCGCGGGCGCGCCATCGCCAGCGTGCTGCGTTCGCCCGTGCGCAGGTATTGCGTCACCCACACCGTGCGCACGCCGAGCTGCCTGGCGCTTTTCAGGTTCGCCAGCGTGTCCTCGACCAGGATGCAGTCGCGCGCGGCGACGCCGTGCTTGCGCAGCAGGCGCGCCAGCATCAACTTGGACGGTTTCGGGCGCAGCTGGCGGTGCACCTGCATCTGTTCGATCGCGATGTGGTGCGCGAAATGGCGCCCCAGGTTCAAATGGCGCATCACGTGGGTCGAATAGTCCAGCGGCGCATTCGTCAGCAGGATCTTGCGACCCGGGAGTCGCTGCAGCAGGCGCCCCAGCCCGGTTTCCGAACGCATCATCGCCCGTAAATCGTGCAGATCGTGGGTCTCGCTCAGAAAGTCGGCGGCGCTGACGCCGTGGTGGCGCATCATGCCGAGCAAGGTCGCGCCATAGCGCTTCCAGTAGCCGAGGCGCGCGGCATCGACCCGGGCCTGGGTGACGGGCGTGATGCCGTCTTCCAGCACGCGCGCGATATACGTGTTCATGTTGGCGCTGATCGCCGGGAAAATCGCGTGCGAGGCGTCGTGCAGGGTGTTATCCAGATCGAATAGCCAGACGGGAGAGGCGGGGATATGATTTGGCACGTTTTATATGATGACTGGAGAAATGGATGCGACGTCCGATTATAGTGGTGTTCCTCGGCCTGTTCCTGATGGCCTGCCAGGCGCTGGCCGCCGAGCGCGGCGCGCTGTTCAAGGTGAGCGGCCAGGGCAACACCTTGTACCTGTACGGCACCATCCACGCCGGCAAACCCGATTATTATCCGCTCGAGCCGCGCATCGGCAAAGCGCTGGCGGGGGCGTCCACGCTGGCGCTGGAAG
This sequence comes from uncultured beta proteobacterium, assembly GCA_963729765.1. Lineage (GTDB taxonomy): Bacteria > Pseudomonadota > Gammaproteobacteria > Burkholderiales > Burkholderiaceae_D > Telluria. Next base: position 64,891 of record CAVSPL010000021.1, on the reverse strand, counting down.
TGGATCTCGCCAGCGATCCGGCGGCCGTGCAGGCGGCGTTCAGCCAACATGGCCTGTTCCCGGCCGGCAGCCCGGCGTATGCGGGCCTGGCGGCCGAGCGCCGCCAGCGCCTCGAGGCGGCCTTGAAGCAGCAGGGCGTCGATCCTGCCGCCGTGGGGCAACTCAAACCCTGGATGCTGGTGATGATGCTGGCCCTGGTCGACCTGGCCAAACTGGGCTACGACCCGGCCCTGGGCGTGGACCTGCACCTGGCGGGCCTGGCGCGCGGCAAGGCCCGCATCAGCGAGCTCGAATCGGTGCAGTACCAGGCGGCGCTGCTGGACCGGATGCCGATCGAGACGCAGTGGGCCCTGTTAGAAGAAACCCTGGAACACATGGCGTCGGGACGCCAGTTGCGCGAGGCGCGCGAACTGTTCGCGGCCTACGAGCACGCCGACCGCAAGGCCCTCGACGGCATCGCCGAGCGCATCGAGAGCGACGACAGCGTCAGCGGCAAGTTCATGCGCGAGGTGATGCTCGTCGAGCGCAACGGGCCGATGGCGGACAAGGTCGCAACGCTGCTGGCGCGCGAAAACAATGCGGTGGTCGCGGTCGGTTTGATGCACTTGCTGGGGAAAGAGGGCGTACCGGAATTGCTGCGCAAGCGCGGCTTGCAGGTGGAGCGGGTGTACTGAGGAGGGAGGATGGTGCCCTTTACGTGGATTGAACACGTGGCCTCTCCCTTACCAAGGGAGTGCTCTACCACTGAGCTAAAAGGGCGGTACTGGATCGTCTTAACGGGCAATGGCGCCGTTAAAACTTTTAGTGCGACCGGATCATAGTGCCAAACGCCTGTTCGGTCAAGACTTCCAGCAACAAAGAGTGCTCGATGCGGCCATCGATGATGTGCACGGTGTTCACGCCCGACTTGGCGGCGTCGAGCGCCGACGAGATCTTCGGCAGCATGCCGCCCGAGATCGTGCCGTCTTCGAACATCTCGTCGATTTCGCGCGCCGACAGGTCGGTGACGAGCTTGCCCTGCTTGTCCTGCACGCCGGCGATGTTGGTCATCATGATCAGCTTTTCGGCTTTCAGGATTTCCGCGATCTTGCCGGCGACGACGTCGGCATTGATGTTGTAGGCCTGGCCGTCCTGGCCGAAGCCGATCGGCGAGATGATCGGAATGAAGGCGTCGTCCTGCAGCGCTTTGACGACCGCCGGATTGATCGCCTCGATTTCGCCGACAAAACCGATGTCGACGAATTCGCCCGGCTTTTCCTTGTCCGGCATGCTCATCTTGCGTGCGCGGATCAGGCCGCCGTCCTTGCCGGTCAGGCCGACTGCCTGGCCGCCGTAATGGTTGATCAGCATGACGATGTCCTGCTGCACTTCGCCGCCCAGCACCCACTCGACCACTTCCATGGTCTCTTCGTCGGTGATGCGCATGCCTTGCACGAAGGTGCCTTGCTTGCCGATCTTTTTCAGGGCATTGTCGATCTGCGGACCGCCGCCGTGGACGACCACCGGGTTCATGCCCACCAGTTTCAGCAGGATGACGTCGCGCGCGAAGCCGTGCTTCAGGCGTTCGTCGGTCATGGCATTGCCGCCGTATTTGATGACGATGGTCTTGCCGTGGAAGTTGCGGATGTACGGAAGCGCCTCGGCCAGGATCTGTGCCTTGATCTGCGGCGAGACCCCGGTCAGGTCATTCGAGGGGTCCTCGGTTTTCAAGCTGGTCACGTGAGCGTTCATGGGGAGTCCGAAAAGAATGTGGCGGAGATTTTACAGGCAACACGGGCGCCCTTGTGGGCATTCTGGGTCGCAGTTGTTGTATTTTATCGTGTGACCGGGTCAGGATCGCTGCCGATGAATGCCTATACGATATTACACATGACAAATAATTGCTGGCGCAGGGGTGAAGCATGAGCATATGCAGCCGCTGCGGCGCCGTATTCGGCTGCGCCATGGCCGATGGCAGCAGCGAACCGTGCTGGTGCACGACCTTGCCGCCGGTGGTCCCGGTGCCGGGCGTGGAGGCCGGCTGCTGGTGCCCGGCCTGCCTGCGCGCGCATATTGCGCAGGCAGCCGGCGCCACGTCCTTAACGGTGGGTCGCGAAGAAGCGTAGCATTTCGCGGCTGGCGTCCGGCCCCTTGCCGTCGGTGTAGGTGCCGCGCGCGCTGCCGCCCGACCAGGCGTGGCCGGCGCCGTGGATGACCCAGTGCTCGCCTTGCAGCTTGCCGTCGGACCGTTTATGCGTGGTACGGGTGTAGGCATGGCCGTTCGGCACCCGGCCCGGCTCGACCGCCATGACGTCGGCGGCGTCGCGTGCGTGCACCATCAGCTCGTCGCCATTGGTCGGGTGCACGGTGTGGTCCTTGTCGCCGTGGAAGACGATGATCGGGATCGCTTTACCGGGCTTGTTCTGGCGCTGGAGCTGGCCCTGCATGGCGGCCAGGGCCGACGGCAAATCGTGGGCCGACCCGTAGGGCAGGCCGGAGTGCACGCCGACGGCCGCGTACAGGTCCGGATACAGCGTGCCCATGATGGTGGCCATGGCGCCGCCGGCGGACAGGCCGGCCACATACACCTGGGCCGGGTCGATCTTGTGCTGGCCCATGATCTCGCGCGTGATGCCGGCGATGATCGAGGGCTCGCCCTGGTCGCGCTGCTGGTCGACGTCGCTGAACCAGTTCCAGCAGCAGCGAGGAATTGGCCTGGCGCGACTGCGAGGGATAGACGACCAGGCAGCCGGTTTCCTCGGCCAGCGCATTCATTTGCGTGCCTTTGGCGAAGTCGTCCGGATTCTGGGTGCAGCCGTGCAGCATCACGACCAGCGCCGCCGGTTCGCCCTGATAGGTGCTCGGCACATACAGTTTATAGCTGCGGGTACCGGCGCGATTCGTAAAACTGCCGTCGCTGAAGGTGCCGGGCAGGGCTTCGGCAGGTTCGTTGGCGGCGACGCCGCCCTGGCCGAATTTGCGGCTCAGTTCGGCAAGCATGTCCGGCACGTCGGACGGCGTGCGCAGGTTGGCCATGCCGTCCGCCTGCGCCAGGCCGCTCATCCGGGCCTGCGCCGACTGGGTCAGAGCTCGAGGCGTTCTTCAACGCGTCCTGGATCACCTGGTTGGTATCGATTTGCGGCTTTTTCATCAGGCCACGGGTGGCGGCGCGCATTTGCGCGAACAGCTTGTTGTTCAGGTTCATATTCAGTTTCATGTGGCTTCCTTTGTGCGCTTAAAGAATGCGCTCTGCCAATGCGGCCTTGATGGCGCTGCTCGCATGCAGCGCCCCCAGGACCGAAATCGATTCAATGGTGGCCAGCGCCAGTTCGACCGTGACGTCGCTGGCGATGCTGGCCAGGCCGAGCACCTGGATTTGGAGCCGGATACCGGCTTGTTGCGCCGCTTCCAGGTCGGCTCGGGAGTAATGGTGCATGCCGAGCACGAGGCTGCGGCGGGCGACGGTTTGCCGGACCACCTCGGCATGCGTATTCAACTGGTTGCGGATGGCTGTACGGATCAGGTCGGTACGGTTGCTGTAAAAACCTTCGCTGACCAATAAATCGATCTGGCCCAGGTCGATCATGCCCAGGTTGATCGTGATTTTTTCCGAGTCCACCAGCTTCGGTTTGACCTCGTTTACGTTCATAACTTGACTCCGCATGCTTACACCAACCTTTCAAACCATCTCCATACCATCCAGCTGGATGGTTTAATGTGAAGCCAAGTGTACGCCCCTGAGCGCTGAGGTCAAGCGTGATTCGATTGAATCGGGTAATCTATTTCCCCATGAGTCCAGAATTGCAACCCGGCCTGCGCTTCGCATGGCAGACCACGGTGCCCGCGCGCGCGACCGTGCCCCAGCTGTATCACGACACCCCGTTTTGCCGCGACATGCCCGACGTACTGGCGACCGGCTACCTGGTCGGCATGATGGAGCTCGCCTGCGTGCACGGCATGCTGCCCTTCCTCGACTGGCCGCGCGAACAGAGCCTGGGCACGATGGTCAATTTCCGCCACCTGGCGCCGACGCCGCCCGGCATGATGCTGCGCATCGAAGGCGAAGTGACCGAGGTCGACGGCCAGCGCGTGCGCTTCAAGGTCCACGCCTCGGACGGGCAGGAACGCATCTGCGAAGGCACCCACGAGCGTTGCGTCATCGATACGGAACGTTTTAAGCAGCGTGTTGCAAGGAAGCGTCAGGCAGCGCTGGGCGAGGCGGCCCGATGAGCACCTTGTCCCATCCCGAACTGCAAACGCCGGTGCCTTCTCCCTGCATCAACCTGTGCGAAATGGACAGTCAAACCGGCCTGTGCCGCGGCTGCCTGCGCACGATCGACGAGATCGTGGCCTGGGGCAGCGCGAACGATGCGGCCAAACGCGCCATCTGGACTGAAATCCGGCGCCGCGAAGCGGACCTGGATTTTGGCTGAGATGACGCCCTCGTTACCGGCATCGATGCGCGTCTTCGAGCGCGGCTGGCTGTCGTCGAACAATGTCCTGTTCACGGGGGAGCAGACGGCGCTGGTCGACAGCGGCTATGTGACCCATGCGCCGCAGACGCTGGCGCTGGTGCGCCACGCGCTGGGCGAGCGGCCCCTGGATCGCCTGTTGAACACCCATCTGCATTCGGACCACTGCGGCGGGAATGGCGCGCTGCAGGCGGCCTACGGGTGCCATACCGCCATTCCCGCGCTGGAAGCCGATAAAGTTGCCGCCTGGGACGAGGAGGCGCTGAGTTTTCGCGCCACCGGCCAGCAATGCGCGCGCTTTACGTTCGATGCGCTGCTGGCGCCGGGCCAGGTGCTGGAGCTGGGCGACATGGCGTGGCAGGTGCTGGCGGCGCCCGGCCACGATCCGCATGCTGTATTGCTGTTCTGCCCGAGCGAGGGCATCCTGATTGCGGGCGATGCGCTGTGGGAAAACGGCTTTGGCGTGATTTTTCCGGAACTGGCGGGCGAGCCCGGGTTCGGGGAAGCGCGCGCGACGCTCGATCTGATCGGCACGCTCGATGCGCGGGTCGTGATTCCGGGGCATGGCCGGATGTTTACGGATGTGGCCGGGGCCTTGCAGCGCGCTTACTCGCGGCTCGATTATTTATCGGCCGATCCTGAAAGGAATGCCGAGAATGCGGTCAAGGTGCTGGTGAAATTCTTGCTGCTCGAGCGGCAGCGGATTGGGGTGCGCGCGTTGCCGGCGCTTGTTGGCGGCGATTCCGGTGGTGGGGAGTGCGATGCGGCAGATGGATAGTCGATCCTCGGCGCCCGACGCCTACACCACCCTCGCCAACTGGGCCGATTGCCTCCCTGCTGCGCGCCAGGGCCGCCCGCATCGACGGCGATTTCCTGGTCGATGCCTGACATTTAGAGCCATCGATCTAGCACGATCGTGCTTTTATCGCCCTATAATCAGCGAGCCACGCAACACTCACTCCACGCCGAAAGCTGCCCATGACGCTGCCCACCGTACTGCAAAACCTCTCCTTGCCCGTGATCGCCTCGCCGATGTTCATCGCCAGCGGTCCGGCCCTCGTCGCGGCGCAGTGCAAGGCGGGGATCGTCGGTTCCTTCCCGGCGCTGAACGCCCGCCCGGCCGAGCTGCTCGACACCTGGCTGACCGATTTACAAAAGGAACTGGCCGACTATGCCGCCGCCAACCCGGGCGCGAAAATCGGCCCGATCGCCGTGAACCAGATCGTGCACGCCTCGAACGCGCGCCTCGAGCACGATGTCGCCGTCTGCGTGAAGCACCAGGTGCCGATCATCATCTCCTCGCTGCGCGCGCCGCCGAAAGAGATGCTCGATGCCGTGCACAGCTATGGCGGCATCGTGCTGCACGACGTGGTCTCGATCCGCCACGCCCACAAGGCGCTGGAAGCCGGCGTCGACGGCCTGATCCTGGTCGCGGCCGGCGCCGGCGGCCATGCGGGCGCCTTGTCGCCGTTCGCGCTGGTGGGCGAAGTGCGCAAATTCTTCGACGGCCCCATCGCCCTGTCCGGCTCGATCGCGACCGGCGACGCCATCCTCGCGGCGCAGGCGATGGGCGCCGACTTCGCCTACATCGGCTCGCGCTGGCTGGCCACGCAAGGAGTCGAACGTCAGCGACGACTACCGCGACGCCATCGTCGAGTCGAGCGCGGCCGACGTGGTCTACACGAATCTGTTCACCGGCGTGCACGGCAACTACCTGAAAAAATCGATCGTCAACGCCGGGCTCGATCCGGAAGCGCTGCCGGCATCGGACAAGAGCAAGATGAGTTTTGGCGACGGCAGCTCGAAAGCCAAGGCCTGGCGGGATATCTGGGGCGCCGGGCAGGGCGTGGGCATGATGGACGACGTGCCGACCGTGGCCGAGATGGTGGACGCCTGACGCGCGAATACGAGGCGGCGCGGGCGCGCCTGGCGCTGCGTTAAACGCGGCCGGTATGGAAAGAAGGCCTCCACGCGGGAGGCCTTCGCTTTCATGTCAAGCACTCCGGTTCAGGAGGCTTTTGCATCCGGAATCGGATACTCCTGTTCGACCTCGACCGGCTTCAAATCTTCCTGGCGGATCGACCACAGGCCCGGCAAATTGCGCCAGTAGCCATACACGTCCATGCCGAAGCCGACCACGAAGGCGTTCGGCAGCGTCAGGCCGACGATGTCGGCGGCGATCGGTTTCTTGCGCCCGATGTCCTTGTCCGCGAACACGACGATGATGACCTCGGCCGCGCCCATGTCGAGCAAGCGCTGCTTCACGTGGGCCAGGGTCTCGCCTTCGTCGAGGATGTCGTCGACCACGACGATCGTGCGTCCGGCCACGTTCTGGCGCGGGATCACTTTCCACACGACTTGTCCGCCGCGGTCGTCGTCGCCGTAGCGGCTGACGTGGATGTAGTCGAACTCGAGCGGGAAGTCGAGCTGGGGCAGCAGGGTGCCGGTGAAGCACGACGGCGCCGCCCATCACGCCCAGCACCAGCGGGAAGGTCGTGTTGTCGGGACGTCGGAAGCGCTCGTTGAGCACGTCCGCCACCTGGCGCACCGCCGCCTGCACTTGGTCCGGGGAGACAATCTCTTGCGCATGTTCCAGCAGGGCTCGGGCGCGCACAACATGAAAATCAGGCATGGCTCATTGAGGTAAAAGGGTTAATGGGCCAATTATCGCGAATATTGACAATGTCGGGCGGACTATTGGCACAGGCGCTATTTTTCCCATTTGCCTCAGCTGTAGTCGCGCGCATCTTCGATCACTTTGCCGTCGTCCGGCAGGGTGCCTGGCGCGACGAACGCCACCTCGCCGCGCAGCTTGGTCACCTCGCGGACCGAGGCCGCGATCGCCGCTGCCAGCGCAGGGTCGGGCGTGCCCGCGACTTCGCATTGCAGCGTCATGCGTCGTTCGCCATCTGGCCCGACACCATCAGTCGCGCTTTGAGGATTTCCGGATGGCGGCGCACGATGTTCTGCACCTGCGACGGCGTGCACGAACATCGCGCGCACCTTGGTGGTCTGGTCGGCGCGCCCCATCCAGCCTTTGATGCGGCTGTTGGTGCGCACGCCCGGGCCGGCGCCCGACCAGCAGCGCGGATAGATCGCCGGTGGCAAAGCGGATCAGCGGATAGTCGTCGTTGAACAGCGGTGACCACGACTTCGCCGATATCGCCCGGCGCCACCGGCTCGCCGGTGCCGGGCCGCACGATCTCGAGCAGCACTTCCTCATCGAGCACCATGCCCGGATCGAGCACGCCCTCGGTCGCCGTCTCGTAGGCGATGCTGCCGATGTCGGCCGAGGCATAGGTCTGGAACACGTGCGGTACGCCGTGCTCCCGGAACCAGCTGCGCAGCGATTCCGGCAGCGCTTCGGCGCCGACCAGCGCTTGCTGGACGCTGCCGATGTCGGCGCCCCTTTCGTCGCGCTTTTTCGATGATGATGCGTAAAAACGAAGGCGTGCCGACATAGGTGTCCGGACGCAGCGCGGCCATGGCCTGCACCTGCATTTCCGTCTGCCCGGTGCCGGCCGGGATCACGCTCGCAGCCGATGCGCGCCGCGCCGCTTTCGACCATGAAGGCGGCCGGCGTGAAGTGGTAGCTGAAGCAGTTCTGCAGCAGGCCGCCGGCGCGCACGCCGGCCGCATACATCGGCCGCGCAAAGCGCCACCAGTCCTGCCGCGCCCTTCCGGATCGAAGATCGGGCCGGGCGACATGAACACGTGCGCCAGCTCCCCGTCGGCGTCGCCGCCAGGCCGCCGAAGGGCGTCGACGCTTCCTGCAGCGTCTTTAGATCCGACTTGCGCGTCACCGGCAGCGCCGCCAGCGCTGCGCGGCTGGTGACCGCAGCGGGTCGACCCCGTCCAGGATCCGCGCCCAGCCCGGCGCCTGTTGGGCGCGCGCGATCAGCGCCGGCAGGCGCGCCAGCAGGTCGCGTTCGCGTTCGTCCGGGGCGCGCGTTTCCAGCGCATCGAGGGTGATGCTCGTCATGTGCTGCTCCGATTCGGTGAAGGTCGACGTGTTAGGCCAGCCAGCGCTTGCGGCGGCGATAAAACTTCATGTCCCGGAAACTCTTGCGGCCGGCGCCGGAGACGCCCAGATAGAACTCCTTGACGTCCTCGTTGTTGGCGAGGTCCTGCGCCGCGCCGTCCATCACCACGCGGCCGTTCTCGAGGATGTAGCCGAAGTCGGCGTAGCGCAGGGCGACGTTGGTGTTCTGCTCGGCCAGCAGGAAGGACACGCCTTCCTTCCGGTTCAGGTCCTTGACGATGCCGAAGATCTCGTCGACGATCTGCGGCGCGATCCCCATCGACGGCTCGTCGAGCAGGATCATCGACGGGTTCGCCATCAGGGCGCGCCCGATCGCGCACATCTGCTGTTCGCCGCCCGAGGTGTAGCCGGCCTGGCTGCTTCGCCGCGTCCTTCAAGCGTGGAAAATAGTGGTAGACCGTTTCGAGTGCCGTGTCGAGTCTCGGCGCGTCCGATCTTGCGGGTGTAGGCGCCGGTCAGCAAATTTTCCTCGATCGTCAGGTGGCCGAAGCAGTGGCGGCCTTCCATCACCTGCGATCAGCCCGCGCCGCACCAGTTCATTCGGGCGTCAGCTGGTCGATGCGCTCGCCCTGGAAGCGCACCTCTCCCTTGGTCACGTCGCCGCGTTCGCCGCGCAGCAGGTTCGAAATCGTTTTCAGGGTGGTCGATTTGCCGGCGCCGTTGGCGCCCAGCAGGGCCACGATCTTCCCCTTCGGGCACCTGCAGCGACACGCCTTTGAGGACCAGGATCACATGGTCGTAGATGACTTCGATGTTGTTCACCGACAGATAGGGCTGTTCGCTGGCGCTGGTCATGGGTCGCGTTCCAAAATGTCCCTGCCACAGCGGCGGGGACGAGTCCGTCCGCCTGCGATCAGATTACTCCTGCATGCAGCCGCCGGCGTAATGTTCTTTTCCTTGGCATATGGCCAGCGACGACTCTTCCAGCATCTGGCGCTCAAGGCCTTGTCGCCCACCACCCAGTTCGGCGTGATCGCGACCCACTTCTTGCCGTCCCACTGCTGAACGCTGCACCGCGCCCGAGCCTTCATGGTCGTCGCAGCGGTTTTGATCGGTCGGGAACATGCCGAAGGCGCCGATCTGCCTTCTGGCGCGCGGCGTCGACATTGAGGTTCTCCAGGCCCCAGCGCACCTGCTCGCCGGTCATGGTTTTCCCTTGCCGAACTTTTCCTGCGCGGTGCGGATCGCCTCGACCCACAGCACGCCCAGGGTCACGCCGCGCATGTGGTAGACACCGTGCCGACTCGGCTCTGTTCGGCCAGGTTGCCCTTGCCGGCGGCGTAGACTTTTTTGCGGATCTCGTCCATCAGCGGGTAGTTGCCCGGCGTATGTGAACGTCATCGAGGTTTAGCCCTTGGCGCGCTTCGCCCGACGGGATCGTGTCTTCTCCGAGCCGGCCCACCAGACGCCGAGGATTTTCTCGCGCGGGAAGCCGTTGCGTTGCGCGGTCCTTGATCGCCACCGAATTCATCACGCCCCAGCCCCACAGGATCACGTGGTCCGGTTTCGCCTGGCGGATTTGCAGCCATTGCGACTGCTGCTCGCTGCCCGGCGGGGCGACGGCGATCTTCACCAGCTCGAAGCCGTACTGCTGCGCCTGCGCGTCCAGCACCGGCATGGCTTCCTTGCCGAAGGCCGAGTCGTGGTACAGGTAGACGATCTTTTTGCCCTTGAGCTTATGGTAGCCGCCGTTCTTGTCGGCCAGGTACTTGATCATCGCCGCCGCCTGCGTTCCAGTAGCTGGTCACCAGCGGGAACACGTAGGGGAAAACTTTACCGTTGGCGGCGTCCGAGCGGCCGTAGCCGAGCATGGTCATCGGGATTTTGTCGGTCGGCCACGCGGTCGACGATGCCGTAGGCGATGCCGGTCGAGAGCGGGTCGACCAGGGTCGCGCCGCCGTGTTTGGTTTTCATGCGCTCGTAGCATTCGACGCCGCGCGAGGTGTTGTATTCGGTCTCGCACTCTTCCCAGCTCATCTTGACGCCGTTGATGCCGCCGTTCGCGTTGACGAGGTTGAAATAATCGATCATGCCGCCGTAGAAGCCGGAACCGCCGGCGCGCATAGGGGCCGACGCGGTAGGACGGCAGCGCCACGAACTGGTCGGCGGCAAGTGCCTGTCCGCGGCGCCCGCGATGGCGGCCGCCGCAGCAGGATCGTTTTGATGAGTTTCATGGGTGTCTCCTCGTTTTGTATTACGTTAACGACGTTGAATCACGGATTACGTTCAGTGCGGGAAGGGCCACAGGCGCAGCTTCTCCTTCCGATCTGCCACAGGCGCGCCAGCCCATGCGGCTCGACGATCAGGAAGAAGATGATCAGCCGCCGAACACCATCAGCTCCAGGTTCGAAGGCGCAATCGAGATCGCAGGCCGCAGCGCATGTGCGGCAGCATGTTCAGGAAGATCGGCAGCAGCACGATGAAGGCCGCGCCGAGGAACGAGCCGAGGATGGAGCCGACGCCGCCGATGATCACCATGAACAGGATGCTGGAACGACAGGTCGAGGCTGTAGGCTTCCGGCTCGCACCGTGCCGAGATAGGCGAACGCGTACAGGGCGCCGGCCACGCCGCAGTAGAAGGAGCTGACGGCGAAGGCCAGCAGCTTGGTGCGCAGCGGCCGGAATGCCGATCACTTCGGCCGCCATGTCCATGTCGCGGATCGCCATCCAGGACGCCCGACGTTCGAGCGGATCATGTTCTTGGCCAGCAGCGCCATGCCCGCCACGATGCCGAGCACCAGCAGGTATTTCGAGGCCGGCGTGACGAAGGTGTAGCCGAACATTTTCATCGTCTGCACCGTCACCACGCCGGACGAAGCTGTAGTTGGTCAGATACCGGGATCTTGGTCAGGCACCAGACGACGAAGAACTGGGTCGCCAGCGTCGCCGCCGCCAGATAAAAGCCGCGGATGCGCAGGCGAAGGCAGGCCGAAGGCGATGCCGACCATCGCCGCACACAGGCCGCCCAGCACGAAGGCGACCAACAGGGGAATGCCGGGAATGCGCAGCCACGAAATTGTAGGACGCATAGGCGCCGACCGCCATGAAGGCCGCCGTGCCGAGCGAGAGCTGGCCGGCGTAGCCGGTCAGGATGTTCAGCCCGAGCGCCGCCAGCGAAAAGATCAGGAACGGGATCAGGATCGCGGAGAGCAGGTAGGGCGAGGCGAGCAGCGGGACGGCCACCAAGGCCACCAGCAGCAGGGCGACCAAGGCGACGCGGTCCTGGCGGATCGGGAGGATCTGGCCGTCCGACTGGTAGCTGGTTTTAAATTGTCCGGCTTCACGGTACAACATGGTCTCAGACTCTCGACTCCGGATGATTGTTTTCGCCGAACAGCCCTTCGGGCCGCACCAGCAGGAACAGCAGGGCCAGCACATAGGGGAACCAGCCTTCGATGCCGCCGCCGACCATCGGCCCGATATAGACCTCGGCCAGCTTTTCGCTGGCGCCGATGATCAGGCCGCCGACAATCGCGCCCGGGATCGAGGTGAAGCCGCCGAGGATCAGCACCGGCAAGGCCTTCAAGGCGATAAAGGTCAGCGCGAACTGCACGCCATTCCTTCGCGCCCCACAGCATGCCCGCCACCAGCGCCACCAGCCCGGCCACCGACCAGACCACGACCCAGATCCGCTGCAAGGGAATGCCGACGGCCAGCGCCGCCTGGTGGTCGTCGGCCACCGCGCGCAGCGCGCGCCCGACGCGGTCTTCGGAAGAACAGCAGCGCCAGGGCCACGACCAGCACCGCGCACACCACGGCGGCCATCATGTCGAACTGCGAGACCAGGATATTGAAATGCTCCATCAGGTACTCGTTCGGCACGTCCTCGATGCGGCAGGTCGAGCTTGCGTACCTGCGATGCCCCACAGCAGCTGGGCCAGGCCCTCGATGAAGAAGGCGAGGCCGATGGTCGCCATGAACAGCGTGATTTCCGGCTGGTTGACCAGGGGCCGCAGCACCACCCGCTCGATCGCGAGGCCAGCAGGATCATCACCGCCGATGGTGAGCGGGAATCGCCAGCCACAAAGGCACGCCGAATTTATCGACGAAGCCGACGAAGCGTGAGGGCGGCGAAGAACACCATCGCCCCCTGCGCGAAGTTGAAGACGCCGGAGGCCTTGTAAATCAGGACGAAACCCGATCGCCACCAGCGCGTACATCACGCCCGACAGCAGGCCGCCGAGCAGCACTTCGATGAAAAAGCTCATGCCGTCGTGTCCTCAGTGCGCCTGGCGCCAGTAGGCCTTGATGCACATTCTCGGTTGCCGCGCACTTCGTCCGGGCGTGCCGTCGCCGATCTTCTTGCCGTAGTCGAGCACCACGACCCGGTCCGAGATGTCCATCACCACGCCCATGTCGTGCTCGATCAGGACGATGGTCGTGCCGAACTGGTCGTTCACGTCGAGGATGAAGCGGCACATGTCCTGCTTTTCCTCGACGTTCATGCCGGCCATCGGTTCGTCCAGCAGCAGGATGTCCGGTTCGGCCGCCAGTGCGCGCGCCAGTTCGACGCGCTTTTGCAGGCCGTAGGGCAGGCGCCCGACCGGCGTCTTGCGGATCGTCTGGATTTCCAGGAAGTCGATGATCTCTTCCACCTTTGCGCGGTGCGCGATTTCCTCGCGCCGCGCCGCGCCCAGGTAAAACGCCTGCTGCAGGAAATTCGTCTTCATCTTGAGGTTGCGGCCGGTCATGATGTTGTCCAGCACCGTCATCCCCTTGAACAGCGCGATGTTCTGGAAGGTGCGCGCAATGCCCGCTTCGGCCGCGCTGTAGCAGTCCATGTTGCGTGCGGCGCTCGCCGCGCAAGACGATCTCGCCTTGCTGCGGGCGGTACACGCCGTTGATCACGTTCAGCATCGAGCTCTTGCCGGCGCCGTTCGGCCCGATGATGGCGCGGATCTCGTGCTGCGCGCACGTCGAAGGAAATATCGGTCAGCGCCTTTACACCGCCAAACGCCAGCGAAATGTTTTTCAGGTCGAGGATCACCTCGCCGATCTTGCGTCGCGGCCGGCGCTGCCAGTGGTTCGCTGTCATCGTCCATCACGCTGCCGCCTCCAGCACGCGGATACGTCTTGGCGTCGACGATGCGCAGGTCGGCGCTGACCGTTCCGGTGCGGCCGTCTTCGAATTTCACCTGGGTCGCGATGAATTGCGAGGCCTTGCCGCCGTACAGGGCCTCGATCAGCAGCGCATATTTTTCGGCGACGAATTTGCGCCGTACCTTGCGGGTGCGGGTCAGCTCGTCGTCGTCCGGATCGAGCTCCTTGTGCAGCACCAGGAAGCGGTGGATCTGCGTTTCGGCCACCATCAGCGCTTCGCCGGCCAGTTCGGCATTCACCTTTTCCACGCAGTCGCGCATCAGCTCCTAGCACCTGCGGTTGCGCCGCCAGGTCGGCATAGCCGGCATAGGCGATGTTGCGCCGCTCGGCCCAGTTGCCGACCGCTTCCATGTCGATATTGAGGAAGGCGCAGACCTGGTCGCGGCCATTCCCGAAGGCGACCGCCTCCTTGATGAACGGGAAGAACTTGAGTTTGTTTTCGATGTAGTTGGGCGCGAAGATGGCGCCGTGGTTCATGGCTGCCGACATCGGCCTGCGCGGTCGATGATCTTCAAATGGCCGTCGCTGTCGAACATGCCGGCGTCGCCCGTATGAAAGTATCCTCGCCGTCGATCACCTCGGCCGTGGCATCGGGGCGCTTGAAATAGCCTCCATGTTCGGCACGCCTTTGACTAACACTTCGCCGTTCGCGGCGATTTTGACCTCGACCCCGGGCGCCGGCACGCCGACGCTGTCGAACTTGATGTTCCCGTCCGGCTGCAGGCAGACATAGGCGCAGGTTTCGGTCGAGCCGTATAACTGTTTCAGATTGACGCCGATCGAGCGGTAGAAGCGGAACAGGTCGGGACCGATGGCGGCGCCCGCCGTGTAGGCGACGCGCACGCGCGACAGTCCGAGCACGTTTTTCAATGGTCCGTAGACCACACCCTTGCCCAGCGCGTATTTCAAACGCTCGGCGGCGCTGACCGGCTTGCCGTCCAGGATCGCGGCGCCGCTGCGGCGCGCCACCTGCCATGAAATAATCGAACATGCGGCGCTTGATGGCGCTGGCGTCCTCCATGCGGATCATGACGCTGGTGAGCATGTTCTCGAACACGCGCGGCGGGGCAAAATAATAGGTCGGGCCGATCTCGCGCAGGTCGGGCAGCACCGTGTCGCCCGACTCCGGGCAGTTGACGGTGAAACCGGCCACCATCGCCTGCGCCAGCGAGAACAGGTAGTCGCCGACCCAGGCCATCGGCAGGTAGGACAGGATGTCCTCGCGGTCGGTCAGCTTGTCGAACCCGACGCCGCCGCTGCCGGCCGCGATCAGGGCCGCGTGCGACTGCATCACGCCCTTGGGTTTGCCGGTGGTGCCCGAGGTATAGAGCATGATGGCGGTGTCGCTGCCCTGGCCGGCCTCGATCGCGGCATCGAAGACGCCGGGTTGGTCGCATCCCATGCGCGGCCCAGCTCCTGCAGCTTCGCGAAGAGCGCAGGCACGCCTGCCGGTAGTGGCGCATGCCGCGCGGTCCTCGAAGACGATGTGGCGCACGCGCGGGCACTGGGTCCTGATTTCGAGCAGCTTGTCGACCTGTTCCTGGTCCTCGACGACGGCGAATTCGATATCGGCGTCGTTCAGCACGTGGGCCATGTCGGCGCTGGGTGCATCCTGGTAGAGCGGCACCGGCACGCCGCCCAGGCACTGCGCCGCCAGCATCGCCCAGTACAGGCGCGGCCGGTTGTCGCCGATGATGGCCAGGTTCGTGCCGCGCTTGAAGCCGAGCGCGGCCAGGCCGCAGGCCAGGGCGCGCACTTCGGCGTTCACCTGCAGCCAGGACCAGTTCTGCCAGATGCCGAGGTATTTTTCGCGAAATGCCGGACGCGCCCCGCGCTGCTGCGCATGGGCGAGCAGGCGCCGCGGAAAAGTCTGCAATGGGATGCTGTCCGATGTCTCCATCGCTGTCTCCTTCTGTGGGCCACGACCTGGCCTGGCACAAAATCGTGTGGCCGGCGAATTTTTTATGTAAAGATAGTAACCTTGCGTTCGGCGCGCCAGGTTGTCATCCGGATGACAATTGGCCGACTTTCGATGACGCGTATGCACAATGATCAGTGAATGCCGACACCGACACTCGTGGAACACGCTGCGCGCCACCATCTGGGGGCGCGTCCTCACGCCTGAGGAGATGGCGCGGGTCGAGGCCGTCTGTTTCGAGCAGCTCGTGCCGAAGGGCGGCTTTGTCTGCCGCAAGGGAGAGGCGCTGGAATCACTGGGTCGGCATCATCGACGGGCTCGTAAAAATCAACAATTTTTCCCCGTCCGGGAAAAGCGTCACGTTCACCGGCGTGACCGCCGGCGGCTGGTTCGGCGAAGGCTCGCTGCTCAAGGACGAGTTCCGCAAGTACGACGTGATGGCGCTGCGCGACACCCGCGTGGCGCGCATGCCGCGCGCCACCTTCGATGGCTGCTGGAGACCAGCCTGCCGTTCAACCGCTTCCTGCTCATGCAGCTCAACGAACGCCTGGGCCAGTTCATCGGGCAGGTCGAAACCGACCGCATGCTCGACGTCGACACCCGCGTGGCGCGCTGCCTGGCCGCGATGTTCAACGCCCACCTGTATCCCGGCGCTCGATAAACTGGTGCAGCTGTCGCAGGAAGAGATCGGCTATCTGTCCGGCGCCTCGCGCCAGCGCGCCAACCAGGCCTTGCAGCTGCTGGAGAAGGCGGGCCTGCTGCGCGCTCGATTACGGCGGCATCCGGGTGCTCGACCTCGAAGGCCTGCGCCAGTACCAGGCTTGAGCAGCGCGCGCCTGCGCCAACTCGGCTGGGCGTTGGGGGTATGATATTAACCATGGCTAATCCAACTCATTCCTCCCCCCGCGCCGAGCGTCTGCAGCAGCTGCGCGCCGCCATGGCGCGCCACGGCATCGACGCCGTATATCGTCCCGTCGAGCGACCCGCATCTGTCCGAATACCTGCCGCGCCGCTGGCAGGGCCGCGAATGGCTGTCCGGCTTCACGGGCTCGGTCGGCACCTTCATCCTGACCGCCGACTTTGCCGGCGTCTGGACCGATGGCCGCTACTACACGCAAGCCGAGACCGAACTGGCCGGCAGCGAGATCCAGCTGATGAAGATCCCGTCGGGCGCCAGCCTGCTGCACATCGACTGGCTGGCGCAGACCATGCAGCCCGGCCAGACGGTGGCCGTCGACGCCCGCGTGCTCGGCCTGGCCGTGGCGCGCCTGTTAAACGATGCGCTGGCCGCGCGCGGCGTGCTGCTGCGTACCGATATCGACCTGCTCGACGAGATCTGGAGCGACCGTCCCGGCTTGCCGACCGACGCCGTGTACGAACACGCGGCGCCGCATGCGACCATCAGCCGCGCCGATAAACTGGCCGCCACCCGCGCCGCGATGGCCGCGCTCGGCGCCGAGCGCCATTTCATTTCGACGCTCGACGACATCGCCTACCTGTTCAACCTGCGCGGCGCCGACGTCAGTTTCAATCCGGTGTTCGTCGCCCACGCGCTGCTCGAGCAGGACGGCGCGACGCTGTTCGTCGCCGAAGGCAAGGCGTCGAGCGACATTGCAGGCGCGCCTGCTGGAAGACGGCGTGCGCCTGGCGCCGTATGCCGCCGCCGCCGATGCGCTGGCGGCCCTGCCGGCAAGACAGCAGCTTGCTGATCGACCCGCGCCGCATCACGGCCGGCATGCGCGCGGCGTGGCCGAGCGGCGTAAAAGTGATCGAGGCGATCAACCCGACCACCTTCGCCAAGTCGCGCAAGACCGAGGCCGAGGCGCAGCACGTGCGCGCCACGATGGAGCAGGATGGCGCGGCCCTGTGCGAATTCTTCGCCTGGCTCGAAGCCGAACTGGACAACCCGCAGCGCGCGCCGCTGACCGAACTGACGATCGACGAACAGATCACGGCCGCGCGTGCGCGCCGCCCGCACTTCGTCAGCCCGAGTTTCAATACGATCGCCGGCTTCAATGCCAACGGCGCGATCATGCATTACCGCGCCTCGAAGGAATCGCATGCGCTGATCGAAGGCGACGGCCTGCTGCTGATCGACTCCGGCGGCCAGTACCTGGGCGGCACCACCGACATCACGCGCGTGGTCCCGGTCGGCCAGATCACGGACGCCCACAAGCGCGACTTCACGCTGGTACTGAAAGGCATGATGGCGCTGTCGAGCGCCCACTTCCCGCGCGGCACCCGCTCGCCGATGCTCGACGCGATCGCGCGCGCCCCGATCTGGGCGGCCGGCGTCGACTACGGCCACGGCACCGGCCATGGCGTCGGTTACTTCATGAACGTGCACGAAGGCCCGCAAGTCATCTCGCCGAGCGCGGCGCCGGACCCGCACACGGCGATGGAGCCGGGCATGATCACCTCGATCGAGCCGGGCATCTATAAACCGGGGCGCTGGGGCATCCGCATCGAGAACCTGGTGCTGAACGTGGCCGCCGAGAGCGGCGAGTTCGGCGAATTCCTGCGCTTCGAGACCCTGACCCTGTGCCCGATCGATACGCGCTGCCTCGATATGGTCCTGCTGCAGCCGCACGAAGTGCAGTGGCTCAACGACTATCACGCCCAGGTGCGCGCAGCGCCTGCTGCCGCACGTGAAGGGCGCCGCGCGTGAATGGCTCAAGCTGCGCACGGAGGCGATCTGATGGCTTCTTCCCGTTCCACCCGCGCCAGTTCCGCCGTCGACCGCCTGAAGCGCCGCACCGGCCATACCGGCTATTCGATGGCGCGCACCGCCAGCGGCGGCTTTTATTTGTCCGAGATGCCGGGCTCGCCGCCGCTGTGCGAGCCGCTCGAACTGGACGACTTCGTCGCCTTCGTCAACGGCCTCGGGCCGCAAGAGGTGCGCCGCATGACCAAGAGCGACATCGCGTTCGAAAAGCAGCTGGTCAAGAAAAAGCCGTGAACCGGTCCCGCAGTTCCTGAAAGCGCGCATGACGAGCCATGACTTTTTGCTGCCCTACTGGTCGCCGACCGAGATCGCCACCAATGCGGTGATCCTGCTGCACCTGGCCGGCGCGCTGCTTCCTCGGGCCTGCTGGTCGGCTACGAGCGCTCCTACCACGGGCGCGCGGCCGGCATGCGCACCTATGGCCTGGTGTGCATGGCCTCGTGCGCGCTGACCATCGTCAGCGGCTACCCGGAGATGTGGTTCGGCGGCCAGACCGGCGCCATCGGCACGGTCGATCCGACCCGCGTGATGCAGGGCGTGGTGACCGGCATCGGCTTCCTCGGCGCCGGCGTCATCATGCGCGACGGTTTCAATATCAGCGGCCTGACGACGGCGGCCTCGATCTGGAGTTCGTCGGTGATCGGGATCCTGGTCGGCGTCGGCTTTTATCTGGCCGCGATGGGGCTGGCCTTCTTCTCGGCCATGATCATGATTTACCTGAACCGCGTGGAGGCGGTGCTGCCGTCGCGCCGCGCGGTGGCCGTGATGCTGCGCTTTCACGAGGATTACCTGCCGCGCGAAGAGGCGCTGCGCGAAGCGGCGCTCGAGCGCGGCTACCAGATCGCCGGCAGCTCGCTGACCATCTCCAGCAGCGACCGCCGCCAGGAATGGCGTTTCGTCGCCATCGCCCTGTCGCGCCACAACCGCGCCACCGCTCACCGAACTGGCCGCCGAACTGGCGGCGACCGAAGGCGTCGAAGGTTTTCAACTCTCGCACGCCCGCAACTGACAACATAGACTGGATAGCAAGATGACATGCGCAAGAAGTACTCGATTTCTGGTTCCTGCCGCCCACCGATCCTGGCTACGGCAAGGCGCGCATGGAATGGTTCCGCAAGGACCCGGCCTTCGACGCGCAGATCCGCGAGCGCTTCGGCAGCCTGATCGCCCAGGCCCTCGCGGGCGGCCTGCGCGAATGGGAGCTGGAAGGGCCGCAGGGCGCGCTCGCGCGCATCCTGGTGCTCGACCAGTTCACCCGCAATGCGTACCGCGAGGCGCCGGAATCGTTTGCCGGCGACACGCTGGCGCTGGCGCGCCGCGCAAGCCCTGGTCGACAGCGGCGCCGACCGGCAGCTGGCGCCGTTCCAGCGCGCCTTCGTCTACATGCCCTACGAGCACGCCGAAGACGCGCGCATGCAGCAGTGCGCGGTCGACCTGTTCGCGCGCCTGGCCGACGAACACGACGGTTTTACGCGAGATGCTCGATTACGCGCACCGCCACCGCGGCGTGATCGCGCGCTTCGGCCGCTTCCCGCACCGCAATCCCATCCTCGGCCGCGCTTCCACCGCCGACGAACTGGACTACCTGAGCCAGCCCGGCGCCGGGTTCTGATGGCCCCCAGCCTGAACATCGTCGGCGCCGGCCATGTCGGCCGCGTGCTGGGCCGCCTTTTTCATCGACATGGCGTGTTCACGCTGCAGGACGTGCTGACGCGTTCACGCGCCAGCGCCGCAGGACGCGGTCGCCTTCATCGGCGCCGGCCGCGCGCTGGCGCAGGCGGCCGACCTGCGCCCGGCCCAGGTCTGGATGCTGGCCGTCGGCGACGACCAGATCGCGCCGGTGTGCGCGGCGCTGGCGGCCAGCGGACGGCTCGACTGGCGCCACCGTCTTCCACTGCAGCGGCGCCAAGGCCTCGACCGAACTGCAGGCGGCGCGCGCAGCCGGCGCCCGGGTCGCCAGCGTGCATCCGGTGCGCAGCTTCGCCGATCCGGCGGCCGTCGCGCGCCGCTTTCGACGGCACCTGGTGCGGGGTCGAAGGCGACGCCGATGCCCTGGCCCTGCTGGCGCCCGCATGCGAGGCGATCGGCGCGCGCCTGGTCGCCATCGACGCCGCCGCCAAGACGGTGTATCACGCGGCCTCCGTGTTCGCCTCGAACTACCTGGTGACCGTGCTCGACGCCGCGCTGCGCGCGTATGCCGCGGCCGGCGTGCCGCCGGAGGTGGCGCGCGAGCTGGCGCGTCCGCTGGCCAGCGAAACCCTGGCCAATGTGTTCACACTCGGTGCGCCGGGCGCGCTCAGCGGGCCGATCGCGCGCGGCGATGTCGCCACCGTCGCCCGCCAGCACGCCGCGCTGCAGGACTGGGATGGGCCGACGGCCGCCCTGTACGCCGCCCTGGTCACGGCCACCACCGCACTCGCCGAACGCAAGCGTTCCGGCGCAGCCTGACTTATTTACTGAGGATTGCATCCATGTATTTCACCGCCTGGGCCATGCTGGCCGTTCTCGGCGTGTATTTCTGGACCGGCGTCATGGCCGGCTATGCGCGCGTCAAATACAAGGTCGCGGCGCCCTCGATGGAGGGACCCATCGCTTTCCAGAGCGCGCAGCGGGTGCAGGCGAATACGCTGGAACAGTTGCCGATCGTGATCGTGCCCTTGTGGCTGTGCGCGACCTACCTCGGTGACGGCTGGGCTGCCGCCGGCGGCTTGCTCTGGTGCGTGGGGCGGATTGCCTATGCGCTCGGCTATTACCGCGATCCGGCCAAGCGCGAAATCGGCTTCGTCCTTGGCATGCTGGCAAGTGCGTTGTTAATCGGCGGCACAGTCGTTGGTTTATTGTTGCAATAGAGCAAAATATCTGCATCAGGACATCGACAAAGTTCCCGAACGGCAATAAGCTTGGCGGTTGAATCCGTCATGCCGGTGACTGGTGCGCGTCGCGCCCGGCCGGCTAGACGCGTAGGAGGCACCATGCTGTTTTTGAAAACGCACCACGGCCATGAAGGCGCCGGGCATTTACGAAGTCGATGTCGCCGCCAAGCCGCCCGGTAAAACCTTCGGGGTCTACCTGGCGACCGACCCCGACAACCCGCCGCAGGCGGTGCTGGCGGAACTGGCCGAACTCGGTTTCAAGGGCAGCTACCAGAAGAACTATACCCACCGCGACGGCGGCCGGGTGCTCGACCTGCATTTCGAAAAAGACGGCACCGACCTGTTCAAGGGCTGGAAGCCCGAGGAATGCAGCGCCAACCTGGCGGCGCTGAACAGCCTGTTCGGCAAACTCGGCATCCACATCGCGACCCGCGTGATGAGCATGGCCGAAGCCTACGCCTGAGTTATGCGACATCGGCGACGGGCCTGCACCAACCGGTGTGACGATTCTCGATGGATCTGTTCGACACCGCCCGGCGCCTTGCAGCCGATTCCCATCGACGACGGCGAACTGGCGCTGCTGGCCCAGTTGCCGTTGCGCTGTCGAATGCCGATGTCTTCGAGCGCCTGCTGATCGAGACGCCCTGGCGCGAAGAAAGCGTGGTCGTCTATGGCAAACGCCATCTGCAGCCGCGTCTGACGGCCTGGTATGGCGACGCCAGCTATACCTATTCCGGCTTGCGCCTGGAACCCTTACCCTGGACGGCGCTCCTGCTCGAGATCCGCGCCGCGGTGGAGGCGGCCTGTGGCCAGCGCTTCAACAGCGTGCTCCTGAACCGTTACCGCAACGAGCGCGACAGCATGGGCATGCACAGCGACGACGAAGCCGGAACTGGGCACGCGACCCTGTCATCGCTTCGCTCAGTTATGGCGCGACGCGCACCTTCATCCTGCGCCACAAACGCGACAAACGGAGCGTTCGCCTGCCGCTGGAGGACGGCAGCTTGCTCTTGATGAGTGGGCAATTGCAGAGAAACTGGCTGCACGGCATTAATAAATCGACGCGCCCACTTGGAGAGCGGATGAACCTAACTTTCAGGTACATCGTCTAATTTGATCGTCTTCTCGCTGCTATCTGTCACCTAAAATAACTGAACAAAGAGTCAGTTATGTTACATTTGATTACAGTTCTTACCTAATTTGCATGGGTGTGGGCTTTTCACAATGGTATCTTGGACACATCGCGATTCATCAGGAATTGCGAGCCAGACTAAAACGTGAAAAGGATTTACGTATGAAAAAGCTCATTTTTGCACTGATCGCAGGTACTGCCGCCATGACCGCCGCCCAGGCCCAGACCACCATCACCCCACGTCCGTATGTCGGTATCGGCGCCTCCGGCGTTGATCGCGAATACAACGTGCAAGGCGCCACCATGCGCGACAACGACGGCTACCGCTTTGGCGGCAAAGTCTTCGGCGGCGCCGAACTGACCGAAAACCTCGGCGTCGAAGCCGGCTACACCAAATTCGGCACGGCCGATGCCAGCTATGTCCGCAATGGCGTCGCCATCCGCACCGAAAACGAAGGCTACGGCGCCTATGTTGCCGGCAAGGCCACCAAGCATTTCAACGACAAGGCATCGGTCTACGCCAAGCTGGGTGTGGCCCATACCAGCAATGAACTGAATTCGGCCACGGCCTGGCCTGAACCGCAAGGTCAGCGACAACGCCGGCTACGGCGCCCTCGGCATGCAGTACAAGGTCACCGAGCAAGTGGCCCTGCTGGCTGAATACGAGCGCTACGGCAAGAAGCAAGACTTCGGTCCAAAGCCGGACGTCTTCACCATCGGCGCGAAATACCAGTTCTAAATTGGTAGGTAGTTGATGTAAGAAAAAAGGGCCTGCGGGTCCTTTTTTCTATTCACGACAGCGCCGATCCGCGTATCACAACAGCGGGGCGGCGCCGGTCCCGCCATGGCGCTGCATCGCCCACGGCGGCGGCACGCTCTCCACCTCTCCCTGCGGCAGCATCAATCCCGACGAAATAAACCGGTGCACCGACGACCAGGGCCATGCCTGCACGCTGGGACTGAGTCCATGGCGTACCGGATTGGCATGCATGTAGTCGATCAGGGACGCGTATTCGGCCTCGCTCGAGACCCGGAATTCCTGGTACTGGCGGGCCCAGATCGCGCCGTCGTCGCCGGCGGCGCCCAGCGATTTACGCAGCGCCTTGGAAAACGCGATCTTGACGGCGCGCCAGCGGCTGGAACAGTCATGGTCGCCCGGCGGCAGCGTCCACATCGCATGGGCGTGGTCCGGCAGCACCACCCAGCCGTCGACGTGGAAGGGCTTGCGGATGCGGGCCTGGCGGATGGCGTCGCCAAAAGCGGCAATATGGTCGGTCAACAGGGAGCTGCCACGGTCCAGCAGGCGCACCGTGAAGAAAAAGGTTCTACCTGGAACCCGGTTATCGCGGTAGTCATTCATGGGAAAAGTGTGCCAATCGATGGTGGTCGCCATGTCGATTGGCGCAAATGGGAGGCGGGAACTTGATGCTGATCTGGTACCTGATCGGCGATCGATTCTACACACTGTCGCGTACGGCCGCGTTCCGTTTCCGCGCGTAAATTCCGGGCAAAAAAATGCCCGGTAGCGACCGGGCATGTCCCGCTCCGAAGAGCGGGTTTTGTTGCGATAAGCTGAAAATCAGGTCGTCAGCGGCTTGTAACGAATCCGCTTCGGCTTGGCGCCTTCTTCGCCCAGGCGCTTCTTCTTGTCCGCTTCGTATTCCTGATAGTTACCGTCGAAGAAGGTGACTTGCGAATTGCCTTCGAAGGCCAGGATGTGGGTCGCGATCCGGTCCAGGAACCAGCGATCGTGGGAAATGACCATCACGCTGCCGGCGAACTCGAGCAACGCGTCTTCCAGCGCGCGCAGGGTTTCCACGTCCAGGTCGTTCGACGGTTCATCGAGCAGCAGGACGTTGCCGCCTTGCAGCAGGGTCTTGGCCAGGTGCAGGCGCCCGCGTTCGCCACCGGACAGGTTGCCGACGATTTTCTGCTGGTCCGAGCCTTTGAAATTGAAGCGGCCCAGATAGGCGCGCGACGGCATTTCGAAGCGGCCGACGCTGAGCATGTCGGCGCCGCCGGTGACGTCTTCGAACACGCTCTTGTTGTTGGCCAGATCGTCGCGGTGCTGGTCGACCAGCGAGATGCGCGCCGTCTTGCCGATCGCGACTTCGCCGCTGTCCGGCTGTTCCTTGCCCGCGATCATTTTGAACAGGGTCGATTTACCGGCGCCGTTCGGGCCGATGATGCCGACGATCGCGCCCGGCGGCACCGTGAACGACACGTTGTCGAGCAGCAGGCGGTCGCCGAAGGCTTTCGAGACGTTCTTGAATTCGATGACTTCGTTACCGAGGCGTTCCGCGACCGGAATAAAGATCTCCTGGGTCTCGTTGCGCTTCTGGTATTCGAATTCGGACAGTTCGTTGAAGCGCGCCAGACGCGCTTTCGACTTGGCCTGGCGTGCTTTCGGATTCTGGCGCGACCATTCGAGTTCGGTCTTCAGCGCTTTCTGGCGTGCCGATTCGGTCGACTCTTCCTGCTTCAGGCGCGCCTGCTTCTGGTCGAGCCAGGAGCTAGTAATTGCCCTTCCATGGAATGCCCGAACCGCGGTCCAGTTCCAGGATCCATTCGGCGGCGTTGTCCAGGAAGTAGCGATCGTGGGTGATGCCGACCACGGTGCCCGGGAAGCGCAGCAGGAATTGTTCCAGCCACTCGACCGATTCCGCGTCCAGGTGGTTGGTCGGTTCGTCGAGCAGCAGCATGTCGGGCTTGCTCAGCAGCAGTTTGCACAGCGCCACGCGGCGCTTTTCGCCACCCGACAGCACGCCGATCTTCGCATCCCAGGGCGGCAGGCGCAGCGCGTCGGCGGCCATTTCCAGCTGCAGGTTCAGGTTGCCGCCGTCGGAGGACGAGATGATCGATTCCAGGCGTTCCTGCTCTTTGGCCAGCGCGTCGAAGTCCGCGTCTTCATCGGCATAGGCGGCGTACACGGCTTCGAGCTTGGCTTGCGCCTCGAAGGCTTCGCCCAGGCCCGATTCGACTTCCTGGCGCACGGTTTTTTCCGGATCGAGCTGCGGTTCCTGCGGCAGGTAGCCGATGTTCAGGCCCGGCATCGGACGCGCTTCGCCCTGGATGTCGGTATCGATGCCTGCCATGATTTTCAGCAGGGTCGACTTGCCCGAGCCGTTCAGGCCCAGCACGCCGATCTTCGCACCCGGGAAGAAGGACAGCGAGATGTCTTTCAGGATCTGCCGTTTCGGTGGGACGATTTTGCCCACGCGGTTCATGGTATAGACGTAATTAGCCATTATGTATTCTGTAGAAAATCAAGGTGCAAAGGATACGATAGAAGCGCCCCGACGGGCACCCCCATCACGAAACTTTCGGCGCCGGCTGCGCCTGGCCGCGCCGCAGCAGCCCCTCTCCGGCAAACAGCGCCAGCGCCGCCCAGATCATGGCGAAACCGACCAGGCGGTCCGCAGTGAATGCTTCCTTGAACAGCAGCACGCCGAGCAGGAACTGGATCGTCGGCGCCAGGTATTGCAGCAAGCCGAGAATCGACAGCGGGATCCGGCGCGCGCCGTTGGCGAACAGCAGCAGGGGAATCGCCGTGATCGGGCCGGAGGCGATCAACAGCCAGCGCGTCGTGTCCGACGCCGTGTTCAGGAAGGCGTTCTCGCCATGCAGCGTCAGCCAGCCGATATACGCCAGCGCCAGCGGGAACAGCACCATGGTCTCGAACGACAATCCTTCGAGGGCGCCGAGCGCGGCGGTCTTGCGCAGCAGGCCATAGCCGCCGAAGGTGGCGGCCAGGAACAGGGCGACCCAGGGCACGCTGCCCGATTGCCAGGTGAGCCAGGCCACGCCCAGCGCGGCCAGGCCGATGA
Source organism: uncultured beta proteobacterium (assembly GCA_963729765.1). GTDB lineage: Bacteria > Pseudomonadota > Gammaproteobacteria > Burkholderiales > Burkholderiaceae_D > Telluria. Next base: position 38,823 of record CAVSPL010000021.1, on the reverse strand, counting down.
CGCCCCACTGGAAGGGACGCAGGCGTTCCTTCAGCAGCAGGAAGCCGAACATGATGTTGACCAGCGGCGTGATGAAGTAGCCCAGGCTCGCTTCGATCACGTGGCCGTTGTTGACGGCCCAGATATACAGCAGCCAGTTGGCGGCCAGCAGCAGGGCCGAGGCGACGAAACTCCAGAAGATGCGCGGCTGGCGTACCTGGTGCAGCCAGCTCCACTGGCGCCGCAGTCCCAGCACGATCAACAGGAAGGCGAGCGACCACAGCATGCGGTTGGCCAGGATCTGCATGGCCGGCACGTCGCTGATGGCGTGGAAATACAAAGGGAACAGGCCCCAGCACAGGAAGGCCAGGGCGGCGGAAAGGATGCCGGTACGCATGAGGGAGAGGGATGGAGTTGCCAGCCGCGTATTATCGGTCAATTACCGGACGCTTGCCGGGCAGCCCAGGTTTCGCGCAGGCGCCTGCTAACGCGCGACCGGCCGAGCCGCCTTCAGGCAATATTGCACTGGCATGCGCCGCGCATGTACCTGGCGATGACGCCATCGAATAGTTCTTGCAATTTTCTTGTCGTTATTTTATGGTGCGCCGCACCCAGAACAACAATATGGTGCAATCTTGACGTCGCAAAATAACAAGAGCAGCCTGGCGGCCATGACGCTGGCCGCGGTGGGCATCGTCTACGGCGATATCGGTACCAGCCCGCTGTACACGCTCAAGACCATCTTCGACCCCGAACACGGCCTCGCGCTGAACACGCCCAACCTGCTCGGCATCATTTCCCTGATCTTCTGGGGACTGACCCTGATCGTTTCGCTGAAATACGTCAGCCTGGTGCTGCGCGCCGACAACCGCGGCGAGGGCGGCATCATGGCGCTGATGGCGCTGGCCCTGAATTCCGTGACGAGGGCCTCGCGCTGGCACCACCCGCTGATGGTGATCGGCGTCTTCGGCGCCACCATGTTCTATGGCGACAGCGTGATCACGCCCGCCATTTCGGTGCTGGGCGCGATCGAGGGCCTGGAGGTGGCCACGCCGGCGCTGTCGCACTATGTGGTGCCGCTGGCGGTGATCGTGCTGATCGCCCTGTACAGCGTGCAGCGCCACGGCACGGCCGGCATCGGGCGCTGGTTCGGGCCGGTGATGATGGTCTGGTTCGCCGCGCTGGCGATCATGGGCGTCGATCAACATCATCGAGGCGCCGGTCATCCTGGAAGCGCTCAATCCGCTGCACGCGCGCGCTTCATTGCCGAAAACCAGTTCATCGCCTTCGTCGCCCTGGGCGCCGTGGTGCTGGCGCTGACCGGCGCCGAGGCGCTGTATGCCGACATGGGCCACTTCGGCAAGAAGCCGATCCGCGCGGCCTGGTTCCTGATCGTGTTCCCGGCGCTGGCGCTGAACTACCTGGGCCAGGGCGCGCTCCTGATCACCGATCCGAGCGCCATCGAAAACCCGTTCTTCCACCAGCTCGGCGCCTGGAGCGTGTACCCGCTGGTGATCCTGTCGACCATGGCGGCGGTGATCGCCTCGCAGGCGACGATCTCGGGCACCTATTCGATGACCAAGCAGGCGATCATGCTCGGCCTGCTGCCGCGCATGCGCATCCTGCACACCTCGGAAAGCGAGATCGGCCAGATCTATATTCCGGCCGTGAACTGGCTGCAGCTGATCGTGGTGCTGATCGCGGTGATCGGCTTCGGCTCCTCGGACCGCCTGGCCGGCGCCTACGGCATCGCCGTCACCGCCACCATGCTCGCCACGACGCTGCTGACCTTCTTCGTCACCCGCTACCGCTGGAAGCTGCCGCTGGCGCTGTGCCTCGGCGCGACCGGCTTCTTCATGGTGATGGACATCGCCCTGTTCTCGGCGAGTACCCTGAAACTGTTCCACGGCGGCTGGTTCCCGCTGCTGCTGGGCGCGATCCTGCTGACCGGCATGCTGACCTGGAAGCGCGGCCGCGAACTGGTGTTCGAGAACCTGCAAGCGCATGCGATCCCGCTCGACGCCTTCCTGCAGTCGCTGTTCGTCGCGCCGCCGACGCGCGTGCCCGGCACCGCGATTTTCCTGCGCGGCGAAAGCGATGGCGTGCCGCATGCGCTGCTGCACAACCTGTCGCACAACAAGGTGCTGCACGAGCGCGTGGTCTTCCTCACCGTGCATATCAAGGAAGAACCCTGGGTGTCGCCGGCCGAACAGGTGCAGGTCGTCGAACTCGGCCACAACTGCTACCAGCTCAACATCCATTATGGCTTCAAGGACGAGCCGGACATCCCGGGCGTGATGAAGCATTGCGCCACGCTGGGCTTGCCGTTCGAGATGATGGAAACCTCGTTCTTCATCGCGCGCCAGACCGTCATCTCGACGCCGGGGCGCGGCATGGCGCCCTGGCGCGAGCACCTGTTCGTGGCCATGTCGCGCAATGCACGCGGCGCGGCCGACTACTATCAGATCCCGACCAACCGCGTGATCGAGCTGGGCACGCAAGTCGAAATTTAAGTACATCATCCGTACAAAATGCGGACAGTCTGGTGGGCCCGGCTCGGGTAAGGTACAGTGTTTCTCTTATTAAACTTACCCTTACCGCGAGTTCCAGATGCCCTATAAAAAATCCCTGCTTGCCGCCTGCTGCGTGGCCGTCCTGAGCTTGAGCGCCTGCGGCGGCGGTGGCGGCGACAGCAGTGCGCCGGCGATCGCTGTCGCCAACCCGGCCAGCCTGGTCGTCACCGACCTCGTCGCCGGCACCGGCGCCACGGCGGCCAGCGGCAAGCAAGCTCACCGTCAACTACACCGGCTGGTTCTACAGCGCCACCGCGGCCGACCACAAGGGCGCCCAGTTCGACAGCGGCACGATCGGCTTTACCCTGGGCGCCGGCGCCGTCATCGCGGGCTGGGACCAGGGCCTGGTCGGCATGAAGGTCGGCGGCAAGCGCAGCCTGGCGATTCCATCGACTCTGGCCTATGGCAGCTACGGGCCGCGGACCGATTCCGCCGAACGCCGGCCTGCTGTTCGACGTCGAGCTGACCAAGGTCGAGTAAATACTCCCCAGCTGGGGAGCGCCGCAAAGTATTTCATTTGTGTAATATGCGAGGATGGCGACCGCTACCGGTCGCCGCATCGCGATTCACATCGGAGTACACCAGCATGGCGGAACACCTCAGCACTCAGCGACATCCAGCAACTGACACCGCGCCAACGCGTCTTCGCGATCGTCGGCGCCTCCTCGGGCAACCTGGTCGAATGGTTCGACTTTTATATTTATTCGTTTTGCGCCCTGTATTTTTCCTCGGCCTTTTTCCCCTCCGGTAATCCGACCACCCAGTTGCTGAACACCGCCGGCATCTTCGCCGCCGGTTTCCTGATGCGTCCCGTCGGCGGCTGGCTGTTCGGCCGCATCGCCGACAAGTACGGCCGCAAGAATTCGATGCTGATCTCGGTGCTGATGATGTGCGGCGGCTCGCTGATGATCGCCGTGCTGCCGACCTATGCCCAGATCGGCACGGCGGCGCCGGCGCTGCTGCTGCTGGCGCGCCTGTTCCAGGGCCTGTCGGTCGGCGGAGAATACGGCACCAGCGCCACCTACATGAGCGAAGTGGCGCTGCCGGGACGGCGCGGCTTCTTCGCCTCGTTCCAGTACGTGACCCTGATCGGCGGCCAGCTGCTGGCGCTCCTGGTGCTGGTCGTGCTGCAGCAACTGCTGACCGAACCCGAATTGAAAGCCTGGGGCTGGCGCATTCCGTTCGTCTGCGGCGCCGCCGCCGCCCTGGTCTCGCTCTACCTGCGCCGCTCGCTGGCCGAAACGACCACCGCCTCGGAGCGCAGCAACAAGGAAGCGGGCAGCCTCGCCGCCCTGCTGAAACACAAGCGCGCCTTCATCACGGTGCTCGGCTTTACGGCCGGCGGCTCGCTGATCTTCTACACGTTCACGACCTATATGCAGAAATACCTGGTCAACACGGCCGGCATGAACACCAAGACCGCCAGCGCGGTGATGACGGGCGCGCTGATCGTCTACATGGCGCTGCAGCCGGTGTTCGGCGCGATGTCGGACCGCATCGGCCGGCGCACCGCGATGATCTGGTTCGGCGCCCTGGCGACCCTGTGCACGGTGCCGATCATGTCGGCCCTGCACGGCGTCAGCAATCCGTATGTGGCAGGTTTCCTGATCATCTGCGCGCTGGCGATCATCAGCCTGTACACCTCGATCAGCGGCCTGATCAAGGCGGAAATGTTCCCGGTGGAGGTGCGCGCGCTCGGCGTCGGCGTCTCGTATGCGGTCGCCAACGCGCTCTTCGGCGGCTCGGCCGAATACGTGGCCCTGTGGTTCAAGCAGGCCGGCATGGAACAGAATTTTTACTGGTACGTCAGCGGCATGTGCGCGCTGGCCTTCATCGTCGCCGTCAAGATGCCGGATCCGTCCAAATCCGGGCTGCTCAAAGGCTAAGCTTTAGCGCAGCATGTCGATGTGCATGATGCCGTCTTCGTCGTAAGGGCGCGGAGACGGTCTCGAAACCGAAGTCCTGGTAAAACTTTTCCAGCCGCTGCTGGGCGCCGATGCGGATGCGGTGGCCCGGGTGCAGCTGCTCGGCGTACTGGATGCCGTGCGCGACCAGTTCGCGCCCGGCGCCGCTGCCGCGCATGTCGTTGGTGGTCAAGATGCGGCCGAGCGACATCTCGTCGTATTTCGCGCCCGGCGCCAGGCAGCGCAGGTAAGCGGCCAGCACGCGCCGCCCGCCGATGTCGCGCCAGCCGAGCAGGTGGTGGGCGTCGAGGTCGTAGCCGTCGATGTCCGGGTACAGGCAGGTCTGCTCGAGGATGAACACCTGCTGGCGCTGGGCCAGTACTTCATACAGTTGCGCGCCCGAGAGGTCGGCGAAGCTGGACCATTGCCATTGAATCATGTGGGAATCCGTCAGAATTAAAAAGTGGCGGCCGTCTCGAAGCCTTCGAGCACGTTGACCGTGTGGATGGCGCTGTCGGCATCTGCCGCGCCGCCCTCGAACACGAAGGCGGTCGGCAGGCCGAGCCAGGCGATGCGTTCGCCGATGCGCAGGTAGTCGGCGCCATCGAGGGCGAATCGGGCGTCGCCGCCGTCGCCCACCCACGCCCAGCGACACCACCAGCGCCTCGGGCGCGAACATGCCGATTTTCAGGCACGCCGTCTCGAGCGCCGCCAGCCATTGCGCGGCCCTGGCCCCGCGCGCCAGCGGCAGGTTCAGGTTGGCGCCGCTGCCTTCGCCGCTGCCGGTTTCGTCGGCATGGCCCAGATAAAACGGAAAATCGCATGCGCGGGTCGGCGTGCAGCGAGATGGTCAGCACGTCGCCGCGGCCATAAAAAATGCCTTGCGTGCCGCTGCCGTGGTGGTAGTCGATGTCGAGGATGGCGACCCGCCGCGCACCGTCGTCGAGCAGGTGCTGGGCGGCCAGCGCCGCGTTGTTCAGGAAGCAGCCGCCGCCAAGATAATCGGCGCCCGCATGGTGGCCCGGCGGGCGGGTCAGCGCGAAGCTGGCGCGCCGGCCCAGGCGCAGCGCGTGCGCCGCATTGATGGCGCAGTCGGCGCCGGTTTTCGCCGCGTTCCAGGTGCCGGCGGTGAGGGGCGTGGCGTCCATCGAATACAGGCCGAGGCAGCCGATAAAACTGTCCGGCTCGACATCGATGCGCATGCCGCGCACCGGCCAGCTGATCGCCTGCGCATCGATGTCGGCGTTGCCGGGATCGAGCGCCGTCCACTCGCTCCAGGCGCTGCGCAGGAAGTGCAAATAACGGGGGCTGTGGATGCGCTCGAGCGACACCAGCGGCGCGCGGTGCGGCGTGACGATCTCGCCCAGCCCGCGCCGCTGCAATTCGTTCAATACCAAGGCCACCCGCTCGGGCTGCTCGAACGACACCTTGCCCGCGGGCCGCGTCGGCTGCGCGCGGTGCTGGGCATGGTGTTCGTTATAAAAAGTGAGCAAGGAAGTCCCAAACCGGCACGACGATTATTGGTGGTTCCCGCACAGTGTACTGCTGTTATACGCCGCCACGAAATCGTCGAAGCTGCCGGTGTCCTGCTGTTCGATGATCGCCTGTTCGGCCAGCGAGGCGGCCGCCATCTCCTCGAACACCGCTTCCTCGGCCGGCATCAGGGGGCTGTCGCGGAAGTAAGCCGCATGCAGCTCGCTCTGGCGCAGGCCGAAGGCCGCGGCCGAGCCGAGCGCCTTGACTTCGGCCAGCACGCGCGCCGACGGCGTTTTATCTGGATCGGCGACCTTCGCCTTTTGCTGCGCCAGCGAGGCTTCGTGCACGCCGCTTTCGTTGTGCTCTTCGTCGAGCAGGCGCGCCAGCGGGCGGATGCGTTCCAGCAGTTCGTCGGCCCAGGTCGAGAGCAGCACTTCCTCGCCGTCGCGCGTGAGCGTCAGGTCCGGACGGCGGCCTTCCTTCACCGTGCGCGCGAAATTGCGGGCGTGGATTTGTCCCTCGGCGGCGCTGATCATCGGGCTCTCGTCGAGCGCGCAGAAGAGTAAAAACGCATCCAGGAAGCGGCCGGTCTCGATCGAGATCCCGATCGGCTCGAACGGGTCGACGTCCAGGCAGCGCACCTCGATGTACTGCACGCCGCGGTTGCACAGCGCCTGCACCGGACGCTCGCCGGTGCGGATCACGCGTTTCGGGCGGATCGTCGAATAGTATTCGTTCTCGATCTGCAGCACATTGGTCGACAGCTGGATCCACTCGCCGTCGCGTTTCGTGCCGAGCGCCGCATACGGCTCGTAGGGGCGGTTGACCGCATCCATCAGGCTCGTGACATAGCTCTCCAGGCTGTTCTCGTGCGGGCGCAGGCCGGACTGGGCGTCGTTCTGGTAGCCCAGGTCGCTCATGCGCAGGCTGGTCGCATACGGCAGGAACAGGGTGTCGTCGGACAGGGTGTCGAGGTTGTGCGCACGGCCGCGCAGGAAGCTCGTCGTCAGTGCCGGCGAGGCGCCGAACAGGTACATCAGCAGCCAGGCGTAGCGGCGGAAATTGCGGATGGTGGCGATATAGCTTTCGGACTGGAAGTCGCGCAAGGCATTGCGCCGCTCTTCCGGAATGCCGTCGCTGGCCAGGATCAGCTTCCACAGCTGTTCCGGCAGCGAGTAATTGTAGTGAATGCCGGCGATGCACTGCATCGCTTTGCCATAGCGCAGGGCCAGGCCGCGCCGGTACACGTGCTTGAGCATGCCAATGTTGGACGTGCCGTACCAGCCGATCTCGATGTCTTCTTCGGGCGGCAGTTCGCCCGGCATCGACGAACTCCACAGCATCTCGTCGCCCAGCTTCGAATAGGCGAAGCGGTGGGTCGCGTCGAGGCGGTGCAGCGCCAGGCCGATGTCGTGCTCGGCCGGGGTGATGAATTCGAGCAGCGCCTCGGCGTAGTCGGTCGTGATTTGCGGGTGCGTGAGCGCCGCGCCGAGCTGCGACCGGATGCGGCGTACGCGCGAGCTGGCCGCGCGGGTCGACGCGCAGGGTCTCGCGTTCGATGCCGCGCAGGCCCTGGCCGAGCAGGCCGCGGTGGGCGTCGTCGTCGAGCAGGGCCAGGCGGCGGGTCAATTGGTTCGACACGGGTGTTTCCTTTCTTATACTGCTTGAGCGTGATTGGTGCAGAGAGTAACCGAAAATCGGACAGCGCGTCGGCGGCCGGCCTGATTTACGGGGGCGCCTCGCCGGGACGCTTGTTCGGCGGCGCGGCCGGCGTGGCCGGGGCCGGGAGCGGCTTGACGGGGGCCGCGGCGGGCGCCGCCGGGGCGCCGGCGCCGGGGCGGGCACAGGGGTGGGCACGGCGGCAGGCGGGCTCGCCTCGGCGGGCGCTTTGGCCGGCGCCGGGCTGTCCTGCTCGGCCAGCTGGGCCGTCAGCCATTTGCCCATGGTTTTATCGAGCAGCGGCAGCGGCAGCACGCCGTTGCCCAGCAGCGCATCGTGGAAACGGCGCAGGTCGAAGCGCGCGCCGAGCGCCGCCTGCGCCTTCTCGCGCAAGGCTTTGAAACGCAGCTGGCCCGCCTTGTAGCTCAGCGCTTGCGCCGGCTGGGCGATGTAGCGGTCGACTTCGACTTCGTTGTCTTGCGCGGCGTTCGCGGTGTTCGCGTTCAGGTAGTCGAGCGCCTGCTGGCGCGACCAGCCGAGCGCGTGGATGCCGGTGTCGACCACCAGGCGCGCGGCGCGGAACAGGTCGTCGTTCAGGTAGCCGAAGCGGGAAAACGGGTCGCGGAAAAAACCCAGTTCCGGGCCCAGGCTCTCGGCATAGGTCGCCCAGCCTTCGCCGTAGGCGTCGTCCCAGCCGTTGCGGCGAAACGCCGGCAGCTCGCGCAGGCTCTTGGCGCGCGCCACCTGCAGGTGGTGGCCGGGCACGGCTTCGTGCAGCGCCAGGGTCTCGACTTCCCACAGCGGCTGGCTGGCCGAGGCGCTCGGTATTGACGACCAGCGCCGCGCTGCGGTCCAGCGTGCCGGCTTCGTAATAGGCCGCGACTTGGCCCGGCCGCGCCGGCCTGGCCGAGGCGCTTGACGCCGATCTCGTCCTCGGGAACGGTGCCGAACAGGTTCGGGCAGGCGCGCGTTCGCGCGTTCGATGACGCGCCGGTAGCGTCCCAGCAGCACTCTCCGGGTCGCGCGCGAACAGGCGCTTGTCGCTGCGCGCAAAGCTCAGGAATTGGGGCAGGCTGCCGCGAAAACCGGTGCGCGCGGATCGTGTCCAGCATCGCGCCGCGGATGCGCGCCACTTCCTTCAGGCCCAGCGCGTGCAGTTCGGCCGGGGTCAGCTCGCCGCCGGTGGCGTTGCGGGCCAGGAAGGCGTAGTAGCCGGGGCCGCCCGGCAGGGTCGAGGCGCCCAGGGTGTCGCGCGCGGCCGGCAGGTAATCGCTGCGCACGAACTCTTCCAGGCGGCGCAGGGCGGGGGCGGCGCTGTCGTTCAATGCCGCCGTGCCGGCGGCCAGCAATTCCTCGCGCACCTTCGGCTCGATGGTGGCGGGGATGCGGCGCAGCGGCGCGCGACAGCGGGCCCTCGTTCAGGCCTTCGCGCAGCGCGCGCAGCAGCTCCGGCACCTTGCGCACGCTGGCTTTCGGCGCGGTCCAGCCGGAACGCACCCCTTCGCGCAGCTGCTCGATCAGGCCGTCGACGTGGGCGGGCAAGGCGTTCAGGCGGGCCACATAGTTGCGGTAGTCGTCTTCGGTGGCGAAGGGCGTCTGCGCGACCAGGCGCGGCAGGCGCACCGGCAGGCCATCCCAGCTGGTGAGCAGCTGCGGGTCGACCGGGGTAAAGGCGAGCGTGGCCAGCTGGCGCTCCTTGTCGAACACGAACAGGTCGAGCGACAGCTTCTCCTGCGCGCTCAAACCGGCGCGGTCGAGCGCGCGCGCTTCCTCGAGCATGCTGCGCAGGTGCTCGCGCCGGGCGCGCACGGCGGCCAGCGAGGTGTCCGACAGGCGGTCGTTGTAGCGGCGCTCGCCGAGCGTCGTCGCGTATTCGGGGTGGTGTTCCAGGCGCCACTGCCAGTCGCGCTCGAACAGCGCCGCCGCCGGCCCCGGCGCGCTGCGGGCGAGGCCGTGGAACAGGGCGGTGAACAGGACGAGGGAGGTGAATAGGCGGCGCATCGGGACAGGAAGGTGGGCGGTGTGAGCATTGTAACAACGCTCGGCGCAGCAGGGCGCGCCGTGGACAGGCGCCCCGGCTTCACCCGCGCCGGCGCCCGCCGCTGACGCGCTCGATCCCGCCCAGGTCGCGCCAGCTCTGCACCTCGGTATAGCCGGCCTCGCCCAGCAAGCCACGCACCGCCGCCGCCTGGTCGTAGCCATGCTCGAGCAGCAGCCAGCCATCCGCGACCAGGTGCGGCGGGGCGCTCGCGATAATGGTGCGCAGGGCCGACAGGCCGTCGGCGAAATCGGTCAGCGCGCCGCTCGGCTCGAAGCGCAAATCGCCTTGCGCCAGGTGCTCGTCGCCGGAGGCGATATACGGCGGATTCGAGGCGATCAGGTCGAATACCTCGTCGTTCAATGCCGTGAACCAGTCGCTGCGCAGGAAGCGCACGCTGGCGCCATTCGCGGCGGCATTGGCGCGCGCCACCGCCAGCGCGTCGTCGCTGAGGTCGAGCGCGGTCACCAGCGGCATCCGGCCGCGTATGCGCCACGGCGACCGCGATCGCGCCGCTGCCGGTGCCCATGTCGAGCAGGCGCGCCCGCGGCGCCAGGCGCTCCAGCGCCAGTTCGACGATCAATTCGGTATCCGGACGCGGAATCAGCACGGCGGGAGTGACCTGGAACGGCAGCCCGAAGAATTCGCGCTGCCCGACGATGTAGGCGATCGGTTCGCCCTGCCTGGCGGCGCCGCACCAGCGCGGCCAGCCGCGCCGCTTCGTCGTCGTTCAGCACGCGTTCGGAATTCGTGATCAGGCCGACCCGGGTGAGATTCAAGGCATGGCACAGCAGGATGCGGTTTTCCAGCGGGTCGAGCGGCAGGCCGGCCTGCAGCGCGGCGACCGTGGCGCCGGCGGCAATGTTCATCGCGCGCGGCGCTTGCGCAAACAGCACCCAGACCAGGGCCAGCGTCAGCAGCACGAACCAGACGGCCGACCATTGCGGGATCGACAGGCCGAACAGGCCGTCGGTCGCGTTCTCGCACAGGCCTTCGGCCTTGAACAGCCAGGGCAGCAGGGTCGCGGTCGGGATCTTATTCAGGATCGTTTCCATCGGATCGATCCCGCAGGAGAAGCCGGGATTGGCCAGCACATACAAATGTTTACCGACGGCGCCCAGGCCGCCGAGCGCCGCCAGCAGCGCGACAGCGGCGCCCGCGCGCAGCTTGCCGCTCAAGGCGCCCACCAGGCTGGCGATGCCGATGCCGAGGAAGGCATAGCGCTGGATCACGCACAGCGGGCAGGGCAGCATGTCGTGCGCGTGCTGCAGGTACAGGGCGGCGCCGACCAGCGCGAAGCTGGCGAAGGCGATGAGCAGGAGGCTGGTGCGGGAAGAGGGCATCGGTGACTAAACTTTCGTGGTCGGGGAGCGGATCGCTATCGCATTTTCACATTGGCAAGACGTGACTGTCTTAACACCGCCTTAATCGCCCAGCGCCGCCAGCAATTCGGCCTGGTGCTCGGCCGCCAGCGCATTCGTCAGGTCGAGCAGGTCGCCGTCCATGATGAAATCGAGTTTATACAGCGTCAGGTTGATGCGGTGGTCGGTCAGGCGCCCCTGCGGGAAGTTATAGGTGCGGATGCGTTCGCTGCGGTCGCCCGAGCCGATCAGGCTTTTGCGGGTGGCCGCCTCCTTCGATTGCTGCTCGCGCAGCTGCACGTCCTTTATGCGCGCGGCGAGCACCTTCATCGCCTGCGCCTTGTTCTTGTGCTGGCTGCGGTCGTCCTGGCATTCGACCACGATGCCGGTCGGCAGGTGGGTCAGGCGCACCGCCGAATCGGTCTTGTTGATGTGCTGGCCGCCGGCGCCGGAGGCGCGGTAGGTGTCGATGCGCAGGTCGGCCGGGTTGATGTTGACGTCCTCGACCTCGTCCGCTTCCGGCATCACGGCCACCGTGCAGGCCGAGGTGTGGATGCGGCCCTGGGTTTCGGTGGCCGGCACGCGCTGCACGCGGTGGCCGCCGGATTCGAATTTGAGTTTCGAATACACGCCGTTGCCGATCACGCGCACGATGACTTCGCGGTAGCCGCCCAGGTCCGAGCTCGACTCCGACACCATCTCGACCTGCCAGCGATTGCGTTCGGCGAAGCGCGTGTACATGCGCAGCAAATCGCCGGCGAACAGGGCCGATTCGTCGCCGCCGGTGCCGGCGCGGATCTCGAGAAAAATGTTGCGCTCGTCGTTTTCGTCCTTCGGCAGCAGCATTTTTTGCAGGTCGAGGTCGAGCGCGGCCAGGCGCGCTTTGGCCGCTTCGATTTCCTCCTGCGCGAACTCCTTCATCTCCGGATCGGCCAGCATCTCCTGGGCGGCGGCGCTGTCGCCGTTCGCGTCCTGGTACTGGCGGTACAGCGCGACCAGAGGGCCGATTTCGGCGTGCTCGCGCGTCATCTTGCGGTAATTGTCCATGTTGGCGGTGGCGCCTTCGTGGGTCAGCAATTCGTCGAGTTCGACCAGGCGGTTCGCGAGTTGGTCCAGCTTGGCCAGCATCGATGGTTTCATAGTTTTTCAGCTAGTGACGGAAGGGATGACGGGGCGGCGCGGGAACGCCAGGACGCGCCCGGAAGGCGCAACTGCAGGAAAATAGGCGCTAACGGCGGCCGCGGAACAGCTGCGGCAGCAGGCTCGCCAAGCGCGCGCGCTCGTCGCCTTCGGCGCGGTGCAGCGCCTGCTGCGGGCCGTGCAGGAATTTGGCGGTGAGGCCTTTGGAGAGCGCTTCGAGCACGGCGTCGACGTCTTCGCCGCGCGCCAGCAGTTTGCGCGCGCGTTCGAGTTCGGCCAGGCGCAGCGCCTCGCTCGACTCGTGCAGCTGCTGGATCACCGGCACCACGGCGCGGTCGCCGATCCAGTGCATGAAGGACGCGACGCGGGTCTCGATGATGGCTTCGGCCTGGGCCACCGCCGCCTGGCGGCTTTCCATGCCGGTCTGCACCACTTGCGCGAGGTCGTCGACGGTGTACAGGAACACGTCGTCCAGTCGCGCCACTTCCGGTTCGATATCGCGCGGCACGGCCAGATCGGCCATGAAGATCGGGCGGTGGCGGCGCGCCTTGATGGCACGCTCGACCAGGCCCAGGCCCAGCAGCGGCAAGCGTGGACGCGGTGCAGGAGACGACGATGTCGAATTGCGCCAGCTGTTGCGGCAGGTCGGCCAGGCGGATCGCGCGCCCGTTCAGGCGCGTGGCGAGCGACTCGCCGCGCTCCATGGTGCGGTTGGCGATGGTGATCGATTTCGGGTTGTGCGCGGCGAAGTGGGCGGCGCACAGTTCGATCATCTCGCCGGCGCCGATGAACAGCACGTGCTGGTCGGCGATGCTGTCGAAGATGCGCTGCGACAGGCGCACGCAGGCGGCCGCCATCGAGACGCTGTGGGCGCCGATCTCGGTCGTGGTGCGCACTTCCTTGGCGACGGCAAAGCTGCGCTGGAACAGCTGGTGCAAATAGGTGCCGAGGCCGCCCGCCTCGTCGGCCGTGCGCACCGCATCCTTCATCTGGCCCAGGATTTGCGGCTCGCCCAGCACCATCGAGTCGAGCCCGGAGGCGACGCGGAAGGCGTGGCGCACGGCGTCGTCCTGCGGCAGCATGTACAGGTGCGGGCGCAGTTCGGCGAAATTCAGGGCGTGGTAATGGGCCAGGAACTGGGCCGAGGCATCGAGCGGCTGCGGCACGCCGCTGGCGGCGTACAGTTCGGTGCGGTTGCAGGTGGAGAGGATCGCCGCCTCGTCGCCGCCGGGCGTATCGCCGCCAAAGCGGCCGAACCATTCGCGCGCCGAATGCACGGCGCGCCCGAGTTGCTCGGGGCCGAGCGCCAGCTGCTCGCGCAGCGAGACCGGTGCGGTCGTGTGGTTCAGGCCAACGGCGAGCAATTGCATGCTGGGGTGAAAGAAGGGAGACGGTGAGCGCCATTATACGCGCATGCGCGCGAGGTGCGGATCGCCGGCGCCGGCCCGCCTGCTTACATCGCGCCGAGTTTTTCCAGGCGGTAGCCATAGCTGTACACCGGCACCAGGCGGAAGCCGTTTTCCGGACGCAGGCTCAGCTTGTTGCGCACGCGCGAGACGTGGGTGTCCATCGTGCGCGAGGGCACGCGCCGTTTCGCGGACCCAGACGGCTTCGTGGATATAGGCGCGCGACAGCGGGCGGCCGATGTTGCGGAAGAACAGCAGGGCCAGATAAAACTCTTTCTGGGTGACGTCGATGATGCTGCCGTCCTTGATCAGGCGGCCCGGGCGCGTCTCAAAAATGTAGGAGCCGAATTGCAGCTGCTCGGTGCCGGTCTGGGACGGGTAGGCGCGGCGCAGCAGGGCCGAGACGCGCGCCACCAGTTCGCCGCGGCGCAGCGGCTTGACCAGGTAGTCGTCGGCGCCGGCGGCCATGCCGGCCACGATATCGTCCTCGGCGCTGCCGCTGACGAGGAACATCGCCGGCGCGTCGGGCGCCATCTTTTCCTTGGCGCGGCGCAGGGTGTCGGCCGCTTCCAGGTCGCCCGCGGGCCAGTCCATGATCAGCAAATCCGTGCTGTCCTTGCGCAGTTGCGCCAGCATCTCCTTGGCGCTGTCAAAGAACTGGCAACTGTGGCCGGCGGCGGTCAATACCTGGCAGACCAGGTCGGCCTGGCTACGGTCATTATCTAGGACAGCTATTCTCATGGCGGCACGCAATTGTTAAAGTCTTACTGTAGGAACCCTCCTACAAGGTTAAACCGAATATAACAGACTTTCACAAAATAATGCTACTCATAAACTTATGTTTTTGATCGACCATCCTCGGCGAGCAGGCGGCGTTGCGGGGATGCTTTGCTTGCGCTAGCCCGGCAATTACTCAAATTCGGCAGTTCACGGTGTAGGAGCATCGCTTAGCGCAGATGCGGCTGAAATGCAACATTCACGACAAAAAAACAACATTGTTAGCCAGTCGGCGCAGCTGGGAGAGCGGAAGCCGGACGGACAAAAGAAAACGGCAGCGCGAGGCGCTGCCGTTTCGGGGCGGGTGGAGCGGCGACCGGAATCAGGCGTCCGGCAGCACCACGTTAACGTCGAGCACTTCCAGGTTGCCCTGGCGGTCGAGCGAGATCTTGATGTCGTCCGCGTTGACCTTGGTGTACTTCGAAATCACTTCGATCAGTTCGCGGTGCAGCGCCGGCAGGAAGTCCGGGCCGGTGCGGTTGGTGCGCTCGCGGGCGATGATGATCTGCAGCCGTTCCTTGGCCGCGGTCGCGCTCTTCTTCTTTTCGGGGAACAGGAATGAGAGCAGGGCCATATCACTTGGTCCCGAAGAGTCGCTGCAGCAGGCCCGGCTTTTCGTAGTTCGTGAAGCGCAGCGGACGCTCTTCGCCGAGGAAGCGGGCGACCACGTCTTCATAGGCTTCGGCGACGTCGGTGCCCTTGAAGTGGATCGCCGGATTGCCCTGGTTCGAGGCGTGCAGCACCGATTCCGATTCGGGAATGATGCCGATCAGCGGAATGCGCAGGATTTCCTGCACGTCCTGGTAGGACAGCATTTCGTCGTTTTCGACGCGCTTCGGCGAATAGCGGGTGATCAGCAGGTGTTCCTTGACCGGCTCGCCGCCGGTCTGGGCGCGGCGCGACTTGGCCTGGATGATGCCGAGGATGCGGTCCGAATCGCGCACCGACGACACTTCCGGATTGGTCACGATCAGCGCCTCGTCGGCGAAGGTCAAGGCCATCAGCGCGCCGTGCTCGATGCCGGCCGGCGAATCGCAGATGATGAACTCGAAGTCCATTTTCACCAGTTCGTTGAGCACGCGCTCGATGCCGTCTTCCGACAGGGCATCCTTGTCGCGCGTCTGCGAGGCCGGCAGGATGAACAGGTTGTCGCAGTGCTTGTCCTTGATCAGGGCCTGGTTCAGGGTGGCCTCGCCATTGACGACGTTGACCAGGTCGTACACGACGCGGCGTTCGCAGCCCATGATCAGGTCGAGATTGCGCAGGCCGACGTCGAAGTCCAGCACGGCGGTCTTGTGGCCGCGCAGGGCCAGGCCGGTGGAGAAGCTTGCGCTCGAAGTGGTTTTGCCCACGCCGCCCTTGCCGGACGTCACAACAATAATTCTTGCCACAAAAGTGTCCTTTACAGTATCTGGTAGTGCCTGGTTCATCTACTCAAGCGCACGACGAAGCCGAAGTCAGCGATGCGAAGTAAGCGATGATATATCGATCCGGTCGCCGACCAGGCGAATTTGTGCCGGCTGGCGTGCCAGCTCGGCCGGGAAGCCGTCGTCGAAGGTGCGGTACACACCGGCGATCGACACCAGTTCCGGTTGCAGCGACAAACCGAAAATGCGCGACTCGGCATTGCCCGAGGCGCCGGCCAGCGCGCGCCCATGCATCGGCGCGTACACGTGGATGCTGCCGTCGGCAATGATTTCGGCGCCGTTGTTGACGGCCGCCGTGATGATCAGGTCGCAGCCGCGCGCATACACGCGCTGGCCGGCACGCACCGGGGTGTCGACGATCATCGCCGGCAGCGCCAGCGTTTGCGGCGCCGGCGCCTGCACCGGCTGGGGGGCCGGCGCGGGCGCGCGGCCTGCACCGGCGCGATCGTGACGGCGGCGCTGGCCGCGGCGACGTCCTCGCGCGCGCGGTCGCCGCCGGCGCCATCGTCGAGCGCCAGGCCGCGCGCCTTGATGGCATCGATCATCTCCGCCGTCGCGCCGCGCACGGCGACCGCGTTCAGGCGGTATTTCTTCAGCAGGTCGACCAGCGCGCGCCAGTCGATATAGGTCGCGCCGGCGGCAATGCGCGCCGACGTCGATGACCGCGAATTCATCTTCGAAAAAGTCCGACACGCCGCCGGTCATCTGCTTGAGCGCCGCATCGATCGCAATCGGGTCGCTCGAGTGCAGGATCGCCGAGATGGCGACGACCGTGGAGATCTTGATTTCGATGGGCAGGCTGGACGGGCTTTTCGACATAAATGGTTCAGGTTGGATTAGCCCGTGCATTCTACTGTGAAATTTGCTGAAAAGGGCAGCATTTCCCCTATCATGCCATAGGGCAACTGAGGGTGCGAATGCTGTTCCGTATTTTGCTGGAAATCACCCTGTGGAAACCCCTTATCAACCTAGCGGCTTTACTGGTTGTTTTCCATGGATAAGCTGATAAGATTGACTTCGCTCAAACGGAACACGAGGGCGAAAACTAACATGCGAGGTTTCCGCCAGGCCGAATCGGCAGCCGTGCACCGCAGTCCGGGTGTACAGCCGAACCATCGCTACAGGGCATAGCGAACGATCGCTGTCCCTCAACCTGGCCCAGTCCAGAACTGGAGATATCAATGGAAGACGTCGTCATCGTAGCCGCCGGCCGCACCGCGGTCGGCAAATTCGGCGGGTCGCTCGCCAAAATCCCCGCGGCCGAACTCGGCGCGCAGGTCATCCGCCAGTTGCTGGCGAAAACCGGCATCGATCCGGCCAGCATCAGCGAAGTCATCATGGGCCAGGTGCTCACCGCCGGCGCCGGCCAGAACCCGGCGCGCCAGGCTGCCATCAAAAGTGGCTTGCCCGACATGGTGCCCGCCTACACCATCAACAAGGTCTGCGGCAGCGGCCTGAAAGCCACCCACCTCGCCACCCAGGCGATCCGCTGCGGCGACGCCAGCATCGTCATCGCCGGCGGCCAGGAAAACATGAGCGCCTCGCCGCACGTGCTGAACGGCTCGCGCGACGGTTTCCGCATGGGCGACGCCAAACTGGTCGACACCATGATCGTCGACGGCCTGTGGGACGTCTACAACCAGTACCACATGGGCGTCACGGCCGAGAACGTCGCACGCAAGTACGACATTTCGCGTGCCGAGCAGGACGAGTTCGCGCTCAATTCCCAGCTGAAGGCCGAAGCGGCGCAGAAAGCCGGCAAGTTCAAGGACGAGATCATCCCGATCGAGATCCCGTCGAAAAAGGGCGCCGTGGTCTTCGACACCGACGAGTATCCGAAAGCGGGCAGCACCATCGAGGCGCTGGCCAGCCTGCGCCCGGCCTTCAACAAGGAAGGCTCTGTCACCGCCGGCAACGCCTCCGGCCTGAACGACGGCGCCGCCGCCGTGATCATGATGAGCGCCTCGAAGGCGCGCGAACTCGGTCTGACCCCGATTGCGCGCATCAAGGCCTACGCTTCCTCGGGCCTGGACCCGACCATCATGGGCATGGGCCCGGTATCGGCCTCGCGCCTGTGCCTGCAAAAGGCCGGCTGGACCCACGACCAGGTCGACCTGATGGAAATCAACGAGGCGTTCGCCGCGCAGGCGGTGGCGGTCAACAAGGAAATGGGCTGGGATACCTCGAAGATCAACGTCAACGGCGGCGCCATCGCCCTTGGCCACCCGATCGGCGCGTCCGGCGCGCGGGTGCTGGTGACCTTGCTGCACGAAATGGTGCGGCGCGACGCCAAGCGTGGCCTGGCCAGCCTGTGCATCGGTGGCGGGATGGGCGTGGCGCTGGCGGTCGAACGCGACTAAGAAGAGTTTCTGGAGGTACGGTAAGCGGCCTTGAGAAATATAATATGGAAGGAAATCGACGCGCAGTAGGTTTATCAGGTCCCCTATAAAAAACAGGAGAAGACAATGGCACGAGTAGCGTTAGTAACGGGCGGTATGGGCGGTCTGGGCGAGGCGGTATGCATCAAGCTGGCGGCACTCGGCTACAAGGTCGTCACCACCCACTCGCCGGGCAACACCAAGGTCGAGGGCTGGCTGGCCTCGATGCGTGACCAGGGCCTGGACTTCAAGGCCTACCCGTGCGACGTGGCCGACTACGATTCGGCGCAAGCCTGCGTGAAACAGGTCGAACAGGAAGTCGGCCCGGTCGACGTGCTGGTGAATAACGCCGGCATCACGCGCGACATGACGTTCAAGAAGATGGACAAGGTGAACTGGGACATGGTCATCAAGACCAACCTCGATTCCGTGTTCAACATGACCAAACCGGTCTGCGACGGCATGGTCGAGCGCGGCTGGGGCCGCATCATCAACATCTCGTCCGTGAACGGCCAGAAGGGCGCCTTCGGCCAGACCAACTACTCGGCCGCGAAAGCCGGCATGCACGGCTTCACCAAGGCGCTCGCGCTGGAAGTGGCGCGCAAGGGCGTGACCGTCAACACCATCTCGCCAGGCTATATCGGCACCAAGATGGTGATGGAAATCCCAAGTGAAGTGCTGGAAAGCAAGATCATCCCGCAAATCCCGATGGGCCGTCTCGGCAAGCCGGACGAAGTCGCCGGCCTGGTCGCCTATCTGTCGTCGGACGAAGCCGCTTTCGTGACCGGCGCGAATATCGCGATCAATGGCGGGCAGCACATGTCGTAATCGGTCGCCGCCGTTACCCTAAAGCACTGCTTCGGCAGTGCTTTTTTATTGCCTGACCATAAGCGCACGCGTGCGCGCAGCCCGTCCAGCGCTTTTTTTGTATCCTGTCGGAGAAGCCACTTTCACGCATCCCCATGACCTCCGATTCCCAAGCCGACATCCTCGCCTTGCCCAAAGCCCTGCGCTACGACCATTTCATTCGCCGCGTGGCCGATACCGGCCAGGTCTGGGGCCTGGTCAGCGATGGCTGGGCGATCGGCAAGACCGACGAGGGCGCGCTCGTGTTCCCATTGTGGCCGACGAGCGAGCTGGCGCGCCAATGCGCCGTGCTCGAATGGGAAGGCTATGCGCCGCAGGAATTCAGCTTGCAGCAACTGTTCGAGGAATTGCTGCCGCAACTCGAAGCCGACGGCATCCTGCCGGGCGTGACCTACACGCCCGACGAGTACGGCCTGACGCCTTCGCACGCCCAGTTGCGCAAGGACCTCAACGCACGGCTGCGCCAGCGCGCCGCCCCGCACCACGACCCCGCCGAATAAAGCCGCACTTATGCACACCCTCCCGTACGACGGCCTGGCCCTCGCTGCCCTTGACGAACAACTGCTGCAGCCCGGCGTCAAGGGGCTGCCGATTACCGAACCCCTGCGCCAGGGCGCGATCGGCGTGCAGGGCTGGAACGTCCTGCATGCCGATACCAGCTTCCCGGTGGCGGTCCTGAAAACCTCGGCATTGCGCCATAACCTCGACTGGATGCGCCGTTTTTGCGAACGCTACCGGGTGACGCTGGCGCCGCACGGCAAGACGACGATGTGCCCGCAACTGTTCGGCGCCCAGCTGGCGAATGGCGCCTGGGGCATCACGCTGGCGAACGTGACGCAAATCCAGGTGGCGCACCGCTTCGGCGTGCGCCGCGTGCTGCTGGCGAACCAGCTGGTGGCGCCGAGCGACATCCGGGCCTTGTTCGCGCTGCTGCGCGGCGATCCGGATTTCGACTGCATCGTGCTGGCCGATTCGCTGGCGGGCGTCGCGCGCCTGGCCGAGGCGGCGGCGCTGCACCCCTTGCCGCGTCCGCTGCCGGTCCTGGTCGAACTCGGCCTCGCGGGTAAACGTGCCGGCTGCCGCACGCCTGAGGCGGCCATCACGGTCGCGCGCGCGATCGCCGGCGCACCGGGCTTGCAACTGGCCGGCTTCGAGGGCTACGAAGGGCTTGTTGGTCACCGACGACCGCGCGGACGACCTGGCGGCGGTCGACGCCTTTCTCGCGCAACTGGTCGACACTGGTACGCAGCGCCGACGACGAAGGCCTGTTTATCGGCGCCGAGATCCTGCTGTCGGCCGGCGGCTCGTCCTATTTCGACCTGGTCGCGCGCGGCTTCGGCGCCGTGAGCGGCTTGTCGCGTCCGGTGCGCGCCGTGCTGCGCAGCGGCTGCTATCTCACCAGCGACCACGGCACCTATGAACGCATGATCGCCGAACTGAACGTGCGCGAAGCGGAACAGGACGGTCTGCGCCCGGCGCTGGAGGTGTGGGCGATGGTGCAGTCGCGCCCGGAACCGACGCTGGCGATCCTGACCATGGGCAAGCGCGACGCCTCGTATGACGCCGACCTGCCGATCCCCGCTGTCCTGGCACCGTCCCGGACCGGGCACGCCGCACGCGCTTCCCGCCGGCTGCAGCATTTATAAACTGAACGACCAGCACGCCTACCTGCGCCTGCCCGAAGGCCATCCGCTGTGCACCGAACTGCTTGTCGGCGACCTGGTCGGCTGCGGCATCTCGCACCCCTGCACCACCTTCGACAAGTGGCCGCTGATCCTCGGCGTCGACGACGATTACCACGTGCGCGGCGCCTACAATACGCTCTTCTAAAACGGCAGACCGCAGTCGGCTACAATCCTTGCTACGAACTTCAAGAAAGCCGCCATGCCCGCCACCCCGCCGTCGCTGTTCCCGCCGATCCAACCGAGCCGCCACGGCATGCTCGCGGTCGACGACCTGCACACGATTTATTGGGAGGAGGTGGGCAACCCGAACGGCATCCCGGTGCTGTTCCTGCATGGCGGTCCGGGCGCCGGCCTGTCTCCCCAGCACCGGCGCTTTTTCGATCCGCATGCCTACCGCGTGATCCTGTTCGACCAGCGCGGCGCCGGCAAATCGACCCCGCTCGGCGAATGGCGCGACAACACGACGCAACTGCTGATCGAGGACATCGAACGCCTGCGCGTCATGTTCGGCATTCCTCGCTGGCTGGTCTTCGGCGGCTCCTGGGGCTCGACCCTGGCGCTGGCGTATGGGCAGGCGCACCCCGAGCGCTGCCTGGGCTTTGTCCTGCGCGGGATTTTTCTCTGCACCAAGGCCGAGGTCGACTGGTTCCTGCACGGCGTGCAGTGGTTTTATCCCGAGCTGTACGAGGAATTCATCGCCCCGATCCCGCTCGAGGAACGCGCCGACTTGCTGGGGGCGTATGCGCGCCGCCTGCTGTGCGACGACCCGGCGCTGTACTGGCCGGCGGCGCGCGCCTGGAGCCGCTTCGAGGGGCGAAGGGTGTTCCTGCTGCCGCAGGACGAAGAGCAGGCGTCCGACACGCTCGACCTGGGCGTGGGCCGGCTCGAAGCGCACTACATGGCCAACGGCGCCTTCCTGGACGAAGACCAGCTGGTGCGCGATATCGGGCGCATCGCCCACCTGCCGGCGGTGATCGTGCAGGGCCGCTACGACGTGATCTGCCCGCCGCTGTCGGCGCACCGCCTGCATGGCGCCTGGCCCGGCTCGCTACTGCGCATGATCCCGGACGCCGGCCACGGCGCGCTGGAAATGGGCATCGCGCGCGCGCTGGTCGGCGCGACCGAGCAGTTCAAGCGCCACGGCCGCTTCGATTAAGCAGGCCGCGCACAGGCGGCTGCTACACTACGCCTGACACACCTACAACGCCAAAAAACGTGTTTCCATGAATATCCAGATTAGCGACATCGGCCACATGATCCAGCTGGCGATCGCCCCCGTCTTCCTGCTGACGGGCGTGGCGACCAAGCTGACGGTGCTGACCAACCGGCTGGCGCGCATCATCGACCGCACCCGCGTGCTGGAAGACCGCCTGCGCATCGGCCCGAACGACGAGTACACCGAAGAAGTCGAAGTGCTGTACACCCGCTCGCACCTGATCAACTATGCGATCACCTCCAGCACCGCCTGCGGTTTCCTGGTCTGCCTGGTGATTGCGATGCTGTTCCTCGGCGACAGCGCCAACATCAAACTCGACAAGGTGATTGCCGCCTTCTTCGTGATGGCCATGTTCGGCCTGATCTTCAGCTTCGTCTTTTTCCTGCGCGAGATCTTCATCTCGTCGCGCTTCATGCGCATGCGCCACGACGCCAGCCTGGTGCCGGGCGCGCGCCGCACCTAATACCTTTACATCGAATCGAGTATCACATGCACGACTACCAGCGCCCTCCCACCCTGCACCGCTACGGCATGCGCGACGAGCTCGAACTGGCCTTGAAGGAAGGCCAGTTCCGGCTGCAGAGCGCCGGCGGTTTCCTGACCGTCTCCTTCTCCCAGGCCTGGAGCAAGAATTTGTTCGAGGTGCTGGGGCCGGCCGATTGCTGCCTCGTGATCCACAACAGCGAGGAATTCGGCGAACGCCTGCACCGCGCCGTCCAGCGCGCGCTGCCGAACTGGGCCGGCATCGACGGCGCCGTCGAATACGGCAGCCGCTCGCCGCTGGGCGCGGCGTTCACCAAGACCCGCGCCGAGGCGCAGGAGCAGGAGTGGAAATTCGCCTGGCGCTCGCTGTCGCCGAATACGAGTCTGCATCCGGTGACGGTGAAAATCGGCAGCATCGAGCAGTTCGCGGAGTTGCGCGCGCCGGAGAGCCATCTGGTGTAAGCCTGCGCTGACGTTTAGAACCACTGCTCCACGGATTCCCGGCGATTCCTGATAATGCCGGGATGACAAACACCGCCTATCCCCATCTCCTCGCCCCGCTCGACCTGGGTTTCACGACGCTGAAGAACCGCGTGATCATGGGTTCGATGCACACCGGGCTCGAAGACCGTTTCTATAACTACGGCAAACTGGCCGCCTTCTACCGCGAGCGCGCGGCCGGCGGGGTCGGGCTGATCGTCACCGGCGGCATCTCGCCGAACCGGCAAGGCTGGCTGCTGCCGCTGGGCGGCACCCTGAATTTCATCGGCGACGTCGTCAACCACCGCCGCGTCACGCGCGCCGTGCACGAAGAGGGCGGCAAGATCCTGATGCAGATCCTGCACGCGGGCCGCTACGGCTATCAACCCTTCGTCGTCTCGGCCTCGCCCGTGAAATCGCCGATCTCGCCATTCAAGCCGCGCGCAACTCACCGAACGCGGGATCGAGTCGACCATCCGCGCCTACGTGCGCTGCGCGAAGCTGGCGAAACTGGCCGGCTACGACGGCGTCGAGGTGATGGGCAGCGAAGGCTATCTGCTGAACCAGTTCCTGTGCGCGCGCGTGAACCGCCGCCTTGACGCCTGGGGCGGCCCGATCGAAAACCGGATGCGCCTGGCCGTCGAGGTCGTGCGCCGCATCCGGCTTGCCGTCGGCCCCGATTTCATTCTGATGTACCGGCACTCGGTGCTCGACCTGGTCGAAGGCGGCAACACCTGGGAAGAAGTCGTGACGGTGGCGCGCGCACTGGAGGCGGCCGGCGTCACCATCCTGAACACGGGTTATGGCTGGCACGAGGCGCGCGTGCCGACCATCGTCACCTCGGTGCCGCGCGCGGCCTTTGCCAGCGTCGCCGGCCGCCTGCGCCGCGAAGTCGACTATTCCGGTGGTCGCCTCGAACCGCATCAACATGCCGGCCGAGGCGGAAGACGTGCTGGCGCGCGGCGACGCCGACATGGTGTCGATGGCGCGCCCCTTCCTCGCCGACGCCGCCTTTGTCGCCAAAGCCGCGAGCGGCCGCGTCGACGAGATCAACACCTGCATCGGCTGCAACCAGGCCTGCCTCGACCACACCTTCGCGAATAAACGCGCCAGCTGCCTGGTCAATCCGCGCGCCTGCCACGAGACCGAGCTGAACTACGCGAAGACGACGAAGCCGCGCAGGATCGCGGTGGTCGGCGCCGGGCCGGCGGGCCTGTCGGCGGCGACGGTGGCCGCCGAGCGCGGCCACGCGGTGACGCTGTTCGAAGCCTCGGACCAGGTCGGCGGCCAGTTCCAGGTCGCGATGCAGATTCCGGGCAAGGAAGAATTTGCGGAAACCGTGCGCTATTTCGCGCGCAAGCTGGAAACGACCGGCGTCGACGTGCAACTGAATCGCCGCGTGACGCGCGACGAATTATTGGCGGCGGGTTTCGACGACGTCATCGTCGCCACCGGTGTGCGCATGCGCATGCCGGCCATTCCCGGCATCGACCATCCGAAGGTGCTGTCCTACTTGCAGGTCTTGCGCGACAAGGCGCCGGTGGGCAAACGCGTGGCGATCATCGGCGCCGGCGGCATCGGCTTCGATACCGGCGAATTCCTGCTGCACGATCCGAGTCACCCCTTGCCGCAGCCTGTGTCGACCTGGACCGGGGAGTGGGGCGTCGACCTGAACGCGACGGTGGAAGGGGGCCTGGTGAAACCGGTGCCGGCGCATCCGTATCGCCAGTTGTTCCTGTTGCAGAGGAAGAGCACGCGTCCGGGCGCGGGCCTCGGTAAAACCTCGGGCTGGGTGCACCGTGCGGCGCTGGTGCGCGGCGGCGTGCAGATGCTGGCGGGCGTGCAGTACGACCGCATCGACGATGCCGGCCTGCACATCACGGTGGGCGGCGAGCAGCGCCTGCTGGAAGTGGATAACGTGGTGATCTGCGCGGGGCAGGAGAGCCTGGATGAATTGACGGCGGGGCCGGCGTCGCCGACGACGTCATTCCACAAGATCGGCGGGGCGGTGCTGGCGGCGGAGCTGGATGCGAAGCGGGCGATTCGGGAAGGGGCGGAGCTGGCGGCGCGCTTGTAGTTTGCGCTGTTTGGCGTTGTACCGGACGCCGTACCGCGTGGAGTCCCGACTCCGAACGCGGTACAACGTTTGAATAATCGAAACTTACTTCTTGCGCACGACCACGCACCCGATCGAATACCCCGCGCCGAACGAGCAGATCACGCCGTTCGCGCCCTGCGGCAAATCGTCCTGGTACTTGTGGAAGGCGATGATCGACCCGGCCGACGAGGTATTCGCATAGGTGTCGAGAATCACCGGCGCCTCGCCTGGCTCGGCGTCGCGCCCGAGCAGGGTGCGCGCGATCAGCAAATTCATGTTCAGGTTCGCCTGGTGCAGCCAGTAGCGCGACACCTGCGGGATGTCCAGGCCGGCCGCCTGCACCGTCTCGCGGATCATTTCGGCCGCCATCGGGCAGACTTCCTTGAACACCTTGCGGCCCTGCTGGCGGAACAATTTGTCCGCTTTGCCGGCGCCGGCTTCGTCGAAGCGGTTCATGAAGCCGAAGTTGTTGCGGATGTTGTTCGAGAACTTGGTTTTCAGTTTCGATTCGAGGATCTCGAACTGGTGTTCGCTGACGGCGGTGTCGGCCGCTTCGACGATGATCGCGGTGCAGGCGTCGCCGAAAATGAAATGGCTGTCGCGGTCGCGGAAGTTCAGGTGGCCGCTGGTGATTTCCGGGTTCAGCACCAGCACCGCGCGCGCCTGGCCGGTCTGCACCGCCGCCATCGCGGTCTGGATGCCGAAGGTGGCCGAGGAACAGGCCACGTTCATGTCGAAGCCATAGCCGTCGATGCCGAGCGCTTCCTGCACCTCGACCGCCATCGCCGGGTAGGCGCGCTGCATGTTCGAGGCGGCGACCAGCACCATGTCGATGTCGGCGGCCACGCGGCCGGCGCGCTGCAAGGCGTCCTTGGCGGCGGCGACGCACATCTCGGCCTGCAGCGACAGTTCGTCGTCGCCGCGTTCGGCGATGCGCGAGGTCATGCGCGCCGGGTCGAGGATGCCTTCCTTTTCCATCACATAGCGCGACTTGATGCCGGACGCTTTTTCGATGAAGCCGCTGCTCGACGCTTCCAGCGCGGTGACGCTGCCGGCGGCGATCGCGTCGGCGTGTTCGGCGTTGTGCAGCTCGACGTAGGCGTTGAATGCCGTCACCAGCTCGTCGTTCGAGATGGAATACGGAGGCGTAAACAGGCCGGTGCCGCTGATGACGACAGGTTTCATGGTGGGACTTTCAAAGACGATAACGGGCGATTCCCGTGTGAATGACGGCGATTCTACACAATCAACCCGGGCCTGGGAATTGTCGGGCAGACCAGCCCGGGCCCGGATCCAGCTACTGGTGGCGCGCCAGCGTCGTGCCGGCGGGGCGCTTCGACAACTGCATCGGCTCGCCTTTCAGGTGTTTCACGGCCTGCGCCAGCTGGAAGTCGGCGGCGCTGCCGTAAGCGAGCGGCTGGCGGTCGCGCGCGGCGTCGAGCAAGGCCATCTGCTCTTCGATATCGTCCGGGCGCGTCTTCATTTCGCCGGCGCCGTCGCCCGACAGGTGACGGTCGAGGTCGGCTTCGCGCAGGCGCAGCGCGTTCAGGCCGTCGTTATCGACATTTTCGTCGACCGCGAAATCGGGCACGATGCCGCGCGCCTGGATCGAGCGCCCGCTGGGCGTGAAATAGCGCGCCGTGGTCAGTTTCACGGCGGCGTCGTGCCCGATCGGGCGGATCGTCTGCACCGAGCCCTTGCCGAAGGTCTGGGTGCCGACGATCGCCGCGCGCTTGTGGTCCTGCAGGGCGCCGGCGACGATCTCGGAGGCCGAGGCCGAGCCGGTATTGACCAGCACGACCAGCGGCAGCGTTTTGAAGCGCGCCGGCAGGCTCGAGAGCGGGTCGCGCCCGCTGCGCAGCATGTAGTCCTGGGCGCGGCCATAGAAGCGCTGGCGCGATTCGGCCAGCTGGCCATTGGTCGACACGATTTCCACGCCTTCGGGCAAGAACGCGGCGGCGACGCCGATCGCGCCTTGCAGCAGGCCGCCCGGATCGTTGCGCAGGTCGAGCACGAGCCCCTTCAGGTGCGGCTCCTTTTTCGCCAGCTCCGCCAGTTTGTCGGCCATGTCGTCGACGGTCGGCTCCTGGAACTGGGCGATGCGCAGCCAGCCGTAGCCGGGCTCGACGATGCTGGCCTTGACGCTTTTCTGGACGATTTCCTGGCGCTCGACGGTCAGCACCAGAGGCTGCGCCACGTTCTGGCGCGCGATGGTGAGCGTGACGCGCGTGCCCGGCGTGCCGCGCATGCGCTTGACCGCTTCTTCCAGCCCCAGGCCGCGCACGTCGGCGCCATTGATGCGGGTAATCAGGTCGCCCGCCAGGATGCCGGCGCGTTCGGCCGGCGAGTCTTCCATCGGCGCGACGATCTCGACATAGCCGTCGTCGCTCTCGCCGATTTCGATGCCGAGGCCCACGAACTTGCCCTCGGTGCCTTCGCGCAGTTCGCGAAAGGCCGCCGGGTCGAGGTAGGCCGAGTGCGGATCGAGCGCGTCGACCATGCCGGAGATGGCGTCGGTCAGCAGCTTGCCGCCTTCGACCGGCTCGACGTAATCGGAGCGAATGACTTCCACCGCCTTGGCCAGCTGCTGCAGCTGCGTCGAGCGGCATGCTCGGCTCGACCGGTTTATAGGCGAGCGCGGAGAATTGCATCGCGACGGCGGCGCCGGCGGCAAGGCCGACGGCAATCAGGCCGGTATTCTTGAGAGTGGAGCCCATAGGAATCGGTGGTGGACGAAGAAGCTGGCACGCATGAGATAGCGCGCCCCCAGTATAAACCCGATTCGGCTACGGCCGTGGTAGCGCCAGCGCAAACCGGCGCAGGGCGGGCCGCGCACGCCATTGTAAAGGGACTTGTGCTTCCGGTAAGTAATTGTAAGAGAGGGCGCGCCGGCCCCTGGCCGGTCCTATAGTCAAACCTCAGTTTCTCTCTCTCCACCCCAAAAGTGGTTTCGCCCATGGCCCCCTCCATGGGCATTTTTTTGGTTCTTCATGAATGACCCGCTTGACCAGGCTTCCCCGCTTTGCTGGGTCAGTTTTTGAGCCTTTCACGCAACAAATTCAGCAGCGGTTTTAGCCGAAATGTGCTTTACCGCAAGTTTTTCGACGCCTCGGTTCTGGCGTCAATAGATTGCTTCGTGATAAAGTTGCCTCTTATTTGGATACTTCTCGCTGTCTTCCTCTTGTAAGTACAACATAAACAGGCGCCAAATAGCTGGCTGGCCGGACGCTGCATGTGATGTAATTACTGCATGAAATGCTGGCCGGTGCCGCCGCGTATTCTTCCTGTATTGCGGAAATCGATTCGATCTCCAGAAAGCCTGCCGCGTCTGCCGACGTCAGCAAAACAAGCTAAAGAAACTCAATGAAAGCGTCATCTCAATCGCAAATCCTGCTGTTTTTTACGACCGATCCGGATGCGGTCGTCGGACGGATATTGCGGTTTCGGGCAGCTTTTATGCAATCCGGGGCAGAATTTCGACTTTGCCCTGGTATCGTTCATGCACGAATGCACAAACCGCCGTGCAGCAAAAAATGGTGGGTGACATCGCAATCCCACACCATATTTATGGCCCGGATGTGGTCGATACCCTGCGTTATCCGTCCAAGGGCAGCAAAAAACCCTTCAAATTAATTCCCGGTAATTGCGATCTGATCCCGATTCTGTTCTGGAAATCCCATCCTCAATATCAACACGTCTGGGTCATGGAAGATGACGTCGAATATACCGGCGATCCAGCCCAGCTCTTTGCCGACCTGGCGGGAAAAGACGAGGATTTGCTGGCGACCCATGTGACGCAATGTGTCGATGACTGGATCTACGCGAAAAATTTCCGCTCGCCTGGCGTCGCGGTGCAGGGGAAAGTAAAAATGCGTCAAGGGGCGAGGCAGCCTCGGCGGCAACGGCTAGAATGCGCGCTGACGTTCAACCACCCCATAACAACGATAATGAACCAGCTGATCCAGACCGCCTGCCTCGCCCTGCTCGGCGCCGCCGGCGCCCCCGTCCTGGCCGCCGGCCAGAGCGCCGATGCGCAACCGCAAACCGGCACCGTAGCGACCGCCGCCGTCAAACCGGCGCCGGCCGCGCAGGCCGCTCCCGTGGCCCAGGTCAGCGTGACCGGCACGCGCGCCAACGACACCGAGCAGCGCCGCCTGTCGACCGCCTCGACAATGATGTTCGGACGCGAAGAACTCGACCGCAGCGGCGACACCAACATCGGCGATATCCTGAAACGCCTGCCGGGCGTGACGATGGGCGGGCCGCCGCGGTCCCGGCGGCGGCGGCGGCGCGCGTGCGCATGCGCGGCCTGGGCAACGGCTACACCCAGGTGCTGGTCAACGGCGAGCGCCAGCCGCCCGGCTTCTCGGTCGAATCGCTGCCGCCGGAGCAGGTCGAGCGCATCGAAGTGATCCGCGGCCCCGTGGCCGAGCACAGCACGCAGGCGATCGCCGGCACCATCAACATCGTGCTGCGCGAGGGTTACCGCCAGAAGGACATCCAGCTGCGTGCGGGCGACAGCATCAGCGGTGGCCTGCACTCGCCCAACCTGTCGCTGGCGCTGCCTGGCCAGTCCGGCAAGCTGTCCTGGCTGATGAACGTGAATGCGATGACGGGCCGCAGCGAGAACGACAGCGACAGCTATGTACGCGAAGAGAACATCGATACGGCAGCGTCATGCGCGAGCAGGACATCCATACCGCCAGTCGAGAACCGCAACGCGCGGCCTGTTCCTGTCGCCGCGCCTGTCGTACAAATTCGAGAATACCGACACGCTGACCTTCCAGCCGTTTATCGGCGTCAACCGCAACGACAACAGCAGCGACACCTTCATCGACCACCTGGGCGGCACGCCGTCCCGCCGAATACGCGCGCCTGCGCACCGGCTCGACCTCGGAATCGGCGTTTGTGCGCGGCATGGGCAACTGGCTGCATAAAATGGACGGCGGCGCCAGGCTCGACATCAAGCTCAGCGGCGGCGCCAACCGCAGCGAGAGCGACAGCCTGCGCGTATACCTCGGACGCCGGCGGCGCCACCCTGCGCACCTTCAATGACCTCGACGAGACGCGCAGCAGCGACCTGTCGCACAGCGGCAAGTACACTGCGCCGCTCGGCAAGGGCCACCTGCTGGCGCGTCGGCTGGGATCTCGAAGGCGGCACAGCTGAGCCAGGTCCACGTGGCCGAAGACGACGGCGGCGCGCTGTTCGACGACTCCGGCGCCAACCTCTCGGCCGACGACCCGCCGCGTGGCCGCTGTTCGCCCAGGACGAGTGGGACATCACGCCGCGCTGGTCGATGTATCTTGGACTGCGCTGGGAAGGCATCCGCACGGTTAGCAGCGGCACCGGCGCCGAGGTGGAAAACACGAGCCGGGTCTGGAGCCCGGTGCTGCACACGGTCTGGCGCATTCCCGGCTTCGAGAAGGACCAGCTGCGCGCCAGCCTGACCCGCAGCTACCGCGCCGCGCCCCTGAACGACCTGATCGCTTCTCCCTCGTTCTCGACCTATAACGCGCGCGTCAGTCCCGACCGCAGCGGCAATCCGGACTTGAAACCGGAGCTGGCCGCCGGGCATCGATCTGGCCTATGAACACTACTTGGGCAAAAGCGGCATCCTCAGCGCCAGCGGTTTCGTGCGCAATGTCGATAACCTGATCCGGCGCGTGATCACCGAGCGCCAGACCAGCCAGGGCATGCGTTTCCTGTCGAGCCCGCAGAACATCGGCAGCGCGCGCACCAGCGGCGTCGAACTGGAAGCGAAATTCCAGCTCGCCGAACTGATGGCGAACAGCCCCGACGTCGACTTGCGCGCCAACTACAGCCGCTTCTGGTCGAGCGTGGAAGGCATTCCCGGCCCCGACAACCGGCTCGACGGCCAGGCCGAGCAGACCGCGAACCTCGGCCTCGACTACCGGATGAAGGCCTTGCCGCTGACCCTGGGCGGCAGCTACAACTGGACCCCGGCGGTGCTGGTGCAGACCAGCGCTACCGAGGCCAGTAGCGCCGGCCTGAAGCGCCAGGTCGACCTGTACGGCCTGTGGAAGTTCAGCGCCGCCACCCAGCTGCGCCTGTCGGTGAACAATTTGCTGGCCGAGGATTACCTTACCCAGCGCTTCCTGACGGCGCCGAACGGCTATACGCGCACGGCCGCGCACCTCGATCCGACCTATGGCCTACGGCTGGAGATGAAGTTGTAATAAGTGAAGGCGTAATGCCACACTTCCTCTCGACGGATGGGCCTGGATCGGGCATTCTTGCAGGATGACCGCCGCGGTGGTCATGCAAGTCGTGTAATGACAGGTGTGAACCGCGCTCCGGAGTATTAACAATCCTGTTGGTGCGCAGGGGCTTGCCTGCCGGTGCGCGTTTTCTATCGGCAAACGAGGACTTCCCTTGAAACGTACCCTTCTGAGCACCCTGACCCTGTCCGTACTGGCCACTTTCGCCCACGCGGGCGATGCCGCCAAGTCCACCGCCGCACCCGCCGCTGCCGTTGCCGCGGCCCCGGTCTCCGGCATCGACACCCAGTTCATCGACACCTCGGTGCGTCCCCAGGACGACTTCTTCACTTACCTGAACGGCAAGTGGCTGAAGTCGACCGAGATCCCGGCCGACAAGGCCAGCTGGGGCACCTTCATGGCCCTGCGCGACGACGCCCAGTCCCACCTGCGCGGCATCATCGAGGCGGCCCAGAAAGACACGCACAAGAAGCAGGGCACCGATGTCCAGAAGATCGGCGACCTGTACGCCAGCTTCATGGATGAAGCGCGCCTCGAGACCCTCGGCGTGAAACCGCTGGCCGGCGAACTGCAGCGCATCCGCACCCTGAAGGACAAGAAGGGCCTGCCGATCCCTCGTGGCCCACCTGTCGAAAATCGGCGTCGCCACGCCGTACGGCATCCGCGTCGGCCAGGATGCGCGCGCCTCCACCAAATACGCGACCTATGTCGGCCAGGGCGGCCTCGGCATGCCGGACCGCGACTACTACCTGAAGCTCGACGACAAGCGCATGCTCGACGCCCGTACCAAGTACGAGGCGCACGTGGCGCAAGATCCTGGGCCTGGCCGGCGAAAAGAACGCCGCCGAGCAAGCGAAAGCCATCGTCGCCTTCGAGACCGAACTGGCCAAGGTGCAGTGGACCAAGGTCGAGAACCGCGACCCGGTGAAACGCTACAACAAGATGAGCGTGGCCGAACTCGGCGCGCTGACCCCGGGCTACGACTGGAACGCGGCCCTGGCCGCAAGCGGCGTCGGCAACAAGCTCGATTACATCATCGTCGCCCAGCCAAGCTACCTGACCGGCTTCAACGAGGTGCTGGCCAAGACCGACCTCGCCACCCTGAAGTCGTATTTCGAGTGGCAGCTGCTGCGCGAATACTCGCCTTACCTGTCGAAGGCCTTTGTCGACGCCGACTTCGCCTTCTACGGCACGGCGCTGACCGGCGTGACCGAAAACCGTCCACGCTGGAAGATCGGCGTCTCGACCGTCGAAGGCGCGCTCGGCGAAGCGGTGGGCCGCCAGTATGTGGGCAAATACTTCCCGGCCGAGCGCAAGGCGCGCATGGAAGAACTGGTCAAGAACGTGCTGGCCGCCTACAAGCAAAGCATCGACAACCTCGACTGGATGACCCCGGCGACCAAGGTGGAAGCGCAAGCCAAGCTGGCCAAGTTCACGCCGAAGATCGGCTACCCGAACAAGTGGCGCGATTATTCGAAGCTGGCGATCCGCAGCGACGACCTGGTGGGCAACGTGCGCCGCGCGGCCGAATTCGGCTACAACCGCAACATCACGAAACTGGGTAAACCGATCGACCGCGAAGAGTGGGGCATGACGCCGCAGACGGTGAACGCCTACTACAACAGCTCGATGAACGAGATCGTGTTCCCGGCCTCGATCCTGCAGCCGCCGTTCTTCGACATGCGCGCCGACGACGCCGTCAATTACGGCGCGATCGGCGCCGTGATCGGCCACGAAATCGGCCACGGCTTCGACGACAAGGGCAGCCAGTCCGACGGCGAAGGCAACCTGCGCGACTGGTGGACGAAAGACGACCGCGCCGCCTTCCAGTCGCGTGCCGACATGCTGGTGAAACAGTACAACGGCTACAGCCCGATCCCGGGCTACAACGTCAACGGCGAACTGACCCTCGGCGAAAACATCGGCGACAACTCGGGTCTCGCCATTGCCTACAAAGCCTACAAGATCTCGCTGAACGGCAAGCCGGCCCCGGTGATCGACGGTTTGACCGGCGACCAGCGCTTCTTCATGGGCTTCGGCCAGGTGTGGCGCAGCAAGATGCGCGAAGCCCAGCAGATCGTGCAAGTGAAAACCGATCCGCACTCGCCGGGCCAGTTCCGCGCCAACGGCACCGTCATGAACCACCCGGCCTTCTATGAGGCGTTCGGCGTGAAGGAAGGCGACAAAATGTATTTGGCGCCGAAAGATCGCGTCACGATCTGGTAAAGTCGTCGATCGGCCGGGCAAATACTGCCGCATGCGAGACGTATGCATGACATGCATATGCCCGGCCGAGGCATGAAAACGCGGCAGGGCGCCACGAGCGCCGTGCCGCGACGACCTGGTATTTATCCATCACCGAGAAAATAAAGAGAGACTATGAAACAACATCTGCTGAGCGCGTTGACGCTGGCGCTGGTCGCCAGCGTCGTCCAGGCCGCACCTGCCGCAGGCACCGGCGCCGCCGGCGCCACCGCCAAGAGCCTCAAGGCCCCGGTCCTGTCGTCGGGCGTCGCCACCGAATACATCGAACAAGACGTGCGTCCGCAAGACGACTTCTTCCAGTACCTGAACGGCAAGTGGCTGAAGGACACCGAGATCCCGGCCGACAAGGCCAGCTGGGGTTCGTTCATGCAGCTGCGCGAGAACACCTTGCCGCGCCTGCGCGGCATCATCGAAAAATCGGCCGCGACCAATCGCGGCCGCCGCCACCGACGCCCAGCGCATCGGCGACTTCTACGCCAGCTTCATGGACGAGCCGCGCCTGGAAACCCTGGGCATCACGCCGCTGCAGGGTGAACTGGCGCAGATCGCCGCACTGAAGGACAAGTCCGAACTGCCGGCGCTGCTGGCGCGCCTGGGCAAGATCGGCGTCGGCGTGCCCTTCGACTTCGGCATCCACCAGGACAACAAGGATTCGACCAAGTACGTGGCCGACATCGGCCAGGGCGGCCTGGGCATGCCGGACCGCGACTACTACCTGAAGGCGGACGACGCCAAGCTGGCCGCCACCAAGGCGAAATATGCGCAGCACGTCGAGAAGATGCTGGCGCTGGCCGGCGACAAGAACGCCGCCGCGAACGCCAAGGCGATCGTCGACTTCGAGACCGAACTGGCGAAAATCCAGTGGACCAAGGTCGAACTGCGCGACCCGGTCAAGGCCTACAACAAGGTCAACCTGGCCGACATGGACAAGGTCGCGCCAGGCTACGACTGGAAGAGCTGGCTGGACACCACCGGCCTGTCCGGCAAGGCGACCTATGTGATCGTCGGCCAGCCGACTTACCTGAAGGCCTTCGTCGACGTCTCGAATAAAACCTCGCTCGACACCTGGAAAGCCTACCTGTCGCTGCACCTGATCGAATCCTACGGCAGCTTCCTGTCGAAGAACTTCGTCGACGAGCGCTTCGACTTCTACGGCAAGACCCTGTCGGGCGTGACCCAGATGGAACCGCGCTGGAAGCGTGGCGTCGGCGCCGTCGAACGCGCGCAGGGCGAGTCGCTCGGCAAACTGTACGTGGCCGAATACTTCCCGCCGGAGCACAAGGCGCGCATGGAGAAGCTGGTGGCGAACCTGCTGGCCGCCTACAAGCAGAGCATCGACAAGCTCGACTGGATGAGCCCGGCGACCAAGAAGGAAGCGCAAGCCAAGCTGGCCAAGTTCACCCCGAAGATCGCTTACCCGAACAAGTGGAAGGATTACTCGAAGCTGGTCGTCAAGCGTGACGACCTGGTGGGCAACGTGATGCGTTCGCGCGTGGTCGAAGCCGACCGCGAAATCAACAAGCTGGGCAAGCCGATCGACCGCGAAGAGTGGGGCATGACGCCGCAGACGATCAACGCCTACTACAACCCGGAGATGAACGAGATCGTGTTCCCGGCCGCGATCCTGCAGCCGCCGTTCTTCGACGCGAATGCGGACGACGCGGTCAACTACGGCGGCATCGGCGCCGTGATCGGCCACGAGATCAGCCACGGCTTCGACGACCAGGGCGCCCAGTACGACGGCAACGGCAACCTGCGCGACTGGTGGACCGCCGCCGACCACAAGAACTTCAAGGCCAAGGCCGACATGCTGGTCAAGCAGTACAACGGCTACAGCCCGCTGCCTGGCTACAACGTCAACGGCGCGCTGACGCTGGGCGAGAACATCGCCGACAACTCGGGCCTGGCGATCGCGGCGAAAGCCTACAAGATCTCGCTGAAGGGCAAAAAAGCGCCGGTCATCAACGGCCTGACCGGCGAGCAGCGCCTGTACATGGGCTGGGCCCAGGTCTGGCGCGAGAAGATGCGCGAGCCGGCCCGTATCGCCCAGGTGAAAACCGACCCGCACTCGCCGGGCCAGTTCCGCGCCAACGGCACCCTGATGAACCAGCCGGGCTTCTACGAGACCTTCAAGGTCAAGGAAGGCGACAAGATGTACCTGGCGCCGCAGGAGCGTGTGATCATCTGGTAGGCAGGCGGCGAGATACCAGCGCGCTGGTTGCGATTCAGAGCGAACAGGCTGCCCAGGCAGCCTGTTTTTTTTCGGTGAACCACTGGCTGCGCCGCGGGCCTTGCGGAAAGGCCGCCGAGAGAGAGTCGCAGCATGCACATTGTTGCAAAATTGAAATATAATACCGGCGAGCCAAAATTTTAACCCAAAAGTTGCCAACACGCCACGAGTCGTGTAGGCCTCGCACAATTTTTGGGGTATATTGTTAAGTTGCGCAATCAATTGCCTGCAATACATTCCACGAAATACACAGGTAGCGGAAGCACCCGCTGCTCACTAACATATATAGACAAATCACATCATGAAAATTTCTGTTATCGGCACGGGCTACGTTGGTCTGGTGTCAGGTGCTTGTTTTGCCGACGTCGGTAATAGCGTACTGTGCCTCGACGTGAACGACGCGAAAATCGCCATGCTCAACAGCGGCGGCATCCCGATCCACGAGCCGGGCCTGGACGCGCTGGTGGCGCGCAACGCCGCGGCCGGCCGCATCAAGTTTTCGACCAGCTACGACGAAGCCGTCGAGCATGCCGAAGTCATCTTCCTGGCCGTGGGCACCCCGCCGGACGAAGACGGCAGCGCCGACCTGACCCACATCCTGTCGGCTGCGCGCAGCATCGGCCAACGCATCACCAAGCGGATGGTGATCGTCGACAAGTCGACGGTGCCGGTCGGTACCGCCAAGCGCGTCGAAGCGGCGATCCAGGAAGAAGTGCAGAAACGCGGCGTCAACGTCGAGTTCGCCGTTGTCAGCAACCCGGAATTCCTGAAAGAAGGCGCGGCGATCGAGGACTTCATGCGTCCCGACCGCATCGTGGTCGGCAGTGCCGACCCGGTCGCGACCAAACTGATGCGCCAGCTGTATGCGCCGTTCAGCCGCAATCACGAAAAACTGGTCGAAATGGACGTGCGCAGCGCGGAACTGACCAAGTACGCCGCCAACGCCATGCTCGCCACCCGCATCAGCTTCATGAACGAACTGGCGAACCTGGCCGAAGTGCTGGGCGCCGATATCGAAGCGGTGCGCCAGGGCATCGGCATGGATCCGCGGATCGGTTCGCAGTTCCTGTACGCCGGCATGGGTTACGGCGGCTCGTGCTTCCCGAAGGACGTCAAGGCGCTGATCAAGACCGCCAGCGACAACGACCAGGCCCTGCATTTGCTGGAAGCGACCGAAAAGGTCAACGACGCGCAAAAGAACGTGCTGTTCAAGAAGCTGGACCGTTTCTTCAAGGGCGAACTGCGCGGCAAGAAGATCGCCTTGTGGGGCTTGTCGTTCAAGCCGAATACCGATGACATGCGCGAAGCGCCGAGCCTGATGCTGATCCGCTCGCTGTTCGCAGCCGGTTGCGAGGTCGTGGCCTACGATCCGGTCGCGAGCACCGAAGCGATGCGCGTCCTGTCGCTCGAACACGGCGAAGGCAAATGCGCCGAGATGATCACGATTGCCGCTTCCGCCGACGAGGCTACCGAGGACGTCGATGCACTCGTCCTGGTCACCGAATGGAAGGAATTGGCGAATCGTTCTTCCTCTACTGGTTGGTTGGTCTTGCTAATTCTTTCCATTCGGTGACCAGGACGAGCGCATCGACGCCCTCGGTCGCCTCGTCGGCCGAAGCGGCAATCGTGATCAGCTCGGCGCCCTTGTCGGCGCCATGCTCGAGCGTCAGGACGCGCATCGCTTCGGTGCTCACCACTGGATCATAGGCAACAATCTGGGCACCGGCCGCCACCAGCGAGCGGATCAGCGTCAGGCTGGCCGCTTCGCGCATGTCATCGGTATTGGCCTTGAACGACAAGCCCCACAAGGCGATCTTCTTGCCGCGCAGGTCGCCCTTGAAGAAACGGTTCAGCTTCTTGAACAGCACATTCTTTTGCGCATGGTTAACCTTTTCGGTCAGCTTCCAGAAGTGCAGGGCCTGGTCGTTTTCACTCGCGGTCTTGATCAGCGCCTTGACGTCTTTCGGGAACGCAAGAGCCGCAGTGACCCATGCCGGCGTACAGGAACTGGGGTTCGATTCGCGGTCCAGCCGATGCCGTGGCGCACTGCTCGATGTCGGCACCGAGCCTTCGGCCAGATTCGCCAGCTCGTTCATGAAGCTGATGCGTGTGGCGAGCATGGCGTTGGCGGCGTACTTGGTCAGTTCGGCGCTGCGCACGTCCATGACCACCAGCTTTCGTGGTTGCGGCTGAACGGCGTGTACAGCGCGCGCATCAGGGTCGCGCCGCTCGTCGTCGGCGCCGACGACGATGCGGTCGGGCCGCATGAAGTCTTCGACCGCCGCGCCTTCCTTCAGGAACTCGGGGTTGGTGACCACCGCGAACTCGACGTTGACGCCGCGTTTGTCCACTTCTTCCTCCGGTTCCGCTTCGACGCGCTTGGCGGGTACCGACCGGCACCGTCGACTGTCGACGATCACCATCCGCTTGGTGATGCGCTGGCCGATGCTGCGCGCAGCCGACAGGATGTGGGTCAGGTCGGCGCTGCCGTCCTCGTCCGGCGGGGTGCCCACGGCCAGGAAGATGACTTCTGCATGCTCGACGGCTTCGTCGTAGCTGGTCGAGAACTTGATGCGGCCGGCCGCGGCGTTGCGCGCCACCAGCGCGTCCAGGCCCGGTTCGTGGATCGGGATACCGCCGCTGTTCAACATCGCGATTTTCGCGTCGTTCACATCCAGGCACAGAACGCTATTGCCGACGTCCGCAAAACAGGCACCTGACACCAGACCAACGTAGCCTGTGCCGATAACAGAAATTTTCATGATGTGATTTGTCTATGTATGTTGGTGAGGAGCGGGTGCGCCGCTACCTACGTATTTCGGGGAATGTGTTGCAAGCAGTGGACTGCGCAACTTAACAATATACCCCAAAAATTGTTCGAGCCCTTACACGACCGTGGCGTGTTGGCAACTTTTAATTTAAAATTGTCTGGGCGGCATTATATTTCAATTTTGCTATGGAAGTGTGGGTGCTTGCGACCCGTGCGCCCGTCAATACGTCTTGCCTTACCACGACAGGCAAGTGTTGCCCGCTCCTTGAGCAACTAAACTCAGCGAATCACGTGCAGACAAAAAAACAGGCTGCCTTTAAGGCAGCCTGTTACGCCTAGCGACAGCTACGCATGCCGGCCTGCGCTGGTAT
>CAVSPL010000020.1:0-52066 GCA_963729765.1 uncultured beta proteobacterium | reverse complement strand
CGTGAGCATGGAGGCGGAATCGCCATCGTCGATGCGCGCGGCGCACGCGGTGCAAGGCTGAGGTTGACATGGGAGCTGATCAGGTACAGCCCTCCCTCGCGGTTCCAGGTTTCTTCGACTTGAACGTCCTGGTAGCGCACAGTCATGCCCAGTTCTCGGGCAAATGCCGCGGCGGTCATGACGACCAGCGACAGGCAATTGCCCTTGCGCGCGGCGTAGGTTTCGGCGGCGGGTGCCGGTATAGGTCGCATCGTAGTCGAGCTGCAGTTCCCGCGGGTCGTAGAGCGCATGCAGCAGGCCATATGGCCCGGTTTTCCGCGCAGGATCGGCCTTGAACGGGGCACTGTTCACGTGGTGCAGCATCTCCGGGCTCAGCTCGAACAGGCCGTCGCGCATCGACGGGCCGCGGGGGCGCGAAGGCGCCATCGTTCAACAGAGCTGCGAC
The DNA here is from genome assembly GCA_963729765.1 of uncultured beta proteobacterium. Classification (GTDB taxonomy): domain Bacteria; phylum Pseudomonadota; class Gammaproteobacteria; order Burkholderiales; family Burkholderiaceae_D; genus Telluria. Next base: position 51,621 of record CAVSPL010000020.1, on the reverse strand, counting down.
CCGGCCGGTCAGAGACCGGCGCCCACTGGGCACAACCTGACAATGACGACAAGCAGCGACAGAATCCAGATTCTCATCTTGCCTCCGAGCCGGTAACGATATTTCGAGTATCTTCCTGCGGACCGGCGTGTCAAAGACTACTGATCGTCGTGCAGCGCTTCTTCCAGTTCGTCGAGCAGTTCGGCCGCCTCGATCTCGTCGAGCGAGAGGTAGGCGCAGGCGCGCGCCGCCCTTGTCCCATTCGAGCGATTCGGCGTGGCCCTGGTAGCGGCAGATCGCGCTCTCGGCCAGCACCGACAGGGCGACCAGCGAGCGCACCGGCGCCGGCGGTGGCCGCATCGTCGAGCACGGCGAAGTCGTGGTGGTGCAGGATGGCCCAGACGACGTCGTCGACAGGCCCCAGTTGCGCGCCAGCAGGCAGCCGACCGCGGCGTGGCGGTGCTGTGGCGTTCGTCTTCCAGCGCCGTGAACGGCGCGCTCGGCTTCGGCGACGGCGGCGGCGTAGGTGGCTGCGTAGTCGGGGAAGCGGTCGATCAGCAGCGGCACGCCGGTGTCGCAGAACAGGCCGAAGGTGTGCGCCACGTCCGCTCGCCCATGCGCAGGCGGCGCGACAGGAACACCATCGCTTGCGCGCGCCGGGTCGAGATGTCCCAGAAGCTGGCCAGCGGCGCGCTGTTGACGGGAATCGCCTGGCGCGCCAGCAGGCCGGTCATCAGGGCCGCGACCTGGTTGATGCCCAGGAACAGGATCGCCTGCTCGATCGACTTGGCCTTGCGGCGGCCGCCGAAGATCGACGAATTGGCCAGCTTGAGCAGGGCGCCGGACATGCCGACGTCGCTGGCCACGATCCTGCCGATCGCTCGGGCGACGGATCGTCTGACGCCAGTTCGCGCTGCAGGTCGGCCAGCAGGCTCGGACGCGGCGGGATGCGGATCGACTTGATCAGGGCATCGACCTGGTCGAGGGCGATGCGGCAGGACGGCGACGGTATTCATGTGCGGCAACAGACTCATGGGGAGAGGGGCTTATGGGAAATGACAGCGGAACCTCCACTATACCCGATGCCGAATTTCTTGCAGCAACAGCAATACTTTAGTGTGGCAATAACGGACAAAGGGTGTTGTCGAAACGCGCTAAAATCGGCCCATGAATCCAGGACATTTGCAGGAATCGATTTTTCTGCAGCCGCCGAGGTCGTCGCGCGCCAGCTGATCGGGGCGTCGTGCTGATCGACGGCGTCGGCGGGCGCATCGTCGAGACCGAAGCCTACGACCGCGAAGATCCGGCGTCGCACGCCTTTTCCGGCCCCACCGAGCGCAACGCCGCCATGTTCGGGCCGCCCGCGCACGCCTATGTGTACCGCTCCTACGGCATCCACTGGTGCCTGAACTTCGTCTGCCGCGAAGAGGGCCATGGCGCCGGGGTCCTGATCCGCGCGCTGGAGCCGGTGGCCGGGCTGGACGCGATGCGCGCGCGGCGCGATGCCCAGGACGATCGCGGCGCTGTGCTCCGGTCCGGGCAAGCTGTGCCAGGCGCTGGGCGTGACGCGCGCCCTCAACGGCATGCCGCTGGCGGAGCCGCCGTTCGAGCTGCTGCCGCGCCGGCCGGGACTGGAGATCGTCGCCGGGCCGCGCATCGGCATCTCGAAGGCGATGGACGTGCCGTGGCGCTTCGGCCTGGCCGGCTCGCGTTTCTTCAGCCGGCCGTTCCGCTAGCCCGGTCTGCGCCTGCGCCTGCGGCGCTCTCGCCGTGGCAGGGCCGGCACGGGCGCGCGCCGCGCATCGGGCTGGCGGGGCGCGCCGCTCGGCGGACCCTGGAACTCGCCGCCGGCTCGTCTGCCGTCCCCGGCCAGGCCTCTCGTCGCCCTCGATCTTGAAGATCGACACCGCCCTGGCCAGGTTGACGGTCTGCTCGTGCAGGCTTTCGGCCGCCGCCGCGGCTTGCTCGACCAGCGCGGCGTTCTGCTGGGTCATGCCGTCCATCTGCCCGACCGCGCGATTGACTTCGGCGATGCCGTCGGCCTGCTCGGTGCTGGCGACGCTGATGCGCCCGATGATGTCGTTCACCTGGCGCACCGAGGCGACGATGTCGCCCATGCTGTTGCCCGCTTCGCTGACCGAGGCGCTGCCGCCGTCGATGATCGTGACCGAGTCGGCGATCAGGCGCCTTGATCTCGTTCGCCGCCGCCGCCGAGCGCTGCGCCAGCGTGCGCACTTCGGACGCCACCACGGCAAAGCCGCGCCCCTGTTCGCCGGCGCGCGCCGCTTCCACCGCGGCATTCAGCGCCAGGATATTGGTCTGGAACGAGATGCCGTCGATGACGCCGATGATCTCGACGATCTTGCGCGAGCTGGCCTGGATCGATTCCATCGTCGTCACCGCGCGGTCGCACCGCCTGGCCGCCGTGCGACGGCCAGCTCGGCCGCTTCGGCCGCCAGGTCGGACGCCAGGCGCGCGTTGCTGGCGTTGTCCTTGACCGCCATGGTCAGCGTCTTCCATGGTGCTGGCGGTCTGCTCGAGCGAGCCGGCCTGCATCTCGGTGCGGGTCGACAGGTCCAGGTTGCCGGTGGCGATTTCCTGCGACGCCGTGTCGATCGAGCGCACCGACGTCATCATCGCTGCGCAGGGTCGGCGTTCAGGCGCGCCGATGGTGTGGTCGAGCGCGCGCGAGGTGTCGGCGATTTCGTCGCGGCCCGTGGCGTGCCGGTGGCGCCGCGCCAGGCGGCCCTCGGCCAGTTCGCCCACCATCGTGCGCGATCGACGCGGATATCGGCCAGCATGGCGCGCCGCACCAGCATCGTCACCGGCAGCGACAGCGCGATCGACAGCAGCACCAGGCCCGCCATCGTCACGCCCAGCGTGCGGAATTCGGCCCTGGCGGCGGCGTAGGCTTCTTCGCTCAGGCTCTTCTCCAGTGCCGCCAGCTGCGGCCAGCTGCGGCGTCGAGCGCGACGAACTCCTTCTCGGCCTTCTGCATCGAGTTGGTGGCGATCGACTGGTCCACCTGCGCCATCTCGATCGTTTCGACCACGCCCTTGCGGTAGGCGCGCCAGCGCCGCCTGCGAGGCCGTCGACCAGCGTGCGTTCGGCCGGCTCGGCCACTTGCGCCAGCTCGCCCAGGCTGGTCGTCGATGGCCGCGTGCTTGTGGCCGATGTCGCCGATCAGGCGCGTCGAGCCGGTTCTGGGCGAAGCTGCCGTTGATCCAGGCCAGCAGCTGGTAGATGTTGGCGTGCGCGAAGCTTGCGCGTCGCCGGCGACGTCGGCCGCCGCCTGCAGGCGCGCGGCGCGCACCTGCACCATGTGTTCGAGCGAGGCGTTCTGGCGCACCATGCCGTAATAGGCGGCCGCCGGACAGCAGCGTCAGCAGCACCAGCACCAGGCCCGGCGCCAGCAGCAGTTTGGGGCCGATCCGCAGTTTGTTCAGCATGCTTTACTCCGCACAAATAGTTGCGATGCGGCCGACGCCGCGCCAGGTCGGACCGCGCATTACTTCTTGTAGATGCCGGCTTCCAGCACCACGTCGTCGACCCGCTGGATGTAGGTCGTCTTCGGTTCGATCTTGCCGGTGGTCGGGATTCTTGTACTGGTAGTCGACCCAGCCCTTGCCCTTGGCGGCGGCCAGGTCGATGATCTCGCGGCGGTACTTCTTGCCGTTCGCATCGGGCACGTCGGTCAGGTCCTTGCCGACGATCGAGGGGTTGAGCGGGTGGGCCAGCACGATGCCGGTCTTGAGGTCGCGCATGTCGATGTACAGCTCGCCCTGGACGAAGTCCGGGATCCTTGGCGACTGATGCGCTTCATCATTTCATCCTTGCCCTTGGCCTTGATCAGGGCGGCGCCGCGCTCGGCCATGGCGATGGCATCCTTCTCGGTCGGTTCATTGGCCAGGGCACCGGTGCAGGCAAGCGCCAGGCACAGGGCGGTGGCAGTGGCGAACAGCTTCATGGCGGTGTCCTTTCGGTAAGCGTGCATTGGGTCAATACTTTCCTAGGTGCATTGGGACTAATTTACGCCGCACGTTCCGGGTAGGCAATTTGCGCTGAGCGCAAAGCTGGGCAGAGGATGCGATATGGCGCCACATGTCGCCGGAGCAAACACTGATATTCTCACGAGGAAAGATTATGCATGATAAGTTGATTCATGGCAATTTCAGTGCATAGCGCATGGCACTTAAGATGAATTCCTGTCGGCAATTTCTTTCCGACAAGAATTCGCCGTCGTCTTCTTTCCATCTTTCCTCTCCAGGAGCATGCCGTGACCACCACCGCATCGACGCCAGCCAAGTTCAAGCCCTATACGCGCCAGATCGATCGCGATCGCACGCCAATGGCAATGGATGACGCCCGGAGCTGCAGGAAGCAATGCAGGTGGTCTCGCATGTGCTGCCGTTTCGCGTCAACGAATATGTGATGGACCAGCTGATCGACTGGGACCGCATCCCGGACGATCCGATCTTCCGCCTGACCTTCCCGCACCGCGACATGCTGCCCGCGCGCGAATACGAGCAGCTGCGCGACCTGGTGCTGTACAAGAAGGACGACGCCGCCACCGCGCAGCCTGGTGCACGCCGATCCGCATGCGCATGAACCCGCATCCGGCCGGCCAGATGACCCACAACGTCCCGCGCGTGAACGACGCGCCCGCTGCAGGGCCTGCAGCACAAGTACAAGGAAACGGTGCTGTTCTTCCCCAGTGCGGGCCAGACCTGCCACGCCTACTGCACCTTCTGCTTCCGCTGGCCGCAGTTCGTCGGCATGGACGACATGAAGTTCGATGCCCGCGAATGCACCGAGCTGGTGGCCTACCTGAAGACCCATCCGGACGTGACCGACGTCCTGATCACCGGCGGCGACCCGATGATCATGAATACGCGTTCGCTGGCCGAATTCCTCGAGCCGCTGCTGGCGCCCGAACTGGCGCATATCCAGAACATCCGCATCGGCACCAAGTCGGTCGCCTACTGGCCGCAGCGCTTCGTGTCGGACAAGGATTCGCGACGACCTGATGCGCCTGTTCGAGCGCGTGGTCAAGGCCGGCAAGAACCTGGCCATCATGGGCCACTACAACCATGCGGTGGAACTGCGCAACCCGATCGCCCAGCAGGCGGTCAAACGCATCGTCGGCACCGGCGCCACGCTGCGCATGCAGGGCCCGCTGATCCGCCACATCAACGAAGACCCGAAGAGCTGGGCCGAACTGTGGACCACCGGCGTGCGCCTGGGCGCGATCCCGTATTACATGTTCGTCGAGCGCGACACCGGCCCGAGCGAGTATTTCTCGCTGCCGCTGGCGCGCGCCCACGAGATCTTCCAGCAGGCCTATTCGATGGTGTCGGGCCTGTCGCGCACCGTGCGCGGCCCGTCGATGAGCGCCTTCCCGGGCAAGGTCGTGATCGACGGCGTGGTGACGATCAATGGCGAAAAGCTGTTCGCGCTGCAGTTCCTGCAGGCCCGCAATCCGGAATGGGTGCGCAAACCCTTCTTCGCCAAATACGACCCCGACGCCACCTGGCTCGACCACCTGAAACCCGCCTTCGGCCGCAAGAAATTCTTCTTCGAAGAGGAGGCGGGCGGCCACGCCGGCCACGCTGCCGGGCGGACGCGTGATCCCGATCGTGCAGGCATCGACGCACGACCGCCGCGCCAGCGACAGCCAGCCCAGCGCGGCCTGAACCGGACCCGGATCCGGACCCGCCATGGGTGACCAAAGCACGCCACGCATGTCCGGCGTGGCGGTTTTCTTCTACGTGTTCCTGCCGTTCGCGCTGGGACACTACCTGTCTTCGCTGCTGCGCAACGTGAACGCGGTGCTGGCGCCGAACCTGGTCGGCTCGCTCGCGCTCACGCCCGGCCAGCTGGGCCTGCTCACCAGCGCGTTCTTCTTCGCGTCCGCGCTGGTGCAGCTGCCGGTCGGGATCGCGCTCGACCGCTACGGCCCGCGCAAGGTGCAGCTGGTGCTGATGCCTGCGGCGCGCTGGGGGCGATGCTGTTCGCGCTACGGGCACAGCTTCGGCCAGCTGCTGCTGGCGCGCGCCATCATCGGCTTCGGCCTGGGCGGCTGCTTCATGTCGGCGGTGAAGGCCATGTCGACCTGGATCGACGCCGAAACGGCTGCCGTCGGTGCAGGGCTACCTGATCGCGGTCGGCGGCCTGGGCGCGGCCTCGTCCACCATGCCGGTGACCAAACTGCTGCAGTTCACCGACTGGCGCGGCCTGTTCATCGCGATTGCCGGCTTGATCGCCTGCTGCGGCCTGCTGATCTGGCTGCTCAGTCCGCCCACCGCGACGCGGCGCCGGCAAGGCGCCGACCATCAGGTCGATCCTCGACGTCTACCGCAACCCGGCCTTTCGCAAGGCCACCTCGCTGGTGCTGGTCCCGCATGCGGTGTTCTTCGGGATCCAGGGCCTGTGGATCGGGCGCTGGCTGTCGGACGTGGCGCGCTTTCCGGAACCGGTCGTGGCCTACCTGCTGTACATGGGCATGGCCGTCGGTGATTTTCGGCGCGATCGCGGTCGGCATGATCACCGAATGGGCGGGACGGCGCGGCATTGCGCCGCTCGACGTGGCGGCGATCGGCATCGCCCTGTTCGTGCGGTCCAGGCGGCCATCGTGTTCAACTGGAAGCCCAGCATGCAGCTGCTCTCGGTGCATGTTCACGCTGGTCGGCACGATCACCGGCATCGAGTACGCGATCGTCGCGCAGAGCATGCCGAAGGAGCTCACCGGGCGCGCGGCGACCTGCCTGAACCTGGTGATTTTCGTCGGCGCCTTCCTGGTGCAGGCGGGCTTCGGCCAGCTGATCGGCCTGTGGCAGCCGGATGGCGGAAATCACTACCCGCCGATCGCCTACCAGGTCGCATTCGGCGTGCTGGTGCTGCTGCAGCTTCCCGGGCTGGTCGGCTACTTCCTTCGGCGGCGTCCGCTACAATGCGAGATTGCCATCTTGAGCCCGAAGGAAGATTATGAAATTGGTACGCTACGGTCGCCCCGGTAAGGAAAAACCGGGATTGCTGGACGATGAAGGACGACTGCGCGACCTCTCGGGTGTCATTCCCGATGTCGACGCAGCCGTGCTCTCGCGACCGTGCCCTGCGCAAGATCGCCAAGATCGATACCAAGACCCTGCCGCTGGTGCGCGGCACGCCGCGCCTCGGGGTGCCCGTCAAAGGCATCGGCAAATTCATCGGCATCGGCATGAACTACTCGGACCACGCGGCCGAAATCGGTGCGCCGATTCCGAGCGAGCCGATCATGTTCACGAAAGCGATTTCCTGCCTGTCCGGTCCGGACGATCCGATCCAGCTGCCGAAGGGCTCGAAAAAGACCGACTGGGAAGTCGAACTCGGCGTCGTGATCGGCACCCGCGCCCAGTACGTCGACGAAGCCGACGCCCTGAATTACGTGGCCGGCTACTGCGTCGTCAACGACGTCACCGAACGCGCCTACCAGTTCGAGCTCGGCTCGCAGTGGGATAAAGGCAAGGGCTGCGATACCTTCGGGCCGGTCGGCCCCTTCCTGGTCACGCGCACGAAGTCTACGACGTGCAGGACCTGAACATGTACCTGGAAGTGAACGGCAAGCGCATGCAGACCGGGAATACCTCGAGCATGGTGTTCACGGTGGCGCAGATCGTCAGCTACCTGTCGCGCTTCATGACCCTGGAGCCGGGCGACGTCATCTGCACCGGCACCCCGCCGGGCGTCGGCATGGGCCGCACGCCGCAGCGCTTCCTCAAGAAGGGCGACCAGGTGCAGACTGGGAATCGAGGGACTGGGCGAACAGCAGCAGGACGTGCTGGCCTACCCGAAATAAGGCGATGAAAATAGCGCCGGCCGCCGCCATGGCGGCCGGCGCTTTTTTGATCAGCTCAGCCAGTAGCGCGTCAGGTGCCGCACCGGGTCGCTGTACTTGCTGCGCGCATGCATCAGGCGCTGGTTGTTCCAGATGAGCATGCTGCCTTCCGGGATCAGCACCTGGATCATGTGATCGTAGAAGAACTTCTCGCCGGCTTCCGCGACGCGCCCCAGCGGCGTTTGCGCATAACTGCCGGGCGTGGCGAAATCGCCTTCGGACGGATTCACGTCGCCGAAGCGGAACTGGTTATAGCTGAACCTGAACAGCCGGGCGCCGTCCTTTTCGTCGATCAGCCGGGTGTGGAACTGGCGCCGGCTCATGCCGGGCATGGCGCTGGCCAGGAAGGTGACGTCGTTGTCGTTGACCCAGGCCTTCAGGTCCGGGCTGAGCGATTCGTAGAACGCAAAACCGTCGGCCAGCAGGGTCTGGCCGCCGCCGCATTGCGCCTGCTTGTGGCAGTGCAGGGCCAGGTACCTGGGGGGCGGGTCGTACACGGGCGCCTCGGTGTGCGGGCCGATGCTGTTTTTACTTTGCGAAAAGGGCAGCTTCTCGAAGCCCGGCTTCAAGGTCACCTCGTAGGTTTCTTCGCCATTAAACTGCGGCACGATGCGGCCGAAATGCGCCAGCGCCGGGCGCGGGCCGTCGCGCAGCAACTCGCGCGCCAGGATCGTCCAGCCGCGTTCCTCCAGTTCCGCCTTGCAGCGCGCGATGTCGGGGGCGGCTTCGATCACGTTCGATTCACTCATTGTTTCCATCCTCCTCGATAGGGTTGTGCGGCGCAGCTCAAGGCTGCAGGGCGGCGTCGACCGCCTCGGCCAGGCGCGACACGATCTCGCCCAGTTCCGCCTCGGTGGTGATAAAGGGTGGGGCCAGCAGGATATGGTCGCCGTTCAGGCCATCGACCGTGCCGCCCATCGGGAACACCATCAGGCCGCGCTTGAAGGCCTGCGCCTTGACCGCCGCATGCAGCTTCTTCTCGGGCGAGAAGGGCGCCTTGGTGGCGCGGTCCTGCACCAGTTCGAGCGCCATGAAGAGGCCGCGCCCGCGGATGTCGCCCACGTGCGGATGCTTGCCGAAGACGTTGCCGAGCATGCGGCGCAGCGTCGCGCCGCGCTTTTGCACCTGCGCCAGCAGGTTGTCGCGCTCGATCACCTTTTGCACGGCGAGCGCCGCCGCGGTGGCCACCGGATGGCCGATATAGGTGTGGCCGTGCTGGAAGGCGCCGCTGCCCTGGCGCAGCCGTTCCACGATCGCGCCTTGCGCCAGCACCGCGCCGATCGGCTGGTAGCCGGCGCCCAGGCCTTTCGCCACCGTGATGATGTCCGGCGCCACGCCTTCCTGTTCGATCGCATACATGGTGCCGGTGCGGCCCATGCCGCAGGCGATTTCGTCGGCGATATACAGGATCCCGTGGCGGTCGCAGATGGCGCGCACGCCCTTGAAATAGCCGGGCGTGGGCGGCACCGCGCCGGCGCTGGCGCCGACCACCGGTTCGGCCACGAAGCCGATCACGTTCTGCGGCCCGGCCTTCATGATCGCGGTCTCGAGTTCGTCGAGCAGCATGGCGGTGTACTCGTCGCTTGATTGGTGTTCGCCGCGTCCGCGGTATTCGTTGCAGGGCGAGACCTTCGGCACGTCCATCAGGATCGGTGTAAACGGTTTGCTGCGCCAGGCGCTGCCGGAAATCGCCAGCGCGCCCAGCGTGTTGCCGTGGTAGCTCTGGCGGCGCGAGATGAAGACCGAGCGCTGGTGCTCGCCGGCCTCGTAGAAATACTGGCGCGCCAGCTTGAGCGCGGTCTCCATCGCCTCCGAGCCGCCCGACACGAAATACACCCCGCCCATGCCGGCGGGCGCGCCGGCCACCAGCCTGGCCGCCAGCTCCTCGGCGGCCTCGGTCGTGAAGAAGCCCGTGTGCGCATAGGCGCACTGGTCGATCTGGCGGTGCATCGCCTCGATGATGTCGGGATGCGCGTGGCCGAGCGCGGAGACGGCCGCGCCGCCGCAGGCATCGATATAGGTGTTGCCCTGGGCGTCCTGAAAATAGATGCCCTTGGCCGACATGACCATGGGCGGGGTCTGGCGCAGGCTGCGGTGAATGATGTGGCTCATGGTGCTCCCTTCCGTTAGAAGTTGACGGTCAACAATAAGCGCGACCGGGCGGGCTTCTGTTGATGTTTATTGGAAACAGCACACATATTTTTCCGGAGGGACACTTTCGCAACGGGACGTGGCCGTATTGTCTTTTTCGCTACAATCGATCCCATCCGCTTCCCACCATTCGTTTCCAGGAGTAATCCATGCGTCTTCGCCCGTCCCCCATCCTTGCCGCCGCCGTGCTGCTCACGCTGGCCGGCTGCGGCGACAAGTCCAGCCTGCCGGTCGGCGCCGGCGTCGGTCCCGACGCCGATCCTGCCGCAGCCGAAGAAAATGCTGATCCCGACGGTCGACATCGCGCCGGCCAAGGGCTGGAACGGCGGCAAGCCGAGCGCCGGCCCAGGGCCTCGAAGTGAGCGCCATGGCGACCGGCCTGGACCACCCGCGCTGGCTGCACGTGCTGCCCAATGGCGACGTGCTGGTGGCCGAAACGAACAAGCCGCAAACGCCCGAGACCAAGCAGTCGGGCATCAAGGCCTGGGTGATGGGCAAGGTGATGGCCAAGGCCGGCGCCGCCGTGCCGAGCGCCGACCGCATCACGCTGCTGCGCGACGCCGACGGCGACGGCGTGGCCGAAGTGCGCACGCGTCTTCCTCAAGGGCCTGCATTCGCCCTTCGGCATGGCGCTGGTGGGCGAGACCCTGTACGTGGCCAATGCCGACGGCATCGTGCGCTTCCCGTACAAGCAGGGCGCCACCGAGATCACCGACGCGCGCGCAGAAAGTGGCGCCGCTGCCGGCCGGCCGTGAACCACCACTGGACCAAGAACATCATCGCCAGCAAGGACGGCAGCAAGCTGTATGCGACCGTCGGCTCGAACAGCAACGTCGGCGAAAACGGCATGGAGATCGAGGTCAACCGCGCCGCGATCCTGGAAGTCGACCTCAAGACCGGCGCCACGCGCCTGTTCGCCTCCGGCCTGCGCAACCCGAACGGCATGGCCTGGGAACCGCAGACCGGCGCGCTGTGGACGGTCGCCAACGAACGCGACGAGATCGGCAGCGACCTGGTGCCCGACTACCTGACCTCGGTGAAGGACGGCGCCTTCTACGGCTGGCCGTACAGTTACTATGGCCAGCACGTCGACGAGCGCGTCAAGCCGCAGCGTCCGGACCTGGTGGCCAAGGCCATCGCGCCCGACTACGCGCTCGGCGCCCACGTCGCCGCGCTGGGCCTGACTTTTTCCGAAGGCGCGAAGCTGCGGGCCCGCTGTTCACCAACGGCGCCTTCATCGGCCAGCACGGCTCCTGGAACCGCAAGCCGCTGTCGGGCTACAACGTCGTGTACGTGCCCTTCGCCGACGGCAAGCCGAACGGCAAGCCGGTCGAGGTGCTGACCGGCTTCGTGGACAAGAACGGCGATGCGCTGGGGCGGCCGGTGGGCGTGGCGATCGACAAGGCGGGCGCCTTGCTGGTGGCGGACGATGTGGGCAATGTCGTCTGGCGCGTGACGCCCGGCGGCACGCTAATCGGCTGTGATGCGCGATCGCTCGCGCATCACCATCACGAACAACTCTCCACAAACCACAACGGCACCGAGGTCCACGCAATCCCCGCGAAGGCCAGCAGCGCCGTCAGCGCCGCCGCCCAGTCCAGCAGCGGCCGTCTGTTCATCCCCGCCGGTAAAGGTGCTGCGCGCGCGCCAGGCCAGCGCGGCGCAGATCGCCAGCGCGACCACGTCATCAGGGCCAGCGGCAGCCGGTGCGGACTGCCCGGCGCGAATCCGGCCGGGCTGCACTGGGCCGCCACCAGCACGTAGCTGCCGGCGAAATGCGCGGCCCAGACCAGCATCGGCAGGGTGCCGCGAATGAGCTTTCTGAAGAACCGTTCACGCATCGTTCACTCCATCAGCAGGGGGACGAGGTGCACCGCCAGGGCCGCCGCAATGCCCTGCAGCGTCGTGTAGTGCCAGATCAGCGCCGTATTGTCGAGCGTCGCACGGCTGCGCCGGCGACAGGCGCCCGCACCATGCGCGCGCGGCGAGGTAGGGGCCGGCCAGGGCCAGCACGACCACGTGCAGGCCCTGGTAGCTTAGCAGCGCGGCGATCGTCGCGCTCCAGGCCTGCGACTGTCGGCGCCAGCCCGGCCAGGCCGTAGCCGTACAGGTCGGCCACGAAAGCGGCGATCACGCAGCCGGTCGCCATCAAGGCCAGCCAGGGCAGGCGGCCCTTGCCGACGCTGCGCCGCGCCCACAGCATCAGGCCGGAACCGGCCACCAGCAAGCCGCTCGACAGCAGCGGCCAGCGCAGCGCCGGCAGGCGGCCGACGGGCGGCGGGCACACCTCCAGGCGCATCGAGATGTGGATGTAGGCGAAGACGAAGGACGCGAAGATGGTCGCGTCGACCACCAGCATGATGATGGTCGCCCACCACGAGTGCGAGGCCGTGCCCTGCGCGCCGACCGGCAGCACCAGGCGTATCGGACACGCGCGCCTCGCTTGATCGGCGGCGTGCGGTCCGACTGCCACAGCCAGGCCACGGTCGCCGACGATGGCCGCGATGCCGCAGGCCCAGGCCGTGACGTTCATCTTGATCGTCAGCAGCAGGAAGAAGCCCGCCGTGCCGGCCGCCGCGATGAGGGGCAGCCAGCTGTCGCCCGGCAGGATCAGCAGGTAGGCCGGTTCGCCGCACACCGGGCTGGTGGCGATGGTCTCGCGCCGGCCGCTGGCGGTGCCGGGCAGGTAGTGCTGGCCCGGCTTCGACCTGCTCGGCCAGGCCGGGCTGGTCCCACAGCGGATCGCGTCGAGGTGACCTGCGGGATGCTGCGCGTGCCATAGATCTTCGGTCGGCAGCCATTCCAGGGTCGGCGCGTTCCACGGATTGCCGACCGCCTTGCTCGGGCCGGCGCAAGGTGCGCACCGCGTCGACCAGGAACAGCAGCACGCCCGCCGCGAGCACGAAGGCGCCGACGGTCGAGACCATGTTCAGCCGGTCCCAGCCCAGGTCGGGCGCGATAGGTGTAGACCCGGCGCGGCATGCCGAGCAGGCCGGTGATGTGCATCGGGAAGAAGGCGATGTTGAAGCCGCCGAACATCAGCCAGAACACCCAGCGTCGCCACGCGCTCCGACAGGCGCTGGCCGTTGACCAGCGGCATCCAGTAGTACAGCGCCGCGAACACCGGGAACACCATCCCGCCGATCAGCACGTAATGCAGGTGGGCGACGATGAAATAGGTGTCGTGCGCCTGCCAGTCGAAGGGCAGCAGCGCCACCATCACGCCGGTCAGGCCGCCCAGCACGAAGATGAACATGAAGCCGCCCAGGAACAGCGCCGGCGCCGTCGATGCTGCATCTTGCCGCGCCACAGCGTGGCGATCCAGGCGAACACCTGGATCGCGGTCGGCACCGCGACGGCCATGCTGGCGGCCGACACGAAGCTCATCGTCATCACGCCCAGGCCGGCCGTGAACATGTGGTGCGCCCACAGCGCGAAGCTGAAGAAGCCGACGGCCACCAGGGCCACGACGATCGCGCGCCGCCCGACCAGCGGCGTGCCGGCGATGGTCGGGATCATGGTCGAGACCATGCCGGCGGCCGGCAGGAAGATGATGTAGACCTCGGGGTGGCCGAAGAACCAGAACAGGTGCTGCCACAGGATCGGGTCGCCGCCGCGCTCGGCGATGAAGAAGGGCCAGTCGAAGGCGCGCTCCATCTCCAGCAGCGCGGTGCCGGCGATGATGGCCGGGAAGGCGAACACGATCATCACGGCCACCACCAGCATGGCCCAGGCGTACACCGGCATGCTGCACCAGCGTCATGCCGGGCGCGCGGGTGAACAGGATGCCGACGATGAGCTCGATGGCGCCGGCGATCGCCGAGATCTCGATGAAGCCGATCCCGAGCAGCCAGAAGTCGGCGTTCAGCCCCGGCGAATACTGCTTGCCGGTCAGCGGCGGATACATGAACCAGCCGCCGTCGGGCGCCAGGCCGAAGAACAGGGTGCAGAAGAAGGCCAGGCCGCCGATCGCATAGGCCCAGAAGGCGTAGGCCGACAGGCGCGGGAAGGGCAGGTCGCGCGCGCCCAGCATGTTCGGCAGCAGGAAGACGGCGATCGCCTCGACGATCGGAATCGCGAACAGGAACATCATCACCGTGCCGTGCATGGTGAAGATCTGGTTGTAGGCTGCCGGCCGAGAGCAGGGTGTTGTCGGGCACCGCCAGCTGGGTGCGCATCATCAGGCCGAGGATCGCCGGCCAGCAGGAAGAACAGCAGCGCGGTGCCGATGTAGAGCAGGCCGATGCTGGTGTTGTTGACGCGCGTGAAGAAGCGCCAGCCGGTGGGCGTCTTCCACGGCTTTTCGAGCCGTTCCAGTTCGCCCGGCGGGACGGGGCAGGGAGCTGGGCAGCGTGTGCGGGTGCGGTCATCGTCATTTCAGCTGCTCGAGGTAGGCGGCCAGGGCCTGCAAGGTGGCGCGCGTCGATGTCCAGCGCGGCCGGCATGCGCGCGCCCGGCTTGATGGCTTGCGGATCGGCGATCCAGCCGGCCAGCGTGCCGCGGTGGTTGCGCAGGGTGCCGGCGGCGATGTGCAGGCGGCCGCCGACGTGGGTCAGGTCCGGGCCCAGGCGCGCGCCGCTGGCCACGCCGCGGATGGTGTGGCAGCTCTGGCAGCGCTGTTCGAGGAAGGCCGGCGCGTCCGCGCTCGATCAGGGCAGACGGCGGGCGGCGCGGCCGCTTGCGCTTGCTTTCGCCAGCCAGCGCTCGAATTCGTCGGGCGCCAGCGCGACCACGTGCAGCGCCATGCGCGCATGCTGCTCGCCGCAGAATTCGGCGCACTGGCCGCGGTAGACGCCGGGTTTGTCGGCATGCAGGGTCAGGCCGGTCACGCGGCCCGGCACGGTATCCATCTTGCCGTTCAGGGCCGGCACCCACAGGCTGTGGATCACGTCCGATGAGGTCAGGCCCAGGTAGACCGGACGCCCGGCCGGAATGCGGATCTCGTTGGCGCTGACGACTTCGCGCCCGCTGACCGGGTCGTGGTAGCGCACTTCCCACCACCACATCTTCGCCGTCACGCCGATGCTCATCGCGCCGCGCGAGGTCTGCGGCGACAGCTCGGCGCTGCGCCAGGTGCTCCAGCACCAGCAGCGCGGTCAGCACCACGACCGGGAAGGCGATGCCGGCGCCGGCGATCCACCAGCGCGCCGCGACCGGGCGCGCCATCACGGCGCATGCTCAGCACCATCAGCGCCATCACGGCGACGAAGATCACGCGCGCCGCCGCCGAACAGGACCCAGGACAGGTTCGCGATGATGGCCGCGTCCGGGCCGGCCGGGTGCAGCACCGACT
Organism: uncultured beta proteobacterium; assembly: GCA_963729765.1. Lineage (GTDB taxonomy): Bacteria > Pseudomonadota > Gammaproteobacteria > Burkholderiales > Burkholderiaceae_D > Telluria. The sequence goes on along the minus strand of CAVSPL010000020.1, from coordinate 36,325 downwards.
GCAAGCGGCGCGCTCATCGGAGCGTCAGCAGATAGGCCGCCATGTGGCGTGCTTCCTCGGGCGAGACGCCCAGGTCCGGCATCGTCGTGCCGGGTTTCATCGCTTGCGGGTTGTCGAGCCAGCGGGTCAGCGTTGTCGGGCGTGTTCGGGATGCCGCCGGCGATATAGCTGCGCAGCCCGAACTGTTCCAGCGGCGGCCCGGCATTGCCGGCCGGGCCGCGGCACCTCCGGGAATCGCGTGGCAGGCGCGCGCACTGGTACTGCGCCATCAGGCGCTGGCCCTTGACCGGATCGCCGCCGCTCACCTGCTTCGGCGCCTCGTCCTTGCCGCAGCCGGCCAGCAATGCCAGGCACAGTCCGGCCGCGCAGAGCGGGCGGGCACGGGGCAGTGCGGGGAGGGAGAAGTGATAGCGCACAGTTGAATCCGACGAAGCCGATGGCTCTATATAATACACGAGAAACAATATCATTTTTTCAACAGTGCGCACCCCCGCCAGCCACCGACGATGCCTTCGAACCGCACCCGCCTGATCCTGAAAACCGCCGCCGCCACCCTGGTGCTGGCGGGGCTGGCGGCCGCGGCCACCGGGGCGATCGTCCTGCGCACGCGGCTGTGTACGACACCACGGCCACCTCGCAGCACCTGCAGCCGTGCACACGCTGCTGGAACTGGGCATGCGCTATTCGGTGCGCAACCACGCGCAGCGAGGTGGCGGTGCCGCCGCTGGGCGCGCCGCAGCAGGTGCAGCGCGGCGCCGCCGTCTACGCCGCCCATTGCGCGCAATGCCATGGCGGGCCGGGTTCGGCCCAGGCCAAGATCGGGCAGAGCATGCAGCCGCTGCCGGGCCCCCTGGTCGACGCCAGCGCGCGCTGGCAGCCGCGCGAGCTGTACTGGATCACCAAGCACGGCATCAAGATGAGCGGCATGCCGGCCTGGCAGTTCCACCTGAGCGACGCCGACCTGTGGGCCGTGGTGTCCTTCATGGGCGTGCTGCCGACGCTGTCGGCGCGCGATTACGCGCAGGCGACGGGCAGCCGAACGTGGCGGAAACGCCGGCCTCGGCGCCCACCACGGCCGGAGCCGCCAATGAGCGCGCGCCTGCTCGTCTGCGCGCTGGCCCTGCTGGCCGGCTGCCAGGGCAAACCGCCGCCCGCCGGGATCCAGGGCGATCCCGCGCGCGGACGCGTCGCGCTGGCCCAGTATGCCTGCCGCGCCTGCCACATGATCCCCGGCGTGACCGGGCCCGAAGATCTATGTCGGGCGCCCGCTGGTCGACCTGGCCGAGCGCCGCTTCATCGCCGGCAGCCTGCCGAACACCCAGGCCAACCTGGTGCGCTGGATCCGCGATCCGCAAGTCGATCGACCCGCAGACGGCGATGCCGGCCATGGGCGTGAGCGAACGCGATGCGCTCGACATGAGCGCCTGGCTGCTGGCGCCGGCGATAATGCCGGCGCGTGCTGGTATCATGCCGCACCAATATGAACAACGAGGAAATAACATGAGATTGGTTCGCTATGGCCGCCCGGGCAAGGAAAAGCCGGGCCTGTTCGACGAAGAAGGGCGCCTGCGCGACCTGTCCGGCGTGATTGCCGATATCGATGGTGCGGTGCTGACCGACCGCGCGCTGCGCAAGCTGGCCAAGATCGACTCAAGACGCTGCCGCTGGTGCGCGGCAATCCGCGCCTGGGCGTGCCGGTCAAGGGTGTCGGCAAATTCATCGGCATCGGCATGAACTATGCCGACCACGTGGCCGAGACCGGCGCCACGATGCCCGACGAACCGGTCTTCTTCACCAAGGCGATCAGCTGCCTGAACGGCCCGGACGACCCGATCCGCTGCCGCAAGGGTTCGAAGAAGACCGACTGGGAAGTCGAACTCGGCGTCGTCATCGGCACCCGCGCCCAGTACGTGAGCGAAGAAGATGCGCTGAACTTCGTGGCCGGCTACTGCGTCGTCAACGACGTCACCGAGCGCGCCTACCAGTTCGAGATGGGTTCGCAATGGGACAAGGGCAAAGGCTGCGACACCTTCGGCCCGGTCGGCCCGTTCCTGGTCACGCGCGACGACGTCTTCGACGTGCAGGACCTCGACCTCTACCTGGAAGTGAACGGCAAGCGCATGCAGACCGGGAATACCTCGCAGATGATTTTCACGGTCGCGCAGATCGTCAGCTATGTGTCGCGCTTCATGACGCTCGAGCCGGGCGACATCATCACGACCGGCACGCCGCCCGGCGTCGGCATGGGGCGCAAGCCGCAGCGCTTCCTCAAGAAGGGCGACACGCTCAGGCTGGGGATTGCAGGGCTCGGCGAGCAGCAAACGGAAGTGGTGGCGTTTCCGAAATGATGGGGTTGCGTCGGGGAGCGCGTCGCGTCCCCCCTACGGCATACAGCCAGGTTATCGGTCGCCACTGCCGCAGTCCGACCGCTTCGGCCAGTCGCGCCACGATCTCCGACAACTCGCTCGCCGTGACGATGAACGGCGGCGCCAATAGAATGTGGTCGCCGCGCTGGCCGTCGATGGTGCCGCCCATCGGATACACCATCAGTCCGCGCGCCATCGCCTCCGCCTTGATCGCCGCATGCAGTTTGCGCTCCGGCGCGAACGGCTCCTTGGTGGCGCGGTCCTTGCACCAGCTCGATCCCGATGAAGCAGTCCGCGCCCGCGGATGTCGCCCACGTGTTCGTGCTTGCCGAAGACGTCGCCCAGCATGCGCCGCAAGGTCGCGCCGCGCCGCTGCACCTGCGTCCAATAAACCATCGCGCTCGATCACCTGCTGCACCGCCAGCGCCGCCGCCGCCGCCACCGGGTGGCCGATGTAGGTATGGCCGTGCAAAAAGCTGCCGCTGCCCTTGCGCAGGCGTTCGACGATGGCGCCCTGGGCCAGCACCGCGCCCACCGGCTGGTAGCCGGCGCCCAGGCCCTTGGCCACCGCGATGATGTCCGGCGCCACCCCATCCTGCTCGATCGCGAACATGGTGCCGGTGCGCCCCATCCCGCACATGACTTCGTCGGCGATGAAGAGGATGCCGTGGCGGTCGCAGATTTCGCGCACGCCCTTGAAGTAGCCGGGCGTGGGCGGAATCGCGCCGCCGGTGGCGCCCACCACCGGCTCGGCCACGAAACCGATGACCTTCTCGGGCCGGCCTTGATGATGGCCGTTTCCAGTTCGTCGAGCAGAAGCGGCGGTGTATTCGTCGACGCTCTGGCTGGCGCGGCGGTCGCGGTATTCGTAGCAGGGCGCCACGCGCGGCACCTCCATCAGCAGCGGCGCGAAGGGCTTGCGGCGCCATTCGTTGCCGCCGACGGCCAGCGCGCCCAGCGTGTTGCCGTGGTAGCTCTGGCGCCGCCCGATGAACAGCTGAACGCTGCGCTTTCGCCGCCTTCGACGACATACTGGCGCGCCAGTTTGAGCGCCGTCTCCATCGCTTCCGAGCCGCCCGAGACCAGGTAGACCGCCGTGATGCCGGCCGGGGCGCGCGCCACCAGGGTGGCGGCCAGCTCCTCGGCCACCTCGGTCGTGAAGAAGGCCGTGTGGGCGTAGGCGCAGCGGTCGATCTGGCGGTGCATGGCGGCGATCACGTCCGGATGGCCATGGCCGAGCGAGGAAACGGCTGCGCCGCCGCTTGCGTCGAGATAGGCGTTTCCGGCGCTGTCGAAGACCGTGATGCCCGATGCGCTGCACGGCCACGCGGCGGCGTCTGGCGCAGACTGCGGTGGATGATAAAGCTCATGGCTGCTTCCCTCCGGCAAAAAGTTGACGGTTGACAATAAACTCCCCGGGGCCGGATTTCTTTGATCTTTGACGGAAGCTGTGCGAATATTTTTTCTGTCAAAGACATTTTCCGTTACGACAGATTGGGACGCCGACCATGACCGACCGCCTTCGCCCGATCCCGCCCGACGCAGATGACCGACGCCCAGCGCCGCGCCGCCCAGGCCGTCATCGAAGGTCCGCGCGGCGCGCTCTACGGCCCCTTCGTGCCGCTGCTGCGCAGTCCCGAGCTGCTGGAAAATGCACAGCGCATGGGCGAGTACCTGCGCTACCGCAGCGCGATCGGGGTCCGGTTGTCGGAACTGGCGATCCTGGTCACGGCGCGCCAGTGGAACCAGAAGGTGGAGTGGGCGATCCACGCGCCGATCGCGGCGCAGGTGGGCGTGCCGCCGGACGTGATCAACGCGATCGCGCGGCGCGAACGGCCGGAGAGCATGCTGGTGGACGAAGCGGTGGTGCACGACTTCTGCATCGAGCTGCACCAGAACAAGGAAGTCTCGGACCGGACCTATGCCGACGCGGTGGCGCTGTTCGGCGAGCAGGGCGTGGTCGATTTGATGGGCTTGAACGGCTACTACACGTTCCTGGCGATGGTGATGAACACGGCGCGCACCGAGATGCCGGTGTCGAGCGCGACGCCGCTACCGGAGTAGCGGCTCCTTCAAGCCTCAAGCCAGCGCTTCCTTCGCCGCCTCTTCCGGCGTCAAGCCGTCGTAGAACAGGTCGGTGAACCACTCGACCTCTTCCTCGATATGGTCCTGCGCCTGCTTCTGGGTAGCGCCGCCGGCAACCAGGTGCCCTTCGACTTCGATGCACCAGTTAATCAGCGCCATCGTTTCTTCGTCGAGCGCTTCTTCTTTCTTGGCCATGATGGACCTCCTTATGCCAGTACCTTCTTCATCCACGCCGAGATGTCCTGCACTTCCTCGAAGCAGAGCGAATGCTGCATCGGGTAGTCGTGCCACTCGATCGTATAGCCAAGGCCTTGAGGATGTCGCGCGACTGCTCGGCGCGGACGAAGGGCACCACGCCGATCCTGGCGGCCGTGCGCCATGAAGATCGGGGTGTCGATGCTTTCCTCGGTGCGCTCGTGCGCCACTTTTTCGTTCAGCGGCAGGTAGCCCGACAGGCACAGCATGCCGGCCAGCTTTTCCGGGTGGCGCAGGCCGGTCTGCAGCGTCATCGCGCAGCCTTGCGAGAAGCCGGCCAGGATGATGCGCGAGGCCGGGATGCCGCGTGCTTTTTCGCGCGCGATCAGGGCCTCGACGTCGCGCTGCGAGTCGCGCAGGCCGCCTTCGTCTTCGCGCCGGGTCAGGTCGGCGACGCTGATGTCGTACCAGGCGCGCATCATGTAGCCGCCGTTGATCGTCACCGGCATCTGTTTTGCATGCGGGAAGACGAAGCGGATGCCGGGCAGGCCTTTCAGGTCGAGTTCGCGCACCATCGGCACGAAGTCGTTGCCGTCGGCGCCCAGGCCGTGCAGCCAGATGACGGCGACCGTCGGATTCGGTGCGGTTTCGATTTCGATGTTTTGCAGCAGATCGCTCATGCGTTGTCCTGTGAGTGGGAGCGTGGCCGGACGCTGGGCCGTCTTCGGGCGCCAGGCGGTCGTCACGGCCGGATTGGTTTCGATATAGGGGCCGCCGATCAGGTCGATGCAATAGGGGACGGCCGCGAAGATGCCGCCGGCGAGCACATTGCCGTCCGCGTCCTTCAGGCCTTCCAGCGTTTCCTTGATCGCCTTCGGCTGGCCGGGCAGATTCATGATCAGCGCCGCATGGTCTTCCAGCTCGCGGATCACGGCGACCTGGCGCGACAGGATCGCGGTCGGCACGAAGCGCAGGCTGATCTGGCGCATCTGCTCGCCGAAGCCCGGCATTTCCTTGGTGCCGACGGCGAGCGTCGCCTCGGGCGTGACGTCGCGCCGCGCAGGGCCGGTGCCGCCGGTGGTCAGCACCAGGTGGCAGCCGGCCACGTCGACCAGTTCGACCAGGGTCTTCTCGATTTGCGTGCGCTCGTCGGGAATCAGGCGCGGCTCGATCCGGTAGGGCGTGGTGATGGCGGAGGCGATCCAGTCCTGCAGCGCAGGAATGCCCTTGTCCTCATAGACGCCGCCGCTGGCGCGGTCCGAGACCGACACCAGGCCGATGACCAGCTCCGACGCGCTTTACTCGTCTGCGGACTCATCGTCTTCCAGTTCGTCCTCGGCTTGGCGCGGCCTTCTTCTTGCTCAGGTCCTTCAGGATCTGGAACAGTTCGCGGAAGGCTTTCGGCGGCTTCGATTCGGCCTGCTCCTTGCGCGCATTGCGGATCAGCGTGCGCAGGTGCTGGACGTCGAGTTCCGGGTTCTCTTCCAGCAGCGTCGTCAGCGCCTTGTCGTCGGTGAGCAGCTTGTCGCGGCGGCGCTCGAGCGCGTGCAGCGCGGCCGTCTCGGCTTTCGAGGCGCCTTTCCAGCTGTCGATGGTGCGCTGGATGACGGCCACTTCCTCTTCGGTCAGGGTGCGCATCTTCTTGCCGACGAACTGCAGCTGGCGGCGGCGGCCTTCGTGGTTCGTGATGGTCTGGCACATCAGGATGGCGTCCTTGACGTCTTCCGGCATCGGGACGCGCTTGACGCGGTCGCGCGGCTCGGCAACGAGCTGCGCGCCGAGTTTCTGCAACTCGTCCATCTGGCGCTTGAGCTCAGATTTGGAAGGGCGTTCGTATTCTTGCTCGAACTCGTTGGACTGGAAGCCCACCGAGCCGCGGTTTGGATTTGGCATGATATTTGGAATAATCCGATTGGCGCTGAGCCGATCAGTAAAAACAGTAAACGGCTGCTATGATAACTGTTTTAGGGCTTGCGACGAAAAACACGATATGAACGAGACCGTTTTCACCCACACCCAGGACCAGTTGAAAGACCTGGCGAAGAGCGTACTCGCTTTCGCGCAGGAGCAGGGCGCGACCGACGCCTCGGTCGAAATCAGCGAGGGCAGCGGGTTGTCGGTATCGGTACGTCGCGGCAAGATCGAGACGATCGAGCAGAACAAGGACAAGGGCATCGGCGTCACCGTCTATGCCGGCCAGCGCCGCGGCAACGCCAGCACCTCCGATTTCTCCGAGGCCTCGCTCAAGGCGACCGTCGAGGCGGCCTGGAACATCGCCCGCTTCACCGCCGAGGACGACGCGGCCGGCCTGCCCGACGCCGACATGCTCGAGATGAACCCGCGCGACCTGCGCCTGTGCTACCCGTGGCAGATCAGCACCGAAGAAGCGGTCGAACTGGCCCAGCGCTGCGAGAACGCGGCCTTCGAGGTCGACCGCCGCATCACCAACAGCGAAGGCGCCAGCGTCTACGTCCAGCAATCGCATTTCGTCGCCGCCAACACGCGCGGTTTCATCGGCGGCTACCCGTTCTCGCGCCACACGATGTCGATCGCGCCGATCGCCGGCAAGGGCAACAAGATGCAGCGCGACGACTGGTACACCTCGGCGCGCGACCCGAAAAAGCTGGCCAAGCCGGAAGCGGTCGGCCGCTACGCCGCCGAACGCGCGCTGGCGCGCCTGAACGCGCGCAAACTCAATACGCTCACCTGCCCGGTGCTGTTCGAAGCGCCGCTGGCCGCGGGCCTGCTGGGCGCCTTCGTGCAGGCGGTGTCGGGCGGCGCGCTGTACCGCAAGTCGACTTTTCTCCTCGATACGCTCGGCAAGCAGGTCTTCCCGAGCCATATCCAGGTCATGGAAGACCCGCACGTGATCGGCGAAGTCGGCTCGTCTCCCTTCGACGAGGAAGGCGTGCGCACCGTGCGCCGCAAGGTCATCGACAGCGGCGTGCTGCAGGGTTACTTCCTCGGTTCGTATTCGGCCCGCAAGCTCGGCATGAAAACGACGGGCAATGCCGGCGGCGCGCACAACCTCACCATCACCTCGGACGAAACGAAACTGGCCGACGATTTCGAAGGCATGCTGCGCAAGATGGGCACCGGCCTGCTGGTGACCGAACTGATGGGGCAGGGCGTGAACTACGTCACCGGCGACTATTCGCGCGGCGCCTCGGGCTACTGGGTCGAGAACGGCGTCATCCAATATCCGGTCGAGGAAGTCACGATCGCCGGCAACATGCGCGAGATGTTCCAGCAGATCGTCGGCATCGGCAACGACGTGCTCGCGCGCGGCAGCAAATCGACGGGCTCGATCCTGATCGAAAAAATGGTCGTCGCAGGTAACTAAGCGCAGGTAATCAAGGAAAAGCATGAGCAAGTTCATCCGCATCGACAAAGACAACAACCCGAAGAAGGCCGTGCTGCTGAACCTCGACCTGGTGGCATCGGTCGAACTGTCCCCGCAGTCCGACCTGCTCAGTTCAGCCGACGAAAAGCGCGTCTACATCAGCTGCCTGGCGCATGACAAGACGGTGATCGCGACCGTGCACTTCGACACCGTCGAGGATGCGCAGGCGTGGGTGGAGAAGAACCTGGGCGTGCAGCTTTGTAGGTGGGCGGCTCACCCGGATGGCTGTCATTGACGGCGTTGACGCCGCCCACGCGTTCAACGCATATCAGAATAATCGCGGGCGAGCGTAAGCCGGTTGAACGCGTGGGCTTTCTCGCCTCATTCCCCAACTTCTGCAAGGCCCGCTCCACCGTCGCCGCCAGCTCGGCCAGCTGGAACGGCTTACGCAGCAGCATATCGTCCCCGATCACCTGTTCGATCGCCTTCATGTCGGCATACCCGGTGGCGATGATCATCGGCACGCCCGGCAGTTCTTCGCGGGCGCGCAGCACCAGTTCGGCGCCGGTAATGCCGGGCATCAGATAATCGGTGATGATCAGGTCGGGCGCGGCGCGTTTCAGTTCGCGCAGGCCCGCTTCGCCGTCCGGCGCCTGGGCCACCGTGTGGCCGAGCGCTTCGAGCGACTCGACCATCGACTCGCGCACGAAATCGTCGTCCTCGACCACCAGGATGCGCACGCCGGGGCGGGGCGCCGCCGCCGCCGCGGGGAGGCTCGCCGGCGCCGCCTCGTGCGCGCCGCCGGCCGCGCGCAGCCAGATCTCGACCGTGGTGCCGACGCCTTGTTCGCTCAGGATGCGCGCCGCGCCGCCGGACTGCTGGGCCATGCCGTAGACCTGGGACAGGCCCAGACCCGTACCCTTGCCGACGCCCTTGGTCGTGAAGAAGGGCTCGAACACGCGCGCCGCCACTTCCGGCGGCATGCCTTCGCCGCTGTCGGTCACCGCGATGCGGACATAATCTCCCGCAGGCAGCAGGCTTTCGGGCGGGCTGGCCGGGCCGGCGGTAAAGCGCAGCTCGCCGCCGCCGGACATCGCGTCGCGCGCATTGATCGCCAGGTTCAGGAGCGCCATCTCCATCTGGTTGGTGTCGGCCATGACGCTGGCCGCTGCGTCGTCCACCGCGAAACCCAGGCGGATGCTGGAGCCGAGCGAGGTGGCCACCAGTTCGCGCACGCCTTCGAACAGGGTGTTGACGTCGAGCGGGCGCAGATCGAGGCTCTGGTTGCGCGAGAAGGCCAGCAGCTGGCTGGTCAGTTTGCCGCCGCGCTGGCAGGCGCGGCGCGCCACTTCCGCGCGCTGTTTCGCCACCTCGTCCTTCGACATCAGGAGGATCAGGTCCATGCTGCCCTGGACCACGTTGAGCAGGTTATTGAAATCGTGGGCGATGCCGCCGGTCAGGCGGCCGACCGCTTCCATCTTCTGGAACTGGACCATCGCCTGCTGCACGCGTTCGCGCTCGATCACTTCGTTCATCAGGCGGTCGTTGGCCTGGGCCAGCGCGCGGGTGCGCTCCTCGATGCGCGCTTCCAGCGTTTCGTTCAGGTGCACCAGCGCTTCCTGGCTCTGGCGCAGGCTCTCGGCGGTGCGCTCGCGATCGAGCAGCACGTCGCGCGCCTGGTACTGGCGGCGCCGCGCGCGCAGCACCGACAGGGCGGCGCTGCGCAGCGTCTGCGCGTTCAGCGGGCGTTCGAGCAGGATCACGTTGCCGCAGCTCTCCCAGGCGGGCGCGGGCGGCATCGGCCGGCACGCCGACGCTGCGCGTGAGCAGCACCACGAAGGGAAAGTCGGACCAGTGTTCCTGGGCGTCGAGCCAGTGGCGCAGGCGCGCCGTGTCGATGTTTTGCAGGGCTTCCTCGGCCACGATGGCCGCACCGGCGCCGGCGGCGATGCTGTCGACAAAGGTGTCGAAGCTGTCGACGACGGCGCAGCCGAAATGGTCGCGCGCCAGCACCGAGCACATGACCTGGGCATCGCGCCCGTGCGGCGCGAAGATCAGGATCCGTTCTTCGAGGTCGTTACTCGGCTGCATGCGGAATGGACGCCATCATCGGGGTCGAACCGTGGTAGCTCGGCAGGCCGCTGAGCACGCCCTCGAAGCCCTCGAGGGGATCGCCGACGCGCACGCCGTTGTGGCCGAGCTGGAGTTCGTGGATGGTCAGCGCGTGGTTGGCGGTACGGCTCTTGATGACCGTGATCGCGCGCCGCAGGCGCCCGCTCGACTCGAAGAAACGCAGCAGCACCGTGGTGTCGGACAGGTAGCTCAGGTCGACGTCGGAGCGCACTTCGCCGATCAGGCCGTGCTGGCCCAGCACCAGCAGCGTGGTCACGCCCTGCTGGTTCAGGTAGGACAGCAGTTCGTGCATCTGCAGCGTCAGGTACTGCTCGCCCGGCATCGCCTGCAGGTAGGCGTTCAGGCTGTCGATGGCGATGAAGGTGACGCCGTGCTGCTCGACCGCGTCGCGCAGCATCTGCGCGAACTCGCCCGGCGAGAGCTCGGCCGGATCGATGTGGTGGATGCGCAGCTGGCCCGCTGTCGACGAAGGGACGCAGGTCCATGCCGAGCGCCAGGCTGCGGGCGAAGAAGGTGCCCAGGCCCTCGTCGAACAGGTAGAACGAGGCCGATTCGCCGCGTTCCAGCGCCGACAGCAGGCAGCGCGCCGACAGGGTGGTCTTGCCGATGCCGGACGGGCCGACCACCAGCGTGTTGGTGCCGCTGACCAGGCCGCCGCCGAGCAGCTTGTCGAGGCCTTCCGAGCCGGTCGAGCGCACTTGCGGCGTGAAGTCGAGCATGTGCTCGGCCGCCACCAGGCGCGGATACATCGTGATGCCGCCGGTATCGAGCGTGTAGTCGTGGTAGCCGCCACGGAAGCGGATGCCGCGCATCTTGATGATGTTGACGCGGCGCCGCTCCTTGCCGAATTCCTTGGCGATCTGTTCGAGGCTGACGACGCCGTGGGCGATGCTGTGCAGGTGCTGGTCGGGCTGGCTGGTCTTGTCGTCCAGCAGCAGCACGGTGCAGTTACGCGCCGCGAAGAACTGCTTCAGGGCCAGGATCTGGCGCCGGTAGCGCAGCGGGTTCTGGGCCAGCAGGCGCATCTCCGACAGGCTGTCGAAGACCACGCGCACCGGTTTCACGCGCTCGACCTCGGCCATGACGTTGCGGGTGGTCTCGCCGAGTTCGACTTCCGACGGGTGGAACACCGACTGCTGGGCATCGATGTCGAGCGCCAGGTCGCTGGCCAGTTCGAACAGCGACAAGCCAGTCGATCGTCCAGCCGTGGCTGGTGGCGACCGCCGTCAACTCGTCGATGGTCTCGGACAGCGTGATGTACAGGCCGTGCTCGCCCTTGGCCGCGCCGTCGAGCAGGAATTGCAGGCCGAGCGTGGTCTTGCCGGCGCCGGGCGAGCCTTCCACCAGGTAGACGCGTTGCGGCGTCAGCCCGCCGCCGAGGATGTCGTCGAGCCCGGCGATGCCGGTCGACAGGCGGGGGGCGGGATTGGCCTCGGCGGTACGCAGGGAAGAAGAGGAATTCATGGACGCGGCCTATCGTTTGACCGGGGCGACTGCTGCTGCATGCTGGCGGACGCCGTCGCAAGCCCGACCGGTGGTGGTAGCGTTGCCGTTGCTGTGCGGCAGTGCTGGAGACAACATTATAGTGTGATTTCCAGTTGCTCCTGCGTACGCCAGGGCACCTTCAGACCGCTTCGATACGGCTCAGGCGCTGGCCGTAAATACCCCATTTGACGTCTTCGCCGTCGACCCGGCCGCACAAGGCCCAGCCGGTGCCGATTTTCTCGACGGTGATGGGGGTTTCGAGTTCCTTGGCCACCTTTTCGGCCCACATCGTGGCCGAGCCCTGGCCCTTGAAAAGTTCCTGGCCGTTGTAGATGACGGTGGCGTCGAAGACGGAGGCGGAGAAGATGGTCATGGTGCGTTTCTTTCAAAAATGAGACAACGCCCCGGCTGGCGGGGCGTTCTGTTGATGATTATTTCAGTGCGCGGATCGATTGCAGCACCGGCTGCAGCACCGCCGCACCCAGGCGCGCGCTGCGGGCGCCGTCCCAGCCCACTTGCGGGTCGGGGTCGTTGGCGTTGTCCTTGAACGGCAGTTCCAGCGTCAGCGACAGGCAGCCGAAGGCGTGCGTGATGTGGGGCGAACCCATGGTCAGCGTCTCTTCGGTGTAAGGCGACTCGCCGTAGCCGTGCACGTCCTGGAAGTCGGGGCTGGCGATTTTGAAGTCGTCGCTGAAGCGCTTTTGGGCGGCCGCCTGCTCGGGCGTGAAGTTCGGCAGCGACTCGCTGCCGGCCACGAACACGTAGGGCAGGCCTTCGTCGCCGTGCACGTCGAGGCAGAGGTCGACGCCGACTTCATGCATCTTCTGCTTGACCAGGAAGACTTCCGGGCTGCGCTCCATGGTCGGGTTCAGCCACTCGCGGTTCAGGTTGGCGCCGGCGGCGTTGGTGCGCAGGTTGCCGCGCACCGAGCCGTCCGGGTTCATGTTCGGGACCACGTAGAACACCGATTCGTTCAGCAGCTGGCGTGCGAACGGGTGGGCCGGGTCGAGCAGGGCGTCGAGCATGCCTTCGACGAACCACTCGGCCATCGTCTCGCCCGGGTGCTGGCGCGCGATGACCCAGACCTTCTTCTTACCCGCGGCGGGTTCGCCGATGACGAGCATGTTCAGGTCGCGGCCGTCGACGGTCGAGCCCAGGTCGAGCATGCGCACGTTCTCGCTCATCTGCGCGCGGTCGAGCAGCTCCAGGTGGCGTTCGAACGAGTAGGGCTCGAAATAGGCGTAGTACACGCTGTCCATGCCCGGCGTGTGCTCGATCGTCATGACCTGGCCGTCGAAGGAGGTCGGCACGCGGAACCAGTTGATGCGGTCGTAGCTGGCCATCGCGTTGGTAGTCTTCCCAGCCGGCCGGGTAGGCGGCCTGGCCGGCGTTCAGCAGGCGCATGGTGCAGGCCTGGCCTTGCGCGCCCTGCAGGCGGAAGTAGAACCACTGGGTGATGTCGGCGTGCGAATCCTTGCGGATGTTCAGGTCGATGGCGTTCGCGCTTGTGGCGTTCACGATCTCGATGGCGCCAGCGTCGAACTGGCTGCTGATCTTGATAGACATGGTGTGTCCCGTAGAAGGCGTAAAGCCGAGATGATACCAATTTATCAGCCGCGCAATCCCCCGAAGCGCTGATAAAACGCGTCGTCGGCCGCCGGCGTCGCCGGATCCTCGCGCCTGAGCACCGCATCGATATGGTCTTCGGCCTGCGCCGCCACCATCAAATACACCGCCCGCGCCACCGCATACGCATCCGATCCCGGCCAGGGATCGGGCAGCAGCTCGATCGGCAGCATCGGATCGTGCAGCTGCACGCGGCGGTAGGCGTGGATCAGCAGCGAGCGGATCGCGAACGCGTCGAGCGGCGCCACATGCAGCCGCCTCGCGCAACAAGGCCAGCAGCGGCGTGAACTGCTCGATGAAGCCGCGATAGCTCTGCGCCACCGCCGTCAGGTCCCAGCCTTCGCCCACCAGTTCCTGCAGCGGGCCGCGAACCGACGTCCGGCAGCTCGGCCGCCGCTGACCACGAACACCTTGCCGCGCGCGCCGGTACGCCCGAGGACATCGAGCAGGCCTTCGCGCATCGGCCCCCGGATGCGCCAGCACGCCCGCTGCGCCAGCATCGCAAAGCCTTCCCACTCCAGTTCCTTGCTGCACCGCCGCGCGCAAATCGCCATCGATGCTGCCGTTGGGCGCGATCACCAGCGTCCAGCGCCCATCCCAGTGCAGGCCGGGCGGGGCGTAGATGCGGCGGTCGGCGCGCTCGAAGCGCGGCAGCGACTTCGGATCGAAGCCGTAGCGGCTGCGCCGTCCCTCGCGGCTGGCCGTCAGCCAGCCTTCCTGCACCAGCCGGAACACGCTGGTGCGCACCAGGCGGTCGGTCACGCCGAGCGGGGCCAGCAGCTCGATCAGGCTGCCCAGCCAGGCCGCGCCGCCGTGGGGCGCGATGGCGTCGCCCATCACCGTCATCACCAGCGATTTCGAGCGCAGGGATTCGGCGGCGAGGGCCTGGGCGATCCACTCAGCGCTGGTCAATTGTTTCATGTAAATCCGTCGGTGAATGCAGCTCAATATGATTCAAAATTTTGGTGTACATCTCGTTTTCTGTATCGTATTATTGTTGGACGATGTTTGCAACCGGAGACTGACCATGTACGCACAGATGGTGGAAACAGGCCTGAAAAAGGTCCAGACGAACGAGGACATGAGCGCTGAAGAGCAGGCCTTCCAGGCCCGCATCGACGCAGGCGTGAAGATCGAAGCGAAGGACTGGATGCCGGAGGCCTACCGCAAGACGCTGGTGCGCCAGATCTCCCAGCACGCCCACTCCGAAATCGTCGGCCAGCTGCCTGAAGGCAACTGGGTGACGCGCGCGCCGACCCTGAAGCGCAAATCCGTCCTGCTGGCGAAAATCCAGGACGAAGCCGGGCACGGCCTGTATTTGTATAGCGCCGCCGAAACCCTGGGCGTCTCGCGCGACGAACTGCTGGCCGCGCTGCATTCCGGTAAAGCCAAGTATTCGAGCATCTTCAATTATCCGACCCTGAGCTGGGCCGACATGGGCGCGATCGGCTGGCTGGTCGACGGCTCGGCCATCATCAACCAGATCCCGCTCTGCCGCTGCTCCTACGGCCCGTATGCGCGCGCCATGATCCGCGTCTGCAAGGAAGAATCCTTCCACGCGCGCCAGGGCTACGACATCATGATGAGCCTGGCCAAGGGCACGCCCGAACAGAAGGCGATGGCGCAGGATGCGCTGAACCGCTGGTGGTGGCCGTCGCTGATGATGTTCGGCCCGTCGGACGCCGAATCGGTGAACAGCGCGCAGTCGAGCAAATGGCGCATCAAGCTGTTCTCGAACGACGAACTGCGCCAGCGCATGGTCGACCAGACCGTGCCGCAAGTCGAATACCTGGGCCTGACCGTGCCCGATCCCGACCTGAAATTCAACGCCGAGACCGGCCACTACGAATTCGGCGAGATCGACTGGAGCGAATTCCACAACGTCCTGAAGGGCAACGGCCCCTGCAACCGCGAGCGCCTGCGCACGCGCGTCAAAGCCTGGGACGACGGCGAATGGTTCCGCGACGCGCTGGTCGCCCACGCCGACAAGGCCGCCGCCCGCAAAGCAGCCGCATAAAAAAACAACGGAGACAACCATGAGCAAAGAATGGCCCCTGTGGGAAGTATTCATCCGCAGCCAGCACGGCCTCGCCCACAAGCACGTCGGCAGCCTGCACGCCCCTGACGCCGAAATGGCCGTCAACAACGCGCGCGACGTCTACACGCGCCGCAACGAAGGCGTCTCGATCTGGGTCGTGCGCGCCGCCGACATCGTCGCTTCCAGCCCGTCCGACAAGGAAGCGCTGTTCGAGCCGGCCAACAGCAAGGTCTACCGCCACCCGACCTTCTTCCCGATGCCGGAAGAAGTCAAGAACCTGTGAGCACCGCCACGTGGACGCAAAAATCGAATACCTGCTGCGCCAGGGCGACAACGCCCTGATCCTCTCCCAGCAGCTTAGCCAGCTGTGCGGCAAAGGCCCGGCCCTGGAAGAAGACATGGCGCTGACCAACGTCGCCCTCGACCTGCTCGGCCAGACCCGCATGTGGCTGACCTACGCCGGCGAACTCGAAGGCAAGGGCCGCGACGAAGACCAGCTGGCCTACCACCGCGACGCGCATCGACTTCCGCAACGTGCCTGCTGGTCGAGCAGCCGAACGCCAGCTACGCCGAGACGATGATGCGGCAGTTCCTGTTCGATACCTGGCACTACTTCCTGATGCAGGGCCTGCTGCAATCGAGCGATCCGCGCATCGCCGAGATCGCCGAAAAGTCGTTCAAGGAAGTGACCTACCACCTGCGCCGCAGCGGCGACCTGGTGGTGCGCCTGGGCGACGGCACCGACGTCAGCCACGCCAAGATGCAGGCCGCGCTCGACGACCTCTGGATGTACAGCGGCGAAGTGTTCATCTACGACGACGATCGACAACGCGATGGTCGAGCAGGGCATCGCGCCCGAAGGCGGAAGACCTGCGCGCCGCCTTCCTCGACCACGTGAACGACATCCTGACCGAAGCCACGCTGACCATGCCGTCGCCCGACGCCTGGATGCAGCGCGGCGGCAAGCAGGGCCGCCACAGCGAGCACCTCGGCTTCATCCTGGCCGAGATGCAGTTCCTGCAGCGCGCCTATCCCGGGGCCGAGTGGTAATGAACGCCACGACGTGACCAGATCTGGTCCTGGCTCGGCGAGGTGCCGGATCCGGAGATCCCCGTGATCTCGGTGGTCGACCTCGGCATCGTGCGCGACGTCGCGTATGACGGCGACGAATGCGTGGTCACGATCACCCCGACCTATTCCGGCTGCCCGGCGATGCAGGTCATTGCCGATACCGTGAAGGAGGCCCTGCATGCGCACGGCCTCGCCAAGGTGAAGCTGGTCAGCCGCCTGTCTCCCGCCTGGACCACCGACTGGATGAGCGAGACCGGCAAGGCGGCTTTGAAAGGCTATGGCATCGCGCCGCCGGTGCAGCAGGCGATCGACATCAGCGGCCTGCGCGGCGGCGTCAAGCGCGGCAGCTTCGTCGAGCCCGAAGTCGTGTGCCCGAACTGCGGCTCGAAGCACACGCAACTCACCAGCCAGTTCGGTTCGACCCCGTGCAAGGCGCTCTACAAATGCCTCGACTGCCGCGAACCCTTCGATTACTTCAAGTGCCACTAGAGCAGAACATGAGCAAATTCTATCCACTCACCGTGGCCAAGGTGAAGCACGAGACGCGCGACGCGATCGCCGTCACCTTCGCCGTGCCGCCGGAACTGAAATCACACCTTCGCCTACCAGCAGGGCCAGCACCTGACGCTGCGCGCCATGATCGACGGCGAGGACGTGCGCCGCTCCTACTCGATCTGCTCGGCCGTGCAGGACGAGCAGCTGCGCGTGGCGATCAAGCGCACGCCCGGCGGCCTGTTCTCGAGCTGGGCCAACGAAAGCCTGCAAGCCGGCGCCACGCTGGAAGTCATGCCGCCGATGGGCCACTTCAACGTGCCGCTCGACGCGGACAGCGAACGCCACTACCTGGCCTTTGCCGCCGGCAGCGGCATCACGCCCGATCCTGTCGATCATCAAGACCACCTTGCTGGCCGAGCCGAAGAGCCGCTTCACCCTCGTCTACGGCAACCGCGCGTCGTCCTCCGTCATCTTCCGCGACGAGCTGAGCGAGCTGAAAGACGTCTACATGGGGCGCCTGAAACTGGTCTATGTGATGAGCCGCGAGCAGCAGGACATCGACCTCTTCAACGGCCGCATCACCGGCGAAAAGTGCAGCGCCTTCCTGCAAGCACTGGATCGACATCCAGGACATCGACGTCGCCTTCATCTGCGGCCCGGAAGACATGATGCACGGCGTCTCGAAGTCGCTGCAGGACGCCGGCATGGCCAAGGAAAAGATCCGCATCGAGCTGTTCGCCGCCAGCATCCCGAAGCACGAACACAAGCCGCGCCCGGTCGTGGAAGGCGCGCGCCACCAGACCGAAGTCACCGTGATCATGGACGGCAGCGCCGCCAGTTTCACGATGGACAAGGACAAGGAATCGATCCTCGACGCCGGCCTGCGCGCCGGCATCGACATGCGCTATTCCTGCAAGGGCGGCGTCTGCTCGACCTGCCGCTGCAAGGTCGTCGAAGGCAATGTCGAGATGGACGTGAACTACGCGCTGGAAGACTACGAAGTCGCGCGCGGCTTCGTGCTCTCCTGCCAGGCCTTCCCGATCACGGACACGGTGATCGTCGATTTCGACCAGCACGAATAACATAAAAACCGGAGGAGACACCCCATGAGCTACGAATCGATTCTGTTCACGATTGAAAACGGCGTCGCCGTCCTCACGCTGAACCGCCCCGACCGCCTGAACAGCTTTACCCAGGCCATGCACGGCGAAGTGCGCGACGCGCTCGACAAGCTGCAAGCCGACAAATCGGTGCGCGTGCTGGTGCTGACCGGCGCCGGCCGCGGTTTCTGCGCCGGCCAGGACCTGGGCGACCGCGCCGTCGCCCCTGGCGCGCCGGGCGTCGACCTGGGCGAATCCGTCGAAAAATTCTACGCGCCGCTGGTGATGACGCTGCGTAGCCTGCCGATGCCGGTGATCTGCGCCGTCAACGGCGTGGCCGCCGGCGCCGGCGCCAACCTGGCGCTGGCCTGCGACATCGTGCTCGCCGCGAAATCGGCCAGCTTCATCGAAGCCTTCTGCAAGCTCGGCCTGATCCCGGACACCGGCGGCACCTGGCATTTGCCGCGCCTGATCGGCCTGGCGCGCGCCACGGGCCTGGCCATGCTGGGCGAAAAACTCTCCGCCGAGAAGGCCGAACAATGGGGCCTGATCTGGCGCGCCGTCGACGACGAGGCGCTGATGACGGAAGCGATGGCGATGGCGACCCACTTCGCCACGCGCGCCCACGAAAGGCCTGGCCTTCACCAAGAAGGCGCTGCAAGCGAGCTACGCCAACACGCTGCCCGACCAGCTGAAACTGGAAGGCGAGATGATGCGCGAACTGGGCCACAGCCACGACTACCGCGAAGGCGTCGCCGCCTTCATCGCCAAGCGTCCCGCGCAGTTCAAGGGGGAGTGAGCATGCATAGCGATCCCCAGGCGCTGGCCGAACTGGCCGGCAAAACCATGTACGAACGCGATCCGGCCAGCCAGGCGCTGGGCATGAAGCTCGACGCCATCCGTCCCGGCTATGCGCGGATGTCGATGCGCGTGCGCGCCGACATGCTCAACGGTCATGCCACCTGCCACGGCGGCTTCATCTTCATGCTGGCCGACAGCGCCTTCGCGTTTGCCTGCAACTCGCACAATTTCAACACGGTCGGCGCCGGCTGCACGATCGACTACCTGGCCCCTGGCCGCGAAGGCGACCTGCTTGATCGCCGAGGCGGTCGAGCAGGCGCTGGCCGGCAAGACCGGCGTCTATGACGTCACGGTGAAAAACGAAGAAGGGCGCACGATCGCCCTTTTCCGCGGCAAGTCCCACCGCGTGAGCGGGATGGTGGCTGAACTGGCCGCATAGTCCAGAAGGAGACTGACATGGTCCAACGCATTCCCTCGCCCGGCGAGCTGGAACCGATCGAGCGCGCCAGCCGCGACGAACTGCAGGCGCTGCAGCTCGAACGCCTGAAGTGGTCGCTGCAGCACGCCTACGACAACGTGGCGCACTACCGCAAGGCCTTCGATGACGCCGGCGTGCATCCGGAAGACCTGAAGTCCCTGGCCGACCTGGCGAAATTCCCGTTCACCGAAAAGAAGACCCTGCGCGACAACTACCCGTTCGGCCTGTTTGCGGTGCCGCGCGAACAGGTGGTGCGCGTGCACGCCTCGTCCGGCACGACCGGGCGCCCGACCGTGGTCGGCTATACGAAGAAGGACATCGACACCTGGGCCGACGTGGTCGCGCGCTCGATCCGCGCCGCCGGCGGCCGCGCCGGCGACATGGTCCACATCGCCTACGGCTATGGCCTGTTCACCGGCGGCCTGGGCGCCCACTACGGCGCCGAGCGCCTGGGCTGCACCGTGATCCCGATGTCGGGCGGGCAGACCGAAAAGCAGGTGCAGCTGATCTGCGACTTCCAGCCCTCGATCATCATGGTCACGCCTTCCTACATGCTCAACATCGTCGAGGAATTCAAGCGCCAGGGGCTCGATCCGGCGGCGTCCTCGCTGAAGGTCGGCATCTTCGGGGCCGAACCCTGGACCAACGAGATGCGCCGCACCATCGAAGGCGAGGCCGGCATCGATGCGGTCGACATCTACGGCCTGTCCGAAGTCATGGGCCCGGGCGTGGCCAGCGAATGCATCGAGAGCAAGGACGGCCCGGTGATCTGGGAAGACCATTTTTATCCCGAGATCATCGACCCCGACACCGGCGAAGTGCTGCCGGACGGCGAAGAGGGCGAACTGGTCTTCACCTCGCTCACGAAAGAAGCGCTGCCGATCATCCGCTACCGCACGCGCGACCTGACCCGTTTGCTGCCGCCGACCTCGCGCTCGATGCGCCGCATGGGCCGCATCACGGGCCGCTCGGACGACATGCTGATCATCCGCGGCGTGAACGTGTTCCCGAGCCAGATCGAAGAACTGGTCCTGAAAATGCCGGCGCTCGCGCCCCAGTACCAGCTGGTCGTCGCGCGCGACGGCCACCTCGACACGCTGGAAGTGTTCGGCGAACTGCGCGAAAACACGCACACCCAGGACAGCATCGCCGCGCTGGCGAGCGAACTGCAGCACTGCATCAAGACCTATGTCGGCGTGACGACCAAGGTGACCCTGACGCCGCCGATGGGCATCGAACGCACGCTGACCGGCAAGGCCCGGCGCGTGGTCGACAAGCGTCCAAAAAACACATAAGAGGAACAGGCATGGTCAAAGTCTATGAAATCGACGGCGTGCGCCCGGTCGTGCACCCGACGAGCTATGTGCATCCGACGGCGGTCCTGATCGGCGACGTCATCGTCGGCCCGCGCTGCTACATCGGCCCGCTGGCCTCGCTGCGCGGCGACTTCGGCCGCCTGATCCTGGAAGAGGGCGCCAATGTGCAGGACAGCTGCGTCATGCACGGCTTCGAAGACGGCGAGACCGTCATCGAAGTCGACGGCCACATCGGCCACGGCGCCGTCCTGCACGGCTGCCGCGTCGGGCGCAACGCCATGGTCGGCATGAACGCCGTCGTGATGGACGGCGCCGTCGTCGGCGCAGAATCGATCGTCGCCGCCATGAGCTTCGTCAAAGCCGGCATGGTCATCCCCCCGCGCAGCATGGTGATGGGCACCCCCGCGAAAGTGATGCGCGCGCTGACCGACGACGACGTCAAGTGGAAGAGCTTCGGTACCCACCAGTACCACCAGCTCACCACGCGCTCCCTGAACACCATGCGCGAAGTCGAAGCCTACACGGAGATCGAACCGAACCGCCCCGCATTCGACTTCAGCGCCACCGGCGGCCACGCGCCCAAAAAATAACCGTAGGGTGGGCGCCCGTGCCCACGCGGTACAACATCCGCACCCGCCTGCGCAACAATCCCGAGGAGACAAAACAATGGCAAGCACCCTGCAAAGCTGGATCGCCAACCGCTGGATCGGCCACGAAGCCGCCGCCCCCCTGCACAGCGCCCTGGACGGCCAGCTGGTCTACCACACCCACGCCGAGAAAATCGACTTCGACGAAGCCGTCACCTACGCCCGCAAGACGGGCGTCCCCGGCCTGATGAAGCTCGACTTCCAGACCCGCGCCCAGCGCCTGAAAGCGCTCGCCATGTACCTGATGGAGCGAAAAGAAGAACTCTACGAAATCTCGCACCTGACCGGCGCCACCCGCGCCGACAGCTGGGTCGACGTCGAAGGCGGCATCGGCACCCTGTTCGCCTACGCCAGCATGGGTTCGCGCGAACTGCCGTCCTCGAACGTGCTGCACGAAGGCCCGGCCATCGCGCTCGGCAAACGCGGCGGCTTCGCCGGCACCCACATCCTGGTGCCGCGCGGCGGCGTGGCCGTGCACATCAACGCCTTCAATTTCCCGATCTGGGGCCTGCTCGAGAAATTCGCGCCCAGCTTCCTGGCCGCCATGCCCTGCATCGGCAAGCCCGCCACGGCGACGAGCTACCTGACCCATGCGGTCGTCAAGATGATGCAGGAATCGAACCTGCTGCCGGAAGGCTCGCTGCAACTGGTCATCGGCTCGACCGGCGACCTGCTCGACCGCCTGAGCGGCTTCGACGCCGTCACCTTCACCGGTTCGGCCGACACCGCCGCCAAGCTGCGCGTCAACCCGAACCTGATCCGCGAATCGGTCCCGTTCACCGCCGAAGCCGATTCGCTCAACTGCGCGATCCTGGCGCCGGACGTGACCCCGGACGACCCCGAGTTCGACCTGTTCGTGAAAGAAGTCGCGCGCGAGATGACCGGCAAGGCCGGCCAGAAGTGCACGGCGATCCGCCGCGTCATCGTCCCCGAGCAGCACGTCGATGCGCTCGGCGAGCGCCTGCGCGACCGGCTCTCGAAGATCGTGGTCGGCAATCCGAAGATGGAAGGCGTGCGCATGGGCGCACTGGCCTCGATGGACCAGCACCGCGACGTCAGCGAGCGCATCGAGCTGCTCGCGCGCGGCAACGAGATCGTGTTCGGCGCCGGCCACGGCTTCAATCCGGTGGGCGAGGGCGCCGCGAACGGCGCCTTCATTTCTCCGACCCTGCTCCTGTGCCGCAACGCGTCCGTCAACACGGCCGTGCACGACATCGAAGCCTTCGGCCCGGTCAGCACGATGATGACCTACCGCGACATCGACGAAGCGCTGCACCTGGCCGCCCTCGGCAAAGGCAGCCTGGTCACGACCCTGGCGACGAAAGACCCGATGATCGCCGCCTACGCGGTGCCGGTGGCGGCGGCCTCGCACGGCCGCGTCCACATCCTCGACCGCGAGTCGGCGGTCGATTCCACCGGCCACGGCTCGCCGCTGCCGCAACTCAAGCACGGCGGCCCTGGCCGCGCCGGCGGCGGCGAAGAGCTGGGCGGCATCCGGGCAGTGAAGCACTTCCTGCAGCGCGCGGCGGTGCAGGGCTCGCCGACGATGCTGGCCGCCGTGACGGGCGAGTATGTGCGCGGCGGCGCGGTCAAGGAAACGGAGATCCACCCGTTCCGCCGCCACTTCGAAGAACTGGAAATCGGCCACTCGCTGCTGACGCACCGCCGCACCGTGAGCGAAGCGGACATCGTGAATTTCGGCGGCGTCTCGGGCGACTATTTCTACATGCACTTCGACGAGATCGCGGCCAAGGACACCCAGTTCGGCAAGCGCATCGCGCACGGCTACTTCGTGCTGTCGGCGGCGGCCGGCCTGTTCGTCTCGCCGGCGCCCGGTCCGGTGCTGGCCAACTATGGCCTGGACAACCTGCGCTTCGTGGCGCCGGTGGCGATCGGCGACACCATCCGCGCGCGGCTCACCTGCAAGCGCAAGGTCGACCGCAACCGCACGGACGAGCAGGGCCGCGGGCAGGGCGTCGTCGCCTGGGACGTGCAGGTGACGAACCAGAACGACGAACTGGTGGCAAGTTACGATATCCTGACGCTGGTACAGAAGCGTGCCTAAATCAACCGGGAAGGAATAAACGATGTCACGGCTAGACCTGAGCAGTATCCCCGTACAAACCGGAACCGGTTACCCGGATCCCTTTGCCGAGATCGTCAACGGCCGCAGCCGGCAAGCGCTGGGCGAGGCCGGCGGCCTGACCCAGTTCGGCGCCAACCTGGTCGAACTGAAACCGGGCGCCGCATCCTCGCAGCGCCACTGGCACACCCATGAAGACGAGTTCGTCATGGTCGTCTCGGGCGAACTGACCCTGGTCACCGACGAAGGCGAGACCCTGATGCGCGCCGGCGACTGCGCCGCCTTCCCGGCCGGCCGCCCGAACGGCCACCACCTGGTCAACCGCAGCTGGGGCAACGCCCTGTTCCTGGCCGTCGGCCCGAATATTCCCGCCGACCGCGCCACCTATCCCGACATTGACCTGATGTACGACGGCGCCACCAACAGCTACACGCACAAGGACGGCACGCCGTATCCGAAGCGCGATGCCGCCGCGCCCGCGCCGAGCAGCCGGCGGTCGAGGAACACACCCTCAACCCGCGCGTCTACCGTCACGATTGACCAGATTAATGGGGTGGGCAGACGTCGGCCACCCCGGGCGGGATCACCAGTCGTAACGTCTTTTGTTCTCTCGATGGAGCTCGAGGTCGTCGCGCATTCTGCTTCTGTTATTTCCTTGGCCGACCCAGCCGATATAGATGAGGTAGGCACCGAATGCCAGGCAGCCCGACGGACACATCCACACATTGTCGACGCGCGCGCCCGCTATAAAGCGCCGCCGCGATGAACAACATGCCTGTCCCGCAGCCGATGATGCGTCTGAACCAGAGCCAGCATCGGGCAACGATGGTTTCGAACCGGCTTGGCGGGCGGGTCCGGTCGCAGGTCGACAAATAAATCGGGATGAAGAAGAGGACTGCGGCGCCCATGATCCATCCGCGCGTGCTTACCTCTAGTTCTTTCGCGGTCAACAGGACGAACAGCAACAGGCTCAGCACGCCTGCAATGATCAG
Organism: uncultured beta proteobacterium; assembly: GCA_963729765.1. Classification (GTDB taxonomy): domain Bacteria; phylum Pseudomonadota; class Gammaproteobacteria; order Burkholderiales; family Burkholderiaceae_D; genus Telluria. The sequence goes on along the minus strand of CAVSPL010000020.1, from coordinate 12,071 downwards.
TCGGCCGACCAGAACCGCGATGCCGCCATCGGGCGGTTCTGACGCGGACACGGGCGCTTCGAGGTAATTCTTGTGGCCGGGACGGTAGGGCGCCGGCTTGCCAGAGCGGCGCGCGCGCTCCGCTTCCACTTCCTCATACGTCTGCCGTTCCATCCTGCCAACCTTTAGTTGATTTTTTGGAAAGGATAGCAGGTCTTAACTGGGTTTATTGAGCAAAGCGGCGCGCTTACCGCCACGACGGATCCTCAGCCGGCCTTGCGCAGCACCCTCAGCCGGCCATCGGTCCGGTCTGTGCACGCATGTCCGCATAATCCAGGACGGCAGCCACATCCGTCTCCATCGGATGCGCATGCGTCACCGTCACGACAATGCTGTCCATGCCCGCCGCTGCCGCCGATTGCAGTCCGGTCCGGGTGTCTTCGAACACCAGGCAATCGGCCGGGGCCACGCCCAGTTTGCGCGCGCCCAGCAGGAACGGGTCGGGCGCCGGCTTGCCGTGCTCGACATCCTCGGCCGCCACCAGCAAGTTCGCCGAGGGCAGGCCGGCTGCCGCGAGGCGCGCCTTCGCCAGCGCACGTGGCGCCGAGGTGACGATGCCCCAGCTTCCAGGCGGCAGGCTGGCCAGGAAGTCCGCCGCGCCATGGATGGCCTCGATATCGGCGACGTCCTCGATCTCGGCCGCCGTGATCCAGGCCGCTTCCGCAATCGGATCGACGCCGGGCAGCCCAAGCTGGCGGATGGTGTCATGGGTGCGCTTGCCGTGCAGGGTCGGCAGGAAGGTCTCGACATGCAGGCCGTGGCGCGTCGCCCAGGCGCCCCAGACCCGTTCGGCCGAGCGGATCGAGGTGAGCAGGGTGCCGTCCATGTCGAACAGGAAGGCGGCAAACGTGCGGTCGGGCAGGGAAGTGGAAATCACGGAAATGTTGTCCTGAAGTGTCGTTGACTGTCCTGATCGGCTACATGGCTTCGTAGGCGTCGACCAGTGCTTGCAGATAGCGCCCGCTCTTCGTGTGAAATGCCGCTAGGCCTGATCGACCACGACACCATTGACGAGGTAATACTCTGTATCGTTTCTGATCGTTCCGCGCTTGAGTATGCCCTTGTAACTGGACGCATAACGGCGAATCACTTCCGACAACGTGATGATGCCAGCAGCGTTCAGGGCTTCGTCGAGGCTCGCGCAGGCTTCGGCGGGCCAGTCGCGCGTCTGTTCCACGATGTCGTTCACCGCTTGCCGCAGTCCGACGAGCGCCTTTGATATTACCGTAGGTAGCGATGACGCTTTCGATCAAACGGCTTGGATGATGCTCGGGATCCGCACTGACTTCCGTCAGGGACTTCAAATACAACGCGTGCGGCAAAGCTGAAAAAGGCACGCAGTCTCGACTAAATTCCGGCTTCACGCTCAGGGTGACATCGATCGCCTCACCATGTACCTCATCGATTTTTGCAGGGAATCGTGTCGCGTTCGCCAGGAGTAAATGGCGCGTCTCAATCCAGCTTGCGATCGTAGCGCTCCTTGACCACCTGGCTGATAAACGTCGACAAGCCGCTGCCCAGCGTCGCCAGCCGCTGCATCTCGGCGATGTTGTCGGCGCCGGCACTCTGGTCGGTGTAGAGATAGCGGTCGCCGCCGGTAAAGCGGACGGTGATCGAGCGGTCGCCGATTTCATAGGCGAGTACCCCCGATTCGCCGCTCAGGTTTTTGTAGCGTTGCATGGCGTTCTCCCGCGCTGATGTCGTGCGGTAATTTTATGGTAGCGGACGCGTGTCGTCCGTGCTGCTTTCAACCGTGCGCCGTCAGGAACCGGACAGTCTGCCCAGTTCTTTGTCGTAATAGCGCCATTGCGCATCTTTGTCCGATGGATCTCGATTGGATAAGGTGCGCGCTCTTGCGGCATGTTCGTCAGGCGGCGAACAAATTCATCGCGTCGGCCGTATGGAAGCTAAATTCGCGCTCACGCCGTCCGGTCATCACCACGACCAGGATGGCGATCGGTCTGATTCCACTGCAGCGATCAGCCGGTCCTCGAATGCACTCAGCCGTTGCGACTCGCTAGCGGTGGAATAACCACTCGCGTTGGCCGCGGCCACCGACCAGAATATGTTAAGCCTTTGCGGATAGCGCTGCCCGGGAAAAGCCGATGGCAAGTGGCGAATCCTCAGCGTATAGGGATACTGGCCGTCTTCCCCTGCGCCACTGTCCACTTCATTTCCTCCCACTTCATCGTACTCCCGGTCACGGCGCCGGCCATGGCCATGGCCACGATAAAAACCTGGATCTTCTTTAGCAGTTTAGTAAGTCCTCTTCACACGGCCCGCGCCACGAACACGATCAGCATCGCCGACGGCACCAGCAGCGCCTGCGCCAGCAAGGTCCCCGCCAGCCGGCTCCCGACCAGCCAGACGATCGCCTTGCGAAACTCGCCTTCGCTGACCCGCCCCTCGACCACGTCATCCGTCATGCCCGACATGTGCGGATCGATGAAGACCGCCATCATGATGGTCGCGCCGCCATTGATGATCGAGGACAGCGTGGACGAGGTGACGCGCACGCCTGGGATCGAGCGCGCCCGCATACAGGGAGGCGAACACGCCGACCGTCCACAGCGCCACCGCGCCGACATTGAGCAGGGTGATCGAGAGCGAGACGCTGCCTTTGCCGCGCAGGCCGCTCATGTTGGCGCTGGAGGGCAGCGTCGCCGAATCCTTCACATACGACAGGCCGCCCTTGAAGAAGCCGTGCAGGATCAGTTTCGGGACCGAGCGGTGCACCTGGAAGTGATCCACGGCGCGGCAGAAGACGCGCTGGAAGGTGGGAATCAGGAGGGCGCCGGCAATCGTCGCCAGGGAGCTGGCGATCAGCAGCCAGCGAAAGTCCGACAGCAGATTGGTCGCCACCGTGCCGGCCAGGTTCGATTCGACGCGCTTGGCGAGAAAGGGGCCGAGGAAGGAATTCGAGGTGCGCGAGACGAGCACCAGGATGCTGAACAGCGCGAACGAGACCGCGATGCGCCGCGTGCGCACGCCGGCGATGCGGACCGAATAGGCGAGCGTGCCGATCAGGTGGATGACGAAGGTGAGAAAGCAGATCAGCCAGAGCTGGGTGTCCATGCGTGGGCGCCGGTGTTGTCAAACACGGATGCTGGCATGGAACGGCGGGCGCGGCAATGAAGATTGATGTTAGACGAAGGTCCCATAGCAATGCGATGGAAACAACCGGACAATTCAAAGTGAACGGGACGCCCATCGGGGGCTTGCGGCGTCACAATTTATCAATCTATTTTCACGGGAGTGGCGCAAAATGATCAACTACCTCCGGATTATCTTCGCGATTCCCCTCCTGCTGTTTGTCCTGTCCTGCTCGACGACGCCGATCGGCCCGACCGTTGCCACCGGCGGCGACCCTGAGCTGGACGCAAAAGCGCGCGCGGCGCTGCAACGACTGATCACCGATACACCCAAGGCGAAGGAACTCCAGTCGCAAGCGAAAGGGGTGCTCGTGTTCCCTGACATTGCCAAGGCCGGGCTCATTATTGGCGGGGAAGGCGGAAAAGGGGTGATGTTCGGCCCGGATGGGAAAGTCATCGGGTACTACAGGGTCGGGGCGATGTCGATCGGCCTGCAGGCCGGCGCCCAGGCATTCTCGCAGGCCATGTTTCTCATGACCGACTCGGCGATTACCGCGCTTACCAGCGGCGCGGGATGGTCGGTGGGAACAGGGCCGACAGTTGTCGTCGTGGATGCCGGGATGGCCAAGTCCTTGACCACGACCACCATGAAATCCGATGTCTATGCGTTCATTTTCGGCCAGGAGGGACTGATGGCCGGCATTGGCTTGCAAGGACAGCAGATCACCAAGTATGTTCAGTGACAGCGTCAGGGCGTGCCATTAACCACGGCACCGCCCTTGCTTCATCTTCCTGCTCAGCCTTTGAGCTGACCGCGCACGCGCTCGATCGCCTTGCGCACCTGGTTCGGCGCCGTGCCGCCCACGTGGTCGCGTGCGGCAACCGAACCTTCCAGCGTCAGCACCGCGAACACGTCCTCCCCGATCAGCGGCGAAAAGCCCCGCAGCGTCTCGAGCGACATTTCCGACAGGTCGCAGCCGGCGACGTCGCAGGCACGCACCGCATGCGCCACGGCTTCGTGGGCGTCGCGGAACGGCAGGCCCTTCTTGACCAGGTAGTCGGCCAGGTCGGTCGCCGTCGCATAGCCCTGCAGCGCGGCGGCGCGCATGTTCTCGGCTTTCACCGTGATGCCGCCGGCCATGTCGGTGAAGATGCGCAGCGTGTCGAGCACGGTGTCGACGGTGTCGAACAGCGGTTCCTTGTCTTCCTGGTTGTCCTTGTTGTAGGCCAGCGGCTGGCCTTTCATCAGGGTCAGCAGGGCGGTCAGGTGGCCGTACACGCGGCCGGTCTTGCCGCGCGCCAGTTCCGGCACGTCCGGGTTCTTCTTTTGCGGCATGATCGACGAGCCGGTGCAGAAGCGGTCGGCGATGTCGATGAAGCCGATGCGCGGGCTGATCCACATGACCAGCTCTTCCGACATGCGCGAGACGTGCATCATGAGGATGGACTGCGGCGGCCGTGAACTCGATCGCGAAATCGCGGTCGGAGACGGCGTCGAGCGAGTTGTGGCAGACGTCCTCGAAGCCGAGCGTCTTCGCCACGCGCAGGCGGTCGATCGGGAAGGTGGTGCCGGCCAGCGCAGCCGCGCCCAGCGGCAGGCGGTTCACGCGGCGGCGCGCATCGAGCATGCGCTCGGCATCGCGGCCGAACATTTCCACGTAGGCCAGCATGTGGTGGCCGAAGGTGATCGGCTGCGCCACCTGCAGGTGGGTGAAGCCCGGCATGATGGTGTCGTAGTGGCGCTCGGCCAGGTCCGTCAGCGCGCCGCGCAGGTTGGCCAGCAGGGCGACCACGTCGTCGATCGCCGCGCGCACGTACAGGCGGATGTCGGTCGCGACCTGGTCGTTGCGCGAGCGGCCCGTGTGCAGGCGTTTTCCCGCATCGCCCACCAGTTCGGTCAGGCGCTTTTCGATATTCAGGTGCACGTCTTCGAGGTCGAGCAGCCATTCGAAACTGCCGGCCTCGATTTCGCTCTTGATTTGCGCCATGCCGCGTTCGATCTCCGCGCGGTCGGCCGCGCTGATGATGCCTTGCGCGGCCAGCATCTCGGCGTGCGCGAGCGAGCCTTCGATGTCGAACATGGCCAGCCGCTTGTCGAAGAAGACCGAGGCCGTGTAGCGTTTGACGAGGTCCGACACGGGTTCGGAGAAGCGCGCCGACCAGGCTTCGGCTTTTTTGGAGAATTGTTCGGTCATGGTGAGGGTTCCAGGTTTGATTTATTCGATTATAACTTCCGCCTTGGCGCGCCGCCCGCCGGCGGCCAGCGGATGACAGGGACGGTTAAAATAGCCGATTATTCAACTGTTAACATTCGCAGACCGATGGAGAAGACGATGAAACGATGGCTCAGGCTCGGGATCGGCGCCGCACTGGCAGCGCTGCGCGGGCAGCAGCATGGCCGCCCAGCCGGCGCGCAACGCCGGTGCACACCGCGCCCGCCCAGCCGGCAGTGGCGAAGGAAGCCGACGGCGCCTCGGTCGACAGCACCGTCGCCGCCCTGTACGACGTCATCTCCGGCCCGGCCGGCGCGCCGCGCAACTGGAACCGGATGCGCGCGCTGTTCGCCCCCGACGCCAAGCTGATGGTCATCACCCCGAACCGCGAAGGCGGCGGTTTTGCCCTGCGCACGATGACGGTCGAGGATTACATCAGCCGCAACATGAGCGCCTTCAATACCAGCGGCTTCTACGAGAAGGAGATCGCGCGCACGACGGATGCGTTCGGCCAGCTGGTACACGTGTTCAGCACCTACGAGTTGCTGCGCTCGCCGAACGACCCGAAGCCTTTCATGCGCGGCATCAACAGCATCCAGCTGGCGCACGACGGCAAGCGCTGGTGGATTGCCAACCTCGTCTGGCGCGCCGAAGACGCCGGACTGGCGCTGCCGGAACGCTATCTGCAAAGCCGCCCCGAGCACGCCGCAAAACCCTAACGAATCGAACTTGTCGTTTGTGCAAACGGCGCTAGAATTGGTTTTTTCGCCAGATCGGCCAGTCAGATGACTACCAACGATTCCAGCTTCGAGGTCAGCACCGACCAGTCGCGGCTCGACATCCCGATGATCTACCGCTTCCTCAGCGAGCAGTCGAGCTGGGCGGTGGGAATCTCGCGGCCGATCGTCGAGCGCGCCATCGAAAATTCGCTGTGCTTCGGCGGCTACCTCGATGGCCGCCAGATCGCCTTCGCACGCGTGATCACCGACTTCGCCACCTTCGCCAACCTGGTCGACATGTTCGTGCTGCCGGAATACCGCGGCCACGGCTACGGCAAGCAACTGGTCAGCGCCGTGCTGCGCCACCCCAGCCTGCAGCGCTTGCGGCGCTTCATGCTGGCGACCAAGGACGCGCAAGGGTTGTATGAACGCTTCGGTTTCGCCACGCCGAGCAATCCCGAAACGCTGATGGAACGTTACTTCCCGAACATTTATCTCTCCTGAGCGCGGCTCAACACGGCGACATGCTTCTCGACATCAGGCTTATGATTTAGTTGTGTTCGAGAAGGAGCGCCGTATGCGCCGATCCGCCGTTTCTGTCGCCCTTGCCGCGGCCCTGCTGGCAGCGCGCCCCAGCCGATGCCGCCCGGCCGCCGGTCCGCCGCCAAAGGCTCGCTCGTCATCATCGGCGGCGCCCTGCGTCCCGACAACACCGCCGTCTGGGAGCGCATCGTCCAGCTCGCGGGCGGGAAGGGCGCCCGCATCGCCGTCTTCGCCTCGGCCTCCGCCAATCCCGAGAAAGCCGGCGCCGCCCTGGTCGAGCGCCTGAACAAATACGGCGCCAACGCCTTTTTCGTCCCCGTCGCCGTGCGCCTGACCGGCACCGACTACCAGGCAGCGGCCGACGATGCCGAACTGGCCAATGCCGTGCGCAATCGCCGGCGGCGCCTATTTCGCCGGCGGCGACCAGGCCCGCATCACGCGCGCCCTGCGCCGCCCGGACGGCAGCAACACGCGCATGCTCGACGCCTTGTGGGAACTCTACCGGCGCGGCGGCGTCATCGCCGGCACCAGCGCCGGCGCCGCCATCATGAGCAGCACCATGTTCGGCCATCCCAAGCCCGTGCTCGCCACCCTGAAACTGGGCCTGACCGACGGCCAGGAAATCACGCCCGGCCTCGGCTTCATCGGCGACGACGTCTTCGTCGACCAGCACCTGCTGGTGCGCGGCCGCTTCGCGCGCATGCTGCCGGCGATGCTGCAGAAAGGCTACAAGCTGGGCCTGGGCATCGACGAGAACACGGCGATGGTGGTGGGCCCGAACCGCGACGTCGAAGTGCTCGGCTACAAGGGCGCGCTGGTGGTCGACCTGTCGAACGCGAACGCGCGCAAGGGCGACTTCAACGTCAGCAACGTGCGCCTGAGCTACCTCGACAATGGCGACCGTTTCAACATCGCCAGCCACAGCTTTCACCCCCGCCGCCGACAAGGCCGACGGCCGCCTCGACCCGGCCCGGCCGTATTACCGCGAGCCGCTGTTCTCGGCCGACATCCTCGGCAACAGCACGGTGGTCGACCTGATGGGCAAACTGATCGACAGCGACCAGCTCGGAGGCCATCGGCCTGACCCTCGACAGCGCGAATGCGGTGCAGCCCGACCTCGGCTTCGAATTCAAGTTCTCGCGCACCGGCGAAAGCGTCGGCTACATGTCGGCCACGACCGAGGCCTATTCGGTCTACAACGTGCGGCTCGATATCCGGCCGATCGTGGTGAGAAGGCCGCTGTACCAGTACAAGTGAATCACAAGCAGCGCGGCCGGATCGTCCTCGCGCAGCAGTGTCGATTGCGCCTCGACCATCGGCACGTTCGGATCGTGGCCGGCGCGCGGCACCAATACCAGCTTTTTCACCGGCGCCCTGATCGCATCGTAATAGCGGTGCGTGACCTGCTGCTTGGTCAGCAGGTCCTCGGTTCCCTGCACCAGGTAGACCGGCAGTTTGAAGTCGAGGCCGAGCCGGTACAAATCGATGTCCTGAACATGCCGTCGTTTTCATGCCGACGAACTCACGAACGAATAGTCTTCGCCCGCTTCGTAGTCGGCCTGCGCCTGCGGCGTCGCATACAGCGCATCCGGCGCCATCCAGGCTTTCGGCATCGGATCCGTGTTCATCGCCTCGTACTTGCGCATGGCGCGGCGCTCGATGCCGAAGGAGCGCGGATTGGTCCAGGGCGGCGGGCCAAGCGCCTCGATTTTCGCGACGGTTTCCGTATCGTTGGCATCGCGTGCCAGCGCAATGAGCCTGGCGTGGCCGTCGATGTTTTCGCGCTGCGCCACCATCTGGGCCGTGCCGAGGTAGGCGCAGAACAGATCGGGATTGGCTTTTGCCATGTGCACGGCCAGCATCGAGCCCCAGGAACTGCCCATCAGGATGATTTATTCTTGCCCAGGCGCGCGGCGACGTGGCGCGCCACGGCCAGGCCATCGTCGCGCAGCCCTCCCGGTGAGCCTGTCCTCCTCGGACGGCTTGTTGCGGCCATAGGTCATGCCGGCGCCGCGCTGGTCCCAGTGACGACCGTGAAATCCTTTCGCCAGACGGCGTCGGGGCGATCTTCGCCACAAGACTTGCGGATTGCCTGGCCGCCGTGCGCTATCAGGATGACCGGGTTGGCGCAGCTGTCGCCGCGCATGGTGACCCATGATCGATGCCGTGATCGGACAAACCTCGTTGTTCACGCGCGCGCGGAGAAGTGCAGGCCGACGAACGGTCGGGTCATCGCGCAGGCGAGGGGCAATGGCCAGCAGCGGCGCGGCAAGCACGCCCAGGGGTTCGATCCGGACTCCAGATTTTTATCGAAGAGTGATCATGCTGTGGCGGCCAGGGCGTCATACAAAGATCGGACTATGCCCCAACGGCGTGCCAGGATTACAATGCCGGGATTCGATTTTGCGAGGACACCTGCATGCTTCGATTCTTCTTCGCGCCTGCTGGCCGCCGCTCTCTGCTGATTCACAGCGGCTGGCCCAAGCGCGCGCAACCGGCCACCGTGCGCGTCGACTACACCCACAGCGGCAACGCGCTCTCCGACGCCTACGCCCTGGAACAGGTCCTGATCGAGCCGCTGCCCTGGCCCGGCGACACCGCGCGCAGCCTGGACAACACCAACCGCGGCCAGAACCGGGTCGAAGTGGCCGATGCGAAGACGGGCGACGTGCTGTATTCGCGCGACTTTTCCACCATCTTCGGCGAGTGGCGCACGACGGAAGAAGCCAACAAGATCAGCCGCAGCTTCCAGGAATCGGTGCGCTTCCCGAAGCCGGACCGCCCGGTGCGCGTGCGCATCCTGAAGCGCGACGACAGCAATGCATTTTCGGTCGCCTGGAGCGTCGAGATCGATACCGATGCGCCGGAGGTGATCAAGAAGCAGCCGCCGGCGCCCGCCAAGCCGATCCCGATCCGGGTGAGCGGCCCGTCGCCGCAAAAGGTCGATCTGCTGATCCTGGGCGACGGCTACACGCAGGGCGAGATGAAGAAATTCGAGGCCGATGCGCGGCGCCTGTCGCAGCACCTGTTCTCGGTGTCGCCGTTCAAGGAGCGCGCGAACGATTTCAACGTCTGGGCGCTGGCGGTACCGACCGCCGAATCGGGCATCTCGCGTCCCTCGACCGGCGTGCACCACGCCTCCGCGTTGGGCACGCGCTACGACATCTTCGGCAGCGAGCGCTATGTGCTGACGCTCGATAACGCGGCGCTGCGCGGGATCGCCCAGCACGCGCCCTACGAGTTCATCGAAATCCTGGTCAACAACGAAACCTATGGCGGCGGCGGCATCTTCGGCCAGTTCAGCACCGCGGCCGCCGGCAACGAGTGGGCCAACTACCTGTTCGTGCACGAATTCGGCCACCATTTCGCCGGCCTCGCCGACGAGTACTACACCTCGCCGGTGGCCTACGCGGCCAGCAGCACGCGCATGGAGCCGTGGGAGCCGAATGCCACCGCCTTGCGCGACCCGGCCAACCTGAAATGGAAACGCCACGTCAAGGCGGGCACGCCGCTGCCGACGCCGTGGCCGAAGGCGGAGTACGAAGCGTATTCGCGCGCCTACCAGAAGCGGCGCGCGGCGCTGCGGGCGGCGAACCGTCCGGAGAGCGAAATGAATGCGCTGTTCCGCGAAGACCTGGCGGCGACACGCGCCCTGTTCGAGAAGCAGCCGCACCGGCACACGATCGGCGCCTTCGAGGGCGCGAATTACGAGGCCAAGGGTTATTACCGGCCGGCGATGCAGTGCATCATGTTCGACCGCAGCGAGGCATTCTGCCCGGTGTGCCAGGACGGGATCGCCGAGATCATCGACCTGTATGCGGGGGCGGCGCAGCTTGAGAAGGGCTTGATTCTGCTCATCAGTATTCTGTGTGGTGGCGAACAGACCCATCACCGCAAGGCATATTCTGGGTTCAGACTTAATCAAAAGTTAAACATTGTGCGGGCAGAGCCCCGCAACCCACCATAGCTTTGAAAGGACACACATCATGAACAAACTGCTCCTCACCCTGATCGCCGGTTTCGTTGCAACGAGCGCCTTCGCGCAGACCGCCACCACGACCACCACCGCCAAGACGACGACCGCGCCAGTGGCCGTGACCGTGCCTGCCACCGCGACGACGTCGAACACCAAGGCCGTCGTGAAAGCCGAAGCCGAAGCCGAGAAAGACGTGGCGAAAGCCGAAGCCAAGGAAATGAAGACGGTCGCCAAGGCCGACGAGAAAGCCGCCAAGGCCGTCGCCAATGCGCAGGAAAAGAAAGCCAAGGCACACGCCAAGGCCGTGAAGACCCACGCGAACGCAGCCGAGAAGATCACCAAGGCCGATCCTGAAGACCGCGCCAAGGCAATCGCCAAGGCCGAAGAAAAAGTCGTCGGAAGCGAACCTGAAGGCCGAGAAGACCATGATCAAGGCCGACAAAAAGGCCTTGAAGGAGCAGGTCGACGCAGCCGCCGACAAGGCGCAGCATCGGCCAAGACCGAGCAGGTGCGTGCCGAAGCCGATGGCCGACGTGCACAAGGCAGCGGCCAAGAAGTAATTGAGTCGTTGAAAAGAAAATGCCGGCGCGAAGCCGGCATTTTTTTTGGGCGGTCGGGTTTATTCGCCCGTCGACCGCATCGCCAGGTCGGTCGCCTTCAGCTTCTGCGACAGCGGCTTGCCCTTGCGCGCCCGCTTGCCGAAGTGCGGCTCCAGGCCGGACGCAAACAGCTCCACCGTGCGCGGCTTCGAGCCGGCCCAGGTGCCGATCACGTTCAGGCCCTTCTGGGTGATCGGCTGCGCCGCCAGCAGCTGCTCTTTCGGATCGAGCTCCATCAGCGTCACGCCGCGCCCGCCATTGGTCAGCACCTTCATTTCGTCGATGCCGAACACCAGCACGCGGCCGTTGCCGGACAGGCAGGCGATCGCGCCGGCGGTATCCGGGACGATCCGCGGCGGCAGCGGCACTGCGCCGTCGTCGAGGGTGATGAAGGACTTGCCGCCTTTCAGACGGCTGACCATGTCGCCCGCCTTCGAGATGAAACCGAAGCCGTTCGAGGCCGCCAGCAGCAGGCGCGTGTCGGCCTGCCCGCGAAGTAGTGCAGGATGCGCACGCCGCCGGACAAGTCGACCAGGGTCGTGATCGGCACGCCGTCGCCGCGCGCACCCGGCAGGGCGGCCACCGGCACCGAATAGGTCTTGCCGTTGTCGCCGATGCCGACCAGCGAATCGACGGTGCGGCACTCGAAGGTGCAATGCAGCGAGTCGCCCGCCTTGAAGGTGAACTGGGCGGCATCGTGGCCGATGCCGGTACGCGCGCGCACCCAGCCTTTTTCGGAGATGATCACGGTGACCGGCTCGTCGACGATCTTCTGCTCGGCCACGGCCTTTTCCGCCTCTTCGATCAGGGTGCGGCGCGGGTCGCCGAAGGCCTTGGCGTCCGCTTCGATCTCGCGAATGATGGTGCGCTTCATGGTCGACGGATTGGCC
>CAVSPL010000019.1:0-32440 GCA_963729765.1 uncultured beta proteobacterium | reverse complement strand
CGGCAGCCTTGGCAATGTCCGGCCCGAGCACCAGGCCGGGTTTGCTGCCCGTCCCATGACTAGGCTCTATGCAGTTTGCACGTCGGCAGCTTCCAGTGCGCCGTCGACTCTGCAGCGGACGCACATACGACACGCCGAATGTGGCCTCATACAACTCGCGCATGCGCTCGCCCGCCTGCTGATGCATCTCGACGCCGTTTTCGCCCTCCAGGCCGAGGTAGGGGTAATGGTGCACGAAGTAGCCGAAGGCCTGCTGGCAGTCGCGGGCGTATTTCATCGTGTCGAGGATGTGGTAGTGCCAGAAGGTGTCGACATCCACGCGCGGCGCCGTTTGCACATGCGGGAAGGCCTTCATCAGGTACAGGAAGCGGCGGTATTCGGTTTCGACGGCATTGGCCTGGCCCAGTGACCAGCCCTCGCCGGATTCCTTGTGCATCAGCTTTGTTTTGATCGGGTTCAAATCCAGGGCGGCGATGAGGGCGAAGTCGTTATTCGAGATCATGATCTATCCTTTTGTTTTGGCTACTGCATCGTTATTTTGGGTTGGGGTTGCTGACTATCGATGTAGTGGTGCTGGCAAATGGTTAGTCCTCCTCTGGGTGGTCTTTGTCGTCAATATTGACGGGAAGCATTGATATGAATTGTCGACCTCAAGCGCCCGGAAATCGTTGATTTTGCGCAAGTTGAGTCGCGTCAACAAAATTTTGTCGCAAATTCGCCTACAGCCCGACGGGCAGTAGGCCTACAAGATCGCAGTCCGTGCGCCTACAGGCTGTTGAAGGCTGGACGGGGGGCAGAAGTCGCTGCAGGTACGTCGGCGATGGAGAGAAGGTTGTTGGCGGCGGGTATCGATACGTGCACGGTCGGTGCCGGCTTGCGGTCCGCCCGTAATGATGCATTTGCCGCCCAGGATACGCACCCGCTCCTCGATGCCGACAAGGCCGAACGAGCCCGGTTTTTGCCCGCCTGCACTGGTGAGGCCAATGCCATTGTCGCTGACGGTCATCGAGATCGATTCCGGATCGACGGCGAGCTCGACCCGGACCTTGGTGGCGCGGGCGTGGCGCGATACGTTGGTCAGCGATTCCTGGAGGATGCGGAACAGCGTCGTCGCGCAGCGGTCGCTCACGTGCAGGTCGTGGTTATGCGACACCAGTTCGCAGCTCAGGCCCGTGCGCCGCTGGAACTCGGCGATCTGCCAGTCGACCGCCGCCGTCAGGCCCAGGTCGAGCACGTTCGGGCGCAGGTCGTTGATGATCTGGCGCACGCTCTTGACCGCCGCGTCGATCTGTTCGAGCATCCAGCGGGTGCGCGCGTTCAGGCGCGGATGGCGCCCGGTACGCGAAGCGAGCAAATCGACTTCGATGCGCAGCGCCAGCAGGTTCTGGCCGAGGTCGTCGTGGATCTCCCTCGCAATGCGCTTGCGTTCGCTTTCCTTGATGCTTTCCGCGTGGGCGGCCAGGCGCCGCAGGTTGTCGTTGGTTTTCTGCAGCTTCGCTTCGCTGGCGCGCAATTCGCCGGTCATTTCCTCGGCCATGCCGATGGCGCGCCGGCGCGACGAACTGAGCGTCTGGAACAGCGCGTACAGCAGGGCGGTGCCGGTCGTCCCGGCCAGCATCGCCACCCAGGGCAGGGCGCTGTCGAGCGTGGAATACAGGCTGCGCTTCGTTCACGGTGAAATCGATATCCCATCCGCGCCCGCCGACGCCAACCGGCAACAGTGCATGAAACTCGGCCTGCTCGTCGGGGGCCGCGCCCGGACGGTTGTCGAAAAACACGGTGCGGCGGGTAACACCCCGGGCTTGCCGGGCTCCTTGGTCGGGCTCATGCCGGAAATCACGAGCCGCGTCGCGTTTTTCGGCATGTTGTCGAGCACGCCTTGGGCAAGGCTGTCGACGCTGAATCCGATCCCGACCGAACCGAGGTAAGCGGCGCGGCGCTGGCTCACATCCTGCAGGCGGCATGGCGGTGCGGTACACCGGCAAGCGCATCGCCAGGCCGATCACCACCGAGCCGGAACTGCACCGGGGCGCCCGAGGTCAACACTTCGCCTGTGTCGCGCGAATGCGCCAGGAGCGCCGCAGCCGCCTCGCTTGGTGTGCATGTCGACGCCGATCCGCTCGACCCAGGCCAGTGCCCGGTTCGACGAAGGTCAGCACCGTGTACTCGGCACGCCGGCCCGCGGGCTTGATCCTCGCGTTGCGCCCCCGTCCGTCGATGTTTTGCAACATTTGCGCTTCGAAGCGGGCGCGTTCGGCATCGAGGACGTAGTGGGCGAAATTGATCGACTCGACGCCGGGAAAGTGGTGCGGCAGGTCGAGGCCGGCCACGTAGTGGCGGAACGCCTCGCGCGTGACCTGGTCGGTCGCCAGGAACAGGCTGGCCGTTCCGCGCAGCAAGTCGGCATAGGTCTTGAAGCGCCCGTCGAGCGTCGCCTGGACGTTGCGCGCCATATGTCGAAGCGCGTGCGGGCGTCGTTTTCGATCGCCTGGCTGGTGCTCACGTACAGGCCCGCACCGACACCGAACGACAGCAGTGCGCCCAACCAGGAACCGAGCTTGATCGAGTTGATTTCGTGACCCGTTCGCGTGATCCCCATGTCCAATCCAGTCCCAGATTCCTTATTTGATTTGCATCAGAATCGCGCAAGCCGCCCTGGCTGAAACCTCGCACACTCTGCTAGTTGACGACCAGGAAAATCAGGCAAAAAAAATCCCGCCGCGGAAAGCCCGGGGCGGGATGTGGCGGCTAGCCTGAGGACTTACTTGCCCCAGCTATCCTTGAGCGTGGTGACGCGGTTGAATACCGGCTTGCCCGGCGTTGCGAATCGACCTGGTCGGCCACGAAATAACCGTGGCGCTCGAACTGGAAGCGCTGCTCCGGCGTCGCCGCCGCCATGCCCGGTTCGAGGTAGGCGGTGACGGTTTCCAGCGCGTTCGGATTGAGCAGGGCCTTGAAGTCCTTGCCGCCGGCGTCAGGCTGGGCATCGAGGAAGAGGCGGTCGTACAGGCGCACTTCGGCTTCCAGTGCCGAGGCGGCGCTGACCCAGGTGATGTTGCCCTTGACCTTGTAGTTATCCGCGCCCGGCGTGCCCGATTTCGAATCCGGGAAGTAGTTCACGTGCACGGCGGTGACTTTACCGTCCGCATCCTTGTCGAAGCCGGTGCACTCGACCACATAGCCGTATTTCAGGCGCACGCGGCTGCCCGGCTGCTCGCCCACGCGGCGGCGTGAAGCGGAAATAGCCTTTGGTCGGCACTTCCATGAAGTCTTCCTGCTCGATCCAGAGTTCGCGCGTGAACGGGAAGCTGCGCACGCCCATTTCCGGGTGATGCGGGTGGACCGGCGAGGTGCAGTCGTGCGATTCGCCTTCGGGGAAATTGTCCACGATCAGTTTCAGCGGACGCAGCACGGCGATCGCGCGCGGCGCTTTCGGATCCAGGTCGTCGCGCAGCGCACCCTCGAGCGTGCTCATGTCGATCCAGCCGTCGGATTTCGACACGCCGATGCGCTCGCAGAACAGCTGGATCGATTCCGGCGTGTAGCCGCGGCGGCGCAGGCCGACGATGGTCGGCATGCGCGGATCGTCCCAGCCCGACACGATGCCTTCGTCGACCAGCTGGCGCAGCTTGCGCTTGGACATGACGACATAGGTCAGGTTCAGGCGCGACATCTCGTACTGGCGCGGCACCGGCGGCGTGAAGAAGCCGCCCTCGGTCGCGGTGGCGATCAGCCAGTCGTAGAAGGGGCGGTGGTCCTGGAATTCGAGGGTGCAGATCGAATGGGTGATCGACTCCAGCGCATCCGACAGCGGGTGCGTGTAGTCGTACATCGGGTAGATGCACCAGTCGTCGCCCGTGCGGTGGTGGTGCGCATGGCGGATGCGGTACAGGGCCGGATCGCGATTCGTCATGTTCGGCGAGGCCATCGCGTCTTCCGACATCTTCGCGCGCAGGATGTGCTCGCCATCCTTGTACTTGCCGGCCTTCATGTCGCGGAACAGCTGCAGCGATTCCTCGATCGGGCGATTCCGGAACGGCGAATTGGTGCCGGGCGTGCCGAAATTGCCGCGGTTCTTCGCCATGTCTTCGGCGCTCTGGCTGTCGACGTAGGCAAAGCCCTGTTCGATCAGGTATTCGGCGATCGCGTACAGCTTGTCGAAATAGTCGCTGGCGTAGTGCAGGAATTCCTCGCCGCCCTGGTTCCACGAAAAGCCGAGCCACTTGACGCTGTCCATGATGGTGTCGACGTATTCCTGGTCTTCCTTCTCCGGATTGGTGTCGTCGAAGCGCAGGTGGCAGCGGCCCGCGTAGTCGCGCGCCAGGCCGAAGTTCAGGCAGATCGATTTGGCGTGGCCGATGTGCAGGTAGCCGTTCGGCTCCGGCGGGAAGCGGGTAATGACCGAAGGCATGCCTTCGCGCGTGTGAACGCCGGCCGCCAGGTCGTTGTCGATGATGGCGCGCAGGAAATTCGAAGGAGGCGCCGGTGCCGCCGCCGCCTTGTTCTTGTCGTTACTCATGAATGGTGTTTTGGATAGGTAAAGTTAATCAGGCATTTTACCGTAGACAGCCCCGGCCTGGGCCTGCCTATGTGGTGGAGCGCACGGTGCGCCTCGCCATGCGCGGATCATACTAGCGGGCGCACGTGTGTCCGGCGCTTTCTATAGGATAATCTCGTTTTGCCGTGTAGTCGGCACCCAGCCGGAGAGTTCCAAAGTGGAAAATTTATACGCGATCCTCGGCGTCGCGCCGAATGCCGGCGACGACGAGATCAAGAAGGTCTACCGCTCGCTGGCGATGCGCTATCACCCCGACCGCAACGACGCGCCGGGCGCGGAAGCGCGCTTCAAGGCCGTGACCAAGGCCTACGAGATCCTGTCCGACCCGGCCAAGCGCGACGAATACAACCAGAGCGTGAACCACCGCATCGTGCTCGACGCCGAAGCCGAAGCCTTCGAGCTGTGGCGCTCGCTGTTCGCGCTCAACGGCGTCACGCTCACGGTCTGAGCCCTACCCAATACAGGACACAATATGAAAAGAGTACATCCCGAATTCGCCTACCAGTCACGCGAGCTGGAGGGCCAGATCGAGGGCACGCTGGGCGACCCGCCAAACAAGAAGAACTACCAGATGATGGTCGACGCCCTGGTCTCGGAATACGCGGGCGGCTCCGGCATCGACGATGTCAACCTGATGGCCTTCGCCCTCGTTGACAAGATCAAGTTCCTCGATCCGAAGGGCCTGCTGCGCGAAGCGGCCGACTACGAAGGCGACGGCGCCGACAAGGTGTTCGCCATGGCCGAGTGCGCGGGCGAGGAGGGCGCGGCGATGTACGCGTCGATGACCGACAACCATCCCGAGCTGGCGCGCCAGGCGATCATCACCGCCTTCCTCTACAAGCACCAGCAGCGCTGGGAAGACGACGACCAGTCGCTCGAACAGCTCGGCAGGAACGACGACGGCGACGACGAGGACGAGGACGAAGAAGGCATGGTCTCGGACGACTTCACCGGCATCTTCGATGGCGAAGGAGAGCGAGAATGAGCGATAAAGCCAATCTGCCGGCACTGAGCCGCCAGGTCAGCGAACTGGTGCTGGCCGGCTCGCTGGGACACGCCGAAGAGGCGTTTTCCAAGGCGGCCGACGAGCACGGCGACTATGCCGTGACCGAAGTCCTGGCGACGCTGCCGCCGCAAGTGACGGCCCTGCACCTGGCCGGCTTCGACGGCGGCAAGACCTCGCTGGCGACCCTGCTGGTGCCGCCCAAGGCCTGGGCCGACAGCCTGGCCTACATGGCCGCGACCTGGCCCGACAACATGATCGAGGACGACCCGGAGCGCATCGCCGAGGGCCTGTTCAACCACGTCCATGGCGTGGTCTACGCGACCGACGACGAAGAGCGCCGCCACGAACTGCTGCACGAAGCCTCGGCCACCGACCACGGCGCGACCGTGTTCGCCATCCTGTGGTCGCTCGCGCCGAAGGAAATCATGGAAGTGGCCGGCGAAATCAACCTGAAAGGCCGCTACGTGACGGGCCAGACCTCGTCCGACAGCGACATCATTCCGATGGCGATCGACCTGGCGAAAGCCAGCGAAGACGGCTGGGAGCGTTCGCTGATCGAGCTGTTCCCGGAATTCAGGCACAGCAACGAGATGGCCGAGGCCGAGTTCCCGGACGACCCGGACGAAGACCCGAACTTCCAGCAGCGCAGCACGCGCGACCTGCTGTACCGCCTGCGCAAGCAGGTGCCGTCGGTGCGCACCATGCCAAGGCGCAGCGTGCGCAAGAGCATCGGTTCGGACATCTTCTCGTGACCGGATCGCCATCGATGCTGCCAGCAATCGTCATTGAAAAGCTGCCGCGCCTGGTGCGCGCGATCCGGCTGCTGCCGACCATGGCCGACGCCGACGAGGCGATCGGCCTGGCCGACGAACTCGCGTCCATCACCGCGATGGTGGCCGAGAAGTTCACCAACGACCGCACCGCCGAAGGCATCCAGCGCGCGCTGCTGCTGACCGTCGGCGGCATGTCGCTCGGCCTCGAGCACCTGGTCGACGACGACAGCGACGAGACGGCGCTCGACATCCTCATCGCGGACGGCGCCGAGTACGTGTTCCAGGCGGGTTTCCGCATGATCCGCGAACTGTCGGCGCTGCCCGAGGACAGCCTGGTCGGCGAATACGACAACGACCCGGTGTATTCAGGCCGGCGTCTGAAGGAGCTGTTCGTCGACATCTGCACCGCCGATCCGGGCGAAACCTGGACCGGCTACGAGCGCTACCTGGGCCAGGTGCGCCAGCGCGAAGGCGTGCAGGCGATCGTGAATGCGGCCAAGTGGCTGCGCAAGAACCACTTCGAGGGCCCGATCAACGATCCGGACCTGAATGCCGAAGGCGTGATCGCGCTGGCCACCATCTTCGCGGTCGACGGCGGCACCATCCACGCGCGCGCCGGCCAGAAGGACTTCGAGCGCTTCGTGAAGGCGGTGCGCAAGAACAATCCCGACTACGAGACCGGCTGGGCCGCCTTCCTCGAAAAGGTGCCGGCCCCGCACCGCGCGATCGTCGCCGAACGGGTTGCCGACTATCGCGAGCACTGCACGGTATTGCAGAACATCCGCACCAAGGCGCCGATGACGCAGCTGATTGCGGAGCTGGAGAACTATGTGGGGTCGGAGCTCGATACCGAGTATCCGTAAGGCTTGACGGGCCCGGGCGGGCCCGCTTGCCGATGCCTGCTGCGATTCTTCGGTATCATGCAGCCATGACTTCTCCCGCCATCGCCGCCGGCAGCGCCGACTTCAAACGCATCAACCGCGCCATGGCCTTCGGTGGCTTTTCCACCTTCGCGCTGCTCTACAGCGTGCAGCCGCTGATGCCGGTGCTGGCGCGCGACTTCGCCCTCACGCCCGCCCAAAGCAGCCTGGCCCTGTCGATCTCCACCGCCGCACTCGCCATCTCGCTGCTGATCTCGAGCGTGCTGTCCGAACTGTTCGGCCGCAAACCCCTGATGGTCGCCTCCATGTTCAGCGGCGGCCTGCTCACTTTGCTGGCCGCCTTCACCAACGACTACACCCAGTTGCTCATCCTGCGCGCGCTGCTCGGCTTCATGCTGGGCGGGATGCCGGCCGTCGCCATGGCCTACCTGAGCGAAGAAATCGAAGGCACGCTCGCTCGGCCTGTCGATGGGCATGTACATCAGCGGCAGCGCTTTCGGCGGCATGTCCGGGCGCGTGCTGGCCTCGGTCATCAGCGATTTCTGGTCCTGGCGTGCGGCGCTCGGCGTGCTCGGCGCGGCCGGGCTGTACGCGGCCTGGGAGTTCTGGCGCAGCCTGCCGGGCTCGAAGCGCTTTCGTCCCGCGCACGTCGGCTCCGGCAACCTGGCCCAGGGCGCGCTGCGGCATCTGCGCGACGCCGGACTGCCCTGGCTGTTCGCCTTGTCCTTCCTGCTGATGGGTTCGTTCGTGAGCCTGTACAACTACATCGGCTACCGCCTGCTCGGCCCCGAATTCGGCCTGCGCCAGAGCGCGGTCGGCGCCTTGTCCGTGCTCTACCTGCTCGGCATCTTCAGTTCGGTCTGGGCCGGACGCCTGGCCGACCGCCTCGGCCGCCGCAACGTGCTGTGGCTGGTGATGTCGGTGATGTTCGCCGGCTTGTTGCTGACCCTGTTCGGCAACCTGGTGGCGGTGGTGGTCGGCGTCGGCCTGTACACCTTCGGCTTCTTCGCCTCGCACTCGGTCGCGAGCAGCTGGGTCGGCCGGCGCGCCCGCGCACCGCAGGCGCTGGCCTCGGCGCTCTACCTCTTCTTCTACTACCTCGGCTCGAGCGTGGTCGGCTGGGTCTGCGGCTTCATGTGGGAGTCCAGCGGCTGGACCGGCGTGGTCAGCCTGCTCGGCCTGGTGCTGGCCGGCGCCATGCTGATCGCATTGCGCCTGCGCGGCCTGGCGCCGCTCGAAGCCACCCTCCCGGCGACGCCTGCTCCCGCCCGGCTGACACGCCCGCGGCGCGCCAGTGTCCGGCCGCCAGACGTGAAGCTATAGCGCCCGGATCGGTTCGCCGCCGACAACGCGTGTCGGCATGCCTTGTACTTCGCGCGGCAGATGCGCGCTTGACCCGCTTGGCGTGTAGTGCAGCACGACAACCCGATGGCCACTCGCATCTTGCTCGATCCAGACGCCGTCGATGCCGGGAATGCGCATCAACTACACGGGACACCGCTTCCGGCAGTTGGTGCGCCGGGTCCGGCACCGCAGCGGGTTCCCTGGTAACCGGCAAGGGATCGGCGCTCAGGAAGTCGAGCGATTCGGGGGGCAGGTTGGGCACCATGGCAGTTCTCCTCTATGTGGGCGTGAGCACCTCAATGACGATGCATAGAGGAGATTATGGAGGATTAGCTGACGATCTGCACATCCAGTGCTGCCAGTACATTGGCGATCGGGTTGGCGAACGTGGTCCCGCCGCCGCCGGCAAACAGCAAGCCGATTGGGGCACGCCGTGCATCCCAGGTCCAGATCAGCGAGCCTGAGTCGCCTCCCGCACTGAAGTCGCCGCTCGTGGCGCGGATCGAGATCTGGTTCACGAAGTGGGCAACCCGCCCGCCGCCGTAATTGACGTTGATGTCAGCGCCCAGCGCCACGACTCTGCCGCTGGTCAGTTGCGTCGTCCTGCCGGATTTGCCTACCGCCATACCCAAGCTCGGTGCGACCGGCGTGGCGCCGATGCGGAAATACCAAATGACCCCGCCCGATATGTACATCAACTCGAGACGCACCCGGTCGAGCCATACCCATCCCGTCGCACAATCGAGGACGTTCGCGGCGCCCGAGGCAAAATTAATCGGCACGAAGCGTTCAAGCACGGCAACCTGGTCAGCCGAGTTCTTGCCGCCGTCGTAAGCACCGAGCTGCAAGATCGTGGCGCCGATGGGGCCGGCATTCACGTCGGCGAGCACATGGTTATTACTGAGAATCATGAGCCTGTTGAAGCGTTGCGCATTCCGGCCGCGCACCAGGCATCCTTGTGTTCCAGCCGTAATATTGAAGTGTCCCGTGCTGATGCCACAGGCGCCGTCTCAGCCGCATACGGTGAGGCTGGGCGTCGATGATTCCTTGATGCAGGTCATGCCTGCAAGCAGCATCGCCATCTTTCCCTCCGGTAGCATTGACGGTTGGTAAGCATTCAAGCTTGCCGTCGATTCTTCAGACGAGGAGACATCAAGATGGCATGCTCCCCGGCCGGCCCACGCATGAACGCACCCGGCTTTCCCACCCTCGGCCGTGTTCGGCACCGGCCTCAGCCAGCACGCACGGCTGATCACCCTGGCCAGCAGCCAGGACAGCGACCTGCCCGAAGTCGCTGGCGGCCGAACAGTTCAGCGGCCGCGAAGCCGTCAACGAACTGTTCTGCTTCGACGTCGATGCGCTGAGCACCTCGACCGACCTCGACCTCGACGCTTTCATCGGCGAAGAGCTGACCTCGGCCTGCTGCAGCCCGACGGCAGCCGCCGCGCCTGGCATGGCCTGTGCACCGGCGGCGCCTGGCTGGGCGCCGACGGCGGCGTCGCGCGCTACCGCCTGCGCCTGGAACCGGCGCTGGCGCTGCTGGCGCCTGCGCCGCGACAGCTACATCTTCCAGGACAAGAACGTGCGCGACATCGTCACCGAACTGCTGGCCGATTATCCGCAGGTCGCTTCGACTTCGACATCACGCAGGACTTGCGCGCGCGCGCCGATCTGCACCCAGTACCGCGAGAGCGACCTCGCATTTTTCACGCGCCTGCTGGCATCCGAAGGCCTGAGCTGGCGCTTCGAGCACGACAGCGGCGACGCGAGCGGCGACGGCGCAGGCCAGCGCACCGGCTGGTCATCTTCGACAGCCGCGCGCGTGCGCCCGCCACGCCGGGCGGCGACATCATCCGCTTCCACGGCGTGCGCGCCACCGAGCGCGACGACGCCATCGACGGCTTCAGCGCGCGCCGCAAGCTTGCCGCCAATGCGGTCGCGCATCAGCAGCTGGGATCCGGCGCAACTGCTGGCGCCCGCTGCGAACAGCGCTCGAACCTCGACGCCGGCGACCTGCCGCCGCTGTGGCTCTACGACGGCAGCGGCGAACGCATCGCCAGCGACGCGCGACGCGGCCGATACGCACAGCGAACTGATGCTGCAGGCGCTGGAACTGGAGAACAAGGCATTCGAAGGCACCGGCGCCGCACGCCGCCTGGCGGCCGGCCACGGCTTCCAGCTGACCCAGCACGACCGCTATCCCGACGGCGACAACGCCTTCACCGTGCTCTGGGTGCGCCACGAGGCGCGCAACAACTTCGACACCGGCATCGCCAAGCGCGCGACGCGGCGGCGTCGAAAACGGCACCTACCGCAACAGCTTCGGCTGCGTGCGCGATACCGGTCGCCCTCGTTCCGCGCGCTGACCGCGGCGCCGCATGCAAGTCACCGCGCCGGGGCCGCAATGCGCGCTCGTCGTCGGCCTGGCCGACTCGGTCTCGACCACCACGCGCGACCACCAGGTGCGCATCCAGTTCGCCTGGCAGCGCGGCAGCGCGCGCCAATCCCGGCGGCCTGGCGCACGACACGGACGACAAGGGCTGCGCGCCCGGCGACGAACGCTCCGGCACCTGGGTCCGCGTCGCCGAAGCGCTGGCCGGCCCGAACTGGGGCACGCTGTTCACCCCGCGCGTCGGCACCGAAGTGCTGGTCGACTTCATCGAAGGCGACATCGACCGCCCCGTCATCGTCGCCCAGCTGTTCACCGGATCGGACCTGCCGCCGTTCTCCGCCGGCGTCGATTCCGGCGTCGACCACGCCGGGACGCTGTCCGGCATCCACAGCCACAATTTCGATGGCGGCGGCTACAACCAGTGGCAGCTCGACGACACGCACCGGCCAGGTACGCACGCGCCTGGCCACCAGCACCGCCGCCACCCAGCTCAACCTCGGCTACCTGATCCAGCAGTCGCCCGGCTCGGCCCAGCGCGGCGCCTATCGCGGCAGCGGTTTCGAATTGCGCACCGATGCCTGGGCCGCGGTGCGCGGCGGCGAAGGCGTGCTGCTGTCGACCAGTGCGCGTTCGCAGCAGGGTTGCGGCGTCACGCTCCACGCAGATGGATGCGCATGAAGCGGTGTCGCTGCTGAAGGGCGCGCAGGCGCTCGGCAAGACGCTGGGCGACGCGGCGGCCCAGCAGCAGGCCTTGTTCAGCAAGGATGCCGCGACGGCGCAGTCCGACTTCATCGAGCAGGTCGATCCGCAAGGAGAAGGGCAAGTACGCGGGGGCCGTCAACGGCCAGGCGGCGCTCAAGGCCAAGAGCGGCTCGCGCGAGCTCGATGCGTCTCAGCCGGTCGAAAAATTCGGCACGGCCATCGTGCTGATGGATTCGGCGGCCAGCATCAACTGGGCCACGCCGGCGTCGACCGTCTTCTACGCGGGCAAGCAGCTGCACTGGACCACGCAGTCGGACCTGCACATGACGGCGGCGCATACGGTGTCGTCGGTGGCGGCGAACGCGGCCAGCCTGTTCACGCACAGCGGCGGGATCCAGGCGATTGCCGGGAATGGGCCGGTGTCGCTGCAGGCGCATACGGATGAGCTGGAGATCGTGGCGGACAAGGAGATCACGGTGATCTCGGTGAATGACTGCATCGAGATCAAGGCCAAGGAAAAGATCGTGCTGCAGGCGGGGCAGTCGGCGATCACGCTGGAGGGTGGGGATATTACGTTTGCTTGTCCGGGGAAGTTTTCGGTGAAGGGTGGGAAGCACTTGTTTGACAAGGGCGCAAAACGGGATTCAAGTGTTACGCCCCTACCAGATACGCGGGTCAAACTGTTCGCTCAACAAGTACGGGCGGTTAACGAAGCGACGGGCGAGGCCATCTCACAGCTGTCTTATAAGATGGAAACGGGCGATGGTGATATTTTTTATGGCGAGACCGACGAAGATGGGAAAACGATCCAAGTAAGGACAGTTGCCCAGCAGGGCGTCAAAGTGTGGTGGGGTGTGGTTCCGCCGGGGCAGGGTGCATAAAATGGCAATGCCCAAGCCTTTTGAGACAAAAACGGTGGAATCTGCTAGCTCGCTCGTTGATGATAAGCTAAACCCTTCTGCCGAAATACAACTGTTAGTTGGCGGGCCATATATATCACCTGGAGGCGAAGAGCATAAATATGGGCATACTGCCGTGCGCTTGAAGACCAAACAATTCGATCTTACGTATGATTTCGGACGATATGGCAAGACGACGGGAATGTTTGGGGAGAGTGGCGAAGGAATATTGCAGGGTGTGGAACGATTTCCAGGCCTATATTCGTGGCGAAAATGCCTTAAAACGCACGACAACAGCCTTCGTGTATTTAATATTCGATCATCAAGCAATTGCATCAAGAAATTACTTTGATCAGCTCATCAAAGGCGGAAAGGAACTATCTGGTAGAAAGACCGGATCGATGTCTGTCTACAAGTTGGCAACGGATTACCATGCTCTCGGACCGAATTGCACGACACTGAGCGTGGACGGCGCTAAAGTAGCAGTTCCGAGAATTGACTATGGATCTGAGAAATACAATCGTCCAGAGGATGTGCTAGATTTGAAGGAGCGACTTGCATTAAGTGCGAATGGAGGGGCTAGTCGTCTCTTTTTGCCTGCAAATCTACAAAAATTTTTGATTACAGCGAGTCCTGTGCGGCTACTACGGACAGATGTTCATGGCGGAAAAAAATGAAGCGCGCTAAGGTTTTTATACTCGGTCTCACCTCCGGTCTAGTGCTCTTTGCTATTTTACTTTACATATGGGACTCTAAAAAAATGACAAAAGTGCATACCCTCAAGCAACCAATGATTGTGTCAAGTACTGCCGCTGGAAAGGTACTGAATTCATTTCCTGTAGGCACAACTCTTTATCTTGATAAGAGTTTTCCTGAGGGATTTACTCGATACAGGGTTTACATCAACGTCGATCGAATGCCTCTGTCTCTTAGAGAGTTGGCCGATCCTAACGAAATTGATCCATTGGAAGCAAGGGCATTCGACAAGCCCGCTCTCGCACAAGCCTTGCATGACTATCCACTTACACGAGACCAGCTCGCGGCGATATTGCAATCCCCACAGCTTACCAGGCAGGACGTACAAGACGTTCTTACTGATTATTTGGGGAGAACGAAGTAAAGAGGGGAGGTGTGATGATTTATTTTGTAGAAATGCAGAAAAGAGGTTAAGCAGAAATGGCGGAGCGACGACCATGCCAAAATTGCGCATCTATTCGATGTCATTGATCGTAGCAGCTAGCGCCGTAACGACGACGGCAGTCGCTGTTGAGGCAATCGTGACCAATACTTCAAGACTGACGTCACTTACGCAGGAACTTGCTTCCGGGTCGTCGTTCTTGAGAGAAAATATCGTTCGGTTGCTTGAAAAGACTGGTCTTGAAATAGATGCAACCGGCAACGAAAAATTGCCTGTTATTCGTGATCGCTCAATCATCCGGGCTTTACTCGTGGAAGGCTTCGCAAAACCGGACTGCGCCGCGCACAGTGCTTCCTAGGTACTACGTGAGCGGTGCAAGCCATCCGATCTGGCTTTGTTCGCTGATATATATATGGCATCGTTACGACGGTAACAACCGACGTATCTTTATATCATTGCAAAAGCAAAAACGCTGCAGGCGGCCCGACTGGTTGACGACTTGCAAAAAGTCGTAGACGCAAGAAATAATAAGTATACCTTGGAGAAAATACGAATAACTCGAGCTGCGTTAGGAAACGGAGCTATTGAGGGTGTGCACATCAAGGGAACGATTCAGGCGGAAAGGGCCGCGCCGCCAGCACCTTTAAGAACAGATATTACAGTGTGGGAGTCACCAGGGACGATGAGGAAGTAGCAAAAAAATATTAGTTCTAGGGTTGATTGGTACGCGAAACGCGCTAACGGTGGTTTGCAGATTTCTGCGTTCGGATTTGAAGACGTATGTTCCTAATTACAGTGAGCGGTCTATCCGATCCAATGCGTTGGACGCGATCAGGTACAATTTTCCAGATGAGCGTCTATTGTCTGGATCCTGCGGATTTAAAAGAGTGGGCGGCAGCTGAACAGTCTGCACCACCTATATTGGCGCCGTGTTCGAAGGGCCCACCCCCACGATTTAGCCGGATCAGCTTTATCCTACGCGATTGTCTCGTTGAGAATTAATATCTGCTCTAAGGATTCTTCACGGCGATTTATAACTTGCGTGAAGGCTACAGTGCGGCAGCATACAAGTCATGTCGTCCAGCGCTAAAATAACCTGCTCTCTTTATGTTGAGGAGGTCATCATGCTACAAGCCAACGAAATCCAGCAACGGTACAGCCACCTGCAGCAGACCATCGGCGAAGCCGAGCAGGCCTGCAAGTCGTCGCAGGACACGCCGCCGGAGATGCGCGATTGCATCGAGCGCATTGCACGGGAAGTGAAACAGGCGCGGGATGTGATGCAGTCGAACGATGAGGCACGCATCGTTCAGTGCGTCGACAGCCTGGAAGACATGGGCGACGAGGCCAAGCGCATCAGCCGGTCCTCGCCGCAGATGCCGGCGCACCTGGAAGCAGTCGTCACCCGCGTGCACGCCGAGCTGTCCGACTTCAAGCACAAGCTGCACTGAGTGCTTTCCACCATCCGTCAGACCGGCTGAAGCGCTGGACGCGCCCGGCCGGCGGATACGGAACCACGCCGGCATGCATGCACGCCGCGCGTACCAAGCGGCCAAACGGCCCAGCCGCTTACACCACCCCGCGTGCGCGCAGCGCCGCAATCTCGTCGCCGCTTCGGCCCAACACATCGCGCAGGACTTCGTCGGTGTGCTGGCCGAGCAGTGGCGGCGCCTTGTCGCTGGTCGCCGGCGTGCCCGACATCTTCATCGGGCTGCGCACCAGCGTGACCTTGCCGGCCGCCGGATGCGGCAGCGCGACCGCCATGCCGCGCGCCTGCACCTGTTCGTTGGCGAAGACTTCGCCGACGTCGTTGATCGGCCCGCAGGGCACGCCCACCGCTTCCAGCAGCGCGATCCATTCGTCGCGCCCGCGCGTGGCCACCATCTCGGCCAGCAGCGGCACCAGCACGTCGCGATTCGCCACCCGCGAAGGATTGGTCGCGAAGCGCGGATCGGCCGCCAGTTCCGGCCTGCCGCCGGCTTCGACGAATTTCTGGTACTGGCCATCGTTCCCGGCGGCGACGATGATGTGGCCGTCCGAACAGGCGAAGGTCTGGTAGGGCACGATGTTGGCGTGCGCGTTGCCCCAGCGTTTCGGCGCCTTGCCGCTGTTGAGGTAATTGCTGCCGACGTTGGCCAGCATCGCCACCTGCGTGTCGAGCAGCGCCATGTCGATGTACTGGCCGGCGCCGGTGCGGTCGCGGTGGGTGAGCGCGGCCAGCACGGCGATCGTCGCGTACATGCCGGTCATCAGGTCGGTCAGCGCGACGCCGGCCTTTTGCGGGCCGCCGCCCGGCAGTTCGTCGCGTTCGCCCGTGACCGACATCAGGCCGCCCATGCCCTGGATCAGGAAGTCGTAGCCGGCGCGGTGCGCGTAGGGGCCGTCCTGGCCGAAGCCGGTGATCGAGCAGTAGACCAGGTCGGGCTTGATCGCCTTCAGCGATTCGTAATCGAGGCCGTAGCGCTTGAGCTGGCCGACCTTGTAATTTTCCAGCACCACGTCGGCGTGGCGCGCCAGGTCGCGGATCAGGGCCTGGCCCTCGGGGCTGGCGATATCGACCGTCACCGAGCGCTTGCCGCGGTTCGCCGACAGGTAATAGGCCGCTTCGCTGGTGTCCTTGCCGTCGGCGTCCCGCGCATACGGCGGACCCCAGGCGCGCGTGTCGTCGCCGCAGCCGGGGCGCTCGATCTTGATGACGTCGGCGCCGAGGTCGGCCAGGTTTTGCGAACACCAGGGGCCGGCCAGCACGCGCGACAAATCGAGCACGCGGATATGGCCCAGCGCCTTCGGCGCACCGTTCGAACTAGCACTATCGATCATGATGGTTTTGCCCCGTTTGTCGAGCCGCAATTATAGCTGGCCGCGTTCCACGGTCTCGCAGCGCAGCGCGATTGCGGGCGCAGGCTCGCTTCGATCAGTTCGAGCGCCAGTTCGCGGCCTGGCCGCGCCGCACATGAAGATGTCGGCCGCGGCGAAACCGAATTCCGGCCAGGTGTGGATCGAGATGTGCGATTCGGCCAGCAGCAGCACGCCGGTCACGCCCATGCCGGGGCCGAAGGTGTGGAAGTGGCTGTGCAGGATGCGCGCGCCGGCCGCCAGCGCGGCGGCGCGCAGCAGGGCGTCGATCTGCGCCGCGTCGGTCAGCAGTGCGGGGTCGACGCCGTGCAGGTCGGCGAGCAGGTGGATGCCGGCCGGGCGGTGATGGGTACGTCACTTGTGGCCGCCGCCCGAGAAGCCGCCGCCGAATAGCCGCGGCCGTCGAACTCCAGCTGCTGCCGCAGCCCGACGAGTTGCTGCTCGAGCCCAACAGCGACGCCCAGCTCAGGAGCGTGATGACGAGCGATGACGATGACGGCGTACAGGGAATAGAATTTTTTCATGTGCGAGCCGCTGTGCAGGTGCGAAGAAAGCCGGCAGCAACAGCGCAGCGCCGCCCATCAGGAGGTAAGTGGAGACGTCCCCGAAATTAAACAGGAGCGGTATCAGGTTCAAGCCCAGCAACCAGAGCAGGAAGCGGATGAACGGGCCGTACCGATCGTCGGCGGAGGACGCGCCGCCGGACGACTTCGGCGCAATCAGCTGCGCGGCGCGCTGGTCGCCGAACCAGGCACGCAGCTGGTCGCATCGCCACCGGCGTCGAGCGCGACCACGTCATTTCCTCGGCCGTCATTTCGGCCGCCAGGCGGGTCTGGCCGCGCTCGAATTCCACCACGCGCACCAGGTCGCCCGCGCGCCACACGCCAGTTGAAGGCGCCGATCAGCGTGCGTCACCTGCGCCTGGTAGTCGTACTGCCGGCGATAGGCGACCTTGTCCAGGCTGACCGACAGCGCCTCGGGGTCGGCCGTGCCAGCCGGCCAGTCCGTCGAGCACCGTGGCGCGCGACCAGCCTTCGTCGGTCTCGACCAGCCAGAAGAACTCGGCGCGTGGGCTGTACATCAGGTATTCGGTCCACTCGCTGCCTTCGTCGTCCCTGCGCACCATGGCGCCGATCACGGTGCCAGTCGGCTTGTCGTCGATTTTGGCGTTGGCGCCCAGCGGCAGCGTGCATCGTGCGGCGCTCGACTTGTTCGCCTTTGGCCAGCACCTGCGCCTGCGGCGCTGGCGGCGTCGAGCTGCGTCGCGCATGCGGGGCACACCAGGTTGGTCGGTCACGCCCGGCAGGTAGCCTGATGGCGGTGCCGCAGGACGGGCAGAGCGAGCGCACTCGACGCTTGCCGCGGTATTTGCCGGCGCTGGCCTTGATCTGCTCGTCGTCGCGCAGCAGCTGGAATTTCAGGTCCGGCAGCGTGACGGCGAAACCGGTGTACAGCAGCGGCTTGTCGCCGTCGGAATAGTCGAGCGTGAGAAATTCGCGCTCGCGCGCGGAAGTCGGCCACGCGCGCTTTCCAGCCTGCGCCCACCCGAAACGGCAATTCTCCCTGGCCGCCGATGCAATCGGCTTCGCGCACGTCGGCTGGCCGTGAAATGGCCGTCCGCTGATCGGGTAGGACTTGCCGGGCGTGATGTCCGCGAATGCGGGCAAGCGAATCCCGCCATCGGGCTGCGCGAGCGTCAGCGTGTACTGGCCCGACGCGTCGCCCAGCCAGCCGGCGCTGCCGTCGTCGAACAGCACGATACCACTCGTTCCAGATGCCGGCTCGAATAGCGCAGCTGGATGCGGCCGACGACGGTGAAACGGCGTCCGCCGTGGATGCCCGCGGTGTTGATCTGGATCGGCGAATAGTCTTCCAGCACCGACGACATCTTGCCGAGGTCGCTTGACCGCATCGGCATCCTTGACGACGCTGGCGCGGCAGTACTCGCACACCGCCATGACGGAGGCGTGCGAGCGGAACTGGACTTCGGCGCGCCGCAGCACGGACAGGAAACGTTCTGCATGCGGCTGCTCAGCCGATCAGCTTTTTCAGCAGCTCGGCCTTGCGTGCTGTCGTAGTCGGCGGCGGAAATCAAGCCCTTGTCGAGCAGGCCTTTCAGCTTTGCCGAGCCGGTCTTCGATCGAGTCGGCTGGCGCGGAGGCGGCAGCGCGGCAGCGCCGCGGCTGCTGCGCAAACGCGCCGCCCATGCCCTGCGCCATCGCCTGGCCGACCGCCATGCCGGCGCCGAGGCCGGCGCCGATGCCGGCCAGGCCGCCTTCGTTCTGCGCCGCCAGCGGAATGCTGCTGGCGACCTGGAACTGGGTGAAGCCGCCCATCTTGTCGCGCCGCAGGCCGCCCTTCATGCCGGCCGAGATGCGTTCGTCGAGCGCCGCCTGCAGTTCTTCCGGCAGGCTGACGCTGGCGACGTTGAATTCGTCGAGGCCGATGCCGTAGCGCGCGAAGGCAGTGCGCCAGGTCCCCCTTGACCTGCTGCGCCATCAGCGCCTGGTTGGCCGCCATGTCGAGGAAGGCGACGTTCGACGCTGCCCAGCGAGGAGGCCATGGTCGCCATCAGGATGCCGCGCAGCTGGTCTTCGACCTCGTCGCGCGTGTAGACCTCGCGCGTGCCGCTGATCTCGGTGAAGAACGTGCGCGGGTCGGCGACGCGGTAGGAGTACATGCCGAAGGCGCGCACGCGGATCATGTCGAAATCCTTGTCGCGGATCGTGATCGGCTGCGGCGTGCCCCACTTGCGGCCGGTCTGCACGCGGGTGCTGAAGAAGTAGACGTCCGACTTGAAGGGCGAATCGAACAGCTTGTCCCAGTTCTTCAGGTTGGTCAGCACCGGCAGCGTCTGCGTGGTGAGCTTGTGGGTGCCGGGGCCGAACACGTCGGCGATCTGGCCTTCGTTGACGAACACCGCGACCTGCGATTCGCGCACGTTCAGGACGGCGCCGTTCTGGATCTCGAAATCCTGCATCGGATAGCGCCAGGCGAGCACGCCGTCGGCTTCTTCGTTCCACTGCAGGACGTCGATAAACTGCTTCTTGATGAATGAGCCGATGGACATGATGGTCCTCCGTGAAGTGACGTAATATCAGGAAATGCAGCCGGCGTTGACCAGGCCGATGCGACAGCGAAATGGCGCCGAGCAGGCCGCCGAAGGCGCATGTTGTTCGCTTCGATCTGGTCTTTCGACATGCGCAGCAAGCGCGTGGCGACCAGGAAGACCAGCAGCTGGACCAGCATGCCGACCGCCGGCCCAGCCGAGGAACTGGTAGTAGCTCGCCGGTGTGCAGCAGGGCCGAGGCGACGGTGACCGAAAAGCCGAGCAGGGCGCCGCCCAGCGACAGCGCGGCCGCGCCGTTGCCCTGGCGGATCAGCTGCACCTCGTCGATACGGCGTGACCCGCGTGTAGACGACGAAAAAACGCCATGACCATGCGCGACGGCCGTCGAAAGGTGCAGCAGATAGGCTAGGATGGCGGGCACGAGGATTCCCCAATGAAATGTCAGATTTGACAAGTACAGCGAATCTTAGAACAAAAGCCGTTTCATGACCAAAAGAATTCTCATACTGTCCGTCTTCGTGGTCGCTTCCTGCGGCCTGGCCTACGAACTGATCGCCGGCGCGCTGTCGAGCTACCTGCTGGGCGACTCGGTCCTCCAGTTTTCGACCATCATCGGCTGCTACCTGTTCGCCATGGGCGTCGGCGCCCACTTCTCCAAGTACGTGCGCGACGACGACGTGCTGGCGCGCTTCATCGACATCGAGCTGGCGGTCGGCCTGATCGGCGGCCTCTCGGCGGCGCTGCTGTTCATGACCTTCTCGTGGATGGCGGCGCCGTTTCGCACGCTGCTGTACGTACTGGTGTTCCTGATCGGCATGCTGGTCGGCATGGAGGTGCCGCTGGTGATGCGCGCGCTGAACGAGCGCCAGACCGAATTCAGTGAACTGGTCAGCCGCGTGCTGACCTTCGACTACCTGGGCGCGCTGGCGGTCTCGCTGCTGTTCCCGCTGGTGCTGGCGCCGCACCTGGGCCTGGTGCGCACCGGCTTCCTGTTCGGGATGCTCAACGTCGGCGTGGCGCTGTGGACCCTGTACGTGTTCCGCGCCGAGCTGGCGAACGCTGACCGGCCGCGTGCTGCGCGCCTGCGCCGTGCTGTTCGTGCTGGTGCTCGGCTTCATGCTGTCGGACCGGCATGGTGGCACTGGGGCGAGCACGGCCTGTTCGGCGACGAGATCGTGTATTCGACCACCACGCCCTACCAGCGGCTGGTGATCACGCGCTGGAAGGACGACCTGCGCCTGTACATCAACGGCAACCTGCAGTTTTCCTCGCGCGACGAATACCGCTACCACGAGGCGCTGGTGCATCCGGCGCTGCAGCCGCTGCCGTGGGCGCGGCGGGTGCTGGTGCTGGGCGGCGGCGACGGCCTGGCCCTGCGCGAAATCCTGCGCTATCCAGAACATCGAGCAGGTGACCCTGGTCGACCTCGACCCGGCGATGACCGCGCACCTTCACCACGCGCCCGGAACTGGTCGAAGCTCAATGACGGCTGCGCTTGCGCGACAAGCGGGTGAAGGTGGTCAATGCCGATGCCGCGATCTGGCTGCAGAACAGCACGACGACATGTTCGACGCCGTCGATCGTCGACTTTCCCGATCCGTCCAGCTTCGCGCTCGGCAAGCTGTACTCGGTGCCGTTCTACGGCATGCTGAAAAAGCACGTGGCGGCCAACGGCCTGGTGGTGGTGCAGTCGACCTCGCCGTTCTTCGCGCCGCACGCCTACTGGACCATCGACGCCACCTTGCGCGAAGTGGGCATGCAGACCTGGCCCGTATCACGCTGTACGTGCCGTCGTTCGGCGAATGGGGCTTCATCCTGGCGTCGCCCCAGGCAGCAGTACGCGCCGCCGACGCAGCTACCGCCTGCCGATGCGCTACCTGAACGCCGAGACCACGCGCGAGATGTTCAGCTTCCCGCCCGACATGCAGCCGCTGCGAGATGGCGCCGAACCGCCTCAATACGCAGTCGCTGGTGCACGAGTTCGAGCAGGACTGGCGCCGGGTGATCCGCTGATGGACCGCCGTTCCTTCCTGCTCGGCGCCGGCGGCGCCGGCTGGCGGCGGCGGGCAGCGCGGCCGGCTTCCAGCGCTGGCAGGAGATCACGCCGAGCGTGCATTATCCGGGCCGCGCCGAGGGCCACTTCCTGCGCGACCGCGCGCGCCCTGCCGCCGCCGTCGCCGATCGTTCGAGACCGATGTCGTCATCCTCGGCTCCGGCATCGCCGGCCTGACCGCGGCCTGGAAGCTCGAAAAGGACGGGCAGTGCGACGCGCTGATGATCGACGGCCCGCAGCCCTTCGGCAACGCGGCCGGCGGCCGCTTCGGCGAGCTCGAATATCCGACCGGCGCGCACTACCTGCCGCTGCCCTCGCCGGAATCGATGCACGTGCGCGAGATCCTGGCCGACCTCGGCATCATCGCAGCGCGATCCCTTGGCCGAGAAGCCGACCTATGACGAGCGCTTTCATCGTGCACGCGCCGGAAGAACGGCTGCTGTTCGAAGGCCTGGCAGGAAGGCTTCATGCCGACGCCAGGCGTGGCGCCGGCCGAACTGGCCGAGCACCGGCGCTTCTTCGCCGAGATGGAGCGCCTGCGCGCGCTGCGCGGCGCGACGGCCGGCGCGTGTTCGTGTTCCCGACCGGTGCTGTCGTCGAACGACACGCGCATTCGAGGCGCTCGACCGCATCACGCTTCAAGGCCTGGCTGGAGCAGAAGGCTACCGCTCGCCCACCCTGCACTGGTACCTGAACTACTGCTGCCGCGACGATTACGGCACGCGCTACGACCAGGTCTCGGCCTGGGCCGGCCTGCATTATTTCTGCAGGCCGCTGGGGCCAGGCGGCGAATGCCGGCAATCGGCGCGTGGCTGACCTGGCCCGGCGGCCTGGAGCCGGTGGCCGAAGCGCATGGCGGCGCGCTCGGGCATCGAGCGCCGGGCCGGCACCGCGGTGTCGCTCAAGCGCACGAGCGATGGCGTCGAGGCGCTGTGCTTCATGCTCGAACGACGGCGCGCCGCACCACCTACCTGGTGCAGGGCGCGCAAGGCGATCTGCGCGATGCCGCTGTTCGTGGCCGCGCGCGTGGTCGACGACATCGGCGCGCTATCGGCTTCGATCGCGAAGCGTGCACACTGCCCGAGCTATGCGCCGTGGATGGTGGCGAACTTCCTGATGAAGGATTTTCCGCGCGAGCTGCCGGAGGCGCCGCTGTCCTGGGACAATGTGGTGTATCCAGGAACCGGGCCTGGGCTATGTGGTCTCGACCCACCAGGACATCCGGGTCCAGCCGGCCGGAGAAGACCGTGTTCACGGCCTACGTGGCGCTGTCGCGAGCGCACGCCCGGCGAGGCGCGCAACTGGATGAGAAGGCCACGCCGCAAGAACTGATCGAGCTGGCCAGCGCCGACCTGAAAGCGGCCTATGGCTGGAAGTTCGCGCCCTGCGTCGAGCGGGTCGACATCACGCTGCGCGGCGCACGCCATGGCGGTGCCCCGCCCGGGTTTTCGCAGCAATGCGGGCTGGCGCGCCTTGCGCGATGCAGACGGCCCGATCCTGTTCGCGCATGCCGATTTGTCCGGCTTCTCGGTGTTCGAGGAAGCGGCGTGGTGGGGCTGGCGCGCCGCCGAACGCGCCTCAGGTTCTTGAGCCGGGCTCGCGCAGACCCGCATCGCTCAGCTGTTCGGCGAACAGGTCGCGTTCGCGGTCGACGATGTCGTCCACGGTTCCTCGTTGAGCCCCATCGCTTCGAGCACGAAGGCCGACAGCTGCAGGCTCGCTTCCAGTGTTTCCGGCACCACGACCGTCGCGCCGGCGCGCTTGAGCAGGCGCGCATGGCGTTCGTCGCGCGAGCGCACGAACAGCGGCACCTCGGCGAATTCGCGCCGGATGCCGCGCACCGCCTGCAGCGACGCGGCGGATTGTCCATGGTGAGCACGATCGCCGGCGCCTGGTCGGCATGCACCAGGCGCAGCAGTTCCGGCCGCGAGGCGTTGCCGAAGAAGACCGGCATGCCTTCGGCGTGCAGCTTCGAGACCAGCGCGGCATTGTTTTCGAAGGCGACGAACGGGATGTCCTGGGCAGTCAGCAGCTTGGCCAGCTGCTGGCCGACCCGCCCGAAGCCGGCGATGATGATCTGGCCGCGTGCCTGCTCCGAGCGCGTCCTCGTCGTGCTGCGCCGACGCGTTCGCGTGCGGCGCGTTCGCTGCCGTTCGCCGATCGCGCGTCCCAGGCGCGCCAGCAGCGGCGTGATGAACATCGACAGGCCGACGGCCAGCATCACGCGCGCACCCAGGCGCCGGGTCGAGCAGCTTGGCCTGGATGGCGTCGCCGAGCACGATGAAGGCGAATTCGCCGCCTTGCGCCAGCAGCAGGCCGCCTTCGAGCGCGCGGCCCCAGGACAGGCCGCCGGCGCGCAGCAGCAGCGTGACGACCAGCGCCCTTGATCAGCACCAG
This sequence comes from uncultured beta proteobacterium, assembly GCA_963729765.1. Taxonomy (GTDB): domain Bacteria; phylum Pseudomonadota; class Gammaproteobacteria; order Burkholderiales; family Burkholderiaceae_D; genus Telluria. The sequence goes on along the minus strand of CAVSPL010000019.1, from coordinate 8,371 downwards.
GCCGAGGACGGCGCCCGCCAGCCAGAGCGGCGCATCGGCGATCTGGCGCGTGTCCATGCTCATCCCGACCGTCATGAAGAACAGGCCCATGAGCAGGCCCTTGAAGGGCTCGACCATCAGCTCGACTTCGTGGCGGAACTCGGTCTCGGCCAGCAGCAGGCCGGCGATCAGCGCGCCGAGCGCCATCGACAGGCCGGCCGCCGCCGACAGGCCGGCAATGCCGAAGGTGGAGAGCAGGATCAGCGCCATGAACACGTCGGGCTGGCGGTGGCGCGCAAAGGCCTTGAACAGCGGGTGGATCACGCGTCCGCCGACCAGGTAGATCAGCGCGATGGCGCCGCCGGCCTTGGCCATGGTGACCAGGGCCAGGGTCATGGCGCCGTCGCCGCTGCCGCGCGCCAGCACGCCGATCAGCATCAGGATCGGCACCACGGCCAGGTCCTGCAGCATCAGGATCGAAAACGCGGCCTGGCCGAGGCGGCGTGCCGGTGGTGTTTTGCTCGTTCATCAGCTGCATCACGACCGCGGTCGAGGACAGCGACAGCACCAGGCCGAGGATGGCGGCGGTGGCGAAGGGCTGGCCAAGCAGCAGCAGGGCGCCGCCGATCAGCGAGCGCGCTGACCAGCACCTGCGAGCGTGCCGCCGCCGAAGACCCAGGCGCCGCATCGCCCACAGGCGCGCGGCCGACAGTTCGAGCCCGATCATGAACATCAGGAACAGCACGCCGATTTCGGCCAGTATCGAGATGCCCGGACCGCTCGGGAAGGTGAGCCAGGCCAGCCACGGGAACTGGGCCGCGTGCAGGCCCAGGCCGAAGGGACCGGCCAGGGCGCCGACCGCCAGGAAGCCGAGCACCTGGTTGATGCGCAGGCGCTGCAGCGTGGGAATCAGGATGCCGGCGAGGATCAGGAAAAGGATGATTTCGCGGAAAAACGGAAAAGCGTGTTGCTCTTGCACGGAGGAGGCCTTTGCGTTGAGGGAGCCTTGCTATTCTATAACGCAGGCGGTCAAACGCCACAGCGACATCCAGCACGGATGATCAAGCGGTGAAACGCGTGGAGTCGGGAGGCTCGGCGCCCCCTCCACCCTACGCATTTCGATAAATTCACCGCTCAAAACCCGTGCACCGCTTCCGCCGGCGTTTCCTCCTGCTGGCGATGGCCGCTGGCGGCAGGCACGCGCGTCTCGGCGGTCCTGGCCAGTTCCTCGTACTCCGGATCGATCACGTTGCGCAGTTCGATGTAGCGGTCGAGCGCGTTTTCCAGCGTCGGCAGCAGGACGCCGCGTTCGCTGTGCAGCACGGTGTAGCCTGGCCGCGCGGCCGCCATGCCCATCGTGCTTGACGGACTGCGCGACCAGCGTCGACGCATCGATGCCGGCCTTCTCCGCCGCCAGCTTCGCCAGTTCGAACCAGGTGACCGCGCCGCCGTTGTTCAGGTGCCAGACGCCGCGTTCGCGGTCGATGGCGAGGTCGAGGCAGGTATGCACCAGGTCCGGCACATAGGTCGGCGAGACGGTCATGTCGTCGGCGGCGGCGAAGGGTTCGCCGCGTTCGAGGGCGTTCAGCGCCAGGGTCACGAAATTGTGCTTGTCCCAGGGGCCGAAGAAGGCGCTGGTGCGCACCACCAGGGCGCCCGGATGCTGCGCCAGGACGGCGCGCTTCGGAGGCGGCCTTGCTGCGGCCGTAGACGTTGAGCGGCGCGAGCGGGTCGCTCTCGACATACGGACGCTCCTTGCGGCCGTCGAACACCAGGTCGCTCGAGAAGGTGGTGAGGTGCACGCCATGGCGGGCGCAGGCTTCGGCCAGGATCGTGGCGCCGTAGCGTGTTTTCGCGCATGCAGCGCTCGACCTCGTGTTCGGCATCGTCGACGCGCACATAGCCGCTGGTGTTGATCAGGGCCCAGGGCTTGTAGCGGGCCAGCGCGCGCTCGACCGAGGCCGGGTCGGCGATGTCCATGTCGTGGCGCGACAGCAGTCGATAGGCGAGGTTGCGCTTCTGGCAGACGCGGGCAAAGGCGCGGCCCAGGGTGCCGGTGGCGCCCGTGATCAGGATCGGGCGGCGACGCCGGCGCCCGAGCAGGCGGTGGCCGTCGGCCGAGATCGAGGTCAGTGCCGCCGGCGTGGCGACCGGCGTGCACAGGAAGCGGCCCGGACGGCGCCACCAGCCCTGGCCGCGCAGCACCGGATGCGACAGCGGCTTGCCGCCCGCCAGTTCGCGCATCATGGCGGCCAGCGCGGTCGGGCGCGGCATGCGGCGAGCGCACGTCGAACGGGCCCGGTTCGTAATAGCCGGCGTTGCGCGTGACCAGGCTGTTCCAGTCGAAGGAGCCGAGCAGCGACCAGACGGTGACCGCGCGCAGGTCGACGCCGTTGGTGCGCGCGACCTGCGCGCGCCTGCCAGATTTCCAGCAGCCAGCGCAACTGGTCTTCGCGGTTCGGCGTCGATGTGGGCCTCGGTGATGGCCAGCGGCAGGCGGTAGCGGTCCCAGATTTCGGTCAGCAGGGGAGCGATGCCGGCCGTCGGCGTGGCCAGCGCGCGCGAGGCTTCGATGTCGGCGCAGGGGATGCCGTCGGCCATGCCGCGGTGGTGCTGCGGGTAGCGCTCCGGACGGTGATCGAGCCAGCGCTCGCTGGTGACGTAATAATTCACGCCGATGATGTCGGGCGGGCAGGTGTTGTCGCGGAACCAGAGCAGGTCGTCCGCGCTGGCGCCGGAGCGGATCAGGTAATTCCACAGGGCATGTTCCGGGCCGACCATGCCGCACAGCAGGTCCCAGGCCAGCCAGCGCCGTTCGTTGTAGAACTCGGCCGTCGCGCGCCATTTCCGGCGTGCTGTAGGTCTTGCCGAGGTCGTCCGTTTGCACCAGTTTGGCATCCGGATTGACGGCGCGGATGGCGCGCATGCACAGCACCACGGCGCGGCACTGGATCAGCAGGGCCTGGATGAAGCTGGCGTCGTCGCGCGCATGCGGGTACCAGACCCCGTACAGGCCGGCGAAGCGCGCGGTGGTGCAGGGTTCGTTGACCGGGGTGTAGTACTCGAGCCAGGGATAGCGCGCGGCGACGGCGCCGGCATACTCGGCCAGGCGTTCGGGGAAGGCGGGGTCGAGCAGGCTGGTGTCGCGCGGGCCGCTGCCGTGGTGGATCAGGCCGGCGATCGGCGTCACGCCGGCGTCGCGCAGGGCAGGCAGGCGTTCGTCGGGCCAGGACCAGTCGGCCTTGTCGATGCCGTCCGGGGCGGTGCGTTCCCACAGGATCGGGTAGCGGATGGCGCGGATGCCGAGTCGAGGCGAAGCGTTGGATATCGCAGTTGCGCAGCGCGTGGCCGTTGCGGTCGAGCTGGCTGAAGTATTCGTCCTGCACACGGTTGACAGTGCATTCAAGGCCGCCCCAGAGTTCGAGTGGGCGGGGTTGGCTGTTCGGGCTCGTGTTATTCATGATTTCACCACTTGTTAGAATTTTTACAACAAAAAACTTTTAGACGGTCGCCGAAAAGATAAAGTTCGGAATAATCGACCGTTTGGAACTGCAGCCGCTCGCTAACAAGGACAAGCGTCCGGGCATCTGACTAGCTGGCCGGTAACGCTCCCCCTCCGTCGCGTTCGGCTCGACTAGCGGTTGACAGCACGCCGTCAACCTGCAAACATGCCATCCATGAAATTTCTCAACCCACACTCCTCGTTTTGCACCTGGTGGCGCCGCTGACGACGCGCGGCCCAGACGAGAAGATGTGACTCACATGAACGCCGCCTCGATTCAGGTGGCGTTTTTTTTGGCGCGGCGGGATCGGGGCACAACCAGGAAAACGAATGACCTCCCCAGCTACCGATTCCCACGCCACCCCGACACCCGTCATCCTCACCGGCGACCGTCCGACCGGCCCGCTGCACCTCGGCCACTTCGTGGGCAGCCTGCGCAACCGCATTGCCTATCAAAACGAGTACCGCCAATTCGTCATGCTGGCCGACGCCCAGGCGCTCACCGACAACATGGATGACACCGGCAAGGTACACCGGAACGTGGTCGAAGTGGCGCTCGATTACCTCGCCGTCGGGATCGATCCGACCCGCTCGACCATCTTCATCCAGTCCCAGGTTCCCGAGCTGGCGGAGTTGACATTCTATTATCTTAATCTCGTGACTGTCGCCCGTTTGGAACGCAACCCGACGGTCAAGACGGAAATCGCGCTGCGCAACTTCGAGCGCGACATCCCGGCCGGCTTCCTGACTTACCCGGTCAGCCAGGCCTCCGACATCAGCGCCTTCAAGGCGACCCTGGTGCCGGTGGGCGAGGACCAGATCCCGATGATCGAGCAGTGCAACGAGATCGTGCGCCGCTTCAACCGCCTGGCGAAGCAGGACATCCTGGTCGAGTGCAAGGCGCTGGTGCCGGAAATCGGCCGCCTGCCCGGCATCGACGGCAAGGCGAAGATGAGCAAGTCGCTCGGCAACACGATCAACCTGGGCGACACGCCCCGACCAGATCCGCGCCGCCGTGAAACAGGTCTACACCGACCCGCTGCACCTGAAGGTCTCGGACCCGGGCCACGTCGAGGGCAACGTCGCCTTCCTCTACCTGGACGCCTTCGACACCGACAAGGTGGCCCTGGAAGAAATGAAGGCGCACTACACGCGCGGCGGCCTGGGCGACAGCATCGTCAAGAAGCGCCTCGACCTCGTGCTGCAGGAGATGCTGGAGCCGATCCGCATCCGCCGCGAAGAGTTCGCGCAGGACAAGGGGCAGGTGATGCAGATGCTCAAGGAAGGCACGATGAAGGCGCGCGAAGTGGCGGCAGGCACGGTCGACGAAGTGCGCCGCGCGCTGGGCCTGTCTTACTTCTGATTTTGTCACTTGCTGATGCCGTAGCAGGGTGAGGGGGCGCACGCCTGTACGCCCCCTCCGGTATCGCCAGCACGCTCCCCCTCCATCCCATGCTGGCGCCTCGCCTTGCGCCATGACAAGCTGCGTCCACGTCATCGCCCCGATGATCGCCTGGTTTATCGTGACAGGAGGAATCATGAGCAAGGGTTTGCGCTTGACCGAAAAATGGCTGCAGCGCGGCTTGTGGCTGGTGGCGTTCGCCTTCGCGGCCTTCCTGGTCGGCCTGGGCGGCAAGATCGTCGACAACCTGTGGGACGTGGAAGACCGCGCTGTCGGTCGAACACTTCATGGACCCGGCGCAGACCGCCCCGGTGCGCGCCGAGCAGCAGCAGGCCGCAGGAGCGGCGCGATGCCGCGCGCCTGCGGCTCGAACAGGCCACCGAACAACACGAAGTCGCGCGCGCCAACAAGCGTTCGGCGCGCGCGACCTTCGACAACTGGCTCGCCACCCGCCACGCAACGGCGCGTCCCGACCAGGACCCGGAACTGATCAAGCGCACCGAAGCGCTGGACGAACTCGAAGCGCAGGAGCGGCGCGCGCTGGCGCAAGTCGAAAAGGAGCGCCAGGCGATGCTCGACGCCAGCCAGCAGGCCGAACGCGCCGCCGCGCGATGGGATGCGCTCGAGCGCCCGGCCGCGCTTGCCTACGCCGAGGCAATGCGCAGCAAGGAGCTGCGCGTGTTCGGCTACCGCCTGGCGCTGACCCTGCCGCTGCTGGTGGCGGCCGGCTGGCTGTTCAAGCACAAGCGCAAGAGCACCTACTGGCCCTTCGCCTGGGGCTTCATTTTCTTCGCGCTGTTCGCCTTCTTTTTCGAGCTCGTGCCCTACCTGCCCAGCTATGGCGGCTATGTCCGGTATATCGTGGGAATCATCGTCACCGTGCTGGTGGGGCGGTATGCGATCGACGCCTTGCAGCGCTACCTGGCGCGCCAGAAGGAAAGCGAAGCGCTGCCCGACGTCCAGCGGCGCCAGACGATGCGCTACGACACGGCCCTGGCACGATTGGGGAAAGGGGTGTGTCCGGGATGCGAGCGGCATGTGGACCTGAAGGATGGCGCGACCGACTTTTGCCCGCATTGCGGCATCGGCTTGTTCAATCGTTGCGGCGGCTGTTCCACCCGCAAAAACGCGTTTGGGCGCTTTTGCTTTGCGTGCGGAACGGCCGCCAATACCAGCCTGGCTGATTAGTCTTTCAGGTCGGCAGGCACTTTGCCGCCGTTCGCTGCCAGCTTGTTCATCACCTGGCGATGCAGCCAGATGTTCATCGACGCCGAATCGCTGGTGTCGCCGGTGTAGTGCAGTTCGGCGGCCAGTTCCTTGCGCGACTGCAGGCTGCTGTCGAGGTCGAGCAGCTTCAGCAGGTCGACGATCGAGGTGCGCCAGTTCAGTTGCTGACCCGAGGCCTGCAGCTTGCTGTTCAGGATGGCTTCGACGTCGACCTGGTCCATCGCCGCAGGGGCGGGAGCGGCCGTCGGCGCTGCCGGCGCAGCGGCGCCAGTCGTTGGAGCGGCGGGCGCGTTTTGCGCCTGGGTTTTGGCTTGCGCTTCCTTGGCCGAGGCCGAGTTCGGGAAGATTTTATTGAAGATATTGCTCAGAATGCCCATGTGATGCTCCTTTGTTGTTAGTGAGTGAGATGAAAACGAATTAACGGCGCTGGATGTTCGACGCCATGTGGGCGAGGGCGATCGCGAGTGCCGCGCCGCCGAGTCCCTTGACGACGTTCGGATGCTGGGCGTAGAAGTCGCCCATCCGGTCGACCACGCCCGGGTTTTCCTGTTCCGCCTTTTGGGCGATTTCCTGCACTTGCTCAGGCGAGAGTTGCGAAGCCTGTTCCGGCGTGATCTGCGGCTGCTGCTGTCCATTGCCGCCGCCATTGAGCAGGCCGCCGAGCATGCCGCCCAAGCCGCCCAGCGCCGCCGCCCAAACCGCCCAGTCCGCCTGCACCGCCGCGGCCGGCAAGCATGCCGATCAGGGAAGGACCGGCGGCGGCGATCAGCTGGTTCAGCATGCCGGCTTGCTGGTTCGGATTACTTTGGCCAAACATCTGCCCCACCATTTGCGGGAAAGGCGGGGTCTGGTCCGAGCGGAAAGCCTGGGTCACGCCCTGTGCGACGGCTTCGCGCGGCGCTTCCTGCGCGACACGGTCGAAGTCTTCTTCGGCACGGGCATTGTTGGCGCCTTGGGCGCCGCCCATGTATTGCTGCAACAGATTTCCTAAATCAAAAGCCATGATGTTCTCCTGCCTAAATAACAAGGTGAACGACGAGAGTAGGGCGCATGGATGCCCGACTCGGTACGCTAGCCAACGTAGCAGAGATAAAATATTGATAACGGTGCCAGCTAGCAATTAGCATGCGTGGCGCGCTAAGCTGACGAGATGCCCTACCTGCCCATTTTTCTCTTCGCCGCGATCTATGCAGCCGTCATGCTGGCCTGGGGCTTGCCCTGGCTGGTCGGCGGCGCCTATCTGGTCATGAGCCTGTCTTGCTTCGTCGCCTACGCGATCGACAAGTCCGCCGCCAGGAGCGGCAGCTGGCGCACGCCCGAGCGCACCTTGCTGCTGCTGGGCCTGGTCGGCGGCTGGCCGGGCGGCGTGCTGGCCCAGCAGTGGCTGCGCCACAAGACGTCGAAACGCTCGTTCCAGCAGCTGTTCTGGTGCACGGTGGCGGCGAACATCGGCGGTTTCGTCTGGCTGTCGTCGCGCATGCTCGCCCGCTAGCATGGCCAGCTTCCCGAGCACCTGGCGCTACCCGCGCGTGCTGGCCCACCGCGGCGGCGGGACGCTGGCGCCGGAAAACACGCTCGCCGGCCTGCGCGAGGGGCTGCAGACGCGGCTACCGCGCCATCGAATACGACATCATGCTGGCGCGCGACGGCGTGCCGGTGGTGATGCACGACCCGTATCTTGGCCGTACCGTGGCCGGCTCCGGCAATGTCGTACGACTACGACGCGGCCGAACTGGCGCTGCTCGACGCCGGCGGCTGGTTCGCGCGCGCGCACGAGGGCGAGCCGGTGCCGCTGTTCGTCGAATTCGCCCAGTTCTGCAAGGCGCACGGGGTCTGGATGAACATGGAGATCAAGCCCGCGCCCGGCGTACGACCTGGAGACCGGCGGCACGGTGGCGCGCATCGCCGCCGCCCTGTTCGCCGACGAGATCGCGGCGGGCGACCTGGCGGCGGTGCCGCTGCTCTCGTCGTTCAGCATGCTGGCGCTGGAATCGGCGCGCGAAGTGGCGCCGCAAGTGCCGCGCGCCTGCCTGATGAGCGAACTGCCGCCCGACTGGGAGCGCCGCGCGCGCGAAGTCGAGGCGATCGCGATCCACACCAACCACAAGCACCTGACGCCGGCACTGGCGCAGGAGGTGAGGGCGGCGGGTTATGGGCTGTTCTGCTATACCGTCAACGATCCCGCCCGCGCCCGCGAACTGCTGGCTGGGGCGTCGACGCTTTCTGCACCGACCGGATCGACCTGATTGGGCCGGATTTCG